>NZ_JARCJD010000036.1 GCF_028890115.1 Phaeobacter sp. QD34_24
CTTTTGTGTCTGCATCGACACCGCCTACGCCCAGATCAATGAACCAGCAACCTCAGGACCGTTAATGTGACAACACCTCTTCTTCCTTCTCTCAATTGCTAAGCGTTCAACTAAGTCATCCGCATTTGGTTTCAATTTCCAGCGCTGGAAGGTTGGAGGCCGCGGTTGCGATTGAAATGTTCAATGAAGAAAAAAGCTTCTATTGGCCTTCCTGCTACGAACGCGGACTTCGTCGCGTTATTCTCGCAGCGGGATGGCTTCACAAACGACATTGTATCCGTTTGTAAAGTTGACCAACCGGGAGATGCAGCCATAGAGGTGCTTCGGATTTCGATCTCGGGACAAGGGTGGAAGCGAGCCAAAAGATGATGCGAACCACGTTGCGCCTATTCTTCCTTCTCATGGCTTGCCTTTGGGCCTCCATGGGCTTTGCTGCATCGAGCGATACCTACGAGAATTCAACAATCACGGCCCGGCTCATCTCCGTTGAAAATGGGGTCGCGGAAACCTCCAGAACCCTTTCCCTTGGCCTGGATGTCGAGCTGGCCGAGGGCTGGAAAGCCTATTGGCGTTCGCCCGGCGAGGTGGGTCTGCCGCCTGAAATTTCATGGGATGGATCGGAAAATCTGGTGAGCGCACAGATGCTCTGGCCCGCGCCTGAGCGCTTCACGGCATTCGGCATCGAGAATTTTGGCTACAAGACCCGTGTCGTCCTGCCCATTCAGGCAGTTCTCGAAACTGCGGGCCAGTCCGCAACATTGCAGGCGCGTGTTTCATTGCTGGCGTGCTCGACTGTCTGTGTGCCGCATGATTTCGATCTCGCACTGACAATTCCGGCGGGCACCGGGATTGACGCGAAGGCGGCGGGCCTGATTTCGGAGTATGCCCAGCGGGTGCCGCTTGGTCCCGAAGAGAGCGACATCATTGTCGAAACGGCGGTGATCGCGGATGATGCGCTTTATGTGACGGCGCGCAGTGCGAATGCCTTTGTGAAGCCGGATATCTTTCCGGAACTGGGGCCGGAATTCACCTTTGGCAAACCGGACATCCGAACCGATGATGCGGGAACAGCCCTTTGGGCCAAGCTGCCTCTTCTCGCGCAAGGGGAGGATCCGCCGCCCCTGCAACTGACTTTGACCGATGGATCACGCGCGGTGACAGCGCAGCCCGCTTGGTCAGACCGCATCCCGGGTGCACCATTCGAGGTTATGGCGAACCTGCCGGATCTGACGCAAATCCTGGCGATTGCGGCCTTTGCCTTTCTTGGCGGTCTGATCCTGAATGTCATGCCCTGTGTTCTGCCTGTCCTGTCCATCAAGCTGACATCGGTTCTCAATCATGGAAACAAGCCAGCGCACGAGGTCCGGAATGGGTTCCTGATGTCGGCGCTTGGCGTTCTGGTGTTCATGTGGGCCCTCGCCGCAATCATTCTGGTTCTGCAATCCGTCGGCGTCACCGTTGGGTGGGGCCTGCAATTCCAAAGCCCTGTTTTCCTGACCGTCATGTTTCTGGTGCTTGCCGTGTTCTCTGCCAATCTGTTCGGGGTGTTCGAAGTTTCATTGCCCTCCGTGTTGCAGTCACGGCTGGCCAGATCAAGCGGTCGCGACGGGTATGGCGGAGATTTTGCAACAGGCGCCTTCGCGGCGGTGCTGGCCACGCCCTGCTCGGCCCCGTTTTTGGGGACAGCGGTTGCCTTTGCCCTGTCCGGGCGCCCGATTGATGTCATTCTCGTTTTCACGGCTCTGGGGCTTGGGCTCTCCCTGCCCTATCTGGTTCTGGCGGGGAAGCCTGGTCTGGTCCGGTTGTTGCCCAGGCCGGGACGTTGGATGGTTGTCGTCAAATGGGTGCTTGCCGGTCTTCTGGCCGGGACCGCGATCTGGCTGCTCTGGGTACTGATAGGGGTGGCGGGTGGCCGGGTGGCCATGACCGTGCTGCTTATGACGAGCCTTTTCATTCTTCTCGCAACAATACGTTTGCCGGGCAGATTGACGCGCCCGACAGCGCTGGTGGTGGTTGCTGTTCTCAGCCTTCTGGTGCCGACGGCGCTGACAATCCCGCCGCAGACGAGAGCGGTGGGCCAGGACTGGGTCGCGTTCGATCGCTCCGAGATACCGAAACTGGTGTCGCAGGGAAAAACCGTCTTTGTCGACGTGACCGCAGACTGGTGCCTGACGTGCAAGGCCAACAAGACGCTGGTGCTGGACCGTGCGCCCGTGGTCGACCAACTGCGGGGTGATAATGTCGTTGCGATGCGGGCAGACTGGACTAGGCCCAGCACTGACATTTCCCGGTATCTGGAAAGCCACAACAGGTTTGGCATCCCGTTCAACATCGTCTACGGGCCAAACGCGCCAGACGGGATCATCCTGTCCGAGGTTCTGACGTCCGAAGCCGTTCTCGACGCGCTGAGCAGGGCTGCACTTGGCGACCCTGTGACCGCTTTGAAAACGGATGGTTAGGCCTAAAAGAGGCCCATCGCACGCGCCGACATCCAGACGCCCATGAATATCATCATCAGGTTTTCGGTCAGGGACACGAAACCCAGCGGCACGTTTGAACCGCCGCCCACGCAGGCGCACTTGATCTCGCGCTTATCGATGTAGACGGCCTTGAAAACTGAAGCCGCTCCGACCGTACCGATGAACAGTGCAACAGGCGCGCTGATCCAGACCAAGGCACCGGCGACCATGAGAATACCGGCAAGTGCTTCGCCGAAGGGATAGACATAGCCATAGCGCACCCATTTCTGGGCAAGCAGATCGTAGTTCAGAAACATCGTGGAAAACGTCTCGACGTCCTGCAGTTTTTGAACAGCAAGAAAGCTCATCGAGATCGCGATGAACCACTCGAATGCCCGCAGCGTCAGGATCGAACCGTAAAACGCCCAACTGAGACCAAGCGCCATAAGGAATGCGACAGCGAATATCGCAATGACGGGTTGATAAGTCGTCTCGTCGTCATCCTTTACGTCCTGGCCGAAAAATTCCCTCAGCGCGTCATAGCCACCAATTCTTTCATTGCCGATAAAGGTCTGCGGAGTCGTTTCGACACCGTGTTCTTCCATGAAAGCATCCGTTTCCTCGCGGGTGTTCAGAGGCCGGTCCTCAATCGAATACCCCTCCCGCTCAAGCAGGTCCTTCGATTTTCAGCCCATAGGGACAAACATGCTCCTCCATCACCATTCGGTACAAAACCGCCGTCTTCGGGGTGGATTTTGCCTCTCTCGTCATGACGCGTTCCTTTAAATCCTTTAACCGTTGCAGGTCCAATACCCGGTAAATCCGACAGTCAGAGGCGTCTCTCCCGTCAATTCAAACAGCAGGGTGGCGTCTTCACCGTCCGCGTCACCCGGCGCCAGCGTGAATTGGCCACCATCGGCAGACAGGACGCCACCGGACGTCACTGTGTCTTGCGACGTGAAGTTGACCAGCGATCCGGATATCTTGGCGACGCCGTTCCCCGCCCCGTCCGTGACCAGAATGGGATCGGCGTTCACGGCGCGAATGAAACGGCATTGTCCGTCGGACCCCAGTGCGCGTGTTATTTCTTCGGCTTTGAGCGGTGCAGGACGGATTCCGGCAATCACCGGGGTTGCAATCGCTTCTTGAAGCCCCTCCATTTCAGCCGGACCGTCCGCTTCACCAAGTGGCCATTCAGGACCGGCTTCGCCATTTGCCTCAATGTCATCTATGAGGAAACGCATTTCGGAAATTTCGCGGTTTTGCGCCGTCACAATTTCCGAAGCCAGCGCCTCGACCCTTGGATCTGTCAGCTCGGCCCGTTCGCTTGTCATGATCGCAATGGAGTGGTGCGGAATCATCGCGCTCATCCAGCTTTCGTCCTGAATGGTCTCCTGGCTTCTCACGAGCCAGAGCGCGCCGGCGAACATCACGACAGACCCGAGAATGATCGCGGCGTTGACGCCCTTGTTCTTATACATGTTCAACATGAAAAGGAGCATCACGGTCGCCATCGTCGCGCCCATGATGAACGTCATGTAAAATCGGGTTTCGCTCCAGTAGACATGTTCGAAGGAGTACGAGTTGATGTACATCAGGCCGAACATGATCGCAGTCGATGTGCCGACCATCGCCAGAAACCGGCCATAGGATGAACCTGAATGGCCTCCCGAATGTGCTGCACCTTCACTTGAACGGGTGTCGGACCCGCCACGAGATTTCCCGATCGCATCTTCAGACATCTGATCTCTCCATCATGGATTCTATTTGTGGAGGAACAACATTCCAGCGCTGGAGGGTTTCAAGACGATATATCGAAACGGCATGAAACCCCATAAATGTCTGGCCCAGGCATCGTGCGTTACGGGTCTTTGGCCAGATCTTTCAGGATTGGACAATCGGGGCGGTGATCGCCCTGGCAGGCGTCAACGAGGTGAGCCAGGGTCTCTCGCATCGACTTGAGCTGGGCGATTTTTTCGTCAACGGCGGCCAGATGCTCTTGAGCGACAGCCTTGACCTGTGCACTTTCCCGCGTCTCATCTTCATAGAGATCAAGCAGCGTGCGGCAGTCTTCGATCGAGAACCCGAACGTCCTGGCGCGACCGAGAAATGCGAGCTTGTGGATGTCGCTGTCGCGAAAGGCGCGATAGCCGTTGTCGCTGCGCAAAGGCCGGACAAGGCCGATGTCTTCGTAGTAGCGGATTGTCTTCGCTGGCAAACCCGCGCGTTCTGATACTTCTCCGATGTTCACACCTGTCTCCTATTCTGCGGGCTGCGTTGCGAATTTCGTCTCCGCGTCGTGGGGCGGATCCTGTTCCGACATCGTCGCCTTGATCCGTCGCAGCCGCAGCGCGTTGGTCAGAACCGACACGGAGGACAGCGCCATGGCCCCGGCGGCAAACACCGGCGACAGGAGCAATCCAAAGGCCGGGTAAAGCGCGCCCGCCGCCACAGGGATCAGCGCGACGTTATAGCCAAAGGCCCAGATAAGGTTCTGCCGTATGTTGCGCATGGTCTTGCGCGACACGTCGATGGCATTCACCACGCCGCGCAGGTCGCCCGACATCAACACCACGTCGGCGCTTTCGATTGCGACATCCGTGCCGGTTCCGATGGCGATGCCGACATCGGCATGGGCCAGCGCTGGCGCGTCGTTGATGCCGTCTCCGACAAAGGCGATCTTGCTGTTCCCTTGCCGCAATTCGTCCAGGGCGGCGACTTTTCCATCCGGCAACACCCCTGCAATGACATGGTCGATCCCGACCTCGCGGGCGATGGCATCTGCCGTGGCCTTCTTGTCTCCGGTGATCATCGCGACCTTGATCCCTCGATCATGCAGAGCTGCGATCACTTCGGCGCTGGAGGATTTGACCGGGTCTGCCACGGCAATCACGGCCGCCAGGGATCCGTCCACCGCAGCATAAAGCGCGGTGCGTCCCTTTTCGGCCAAGGCCCTTTCGCGGTCTTCCAGCGGGCTGGTGTCAATGCCCTGCTGCACCATGAAGCGATCCGCACCGACATGAACCTTGCGGCCCTGGACAAGCGCCTCGACACCGTAGCCGGTCACGGACCGGAATTCCGTCGCATCAGGCCAGGACAGGCCTTCGCTCTTTGCGGACTGCACAATGGCCTCTGCCACCGGGTGCTCAGACTGCGCCTCGACAGATGCGATGAGGGCGAGTGTCTCTGCCCGGTCAAAGCCGTCGGCCGTGATGAGGTCTGTCAAACTGGGTTGCCCTTGCGTGACCGTCCCGGTCTTGTCCAATGCGACAACGCCAACTTCATCCAGATGTTGCAGCGCATCTCCCTTGCGGAAGAACACCCCCATCTCAGCCGCGCGTCCTGTCCCCACCATGATCGAGGTGGGCGTGGCCAACCCCATGGCGCAGGGGCACGCAATGATCAGAACGGAGACACCCGCCACAAGCGCAAAGGTCAGAGCCGGATCGGGACCGACCAGCAGCCAGACAACCACAGTCGCAAGCGCCAGAACCAGAACGGCAGGCACGAACCACATGGTCACGCGATCCACTAGGCCTTGGATCGGCAGCTTGGCCCCCTGAGCATCTTCGACCATGCGGATAATCTGCGCCAGCGTGGTATCCGCCCCGACTCGCGTCGCCGTTATGGTCAGGCTCCCGGTGCCGTTCACCGTGCCGCCGGTCACCGGTTCGCCAGCAGCCTTTGGCACGGCGAGGGGTTCACCGGTGATCATGCTTTCATCGACGTTGCTTGATCCTTCTGTGACCTCGCCATCGACAGGCAGCCTTTCACCGGGACGCACGAGGATCTGATCGCCGATCCGCAGTTCCTTGATGTCAACCTCGGTCGCCTGCCCGTCACGCAGGACCCTGGCTGTCTTTGCCTGCAGACCAAGAAGGGCCTGAATGGCTGCACCGGTCTTGCCCTTGGCCCGCGCTTCAAGCCAGCGACCCAACAAGATCAGAACGACAATAACCGCCGCTGCTTCGAAATAGACGGCGCGCACACCGTCAGGCAGCACCTGAGGCAGGAAGGTCGCGACTACGGAATAAGTCCACGCCGCCCCGGTTCCCAGTGCGACAAGGCTGTTCATATCCGGGGCACGCTTGATCAACGCCGGAATGCCCTTCGCAAAGAACCCCCAACCCGGTCCGAAAAGAACCACCGTGGCAAGCGCGAATTGGATCAGCCATGACGTTTGAATGCCGATTGTGCTCTCAATCAGGCCCTCAAAGCCGGGTATGGTATGTTTTCCCATTTCCAGAACGAACACCGGCACGGTCAGGATCGCGGCAAGGATGACACGGCGCGCCAGCGCGTCGGCTTCTTCTGCCTTGCGGTCCGATCGGTCCTCGTGCGCATCGCTCTGCGCAATCTCGGCCGGGTACCCCGCCTCCGTACTGATCCGGGCAATCTTTTCCGGGGTGATGGCATCTGGCAGATACTCTACCACAGCCGTTTCGGTTGCCAGATTGACCGCCGCATTCAATACGCCGGGTGTCCGTACAAGCGCCTTTTCAACCCGACCGACACAGGACGCGCAGGACATGGCGTCTACGTTCAATGTTACGCGCCCCGTCCGTGCCGGGTATCCGGCGTTCGAGAGGGCCGTGACCGCCACGCCCGTGGTGGCCGGATTATCCATCTGAAATTGAGCCGTTTCGTTCACAAGGTTGACACTGACGTTCGAAAGGCCCGGAACCTCGTTCAAAGCCTTCTCAACCCTGCCCACACAAGACGCACAGTTCATGCCGGAAACGGATAGACGTATCGTATTGGGGTCGGTCATGAGGGCCTCCTCGGTTGAACTTACCCTGATATAGGGCTTCCAGTTGCTGGAAGCTCAAGAGAGTATCTAATTTTTTTTGATATTTGCTTGACCTTCCTCCCGATGGAACGACCAAGTCTGAGGTTGTACCAAAAATGGAGGCCTTCATGATTTTTTCCGTCCCGAAAATGAGCTGTGGACACTGCACATCCGCTATAGAAAGCGGCATCAAGGCAAAGGATCCATCAGCCGTTGTCACGGCCGATCTGGACCTTCGCCTTGTCACTGTCCAAAGCACATTGAAACAGGCGACCGTGCGGCAAGCCATCGCTGACGCTGGCTACGACGCTTCAGCCGCGTAGGATTGTCCTTATTCGGCGGCCCGTGCCTGATCGACAAGCTCGATCATCTGGTCCGCCTGGATCAGGCCCGGCGCAAGACTGTCGCCGATCACAAATGAAGGTGTGCCACTGAACCCCAGAGATTGCGCAAGCCGCATGGAAGTCTGTATGTGTTCTTCGATTTCCGGTCCGTTCATGTCGCGACGCAACTGTGCAACATCGAGGCCGATGTCTTCCGCAGTGCGGAGAATCGATGCTTCCTCTGCGCGTTCCTTCAGTTGCATCATGGCCCAATGAAACTCTTCATATTTGCCCTGGTTTCGGGACGCCAGCGCCGCGCGGGCGGCAAAAACCGACCCGTCCCCCAGAATGGGCCATTCCCGGTAAACGACCCTGACGTTGGGATCAGCAGCGAGCAGGGCCTCCATTTCAGGTTTAACCCGGCGGCAATAGGGGCAGTTGTAGTCGAAGAATTCGACAACCGTGACATCGCCATCCGGATTGCCCAGAACGGGCGCATTGGGATCATTTTCAAGCGTGGCTTTTTCCGTATCGAGAACCTGCGCTGCGGCTTGCGCCTGCAACGCCTGCTGTTGCTGTTCGAACAACTGCGCGGCCTCGAACACGATGCCCGGATTCTCGCGGATGGCTTCCAGCACCAGTTCCTTGATCCGGTCTTCGTCCATGCCGTCTGCCGTCGCAGCGATGGGAAGCATTAACAGTGCGGTGGTAGCCAAGAATCTTTTCATTATCCGTCTCCTTGTGAGGCAATATCCTGGGCCGTGCGCTCGGCTTGCGTGGCGCGTTCACGCTCCGGCCATGTTGACTTGATGTATGCGAGGATGTCCCAGATTTCCCCGTCGCTCAGTTGGTCGCCGAAACCGGGCATGCCGCTGTTGAAGTCAACGCCTTGCGCCGCGAGAACCTCGGCGCCCCCCAGCTTGGTGTAGGCGAACAGCATGCTGTCCGCGTGGTGCCAAGTGTGGCCGCTTGCATCATGCGGCGGTGCGGGCAGGCTTCCGTCATCACGCGGACTGCGCCAGTTTTCTTCACCTTCCAAATTTGCGCCATGGCACGCGGCGCAATTTTCGGCATAGAGAACTTCGCCCGCGGCCACATCGGCTGAGGAGTTGATGAGGTTTTCCGCCGTATGGTCGGTTCCGCCGGACCGGGTCCACAGGAATATGGTAGCCACCGCAACGGTAACTACGCCCAACGCAAGATAGACGGATCGCGGGGTCATCCAACGACGATCTTGGTCATCATGCCCGAAGCCGCATGCGACAGCATGTGGCAATGTAGCAGCCATTGGCCCGGGTTGTCCGCCACAAAGGCAATCTCGCGCGTCTGACCCCGTTCAAGAAGGGTCGTGTCACGCAGTGGCCCAAGGGTGCCGTTTTCGGCGACCTCGTGGAAGTGAATGCCATGCAGGTGCATCGCGTGCGGAAACGCCGTGTCGTTCACCATCTTCAATCGTACATTCTGGCCGCGGTCCAGCCGCGCAAGGGGATCACCGTTGATGCCATCCACTCTGCCGTTGAACGACCAGAAATACCCGGCCTCGACGATCTCGCCAATCGGCTTGAGCTCACCTCCTAGGGAGGCGGACCTCATGCGACCCATGGCACCGCCTTCCATGCTGAGGCTGAGCGTCGTGGCTTCTTTCAGGTCGACCATCCTGTGGTCGTTCGGCGGCAAGGCCAAGGGCGCGTCGCGACGGTTTGTCGTGCCCCCCTCAACAACCTCGAATGCAACCTGGCTGAAGGCTTCTTCCCGGCCGAACTGAAGAATATGAGCCGCTTCACCAACATCCGCGACCACATCGACGATCAGGTCAATCCGTTGTGCCGGAGCGAGGATCATCGCCTCTGTCACCTTCACGGGTGCCGTCAAGGGCATGCCGTCCAGCGCGACCACCCAACCGTCCAGGCCTTCCAGGCCCAGCTGGAAATTGCGCGCATTGGCAGCATTGATCAGCCGCAAACGCAGTCTTTCGTTCTTTCGGGCACGCAGGCCCAGATTGAAGGTTCCATTGGTCGTCAGCAGGTTTCCGATGCGCCCTGCGTGGCTAAGATCATGAGACGCGCCGAAGTCGTCCTTGATTTGCGCGGTTTCGGGATCAATAAGCCAGTCATCCAGGATCAGGACTTCCTCGCGATCAATGTCGAGAGGCTCGGCCTCTTCCACGATCAGTGCACCGTAAAGCCCTCTGCCCACCTGCTCGAACGACCTATTATGGGCATGGTACCAATAGGTCCCGGCGTCCGGGACGGTAAAATCATAGTCGAATGTTTCCTCCGGCTGGACCGCGTCCTGGGTCAGGCCGGAAACGCCATCCATTGCATTGTTGATGCGGATGCCGTGCCAATGCGTCGACGTTCCCTGAGAAAACCGGTTGACCAACCTGCGCTGGACACGCCCCCCCTGCGCCACGCGAATCTCCGGACCGGGTGAGCCGCCGTCAAAGCACCAAAGCGATGTCTTGCCATAGTCGCCGGGCAGCAGCTGCACGTCGCTTTGCTGGGCTGTCAGGGTCGCGAATGGCGTGCCCGCAAATCCAGTGCTGGCCGACAGACCACTGAACGCAGCAGATGTTGCCAGAAACTGGCGGCGATTGAGCGTGATCATTCGTGGGTTCCCAAGATTATGATTTGTTGTCCAGCAGGTAGGTGGCCATCGCGTTCAAGTCCGCATCGCTCAGAAAGCCTGTGCCATAGCGCACGACTTCGGCCATTGAACCACCAAAGACGTCGCCGGAAGGAGTTATTCCAGATCGCAAAGCATAAGCCATATCGTCCACCGTCCAGCCTTCTGACAAAAGGTCGCGTGACCGGATCGAAGGCGCTTTGCCGCCTCCGGGCAAGGCGTCGTTGCCGGAAAACCGTTCCGCCACGATGCGCGCACCTGCAAAGTTTCGCGACGTGTGGCAGGCAGAGCAATGCGCGGCCCCGTTGACCAACAGCTTGCCCCTGTTCCATGCATCGCTTTTGTCCGCCACTGGTTTTGTATCAGGCTTCGTTAGAAAAGCCGCCCGCCAAAGTTTCATTCCCCACCGCTGATCGAACGGGAATGGCACCTCGTGCGCCGGGGCCGACACGCTCACGGCTGGCACGGTCTGGAACGCGGCCCACAGATCGGCAATGTCTTGATCCGTGAAGTTCGCGTAAAACGGATAGGTGAAGGTCGGATAATAAGGATCACCATCCGGGGAAACACCCTGCCGGACGGCCCTTGCAAAGTCTTCTACGGTCCAGCCCCCCATTCCGTGTTCGACATCGGTGGTCAGATTTGGCGGATAGAACGTACCGAAATCGGTCCGGAGCGGCGCTCCTCCTGCCAATGGCGCCCCGCCAGCTTCAAAGTTGGTGTGGCACGCAATGCATCCACTGGCGCGCGCCAGATACGACCCCCGCTGGGCATCGCCTTGCAGGGTCAGGTCCGAGACTGGCCCACCGATCGGCCAGGCTATCGTTGCCGCGACAACGCCGATGCCGCCGACGACCCCCGCACCGATGATCCAACGCCACCACCGCATCTGATCACTTGTCCTCTTTGCGGAACTTCTGGTGGCAGGCCGAACAGGTCTGGGCGACCATCGCGAACGCACGGTCGGTCGGCATGTCCGCAAACATCTCGGTCGTCATGGGAAGGTCCGATCCCATCATGCCCCCTCCCATTGCAGGCGCGGACCCGCCACCCATCATCCCGTCAGTGGCGCCGCCCATCATTGATTCGCTACCGTTGCCCTGTGCTGCGGCCAACCCATTGCCTGCGCTCAACTTCAATCCTTCGGCGGCTGTTCTCAACTCTTGCGCAAGGGCCGCGAACTCTTCGCTGTTTTCCCAGACCGACGGCAACGCCTTGGACACTCCGCCACCCGAGCCTTCAGGAAACAGTCGCGTCATTTGCTCACCGGCATGGCCGATCATCGCGCCAGCTTCCCTGCGGACGACATCGGCGTCATAAGGTACCTGACCCCGCATCATGGGTGATAGCGTCTTGAGTGTTTTGGCCATCGCGGACATGCCCTGCATCCGCTCCAGCACCACGCCGGTTGCTCCGGAATGCGCCAAGGCAGCAACGCCGGTCGTCCCGATCGCAATGGCAGTAATCCATATCTTCATGTTCATGTTGGTCATTCCTGTCAATTGATCCCGTTGGCGCGCTGAAGTTCCCGCACATATGCAACAACCATCTTCACATCGCCGGGTGTGACGCCTTCAACTGGCGGCATATTGCCAAACTTCCAATGGTGCGCTCTGACACCTTGTTTCGCGGCAAGCAAAAAAGCGGCGTCACCGTGATGGCTCGGTTCATAGATCTTGTGGACAAGCGGCGGTGCCACGCCATTCTGTCCGGCAGCATTCGCACCGTGACAAGCGGCGCAAGCGCCATCGAAAACACGCTTTCCCAATTGGGCATTTGCTGAGAATTCAGCAGGCACAACCACGTCTGCAATCGGCGCGCCCTCTTCCGTCTGCGAAAGATCAGGCGTTGTCATTGTGTGGCCGGGCATCGAAGACGATGGCTGCAATTGCTGCCAGATCACAACCGCGCCACCGACGACAAAAAACGCCGCAATCAGGATGCCGGACTTCGACATCAGATTAATCGTACCTGCGTGCCGACCGGTGTCCTTTCGAACACCTCGATGATTTGCTCGTTGTAGAGACCGATACACCCGCTTGAAGAGCGTCTTCCGATCTTGCGCGTATCATGGGTGCCGTGAATCCTGTAGTACGTCCAACTCAGGGGCAGGGCACGGACGCCCAACGGGTTATCCGGCCCGGGCGGCATATAGGCTGGCAAAGACGGGTCACGTTCGCGCATGGAGGGTGTAGGGGTCCAGTCAGGTTCGGGGTCCTTGAACGTGACTGTCGTGTAGCCGCGCTTTGTCAGCTCGTCAGACAAGGGAACCGATGTCGGATAAATGCGCATTTCGCCATCGGCCGTCCAGTGTTGCATCACGCGGGTAACGGTGTCTGCGATGATGATACCCTTGTCCAAAGCGTCAAAGTGGTCTTGCCAAGCGTGTGTACGAAACGATGAGATATTCCTTCGGACACTGGTTTGATCCACCTGGGCACGCAGGATGGACGGGGCCGCGAAAGCTGCCGGTGCGGCACCTGCCGTGAATGCTCGACGCGTTACACGTGTTTGCTTGCGGGTCATCATATGGCCTCATGTTGTTGTCTGCCTATCCACTAGACTACCCGCCTGGTCGCATTTCATGAACAGTCCGGGGCCTGATATTATGTAACGATATGTATCCCGGCCAACGGACACGTCTTCGCGCTGCTGCCTCAAACCTCGATGGGTTTCAGGACAACACGCGTGTCGAGCGGGACCTTCTCATAGAGTTCGATGATCTGATTATTGGTAAGCCTTGCACAGCCGTTTGAGACACGTCGACCAATCGTCTTCGGATCCGTTGTGCCGTGAATTCTCAGGTAGGTGTCCCCACGCCCTGGCTGGTAAAGATACAAGGCGCGGGCACCGAGTGGATTGTTCAGCCCACCGGGCACACCGCCCGCAAAACGAAGATATCGGTCAGGATCTCTGGCTATCATGGCGGGTGTGGGCGTCCACCGCGGCCACTTTTGCTTGCGCGCGACATAGAACTCGCCGGATTCATAGAGCCCCTCCCGGCCAATTCCGACGGTATACCTGATTGCCCGATTGTTCGGCAAAGTCCAAAATAAAGCGAACTGGTTCGGATCGACATGTATTTCTCCCGGTTTGTCTGCCTCGGTGAACGGAACCTGGCGCGGCAACTGCTCCGGGGGCACCACAGATGGCCCGACGCGCCGGTCGTGCTCTGCGTCACTATGCGCGAATGCTGTTTTTCCACTCACCGAAAGAGCTGCAACAGAAGTCAGGAAATATCTTCGTTTCATATACTTGCCTCACTAAACTAGTCGGGTTTGAGGTGACGAACAACCCGCGCCATATGTGGCGAGCCTTCCTCTTTCGGGGCTGACTCGGCGCTTTGTTTGACGGGCAGCGTGATTTCAGCGCGCAGACCCCCATCAGTGCGGTTTTTCAGTTCGATAGAACCACCGTGCTCAAGGATGATGCTGCGCGCAATCGACAGCCCCAGGCCATGACCGCCGGTATCCTGTGATCGCGACGTCTCGAGCCTGACATAGGGTCCGAAAACAGCCTCCAGCTGATTGTCGGGAATACCGGGCCCCTGATCGTCGATGGCGACCACTACCTCACTGCCCATGCGTTGCCACGAAACCCTGGCCTCACTCCCGTAGCGGATCGCGTTCTCAATCAGGTTTCTCAACGCGCGCCCCATCGCGCTTGGTTTCACGGATACGATGAGTGGACCTTGGCTGGTCACCTGAACCTTGTCCAAGCCCATACCAGTGATCAGATCGTGCAGATCAACCGATTGGACCTCTTCATGCTGTCCGACGCCCTTCGCGAAATCGAGGGTCGCATCGACCATCCGTTGCATCTCTTCACTTGACGCCACCAAGGACGTGCGCGTGTCTTCGTCGTCCACCATTTCGGCCCGCACCCTAAGCGCCGTCAAAGGCGAGCGCAGATCATGCGCAAGCGCTGCAAGCATCTGGGTCCGGTCACTGACAAATCGCGTCAGGCGATCCTGCATGATGTTGAATGATCGGGTCAGATCCCGAACTTCCTTCGGCCCTACGACCGGCAGATCGCCCTTGGCGGCGCCGCGACCCAGACGTTCGGACGCAGTCGCGAGATCGTTGAGTGGTCCGGTCAGTCGGGACAGGAGAAACCAGAAACTTGCAACCAGCAGAAGTCCCGCAGTCAGTGCAAAGGATATGTTGGACGCCAGCGACCTTTGCAGAGGCGGCCGTTCGAACCGCGTCTCGATGTTGAGCCAATTCCCACCGGACAGCGCAATGGACAGCTCCATCTCGATGGCCGCAAGGCTGCCCTGCATCATTTCGGCGTGCATTTGCGCCATTTCCGGTGACAGGTTCGGAAGGGGCAGCAGACCTCCCTCGATTTCATGAACCTCAACCCGGATATCCCGGCTGTAGCTTTCCTGAAGCAGTGCCCGTATCCGCGCTTCGACCGCTCCACCGTCATCGTGTTGTCCGTGTGCAACCGACGGCTCGTCTGTAAGGTCGAACCGTACGAGCGGAGACGTTGCCGCGCGGACGATCTGGGCATGCAATTCCGGGGGTGCGCCTTCAATCAACTGTGCGACATTTGCGGCCCTTCCGGCGGCTTCGGCACCGATGGCGGCCTGAATGGCTAACGAGCGTTCATCAACGAAAAACCAAAGACTCAGAGCTTGCGCGAGGATCAAGACACCGAGGACCAGAAGGGCAATCTGTGCACGCAACGTCCGCGGAAGCAGCTTCATTCGCAAATCTCGACATCGCAGGAAAGACTATACCCCCCATGCCGGACAGTCGCGATGATCTTCGGGCGCAAAACGTCCTCTTCCATCTTCCGGCGCAACCGGCTCACCTGATTGTCGATGGTTCGGTCCAATGGACCGGCGACCCGGCCGGTGCTCAATTTGAGCAGCTCGTCGCGGCCAATGACCGTCCTTGGCCTTTGCAGGAACAGGGTCAGGAGTTTGAGTTCACCGGATGTAAGTTGCGTACGCGAACCGCCTTGGTCAATCAGTGTGCGGCCATCGAAATCCAGCTTTAGGTGTGCAAACTTCAACGTTTTCCCCGCAAAACCATTCGGTTTTGGGATCAGCTGCGTCCGACGCAATATCGCGTTGATCCGCGCCACCAGTTCCCGGGGATTGAACGGCTTGGCGAGATAATCGTCAGCCCCGCCATCGAGACCAGCGATGCGGTCTTCGTCGTCACCCAATGCGGTCAGCATCAGGATCGGGGTGTGCCCTTCCTTGCGCAATCGCCTGCACGCAGAAAGTCCGTCTTCCCCCGGCATCATGACATCGAGAACAATCAGATCGAACCGCGCTTCCGCGAGCCTTGCGTCCATCTCTACTGCATTTTCCGCCGCTGAAGCACGCATGCCGTTGCGTTCCAGATAACTGGTGACGGATTTCCGGATCTCTGAATGGTCATCGACGACAAGGATGCGTGGCAGATCGCTCATGCCGCCAACATAGTCATTTTCACCAAGGGACGCCCATCCCGTGTTTGTAGCCAAATGTAACAGGGCGGGCAGTCGACTCCGGGATAACGAGCAACTATTTAAGGCAGAACATCGAGGAGTTTTAAATGAACAGACGTGAATTTGGCCTTACGGCACTCAGCATGGTCCTGGCCGGGCCTGCTTTGTCGCAAACCGCCGCACCGACGTTGCAGGTGACAAAGACACCGACCTGCGGCTGCTGCGGCGCTTGGGTAAATGAGATGATCTCTGCCGGTTTCAAGGCATCGGTCGAGGACGTGGATTACGACACGCTTCAGGTTCTGAAGCAGAAACACGGCATCGCGCCAGAACTGGCAGGATGCCACACGACGTCCGTGGGCGGATACTTCGTTGAGGGTCACGTGCCAGCGGCTGACATCGAGCGGTTGCTGAGCGAAAAGCCTGTCGCGCGCGGTCTGACAGCACCGGGGATGCCCATGGGTTCGCCCGGCATGGGCCCCCAAGGTGATCCCTATGATGTGCTGCTTGTACTGATGGATGGGTCGACGCAAGTCTTCGCAACCCACGGCTGACGTGTTTGCCCGCGATACGTTCCGACAAAGTTTTTCGCCGACCTTACCATTCGGCAGATTTTGTTGGAACGTATCCGTTCTGAGCTTGGCAAGCATATTGCCGTTCCTGCTTGTCTACATCCTCGCAACGCCTGGTTTTGCGACGCTGCTGCTGACGAATGGGACCGCGCTCTCGCGCTTCCTCCGGCAGGTCTTTACCAATGGGTTTGTGGTCGTTTTCCTCGTGAATTACTTGGGGTTCGTTTCCGCATCGGTCGCGCTGAAACAGTACCAGCATCGGCCGATTGTTTACCTGGTTTTAGATGGCCTGCTGCGGAGTGTCGCATTCATTGGGGTTCACATTGCCGTCTATGTGATGTCGGCCGATCTGTTCGGCTCGTTCAACGGCAGCCGTGCAACAGCTTTGAGCGTGGTCGGACCAACGCTCGAGCGGTCGTTCATGTTTGGGAACATCTCGGGCGTATATCTCTATGCCCTGGCGCCCGGCACCTTCATCGCGCTTCTGGTGGTTCTGACAGAACCTTCTGGCGAGGCATCGAAGCCTACCATGTTCAGGACAATGAGCATGGCCTTGCTGTTCAGCCTGACCCCGATCCCCCTCGTCACATTCCTGTCCTATGCGTTGGATCTGGCAACCTGACGGGCCAACTTGGTCAACGACCCGCAGGCTGTCATCTGATCAAATTGTATCCGAATGTACCCTTGACCTTGCCTCACTGGAATGTCGCAGAAGAACACGAGCATATTCTGGAGAGCTACATGTCTGACAATCAAAGTCAAAAATCCACCGGTTCATCGAAACTGATGCAGTATGGTATGATGGCCTGTTGTGCCGTTATGTTGTTTCCAGTCGCCGCATTCTTTATTGCAGGCGGCACGATCGCGGGTCTGTGGGGCAACGTCGGCCTTTTTGCGCCGCTCGCACTTTGTCTTGGTGCGCATGTCGTCATGCACAGGATGATGGGAAAGTCGTGTCACGGGTCAAGAGTTGAACAGGCGAACGAGGCGACTGTGGATGCAGAATTTGAAGATGGCCAAGCTCCCGAACGAGAACTGGTACGCGCCCGCTAGAACGCGGCTGACAATCGGAATTCCGATTGCAGGTATTCTGGCCCTCGGCGGTTGTGCCCAGTCGGCCTCGGGCAAGCTTTGCCCACTTGAGCCCCCTTCCGTGACACGGGATGCGGCACACGACGTCATGCTTCCCGTAGGATGTCGCTTGGTCGGTCAGTCTGAAGGTACTACCCACGAAATAGTCTGTGACGACGGCCGGACCGGATGGGCTTTCGATTAAGCGCCAAACCTTGATCCTGCCTCACATTCACCTGCACAGCGACGGCCGCCCACGCCACTACGGGCGCAACCGTTCCAACGCGCTTTGCACGGCTTGACGGCGCGGGTCATCTCCCGGCGCCTCCGACAACAGGATTTCAGCGTGTTCAAACGCCGCGATTGCCGGCGCGGTATCACCCAGAACCGAATAGGCATTGCCAAGCCGCATCCATCCATCAAGATCGTCAGGCTCATCTTCCAGCCGCGTGGCCAGCCGTTCGACCATCGAGCGGATGAAATCCTGTCGTTCCTCCACACTCATGTCCTGCGCGTTTTCGATGTCTTCCTGTGTCGGGCCGGACGCACTGGTCTTCGGGGCATAGTCGGCCAGCGAGATCGGAGCCTTGCCGATCTTCGCGCCAATCCGGTTGGCTTCGCCAACAAAGCTTTCCATCCACGGGAAAAACCTATCCGCATCGTCCAGCCGGGCCACCAGCGTTTCGTGAGCCCGAGCCTCATCGCCCTTCTGCTCGAGCGAGACTGCCTTGAAAAAGGCAGCACCGGGATTGGAAGGATCCAGTTCGTACGCCCGATCAATCGCGGTGTCCGCTTCAGGTGTCACCACACCTTGCTCTGCGTAGATCAGAACCTCGGCCAACATGGAGAAGACGGCGGAATCGGCCTCCGGTCGTTGTGCGACAACTCTATATGCATCGGCTGCATCCGCATACCGGCCCATTTTCGAATAGGTTTGCCCCAGCAGCATCCAGCCTTCCGAAGGCCCGCCTTCGGGGTCTGAACTGAGCCGGACGTACAGACGATCTGTCAATTCGGCGATTTCCGCCGCTTCCTGCCGTTCAGTGGCACGTTCGGCAAAGGCGACACCTGGGATCTCTGGCGAGCCCATTGCGGAGTAATATCCAAAAGCGAAGACCGGCACGAACACTGCGCTCAGAACGACCATCAAGCGGCCCCCTGCCGCCGGTTTCCCATCTGACAGAACGGACCGGCGCGACTGCACGAGGATCCGTCTCTTGATCTCCTGCTCCGCCGCCGTGGCCTCGGTGTCGGAAATGACACCGCGCTCAAGATCCCGCCGAACCTCATCCAACTGATCCATGAGGACCGCATCCGTGGCGTCAGCCGGGACGGGTGTCCGCGACGACCGATGGCGCAGCGGCAGGCCCATGAAAAGCAGACCTACAACGGATAACAGGGCGAAAACCAACCAGATCATGAACCGTCCTTTGAAGCGTTCTCTTCAATGAAACGCGCAATTTCCGCTTTTTCGTCATCGGAAAATCCCGTTGCGGCAGCCCTGCGCCGGCTTCTCGAAATGACGGTCCAGCCGACAAGCAGCGAAACAAGCGCAAACACGAAGGGCGCCATCCAGAGCGCGAGAGTGGCGCGATTCAGGGGCGGGCGCATCAGGACATAATCGCCATACCGGGCGTGGATGTACGCGATGACCTCCTTGTCGCTGTCACCGGCAACAAGCCTTTCGCGCACCAGTATGCGCAGGTCCCGCGCAACCCCGGCGTTGGAGCTGTCGATGTCCTGATTCTGGCAGACAACGCAGCGCAGTTCCCGTGATATTTCACGGGCGCGTTGCTCCAGTACAGGATCCTGCAACATCTCGTCTGGCTCGACCGCCAAGGCCGTCACCGGAAGCAGCAGGAGGAAAGCAAATGCGATATACCTCATCCGTTCTGGCCCCTTGCTAACGCGCCAGCCTGGATCAATGCTTCCCTGAATGTGGAAATCGCCGTTTCGCCCACGACGGGGCCGACATATCTGAACAACACCGTCCCGTCAGAGCCGACAATGAATGTTTCAGGTACGCCCGAAAGGCCCCATTCAATCCCCACTCTGCCGCTCAGATCAGACCCGATCCTTTCGTAGGGATTGCCAAGCTCAGCAAGCCATTTAGGGTCAGGACTCATAGCCAGTAAATGACGAGCGCTGCGAGTGCGATGGCTGACAGGAAGACCTTTGGGCACCTG
>NZ_JARCJD010000037.1 GCF_028890115.1 Phaeobacter sp. QD34_24
ATCAGACATGTTACCGCTCGATTTTCGAACCGTGAATCACGCCGCTGGACGGAAATCAATGGGTCCTGACCCTAAGCCTGTCGACGGCGCCGGTTGCGGCGCAGGATTCCGGACAGCGGACGGTCGTCGGTGAACGCTACATTCCGACCATCTGGGTCGATCCGGATGGGTGCGAGCACTGGGTCATGGACGACGGCGCCGAAGGCTATATGACCCCGCATGTGACACCGGATGGCAAACCGGTCTGCCGCCGCGGGCTGCTGTGCGGGATGATGCCGACCGACCAGTTCTTTGCAACCGACAAGCACTATATCAATGCCGCTGGCCGGGCGCGTCTGACCGAGTTCTTCCAGAAGGCAAAGCCGGGAACCCGCTATTTCGTGATTGCCGGTCACACCGACAGCCGCGCTTCGGATGAATACAACATCCGCCTGTCGCAGCGCCGCGCCAATGCGGTGGCTCAAGTTGCCCAGTCGGCCGGGGCGCGCATTGGTGATATCCGCGCCTATGGCGAACGTGACCCACGCGTTCCCAATACCAGCGCGGCCAATATGGCGCAGAACCGTCGCGTCGAAATCTATTGTGTCCGCTAGGGGAGATTGCAAGATGACCATTCTCAAAGGAGCCGCTGCCCTGTGCCTGGCGCTCACGGTTTCCGCCTGTGGCGATGTGACCGACAAGACGCGGGACCAGAACATCTTTGACGGCAAGAGCGGAGACCTGTCGCAGCTGACCGCAGGCATCTGGGTGGACCCGCAGGGCTGCGAACACTGGATCATTGACGACGGGGTCGAAGGCTATGCCGACCTGCGCCGCACGCCGGACGGCAAGCCAGTCTGTAACAGCGAATTGCCGCGCAATGTCGCAACCGGCCCGTTCAAATCCGGATCGACCTTCGGCGATCCGCTCTGACGCGCGCCTGACCTGTCGCCAGACAGTACAGCCGTCCCATCCGGGGCGGCTGATTTCTTTTGCGTGTTTTGTTTCAGCCTTGTGAATTTTTGGTGCCTGCGCTTGCACAAGCCGCATGACAGGTTCACATTGAAAGGAACAACCAAGCAGAGGACCGCAGATTGGCCACCAGCGCCCCGACATCGACGCCCCACACTCATCCCGAGACGGCACATGAAGTGCTGCTGGAATTTCCTGACAATCGCCTGCTGATCGACCTGTGCGGAGAATACGACCGCAATATCGCCGAAATCGAGCAAAAGCTTGGGGTGCAGATCCTGCGCCGGGGCAATCTTTTGTCAGTGGTCGGCGAGGAGGGCGCCCGCGAACAGGCGGCTGCCGTTCTGACCGCGCTTTATGATCGGCTGGAGACCGGGCGCAGCGTCGAACACGCGGATGTGGATCGCGAATTGCGGATGGAACAGTCCGAGGCCGCGGATGCGGGCGGCCAGATGGAGATGTTCAGCGGCGGCAAGGTCGAGATCAAGACCCGCAAGAAGCTGGTGGAGCCACGCACCGATGCACAAAAGGCCTATGTGAAGGCGCTTTATGAACATGAACTGGCCTTTGGCATTGGCCCGGCAGGCACCGGCAAGACCTATCTGGCCGTTGCCGTGGGTGTCAGCATGTTCATCACCGGACAGGTGGACAAGATCATCCTCTGCCGTCCCGCCGTTGAGGCCGGAGAGCGGCTCGGCTTTCTGCCCGGCACCCAGGAAGAGAAGGTCGATCCCTACATGCAGCCGCTCTATGACGCGCTGAATGACTTCCTGCCCGGAAAACAGCTGGCCAAGCTGAAGGAAGAGAAAACCATCGAGATCGCGCCGCTGGCCTTCATGCGGGGGCGGACGCTCTCCAATGCATTCGTGGTGCTGGACGAGGCGCAGAACGCCACCACCATGCAGATGAAGATGTTCCTGACCCGCCTTGGCGAAGGCTCGCGCATGGTGATCACCGGCGACCGCAGCCAGGTGGACCTGCCACGCGGGGTGCCCTCGGGGCTGGCGGATGCGGAACGGCTGCTGAAGTCGATCCCCAAGATCAGCTTCAACTATTTCACCGCGCGGGACGTGGTGCGCCATCCGCTGGTGGCCGCCATCATCGAGGCTTATGACGCCGATACCCCGGCGGGCTGAGTGAAGACCGGCCATGACGCTTGAGATTTCCCTTGAAGATGATCGCTGGAACGCGGTGGCGTTTGACCAACTGGCCGAGCGCAGCATCGCGGCCGCGCTGGATCATTTCGGGCTGGATGCGGAGGAATGCGAGATTTCGCTTCTGGCCTGCGATGATGCGCGTATTGCCGACCTCAACGCCGAGTTCCGCGACAAGCCCACCCCGACCAATGTGTTGAGCTGGCCTGCCGAGGATCTCGCGGCCGAGGAACCGGGCGGCACACCGCTGCCGCCTGAGGCCGATTTCACCGGCGAAATCCCCTTGGGCGACGTGGCGATCGCCTATGACACCTGCCTGCGCGAAGCGCATGAGGCGGGCAAGCCGCTGGCCGATCACCTGACGCATTTGCTCGTTCACGGAGTGTTGCATCTTTTGGGCTACGATCACATCCGCGACCCGGACGCCACAGTCATGGAAGCACTTGAGGTCGAAATACTTGGCAAACTGGGTATCGCTAACCCATATACGGAGAATGGAAGCCCCTGAACGGGGCGTATTGGATAGGACAGATGGGCGACATAGAAGGCAGTTCTAACGCAGCGCAAGGCGCGCTGCATATCCAGAGCGAGGCCCAAGAGGCTGCGGTCAACGGCAAGGAACATACTCCGGAGACGGAGGAAAAGACAGGGCTTCTGGGCCGTCTGTTGGGATCATTTTCCACGTCATCTGCGGATGCGCCAGCCGAGGAGGACCGTGTCACGGCCCCACAGGCGCAGCCCCATGGCATGATCAACCTGCGCCGGATGCGGGTTGAAGACGTCGCCATCCCCTCGGCCGAGATCGTGGCCGTACCCGTCACCACCGACAGCGAGGATCTGGTCAAGGTGTTCCGTGAAAGCGGCCTGACCCGGATCCCGGTCTACGAGGGCACGCTGGACACGCCGCTGGGATTTGCCCACCTCAAGGATTTTGCCCTGACCCATGGCTTCAACTGCAGCGAGGAAGCCTTTGATCTGCGCAAGATGCTGCGGCCGCTGCTGTTCGTGCCGCCCTCGATGCCGATTGGCGTGCTGCTGTCGAAAATGCAGGGTGAGCGGCGCCACATGGCGCTGGTGATCGACGAATATGGCGGCGTGGATGGCCTGGTGACCATCGAGGATCTGATCGAACAGGTCATCGGTGAGATCGAGGACGAACATGACACGGGCGAGGATCAGACCTGGTTCCGCGAGAAATCCGGCTGCTATGTCGCCCAGGCCCGCACGCCCCTGGCCGAATTCGAGGCCGAGATTGGCCAGTCGCTGACCAATCACGATGATGTGGACGAGGAAGAGATCGACACGCTGGGCGGTCTTGTCTTCATGCTCTCGGGCCGGGTGCCCGCGCGGGGCGAGGTGATCGTTCACCCGGATGGTGCCGAATTCGAAGTGGTGGATGCCGATCCCCGCAGGATCAAGCGGCTCAGGGTTCTGGTCCCCAAATCCGAGGAATGACGCGGCTGTCGCGCCTGCGCCACGGAGGATGGCAGCCCTGGCTGCCCATTCTTTTGGCCGTTGCCTTGGGCGCGCTGATGGCGCTGGCCCTGGCGCCTGGCCATATTCTGTGGGTGCTGCCGGTCTCCTTGGGGGGGATTTCTGCCCTGCTGCTGCGGGACGTGAGCGTGCGCCGCGCCGCGCTTCTGGGCTGGGGCTTTGGATTTGGCTATTTCGCCCTGGGACTGTCCTGGATCCTTGAACCCTTTCAGGTGGATGCCGAGCGGCACGCCTGGATGGCGCCCTTTGCCGTTGTGTTTCTGGCGGGCGGGCTGGCGCTGTTCTGGGGCGCGGCTTTTGCCGGGGCGGCGCGTTGGGGACGCGGCGCTGCGCGGCTCCTGCTGCTGATCGCCCTGTGGAGCCTTGCGGAATTCGCCCGTGCCTATGTGCTGACCGGTTTTCCCTGGGCTGCTTTTGGGCAGTTCTGGGTCGAGACCCCCGCCATGCAGCTGTTGCCATGGGTTGGCCCGCAGGGCCTGGCGCTCTTGACACTTGTGGCCTTCCTGCCGCTGGCCATGCTCAGGACGAACCCGGTTTGGGCGCTTCTGCCCGGGGTGATGCTGGCCGCGGGTGTGGCGCTGCTGCCCCCCCCGCCCGAGGCCGATCGGACCGACCGCAAGGTGCGTCTGGTGCAGCCCAATGCGCCGCAGCATCAGAAGTGGCACCCGGAGTTTCGCTGGAATTTCGTGCGCCGCGCCATGACCTTCAATGCCGAAGATCCCCGTCCGGATATGATCATCTGGCCGGAAACCTCGGTGCCGCAGCTGTTGAACCATGCGGAGGACACGCTTGCGGCGATCACCGAGATGGCACCGGGGGTGCCGCTGCTCTTGGGAATCCAGCGCGAGGAAGACGGCGCCTATTTCAATTCGGCCGTGCTTGTCGGACCGGAGGGCAGAGTGCGGCAGACCTATGACAAGGCGCATCTGGTGCCCTTTGGCGAATATGTGCCTTTCGGCAACCTGATGGCGCGTTTTGGCATTCACGGCTTTGCCTCGCAGGCAGGCGCAGGCTATGCCGCCGGGCCGGGTGCGCAGCTCTTGGATCTGCCGATCGGCAGGGCGCTGCCGCTGATCTGCTACGAGGCGGTGTTTCCCCAGGATGTGCGGGCCGCGCCCGAACGCCCCGATGTGCTGGTGCAGATCACCAATGATGCCTGGTTCGGCACCCGGTCCGGGCCCTATCAACACCTGGTGCAGGCGCGCATGCGGGCGGCAGAGCAGGGCCTGCCGATGCTGCGGGCCGCCAATACCGGCATATCCGGCGTGATCGACCCTTATGGGCGCCTTGGACAGGCGCTGCCCCTGGGGGAGGTGGGCTATGTGGATGTGCTGCTGCCCGCGCCCCTGCCCGCGACGCTCTACAGCCGCGCCGGGGATGGGCCGGTGCTGTTTCTGGCGCTGCTGCTGGCGGGGCTGGGCCTGCGTCGCGGCGTAAAATCGCCCGCGCGTTCATAGCTGATCAACCTATTCCTGCAAAAGCATTGACGACAGGCTGATCCCTGCGTACTGAGTTTTGATTCCTCCCACAACGGCTTCCTGGCGTGGTGAGGCGAAACCCAAATGGAGCACTTTTCATGACCCGCAAGAACTACATTTTCACTTCGGAATCCGTTTCCGAAGGACACCCGGACAAGGTCTGCGACCGCATCTCCGATGCCGTGCTGGACGCCTTCCTCGCGGAAGAGCCCGAAGCGCGCGTCGCGGCAGAAACCTTTGCCACAACAAACCGCGTGGTGATCGGGGGCGAGGTGGGTCTGTCCGACCAGGACAAGCTGCACGATTACATGGGCAAGATCGACGAGATCGCCCGCGCCTGCATCAAGGACATCGGTTACGAGCAGGACAAGTTCCACCACGAGACCGTGGAAATCACCAACCTGTTGCACGAGCAATCCGCCCATATCGCGCAGGGCGTCGATGCCTCTGGCAACAAGGACGAAGGTGCGGGCGACCAGGGCATCATGTTCGGCTTTGCCACCAATGAAACCGAGGCGCTGATGCCGGCGCCGCTGCAATACAGCCACGCCATTCTGCGCCGCCTGGCCGAAGTGCGTAAGAACGGCACGGAACCGGCGCTGGGCCCGGATGCGAAATCGCAGCTTTCGGTACGCTATGAGAATGGCAAGCCGGTGGGGATTTCCTCGCTGGTGCTGTCGACCCAGCACCTGGACGAGGCGCTGAGCTCTGCCGATATCCGCGCCATCGTGGAGCCTTACATCCAAGAGGTGCTGCCCGAGGGCTGGCTGACGGATCAGACCGTCTGGCACGTGAACCCGACCGGCAAATTCGTGATCGGTGGCCCCGATGGCGATGCGGGTCTGACCGGTCGCAAGATCATCGTGGACACCTACGGCGGTGCGGCGCCGCATGGCGGCGGCGCCTTTTCCGGCAAGGATCCGACCAAGGTGGACCGCTCGGCAGCCTATGCGGCGCGCTACCTGGCGAAGAACGTCGTGGCGGCGGGCATGGCGGATAAATGCACCATCCAGCTGTCCTATGCGATCGGCGTGTCCAAGCCGCTGTCGATCTATGCCGACACCCATGGCACCGGTGATGTCGCCCCCGCAGATATCGAAAAGGCCATCGATCAGGTGATGGATCTGACCCCGCGCGGCATCCGCTCGCATCTGGGTCTGAACAAGCCGATCTACCAGCGCACCGCAGCCTATGGCCACTTTGGCCGCGAACCCGATGCGGATGGCGGTTTCAGCTGGGAGCGCACCGATCTGGTCGAGGCCCTGAAAAAGGCGATTTGAGCCGGGTGGTTCTTCAAGATTGCAAGGCCCGTCGCATTGCGGCGGGCTTTTGCTTTGCCGGGCCGCTGAGGAGACTGTCTTCCGAGGCCTGAGCCCATGCCCTGACGAAACCTTTGGTACTCTTCCGCTTCTGTGCCACCCTCGCGCGGCGAACAGGGAGGAAGACCAATGCTCATCGATGTGGGGCTGCCGCTATCACTTGCGTTCATCATGTTCTCATTGGGCTTTGGCCTGACCTTTGCCGATTTCGCCAGGGTTTTGGCCATGCCCAAGGCGGTTCTGACTGGCGTGGTGATGCAGGTCGGGGCGGTGCCCTTGGTCGCCTATCTGCTGCTCATGGTCTTTGACCTGCCGCCCGCAATGGCCTTTGGCGTGATGATCCTGTCGTTCTGTCCCGGTGGGGTGACCTCGAACATCCTGACCAAGCTGGCAGGGGGCACGGTGGCGCTGTCGATCACCTTGACGGCCGTGGTGAGCCTTTTGTCGGTGGTCACCGTTCCGATCTTGGTGGCATGGGCCGGGTCGGTGTTTCTGGGCGCGGCCGCGCCCGAGGTGGATGTATTGGCCATAGGCCTGTCGATGTTTGCCATCACGGCGGTGCCGGTGATCATCGGGCTTCTGACCCGGTGGATGGCGCCGGGTGTGGCCGACAGGTTCGAGAAGGGCGTGTCAGCCCTGTCCTTGCTCCTGTTCATCGTGATCGTGATGGCGGCGCTGGCCACGAACTGGGATCTGATGACCGCCAATATGTGGACGCTGGGGCCGGTGTTGATGCTCCTGAATGCGGTTCTGCTGGTGGCGGGCATCGGTGTGGCGCGTCTGATCGGGCTGTCAGGTCCGGATGGGCTCTGTATCTCGGTGGAGATGGGCGTGCAGAACGCGACGCTGGGCATCGCCGTCGCGGGCATGGTGGCGCAGGCGTCCGGCATTCCGGAATATGCGGTTCCGACCGCTCTTTATGGCATCACCACCTATGTGGTGACCATTCCCGGCATGTTCATTCTAAAGCGTGTTTTCACCTGGTGACCGCGTGGTGCAGCCCGCCGAAAGGGGCTTTGACTTGACCTTGGGCGCCTCGTGCGGCAAAGGCACGGGCGATCCAAGCGAGAGAGACGATGTCTGACAAGCCGAGCGACAATCACCCGTCGGGCGCGCCCTGGCGTAATTTCTATGGCCGCTTCAGTGGCAAGACCCTGAAGGACAGCCAGCGCCGCTATCTGGAAGAAGACCTGGGCGCGCTTAGCCCGGGGGCCGTCGATTGGGACGAGAACCCCGACCGGACTCCTCTGGATCTGCAGGCGCTGTTTGGCGGGCGCGATGTCTGGCTGGAGGTCGGTTTCGGCGGTGGCGAACATCTGGTGCATCAGGCGGTGAGCAATCCGGACGTGGGCATCATCGGTGCGGAGCCCTTCATCAACGGGGTGGCCATGCTGCTGGGCAAGATCCGCAAGGCGGGGGCGGAGAATATCGCTGTCCATCCCGGCGATGCGCGCGATCTGATGGACGTGCTGCCCGAGGCGTCGATCTCGCGGGCCTTCCTGCTCTATCCCGATCCCTGGCCGAAGAAACGCCATCACCGCCGCCGCTTTGTGACGCCCGAACACCTGGAGCCGCTGGCCCGCTGCCTGAAGCCCGGTGCGATCTTCCGTGTGGCGACCGATATTCCCGACTACGTGCGCCAGACCCTGGAAGAGGTGCCTGGGGCCGGCTTCGAATGGCTGGCGGAACGGCCTGCCGACTGGCGCGAGCCGTGGGAGGACTGGATCTCCACCCGCTATGAACAAAAAGCCCTGCGGGAAGGGCGCACGCCCCATTACCTGACCTTCCGCCGTCTGGGGTGATTTGCGGCTGATCTGCGCTGGACCGAGGGTCGGCAATTCGGTACCGATAGCGGAACCAGGCGCGCATGCGATGCGGCCCGCGATACTTTGACGAAGGAACCCCATATGTCCGGACACGGTACGCCCATCCCGATGACCTCTCACCGTGCTACCGCGCTCACTGGCGTGGCCGAGGTGCCGGGCGACAAGTCGATCTCGCACCGTTCGCTGATCCTGGGCGCCATGGCGGTTGGCGAGACCAAGATCTCGGGGCTGTTGGAAGGCGAGGATGTGCTGGACACCGCCAAGGCGATGCAGGCCTTTGGCGCCGAGGTGGTGAACCATGGCGGCGGCAACTGGTCGGTGTTTGGCGTGGGCGTCGGCGGCTTTGCCGAGCCGGACAATGTGATCGATTGCGGCAACTCGGGCACCGGGGTGCGGCTGATCATGGGGACCATGGCGACCTCCCCCATTACGGTGACCTTCACTGGCGATGCCAGCCTCAACAAGCGCCCCATGGCGCGGGTGACTGACCCGCTGGCTTTGTTCGGCGCGCAGGCCGTGGGCCGGTCCGGCGGGCGGCTGCCGATGACCATCGTCGGCGCGGCAGATCCCGTGCCGGTGCGCTATGTGGTGCCGGTGCCCTCGGCACAGGTGAAATCGGCGGTGCTGCTGGCGGGGCTCAATGCGCCGGGCCAGACCGTGGTGATCGAACAGGAAGCCACACGCGACCACACCGAGCGTATGCTCGAAGGTTTTGGCGCCGAGATCACGACGGAAGAAACCGACGAGGGCCGCGTCATCACCCTGACCGGGCGGCCCGAGTTGAAACCGCAGGTGATCGCCGTGCCGCGCGATCCCTCCTCGGCGGCCTTCCCGGTCTGCGCGGCCCTGATCACGCCCGGATCGGATGTTCTGGTGCCGGGCATCGGTCTCAACCCTACCCGTGCGGGCCTGTTCACCACCCTGCGCGAGATGGGTGCCGATCTGACCTATGAGAACGAGCGGATAGAGGGTGGCGAACCCGTGGCCGATCTGCGCGCGCGCTACTCCCCCGAGATGAAGGGGATCGAGGTGCCCCCCGAGCGCGCCGCGTCCATGATCGACGAATATCCGGTGCTGTCCATCGTCGCCTCATTCGCCACGGGCGAGACCATGATGGCGGGCGTCAAGGAACTGCGCGTAAAGGAAAGCGACCGTATCGATGCCATGGCGCGGGGCCTTCGCGCCAATGGCGTTGCCGTGCGCGAGGGCGACGACTGGTGGGCAGTCATGGGGATGGGGCCCGAGGGCGTGCCCGGCGGCGGCACCTGCGAAAGCTTCCTCGATCACCGCATTGCCATGTCCTTCATGGTGATGGGTATGGCGGCGCAGAACCCTGTGTCCGTGGATGATGGCGGCCCCATTGCCACCTCCTTCCCGATCTTCGAGCCGCTGATGACAGCTCTGGGCGCCAAGTTCACCCACGCATGATGAGCTGGCGCGCGGCATATTGGGTCTTCGTTCTGGCCGCACTCGCAGTCTATGCCGCAATGGTGTTCTGGACTTTGCCGACGATCGCACACGAGGCCGGAGGGCTGATGCCCTTCGATCTGCGCCCCTTGGGCTATACCGAGGCTGAGGCGCGCGCCTTTCTGGCCGCGCTTGGCGCAGAAGGGCACGCAATCTATAGTGGTCCGCAGCGAATTCTGGACCTGCTCTACCCGGCGCTGCTCGGCATTTCTTTGGCGGGCCCGGTATTGTGGCTGGTTGCCTCTAGGCCATTGCGGGCCGTGTTCACTTGCGTGATCGTGGCTGCGGTGGCGTCTGACTATCTGGAAAACTATTTTGTGGCCCGCTTGCTGGCCGGGGATATCAGCGGCGGCGCAATCGCTTCCGCCTCCTACGCGACGATGGTGAAATCGGGGCTGGACAGCATCGCCTTCCTGATCGTTCTGGCCGTATCACTGCACGCGGGTGTCTTGAAGTGGAAGAAAAGAACATGAACCAGAGCTTCACCATTGCAATCGATGGTCCGGCGGCTGCCGGGAAGGGCACGATCTCCAAGGCCGTCGCGGAACATTTCGGCTTTGCGCATCTGGATACCGGCCTGTTGTACCGCGCCGTCGGGGCGAAAGTTCTTGCCGGTGAAAAGCCGGTCGCGGCCGCTCAGGCCCTGGTGGCCGAGGATCTTGAGGTCGATGGCCTGCGCACGGCCGAGGTTGCCCAGGCCGCATCGAAGGTGGCGGTGATCGCAGAGGTGCGCCAGGCCTTGGTGGATTTCCAGCGCAGCTTTGCCCGCCGGGCAGGGGGGGCAGTGCTGGACGGGCGCGATATCGGCACGGTGATCTGTCCCGATGCCGAGGTGAAGCTCTTCGTGACGGCCAGTGCCGAGGTGCGCGCAGAGCGCCGCTTCAAGGAGTTGCGCGCGGCGGGATCGGACAGCAGCTACGAGACCGTGCTGGCCGATGTGAAGGCACGCGATGATCGTGACATGAATCGCAGCGAGGCGCCCTTGAAACCGGCTGAGGATGCGGTGGTCATCGACACCAGCGCGCTGAGCATCGAGGCGGCGATCGCCGCCGCCGTTGCCGCTATCCATCAATCACAGGGCTGATGGCGTCTTCCCGAACCCGTGGCGGGTTTCGGGTTTGTACCGCTCAGCCCGCATAGCCCCCGCATTGTGAAGGTGTCCCGCGGCACCCTCAGGGCCGAGATTGGCTTTTCCAGGTCGGTCGTGACATGAATGCCTTATCCCGGTGCGAGCGCCATTGGTGAAGCCATGCTGGACATGTGTTGCTGTCTTATCTCGAAGGCCAACATCGGGCCGAACAGATGCCAATAAGGCCGATTTGCTTCGTGGCTCACGGCGGCATCCCGTTTGTGCATCAGTCGCTCCACTTTCACTTTAGATTATGGAGAGCGGTTATCGAGAATCCCTGCCAATCGAATGATTTCACGTTTCGCTTGAAAGACTTATATGGATGCGCTCCCAGCGCATGAGAAATATGGTTGATAAACGGGGCAGGACGTAAAGTTCGCATCCTGCGCATTTCTAAAAATCCCCATTGTGGCCACTCCGGTGTGCGAGTGCGCACTTCATTCAAATTCTTACACCCCACTGTAAGTCGCCATTTCATCCTGTGGTATACTGCATTCAACATATGTTGAATTGCGTTGTAACGAATGAGAGTCCGGAAAATGAATTCAGATCAAAAAGCCGCCGAGGCCTTTCTGGCGGAAATGCGCACCAGGCTGGCGACACAACCGCTTCCATTCAAACATGGCGACGAGACGGCCGCTCTGGGTAGCCTATTCAGCCTGTTTGGGCTGGCACGGGAGATAATAAAGGCGAACCCGGGCTGCCGAGAATTTGCCGATTTGGCTGATGAGATTCTCAATACCGATATCCGCCCGTTTACGGCGCGCTGGCAAAAGTTCAAGGAAGACGGGCATTTGCAAACACGAAACGGCGCGGTCGACTTTCGGGCCGGGCTCGTGGAGATTCAGGGTAAGCTCAATGGGCGCATTGGCATGCTTTGGCAGATGGCCTATGGCGAAGAAGAGCAGGAAGAAGCCCATAAGGTTGAAGCTGCCTTTGCCGCGCGCAGCATGCTGTTGAAAACCGCTGAGCGCCCGTTTGCCCCAGAAACTGTTGGCGTATGGGCGGCGGGGGAACCGGAGGACGAAGAACAGCCGCCGATGGTATTTGGAATACCCGAAAACAAGTTGATAGACGACGAAACGACGGCCCTGATCAACAACGCCGAAGCCAGGGAAATCCGCACCATTCGGGACGCGAATGGAAAAGCTAAGGGGGCAAGGGATTCCCCGATCACTGACGCGGCCGGCCTGGCATTTTCCGGGGGTGGCATACGCTCGGCGACCTTCTGTCTTGGTGTTGCGCAGGTCCTGGCGGACAAGGGTTTGTTCAAGGACTTTGACATCATGTCCACCGTATCTGGGGGCGGCTATACAGGTGCATTCATCACCCGGCGCCTGGGTGACCGGCCCCTGGAGCCTGGAACCAGCCGCAAGGACATATTCGGGAGCGCAGACGGACCCGATACCGATGAAATCGCCTATGTCCGCACCCGTGCCTCCTACCTGTCGATGGTGTCACCTTTGGCCACGTTTGTTGCGGCGTGCCGATTGCTTGGCGGGACATTGCACAACTGGTCCGCACCGGCCTTTGTGATTGCGGTATTGGTCTGGATCAGCTTGGCCGTAAGCAGGTGGGGCCGGACATTGACTGGTCGTCGCTCCCGCTTTTCGCCCTGAGCGTGATTGGGCGGCGGTGTCGTTGTTTTTGGCCTTCTGTCTTTTTGGGAAAGTGCGCGCAGCTGTGCAGTGCGGCTTTTTGCCTTGGCCATTGCCGCGGCGCTTGCCTTACTCTCTGTCTGGGTGATCCATCTGTTGTACCAAACGGTCACTATGAGGGGGCAGGGCGTCTCACCTTTCACCGCCTTGGCTCCAGCGATTTTGGCGATTGTTCCCACGCTTGAAAAAGCTCTTCCGGCCATAGACAAGACCATCATCAGCACAGCACTGGCTGGCGGCGCCTTGATCGTTGCAGCCGTGGCGACCCCCATTGCGGCATTGTTTTTCGGGTTTTATCTGTTCAATCTGGGATACCCTTTGATTGATGGCGACCTGTCAGCGGCCTGGACGTTGCTAGTTGTGACGACGATTTTGGGCGTGTTGTCGTCATCTTTGAACATCAACGCGACCGGGCCACATGGTTTCTACCGCATGCGTCTGGCCCGCACATTTGTCGCGCAAAAGAAAGCCCACAACGGCGATGTAACCCTTGCAGAGCTGAACAAGTCGCACCACGCGCCGTATCAGCTGATCAACGCTGCGATTAATCTTCCCTCGAGTAAATCTCTCAGGCTGCGCGAACGCAAAAGCGACTTTTTCCTGTTTTCCAAGTGCTTCTGCGGTTCGCCCACGACCGGCTACCTTAGCTCTGAGCAATACAAGAACGGTCGGAAGGACATGGACATAGCGACTGCTGTCGCCGTGTCGGGCGCTGCTGTTGCGCCGCTCATGGCCTTGAACACGATTGCGCCAGTGCGCATGCTGTTGGCCTTCTTGAACATCCGTCTTGGTTTCTGGATGAAACAACCAAACATCAAATCCAGGGTGCCTAAACCAGTTCCCGGCCTGTTGTGCCTTCTGCGAGAGATGTTCGGAATCGGAATGGACGAGCACAAACCCTGGATCAATCTCTCGGATGGTGGCCATATTGAAAACTCTGGCATCTACGAGCTGCTGCGCCGCCGGTGCCGTTTCATCGTTTCTGTTGACTTCGGGCAGGACGGAGGAAACGACTTTGCGACGCTGACAACCCTGATCCGGCACGCCCGGATCGACCTGGGTGTAAAGATCGATCCGGCATTTGACCCGCTCCGCGTGGATGAAGAAACCGGCCACTCCCCGGCCCATTCAATTCTAACAAGAATTCAATATCCAGACACCGAAACCACAGGATTGCTGCTCGTTCTCAAGCTGTCGTTGACCGGTGATGAAAGCGAGTTGATCAAGGGATACCACCGCGCAAACCCCAACTTTCCGCATCAATCGACTGCCGATCAGTTCTTTGACGAAGCACAGTTCGAAGCCTACCGCCAACTGGGCGCGCACAGCGCCAAGGAATTGTTCCAACCCGCGCTGCTTGACAACAGCATGGAGCCAAAGACCGTGGGCGAATGGTTGACAAAACTGTCAAAGACAATATCGGCGTCGAGTTCACAAGACTAGCTAGGTTCAGAATTAATGGGTGCTGAACATAACAGAGCAATTCCTTGCGTGGCTTTGCGATTGTCCTTGAATTGGAGGTCGTTGTCGTCAGCTGTTTCGGCACGCTTGATGCGGTTTTGAAAGGCTTAGTCAGTTTTTTGCTTGGGTCATCTCGGGGGTCGTCTGGCCTATCGTAGTGTTTTGGAAACGCGAAATGATGTTGCGGGCAGATCTTTGGAAAGGCCGAAATGTCGATCGAGGTGCGTTTTTGGTGTTCAGGTTTTGGGTATGTCAATTTCAAGCCCGGTGGGCGCTCAAGACCTCCCGCTCCCCAAGGCTATACGATGATGTGACATTTCCTTAAGGTTGTGTTAGAATTCGCGATGCGCGCCAATCGTGTCCTTTTCAGTTCCATGCAATGCACAGATTGCACTGGCCGCATTCGCTCAGGTCGCCTGATAAGGCTTTGAAAAACAGCTTTTTCAAAAGGAAATACGAATAGCCGAAAGGAAATTACCATGGCAAATCCCGCAGCCAGAGACAGTGACATTTCCAAGCTTCACCCCGCAATCCGCGAAAAGGTCCGCGCGATCCGGGACCAACTGCAGGCAGAAGGCATCCCATTCGAAGTATTTGAAGCCTTTCGAACACCAGAGCGACAAGCGAAACTGCAGGCAAAACGACCCAAGGTCACCTGGGTCGGTCCTTGGGGCTCGATCCACCAATACGGATTGGCGGTGGACTTCGTTCTGAAGCTCGACGGGAAATGGTCGTGGGACGACAAGGGGGCAGAAGCGCCCTACTGGGACCGCATGCACGAATTGGCCAAAGAACACGGCATGACGCCGCTTTACAACAAGAATGGTGAGTTGATCGAAAAGCCTCACATTCAGTTGATCGGTGCCTCGGCTTCCGAAATGCGAAATGGGCATTATCCCGAAGGCGGAGACGACGTCTGGGCAGAGTACCTGATCCAGCTCATCGACAACTGGGAAGGTGGCAATGCACCGCGCAAACCCACGATGGCCGCAGAACGGCCGCCTCTGAACGCCGATCATGTCCCCGACAACGACGGCTCTGCGGATCCGTCGACCGCTACCGCGATAGCCGCATCGGACGCAAAGTTTCAAAGGCTGCACGGGTTCATCAAGCACTGGGAAGGCGGCTTTGTAAATCACCCGGCTGACAAGGGCGGGGCCACGAACATGGGTATCACGATCGGGACACTGGCCGCTTGGCGCGGCCAGGAAGTTTCGATCGAGGACGTGCGCAATCTATCTCGGGCCGAAGCCGACGAGATTTTTCGAACTCGCTACTACGCGGTCAGCCGCTGTTCCGAGATGCCTGAGCGGATGGCGATGGTGGTCTACAATTGCTCGGTCATGTCAGGGCCAAAAAGGGCAATTGAGCTCGTGCAAAAATCGTTCAATGCACTAGGCATGACCGTTGATGGCGCAAAGTTGGTTGTCGATGGCATTCTGGGGCGGCTGACCATGGCCGCGATTCAAAAGACGGATGCCAGCGTCCTGGCCTCGGGTTTCATGGACGAGCAGGAAGCCTATCTGCGCACCCTCGATACATTTGATGTTTTTGGCGACGGCTGGCTGAATCGCATGGCCGCGCTGCGTGAATTCGTAAATACATTGCCGCAAGGAGCGGGCCTGCGCCCGAGAAAAGTGATGAAAGTATCCGAAAGCAACGTCGATCTGGACGATATTCTGACCATTGTTTCTGCAGTACAGGGCGGCGATCGAAGGGCCGCGCTTGCCAAGGCCGCGGAACTGTTGCTGCAGGACAAGCCCGGTGACAGCGACGAGTTGGCGCGAGGCAAAGACCTGGTTCAACTGCTTCTCGGCGTCAGCGGCGTCACATCAGCAGAGGCTGTGACGGTCACCAGAGACGCCGATGGCAATGTCCCGTTGACGCCGATCAATGCGGCGCTTGGACAAACCGTCGGTCGCGCCATCAACGGCAAGAAATCGGTGTCCGGGGTGATCGGGCTTTTGTTGACGGCGATGCTGCCGAAACTTGGCCTGTCCGGAGACATCGTCACCTTCATCGCCAGCAACAGTGACGTGTTGCTGACGCTGTTTTCGATGCTCTTTGGCTGGGGCTTGGTCGGCAAGCTGGACAAGGCCATTCGCCTGGTTGGAATGATCGGGGGGCGCTGACCTGGCTGAAAATGCTAGTCCAGCTGGATTGGTTTGCTCTCAGGCGAAAATAGGGGGGAATGGTGACGATCGAGCCTGCGCTGCGGTTGGTTTGACAAACGGCGGCTGCACCAACGTATTACTCCAACTTGTTGTTCAAGGCGACAGTTTCGGCGTGGCATTTCTCAAGCTGCTGGCGCAGTTCTTCGTTTCCGGTCGACAGTTTTCTTTGCTGAGCCTGGGCGTCTGCCAGATCTGCCAAGCTCTTGCTGAAGCTATGAACGTTCCATGTCTACGATCCCAACCTCTCGCGCCAACGGCTTATTGTCAGCTAGAAAGGAAGCAGTATTTGCCAAGGTCGAACTTGAATAGAGCCCGAAAACAGCGGCTGCAGTTATGGCAAACACAAAGGAGATGGTGCTGATAAGCCAGCCCCACCGGGTCCTTTGGGCCAATTTCATCTGTTTTTCCTGGGCGAGCTGTTCGTCTTCTCGCGGTTGAGGCGCCTCGTCCCTGGCGCGCTGTTTGCTCAGCAACATTGCCCTCTTGCTTTCGCGCTCTTCTTCAAGCCCTGTTTCTTCGCTTGAATGTCCTCACGGTCGTGTCCTTCAGGGGCGGTGAATGTCTGAAATGCAGGCGGCTGTCGCAGCATCCAGACCAGTCGGCCAACGGCAGCTATGGTGAAGATTTTTCGATGCGGGCCGGGGTGTGAGTTTGCGGCTTGGTGGACGGGCGGCCCGCGTTGGAAAATCTCC
>NZ_JARCJD010000038.1 GCF_028890115.1 Phaeobacter sp. QD34_24
GTGCCCAAAGGTCTTCCTGTCAGCCATCGCACTCGCAGCGCTCGTCATTTACTGGCTATGAGTCCTGACCCTAGTCAGCGTTTGCCGGGCATATAGGCGAGCAGAAAATGAGTACTGTTGGATATATTTCCCGTGACATGACGGGAACCACGCTGCAGGGCGTGTTTCCTGAAGGCAATCCCGCGCAGCTTGATGTCAGCCGTGCCAAGGACATTTCCCTCAATCTTGGGCGATCCGAAATCGAGAGTTTTGCCCGCCGTGGCGCCGATCTCCATATCGTGCTGGCCAATGGCGAAACGCTCGTTCTAGACAACTACTTCAGCTTTTCGGGCACCGGCGGCAAGAACCTGTTCCTCAGCACGGACGGGCAGTTCGTCGAGGTGGTTCTTGAGGACAAACCCGACGGCATGCTGTTCGCCAGCTACGAAACGCTGGATCTGAGCGGAAAATGGAGCGCATACGACGATCTTGTTTTCCTGGATGTGGATCGCATTGAGCCGGTGATCGCGCCGATCGCCGCGCCCCTCTTGGGCGGGCTGGGCACGGCCGGTGTAGCCGCAGGTGTCGTCGGCACTGCCGTTCTGGTCAATGATGACGGCACACCAACCTCCAACACGCCGCCCGCCATCCAGCCGACGGTGGATGACCCGGATGCGTCTTATCCTATCGCTGGCTCCTCCACCGATCCGGTGGTCATCACCGGGACCGGCACCCCCGGGTCCGAAGTCCGCGTTCTGATCGGCGATCACACCGAAACCGTCATTATCGGCGACGATGGGACATGGACCGCAACGATTGCCATCGAAGATCTCCCGCCGGATGGAAACTACGACACCACGGTTGAAGTCACCGATCCCGACGGCAATGACTTTGATCTGGACGGGCCTACAGTGGTCATCGACACCACCCCGCCCGAAGCCGAGGTGACCAGCGGCACCCAGTCCACCGGCGATATCGTCAACGCCGTTATCCAGGCCGATGGCCCTGTGATCTCCGGCACCGGCGAGCCCGGTGCGAGCCTGAATGTGCGGATCAATGGGGTGACCGAACGGACCACCGTGAACGATGACGGCACCTGGTCCGTCACCTTTGACCCTGCCGACATCCCGACCGGGGAATATGAAACCTCGGTCCGGATCCGTACGACCGACGAGTTTGGCAACCGCAACACCTATCACGATGTGCTGGTGGTCGATACCGTTGCCCCCCCGATTGGCATCGATACCGTCGAGGGTGACAACAGCATCAACTTCATCGAAGCCTCTGACGGTGTCATCTTGACCGGCACCGGCGAGGCTGGCGCCACGATTTCCGTTGAATTCCAAGGTGCGACCAGAACCACCACGGTCGGTTCGGACGGCACCTGGTCGGTGCGATACGGCACCAACGCAATTGCGGAGGGTGTCTACGACAGCACCATTGAGGTGACCTCCACCGATGCGGCGGGCAATAGCGCCACCGAGACGCATACGGTGCATATCGACACCGAAACCCGCGTCATCATCGACACGCCGGTGGCCGGTGACAATGTGATCAACGCCACCGAACAGGCGGGCGGGGTGACGCTGACCGGTCTCGCCGATCCGGACGCAACCGTCGAGGTCACCTTCCAGGGCATCACCCGGACGGTCACCGCCGATAGCTCCGGCACTTGGAGTGCCGCCTACGCCGCCTCGGACATCGCCGATGGCGAATATGATGCAACCGTATCGGTCACCGCGACCGACACCAGCGGCAATACCGAAACCACAAGCAGCACCGTGCATATCGACACGGAAAACGCGGTGACGCTTGATACCGGATTTGCGGGCGGCGACAATAACATCAACTTCGTCGAAGCCTCCAACGGCATCACGCTGACCGGCACCGGCGAGGCTGGCGCTACGATTTCCGTTGAATTCCAAGGCACAACCCGCACCACCACGGTCGCCTCCGACGGCACCTGGTCCATGGCCTATGACGCCAGCGAGATCGCCAGCGGCATCTATGACAGCACCATTGAGGTGACCTCCACCGATGCGGCGGGCAACAGCGCCACCGCATCGCATACGGTGCATATCGATACGGAAACCCGCGTCACCATCGACTCGCCGATCGCCGGTGACGACGTGATCAATGCCACCGAACAGGCAGGCGGGGTGACGCTGACCGGTCTCGCCGATCCGGACGCAACCGTCGAGGTCACCTTCCAGGGCATCACCCGGACGGTCACCCCCGATAGCTCCGGCACTTGGAGTGCCGCCTATGCTGCCTCGGAAATCGCCGATGGCGAATATGATGCAACCGTATCGGTCACCGCGACCGACTCCAGCGGCAATACCGAGACCACAAGCAGCACCGTGCATATCGACACGGAAAACGCGGTGACGCTTGATACTGATTTTGCGGGCGGCGACAACGACATCAACTTCGTCGAAGCCTCCAACGGTATCACGCTGACTGGAACCGGCGAGGCTGGCGCCACGATTTCCGTTGAATTCCAAGGCACAACCCGCACCACCACGGTGGCCTCCGACGGCACCTGGTCCATGGCCTATGACGCCAGCGAGATCGCCAGCGGCATCTATGACAGCGCCATTGAGGTGACCTCCACCGATGCGGCGGGCAACAGCGACACCGCATCGCATACGGTGCATATCGACACCGAAACCCGCGTCACCATCGACTCGCCGATTGCCGGTGACGACGTGATCAACGCCACTGAACAGGCAGGCGGGGTGACGCTGACCGGTCTCGCGGATCCGGGCGCCACCGTTGAGGTCACCTTCCAGGGCATCACCCGGACGGTCACCGCTGATAGCTCCGGCACTTGGAGTGCCGCCTATGCTGCCTCGGAAATCGCCGATGGCGAATATGATGCAACCGTATCGGTCACCGCGACCGACTCCAGCGGCAATACCGCATCCACCAGCACGACCGTGGGCATCGATACGCAAACTTCGGTGACGCTTGATGCAGGATCTGCCGGTGGCGACAATACCGTCAACCAGGCCGAAGCGCAGGCAGGCCTGACCCTGTCCGGCGTTGCCGAACCCGGCGCCACCGTCGATGTGACCCTGGCAGGCGTCACGCGTCAGGCCACCGTGGATGCAAATGGCAACTGGAGCGCCACTTTCGAAGCAGGCGCCATCGCCCCCGGTGAATACAACACCGCGATCACGGTGAATTCCACCGATGCCGCGGGCAATACGGCTGCGGCCTCTGCGGCGTTGCGTGTCGATACCGTGGCGGGCACCGTGACCCTGTCGCCCGACCCGGTCGAACTGGACGACATCATCAACGCCACGGAACGCGCCAACGGTGTTGAAATCAGCGGCACCGCAACCCCCGGCCTGACCGTAACGGTGGGGCTTGGCGCGGCGACGAACCAGGTGGTCGCGGATATAAACGGGAACTGGAGCACAACCTTCCTGCCAGCGCAGGTTCCCACGGGCGAAGCCCAGCTGCCGATCACGGCCTCCATCGTCGATTCCGCCGGCAATACCGCCAGTGTCTCGGACAGCGTGGCCCTGGATACGCTTGTCGATCCTCTGACGATGAACACCACCGGCATCGAAGGCGACAATATCGTCAACGCGGTGGAACACAGCAATGGTGTCACCCTGACCGGCACGGTCGAACCCGGCTCTGCCGTACAGGTCCAGATGGGCAGCGTGACCCATAACGCCGTGGTCGACAACTTCGGCAATTGGACCGCAAGCTTTGCCGCCTCGGACATCCCGACCGGCACCTATGATGCGGCGATTTCCGTGCTGGCGACCGATGCGGCGGGCAACACCGCGACCACCTCCCACACCCTGGCCATTGATACCGAAATCACCCCCTTCACGGTGGTTGCAGATCAAACCGCGGACGACGTGGTCAACCTTGCCGAGCGCAATGCGGGCGTCACCCTGACCGGCACCGTTGAAACCGGCTCCACGGTCGAGGTCACAATTGGCGGTGTCACACGCACCGCCACTGTCGATGGCTCGGGCAACTGGAGTGCCGATTTTGACGCCGCCGACATCCCCCTGGGGGATTACTCGGCGACGGCCACGATCACCGCGACCGATGCAGCGGGCAATACGCAATCCCTGACCGAAAGCTTCGCGGTCGACACCATCTACACCACTCCGGATGTGGACTCTGTCACCTTCTCCAGCGGAGATGTGCGCCGGATCAGCACCGAAGGCGTGACCGACAGCTACACCGTGAGCGCCCTGCAAAGTGACGGCAGCGTAACGGTACCGACCGCCACCATCACCCAGGATCCGGTGTTCGGCACCGAGTTCACCTTCTCCACGCCGGTCCCGGATGGAACCCATCTCGTGATCACCAGCGAGGATACCGCAGGCAATGCCTCCAGCACATTGGTGGTTCTGGAAGACAACGCCACCAATAGCGGCACGATGGATCACGCGGGCCTGTCGCAGTTCAACATCGACGATCTGCACCTGGGCTACGCCTCTGATGTGTCGCTCAGCCTGACCGAATCCGACATCAAGGCATTGTCCGGCAACTCCAACACGCTGACGGTGCATGGCGGTTCGGGCGATACCCTGACCGTGGCCGGAGCGGCGGCGGCAGGCACCCAATCCGTGGATGGGCAGGCCTATAACGTCTACACCATCGGCAACGATGGCACCACGCTGCTGGTGGATCAGGACATCAACGTTCTTATCTGACTTTAAGTGTCCGGCAGGCGGTCAGGACTGGCTGCCGGACCAAAAACAATAAGCCGAAAACCGGCGTACGAGTAGAAGGGTGAGGGCAGGATGCAGTTGGGACGATCCGCTGGAGTGATTGCGCTGTTGTGCAGCCTGTCGGCCTGCGCCGAGCAATCCCCCTTCCTGGTGAAAAACAGCGACGGATCGGTGTCCCGCACCGCCAGCAGTTTCCAGCAAGCCGAGGGCGAAGCCTCTTCCGAGATCATATCGTCGCTGATGCAGCGCCGCTCCCTGCTGGAAGAGGGCAGCATCTACCGCCAGGTGGGAGAAGCCGCGATCACCGCGTCCTCCCGCGCCTCCGAAGCCGAGCTGATCAGTGCCAAGCTGCGCGCAGAAGCAAAATCGAAAAACTGGCTGCCCACCATTGGCCCTTCGGTGAGCCTGACCGATCTTGGCGATCTGGTGGCCGGGCTGCTGATCGAGCAGATCCTGTTTGACAATGGCCGCCGCAAGGCCGAACGCGAATTCGCAGCCGCCGATGTGGAAGTCGCCGCCGTGAACCTCTCCATCGACATGAACACACGGGTGGAAACCGCGGTGGCGCTCTATTCCGCGGGCCTGCGCGGCGATGAAAAGGCCGCCTATCTCGGCCGTGCCATCCACCAGATGAGCGAATTCCGTCGCATCGTCAGCGGCCGTGTCGAGGGGGGATTGAACGACCAATCCGACCTCAATGTGGTGGACAGCAAGATCTCCGGCCTGCGCACGGCCAAGGCGACGGCTGCGGATTCCGCCTCTACCGCGCGGGCCGAATTGCAGGCGATGACCGGGCAACGGTTCCCGGACAAACCCCAGCGTCTGGATCTTGGCACCCCACCGCAGCAAACCGCCTTTCTGGACGTGATGAAGGCGCAGGCCGAAGCCGAGCGCACCATTGCCGAAGCCAAGGCCGGGCGCGCGGGTCTGCTGCCGCAGGTGGCTGCTGCAGGCAATGTCACCTCCGATGGCTCCGGTGCCGGGCTGACCGTCGATCTGGCCACGCCCTTGGGTCTGGGCACCCCGGCCGCCCTGCAGGCGCTGGAGGCCAGCAAGGAAGCCGCCCGCCGCACCATCGGTGAGGCCGAAGAAGACTCCCGCCGCACCTACGCGCGCCAGATGCAGCGCCTGGCCTCCTACATCCGCCAGGAAAGCGAAACCGCCTCGCTCGCCCGGGCCAGCCGCGAAACCTACAAGCTGTTCAAATCGCAATACGAGGCCGGTCAGCGTCCGGTGATGGAGGTGGTCTCCATCTACGAGGAACTGATCCGCCGCGAACAGGCACATATTGACGCAAAATACGAGGTCATCCTGATCCAGCTGGAGCTGTCGCGGGATATGGGCCTGTTGGCAGATGGGAATAAGATATGATCAGGTTCCCCGGAAAATTCCGCAAACCCCGCAAGGCCGCTGAGGATGCGCCTGTCGCCAAGGCCGTGCCGGTGGCCCCTGCGCCCGGTCTTGATGATGTGACACCGCCCACCCCGGTTCCATTTGAGCCGATGCCGTTCATTCCCCGGGCAGATGCCGCGCCCAAAACCACACCGGATGTGGCCACCTTCATCCCCGCTCCGCACCGGCAGCAAGACTCCGGCAACGACCGGTCCCAACCGCTGATGCTCACCACGCCCGAGGTGACACCCGCGCCTGCAGCCGCGCACCCCCGTGAGGATACGCCCGAGGCCGAGGCCGCGCCCGTGGTGGAGATTGCAACCTTTTCGCAGACCGGCAGCCTGCCCAAACCCCGGCTCGAACCGAGGCCCGAACCGCAGGGCGCCCCCCAGGCGGCCCCCAGCCTCGAACCAAAGGCAGAGACCGCTGACATCCAGCAGGACGAGGCACAGATCCTGCAGCCTGAAGCGGAGGTTGAAAACCACGCACCTGCCGCGGAGCAGGCGAAGGAGGCCGACACAGCAGAGGCTGGCCCGGAAATGACCCGGGCCACTGAGGAGCGTGTCCAGCACCGCGCCGACCTGATTGCAACCCTTGCCGCCCTGAAGGGCACGCAGACGCAAGCCAGCGATATCGCGGCCTTCCTGTGGAAGACCGCCAAAGGGGACACCGCCCCCAAGGCCCTGCAGAAGGCGCTGCAGTCCACCGGGTTGAAGGCCCGGTTGCAGAAGGTGAAGGCGATCACCCCCGAGGTCTGGCCAGCCCTTGCCATGATGCAGGGCGGTCAATGCGTACTGGTGCTGGAACAGAGCGATGATGTGCTGTTCATCTACGACACCACCTGCCCTGACAACCGCGCCGAAGTACCGCTGGCAGAGTTCCAGCCCTATTTCACCGGTCTCAGCCTCGGCGCACGCCCCGCCGTGTCGCAGATGGCTCAGCGCCACACGCCGCAACTGGACAATTCCCATTGGTTCTGGGGCGAGTTTCCGAAATTCCGCCGTCAGGTCGGGGAAATCATGCTCGGCTCGCTGGTGGCCAACGTGCTGGCGGTCTCTGTGGCGCTGTTTTCGCTGCAGGTCTATGACCGGGTGGTACCGCATCAATCCCATGCCACGCTCTGGGTGCTGGCGATCGGAGCCTTCCTGGCCATCACGCTGGAGGCCTGCCTGAAAATGGCCCGCGCGCGGCTCACCGACAGCGCCGGGCGCCAGGTCGAACTGACCGTGCAGCACAACCTGATGCTCCGCCTCATCGGCATGCGCTCGGATCAAAAGCCGATGCCGCCCTCGGGGCTGTTTGCGGCAATGCGCGATTTTGGCTCGGTGCGGGAGTTCTTCACCTCCTCCACCCTGTCGACGTTGGCCGATATCCCCTTCATCGCCGTCTTCCTGATCCTGGTCTATTCCATCGCCGGGCCGATCGTCTGGGTTCTGGTCGCAGGCGGCGTGCTGATGCTGCTGCCCGCCTATTTCCTGCAGAAACGCATGATCTCCCTCACCCGTCAGACGCAGGGCGCCAATGCCAAGGCAGGCCACCTGCTGCATGAGACCCTGAGCGAGCTGGACACGGTGAAGAGCCAGCGCGGCGAGGATCGGGTGATGCGGCTCTGGGACGAGCTGAACATTCTGTCCTCCCATTCCTCGACCGAGCAGCGCCGCCTGTCGAGCGCGCTCACCTACTGGTCGCAAGGGGTGCAGCAGGCAACCTATATCTGCGCCGTAGTGCTGGGCACGCTGATGGTCTTTGCCGGTGAATTCACCGTCGGCACCATCATCGCCACCGGCATCCTGACCAGCCGCACCCTGGCGCCGCTGACGCAATTCGCAGGCACCCTGGCCCGCTGGAGCAACGTCAAGGCCGCCCTTGAGGCGCTGGACGCCATCGCCGCCGCCCCGCAGGACAAGGACGAGACCCGCAGCTATCTGCGCCGTGACAGCCTGAGCGGGCGGTTCGACCTGCGCGAAGTGGTGTTCCGCTACGATGCGGATGCCGCACCGACGCTGGACGTGCCCGCCGTCGCCATCCTGCCCGGCCAGAAGGTCGCGGTGCTGGGCGTCAACGGCTCTGGCAAATCGACGCTGCTGAAACTGCTCTCCGGTCTTTACGCGCCGGAAAAGGGCCGCGTCATGCTGGATGGCACCGACATTTCACAAATTGATCCGCGCGACCTGCGCCGCCATATCGGCTACCTCAGCCAGGACGTGCGCCTGATGACGGGCACCCTGCGCGACAACCTGAACCTGGGCCAGTTGGAGCGCGACGACAGCCGCCTGATGGAGGCGCTGGAATTCGCAGGCCTCGGCGCCTTTGTGCGCGGCCACCACAAGGGTCTTGATCTGCAGATCGCCGATAGCGGCAGCGGGCTGTCGATCGGCCAACGCCAGTCCATCGGCTGGGCGCGCCTGTGGCTGCAGAACCCTTCGATCGTGCTGCTGGATGAACCTACCGCTGCGCTGGACCAGACGCTGGAGCGCACCATGGTCAGCCGTCTGGAAAGCTGGCTGGCGGGCCGTACCGCGGTCATCGCCACCCACCGCATGCCGATCCTGTCGCTCACCAACCGCACCCTGATCCTGCAGGCGGGCCGCATGGTGGTGGATGGGCCGCGCGATCAGGTTCTGGCCCATCTTGCGGCAGGAGAGAAGAAATGACCGCGATCAACGATTTCGACTTCACCGAGAACACCCGCGGATCGGGGCGGATCATCTACCTTGTGGCAGCCGCCGTGATGATTTTCCTGACCTGGGCCGCCTTTGCCTCGGTCGATGAGATCGTGCGCGGCGAAGGCGAGGTTGTCTCCTCCTCCCGCGCGCAGATCGTGCAGAACCTTGAGGGCGGCATCCTGGCGGAACTCTTCGTGCGGCAAGGCGACACCGTACAGGCCGGGCAGGTCCTGGGCCGGTTGCAGGATACCAAATTCCGCGCCGCATCGGACGAGCTGCAGGAACAGATCGACGCGCTGGAGATCAAGCAATACCGGCTTGAGGCGGAAATGGGCGGCGCCTTCGACTTCGAGGTCCCTGCCCCGCTCGCCGAACGCTCCGGCGAGATCCTCGCCTCGGAACGGGCGCTGTTGAAGGCGCGCCAGACCGATTTCAACAGCCGCCGCGACAGTGCCCATACCATCATGACCCAGCTCAATGACGAGCTGGAGAACCTGCAGCGGCTTTATAAGACCAATATCGTGGCCCTGACCGAGGTGAACAAGGCGCAGAAGGCGGCAACCGATGCCTCGGCCAAATACACCGAGCTTGGCACCCAGAACGAACTGGACCTGGCAGAGGAGTATTCAAAGGCGCTGCGAGAACTGGCCTCCCTCCGTCAGGAACTGCGCCTGGCCACGGACCAGCTGAACCGCACCGTGATCACCGCCCCGATGAGCGGCATCGTCAACAGCCTGGCCGTGACCACCATCGGCGGCGTTGTGCGCCCGGGCGAAGAGATCTTCGAAATCATCCCCCTGGGCGAAGAGCTGTTCGTCGAGGCCCGTGTGAACCCCAAGGACATCGCCAGCGTCGAGCCCGGTCAGGATGCAACGATCAAACTTTCGGCCTATGACTACACCATCTACGGCGCCTTGAAGGGCAAGGTCGACTTTGTCTCGGCCGATACCTTTGAAGACGAGCGCAACCCGCGCGTTGAACCCTTCTACCGCGTCACGGTGCGCGTCGATCGCTCGGGCTTCACCGAGCGGCAACAGGCGATCGAGATCCGACCCGGCATGCGCGCGACGGCAGAATTGCAGACCGGTTCAAAGACCGTCCTGAACTACCTGCTGAAGCCGCTCTACAAGTCGCGCGAAGCCTTCCGCGAACCCTAGGGGAGCGATCTTTCAAAGGTCAGATTTTCGGGGGGTGTTTCGGCCCGTTTTAGGCCCGCATCCAAGACGTCATCCCGTCTAGGTGCCTGTCTTATTGTACTTGCCCAGAGCCGAGCCAAAGGCAGGTCTGCGCGAAACTTCTTTTCGCACGTTTGATCTGACAGTCGTCAGCCTGCGCGCTGCATCAGCGCACGAAGGGTTCCATCCAGAACCGTCCCCAGCGAGACGCGGCGCGAACCGATCGCCGCCTTGGACGAGATCACCGACACAAGGCGCGGTGCATGGCCAGCGGTGACTTCGATCACCGGCGATCCAGAGGCGCCGAAATCCACACGGCAAGAGGTCACCAGGGTCTGGTTCTGCTTTGCCAGCACCTGACAGCCACGCTGCAGGCTGGGCCGGGTCGCATGGCTATGCGAATAGGACAGAACGCCAACGGTGTCCCCGCGGTCGGCATGCCAGGCCAGACGAAGCGGCCGGATGTCCCGGCTGTTGATCGGGCTATCCAGACGCAGGACCGCGATGTCGGTGCCGATCTGAGCGATCCCACCATTGCCGAAACGGTAACCGGGATGCAGCACCGCCTTGGCAACCCTACGCGAGGCCTTGACGGCCTGACCGTTCAAACCGGCCTCGAATTTGATCTGGCCGGGATCCACCCGGCGCCCGGTAGCCGGATCAAACAGGCAATGGGCCGCGGTCAGAACCAGGTTCTGCGCAATCAAGGATCCCGTACACATATTGCGCCCGGCAATGTTCAGGCGGCCCACGGCCTCCCACCCCGGCATTGTACTGACGCTTTGGCGGCTCTCATCCGCCTTCGCGCCGCCGGGCAGGCCTAGTGACAGGCACACCGCCGCGGCTGCAGCTTTTAGTCTCATCATAGTCCACTCCACTTTCCACTCTTACACTCTGGTTGAGAGCTGCGGCTGGAATGCGGCTCAATGCAGCCGGGAACGGACGAAATGATGGACAGAATATGACGCAGTAAACAATCTATTAACCCCCCGGTTATTCCCCCTCTACAATGAACAAAACCTTAGGGTCAGGACTCATAGCCAGTAAATGACGAGCGCTGCGAGTGCGATGGCTGACAGGAAGACCTTTGGGCACC
>NZ_JARCJD010000039.1 GCF_028890115.1 Phaeobacter sp. QD34_24
GGCCCGGTGCCGCTGTTTGCGACGGTATAGGTGACGGTGGTTGCGGTGCCGCTGGCGATGGCGCCCGCGATACTGTCTGTGCCGCCATCCGCGACGGTATTGGTGGTGGAAGAGGTGAGGTTCTCGATCTCGGCCTCGGGCACTGCGGCGGCAATGGAGCCTGAGCTGGCAGACTGTGTGTAGGTGAAAGAGGGGAAGGCCACCCCGCCATGGGTGCCGGAAATCAAGCAGCCAGTGGTGCAGTCAATGTTCGAGATCGTTGCGAAGCTGGCATCGAGGGTGCCTTGCGGCGTACCGTTATTGACCGTGAAAACCAGGTCTCTTGCGTCTGCCCCTGCGGCCTCATCAAAAATTTGAAACTCGGTGAAGCCCGGAGGAAATGCGCGGATCGCTATGAAGTCGGCGTCGTTGATGTCGGCGGCTGAGCTTTCCCTGGTGCAGAGGTCGTCGGTGAGATTCAAATTGACTGGATCTGTTGGGACATTGTTGACGGGGCAATCCGTGAAGGCCGCCCGTGCCTGTCCCGACGACAGCAAGACAATGAAAAGACCCGCAAGCGCCAGCATCGAGAGCAGCTGAAGCACCGCATCTGGCCATGTCACTCGGGCGCTTTGGGTCAGGGTCGGAAAGCGGCGGCACTTGACACTCATTCTATGGTCCTAAACTGGGCAATACGATGCGGGCATCCGGCAGGATGTGGCATCTAGAATCAACTTAAGGTAGCTTTGAAAATTGTCAGTCGCGATTAAAGTGTTAAGTGGTCGCGAAGGCAAGAAAATACTTTTTCGCAGGAGAAGGAGATTTGAAGTACCTCTCAGATTGAATGGTGTCGCTGCTGGGTAATGGGGGTGTCCAGATCTTCCCGCTCCGCTTATTGGGTCTTCACGTCTTCATCCAGATCGGCTTGTGCCTGTCGGTACCCGCAGGATCTGTGAATCTAGTGGTGTGCGTTTAGATTGTTTTCTGGGCGCGATCCATCCTTGCGGCAAAGGCGACCGTCGCGCCAAGAAAGACGGTTCCTGAACGATGCAAACGTGGAGGCGCCAAGAGGTAATCGCTCATCAATTCAATGCTTTGACTCTCTGACACGTCAAATGTTCTTGTGGCTTTGTGTGGTGACTTGCAGGATTATTCCCGGTCGCAACTGCAGTGAGTCCGGGAAGGTGCGGTGGTCGGCTTGTCATTTGAATGTGCTAAGGTTGTAATACATATAGGGTTTTGATGTGGCGCGTGTTTAAAGGGTTTACCGCAGAGGTGTTGGCTGTTCCGGCGTGGTGGCTGAGGTTTTTGTTGCGTGGAGAGATCTGTCGGAAGAAAAATGCATTGATTTATTTCTGCGAGTAATGCGAAAGTCACCCTTAGATTGAATTTCTTTGGTGGCGCGTGTCTTTGGGGCGTGCCGGAAGGTGAATTGAGTGCGCCAATCGTATTGGCGTTTCAAGGCATTGGGGGGACTCATGGCTGAGCCGTTTCTCGCGGAAATCCGCATAGTGGGATTTAACTTTGCCCCAAGAGGCTGGGCCTTCTGTGATGGTCAGTTTCTTCCGATCAACCAGAACCAATCGCTGTATTCACTGCTGGGGACGACCTATGGCGGTGACGGGCGGACCTCCTTTGCCTTGCCGGACCTGAGAGGCCGAACGCCGCTGCATGTTGGCAATGGCCACAGTCTTGGAACGAGGAGCGGCGCGGAAACCATGACCCTGACGACGGCGCAGATCCCGAGCCATGACCACGTGGCGAAAGCCTCGTCGCTTCCCGGAAATGCGCGCGAGCCAAGCGGTGCCCTGCTTGCCGCTGAGGTCGCGCCGGATGCGGCCTATGCGACGGTCGGAGCCGGGACAAGTCGGACCCTTCGGGCGGGTACGGTCACCAACGTGGGAGGCGGGCAGGCGCACGACAATATGCAGCCTTTCATGGCGATCAATTTCTGCATTGCCCTTCAGGGGCTTTTTCCCTCGCGCTCTTAACCCTGGAAAGGACATTGGATGTCGGAACCCTTTGTAGGCGAAATTCGTATGTTTGCGGGGAATTTCGCGCCGCGAGGTTGGGCCTTCTGTGATGGCCAGTTGCTTGCGATTTCGCAAAACGATGCGCTGTTTTCGCTTTTTGGCACGGTCTATGGCGGCGATGGCAGGACGACTTTTGCGTTGCCGGATATGCGAGGACGTCTGCCTGTTCACGCGGGCAGCGGGCCCGGGCTCAGCCCGCGGCGGCTGGGGGCAAAGTCAGGCAGCGAGAACGTGACGCTGACCGTCAATCAATTGCCGAGCCATTCGCATGAGTTCCATGCCAGTACCGCGGTTGCCACCTTGGAAAATCCGCAGAACCACCTGGTTGCCGAGGGGGTGGGTGTCAACTTTTATGAGGCCGACAATCAGAACACCAACATGGCTTCGGCCATGACCGGCAATACGGGTGGCTCCAGGTCGCACACCAATCTGATGCCATTCCTGTGCGTGAATTTCATCGTTGCACTTTTCGGCATCTTCCCGAGCCGGACGTAGGAGGCGCATATGTCTGAACCCTTTATCGCTGAGATCCGGATCTTTGCCGGGACTTTCGCGCCGCGCGGCTGGGCCTTCTGTAATGGGCAGGTGCTGCCGATTGCGCAGAACACGGCCTTGTTTTCGCTGATTGGAACCATCTATGGCGGCGATGGGCGCTCCACCACGGCGCTGCCCAACCTGCAGGGGCGTGCTCCGATGCATCCCGGACGCGGGCCGGGGCTGACATCGCGGAGCCTGGGGCAGCAGGGGGGAGTTGAGAATGTCACCCTGTCAGAGCCGCAGATGCCCTCCCATAATCACGGCGTGCGTGCCTATTCGGGCAATGGCGGGACCAATATCCCTTCAGACACGACCTCGCTTGCCGGGACCGGTCGTGACACCCTGTACCAGACCGACACCGCGACATCGCTGGTGGACCTTGCGCCGGTGACGATCGGCACCACCGGCGGCAACCAATCCCATTTCAACATGCAGCCTTTTCTGGCGTTGAATTTCATCATCGCGCTTGTCGGGCTGTATCCGTCGCGCAGCTAACCGTGGCTCCCCGCGCCAGCAATGCTGTCGCCGCTGGGGGAACCGGCAAGACCTGGGTCTAGACACGCCTATTGGAAGGACATTTCGACATGTCAGATGAAGACGCCATTCCAGAAGACTACGCCGGCAGCGACCGGACCGAGCCGAACTACTTCCGGATCTTTTTCGGGGCAATCACACCTGCTGGTAGCCTTGTCTGCAAGGATCAAATCGATGAAAATGGCCCGTTTCCCCCTGAATTCACCACCCTGCCCACGCTTCAGTTTCAGCCGAGCCTGCTCAAGGCCGCTGTCACGCAGGATGGCTATGTGGCACTGATTGCCGCCGCCAGCGGCGATGACGGACACCTGATTTACCTGCACGAAGACAATGCCGCGCGTGCTTCCAACCGGTTTGCCCCGCCGGTGGACCTGGGCAAGCCGACTGGCGTTCCAAGCTATCTGGACACGCTTTTGATCAATGGTCTCACCAATCGGCAGAATGTGTTCGTCATCAGCGGCGCGCCGGACAATGCGATCTGCTGGAAGTTCCAGAACCCCAATACCATCTCCGAAGAGACCATCACGGTTGTCCCCCCTGGTACAGACACGCCGGTTGAGGTGACAGCGGCGGTGGAAAACCCGCCAAGCCAGCCCTGGTCGGAGTGGCATCAACTGTCCGGAGCGCTGTGCAGCCTGACGGGAACCCAGAATGCGGATGGGCGCATCATTCTGGTGGGGCTCAACAGCTCCAACGTTCCCTACATGAATATGCAGACTTCGGATCAGCCGCTGCTGCCGGAACACTGGGCAGGCTGGCAGGATCTCTCGGGCGGCTTGAGCGGCTTTGAGCAGGTGGTCTGCGGTGTCGGGATGAATGCGCTGGTGCATGTCTTTGCGCGCATTGGCAGCAAGATCTACATGAAGGTGCAAGAGCAGGTCAGCTCCGAGATATTCACGGACTGGGCCTTGTTCGCCTCCTTCCCCGACACCGTGCAGACCATGGCGCTGTCTGTTGCCTCCAATGACGGGTTGTATCTGGTTGCTCAGGTCGGGAGCGGCGCGGGCAGCCCGGTCTATGCCAGCTACCAGACTGTGGAGCCGGACGAGCAGTGGTCGGGTTTGCAGATCATCGCCCATGTCGCAGGCGATAGCGAGCTGGTGTTGCAATCCAACGCGGACATGAGTTTGAGCCTGTTTGCACGGGTTCGGGCGACAGGCGATGTCTCCTATCTGACGCAACAGACCCTGGTGCATTGGTCAGCCACTTGGGTGCCTCTGGGCAGTGATCTGGTTGCGATGGCCTTGACCCAGGATATCACCGTGAACCCGGCATGAATGAACAGGCGGCAATGCCTCCGGCCTTGGGGCCCGACGGGGCGGCAGAATGGCCGCAGCTCGGTCACGCGGCCGCCTTGGGGATTTCTTTCCGGGCGGTGCGACAGCAGGATCGCCCCTTCCTTGTGGATCTCTACCGGTCGACGCGCGAAGGCGAACTGGATCGCACCCCCTGGGTTGAGGCCCAGAAGCAGGCCTTCATTGCCATGCAGTTCGATGCGCAGCACCGGCACTACCAAGAGCATTACCCAGCAGCCCTGTGGCTTGTCGTGCTGCAGCGGGGCGCGGCAATCGGGCGGCTGTACCTGGAGCGCTGGAGCAAAGAACACCGCATCATCGATATCGCCTTGCTGCCCCAGCTGCGCGGATCGGGAATTGGAGGAGCGCTGCTGAGGGACCTGATGGCCGAGGCCGCCTCTGCCAAGAGATCGGTCAGCATCCACGTGGAGAAGGAAAACCCGGCCATGACTCTGTACCGGCGGCTTGGCTTCACCAAACAAGAGGACAAAGGCGTATACGACCTGCTGAGCTGGTCCGGCGCCTAGGCCCAGCACCCATCAAGGGCCGGGATCAGGTGAACACCGCTTCGTATTGGATCCCGGCATCCTTTTCGGCAACGGGCACAAGGAAAACCTCCTGTTCGCCGAAGTCGGGTTGGTAGATCGTGTGAATCGCCTGCTCCAGAACCGGTTCCTTCGGCCCCTGCCAGAGGCTGGAGAATGCGCCACCTTCGCGCGCGCCCTGGCCGATCGCCGTCACTTCGATCAAGGAGAGCTGCAGGTCAGGCGCGCTGGAGCGTATCTGGAACGCCTTGTTGAGATGCTGCTCAAAATCGCTGACGGTCAGTGTATGCATCTGTTTCAAATCGATCTCCCAATGCTGGTGCCCTTTGGGTTTCGGTATGCAGCCGCAGGCATCCTATCAATACCTATAGGTTGTAAGGGCGTGCGGGCGTATTCGCAAAGGGATTTGGGAGAAAAGGCGCAGGGCAAGGGGGCCGAGGGATGCGCACCGCCTTGTCCTGCGCAAGGAATCACTCGGTGGGGCGCACCCGGGCGGCGCTCTTGTCGGCAAAGGCCGCGAGGCGGGCGCGGGCGGCGGGTTGGGTATTCACCACGCCTGCCACCACCGATTCCGCATAGGCCGCATCCAGGGCGGACATGTTCTGCATGTGGCTCACAGCCGAGCAGATGGCGAAATTCGACAAGGGCAGGTTCTCGGCGGCGCGGCGCGCCAGTTCCATCGCCTTGTCAAAGCTGGAGCCCTCGACGATATACTGCGCCAGTCCCAGGTCGCAGGCTTCCTGGCCCTGGTAGACGCGACCGGTCAGCATCATGTCGATCATGCGGGATTTGCCCACCAGATCGGTCACCCGGATGGTGGCGCCACCGCCGGTGAATAGTCCGCGCTGACCTTCGGGCAGGGCGAAATAGGTGGTCTGGTCCATCACCCGGATATGGGCCGAACTGGCCAGCTCCAGCCCGCCGCCGACAACCGCGCCCTGCAGGGCCGCGATCACCGGAACGCCGCCGTACTCCATCTTGTTGAAGGCCTCGTGCCAACGCAGGCAGACATGCATGAAATCGGCAGGGCTGCGGTCTTCGTCGTGGTGCTCGATGAGATCAAGACCGGCGCAGAAGTGATCGCCGGCACCGGCAAGCACCACTGCCTTGACCCCGGCGCGGGGCGCCAGAGAGAAGAGCTCCACCAGCTCTTCGATGGTGTCGATGTCCAGTGCGTTGCGCTTGGTGGGGCGGTTCAGGGTGACGATCCAGACGCCATCCTCCTGCGCCTCGATGGCAAGGTTTTGGTAGCGGGAGATATCGATTTCAACAGGCATGAGGTGTCCTTTCGGAAGAAGATGTGAGGACGATGCTGCACCGTCCTGAAGAGGGAGGTCAGAGCACTGCGGACAGCAGGCTGTCGGCGCCATTCACGATGCGGTCGCATTGGGCTTCGGTATCGTTCAGGATGTGATCTGCGTAGAACCGGGCGGTGGCGATCTTGGCCTCCATGAAGGCGGGGTCTTCGCCATTTGCCAGAGCGGCTTCGGCTGCCAGGAGGGCGCGCGCCAATTGCCAGCCCGACACCAGGTTGCCCGCCAGCATCAGGTAGGGCACCCCTGCGCCGAAGGCGGCAGAGGGATCCTCTTTTCCAATAGTCAGAAGATGTTGCACGGCGGTCTTGAAAGCCTCGCGCGCACGTTCCAGGCGCGGGGCGATACGTTGTGCGGCGGATGAACCCTGCGCCAGTTCCGCTTCGGTCTGGGCGATCATCTCGGCCAGGCGCAAGGCGGTTTCGCCGCCATCGCGCAGGGTCTTGCGGCCGACCAGATCGTTGGCCTGAATGGCGGTGGTGCCCTCGTAGATCGGCAGGATGCGGGCGTCGCGGTAATGCTGGGCGGCGCCGGTTTCCTCGATGAAGCCCATGCCGCCATGGACCTGCACCCCGGTGGAGGCGACATCGACGCTCATCTCGGTGCTGTAGCCCTTGACCAGCGGGGTCAGGAATTCCGAGATTGCCGCCGCACTGGCACGGTCTTCCGGCGTTGCGGAATGCTTGGCCAGATCCTGCCATCCCGCGGCAAAGGACGCCATGGCGCGCGTCCCTTCGGTGATGGAGCGCATGCGCATCAGCATCCGGCGCACATCTGGGTGATTGACAATCGCGACCGCCTCGCGGGAGGAGCCATCGACGGGGGCGCTTTGAACACGCTCGCGGGCATAGGACAGCGCCTTCTGATAGGCGCGTTCAGAGACGGCAACCCCTTGCAGACCAACGGCATAGCGGGCGGAGTTCATCATCTCGAACATATAGCGCAGACCGGCGTTTTCCTCGCCGATCAGATAGCCGGTGGCATCTTCAAAGCTCAGAACGGCGGTGGGGCTGGCCTTGATGCCGAGCTTGTGCTCGATGCTGACACAGCGCACCGCGTTGCGTTCGCCCAAAGAGCCATCGGCGCCCACCATATATTTCGGCACCAGGAACAGGCTGATCCCCTTCACCCCGGCAGGCGCATCCGGCGTGCGGGCCAGCACCAGGTGCACGGTGTTTTCCGACATGTCGTGCTCACCATAGGTGATGAAGATCTTGGTGCCGCTGATCGCGTAGCTGCCATCCGCCTGCCGCTCTGCCTTGCTGCGCAAGAGCGCCAGGTCGCTGCCCGCCTGCGGTTCGGTCAGGTTCATGGTGCCGGTCCAGGTGCCGGAGACCAGGTTTTCCAGGTAGGTGGCCTTTTGCTCGTCCGACGCTGCGGTCAGAAGCGCCTCAATGGCGCCATCGGTCAGCAAGGGGCAGAGCGCAAAGCTCATATTGGCCGCATTGAGCATCTCGGTTGCAGCAGCACCGACCGACCGTGGCAGGCCCTGGCCGCCGAACTCTTCCGGGTGGGGCAGGCTTTGCCAGCCCATGTCAACGAACTTGCCATAGGCCTCGGCAAAACCTTCCGGCAGGATCACCCGCCCATCCTCGTATCGCGATCCGGCGTGATCTCCGGGAACGTTGAGCGGCGCGATTTCCTCGGCGATGAAACGGGCAAGCTCGGTCAGGGCCGCATCGGCATCCTCCAATTCCACCGCCTCATAGGCGGGCAGGGCGCCGACCTCGGCCCATCCGGCCAGATGCTTGATATTGAAAACCATATCCTTGACGGGGGCATCGAATGTCATTGCGTGACCTTTCTGCTGCGGTTGCCTTTCCTGCCAGATAGACAAAGGTTGAAGGCCCGTCTATATCTCCAGCCGACGCAAAACTTGCAAAAAGTGACAAAATCCTTGCCGGATCAGCCAGAGCAGAGCGCGCCAATCCTGCCCACCGTTTCACGTGCCTTTCTTGAGGATTGGTTGTCTGCGCTTCGGGCCCATTGCACGGGGGACCAGCTACAAGGGTTTCTCGAGCAGATCGGTCTCAACACTGCCGCTCAACCCCGTGGCCGCGTGACCCATGACCAGATTGTTCTCTTGTATCAACTGGTTGTAAGCGGAACCGGAGATGAGATGACGGGCCTGTGGAGCCGTCCTGTGCGCACCGGTGCGTTGAAGCTTCTGTGCAGTTCGGTACGCGGGGCGTCTTCGCTGTCGGCGGCGCTTTATCGGTTTACCTCCTTCTGGAATCTGGTTCTGGATGATTGCCAATTGTCCCTGGATGCCGGTGAGGACAGTCTCAAGATCGTCCTCAGACCCCAGGGGGTGGGGCTGCAGTATCGCTTTGGGCATGTGCTTCTGCTGAAGCTGGCCCATGGCATCGCCTCCTGGCTGGCCGGGCGTGAACTGCCGTTGCGCGAGGTGAGCTTTGTCTTTGATCGACCTGAATTCGCGGAAGATTACCCCATCCTGTTTCCCGCGCCAGTGCGGTTCAGCCAATCCGTGTCGTCGCTGACATTCGACAGCAGGCTCGAGGGGTTGCCGGTGGCTCGCAGCGAGGCGGAGATGCAGGAGTTCCTGATCCGGGCGCCGCGGGATTGGATCTTCACCAGTTCGCGCGAACACGCCGTGATGCTGCGGGTGCGGGAGTTGCTGCTGTCGTCAGAGCGTCTTGGCTGCAAGCTGGAGGATGCGGCGCAGGCGCTGAACCTGACGCCGCGCACCCTGATCCGGCGTCTTGATGCCGAGAATACCTCGTTTCAGGATATCAAGGATGGCTTGCGGCGCGATATCGCCATTCGGGATCTGTCGGAGGCGGACAAGAGCATCGAAGCGATTTCCCAGGATGTCGGCTTTGCCTCGGCGGCCAATTTCCACCGTGCCTTCAAGCGTTGGACGGGGGCAACCCCCGGTGCATACCGGAGGTCGCGGGCGTAGGCCGCGTCAGGCCGCGGCCTGAGACTGTTGTGTCTGGGGCTCCGGGCTGGGCGGCTCCAGGGTGATGCCAAGGCTTTCGCACAGGGGCAGACGTTGCGCGGCAAAGGCATTGGCGCGCACCCGCAGAACCGCAAGGTTTTCCTCTGGCGTCTCCAGGATGCGTCCGTCCAAATGCAGGCGCTGGCCTTGGGGGGCCAGGATTTGCCAGGCCAGATCGGCCCATTCGTTCGGGGTGGACAGCCCTTCGCTGCGGGCCAGCAGGAACAGTTGTTCGAACCGGTCGAACTCAATCCCGCTGCCGGTGACGGGCGAGGCCAGGAAGCGGAGCGTTTCGCTATCCTCGGCCCGTTTGCACACAGCCAGGTTGAAGGCGCGACAGCGTTCGCTCCGTTCTGCCAGACCGTCCTGCTGCAGGCAGGGCGCTAGGGTCAGGACTCATAGCCAGTAAATGACGAGCGCTGCGAGTGCGATGGCTGACAGGAAGACCTTTGGGCAC
>NZ_JARCJD010000004.1 GCF_028890115.1 Phaeobacter sp. QD34_24
GCGACGTGTCGCAACCCGCTACGACAGGTGCCCAAAGGTCTTCCTGTCAGCCATCGCACTCGCAGCGCTCGTCATTTACTGGCTATGAGTCCTGACCCTAATGCGCGCCCGCGCTATTCGGAACTAGTCTTCTTCGCCGTGGTTGCATTTCTGCTCCAAGTTGCTTTGATAGTGGCATTATTCATTTGATGCTTCTTATAGGTGACGAAGTTGGAGCCTCCCAGTTCTGAGAGAGATAGTAACGACAAGGAAGTTGTCGAGCTACGGATATTAATTGCTTCACTTCAGGGGCAACTCAGTAAAACTCCAGGCCGGTTTGAGTATTTTACCACTGTCTTGGGGGTAGTAACTTTGTTGACTGGTGTGTTCGCTACAGCCTTTTTTCTTGTTGTTGACAAAAGCCAAAGGGACTTCGAGGCTCAAGTCATTAGTATCATCGAAGAAAGAGAAAAGGCCCAAGCGGAAGAGTTAAACGACTTGCTCATGATGTTTAAGGATAAAATACCAAGCACTCCGAAGGCGCCGCTTGAGTAACGAGTTTGCGTGATGCTCAGGGCTGGGTCATCTCGAGTTAGGCCCGCTTTTCCCCAATCGTGGCGATGCCCAGCACCTCCAGCACCTTGGCTTCGATCTGGGGGGCGTTCATGGCGGCCACGTCGTACATGTCCTTGGGGCTGGCCTGATCGATGAAGGTATCGGGCAGCACCATGGACCGGTACTTGAAGCCGCTATCGAACACGCCCTCATCCGCCAAAAGCTGCGCCACATGGCTGCCGAAGCCGCCTACAGCGCCTTCCTCGATGGTGATCAGCGCCTCGTGATCACTCGCCAGCTGCAAGATCATGTCGCGGTCCAGCGGTTTGGCAAAGCGCGCATCGGCAATCGTCGGCGTGATCCCCTTGGCCGCGAGCGCCTCGGCGGCTTTTTTCACCTCTCCCAGGCGGGTGCCGAAGGACAGGATCGCGACGCGGGCACCTTTCTGGATCATTCGGCCCTTGCCGATCTCCAGAATTTGCGCCTCTTCGGGCATTTCGACGCCTTCGCCCTCACCACGCGGATAGCGGAAGGCGATGGGGCCGTCGTCATGGGCGGCGGCGGTGGCGACCATATGCTTCAGCTCGGCCTCGTCGGCGGCGGCCATCACCACCATGCCGGGCAGGTTGGCCATATAGGCGATATCGTAGCTGCCCGCATGGGTGGCGCCGTCGGCGCCCACCAGACCGGCGCGGTCGATGGCGAAACGCACCGGCAGGCGCTGGATCGCCACGTCATGCACCACCTGGTCATAGCCGCGCTGCAGGAAGGTGGAATACATGGCGCAGAAGGGCTTCATCCCGCCGGCGGCCAGGGCGGCGGCAAAGGTGACGCCATGCTGTTCGGCAATCCCCACGTCAAAGGTGCGGGAGGGGTAGCGCTCTGCCATCAGGCCAAGGCCGGTGCCATCGGGCATGGCGGCGGTCACCGCACAGATCTTGTCGTCCTTGGCGGCCAGCTTCACCAGCTCGTTGCCAAAGACCGAGGTATAGGAGGGCGCGTTGGAGGGCGGCTTGTTCTGCTTGCCGGTCACCACGTCAAAGGTCGCCGTTGCGTGGCCCTTGTCATCGGCGCGCTCGGCGGGGGCATAGCCCTTGCCCTTTTTCGTCAGCACATGGATCAGGATCGGACCCGAGGCGCGCGCCTTCACGGTACGCAGCACCGGCAGAAGCTGGTCCATGTCATGCCCGTCGATGGGGCCGAGATAGGAAAAGCCAAGGGATTCGAACAGGGTGCCGCCCACGGCCATGCCCTTGAGCATGTCCTTGGCGCGTTTGGCGCCCTCGCGGAAGGGTTCCGGCAGCAGCGATGCGGCGCCCTTGGCGACGGCTTTCAGCTCCTGGAAGGGTTCCTCGGCATAAAGGCGGCTGAGGTAGGAGGACAGCGCCCCCACCGGCTGGGCGATCGACATTTCGTTGTCGTTGAGGATCACGATCAGGCGCTTGCCCAGGTGGCCCGCGTTGTTCATCGCCTCGAAGGCCATGCCGCCGGACATGGCGCCGTCGCCGATCACCGCGATGGCATCGCCCAGACCCTCGGGGATGTTGCCGCCCAGATCGCGCGCCACGGAGAACCCAAGGGCCGCACTGATCGAGGTAGAGCTATGGGCGGCGCCAAAGGGATCATAGGGGGATTCGGATCGCTTGGTGAAACCGGACAGGCCGCCCTTCTTGCGCAGGGTGCGGATACGGTCGCGACGCCCGGTCAGGATCTTGTGCGGATAGCATTGGTGCGAGACATCCCAGATCAGCTTGTCGCGCGGCGTCTCGAAGACCGCATGCAGCGCCACGGTCAGTTCCACCACACCCAGGCCCGCGCCCAGGTGGCCACCGGTTTCGGAAACGGCAGAGATCGTCTCCTGGCGTAGCTCGTCTGCAACCTGCACCAGCTGGCGGTCGCTGAGGCCCTTCAGATCTGCCGGGCGGGCGATCTGGTCGAGTAGCGGGGTGTGGGGCCTCTCTGACATGGCTCCTCCTCAGGAGTGGCGCGGCGGGGGCTGCGCTTTGGTTAGCTGTCGCGCGAGATAACGAAGCGCGCGGCGTCCTTCAAGGTTGCGGCCCCCTCTCCATAGGGGGAAAGCGCGGCGCATGCGGTCTCGCACAACTCTTTTGCGCGGGCTTTTGCCGCCTCCAGTCCCAACAGGGACACGAACGTGGCCTTGCCAGCGGTTTCATCCTTGCGCAGGGCCTTGCCGACCTTGGCGACGTCACCCTCAATATCCAAGATGTCGTCAGCGATCTGAAAGGCAAGGCCCAAGGCGCTGGCATAGGCACGTAAAGCACCTGCATCGGCACCTGCCAGAACGGCGCCGGCGGTGGCGGACCATTCGATCAGGCAGCCGGTCTTGCGGGCCTGAAGCCGGGTGATCTCATCCAGGGTGAGCGGGGCGGCGGCGGTTTCGGCGGCGATATCCAGCATCTGCCCGGAGACCATGCCATCCTTGCCGGCCGAGGCGGCCAGCGCCCGGATCAGTGGCAGGGCATGCACACCCATGTGATCGGAAGAGAGGAGCTCGAAGGCAAAGCTCTGCAGGGCATCCCCGGCGAGCGTCGCGGTGGCCTCGTCCCATTTTCGGTGCAGGGTGGGCTGGCCCCGGCGCAGATCGTCATCGTCCATGCAGGGCAGGTCGTCATGCACCAGCGAATAGGCATGGATGCATTCGATGGCCAGTGCCGCATCCAGCGCCGCCGTTTCATCCACCCCGTGCAGGCGGGCGCTTTCCAGCACCAGGAAGCCGCGCAGCATCTTGCCGCCCAGCATGGCATAGCGCATGGCGTCATGCAGCTGGTCGTCGCCGGTCAGCCTTTTGTGCATATGAGCGGTGATACGGGTCTGCGCGTCCAGAAGCGCAGGTTTGAAGGCCTGCGCGCCGGTCTTGGTCGTGGCGGTCATCCCGTCAGCCCGCATCCAGCGGCTGGGTGCCTGTCGGAGTGCCACTGGCATCCAGGGTGATGGCGGCGACCTTTTCCTCGGCGCGCTTCAGCTCGTCCTCGCAGCGTTTCTTCAGGGCCGCACCGCGCTCATACAGCGCGATCGAGTCATCCAGCGCCACGTCGCCGCGCTCCAGCTGGTCCACCGCGCGCTCCAGCTCGGCCATGGCCTGTTCAAAGCTCATCTCTTCGACGGGGGTCTGGGTCTCACTCATCTGGCTGCCTTTGTCGATCTTGCTCTGTCCACATGTCCCGCAAGCCGGTTCAGCTTGGGCGGGCAGGCCGTTCAGAACATATCCAAGACGCAAAGTCGAGGTGATAAGGCCGCGCAAAGGGGCGATGGATGGCAGATCAAACCGGGATTGGCCTATGCCGGCGAAGGACGCTGACCTAGCCCAGCTCTTCCTGGCACGCGATGGCGGCCTCCAGCCCGACATAGGTGCCGCCGAGATCGATGGCCATGACCTCTCCGTACTCATTATAGAGCGTCATCGTGTATTTCTCGGCGATGTCGAACAGGAAACCCGGGTTGGTGAAATAGATATCCGCGCCGGGCACGCCATTGAGGTAGATGCCGGTGGCCTCGCCGTTGTATTCCTGCCCGTCCAGATCGAAGAGGATCGGATAGGCGGCGCCTTCCTCGATGGATCCCCAGGCCTCGTTAAAGGCGGTGACATAGCCCGCGCCCGCATTGCGGTCGAAACCGATGCGCACCACCGAACCATCCTGATAGGCGGCCTGGATCAGGCAGCCATCGCCAAGGCTTGGGTCGATCATCACGTCCCAACCGCCTGCGGTGCCCCATTGTTCCAGGCCCTGTGCCGTTGCCGCCAGCGGCAGCATCGCGGCAAGTACGGCATATGTGATACGTTTCATTTGGTTGTCCCTCCCGTTGACCATGGGCACGCTGAGTGTCAGCCGGTGTGTCATCCGGCGCCCGTCTACTTGGTACTCTACTTGGTACGTGGTGCAGCCTTGCCAGGCCTGCCTCAAGACAGGGCTGGGCAGCGTCACTGCCTGAGAGGTTAAACGATTTTGCGCAATCTGCCTTCAGAAAATCCCCGAAGCGATGCTGTGGTCAATCCGGCGCCAGCATATAGCCCGCGCCGCGCACGGTTTGCAGGTATTGCGGCTGTTTGGGATCGGCTTCGATCTTGCGGCGCAGACGGGTGATCTGCACATCCACCGCGCGTTCCTGCGCCTGGCCGCGGTCACGGCCCAGGTCCTCGACCAGCTTGGCACGGCTGACCGGCTCGCCGGGGCAGGCGGAGAAGATCTTCATCAGCTGGACCTCGGTGCCGGTGAGGCGGATCAGCTCATCGCCCTGCCACATCTCGCCCCGTTCGATATCATAGCGGATATCGCCAAGATGCAGCACCTTGGGCGCGCTGTCCTCGGCTACCGTATCGGGAATGCGCCGCAGGATCGCGTTAACGCGCAGCAAGAGTTCCTTGGGTTCGAACGGTTTCGACAGATAGTCGTCGGCGCCTGCCTCAAGCCCGGCAATCCGGTCCGGGGTTTCGCCCTTGGCCGTCAAGAGCAGGATCGGCGTTGCCATGGTTTCGCGCAAAGAGCGCGTCAGGCTGACGCCATCCTCTCCCGGCATCATCACGTCCATGATGATCAGGTCGAAATCGAGTCCCGCCAACAGCCGCCGGGCATGGGCGCCGTCGCGGGCTGCGGTGACCAGGAAACCGGCCCGCATCAGGAACTTCTTCAGCAGGCTGCGGATGCGTTCATCGTCATCGACGATCATCAGATGGGCTTCGGGGCTGCTCATGATCCGGTTTCCCGCAGTTTGGCATAGGCGCGGCGCATGTCCGGATCCATCATTGCTTCCAGCACCTTCTTGAACCCCTGCACCGCCTCGGGGCCGGCCTCCTTGTAGGCGGCGCGCATGCGGGCGCGCTGGGCGTCCGACAGGGCTGTTTCCAGGGCGGTGCCCTTGTCGGCCAGGAACAGGTGACGTTCGCGTTTGTCGGCGGTGCCGATGCGGCTTTCGACCAGCCCGTCCTCGATCAGGGTGCGTAACACGCGGTTCAGGGACTGTTTGGTCACGCCGAGGATGGTCAGCAGGTTGTTCACCGTGGTGCCCGGCGCCCGGTTGATGAAGTGGATCGCCCGGTGGTGCGCCCGCCCGTAGGCCATCTCGGCCAGGATCCGGTCGGGATCGGCGGTAAAGCCCCGATAGGCAAAGAACATTGCCTCGATCCCCTGGCGCAGCTGCTCATCGGTCAGAAATAACAGGCTTTCGCCGCCAAATCCCTGCCCTGATCGCCCTTCCGGCATGGCAGTCCCCCCTAAATGATACTCTTCCGGATGGTGATCCGGCCTGCTCTCACAGGCAGTTTAAGTCAGCGTTATTGACATTCCAAGGGTGAAGATGTATCGAATCGCAGCTTTGGCGCAACAATATGTCCGGTTCGGTCATTTCAGGCGCAACTTATGAAAATATCGATGGATTTAGGGGAGGTGCGGCATGGCCGGATATGATGACCGTGACGGATTGATCTGGATGGACGGCGAAATGGTCGAATGGCGGGATGCCAAGGTGCATATCCTGACCCATGCGATGCATTATGCCTCCTCCGTGTTCGAGGGCGAGCGCGCCTATAACGGCAAGATCTTCAAGAGCCGCGAACATTCCGAACGTCTGATGGCCTCGGCCAAGGCGCTGGACATGCCGATGCCCTATACCGTGGACGAAATCGAGGCGGCCAAGGAAGAGACCCTGAAGGCCTCGGGGCTGACCGACGCCTATGTGCGCGCGCTGGTCTGGCGCGGCGCGGGCGAGGACATGGGCGTGGCTTCGGCCAAGAATCCGGTGCGGATGGCGGTGGCCGTCTGGGGCTGGGGCGCCTATTATGGCGACGCCAAGATGCAGGGCGCCAAGCTGGATATCGCGGAATGGAAACGGCCCAGCCCGGAGACCATCCCGGTGCACGCCAAGGCGGCGGGTCTTTACATGATCTGCACCATCTCCAAGCACAAGGCAGAGGCCAAGGGCTGCTCGGATGCGCTGTTCATGGATTACCGCGGCTATGTGGCCGAAGCGACCGGTGCCAATATCTTCTTCGTGAAGGATGGCGAGGTGCATACGCCGAAACCCGATTGCTTCCTCAACGGGATCACCCGGCAGACCGTGATCGGCATGCTGAAGGAGCGCGGCATCACCGTGCATGAGCGCCACATCCTGCCCGAGGAAATGGAAGGCTTCGAGCAGTGCTGGCTGACCGGCACCGCCGCCGAGGTGACCCCGGTGGGCGAGATCGGCCCCTACACGTTTGAAGTGGGTCAGATGACCCGCGAGATCGCCGAAGCCTACGAGGCGCTGGTGCGCAGCTGATCGCACTGGGCTGTTATCAAGATGCAAAAGCGCGGACCGAATGGCCCGCGCTTTTTCAGTTTCAGCACCTGCGGTGCCGGGAGTGCCTTGTGGAAGGCGATCAGACCACCTCGGTGGTGACTTCGATATTGCCACGGGTGGCATTGGAGTAGGGGCAGATGGCGTGGCCCGCATCGGCGATGCGCTGCACCTCAGCCTTGTCGACGCCGGGCATGGAGACTTTCAGCTTCACCTCAAGGCCAAAGCCGCCGCTCTCGCTGGGGCCGATCCCGACCTCTGCATCGACCGAGACATCGTCGGGAACCTTGGCCAGGGTCGCATCCTGGGTGGTGGCGAATTTCATCGCGCCGATATAGCAGGCGGCATAGCCCGCGGCGAACAGTTGCTCGGGGTTGCTGCCCTTGCCGCCGCCGCCCATTTCCTTTGGCGGATCCAGGTCCAGGGTGACCTCGCTGCCGTGGATGCTGGCCTTGCCGTCGCGCCCGCCGGTTGCGGTGGCGCCTGCGGTGTAGATTGCGTTGATGGACATCTCGTCTCCTTGTTGACTCGCGCGTTTTTATATCGTGCGCGATAGAAATAGCAGGCCGATCCCGAAAATCAAGCGCTTGCGATTAAAGCGTGCGCGACATAAACCCACCTCATGACCTCTGCGCTGACAATCGACGATCTGCTGTGTTTTTCGCTCTACTCGGCGAACCACGCGCTGACGCGGCTGTATCGCCCGTTGTTGGAGCCCTTGGGGCTGACCTACCCGCAATACCTGGTGCTGGTGGCCCTGTGGGAGCAGGACGCGCAAAAGGTCAGCGATCTGGGCAAGCGGCTGGATCTTGAGACCAACACGCTGACGCCTTTGCTGAAACGGATGGAGAGCGCGGGCTACCTCAGCCGTCGGCGCAACCCGCAGGATGAGCGCAGCCTGATCGTGTCACTTACCGACAAGGGGGCGGGGCTCAAGGGCGAGGCGCGCCATATCTCTACCTGCGTGATCGAGGCAATGGGCGGGGACCTGGAAGAGCTGATCGAGCTGCGCGATCGGGTCAATGCCCTGCGCGCGCGGATCGACCAGGCCTGAGCGCAAGCCGCCGGTCTTCACAAAACATTTTCCAAAGTTTCATTTTGATCCCGTGGTACTTTTACATTCCCGGGGTCTGTCTGGCGCCACCTATCCAATTGCAACAGACAGGGTTTGTCATGTCTTCTCATCGCTTTATGCGTCCCAGCCGCCGGGCCTTCCTGGCGGGCGGTACCGCTTTTGCCGCCGCGCTGGCGGCGCCTTCGATTTCCCGCGCCGGCGCGCGCCCGATCTTTACCCACGGTGTTCAGTCGGGTGACGTCAACACCATGTCCGGCATGATCTGGACCCGCACCGACCGCCCCGCGCGGGTGATGATGGAAGTCTCCACCACCGAGAGCTTTGCCAATGCGCGCCAGCTGACGCCGATGAACGCGCTGCCCGGAAGCGATTTCGCGGTAAAGCGCATGGTGGACGGTCTGCCGTCCGATCAGGATATCTTCTACCGCTTCGTGGCGGCGGATCTGAACGACCTGCAGGCCACGTCAGAACCCATCGTCGGCCAGTTCCGCACCGCCCCCACCGCGCGCCGCGATGTGCGGTTTGCCTGGTCGGGCGACACCGCCGGTCAGGGCTGGGGCATCGATGACGAAGGCATGCGCACCTATGCCACCATGGCCCAGCACCGCCCCGATTTCTTCATCCACTCGGGCGACACCATCTATGCCGACGGCCCGATGAAGGATGAGGTCGAAAAGGACGGCAAGCTGATCTGGAAGAACGCCACCCTGATCGAGGAAAAGCGCAAAGTGGCCGAGACGCTGGACGAGTTCCGCGGCCAGTGGAAATACAACATGATGGACGAGCACGTGCGCGCGATGAACGCGCTCTGCCCGACCTTCTTCCAGTGGGATGACCACGAGGTGGTGAACAACTGGTCGGATGCCAAGGACCTGAGCGGCGATGATCGCTACACCGAGAAGAACGTGCATGTGCTGGCGTCCCGGTCGGCGCAGGCCTTCCACGAGATGACCCCGATCAGCTACACCCCTGCCGAGCCGGGCCGGGTCTACCGCAAGATCGGCTATGGTCCGATGCTGGACGTCTTCTTCCTGGATCTGCGCAGCTACCGTGCGGGCAATAGCTTGGGCCTGCAGAACAACCCCGCCGATGAGGCCACCACGCTTTTGGGTGCCGAGCAGATCGCATGGCTCAAGCGTGAGCTGGTGAAATCCACCGCCACCTGGAAGGTCATCGCCTGCGATATGCCGATCGGCCTTGTGGTCCGCGATGGCGAGCGGGTCGAGGCGATCTCGAACGGTGACAACGGTAGCGCCAAGGGCCGCGAATTCGAAATCGCCGACCTCTTGCGCTTCATCAAGGCCGCGAAGATCGACAATACCGTCTGGTTCACCGCCGATGTGCACTACACCGCCGCGCATTACTACAACCCGGACAAGGCCGCCTTCCAGGATTTCGAACCGTTCTGGGAATTCGTCTCGGGCCCGCTCCATGCCGGCACCTTTGGCCCGAATGCGCTGGATGGCACCTTTGGCCCCGAGGTCAAGTTCGTGAAGGCCCCGAAAGAGGGCGAAGCCAACCTGCCGCCCTCCGAAGGGTTGCAGTTCTTCGGCCTGGTGGACATCGACGGTGCCACCCAGCAGATGACCGTGCGCCTGATGGACCGTGCCGATCAGGAGCTGTGGAAGATCACCCTGGATCCCAAGGGCACCCGCATCTGACCCTTTGACCCGAGATCGAAATCAGCATTGGCCTCGGCGTAACTGCCGGGGCCAATTGCCTTACCCGCCCTTGGGGTCGGTGAGGGAGCGTGCCTTGCCGCGTTCCAGCCCCAGGCGGCTTTCGCGCCAGATCACCAGCGCGTTGCCCGCGATCACCAGCGTGGCCCCTGCCAGCATGACAAAGGTTGGCAGCTCGTCGAACCAGAAATATCCTAGCAGGATCGCGAAAATCATCGAGACATAGTCATAGGGCGCCAACATCGAGGCAGGCGCAAACCGGTAGGAGGAGGTCACAAGGATCTGCGCAATGCCACCCACCAGGCCGGCGCCGATCAGCATCGCCAGAACCTCGGCGCTGGGCATCACCCAGCCAAAGGGCAGCGTCAGCAGCGCCAGGGCCGAAGCGGTCAGCGAGAAGTAGAAGACGATGGCGGCGGTCGGCTCGGTCATCACCATGCGGCGCACGTGGATCTGCACGAACCCCCGCGCGATGGTCGCCCCCAGCACCAAGAGCGCGCCCAGCGTCGCCCCGTCCGACAGATCCGCACCGGACCCAAGGCGCGGCCAGATCATGATCATCACCCCGACCAGGCCGATGGCGACAGCGGTGATGCGCACCAGGCGGATGGTCTCCCCCAAGAACATCGCCGCCAGGATCAGCGTGAAGATCGGCGTGGCATAGCCGATGGCGGTGACCTCTGGCAGCGGCAACAGACCGAGACCGAGGAAGGTCATCCCCATGGCCGAGGTTCCGACCAAGCCCCGCCAGACATGCACCATCGGGTTCTTCGTCTTCAGCCCTTCCCGCAGATCCCCGCGCAGGGCCAGCCAGACGACAATGACGGGGATCGCAAAGAAGGAGCGGAAGAACACCGCCTCACCCGCCGGAACCTGCTCGGTTGCGGCTTTGATCAATGCTGACAGAATGGTGAACAAGCCGATCGCCGCCACCTTGAGCAGAATCGCCAGGATAGGTCGATGCGATGTTAAGGGTTTTGTCATGGGCGGAAATCTGCGCCTGTGGGCGGCAAAGATCAATGGCTTGATTTCACGTCCCGCCTTGGCGCAGATAGCGGCATTTGATGAAGGATGCTGCCGATGTATGACGCCAACCACCTGATTTCCCGTCTGCGCGCGGCCTCTATCAGCCATGAGACGCGCAATTTTGCCACCTTCCCGGCGCGGGCCAGCATGACCTTTGGCGAGCTGTTCGCAGGGGCCGAGCGCAACGCGGCGGCCTTGGTCGGGATGGGGGTCAAACCCGGTGACCGGGTGGCGGTGCAGGTGGAAAAGACCATCGAGGCGATCCAGCTTTATCTTGGCACGGTGATGGCGGGGGGCGTCTTCCTGCCCTTGAACACCGCCTATACCACCCCCGAGGTGGCCTATTTCCTGCGCGATGCCAACCCCCGCGTTCTGGTCTGCGATCCCGCCCGCGCCGATGACCTGGCCGAGGTGGCAGGCGATGCCCGCGCGGTGACGCTGGATGGCAAGGGCCTTGGCAGCCTGACCGATGCCGTCGTGGGGCGTGGCGGCTTTGATCCTGTGCCACGCGGGCCGGACGATCTGGCGGCGATCCTATATACCTCGGGCACCACGGGGCGCTCCAAGGGGGCGATGCTGAGCCACGCAAACCTTGCCTCCAATTCAGTGATGCTGCGCGATTACTGGCAGTTCACCGACCAGGACGTATTGATCCATGCGCTGCCGATCTTCCACACCCACGGGCTGTTCGTGGCGACTAATGTGGCCCTTTTGGCCGGGGCGCGGCTGGTGTTCCTGAAGGGCTTCAACGCTGACGAGATATTGGAGGCCATGCCACGCGCCACCGCACTGATGGGGGTGCCGACCTTCTACACCCGTCTTCTGGCGGATCCGCGCCTGACGCGGGAGCGGGCCGAGAACATGCGCCTGTTCATCTCAGGCTCGGCGCCGCTTCTGGTGGATACGCATGAGGCTTGGGAGGACCGCACCGGCCACCGCATCCTCGAACGCTACGGCATGACCGAAACCAACATGAGCACCTCCAACCCCTATGAGGGTGAACGCCGCGCGGGCACCGTGGGTTTTCCCCTGCCGGGGGTCGAGGCGCGGATCATGGCCGATGGCAAAGAGGTGGCACAGGGGGAGATCGGCGTCTTGCATGTGCGCGGGGCGAATGTGTTCCAAGGCTACTGGCAGATGCCGGAGAAGACCGCCGAGGAACTGCTGCCCGATGGCTGGTTCATCACCGGCGACATGGCCCGGATGGACGAAGACGGTTATGTCACCATCGTGGGCCGGGAAAAGGATCTGGTGATCACCGGCGGCTTCAACGTCTACCCGAAAGAGGTGGAAGGCCTGATCGATGATCTGCCCGGCGTGCTGGAAAGTGCTGTGATCGGCGTGCCGCATCCCGATTTCGGCGAGGCGGTGGTGGCCGTGGTGGTTCCCACGGGCGAAGGCACCAGTGCCGAGGCTGTGAAGGCCGCACTGTCGGGTCAGCTGGCGAAGTTCAAGCAGCCCAAAGAGGTGATCCTGCTCGACGCCCTGCCGCGTAACACCATGGGAAAGGTGCAGAAAAAAGCCCTGCGCGAGGAATACGCCAGGCTGTTTGCCTGAGAGGCCTATCCTTCTGACCGCCTGGGACAAAGGCCCGGGCAGCGCCCGAACCGCCCCCCACGGGGCGGGCGCTTCACGCCCACCCCGCCGGTTCGTGCACTCCCCTAATGCTGATGCGCCAGATCCTCGCGGCGTTCCTGAATGGCCTGCACCAGGATCTGCCAGGCTGAATTCAGAAACAGCCCTGCCATGATCCCCGCGACGATCAGATCCGGCCAGCCGGTGGCGGTGCCCCAGACCCCCAGCGCCGCGATCATCACCGCCACATTGCCGATGGCATCATTGCGCGAACACAGCCAGACCGAGCGCACATTGGCATCCCCATCCTTGTAGGCGGCCAGAAGCAGCACCGAGGTCACATTCGCCGCCAGCGCCATGAACCCGATGACGCCCATCACCTCGGCCTGCGGAACGCCCAGCACAAAGACGTGGTAGAGGGTCGAGCCGAACACCCAGATCCCCATCAACAACAGGCTGATTCCCTTGGCCAGCGCCGCCAGCGCGCGAGTGCGCAGGCTGGCGCCGATGACCGCCAGCGAGATCCCGTAGGTCAGCGCATCACCGAGGAAATCCAGCGCGTCTGCCTTCAGCGCCTGACTGCCTGCCACCTGGCCCGCGCCCATCTCGACCGCAAACATGCCCGCGTTGATCGCGATCACCACCCACAGGCGCCGTTTATAGGCCGCCGACATCCCATCAAACCGCGCCTCATGCCCGCAACATCCTGCCATGACCCTTGTCCTTTGTTCCGATTCGAGGTCAACCTAATGGCTCTAGTCACTAGAGGTTCAAGAGGGGTCCGCGATGTTTTCCATTGGCGCGCTGTCCAAGGCCACCGGGGTCAAGGTGCCCACCATCCGTTATTACGAGGAGATCGGCCTGTTACCGCCTGCCGGGCGCAACGCGGGCAACCAGCGCCGCTATGGGCAGGAGGGGCTGGAGGCGCTGGGCTTCATCAAGCACGCCCGCGACCTTGGCTTTGCGCTGGAGGACATCAAGGTGCTGATGGACCTCGATGGCGAACTTGGCACCGATTGCGCCGAGGCCAACCGCATCGCATGCGCCCAGCTGGACCAGGTCCGTGCGCGCATTGCGAGGCTCGAGCAGCTTGCGACGGAGCTGGAGCGCATTGCCCATCTCTGCGATGGTGGCAATGGAGGACAATGCAAGGTGCTGACGGCGCTCGGCGATCACAGCCAATGCGCCGCCGATCATGGGTCCTGAGCCTAGGTTCTAGCCGGTGACCAATGCCCGCTGCGCGTCGTCTCCCATGGAGATCAGCAAGGGCGCCTCTGCCTGACGCGCCTTGAAGGCCTCCTTGCCTGTCATCCCCTGCCAGCCTGTGTGCACCAGCGATTGCGCGACGGCGCCGCCCAGGGTGGTGCCGGGGCCGGTGACGATGAACAGGTCCGGTGCGAATTCCAATGCCGCGTTTTGGATTGCGCGGGTGAAATCGTAGGCCTCCACCACCTGATGGCCGAGCGTGTAATCCCAAAGTGCCTGCGTATCGGTGGCGCCGGGCCACCAGACCTGTCCGCGCCCATCGATCAGGGGAACTTCGGGCTGGGTGAACATCTGCGCGTCCAGCCGTTTGCGTCCCTCGGCGGCGACGGGGGCTTGAAGGGCGGTGTGAAAGGCCGCGTGATTGGCAAGGCGCATGGGGAAACGCTCATCCACCACTGGCACGGCGGCTTCAAAGGCGGCAAGCCCAGCCTCATTTCCCGCCAAGACCAGCATGCCGCCCAGATTGATCGACAGCGCCAGATCGTGACCCGCGCGGGCATTGATCTCTGCCACCTGCGCCAGCAGTGCAGCCTTGCGGGCGGGATCATCCTGCCAGTCACCGCCCGTGAAAGGGTAAACCAGCTGGCCGCCGATCAATTGCTCCTGCATCAGCGTGCCCATGGTGTTCACCACGGTGAAGCCATCGTCCGCGCTCAGCGCACCCGCAGCGGCAAGCGCGATATACCAGCCCATGGAGTTGCCGGTGACCGCGACCACCTCGATATCGCTCGCCAAGGACTGCGCATCGGCGAGGGATGCAGCATAGATCAGCGGCGAAGCGATATCTCCGCGCGAATACGTCGCGACCGAGAAACGCTCCGCCCCGTCCAGTGTGGTGACCTCCTCCTGACCGGCGGCGGCGCGCAGGGCGTCAAAGCCCGCAAACAACGCCGCCTTGTTGCCGTGGTGGCGGTGCAGGTAGCCGAGTTCCGGTTTGTTATAGGTGCCCCGGCCGGGGCAGATCAGAACGGCGGTTCGGGTCATTTGGCGCCTCCGGTCAGGTCAAGGGCGGCGGCCAGAATGCTCTCCTTCGAGGGCAGCGTCGCGGCATAGGCAGGCCCGGTGGCGATAAAGCAATCGCCTGCAGCGTGGCGTGCGAGGGAGGTGACGCCTGCTTCGGTGAACAGCGCCATCAACCCTTCGGACTGGCTGCCGGTGGTGCGGCATTCATCGACGATCAGCACATGTTTGCAGCCCTTGGTGGCCTCAATCAGCGCCTCTGCCGGCAGCGGAGCCAGCCAGCGCAAATCGACGATGCGCGTCTTGATGCCTTTTGCCTCCAGTTCGGCCTTGGCCTGCGTCGAAAGATAGCGCCCGTTGCCATAGGTCACGATGGCCAGATCGGTGCCGTCCCCGTGGACTCCGACCTCGCCGATCCCGATCCGCTGATCCGGGGCCGGGTAGCTCCGCATCCAGCCGCCGTCCTTGGCCTCATGCAGGTCGCGCATCGGATAAAGCGCGATGGGTTCGACAAAGACCACCACCCGCTGCTCCTCGCGCGCCAATCGCACTGCTTCGCGCATCATCATCGCGGCCTCGGCCCCATCCGACGGGCAGGCGATCACGATCCCCGGAATGTCGCGCAGCACCGCCAGCGAGTTGTCGTTGTGGAAATGGCCGCCAAAGCCTTTCTGATAGCCAAGCCCTGCAATGCGCAGCACCATCGGGTTGGAGAACTGCCCGTTCGAGAAGAACGGCAGCGTCGCCGCCTCGCCGCGGATCTGGTCTTCGGCGTTGTGCAGATAGGCGAGGAACTGGATTTCCGGCATCGGCAGGAAGCCGTTGTGCCCCATGCCGATGGCGAGGCCCAGGATGGATTGTTCGTCCAGGAGCGTGTCGATCATCCGGTCGGGGCCGAACCGCTGGTGCAGCTTCTGCGTCACGCCATAGACACCGCCCTTGCGGCCCACGTCCTCGCCCATCATGACGATTTCGCCATGCTCCAGCATCAGGTCGGTCAGCGCCCAGTTGATCAGTCGGGACATCGGCTGAGGTTCTTCCATGGCGCGCATGTCGCTGCCAAAGGTCTCGGCACGTTTTTCTGGCGGCACGCCATTGGTGGGCGCGCAGACCCGCGCGGGCGGGATCAGGCTGGCGGCCACATCGGCGCCGGTTTTCAGATGCGGGCGGGTGACCACCTCGGCCCTTATGCGTTCGACGCGGGCGCAGGTGTCATTGTAGATCTTCAGTGCTTCCTGCGGCTGAAGCGCGCCTGCCTCGGCCAGAAGGCGCACCGAATGGAGCAGGGGATCGTTCGCCTCATCCGATTCAACTTCGGATTTCGACAGGTAGGTGGTGGGCACATCAGCGCCGGCATGGCCGTAAAGGCGCACGGTACGAAGGTGCAGGAAGGCGGGCTTGCGGCGGGTCCGCACATATTCGGCGGCTTCCAGCGCGGTGGCGTAGGCCTCAAAGATATCCAGCCCGTCGGTCTTGAAATACTTGATGCCGGGCCGCCCCGCCATCGAGGATTCGATCCAGCCGGTGGGCGTCTTGGTGGAAATTCCGATGCCGTTATCCTCGCAGACGAACAGGAGCGGAAGTGGGATCGACTGCACCGAGGTCCAGCCTGCGGTGTTGATCGCGCCCTGCGCCGTGGAGTGGTTGGCCGAGGCATCGCCGAAGGAACACATGACGATGCTGTCATCGGCCAGGACCTGATGTTCGGGGCGATGGCGTTTGGCGGCGCCCACCGAATAGGCTGCCCCCACCGCCTTGGGCAGATGGCTGGCGATGGTGGAGGTTTGCGGCGGGATCATCAGCGCCTTCGATCCCAGCACCTTGTGCCGCCCGCCCGAAGTGGGATCCTCGGAGGAACAGGCAAAGGACAGCAGCATGTCCCAGGCAATGCGCTGCCCTGGCACCTGATCGGCGCGGGCAATTTGAAAGGCCGCATCGCGGTAATGCAGGAAGGCCATGTCATCGGCCCGCAGGGCACGGGCGACGGCGGCCATGCCCTCATGCCCCGAGGATCCGATTGTATAAAACCCCTCACCCGCCTTCTGCATGGCGCGGCTGGTCAGATCCAGCGCCCGGCTCAGCACCTGGGCGCGATAGACGGCGACGGCGGTATCGGCAGGCAGCCCCTTTCGTGGTGGGGCCCCGGTCGGCAGTTCTCCTGCCGTGACCCGGTCCAGAAAATTCTGATGCACGATCTGGGCGCGATCCATCTGACGTCCTCTTTCCTTGTCCGTCTCACCTTGTCGTCGGGGTTATCTCCCAGATTGCGCGGGATTGCCAATGCCATTGCGCGGACAGCTCACGACAATGGCAAATAACGGTGCGGTAGTCGGCGCTGCACCCATGGGAAACCGACCACCTCGAGGGCGAAAACTACCGTGAATTATACATGTCATGGGCTTTGTTTTTGCAAAAACCTTTGAGAAGCTCGCTTGAGCCAAGTCAAAGCCCAATACATTGATTTCGCCGAATGTGTCGGTCAAAACTAATGGAGCGCATCTTGGATGCTGCGCGTCCCCAGGCCCCGAAGAGGATTGAATATGCGCCTTTTGCTCCCTGTCTATTCGCTGTCGGCCATGCTGCCGGTGTTGTGCCTGCTGATCGGGCAGGCCGTCTCGGCGCAATCCTTTGACGTGGAGTTGCGCGAGGTTTCGGATTGGCGACCGGTCTTTGGCAAGGTGCAGAGCGTGAAACGCGCGCTGGCGCGGGCGCGCCTGTCCGGCAGCCTTGTGGAGCTGAGCGCGGATGAGGGCGATAGCGTGGCCTCGGGGCAGGTGCTGGCCCGGGTCGAGGATGAAAAGCTGGCGCTCGAAATTGCCGGGGTCGAAGCCGGTATCCGTGCGCTGGAGGCGCAGATCGCCCTGGCTGAAATCGATCTGACCCGTGTTCTGGAACTGCGCGAACGCGGCGCCTCTCCGAAAACCGCGGTGGATCAGGCCCAGACAGCGCTGAATGTGGCGGAGGAAAACCTGGCCGCACAGCAGGCGCAGCGGGATCTGCTTTTGGCCCGGCAGGCCGAAGGCATCGTGCGCGCGCCCGAAGCGGGGCGGATCCTCAGCGTGCCGGTGGTCGATGGGATGTTCGTCAATCCGGGTGAAACCGTTGCCACCATCGCGACCGAGAATTTCGTGCTGCGCACCGAGCTGCCCGAACGCCACGCCCGCTACCTGGGCGCCGGTGACACCGTGCGCATCCTGGCGCGCGGGGCGCTGACAAATACCGAGGTGCACAGCGATGGCCGTATCGCCAAGATCTACCCCGAGCTGGTCGCCGGTCAGGTCGTGGTGGATGTGGAGGCCGAGGGCCTGGGTGATTTCTTTGTGGGGGAACGGGTGCGGCTGCTGATCGCCACCGGCCAGCGCCCGGCCATCGTGGTGCCGGACGGTTACCTGCAGCAGCGCAACGGGGTGACCTTCGCGCGGCTCGACAGCGAGGTCGAGGTGGTGGTCCAGCCCGGTGTGCCCGTCGATGGCGGCATCGAGGTGCTGGCAGGGCTGAAACCCGGCGATCGGCTGAGTGCATATGAGGCGGCGCAACAATGAGCACCGAGACCTCTCAGCCCGACGAAAAACCGGAATCCCTTGGCATTGCCGGGTCGATTTCCAGTGCCTTCATCAACTCTCCCCTGACGCCGCTGTTGCTGATCGCCTCCATGATCCTCGGTTTCGTGGCGCTGCTCATGCTGCCGCGCGAGGAAGAGCCGCAGATCTCGGTGCCGATGGTGGACGTCTTCATCCAGGCCAACGGACTGGCCGCCGATGACGCGGTGGAACTGGTTGCAAAACCGATCGAGGCGCTGCTGACGCGGCTGCCGGGCGTCGAACATGTCTACAGTCAAAGCTTTGATGATCGGGTGATGGCTACCGCCCGCTTTGAGGTGGGCGTGCCCGAGGATGACGCCATCCTGCGCGTTCATTCCGAAATCCGCGCCAATTTCGACCAGCTGCCCATCGGCATCCCGGAGCCCCTGATCATCGGGCGCGGGGTCAACGACGTCGCCATCCTGGTCCTGTCACTCGCCCCGCGCGCGGATCTACCGCGCGATGTGGCAGAGCGGTGGGACAGGGCCAACCTGGGCGAGGTCGCCTCGCAGCTGATGTCGGAACTCTCCAAGGCCGAGGACGTGGGCCGCACCTATATGGTGGGAGACAGCCGCACGGAGATCCGGGTGGAACCCGACACCGCCGCGCTGGCCCTTTATGGCGTCACGCTGGAGCAACTGGCCGAAAAGGTGCGCAACGCCAACCGGTCCGAGCTGCTGGGCCGGGTGCGCCAGACCGGCGCCTCGCTGGATCTGCTCAGCGGGCAAAGCCTGGTGGGTCAGCCCGACCTGGGTTTGCTTCTTGTCACCACGCGGGACGGGCGGCCGGTCTATGTGAAGGATGTGGCCCGCGTCAGCATTGCCCCCGCCGATGCCGACAACCGCGCTTGGACCCTGCACCCCGGTGAGGCGACGCCGCGCCCGGCGGTCTCGCTTGCCTTTGCCAAGCGCGAAGGGGCCAATGCGGTCAACGTGGCAGAGGAGCTGCTGCAGCGGCTGGAGATCGCCAAGCGCGACTTCCTGCCCGATGCGCTGGAGGTCGAGGTCACCCGCAACTACGGCGAGACCGCGCAGAAGAAATCGGACGAGCTGTTCTCGCATCTTGCGGGCGCCAGCGTGTCGATCTTCCTGATGATCGTGGTCTTCATCGGCTGGCGCGAAGGGGTGGTGACGCTGATCATCATTCCCGCCACCATCCTGATGACCTTTGCCGCCTCCTACCTGATGGGGTTCACCATCAACCGGGTGTCGCTGTTTGCGCTGATCTTCTCGATCGGGATCCTGGTGGATGACGCCATCGTGGTGGTGGAAAACATCGCCCGCCACTGGCGGCTCGATCCCACCGGCGACAAGACCAAGGTTGCCCTGCGTGGTGTTGCGGAGGTCGGCAACCCGACGATCATCGCAACGCTCACCATCGTATTCGCCCTGCTGCCGATGCTGTTTGTCTCGGGCATGATGGGCCCCTACATGAGCCCCATTCCCACCAATGCTTCGGCGGCGATGATCCTCAGCTTCTTTGTGGCGGTGGTCTTTGCGCCCTGGATCATGCTGCGGCTTCAGCGCAAGACACCGGGTACTGCTGCTGCGCATGGCGGCGGCGAGGACGGCCATGGCGAAGACACCCGCATGGCGCGGATCTATCGCGCCATCGCCCGGCCCCTGCTGGCCAGCCGCACGGGGGCAGCCATCTTCCTGATCCTCGTCTTCGTGGGCACCGGCGCGTCGGTGTCGCTGTTTGGCACCCAGTCGGTGGTGGTGAAGCTTCTGCCCTTTGACGACAAGTCCGAGGTGCAGGTGATCGTCGATCTGCAGGAAGGCGCCACGCTGGAGGATACCGAGCGCGCCCTGTTCGCGCTGGCCAGCGCCGCCGGGGAGATTCCCGAGATCGAAAGCATCCAGGCCTATGCGGGCACCGCTGCACCCTTCAACTTCAACGGGCTGGTGCGGCACTACTTCGTGCGCCAGAATCCAGAGCTGGGCGATCTGCAGATCAACCTGGCCGATTCCGAAGAGCGCGACCGCCAAAGCCATGCCATCGCCCTGGAACTGCGGGAACGCCTTGCGGCGGTTGACCTGCCCGCAGGCAGCTCGGTCAAGGTGGTGGAAGTGCCGCCCGGCCCGCCGGTGCTGGCGACCCTTCTGGCCGAGGTCTATGGCCCCGATCCCGACACCCGGCGCGAGGTGGCGACGGGGTTGAAGGAGATCTTCCGGGACGTGGATTTCATCGTCGATGTGGATGACAGTTTTGGCCGCCCGCCGGAACGGCTCCGGATCGAGATCGACCAGGCCAGCCTCGATTTCCACGGGGTGGAGCAAAGCGCGGTCTATGACACGCTGTCGCTGCTGTTCCACGGCACCACCGTTGGCTATTCCCAGCGCGGTGGCGGGGTGCGGCCGATCCCGATCAGCATGAAGCTGAGTGAGGAACGCCGCCAGGTGACCGAATCCCTGCTGGCAACGCCCTTGGCCGCCCGTGGTCCGGCAGGCATCGGTCAGGGCAACGTGGAACTGGGCGAGGTGGTGCGGGTCTCGGTCGAGCAGGGCTCCTGGCCTGTCTTCCGAAAGAACGGTCTGAACCTAGAGATGGTCACCGCCGATCTGGCAGGCCGTTTCGAGGCGCCGATCTACGGCATGATCGCGGTGCAGGAGGAGATCGACGCCCGCGACTGGCCCGAGGGCATGACACCCCAGGTCACCCTCTACGGCCAGCCCATGGATGAAAGCAAACCGATCCTGCTGTGGGATGGCGAATGGGAGGTCACCTATGTCACCTTCCGCGACATGGGTGCGGCCTTTGGCGCGGCCTTGGTGGGGATCTATTTCCTGATCGTCGGCCAGTTCCGCAGCTTCAAGCTGCCGCTGGTGATCATGACGCCGATTCCGCTGACCCTGATCGGGATCACCCTGGGACACTGGGCGATGAACGCGCCCTTCACTGCCACCTCGATGATCGGCTTCATCAGCCTTGCGGGTATCATCGTGCGCAACTCGATCCTGCTGGTGGATTTCATCCGCCGCGAACAGGACAACGGGCGGTCCTTGCATGATGCGCTGTTGGCGGCGGGGGGCGTGCGTTTCCTGCCGATCTTCCTGACCGCGATCACCGCCATGTCCGGCGCGGCCTTCATCCTGGTCGATCCGATCTTCCAGGGGCTGGGGATTTCGCTGCTGTTCGGGTTGGCGACATCGACCGCGCTGACGCTTCTGGTGATCCCGGCGATCTACTGGGTGGCGCGCGGCGGCAGGGCGTAGGGCACCCCTCAGCACCAGCTCTTTGCGTTGCGGGCGCAGTCGGGGAAACCGGCTGCGCCTTGATCTTGGTCATCTGCGGCTGTGGATTTTCCACCTATGCTCGCTACGGTGGAACCAGGGGGAGTACCTATGGAAGAGACCCGGATCACCAAATCGGACGGTGTCAGGATCGTCTCCAACATGACCGATTATGACGCCCTGAGTGCTGCCTTTTCGTGGCAGCAGGGGCGGGCGCTGATCGATGGGCTGCCCGGTGGCAAGATGAACATCGCCCATGAGGCCGTGGACCGCCATGTCAGTGCAGGCTATGCAGATCAACTTGCGCTGCGCTGGATCACAAAGTCCGGGCAGCGGCATGACTTCACCTATGGCGACCTGCAGCGCGAGGCCAATCGCTTTGCCAATGTACTGCGCGCGCAGGGCTTTCAGAAGGGTGATCGGGTCTATGCGCTGTTGGGGCGGGTGCCGCAGCTTTATATCGCGGCCCTTGGCACGCTGAAGGCAGGTTGCACCTTCTGTCCGCTGTTCTCGGCCTTCGGCCCCGAGCCGATCCGGGCGCGGATGGAGATCGGCGGGGCCAATGCTCTGGTCACCAGCGCGCGGCTTTACAAACGCAAGGTCAAGGGGCTGCGCCCGGATTTGCCGGATCTGCGCCAGGTCTTCGTCATCGATGACGCCGCCGAGAATACGCTGCCATTGGCGGATCTGATGCGCGTTGCCCCGGATCATTTCAAAACCGAACCGATGGACCCCGAAGAGACCGCGCTGCTGCATTTCACCTCTGGCACCACCGGGAAACCCAAGGGGGTCGTGCATGTGCATGACGCCGTTGTCGCCCATAACTGGACCGGCCATATCGCGCTGGATCTGCGGGCGGGGGACATCTACTGGTGCACCGCCGATCCGGGCTGGGTCACTGGTACCTCCTACGGGATCGTGGCGCCGCTCACCAACCGGACCTCGATGATCGTGGACGAGGCGGAATTCGATGTAACCCGCTGGTATGACATCCTGCAAAACGAGCGCGTCACCGTCTGGTACACGGCCCCGACCGCCATCCGCATGCTGATGAAGGCGGGAACCGAGGCGATGCAGGGGTATGATTTCTCTGCCCTGCGCTTCATGGCCAGCGTCGGCGAGCCCCTGAATCCCGAAGCGGTGATCTGGGGTAACGCGAGTTTCGGCCAGCCCTTCCACGACAATTGGTGGCAGACCGAAACCGGCGGCATCATGATCGCGAACTACGCCGCGGCGGATGTGAAGCCCGGCTCCATGGGGCAGCCGCTGCCGGGGATCACTGCCGGGATTGTCGAAATGGACGGGGACAGCGGCGCCCTGCGCGAGGTGACGGAACCCGGTGCCATGGGAGAGCTGGCGCTGCGGGCGGGCTGGCCCTCGATGATGCGCGGCTACCTGCATGAACAGGCGCGATACGACAAATGTTTCCGCGATGGCTGGTATCTGACCGGCGATCTCGCCATGCGCGATGCTGATGGCTATTTCTGGTTCGTGGGCCGCGCCGATGACCTGATCAAAAGCGCAGGCCACCTGATTGGTCCCTTCGAGGTGGAAAGCGCCCTGATGGAGCATCCCGCCGTGGCCGAGGTGGGCGTCATCGGCATTCCCGATGAGACCGCCGGTGAGCTGGTCAAGGCCTATGTGGCGCTGAAACCGGGGTATGAGCCGTCCGAGGATCTGCGGCTCGATCTTCTGGGTCATGCCCGCAAACATCTGGGACCGGCGGTGGCCCCGAAAGATATCGCCTTTCGCCAGAACCTGCCCAAGACCCGCAGCGGCAAGATCATGCGCCGCCTCCTGAAGGCGCGCGAGTTGGGCCTGCCCGAGGGCGATATCTCCACCCTGGAAAGCGACGAGTCATGAGCATCGATCATGTGAAACCCCGTCTCGATCACGCGCATCTGCGCGATCTTCTGAAGGCGATGATCCGCATCCGGCGCTTTGAGGACACCTGCGCCGAGATGTACACCCGCGAAAAGATCCGCGGTTTCCTGCATCTTTATGACGGGGAGGAGGCAATCGCGGCGGGTATCATCCCCTTGCTCGCGGAGCAGGACCGGGTGGTGGCCACCTACCGCGAACACGGCCACGCCTTGATGCGCGGCATCCCCATGGGCAGCGTCCTGGCGGAAATGTACGGCAAGGCGGAGGGCTGCGCCGGGGGGCGGGGTGGATCGATGCATCTGTTCAGCCGCGATCACAATTTCTATGGCGGCAATGCCATTGTCGGGGGCGGTCTGCCTCTGGCTGCGGGGCTGGCGCTGGCGGATCGGATGCAGGGCACAGGCGCCGTCACCGCCTGTTTCTTTGGCGAGGGCGCCGTGGCGGAAGGCGAGTTCCACGAGAGCCTGAACCTGGCGGCGCTTTGGGATCTGCCGGTGCTGTTTGTCTGCGAAAACAACGGCTACGCCATGGGCACGGCGCTGGAACGCTCGGAATCCGAGATTGACATCCATGCCAAGGCGGCCAGCTATGGCATCGACGCCCACGTGGTGGACGGCATGGATATCGTGGCGGTCGAAGGCGCGGCGCGAAAGGCGCTGACAGTCATTGCCGAGACCGGCAAGCCGCAGTTCCTGGAATGCCGCACCTACCGATTCCGCGCCCACGCCATGTTCGATGCCCAGCTTTATCGCCCCAAGGAAGAGGTCGAGGGTTGGCGCGCCAAGGGGCCGATTGTCCGGTTTCAGACCTGGGCCGAAGACAATAACCTGCTGCACGCCGGAGAGATCGCGGAGATCATAGCCGAGGTGGATGCCGAGATTGCCGAGGCCGTCGCCTTTGCCGAAGGGGGCAGGGATGAACCTGTCGGGGATCTCACCCGCTATGTGATGGCGCCGGATCGGCCTGCGCCGCCCGAAGTCGCACCTCCCGGCACCATGGTGACCACCACCTACCGCGAGGCGGTGCGCACAGGCATCGTGGATGCGATGAGCCGTGACCCACGCGTCTTCTTGATGGGAGAGGACGTCGGGCGTTATGGCGGCTGCTATGCGGTCTCCAAAGGCTTGCTTGATCAGTTCGGCGGGGATCGCATCCGCGACACGCCGCTGTCTGAATCCGGTTTCACCGGCGCCGGAATTGGCGCCGCGATGGCCGGGATGCGCCCCATCGTCGAGGTGATGACGGTCAACTTCTCGCTGCTCGCCTTGGACCAGATCCTCAACACCGCCGCCACCTTCCGCCACATGTCGAACAACCAGTTCGGTGTGCCCGTGGTGATCCGCATGGCCACCGGTGCGGGCCGCCAGCTGGCGGCGCAGCATTCGCATTCGCTGGAAGGCTGGTACGCCCATATTCCAGGGCTGCGGGTGCTGGCGCCCGCCACGCTGGAGGATGCGCGGGGCATGCTCTGGACCGCGCTGGAGGACCCGGACCCGGTGCTGATCTTCGAGAATGTCATGCTTTACAATCGCGAAGGCGAGCTGGCCGAGAACGCCGGAGCGGTGGATATCGACCACGCCGTCGTGCGGCGGGACGGCACCGATATCTCGCTGATCACCTATGGCGGCTCCCTGTTCAAGACGCTGGAGGCTGCCGAGGCATTGGCGCAGGAGGGGATCAATGCCGAGGTGATCGACCTGCGCTCCCTGCGGCCGCTGGACAGTGAGACGATCCTGGCTTCGGTGCGCAAGACCCGCCGCGCGGTGATGGTGGACGAGGGCTGGAAGACTGGCAGCCTCGCGGCCGAGATCGGCATGCTCCTGGCCGAAGAAGCCTTCTGGGATCTCGATGCTCCCCTGGCGCGCGTCTGCAGCGCCGAGGTGCCGATCCCCTATGCCGCCCATCTGGAGCAGGCCGCGATCCCGCAGGTGGCCGAGATTATCACGACCGCCCGCCGCGTGATGGGGGAGGCGCCATGAGCGCGTTTCTCATGCCCTCGCTGGGTGCGGATATGGAGGCGGGTACGCTGATGGAGCAGGTGATCGCCCCCGGTCAATCGGTTGCGCGCGGCGATATCATCGCGGTGGTGGAAACCCAGAAGGGTGCGATCGAGATCGAATGTTACGCGGCCGGTACAGTCACCGAATGGCTGGTGGCGATTGGCGAGCGGGTTCCCGTGGGCACGCCGCTGGCGCGGATCGATACCGGGGAAGAGGAAGCGGAGCAGGCCGCTCCACCGCAGCCAGAGCCTACGCCGCAAGTGGTGGAACAGGCGCCCGAACCAGCGCCCGCCCCCAGACCTGTCTCCGGCGGCACGCGTGTGGCGGCTTCCCCGGCGGCACGGCGATTGGCGGCTGAGAAGGGCGTGGACCTTGGCACGATCCCGGTGATGTCCGGCCAGCCGATCCGGCACGGCGATGTGGCGGCGCATCTCAAGGCGGGCGATAGGCCCGAGTCACAGACGGGTCTCAGCGCCATGCGGCAGGCGATTTCGGCTTCCATGTCGCGCTCCAAGCGCGAGATCCCGCATTTCTATCTGACCCATCAGGTGGATCTGACCGCACTGACTGAGTTCATCGCGGAAACGAACGCCGGTCGCGCGCCCGAAGACCGCCTTTTGCAGCCGGTCTTCTACCTGCGGGCCATGGCGCGGGCCTTGAAGAAATATCCCGAGTTCAACGGGCATTTCGAGAAGGACATATTTACCCCGGCGGAGGCCGCTCATATCGGCCTGGCCATCGCCCTGCGCGGCGGCGGGCTGGTGGCGCCGGCGCTGTTCGACGTGGCAGCGCAAGAGCGCGACACCCTGATGGCGCAGATGCGCGACCTGATCGCCAGGGTGCGCGCGGGCCGCTTCAAGGCGCGGGAGCTGTCGGATGCCACCATCACCCTGACGAGCCTTGGCGATCGCGGGATCGACGGGCTGTTTGGCGTGATCTACCCGCCGCAGGTGGCCATTGTCGGCATCGGCACGCCCGCTCTGCGCCCCTGGGTGGTGGACGGCAAGGTGCTGCCGCACCAGATCGCAACCCTCACCTTGGCCGCCGACCACCGCGTCAGCGACGGCCATCGCGGCGCGCTGTTCCTGCGCGCCATCGACCGATTTTTGCAGGAGCCCGAAACCCTATGACACGTGACGACATCGCAAAGGCCCTTGGCGAAGAACTGGTCCGGATCGCCCCGGATATTCCGCTGGACGAGATCGACCGCAGCGCGGAACTGCGCGATGAGTTCGATATCGATTCCATCGATTTCCTGAATCTGGTCACCGCGCTGGGCAAGCGGTTTGCGCTTGAGATGCCCGAGGCGGATTATGGCGCGATGGACAGTTTCGACCATATGGTCGACTATCTTGCCGAGCATCTCTCCTAGGCTCAGGACCAATTGATCCTGCACCTAGTCTCTATCGGTCTTGCGCGTAAGCAGCAGGGTCTGCCCGATCAGCAAGGGCAGCAGGCTGAGGGCGACAGAAAGGGCAAGCCCGGCGGGCCCGGGGTCCGGCAGGCGCAGCAGACCGGCCAGCGCAGGGAACCATAGCGCAGATGCGATCAGGGCCGAACACAGGGCCAGTGCTGCCCAGACATAGGGGTTGCCGGTGACCTCATTTGCCAACAGCCTCCCCTCCGTGCTGCGCACATTGAAGACATTCCACAGCTGCGCCAGCGCCAGTGTCAGGAAGGCGACGGTGACCGATTGCGCCTCTTCCAGTTGCAGCCAGAACAGTGACAGCACAAAGGCCGAGAGGGTGGCCAGGGTGATCAACAGGCTCAACACCCCGATCCAGGTCCATTCGGGTTGGCCCGCGATGGGTTCGGAGGGGTCGCGGGGCGGGCGGGCCATCACGCCATGGTCGCCCTTGCCCAGCCCCAGCGCGAAGGCGGGGAAAACATCCGTCACCAAGTTCAGGAACAGGATCTGCAGTGGCAACAGCGGCGCGGGCAGGCCTGCGCCGACGGCGATGCCGACCACCAGCACCTCGCTGACATTGCAGGACATCAGGTAGACCACGAACTTGCGGATATTGTCGAAGATCACCCGCCCCTGCCACATGGCATCGATCAGAGTGCCAAAGGCGTCGTCCTTCAGCACCACATCGGCGGCCTCGCGCGCGACCTGGGTGCCGCGCTGCCCCATGGCGATGCCGATGTCGGATTTCTTCAGGGCTGGGGCATCGTTCACCCCGTCTCCGGTCATGGCGACCACATGGCCAGCCTTCTGGAACAGGCGGACGAGGCTCAGCTTGGTTTCGGGTGCCACGCGGGCAAAGACATCTGCCGCCAGCACCCGGTCGCGCAGGGCGGGATCTGCGGTCTCGGGATCGAGATCGCGCAGTTCCTTGCCTTCGATGACATGCAATCCGCCCTCTTCCAGCCCGGCCTGGCGGGCGATGGTCTCAGCCGTGGCGGCATGGTCTCCGGTGATCATCGCCACCCGCACGCCTGCGTCCAGACTAGCGCGGATCGCAGCGGGGACATCGGCGCGCAGGGGATCAAGGAAGCAGACCAACCCCACCAGGGTGAGACCCGAATAGGGATCGGTATCGGCCCTGTCGGCACTTTTGCAGGCCAGAGCCAGCAGCCGCAGGCCTTCGCGCGCGGCGGCCCCTTGCCGGGCCTCCCAGTCCTGGCGGGCGGTGGCATCCAGCGGCACCGGCCCGCCCTGACCATATGCGTGATCGCAGATCGCCAGTACCGCTTCGGGCGCGCCCTTTACCGCGTAGAAGAAATCAGGCCCGTCCGCGTGCACGGTGGCCATCATCTGCCGGTCGGGGTCAAAGGCGTGCTGGGCCACATCGGGCAGGCTGTGCGACAGCTCTTGCCGGGCAACCCCTTGAGAGCTTGCAAGCCGCAAGAGGGCAATCTCCATCGGCTCGCCACTGGCCTCGGCTGCCCCATCGCCATGGGCGAGTTCGGCGTTGTTGCACAGGGCGCCGATGCGCAGGGCGAGGTCAAAGCGTGGATCCCCTTGCGGGGCGGTTCCGCCGCCTTCCAGGCGCAGATCACCCCCGGCCAGAAGATAGCGCACCGCCGCCATCTTGTTTTCGGTCAGCGTACCGGTCTTGTCGGTCAGGATCAGGGTCGTCGCGCCCAGGGTCTCGACCGAGGACAGCCGGGTGATCACCGCATTGCGCGCCGCCATCCGCCACATGCCACGCGCCAGGCACAGGGTGGCGACGATGGGCAGGCCTTCGGGGACGGCGGCCACCGCCAGTGCCGTACCGGTGCGGATCATGTCGATGAGCGCATGGCCGCGCAGCACGCCCGCCACCACCATCAGCACCGCAAGGCCCAGCGTCAGCCAGACCAGCCGGTGCCCCAGCCGGTCAAGCCGCCGTTCCAGCGGAGAGACTTCGGCCTGGGCTTCTTCGGTCAGGGCGCTGATCCGGCCGATCTCGGTCTCCATGCCGGTGGCGGTCACGATCCCCTCTCCGGCGCCCTGGGTGATGGCGGTGCCCTTGAAGACCATGTTGCTGCGGTCGGCGACATCGGTTTTCGGTGGCAGCGCATCGGTGCCCTTGGCGACCGGCAGGGATTCCCCGGTCAGAATAGATTCGTCGCTTTGCAGGTTGGAGGCCTTCAGCAGGCGCAGATCGGCGGTAATCACATCGCCCGCATCCAGGATCACGATATCGCCCGGCACCAACGCGCGGGCATCGATGCGCTGCACATGGCCGTCGCGGCGCACCAGGGTCTGCACCTCGGCAATGCGCAGCAAGGCCTCCATCGAGCGCACGGCGCGCAGCTCGGTGAAGAACCCGATGGCGCCGTTGAACAGAATGACGACAAGGATCGCGAAACCTTCGGCCAGATCGCCAAAGGCAAAGGACAGCACCGATGCCGCCGCCAGCAGCCAGATGATGATGCTGCGGAACTGATGCGCCAGCAGTCCCCATGCGCTATGCGGTTTTTGCGCGCGCAGACGGTTCATCCCGTGACGCGCGCGCCGGGCTTCGACCTCCGCCGCAGCAAGACCCCGTGCCGGATCCGAGGTCAGCGCCGCAACAACATCTGCCACCGGCAGGCCATGTGGCAGGCCGGTGGGCAGACCGTGGGGCGCAGCGCCCGTGGCTTGTGTCATTTCCGTCTCCGTCACGTGGCTGTCTGCGTCCTTTGTGCGTCAGCCCCGTCGCGGATCATGCTGTTGCGGATTACACCGGGGTCGAGTGGCGATGACCTGCATCCTTGATGGTTTCGGAAACCGCGTCCATGGTTTCCTTGTTTGCCACCGCCTCGCCCGAGGCGACATGTTCGGCGCTGCGGGTACAGAGGTCGATCCATTCCTGGATGTCCGCGCTCACCCGTTCGGCGGATTGCATCTGCCAATCGCGCAACACCTTCGCGGCGGCGGCGGGATCGCCGGGGCTTTTCTCAAAAATCGCGGCGGTGGCCTGTAGCGCCGTGCGCGCCGCCGTGTGGCGCCGCTCGAACCAGTGTTTGGTGAAGGCTTCGGTCTCTTTCAGCAGCTTTTCCTGGACCTCCCAGAACTGGTGAAGCTGGGGACCGGCCAGCGGGCTAAGCGATAGCAGGGCCTGAGCTGGGCCTTCCAGTGCATTGGCGGATTTGGGGGCGGTTTGTGTCTTGGCCATGGGAATACCTTTGGGATTTGCGTGGGTGGCATGTCGAGAAACAGGCGCCCGGCGTATCGATCAAAGCCGCCCGGACCTGGGTATTATGACAAGGTTACCCTGATTCCCGCGTTGCGGATTTGACCCCAATCAAGGTCAGGTCCCGCAATGGTTGAAAATTCAGCACAAAGCCGTGCAGCGGGCCGGACATGCACAGTGATCGAGCCAATCCGGTGCAGGCCCGGGGCCGATCAGCTGCCTGATATGGGTGCCTGAAATGGGCACTTTTGCGGTGTCAGTACACGTCGCGGACGTAACGCTTGTCGCGCTTGAGGCGGTTCACATAGTCGATTGCCGCCTTGGACGTCATGCCGCCTTGGGTTTCGATGATCGAATGCAGGGCCGCGTCGACATCCTTGGCCATGCGCGTGGCATCCCCGCAGACATAGAAGGACCCGCCCTCTTCCAGCTGGGCGAAAAGATCCTTGCCATTCTCGATCATGCGGTGCTGCACATAGACCTTCTCGGCCTGATCGCGGGAGAAGGCGAGATCCAGACGTGTGAGCAGGCCGGAGGCGCTGAAGGCGCTGATCTCATCCTCATAGATAAAGTCGCTTGTCCGGGTCTGGTCGCCAAAGAACAGCCAGTTCGCCCCGCTTGCCCCGCGCATCTGGCGCTCTTCCAGGAAGGCGCGGAAGGGCGCGATACCGGTGCCCGGACCGACCATGATCATCGGCGCGCTGTCATCTTCTGGCACCCGGAAGCTTTTGTTGGGCGACATGAAGATACCCGCCTCTGCGCCTTGCGGCACGTGGTCGGCAAGGAAGGTGGAGCAGACACCGCCATGGGGGCGGTTCTCGGCCATCCAGCGCACGGCGGCAACGGTGAGATGCACCTCGCCCTGGTGGGCCTTTGGGCTGGAGGAGATGGAATAGGCGCGGTGCTGCAAGGGTTTCAGCCAGCTTGTGACCTCCGCCGGATCGAGCTTCAGATCAGGGGCGAGGTTCAGCAGATCCAGCGCGTCCTTGCCCCACAGAAAGGCCTCAAGCGCCTCCTTGTCCCCGGTGCCGACGACATGGCTCAGCTCGTCATGGCGTGCCAGGGGTTCAATCGCGCGGATGAGATCGCGCGACGGTGTCATGATTTCCAGATCGGTGCGCAGCAGATCGCCCAGCGCGGTGCCGCCAATATCGGTCTCGGCGCTTGCGTCCAGACGGGTGAGCCAGGCCTCTACCAGATCCGGGGCGTTGACCGGCATCACGCCAAGCGCATCGCCGGCCTCATAGGTCATGCCGCTGTCACCCAGATCAAAGGCGATATGGCGGATTTCCTTGGCGGACTTCGGCCCCGACAGCAGGCGATTGTCCAGCATGGTGGAGCGGTAGGGGTTTTTGCGACCCCAGCCGGATTTGGCCTTTTTCGGCGCCGCCTGCGGCGCTGGGTCCCCGGCAGGGGCTGCGGCGCTGATACTGCCCGCATCGGGCAGGGTTGCGGCGATCCAGGCTTCGGCGGCATCCTCGAAATCCACATCGCAATCGATGCGCGGCCCAATGCGCCTGGCGCCCAGCTGCTCCAGCCGGGTATCGACCAGCTTGCCCGCCTGGCAGAAGGCATCATAGGAGGTGTCGCCCAGGGCCAGCACAGCATAGCTGAGCCTTTCCAGGCGCGGGGCGGTGGGCCCGGACAGGGCCTCCCAGAACTGATGCGCATTGTCGGGCATCTCGCCCTCGCCATAGGTGGAGACCACGACGATCAGCGTCTGCATCGTTGCCAGATGCTCCATCGTCACCTCGTCCATTTCGGCAACCCGCGGGGTGAAGCCCCTGGCGCGCGCCTGGGTGGCGGCCTCCTCGGCAAGGCTCTCGGCATTGCCGGTTTGCGTGCCGTAGAGAATGTCGAGGTATTTGACCTCTGCCGCGTGGCCGACAGGGGCGGCGGCAGCCCCACCCACGCCAGCGGCAAGGCGGGAATGCAGACCTGCGAGAAAGCCGCCAAGCCAGATCTTCTGTTCGCCGGAGAAGGGCGCGTCTTCGGGGATATAGGGAACTTTGGTTTTCATATCAGTCATGTCCGTCATTCCGCCGCGGTGCGGGCGATCACCTCGGGGATCGCGTTTTCGACAAAGAGCGCGTCAAAGCTGGGCACGGCACCCAGTGCCGCGCGGTTCTTGGCGCTTTGATGCAGGATCCAGGCATAGGTGCCGGGGCTGTCCATGCTGAGGATGTTGCGCAGGGAGAGCGCGCGTTTGAAATCGCTCAGGCGTTTGTTGGCCACCAGTGCCGCAAGGCCCGCATCGTCATAGCCATCGATGGCCGCCTTGGCGTGTTTGGCAAGCGCCGCCATCAGCGCGAAATCCTCGGTCAGAATGAGGTTGCGGGCGGTCTTGTCTTGGGCAAGGCGGTCGGCGCTGCGCAGCCGCCTGGCGGCAAGGTTTTGCGCCTGCTCCAGCACGATATAGCTGCCCAGAAGCCGGACCATATCTTCGGTGTCCATCTCGCCATAGTCCGGCACCGCACCCTTTTGCACCGGGCGGCCCCTCTTCCAGGCGTTCTTCAGCGCGGTGATCTGATGCGCGGCGAGGGCGGTGGAGAGTTCCTCGACCAGTTCCTTGCGCGATCGGGCGGCGAGGATGGCATCGGCGTCCTGATATTGCAGCAGGGCCTTGGGCATGATCCAGGCCATGTGTCGGCGGGTATTGTCCCAATCCTTGAGCAGGTCGCTGCCCCGCCGGGAGCCGGTCGCCTCGACATGCCATGCCAGCATCTGGCGCACCGCGCCTTCATGGATCGCCGCGTGGTCGGAGCCATCCGCGAGGGTGCCGGACAGCACGGAATCGGCGCTCATCAGCTCGGGAAGACGACCTTCGGGATCGAATTGATAGGCAAAGCCTCCGGACATGCCGTTGCCAAACCCCTTGGCAAAGCTGCCGATATTCAGGATCGCGCCATTGGTCATATATTCGGCGCAGAAGTCCCCGACGCCTTCGACCACGGCGGTGGCCCCGGAGTTGCGCACCGCGAAACGGTCCCCGGCCTGGCCTTCCACGAAGGTGCGCCCGCCTGTTGCTCCGAACAATGCGAAATTGCCGATCAGCACATTCTCGCGCCCCTGGGCGCCGCCGGGGCTGCGCACGATGATTTCGCCGCCGGACGCGCCCTTGCCGACGCCGTCATTGCAGGTGCCGGTATGTTCGAGGACCATGCCGTCATTGCAAAAGGCACCGTAGCTTTGCCCGGCTGAGCCGCTGGTGAAGATCTGCACCGCGCGCGGTTCAAGATAGCGACGGCCCCGACTGTCCTCGAAGGCGGCCGGGGGCAGCGCGGTCAAGTCATGGTTCAGCAGGCGCTCGATATCGATGCCAAGCTGACCGCCGACGGTCTTGTTGCGGTTGTTCAGCGGCGCGTTGGGGCGCAGCTTGATCTGTCGCTCGCCCTTGTCCACCAGCCTGGATTTCACCTGCTCCAGCAGGGCGTCATCGACCGAGAAATCCTTTTCCAGATAGATCGGGTTCTCCACCTTGATCTCGGGAACAGGGGTCAGCATCGCCCGCAGATCCAGCTGGCCGACCGAAGAGGGATGATCGAGCAGGTGCAGCAGGTCGCAGCGGCCTCTTGCCTCGACCAGGGAGCGCAGCCCCAGGCTGGCCAGGATTTCGCGCACCTCATGGGCGATGTTCAGCAGATACTGTGCCAGGGCGCGCGGATCGCCATCGAACACCTCGGGGTTCGTGGTCAGGCCGGCGGGGCATTTGACATTGCAATTCTTGGCCATCACGCATTTCAGCATCATCAGCGCGGTGGTGCCGAATTCGAAACTGTCGCCGCCCAGCAGCGCGCCCTTCACCACATCCGAACCGGTCTGCATCGCGCCAGAGCAGCGCAGCAAGACCTTTTGCCGGATCCCGTTGGCACAAAGCGCCTGGTGGACTTCGGCGATGCCGATTTCGGCGGCGCGGCCGGTGTATTTCAAAGAGGTCACAGCCGCAGCGCCGGTGCCGCCGGTATTGCCTGCGATATTGATCACATCGGCCCCGGCCTTGGCGACGCCGACGGCGATGGTGCCGATACCCTCGGAGGAGACCAGCTTGACGATGACGCGCACCCGGGCGGCCTTGGCGTCGTGGATGAGCTGGCCCAGATCCTCGATCGAATAGGTGTCGTGATGGGGCGGCGGGCTGATCAGCTCCACCCCCGGGGTGCCGCCCCGTGCGGCGGCGATCTCGACGGTGACCTTGGCAGCGGGAAGCTGCCCCCCTTCGCCGGGCTTGGCGCCCTGTCCGATCTTGATTTCGATCTCTTCCAGGTTGGGATCGGCCAGATAACCGGCCCAGACACCAAAGCGCCCGGAGGCAAACTGCTTGATGCGGGAGGCGCGGATCGTGCCATAGCGCGACAGGTGCTCGCCGCCCTCACCGGAGTTGGACATGCCGCCCACCATATTGGTGCCATGGGCCACCGCCTCGTGGGCAGAGGCGACCAGCGCCCCGTGCGACATGGCGCCGGAGGCCAGGCGCGGCGTGATGTCCGAAGCCGGTTGCACCTCGGACAGGTCAATGCGGTCTGCAGCAGGGCGCAGGCGGGATACGTAGTCCAGCGCCATGCCCTTGACCGTGACATGCAGCGCGCCCCTGGTGATGTAATGCCCTTCGACATCCTTGCCGAAGCGCTCCACCAGGGTTTCCGCCAGCACATCCAGGCGACCAAGATCCCCCGCCTTGGGTCCGGTCAGGCGGAGCCGGAACAGTTTTTTGTCGAGCGGTTCGGCATCAAGGCCGCGAATAACGAAGTCAGTGTTGCCCGCGCGGTTGAAGAGCATCATCTCGCGCTTCATCTCCGCCACCGTGTCGAGGAAGGTGATGTCCGCCGGAAAGGCAAGCACATCGCGCAAGGCGGCCGGGCGGCGGTTGCGTTCTTCGGCCATGGTCGCCGAGAAGGAGCGATAGCCCGGCGTGATCTGAAACCCGTCGATCTGCGCCTTGGACAGCTTCTCGAAAGAGGTGTTCACATAGCCGGTGTCGTCGATGCCGAAGGCGTCATCCATCTGTCGCAGGGTGAGCAGGCGGAAGGGGTCGGTTTCGCCATCCAGATCGCGCGCCTGGTCCGTGGCAAATGTGATGGCTTCTTCGGTGAGATCCACAAAGCCACGCACGGCAGTGGTGCCATAGGAGTGGCCCGCCCCCTCGGCGCGTTCCTTGAACAGGCCAAGGATGGGGATGTCCTTGTCGCTTGTCACGCTGAGGGCACGTTCATGCCAGTCGGCCACCGATTTGGCGACCACATCAAAGCACACGCCGCCGACCGGGGTTCTCATATTGGGCAGGTATCTGGCGAATACAGGATCGTTGGTGTCCAGGAAGTTGGGTTCGAAGAACTCCCCGCCCGAGTAGGATTCGACGGTGCAGAGCCCCACCTTGCCCATGGTTTTCATCAGGGATTTTTCTGCCGCTTTCCGGAACTTGAGATAGGCCGCGCGGGCTCCCTCCTGGCCATAAAGCTCTTCGGCGCGCATCCGCACGGCGAGCGGGTAAACCGCAGAGGCCCCGAACCCAAGCGCGCAGGCGATGTGATGCGACGAGCAGATCTGCCCGCTTTCCACCACCAGCGAGACCTTGAAGCGCATCCCCTCCTCGATGAGCCGCTGGTTGATCGCCGAGACGGCAAGCGTCATCGGCATCGGGGCCAGAGCGCGGCTGATATGACGGTCGGACAGAATCGCGATACCGCCCTGGTCGCGCGCAAAGGCGACCACTTCATTGGCGATGGCGTCGATGGCCTTGGTCAGCGCCGCCTCATTGGCCGCCCCATCCGCGAAATCCGGCGCATAAAGCGTGTCAAAGCGCGCCCATGGGGTCGCGTCCTGCGCCTTGATCTTGAGCATTTCGCCCATCAGCAGAACCGGCGAGTTCACCACGATCTGCCGCGAGCGGCTTTGTCCCAGATGCGGCTTTTCGCCAAGCGCGACGCGCAGCGTCATGCCATCCGCTTCACGGATCGAGTCCAGCGGCGGATTGGTCACCTGCGCGAACCGCTGGCTGAAGTATTTGGCAACGCCGCCTTCATTGTCGCTCAAGGCATTGATCGCGTTGCCATAGCCCATCGCGGATACCTTCTCGACGCCGGTTTGCAGCATCGGATCCATCAGGAACTTGAAGCTTTCCTGGTTGAGCGTGTAGCCGACATAGCGCGCGGGGCGCTCAAGATCGCCGTTGTAGCGGGCGGCGGCCATCGCAGGGGTCGTTGCCTCGCATGTGGGCAGATCATCGATATTGACCTGTGCCGCGGCGAGGAGGCGGGCGTAATCCTTGGCCTTGGCCAGCCGTTCCAGCGCCTCTTCGGTCTCGTAGATGCGGCCTTCGGCATGGTCGAGATAGATCATTCCGCCCGCCTCGACGCGGCCACGGCGCAGCACGGTTTCGGGCGGGAAATCGATCTGCCCCGCCTCGGACATCACCGCGAGATAGGCATCTGTTTCGACCGTGCGCATCGGGCGCAGGCCCAGGCGATCAAGACGGGCGCCAATGATGGTGCCATCACCAAAGACCAGCGCGGCGGGGCCGTCGTTCTTTTCTTCCGAAAGCGAGAAATACTCCAGCATCTGCCGCACCTGCGGGCTGATGCGGGAGTCGTTTTCCCAGGCCGGCGGCATCATCGCGACCACGGCGGTGACCAGATCGAGACCTTCGCCATAGACGCGGGCATTCAGGGTCTGATCCAGACGGCAGCTGTCCGATTGTCCCTTCGGGCGCAGGATGGCCGTGTTGCGCGCCAGCGCGATTGCGGCCTCGGAGAGGCGGTTCTTCTTGTCGGTGTTCAGCTCGCCATTATGCGCCATCAGCCGGAACGGCTGCGCCATGGACGGATGCGGATCGGTATTGGTCGAAAACCGGGTGTGGAAGTAGAGCGTATGCACCGCGTGGTCGGGGTCGCTCAGATCGCGGAAATACGGGATGATTTCCCAGGAATTGAGACGGCCCTTGAAGACCTGCATCCGCGCCGAAAGCGACAGCGGATAGAAGCCTTCAAGCGCCGGATCGGTATAGGCTTGGGCCTCGATCTCCAAGAGCGCGGAATGGATGCGCCGGTCAAAGGCGGCTTGTTCCATGCCTTCGGGCGCGGTGAAGACCCATTGCACGATGGGCAACTGCAACTTGATGGCGCGCGGGCCGATCGCGTCGTTGTTGACCGGCATATTGCGCTGGGTCTTGGTCTGGAACCCGGCCCCGGAGAGAGTGGTTTCGATGATCCGCGCGGCGCGGTCATGCTGCGCCGGATCGGCAGGCAGGAAGAAATTCCCGACGCCAAAGCGCCCTTTTTCCAGGTCCACTCCGGTCAGCTTGCGAAAGAAGGCCACAGAAAGGTCCACCGACACGCCGGCGCCATCGCCAACGCCTTCGGACGACATGCCGCCCCGATGCGGCACCGCACAGAGCGCCTCATGGCCTTTCAGCAAGACGTCATGAACCTGTGTTCCGTCTTTGCGCGTGAGGAATCCGACACCGCAATTGCTGTGTTCAAGCGTAGAGTCGTAAAGACCATGGGGATTGGGACAGGCGGGCAAGCTTATCTCCCTAGACAGCATTATGAGACGCGAAAGGAGGGATCCTTTCGTGCACAAGAAGGCTTTGATGTCTGGCGAAAAGCTTGAGAGCCACGTTGAGCCGAGACGGGGTATCCCGCCTCTGGCCGATTTGCAAGGGGCTGGGCCCGGAACTTGGAACCAGTACCCAGCACCGGGGTGCCGGTGGTTCCGAGGCTAGAACTTGGTGATGACGGTTGCGCCGACGGATTGGAACTTGTCCATGTCCATCAGGGCTGCGGGCGCCTCTTCAAGGCTGATCCTGTTGCCCACCAGACGTCCGGGATCCAGTTTGCCATGGGCGATCATATCCAGCATGGCGTCATACCGGTGGGCTTGCATGCCATGAGAGCCGATGATTTCGATCTCCTGGCCAACGACTTTTGGCATCGGAACGGCAGGGGCCGCGTGATCGCCCAGCAGCAGGCCGACTTGAATGTGCTTGCCGCGTCGTTTCAGGCACATGATCGAATTGTGCATCGTCACCGGGTGCCCCAGGGCATCAAGCGACACATGCGCACCACCACGGGTGATCTCCATTATGGCCTCCGGAACGCTGGCGACAGTCTTGCCGTTGATCGCCGCGACAGCACCAAGATCCCGGGCCAGCTGCAGCTTCGTGTCGTCCAGATCGACCGCGATGACGTTGCAGCCCAACGCGTTGGCAATCATCACCGCGGACAGGCCCACGCCTCCGCAACCATGCACGGCAACCCATTGACCGGCTGCGGCCTGTCCCTGATCCACGACCGCGCGAAACGAGGTCGCAAAGCGGCAGCCAAGGCTGGCGGCGGTGGCGAAATCCATGCTTTCGGGCAAGGGCACAACATTCAGATCCGCCTTGTGGATCGCGACATATTCCGCGAAGGATCCCCAATGGGTAAAGCCGGGCTGTTCCTGATTGTGGCAGACCTGCTGATTGCCCGAATGACACTCCGGGCAGGAACCACAGCCGGAAATGAAGGGGACCGTCACCCGGTCACCGGGCTTCCAGTTCTTGACGTCGCGCCCCACCGCTTGGATCACGCCGGCCAATTCGTGGCCCGGCACATGCGGCAACTCGACATCGCTGTCATGCCCCATCCAGCCGTGCCAATCCGAGCGGCACACGCCGGTGGCCTCGACCTTGATGACAACCCCATCCCTGTCGGGAGTCGGATCATCAACGGTGACCAGCTTCGGGGCCTCTTGGAATTTCTCAAACAGGACGGCTTTCATGGCTGGACCTTTCGACGCATCGGCAAACCCGGGGCGGTCTGTCCCGGCAGGGTGGAGAAGCCTTGCTAACCCAGCCTTGGCGTGAAGAAAACAGGGCAGGGGCTTCCACAAGGTGACGGGTCCATGAAGGAATCCGTGCTTGCAGTGGCCGGCCAACACGGACGCCCTGCTTGAAGCGCCGGGACACACTGGATGCCGGAAAAGCGCAGGCAGGGGACATTCCCGACGTGTCGAATTGGATAACACGGTCTGTCGAAAGCCGTGCCAGAGAAGATGATTCCCATCTCAAAAGAACGGACCAAGCCCCACCGCAAGCGGCAGCATCGCGTGTGGTCTGTTTTCAGTGTTTTGATTTCATTTCAGAAAGTGGTGAGCCGTGCAGGATTCGAACCTGCGACCCACTGATTAAAAGTCAGTTGCTCTACCAACTGAGCTAACGGCCCACTTCTGTTCTGCGGTCTAAGCGAATTCATCCAGAAGGATCAAGCGCTTAATTCGCTTCGGTCCGGCTTGGCTTGGTCATCCATGCTGTCCCGATAGGCGGCGTATCTAGGGGGAGAGCGGCGGGGGGTCAACCCCTTTTTTCAAGTTTATCCGCGCAAGGCTGGATTCATTTCGATGCGAGGTCTATATGCCCGCCATGAGCACATCAGATCATATCGGATTCCCTTTCATGAAGATGCACGGGCTGGGCAACGACTTTGTCGTTGTGGATGCGCGTGCACAGGATATCGCGATCACGCCCGCGCTGGCGAAGGGAATCGCTCATCGCCAATTCGGCGTGGGTTTCGATCAGCTCGCCGTGATCTCAAACGGCGCCGGGGATGCGCATCTGACCTTCTACAATGCCGATGGCTCCACCTCGGCGGCCTGCGGCAATGCCACGCGCTGTATCGCCCGTCACCTGATGGAGGAGAGCGGCAAGGACGCGCTGCATCTGACCACCGATCGCGGCGATCTTTATGCGCGGGACGCGGGCGAGGGGCTGACCTCGGTCAACATGGGTGCCCCGCAGCTGGACTGGCGGGAGATCCCCCTGGCCGAGGAAATGGACACGCTGGAGCTGCCCATCGAAGGCGGCCCCACCGCCACTGGCATGGGGAACCCGCATTGCACCTTCTTTGTCGAGGATGCGGATCTGATCCCGCTGGAGGACTTCGGCCCGCGCTATGAACATCACCCGCTTTACCCCGAACGCACCAATGTGCAGGTCGCCCATATCGTTGGCCCCGATCACATCCGCATGCGGGTGTGGGAGCGCGGTGTGGGGGTAACGCTGGCGTCTGGGTCCTCCTCTTGCGCCACGGCCGTCGCAGCGGCGCGCAGGGGCCTCACAGGGCGCCGGGTGCGCATTGATCTGGATGGGGGCACCCTGTGGATCGACTGGCGCGAGGATGGCGTCTGGATGACCGGTCCGACCATGCATGTGTTCAGCGGCACCTTCACTGCCGAATTTCTGGAGTCGCTGGGATGACAGCGCCCAAATTCACCACATTGGGCTGTCGCCTGAACGCCTATGAGACAGAGGCGATGAAAGAGCTGTCCCGTGCCGCCGGGCTGGAGGACGCGCTGGTGGTGAACACCTGCGCGGTAACGGCCGAGGCTGTGCGCAAAGCGCGGCAAGAGATTCGCCGCTTGCGCCGCGAAAACCCGGAGGCGCCGATCATCGTCACCGGCTGCGCCGCCCAGACCGAGCCCGAAACCTTTGCCGCCATGGAAGAGGTCACGCGCGTCATCGGCAATACCGAGAAGATGCAGCCCGAGACCTGGGCCGAAATTGCCAAGGGGCCGGACTTCATCGGTCAGACGGAAAAGGTGCAGGTCGACGATATCATGTCGGTGACCGAAACCGCAGGCCACTTGATCGATGGCTTCGGCACCCGCAGCCGCGCCTATGTGCAGGTGCAGAACGGCTGCGATCACCGCTGCACCTTCTGCATCATCCCCTATGGCCGGGGAAATTCGCGCTCGGTGCCTGCTGGCGTCGTTGTAGACCAGATCAAGCGGCTGGTGGACCGGGGCTATAACGAGGTGGTGCTGACCGGCGTTGACCTGACCTCCTGGGGCGCCGACCTGCCCGCACAGCCGAAACTGGGCGATCTGGTGATGCGGATCCTGAAGCTGGTGCCGGACCTGCCGCGCCTACGCATCTCATCGATCGATTCGATCGAGGTGGACGAGAACCTGATGCAGGCCATCGCCACCGAGTCGCGCCTGATGCCGCATCTGCACCTCAGCCTGCAGCATGGCGACGACATGATCCTCAAACGCATGGCGCGGCGTCACCTGCGTGACGATGCCATCCGCTTTGCCGAAGAGGCGCGCCGCTTGCGCCCCGATATGACCTTTGGCGCCGATATCATCGCGGGGTTCCCGACCGAAACCGAGGCCCATTTCGAGAATTCGCTGAAGCTGGTCAATGATTGCGATCTCACCTGGCTGCACGTCTTCCCCTACTCGAAACGCGAAGGCACGCCTGCGGCGAAGATCCCGAAACAGGTGAATGGCAAGGTGATCAAGGAGCGCGCCGCGCGTTTGCGTGCGGCAGGCGATGCACAGGTACAGAAACATCTGGCCGAACAGGTTGGGAAGACCCACCGCATCCTGATGGAAAATCCCCACATGGGCCGGACCGAGCAGTTTACCGAGGTGACATTCGAGACGCCGCAGGAGGAGGGGCAGATCGTCACCGCTGCCATCACGGGCGTTCGCGGCACTCAGTTGATAGCTGCAAACGAGCCAGTGTTTCCCTCCCCCGTTTGATAGCCGACGATGGATACGATGCGCGTGTAAATCTCCTCATCGTATCACTTCGAAGGGAATACATTCACTGGTTGTTATCCAATCTGCGGCACATTCCCTCGGTGCACTGCAAACAGAATGTTTGAGGGAAAAATGGTAGAAATTCATTTCAGCGGTCGGGATCCGAACCACATTAGTTGGGACAGTTGGCGATATTCATTCCACCCAAATTCCGGAGAGTTTAGGCTTCAAAGTGGTCGTGAGCCGGGCGATTATCAGCCCTCCGTCACGATTGAGACCATTGCCGGGACAGGCCCTGTCGTTACCGAGTTTTCGCTGCAGAGTACGTCCGAAGATATTGATTGGTGGGGCGTACAGTCATTCAGCGTGTCCGGTCTCGAAATTCCCGTGGATCAGTTTGCAGGCGTCCTTTCTCGCAGCTACTCATTGATCGACGCTATTCTCAGCTATGATGAAGCAGAATACGGGGCTGCGAATACGGATGTGGTGACCATCCATGGCGGCGCCGGAAAGGACCATTTATACTTAGCGGACTCCGAGACCCTGCTCGGGAAGAACATCTTCAAGATGGGGCGCGGTGATGACTATGTCTCTGCCAACGACGGCCAGAACACCGTCTTTGGTGGAGCTGGCAATGACCACCTGAGGGGGGGCGATGGAAATGATCGGCTCTTCGGCGAGCGGGGTAATGACTACCTTTGCGGCGAAGGTGGCAATGACAGGTTGAACGGCGGCGCAGGCACCGACACGCTTTACTCCAACTATGGAAACGACACGCTGCGTGGCGGCGGTGGGGATGATATTTTGATCTCCATAGGCGGCGATGAAGGCGGCGATCACCGCCTTTACGGTGGGCGTGGAAATGACACTCTTTGGGCAGGTGATGGCGGCGATGGAATGCTCACCGGCGGCGCAGAGGCGGACACCTTCTTCTTCCGGCAGGGTACCGGTCATGACACGATCACCGACTTCGAGCTGGGGGTCGATACGCTTTGGCTGCATCCGAACATGGGGGTCGATACGCAGGATCTGGCGTCGGTTACGCAGATCACCGATGACGGGATCGTCCTCACCTTTGGGGCTGATGACAGTATCACGCTGCTGGGTATCAGCGATCTTGATGCCCTGATCGACAATAGCATCGTGTCCTACAGCGACGGCACCCTGAGCTTTGGTGATAGCGTGGTCAATATCCTGTACTGACGCCTAGCCGTTCTGGAGTGCGCTCAGTGAGGGCTCATAAGAAAAACCCCCGCCACTGGCGGGGGTTGCTGTTTCTGCATCAAGGTCCGACCCGGTTTAGGAGGTCTTCTTGCCCTTGTGCGGTGCCCAGAGGCGCTTGTTGGTCAGGTACAGCAGAACCGACAGCAGGGTCAGGATCAGCACACCGACGAAACCGGCCTGCTGGCGGGCCATCATCTTGGGCTCGGCGGTCCACATCAGGAAGGCCGCGACGTCCTGCGACATGTGGTGCACGTCATTGGCATGGCCGTCAGCGAATTCCACCTGCTCGTCGGACAGCGGCGGCGCCATCGAGATCCAGCCACCGGGGAAGGCGGTGTTCTCGTAGAAGATGGTGCCTGCTTCTTCCTTTTCCTTGCCGGTGTAGCCGTCCAGCAGGGAGGCGATGTATTCCGCACCGCCCATGCCCTTGAACAGCTGGTTCATGCCCGAGCCGTAGGGACCATGGAAACCGGCACGCGCCTTGGCCATCAGGCTGAGGTCGGGGGCACCTGCGGCGGTGTTCTCCGGGAAGTGATCGACCGGCTTGGCCGGGCGGTCTTCGTCCAGTTCCGGGTCGTAGACGGTGAAGTTTTCGGCCGCATAGGCGCGCACCTGTTCCTCGGGCAGGCCGGGGCCGCCTTCATCGGAGAGGGTGCGGATCGGCACGAACTTCAGGCCGTGACAGGCCGCGCAGACCTCGGTGTAGATCTGAAGGCCGCGCTGCAGCTGGTTCTGGTCGTACTTCCCGAAGGGACCTTCGAAGGAGAACTGGAAGTCCTCCACGTGGCCGGACCCACCTGCCGCAAAACCTGCGGCAGGGACGAGCGCCAGAGCGAAGGCGGCACCGGTTGCGAGTTTCTTCAACATAGGTAGCAGTCCTTCTAGCTTACTCGGCAGGAGTGGCTTCACCGGATTTCTTGCCATAGTGGGCGTCGAAATCCTCTTCGATGGTTTCCGGCATCGCATCCGGCTTCTCGATCACACCCAGGAGCGGCAGGATCACCAGGAAGTAACCGAACCAGTAGGCGGAGGCGATCAGCGAGAAGGAGGCATAGGGCTCTTCCGCGGGCATCGCACCCAGCCACATCAGGGCGAAGAAGTCGATGACCAGCAGGTAGAACCACCATTTGAACATCGGACGGTAGCGACCGGAGCGCACGCGGCTGGTGTCCAGCCAGGGCGCCAGGGCCATCACCGCGATGGCACCGAACATGGCCAGCACGCCGAAGAACTTGGCGTCGATGATGCCGCCGGTCACGAAGGAGGCGATCTGAACCACCCAGACTTCGGAGGTGAAGGCACGCAGGATCGCGTAGAAGGGCAGGAAGTACCATTCGGGCACGATGTGCGCAGGTGTCACCAGCGGGTTGGCTTCGATGTAGTTATCGGGGTGACCCAGGTAGTTCGGCATGAAGCCGACGATGGCCCAGAAGATCACCAGCACCACGGCCAGACCCAGGAAATCCTTGATCACGAAGTAGGGCCAGAAGGGCAGGGTGTCTTTCGCGGCTTCTTCCTTGGACCCTTTGCGGACATCAACACCGGTGGGGTTGTTGTTGCCGGTGGTGTGGAACGCCCAGATGTGGACGATCACCAGGGCGGCGATCACGAAGGGCAGGAGGTAGTGCAGCGAGAAGAAGCGGTTCAGCGTGGCGTTGTCCACGGCGGGTCCGCCCAAGAGCCAGGTCTGGATCGGCTCCCCGATGAAGGGGATGGCGCCAAACAGGCCGGTGATCACGGTCGCGCCCCAGAAGGACATCTGACCCCAGGGCAGAACGTAGCCCATGAAGCCGGTGCCCATCATCAGCACGAAGATCAGCATGCCGATGATCCAGGTGATCTCGCGCGGGGCCTTGTAGGAGCCGTAGAACAGACCGCGGAAGATGTGGATGTAGACGGCAACGAAGAACAGCGAGGCGCCGTTGGCGTGCAGGTAACGCAGCATGAAGCCGCCGTTCACGTCCCGCATGATGTGCTCGACGCTGGCAAAGGCCAGGTCCACATGGGGGGTGTAATGCATCACCAGGACGATGCCGGTGACGATTTGCAGCGCCAGGCAGAAGGCGAGGACGATGCCCCAGATCCACCACCAGTTCAGGTTCTTGGGGGTGGGGATCATGATGGTGTCATAGATCAGGCCGACGATGGGCAGGCGGCTGTGCAGCCACTTTTCTGCGCCCGTCTTCGGTTCGTAATGGTCGTGCGGAATACCGGACATGTTGCGTCTCCTTATCCCAGCTTGATGGTGGTTTCGTCGACGAATTCGGCGACCGGCACATGCAGGTTCTCAGGCGCGGGACCTTTGCGGATCCGGCCGGCGGTGTCGTAGTGCGACCCGTGGCAGGGGCAGAACCAGCCGTTGAATTCACCGGCACCATCGCCCAGCGGCACACAGCCGAGGTGGGTACAGACACCCATCATCACCAGCCATTCGCCGGCTTCGTCCATGGCGCGGTTCTCGTCCGACGCGTCGGTGCCCGGCTTGTTCGGGTTTTCCGAAGCGGGGTCGATCAGATCCGTCAGTGCAACCGCACGGGCTTCGTCGATCTCCGCCTGGGTGCGGCGGCGAATGAACACCGGCTTGCCCAGGAACATCACGGAAATCTGTGTTCCCACTTCCACGCCACTCACATCCACCAAGATCGAGGACAGAGCCTTGACGTCAGCAGAGGGATTCATCTGGTTGACCAGCGGCCAGACTGCGGCACCTGCGGTGACAGCTCCGGCGCCAGCGGTAGCGTAGTAGAGGAAATCTCTCCGAGTTCCTTCGTTATCTTCTACGTGGGACACGAGGTTTTCTCCAATTCCAGCGCCCGTTTAGGGCAAACATGCGCATGCACTGCTAGAATTCCGCAGTGCCTCATCGCGGGTATCTAGCGGGGAGAAGTGCTTTCGTCCAGCCGTCATATACGCGCAGTACCCCGGTGCATGCAGTTTCTTTCGACAAGCTGTCACAAAAACCACTGTTCCCCGGTAGGGATCCGTTAAACCTTAAAGGGCGGTCTCAGGCGGCGGGCGGCATGCTGGCCTGCATCGAGGGGCGCGATTCGAACTCTGCGAACCAATCGGCCAGGGCCTCGTTGCCGTGACGCCAGTTGGAGGTGGGATGGCGGAAATCGAGATAGGCCAGCGCGCAGCCTACGGCGATTTGCCCCATGTCCAGCGGCCCCTTCAGATGCGCCATCCAGCGATCGTTGAGCGCCGAGCAGGCGCCCAGAACCTTGCCCAGCTGCGCCTCCAGCCAGGGCTCGAAAACCATCTCCTCGGGGCGCAGGCGGCGCTCGTAGGTCATCAGTACGGCGGCATCCATGATGCCATCCGCCGTGGCCTCCAGCACCTTGGTATCCCAGGAGCGCCCATATAGATTGCTGCCCGCGCGGTGATCCAGATAGGCGCAGATCACCCGGCTGTCATAAAGCGTCGGCCCGTTGCCGCGCGACAGGGCCGGGATCTTGGCCAGGGGGTTGCTGGTCTTCACGCCCTCGTCGGGGTTCAGTGCCGTGGTCTGCACATCGATGATATCCACATCATCCAGCTGCTCGGTTTCGTGCAGAACCACCATGACCTTGCGCACAAAAGGCGAGGCCGCCGAGTAATAGAGCTTCATGATCTCTCTCCCCTGATTTTTCCCGCAGCCTACAGGCTGTTGCGACAAAGGAAAGAGGCGCTATGGCCCCTTGGCCTCGCGCATCAGGGAGGACAGCTCCTCCAGTTCCGCGCCAAAACCGCCGGAAACAGACCCCGCGGCGCCCAGACGGGCGGCCTCCGGTTTGTTCTGGCTCAGCTTCCAGGTGCCGTCCACGCCGGTAATCTCCAGCCGCACGGGAACAATCATCCGCATCAACCGGTCCAGCGCCGAGGCGTCCATCTTGGCGCTGGTCCAGGGCGGTTTCGGCAAAAGTCGCGCCTCGTAAAAGGCCGATTGCCGGTCCAACAGGTCACGCAGCTCATCGTCGGGGCGCCGCTCCAGCCTGCCGGTCAGGTGGACGGCGATATAGTTCCAGGTCGGCACCTGGTTCTCCAGCCCGTACCAGTCGGGTGAGATATAGCCATCCGGCCCGCTGACGGCGAGGCGCGCGGGCTGCGGAGTGGCCAGCGCTCGCGCAATCGGGTTTGACCGCACCAGGTGCAGATCCGCATATGTGCCATCGTCGCTGAGCAGGAAGGGCACATGGCTGAGCAGGGGCGCTTCATCGGCCGAAATCGCCAGCACGCCAAAGGCGCGCATCCGGGCGAACTGCAAGTTCTGCGCGGTATCGGCATCGTGAAAGATGGGATTGGGGTGCATGTGGGCCTCCTGACGTCGCGAACAGACTTGAATCACCCGGGCGCCCTTGGCAAGTTGCATCCGTTCTCAGGGCGGGGCGGAATTCCCCACCGGCGGTATGCGGGGCATCAACCCCGTAAGCCCGCGAGCGGCTTTTTGGGTCATGCACCCACAGCCAATGGAACGAAGATCGGCTCTGGTGGCTTGGGCAAGCGCGTCCACAGCCCGAAAAGTGGGAACCGGTTTTCGGATCAAGCTGTGGAGCAGACAGGAAAGTGTCTAGCAGATCTGGTGAGAAGCCAGAGCCGACGGTTACAGTCCGGATGGAAGAGAACGTACGACAGGGCCTGCCAATGCGGCGGGTCTCCTGCCGTTCGTTATCGCCTTGGGTGACGTGTCGAACCTAAAGGAGATACCCATGACACACACCCGATATGCATTCATCAAGGCCAACTGGCATGCCGATATCGTCGATCGCGCGCTGGAGGGGTTTCAGGAATTGATCCCGGCCGATCAGATCGATGTTTTCGATGTGCCCGGCGCGTTTGAGATGCCGCTGATGGCGCAGGAGCTGGCAAAGACAGGCCAATATGCCGCCGTGGCCTGTGCTGCCCTTGTGGTCGATGGTGGCATCTACCGGCATGATTTTGTCGCGCAGGCCGTGGTGGACGGTCTGATGCGTGCGGGCATGGACACCGGGGTGCCGGTGCTGTCGGTCTCGCTGACGCCGCATCATTTCCAGGAAACCGATCATCACATGGCGATCTACCGCGATCACTTCGTGCAGAAGGGCCGCGAGGCCGCGCAGGCTGCGCTGATGATCACCAAGACGCGGGAACAGGCAGCGGCGATCTCCGCCGTGAAGGCTGCCTGATAAGTGGTGTGCGCCCGCCATCCTGCGCGGGCGCGTCCCTAACCCAGATAGGCCTTCAAGGCAGGCGGCGGGTTGTCCAGCAGCTCCGCCGTTGGCCGGGGCGGATGAGCCGTGCCCTCGGCGACCAGCACCACCTGATCGGCGATGCGGCGGGCGTCATTTGGGTCATGGCTTACCATCAACAGCGTCGCGCCACTCTCGGCTGCCAGCTCGGCCACGAGATCCAGCATCTCGGCCTTCAAGGCCGGTCCCAGCGCCGCGAAGGGTTCATCCAGCAAAAGGATATCCCGCCCCTGCACCAGCACCCGCGCCAGCGCCACCCGGCTTTGCTGTCCGCCCGACAGGGCGGCAGGTTTGCGCGACTCCATGCCTGTAAGGCCGACGCGCTCCAGTGCCTGTGCCACTAGCGTATGTTCACCGTCGCTGAGCCGCAGGTTCGGATTGAGGCCAAGGCCCACGTTCTGCGCTGCCGTCAGATGGGGAAAGAGGTTGCCATCCTGAAACAGCATCGCCACCGGACGCTTGCCGGGCAGATGGTCTGTCAGCTCCTCACCCCGCCACAGGACACGGCCAGAGACGAGGGGGAGGAACCCGGCAATCGCCTCGATCAAGGTGGATTTCCCGGCACCCGAGGGGCCGATCACCGCAACGCGGGCGCTGGGCGGGATCTCCAGATCAGCGGCCAAAGTGAAGGTGCCGTTCTCGATACGGGTGCGATCAAGCTTCAGCATGCCAGCGGCCTCCACGGTCCAGGATCCAGAACGCCCCCATCGACAACAGCAGCAGCAACAGCGCCGCGCCCGCCGCCGCCTGCATCTGATAGGCGCCCATCAGGCGATAGACCTGCAGGGGCAGGGTGGCGACCTCGGGGTCGGCAAACAGGGCGATGACCCCAAGATCCCCCATCGACAGCGCCGCGGCAAGCCCTGCGGCAAATCCGATCTGCGCCCGCAGGCGCGGCAGCACCACCCGGCGCAGGAAGGGCCAGCCGCGCATATCGAGCGTCAGCGCCAGTTTCCTGTGCCGCTGAACCACGTCACGGCTGGCGGGCACCAGAATGCGCAGCGCGAAAGGCAGCGCCATCACCGCATTGACCAGCGCCGTCACCGGCAGAGCCAGCGCAAAGGGGCTGGCCACGGGATAGATCAGGATGAACAACCCGGTGCCGATCACCAGCGGAGAGGCCGCAAGCCCCAAGAGCCCGGCAATCTCCATCGGCAAAGGCCGCCCCAGCGCCGCCGCCAAAGCCATGGGCAGGGCCAGCGCCAGCAGGATCAGGGTGCTCGCCCCTGCCACAAGGACCGAAGCCAAAGCGGCCTGCCAGACCGAAGCGGGCAATGACAGGACGCCGGGTAGCCCGGACAAGACGACTGCCAGCAAAGGGAGCAGCAGGAAGAGAGCTGCAAAGACAATCCAGAAGGCATCAAGCCCTCGTGCGACCGCGCTGCGCCCGTCCCAGCGGCGTAAGATCCGGTCAAGGCCGGTGCCGAACCCCTCACCCACCGGCGCGCGCAGGGCCAGAGTTGCCGCCAGCGCGGTCAGCACCAGTTGTAAGCCCGACAGAAGTGCCGCGCGCCCCAGATCGAAATCGAAGCTAAAGGCTTGGAATATCGCCAGCTCGATGGTGGTGGCGCGGGGTCCGCCGCCCAGGGTCAGCGCCACGGCGAAACTCGACAGGCAAATGGCAAAGACCACCGCCAGTGCGCCCGGTACGATCCTGGCCAGCATTGGCGCTTCCAAGAGCTGCCACATAGCGCGCGGGCCTGCATCCAGCTGCGCGGCAAGTCGGAAACGTTCGGCGGGGATCTCCTGCCAGCCTTGCAGGATCAGTCGGGTTGCCAGCGGCAGGTTGAAGAAGACATGCGCCAGCACCACGCCGTGCAGACCATATATGGAGAGCGGCTCGAGCCCGAACAGCGCCAGCGCATCGCTGACCCAGCCCGCACGGCCAAAGACCGCCAGAAGACCAAGGATCGCAACGATCACCGGCAGGATGAAAGGTGCGCCGAGAAGCGCGATCAGCACCGAGCGCCCCTTGAACCTGCGCCGCGCCAGCGCGCGGGCAACGGGTACCGCCAAGGCAACGCTGAACAGGGCCGAGAGGCTCGCTTGTATCAGCGTGAACCGCACCGCCGACCAGTCAGCGGCACTGAGGCCCTGGCCTGCCTCGGCCCGCAGGGCGACGGCGGCCAGGGTGCCAAGGATCAGCGCCGCCACCAGGGCAGCGGCGCCATATCCCGCAGCCGGGCTTAACGGCTGAGCGCGCCGCGCCATTCGTCCAGCGCTGCATCACGCACCATCGCAGCCTGATCGGCGGGCAGCAGCAGCGATTTTTCCGGGGTGATCAGCGTTTCAAACCCCTTGGGCAGACCGCCTGCGGGGGTCACCGCCGGATACATCCAGTTGGTGGTGGGGATGATCGACTGGAAGGCATCCGAGACCATGAACTGCAGGAACTGGTCGGCCAGCTCGGGCTGATCACTTGCGGCCAGCTTTCCGGCGACCTCGACCTGCATGTAATGCCCTTCGGCGAAGGAGGCGGCGGCTTTGCTGGCGTCTTCCTCAGCGATCAGGTGATAGGCAGGCGAGGTGGTGTAGGAGAGCACCATGTCGGCCTCGCCCTCAAGGAACATGCCATAGGCCTCGGACCAGCCCTTGGTGACGGTGACGATATTGTCGGCAAGACCGTCCCAGATTGCAGGCGCCTCGTCGCCATAGGCGGCCTTCACCCACATCAGCAGGCCCAGGCCGGGGGTAGAGGAACGCGGGTCCTGGATCACGATCTTGGCGTCGCTGGCGGCCAGTGATTTGAAATCGCCGGGAGCAGCGGCATCCGCATTGTGCACAAAGGCGAAATAGCCCCAGTCATAGGGAACGAAGGTGTCGTCCTCCCATGCGATGGGCAGGTCATAGTCGGCGCTGACGGAATGCGCGGCAAAGAGCCCGCTGTCCCTGGCGGCGGCGGTGAGGTTGGTATCGAGCCCCAGCACAACATCCGCGTCCGAGCGCGCGCCTTCCAGCTTGACCCGCGCCAGAAGGGCCGCGCCATCGCCTGCGCCGACCAGTTTCAGGTCGCAGCCGCAGACCTCTTCAAAGGCGGCCTCAACCGCCGGGCCGGGGCCCCAGTCGGAGACAAAGCTGTCATAGGTGTAAACGGTCAATTCGGGCGTCTCGGCAAATGCCGCCGATGCGCCCAGCAGTCCCGCTGCAAAAACAGAATACTTCATGGCATCCTCCTTTGCGGCGACGGGCAAGGGTGGAGCCTTCTGAGGGGTCTATCCATAACCTTCCCTCCGCCGGTGTTAGCCGGTTCAGGTTCAACGGGTGTGATCTCAGCGTCTTTTGCGACGCACCCCGAGGTGAGGCGCACCCTAAGTCCCGAAGTCAGAGAAGACAAGAAAGGACGGGATGTTTCGCGTGCGAAACAGGTGACCGGGACCTTGCCGCGCCGTGCGCTGCGACTGCAATTGCACTTGAGCCATGCCCGCCCCGCCGCTAAGCACGTTTCGCAAAGGAGACCGCCCCCATGTCGATGAACAGCTTTGGCCATCTTTTCCGCGTCACCACCTGGGGTGAAAGCCACGGTCCCGCGCTGGGCGCCACCGTCGATGGCTGCCCGCCGAACGTGCCGATTGAACCGGAGATGCTGCAGCAGTGGCTCGACAAGCGGCGCCCCGGTCAGAACAAGAACATGACCCAGCGCAACGAACCCGATGCGGTCAAGATCCTGTCGGGCGTCTTCGAAGGCAAATCCACCGGCACGCCGATCCAGCTGATGATCGAGAATACCGACCAGCGGTCCAAGGATTACGGCGATATCGCCCAGACCTTCCGCCCCGGTCATGCGGATATCACCTACTACCAGAAATACGGCAACCGCGACTATCGCGGCGGCGGACGCTCCTCGGCGCGGGAGACGGCGGCGCGGGTGGCTGCGGGCGGCGTTGCGCGCGAGGCGATCAAGACGCTGGTGCCGGGTCTTGAGATCAAGGGCTACATGGTCGCCATGGGCGAGATGGAGATCGACCGGGAGCGGTTCGATTGGGACGCCATCGATCAGAACGACTTCTGGATCCCCGATGCAGACGCGGTTCAGGATTGGGAAGACTACCTGCAGGCCCTGCGCAAGGCGCATGATTCCGTCGGCGCCGTGGTCGAGGTCGTGGCCCGCGGCGTGCCCGCAGGCATCGGCGCGCCGGTCTATGGCAAGCTCGACACCGATCTGGCGGCGGCGATGATGTCGATCAACGCCGTGAAGGGCGTGGAGATCGGCGAGGGCATGAATGCTGCGCGCCTGAAAGGATCGGAAAACGCCGATGAGATCTTCATGGGCAATGACGGCCAGCCGGTCTACTCCAGCAACCACGCGGGCGGCATCCTGGGCGGGATTTCCACCGGTCAGGATGTGGTGGTGCGCTTTGCGGTCAAGCCGACCTCCTCGATCCTGACGCCGCGCCAGTCGATCCGCAAGGACGGCACCCCGGCGGAGGTGATCACCAAGGGCCGCCATGATCCTTGCGTCGGCATTCGCGCCGTGCCGGTGGCCGAGGCGATGATGGCCTGCGTGATCCTGGACCATTTGCTGCTGCATCGCGGCCAGATCGGCGAGAACCAGGGGCGGATCGGCTAGGGGGAGCGGGCCGATGGGCGCGATCCTTGCCATCACATTCCCGATCTATGCGGCGCTGGGCCTTGGCTATCTCATCGTCTGGAAGGGCTGGTTCAGCCCTGAGGACATGCGCCGGTTCGGTGCCTATGTGCTGAATATCGCGCTGCCTGCGCTGATCTTTTCCGCCGTTGCGGCGCGCAATCCGGCAGAGGTGTTCCAGCCCGGCTATGTGCTGATCTACGCGCTGGGCGGAATCGCCACCATTTCGGTGGCCTATCTGCTGTTCACCCTGCGTGGCGTGGACCCGCGCCGTCGGGCGCTGGGGGTGATGGGGTCGACCTGCCCCAACAATGGCTTTGTCGGCTATCCGATCATGCTGCTGACCTTCCCGGATCTGGCCGGGGTGATCCTGGCGCTGAACCTCTTGGTCGAGAACCTGATCCTGATCCCGACCTGCCTGTTGCTGATGGAGCTTGCAGCGAGCGCGCCGGGTCAGCCGCTGCTTCCCAAGCTGCGGGGGATCCTTTGGAACATGGCGAAGATGCCGATGCTGATCGCGCTGGCGCTGGGCATCGCGGTCTCGCTTTCTGGCCTGTCGCTGCCGGGGCCATTCCTGCGGTTCGTGGATATGCTGGCGGCCTCGGCCGGGGCCTTGTCGTTGGTGGTGATCGGTGGCTCGCTGGTGGGGCTGCCGATGCATGGCAACCGCAGCCTTGCCGCACAGGTCGCGGCGAGCAAATTGTTGTTGCATCCCGTCCTGGTGGCAGGGGCTGCGGCGCTGCTGCTCGGCGCGGGAATGGTGACGCTGCAGCCCGAGTTGCACAGCGCGGTGATCCTCTCGGCGGCGATGCCGATGTTCGGGATCTACACGGTACTGGCCCAGCGACAGGGGCTGGAGGGGGTTGCAAGCCTTGCCATGCTGACCGCCACCAGCCTGGCCTTTGTGACCTTGACCGTTCTTCTGTGGCTGCTGGTCTGACCTGATTTGTGCCATGACCGAGTGCTCCCGCGCCCGCAGGGGCCCGACGTTGCCGGACCCCTTTTGTGCGGCCTTGGGCCGGGCGCTGCCCTTCGGGCAGCGGGGAAGGATCTGCTGAGAGGTCCATTGAGGGGCAAATATGCCCTTAATGGACCCTTTCGAGGGTCATGCCCTCTGGCGAAGCCTCAAGGGTGAACCGCGCGGCCGCGGGGCGGCCCTTGACCCTTCACCAGAGCGCGGAACCGGATCAGGCGGTCGGGATGGCGTAGCAATTCACCGGGCGGGAGACATTGTGCAGCTCGACCTCTCCCAGGGGTATGGCGGTGGAGGGATCCTTCAGCACATCGGCGCTGACCACGATCTGATGGCCAAGCGATTTGCCATAATCCCCAAGCCGTGCCGCCACATTGGCAGCCTGGCCGATCACGGTGAAATCGAGCCGTTCCTGCGAGCCGACATTGCCATAGGTGACTGATCCATAGGCCAGACCGGTGGAGCAGTGCAGCGCCTCCAGGCCGGTTTCGGCTGCAAGATCCGGCAGGGCATCGACGATGGCGCGGGCCGATTTCAAGGCCTGGTTGCGGGCACGGAAGCTTTTCTGCGGATCGGCGGGAAAGACCGCCAGCACCGCGTCGCCGATGAATTTCAGCACCTCGCCGCCATTGTCATGCACGATGGTCGAAATACGCTCGAAGAAGCCGTTCAACAGCTGGATATAGGCGCGCCGCCCCAGATTCTCTTCCAGGCGGGTGGAGTTGCGCAGGTCGCAGAACATGATGGCGGCGTCGATCTCGTCGCCGTCGCCGCGGCGGATCTCGCCGCCCAGAACCCGCGCACCCGAACGTTTGCCCACATAGGTTTCCAGCAGGGATTGCGCGTTCTCGCGCTGCATGAAGACCTCGTAATAGCGGGCGATCACGGCGGAGCATTCGAAGATCAGGCCGAGATTGGCGGTGGTGAAGCCATCCGGGTGATCGCTGGCCACGGTGATCACGTTGATGCGCCCGTCGGAGAAGGGCAGCGGCATGGCGACGTAATCGGTGGCGCCTGCCTCGCGCAGGTCCTGAAGGATCGGGAAGGCATCATCCGGCAGATCGCGGTGCAGCCGGTGGCGCACACCCCCCAGGCCTTGGGAGACATGGCGCAGGGGGCTGCTCTGATACTCGGGCGAGTTGAGGATGTCATAGCTGGGGGTCATGACAGTGATCTCGTCCGTGCCCTGTTTCCAGACGTAGTTCTTGCCCGCGATCATCGGATGCAGCGACCAGGAGAGCACCGACAGGCGGGTCAGATGCACGCCCTGTTCGCGCAGTTTCTCGGCCAGGGCCTTGGTGAATCCCTCGGGGGTGGGCAGCATGGCCGCCTCGCGCAGGAGCCAGTCGATCAGCGGCCCTGAGATATTGCCATGCGCGGGCGGGGTCAGCGCGTTGTCGCCCAGATCGATATGGGTGTTCTGATCGCAGACAAAGCCCACATGGCCCGCAATCCCCGAGGCTTCGGGGAGGGTCTGCTCGTAGATCCAGACGGCGTTGTCGATGCGCTCTTCCTTCAGCTTCAGGTCGTGATAGCAGGCGGTGCCCTTGAAGGGGCAGAAGGTCTGGCGGCCGACCCGATCAGACAGCGGCACGAGGATGTCTTCGCGCGGGAAATAGACCGTGGGCGGCATGCGGGTTTCATACATGACCTTGGCGGCCTGGCTTTCGGCCAGCAGGATACCGTTTCGATAGACACGAACCGGACCGCTGAGCGGCTCGACAAGGATGCCATAGCCTCCGGCGGGTGGCGCAACATGAACGTTCATCGGACAGGAACCTGTTTTGGACGGTATGCCGCTATATGGAGCTGCCACCGCCCGGTTTCCAGAGATTGTCACAGTCGCTCTCGCACAGGTGATGTGCAGAGACTGCGCCGATCTGTCGGGTCGGCACGGTCAGATCATGCGGATGACGTCCTTGCGGATGGCCAGCACATAGCCGCGTTTGGCGATGTTCTTGACCAGAAGCTCGCTGACCATCTGGTTGCCCAGGGTATCGCGCAGGCGCTTGATCCGTGTGGCGCCCGCGGCCTCGTCGCAATCGCTGCTGTGACGGCCCGAGATCACCGCTTCGATCTCGGCACCGGAAAGGACATCGTCATCCATGCGCGCCTCAGCCAGGGCCGAGAGGGTTTCCATCGCGGCGGGGGTCAGCTTGAAGCCCATGCTGTTGAGGTAGACGGTGTTCTCTTCCCGGCTGATCAGCAGCTCGCTGACCTGTATGCCCGCCCGTTCGATCTGGGCCATGCGGCGGTTCAGCATCATCAGCATGGTCAGTACCACCAGGGCGGCAATCAGCATGGCGGTGGCAAAGACCAGCAGCACGAAGATCACCATGCGGTAGCTGGCCAGCGTGTCGGCAAAGGCGGTGCCGGACTGGGCGAGGATCTCCAACAGCTTGATCTCGGCCTGGCTGGTCAGGTCATTCTCGACAAAGACCCGCTCGACCCGGGCGTTGAAGGCATTGGCATCGGGCAGGGTGAGCAACAGCCAGGTGCCCGCAAGGACCAGCATGGCGACGATGGCGCCGATGCCCAGGGTGATCACCCGCCCACCGGCGGCGCGCATCTCAGAAACGGAGGAAGTAGGTGCCCGCATTGGCCTTCCTCTGTTGCAGGCCGTCGGGGCCGAAGACCGAGATCACATTCAAGAGCGTCCAGCCCGTGGGCGCAAGGCGGGCGGCGATTTCCTGGCGGGCGGCGCCTTTCTTGCAGGGGCCCGAGATCTGGATGACGCCATAGTGCAGTTTCAGCGGGTTGTCCTGCTTGGCCTTGTAATCGGCGTAGCAGTCTGCCGCGCGGGCCTGTGCAGCGCCCGACAAAAGCGCCAGAGCCAGGACGGGGATGAGGAGGAGCTGTTTCATGCGCCAACTCTGCGCGCGATTGCGGTGATATTCAATAACAACAGCGATTTGCAGGGGCTGATATTCGATATCAGGCTGCCGTTATTGCCTGTCTGGCCGGGGCAGGGGGAGGGTCATCTCATCGGCCGGAGTTCTTATCCGGCGTCCTCACCCGTATCCCCCGGCGCCTGTCAAACCGTGACGGTTGCCCCTTATCGAAAGGTCCTGATATGTCCCTGATCGCTTTTCCCCGGAACCAGCACCGCAAGTTCATTGCCCTGATCCTGTCGCTCTCCCTTGCCCTGACTGGGGTTTCCGCTGCGCCCGCCCGCGCCGACGAGGATGTGGCAAAGTTCATCGCGGGCATGGCCCTGCTTGGCATCCTGGGGGCGGCGATCAACGATGCGCGCCATGACAATCAGCACGGGCATGTGGCGCCTCCTCCGCAGCATCCCCCGCATCACCCGCGCCCGCATCCTCCTACGGTGCATCCCCGTCCGCTGCCGCCGCATGTGGCAAGATACGACCTGCCCGCGCAATGTGTGCGCTACTTCCCGCGCTACAGCAAAAGCCACACCCTGGTCGGGCAGACCTGCCTTCAGCGCCACTACAGATTCGAGAGCAGCCTGCCGCAGGCCTGCCGGGTGACCTTCTGGAATGGGCAGGTTCACCGCAGTGGCTACAAGCCCAGCTGCCTGCAAAACCGGGGCTACCGCATCGTGCGAAAGTGATATTTGCGCAACATCGCGCTGTGATATCAGAGGGGCCTCGGCCCCTCTTTTCCTGTCTGGGGCGGCGCAAGCGCTTGCAAACCGGCGCCGGTTTCGCTCTGACAGGGGCATGGATATGCCTGACTACAGCTTGGAGACTGCCGCCCGCGATCGGGGGCATATACGCATTGCCGGTGTGGATGAGGTGGGCCGCGGTCCGCTGGCCGGGCCGGTGACGGCGGCGGCGGTGATCCTGGATCCCGCGAACATCCCCGAGGGGCTCAACGATTCGAAAAAACTGAGCGCCAGGAAGCGCGATGCGGTGGAGCAGGCGATCCTGCAGGGCGCCACGGTCTCCATCGCCCATGCCACGGTGAAAGAGATTGATTCCCATAACATTTTGCGGGCTTCCCATATCGCCATGGAGCGCGCTGTGGCGGCCCTGGATCCGCAGCCGGATTACCTGCTGATCGATGGCAACCTGATCCCGAAGGGGCTGGCCCTGCCCGCCGAAGCGGTGGTCAAGGGCGACGGCAAATCCCTGTCGATCGCGGCGGCTTCGATCGTGGCGAAACAGGCGCGCGATCGGATCATGGTGGATTTGGCGCAACAGTTTCCAGGATATGGATGGGAGAAAAACGCAGGCTACCCGTCGAAACAGCACCGTGAAGCGCTGGTGGAATTGGGCGTCACCCCACATCATCGGCGTTCCTTCAAGCCGGTCCACAAGATATTGTATCAAGAGTGAACCGTAGCCCGCTGTTCTAAAAAACAAATTGACCTCGAATCCGGGATGACTCATCCTGTGGATAACCAAAATGAGCGCAAAAATGCGCCGTGGTTATTGAGGCAGAGCAAATGAACAAAACCATGACGAAGGGCGCCGCGGCGCTCCCTCTAAACGCGATTCTTGGTGGCAATTGCATCGAGGTCATGGCCGGGCTTCCGGCAAATTCCGTCGATCTGGTCTTCGCGGATCCCCCCTATAACCTGCAGCTGAAAGGCCAGCTTCACCGGCCCGATAACAGCAAGGTCGATGCGGTCGACGATCACTGGGATCAATTCGACAGCTTCCGCGCCTATGACGATTTCACCCGCGCCTGGCTGCGCGAGGCACGCCGGATCCTGAAACCCAATGGTGCGATCTGGGTGATCGGCTCCTACCATAATATCTTCCGGGTCGGTGCGGCGATGCAGGACGCAGGCTACTGGCTGCTGAACGACGTGATCTGGCGCAAGTCGAACCCGATGCCGAACTTCCGTGGCAAACGCTACACCAACGCCCATGAGACGATGATCTGGGCGTCGAAGTCCGAAGGCGGCAAATACACCTTCAACTACGAGGCGCTGAAGGCGCTGAACGAAGGCATCCAGATGCGCAGCGACTGGGTGCTGCCGATCTGCACCGGGCATGAGCGCATCAAGGACGACAATGGCGACAAGGCGCATCCGACCCAGAAACCGGAATCGCTGCTGCACCGGATCCTGATCGGTTCGACCAATCCCGGCGATGTGGTGCTGGATCCCTTCTTCGGCACCGGCACCACCGGCGCCGTGGCCAAGATGCTGGGCCGAGAATTCATCGGGATCGAGCAGGAAGAGGCCTACCGCGAGGTGGCCGCCAAGCGCATCAAGGCAGTGCGCAAGTTCGACCGCGAGGCGCTGCAGGTTTCCGCCAGCAAGCGTGCCGAACCGCGTGTGCCCTTTGGTCAGCTGGTGGAACGCGGCATGCTGCGCCCCGGCGAGGAACTGTTTTCCATGAACCAGCGCCACAAGGCCAAGGTGCGGGCCGATGGCACGCTGATCGGCGACAACATCAAGGGATCGATCCATCAGGTTGGCGCGCATCTGGAAAACGCGCCCTCCTGTAACGGCTGGACCTACTGGTGCTTCCGCCGCGATGGAAAAACGGTGCCGATCGACGTTCTGCGCCAGCAGATCCGTGCGGAAATGCAGAACTGATCCGCCAACAGATCCTCTGACAATATCCAAAAGAACACCGCTGGTGCCTGCGCCCCGACCTTTCGGTCCGGGGCCGGGCACCTCACCTTGCCCCGCCGTTCAGGCGGGGTCTTTTTGTTTCAAACCGGCGGATAGGGGGTGCGTCGGGCCGGGGCGATGCCTATTGTTGGAGCGGGAACGAAGGAACGAGAAATGGCGGATACGGCTCTGAGCAGCGTGCAGGAGGCGCCCGAACGCGAAACCGATCGGGCGGCGGACCCCATCGGAGACAGTCAATATGCGGCAGCAGCCCTGGAAGCGCACAAGCGCGAAGGGCTGGAGCTTGCGGTGCGGGCGCGCTGGATCGCGATGGCGGTGATCTCGATCTTCCTGGTCGCCGTCAACCCGGCCTGGGACGTGCTCTATTATCACGCCATCCTTCTGATTCTCTGTCTCAACGGCTGGCTGATCCAGCGGTTCGGGCAGGTGGGCCGCTCCCGCGCCGAATTGATGCTGATCTTCCTCGATCTTCTGGTGATGACCGTGGGGATCGTCGCGCCGCATCCGTTCAGCCCGGAGGATCTGCCGGTCGCAATGCAGTACCGGTTCGACAACTTCCTCTATTTCTTTGTGATCCTGGCGGGGGGCACATTGGCGTTTTCCTGGCGCACGGTGATCGCCATCGGGGTCTGGACCAGCGCGATGTGGGCGGCGGCGCTGGGGCTGGCCTGGTGGTATGCGACCCCTTACCCCGAGCTGACCGAAGCCACCCAGGCGGCTTTTGGACCCGGAACCGAGCTTCCGGCGGCCATGGACCCCAACAATTTCGCCTTTCCGCTGCGTATTCAGGAGATCTTCGTCTTCCTCCTAGTGGCGGTGACGCTGGGCGTGTCCTCGCGCCGATTCAGCAGGCTATTGATGGACAACGCCGGGCTGGAACGGGAGCGCGCGAACCTGTCACGCTATTTCTCTCCCAATGTGGTGGATCAGCTGTCGCAGAACGACGATCCCCTGAAACAAGTGCGCAGCCAGGACGTGGGTGTCTTGTTCATCGATATCGTCGGTTTCACCCGGATGAGCGCGGGTCAGGATCCGCATCAGGTGATCGAGCTATTGCGCGATTTCCATGGCCGCATGGAGCGCGAGGTGTTTCGCTACCGGGGCACGCTGGACAAGTACCTGGGCGACGGGCTGATGGCGACCTTTGGAACCCCGATGGCGGGACCCCATGATGCCACGGATACCCTGGCCTGTGCGCGGGCGATGCAGGACTCCCTGTCCAAGTGGAACCGGGATCGCCGCCGCCGGGGTGAGCCGGAAATCTGCGCCGGGATCGGCATCCACTTCGGAGAGACGGTGCTGGGCGACATCGGCGCCAATCGGCTGGAGTATGCGGTGATCGGAACCGCCGTGAACGTGGCCGCGCGGTTGGAAGAGATGACGCGCAGCCTGCAGGCTCAGATCGTGATGAGCGGCGAACTGCGTGGCCAGGTGATGGCCGAAAATGCCGCTTTGGATCTGTTGGACGGGTTCTCCTGTCACGAAGCGCAGGATATTCGCGGTCTGGATCAGACCATGCAGGTCTGGAGCCTGCCAGCGAATCCCGGATAGCGGGCCCATCAGGGATCTGCGGTTTTCGGGCGCCATGCGCGCGTATCAATCCGAGTGGTGGATCCGAATTTTCAGATGCAACCCTGGGGTGCGGCCTTGTCGGTGATCGGCAGGGGCATTCATTTAATGGTGAATTATTTTGCTGAAAAAATAGGTGTTTACCCAGGAAAATCCATGCATCCAAATTATCATTTTAAGACCTTGTAAAAGGCTGGCTGGCACAAGGGCAGGAAGTCTTACCAATAAACAGGGACATGCCATGTCATCTGCCGATCATCAAAGCTTTTATCAGTGGTTTGGTTTGGATTCCGACTGCAAGGCGCTCGTTGCCGAGACAGGGAAACTGCTCATGCCGCATATGGACAGGGTGCTGGATCGGTTCTATGCGCGCGTGCTTGAGCGCGAGGAAACGCGCCGGTTCTTCCCCGATGACAAGGCCGTCTCTCATGCCAAGGCGGCGCAAAAGGCCCATTGGGTGCGGCTGTTCTCAGGGCAATTCGATCAGGGATATTTCGATTCTGCGGCGCGGGTTGGCCGGGTGCATTACGAACTGCGCCTGCCCTTCATCCAGTATCTAGGCGGCTATTCCTCGGCCGGTGCGGATATGTTCGATGTCCTGGTCAGCCGACGTCTGACGAGCCGGACCAAGCTGTCGCGGCAGGTGCAGCTGCTCAACCGTCTGATGATGGCGGACTGCGAGCGGGTGATTGCCTCCTACTTCGAGGCACAGCATGCTGAACACACGAAGGCGCTGGATGTTCTGACGGGCGGCATTGAGGAGCTGGAAAAGGGCAACCTCTCCAAACCCATCCAGAAAGAAGACGGCATTCCGCCCCGTTTCGACGGCATCCGCAAATCCTACAACAACCTGATCTCCCATTGGTCGGGGATCATTTCCGATGCCACCACGCGGGCGCATTCGGTCGATGAAAAGGTGTCCTCCACGGCTGAAATGACCAAGGAAATGGCCGAACGCGCCGAACAGCAGGCTGCGGCCCTGGAAGAGGCGGTCGCCGTGGTCAGCTACGTGACGGCGGGCACCAAGGATGTCACGCTCATGGTGGAACGGGCCTCAAACCGCTCCGAGGTCAATCGCAACGATGCCGAACAGGGTGGCCTGGTGGTGCAGCAGGCCATCGAGGCGGTGGCCCGGATCGAGGAATCCTCGGAAAAGATCGCCAAGATCGTCGATGTGATCGACGATATCAGCTTCCAGACCAATCTTCTGGCCCTGAACGCAGGGGTCGAGGCCGCCCGTGCCGGCGAAGCGGGACGCGGCTTTGCCGTGGTGGCCTCCGAGGTGCGCTCGCTGGCGGCCCGTGCCTCGGATTCGGCGACCGAGATCAAGGCGCTGATCGCCGAAAGCTCCTTGCAAGTCCAGCAGGGCAGCGACCTGGTGCGCGCCACCGGATCAAGCCTGGAAGGCATTCGCGACGGGGTTGTCGATGTCTCCAAGGTGATGACGGAAATCGCCTCGCATATCTCCAGCCAGGCGCGCAGCCTGGAGGAGATCGACGGCAATATGACCGAACTGGGCGAAACCACGCTGGACAATGCGACTCGCGCGTCGCTGGTGCATCAGACGTCGATCAAGCTGACCGAGGATTCCGCCAAGCTGAAAACCAGCATGGATGGCTTCAACACCTCGGTCGCGGGCCACGAACGGGAGCTTGACCGCGACTACGAGGCACATATGGCCGCAGGCAACGTCGACTCCCGCGTCGCATAGGGCCACAATAGAGTGAGCTGAAAAAAACACAGACAGTCCGGGCGCTTGCCTGGTCTGACATGCGTTGAACTGTCGGCATCCAAGCGTGGCGGAGCGGGATATCTGGTGACCCCGGCAGGATTCGAACCTGCAACCTGCCCCTTAGGAGGGGGCTGCTCTATCCAGTTGAGCCACGGGGCCACGCGTGTTTACGCGATAGCAAATCGGATCTGTCATCACAATGGGGCGCGGTCCGGTCGGATTGGTTTTGATCTTTGGGCTAGGCTGCGCCTCTTGCATGCTCTTCCCATTGTGCAGCCCGCGCTGTCTGCGCTAACATCAGGCAACCAACTCAAAGAGGCCCACGCCCGTGACCACCGACAACAAGCGCCCGCTCACCCTTCGTGATGTCTCGGAAGCCACCGGCGTGTCGGAGATGACCGTCAGCCGGGTGCTGCGCAACCGCGGCGATGTCTCGGAAAAGACCCGCAGCAAGGTGCTGACCGCAGCCAAGGAGTTGGGCTATGTGCCCAACAAGATCGCCGGGGCGCTGGCCTCCAAACGGGTGAACCTGGTCGCCGTCATCATCCCGTCGCTGTCGAACATGGTGTTTCCCGAGGTGCTGACCGGCATCAACAAGGTGCTGGAAAATACCGAACTGCAACCCGTGGTGGGCGTCACCGATTACCAGCCGGAAAAAGAAGAGAAAGTCCTCTACGAGATGCTGTCCTGGCGTCCCTCGGGCGTGATCATCGCCGGGCTCGAACACACCGAGGCGGCGCGCGCCATGCTCAATGCCGCAGGCATTCCGGTGGTGGAGATCATGGATACCGACGGCAAGCCGGTGGATGCCATGGTCGGGATTTCCCACCGCCGCGCTGGGCGCGAGATGGCCAAGGCGATCCTAAAAGCGGGTTATCGCCACATCGGTTTCATGGGCACCAAGATGCCGCTGGATCACCGCGCCCGCAAACGCTTTGAAGGCTTTACCGAGGCGCTGGCCAAGGAAGGGGTGGAGATCGAGGATCGCGCCTTCTATTCCGGTGGCTCGGCGCTGGCCAAGGGGCGCGAGATGACGGCGGAGATGCTTGAACGCTCCCCGGAGCTCGATTTCCTATACTATTCCAACGATATGATCGGGGCCGGTGGTCTTTTGTACCTGTTGGAGCAGGGTATCGATGTGCCGGGGCAGATCGGTCTTGCGGGCTTCAACGGGGTTGAGCTGTTGCAGGGTCTGCCGCGCAAACTGGCCACCATGGACGCTTGCCGTCAGGAGATCGGGCGCAAGGCGGCGGAGATCATTGCCGCCCAGCTCGAAGATCCCGAGGTCGAACTCGAACGCCATGTGACCCTGACGCCCACGATCACCTATGGTGATACGCTGAAACGGCGCTGAGCGATGTACGTGCGGCTGGGCAACCGGGCCGCGCGGCGGCTGTTTCTGGACCGGCACGGGCTTCTGGAGGCGCCCACGGGCCCCTCGAAAGGCGCTGACCTGTATGACTTGATCCGGCGGCTGGGGTTCGTGCAGCTCGACAGTATCAACACGGTCGCGCGCGCCCATGACGTGATCCTCTATTCCCGCAGGCCCAGCTATCGCCCCGCCCATCTGAAACGGCTCTATGAGCGCGACCGCGCCCTGTTCGAACATTGGACCCATGATGCCGCCGTGATCCCGATGGAGTTCTACCCCCATTGGCATCTGCGATTTCAGCGCGATGCGGAGCTGTTGCGCAAACGCTGGCGCAACTGGCGGCGCGACGGGTTTGAGGAGCGGTTCAGATCGGTGCTGGATCACATCCGCGACCATGGGGCGGTGAGCTCGTCCGACGTGGGTAAGGACGAGAAGAAGGGATCGGGCGGCTGGTGGGACTGGCACCCTTCGAAGACCGCGCTGGAATACCTCTGGCGATCTGGCGCGCTCACGGTCGTCGGGCGCGAGGGGTTCCAGAAACGCTATGACCTGACCGAGCGGGTGATCGAGGAGCATCTGCATCCCGGTGCCTCTGATTGCGACGCCGAAGCCACCGTGGATTGGCTGTGCAACGGGGCGCTGGATCGGCTCGGCTTTGCCACCTCGGGCGAGATCGCGGCCTTCTGGGATACCGCCTCAGCCGCCGAGGCAAAAGACTGGGCAGCCGCACAGCTGAAATCCGGCGCCCTGCAGGAGATCGAGATCGAACAGGCGGATGGTGGCTTTCGCCGGGTGCTGGCACGACCGGGCATGGTAGATGAGGCCATGGATCTGGGGCCAGCGCCGGGGCGGATGCGGCTGCTCAGCCCCTTTGATCCTGCCCTGCGCGACCGCAAGCGGGCCGAGCGGTTGTTCGGCTTTCACTACCGGATCGAGGTCTTCACCCCGGCGCCGAAACGCAAATACGGCTATTATGTCTTCCCCCTGATGGAGGGGGAGCGGCTGGTGGGGCGGATCGACATGAAGGCGGATCGCAGTGCGGATCGGTTGAACGTCACCGCGATCTGGCCAGAACGGGGCGTTACATGGTCGCCGCGACGGGTTCAAAGGCTTGAGGCGGAGCTGGACCGGGTCGCACGGTTTGCGGGGGTCGGGGATGTGCGTTTCGCCGATGACTGGCTGCGGGATCCGCAGTGACTGGATCAGCCGGTGAAGCCCTTTTCCTTGATCATGGCGATCAGGCTGTCGCAGGACTGTTCCACCGTCTGACCTGAGGTATCGAGCTGCGCCAGGGCGCGGCCATATAGCGCTTCGCGGCTGGTCAGGATCGAACGCAGCTGCTCCATCGCCTCCGGGTTTCCGGCCATGGGGCGTTCGTCGCCTTGGGCGCGGACGCGGGCCATATGTTCGTCGGGCTGGGCCTTGACCCAGATGGTGTGGAAATGAGCCAGGACGTTGGTGTAGGTCTCCGGCTCGGCCACGATGCCGCCCGCCACCGCCAGGATCAGGCTGTCGTGGGTGGCGATGATGCGGTTGATCGCCTGGGCTTCGAGCTGGCGATAGCCTTCCTGACCATATAGGGCCATCAGTTCGGACACGGGCATGCCGGACTGGCTTTCGATCTCGCTGTTGAGTTCGAGAAAGGGAATGCCAAGGATCTGTCCCGCCATGGCGCCAAGGGTCGATTTTCCGGCGCCACGCAGGCCCACAAGGCAAACACGGCCTGCCCTTCGCGTTTCGGGTGTTTCCGGGGTCAGCAGGTCCAGCACCGCCTGCTGCGTGCGGCTGGTCGCGCCGCGGAACAGATCCGCCACCCGCAGCACGTCCGAGGTCCAGGGGTCTTCCTCGCCGATCAGCCATTCGATGCGGTGATCCAGGGCCACGGCCACCCGTTGCAGCAACCCGATAGAGATATTGCCCTCGCCCGCCTCAAGCTGCGCGAGGTAGCGGGGTGACACGCCCGAGCGATCCGACAACACCCGGCGGGGAATGCCTTTTCGTTCGCGTGCCTTGCGCACGCGTTCGCCGACCCGCGTGATCAGCGCGGGAACCGCCTGATCGATCTCGCTGACGGTCTGAACCGGGCGGGTTTCACCCCGAAAGTTGGTGATCTCACTCATGCGCTGCCGAATTATGAAACATAATGCACAAACTTACGGCGCTGCCGGGGCATGTTCAAATGAAAACCCACAGAGACCGGGTTAGACGGTGCATTATCCTGCGGAACCCTGCGTCGGGCGCAGCTGCGGGGCCGCGTTACTCCGGGCGCAAGCGGGGTTCGACGACCGCGCGGTAATCGGCTGGCGCCGCCTTGGAGGTGAAATCGACCGGATCGATGAAGACGCAGGTGAATTTGCCCTCAAAGCACAGCACTCCGTCCTGACGCGCATCGACCCGGAAGGTGATGGATTTGGTGCCCAGCTTGCAGGGCCAGACCTCGCACATCAGCCGGTGGCGCGGTGTGACAGGTGAGCGGAAATCGATGCTCATATTGACAAATGGCGTGCCGGTGCCCCGGTCCAGCTCCATCTGAAACCAGCCGTCGCCATCCAGGCAGTGTTCCCACCAGGCGTCGATCGCCTCCAGCGCAAAGGCGGGCAGGCGACCGGTATAGGCGATCTTGGCGGGATCGCAGTCGCCCCAGCCGACGCGGATTTCATGCACGAAGGTATCCGGTCCGGAGCCTTCTCCGGCGGGGGCGATCTGATCTGTCATCTGGGCTTTGTCCTGCGGCTCAATAGGTTTCGACGTGGTAACGTCCATCGGCGCGCATCGTATCGCGCAGATCGGCCCAGTTCAAACCATTGGCGCGGGCGATATCGCGCAGGGCTTCCTCGACCCCCTGTTCCATCGCCTTGAGACCACAGATGTAGATATGGCCCGTCGGGCTTTGCATCAGCGCGGCAACCCGGTCGGCCTCTTCACGCAGGCGGTCCTGCACATATTGCTTGGGCGCATCCTCCTGCCGGGAAAAGGCGAAGAGCTTGCTCATGAAGGCATCCGGCACCTTTTTCAGCGGGCCGAAATACGGAAGCTCGCCGGGGCGGCGGGCGCCGAAGACCAGGGTCATCTTGCCGGTCTCATGCGGTGCCTCGCGCAGGCGGCGCATGGTGAAGGCGCGGAAGGGGGCCGAGCCGGTGCCGGTGCAGACCATCATGATATCCGCCGCCGGATCCGAGGGCAGCAGGAAGGTGGCGCCGAAGGGGCCGGTCACCTGCACCTCGTCGCCCGCGTTCAGATCGCAGACGTAGTTGGAACACAGGCCCTGTTCCTCGCGCTTCACGGTCAGCGAGATGTTGTGATAGCCGGGCCGCTCCCCGTCGCGGGGGCTGGAGACGGAGTAGAGCCGGGGCAGATGCGGTTTGCCCTCTGCATCCGTGCCGGGCGGGATGATACCGATGCTTTGCCCCTCCAGAACCGGAAAGGGCAGGCCCGCCGGATCCAGGATGATATGGCGCACATCGCTGTCGCTGTCCTTGTCGGTCAGCCGGTAGTTGCCCTGCACCTTGAGCGTCGCGGGCTTGCCGGGGGTGTACATGTTGATGACGGGTTTGCTGGCACTGGCGGGGGCAACCGCCTTGCCGCCGGCACCGGCGTGGGCGTCGGCCAGAAGCGCCGCCACGGCATCGTCCATCGCCTCCACGTCGCCTTCGGCAGCATCGCCGCCGGAGATTTCCTCCTGTTCGGGCAGCTCCATCCATTCGAACTGCTCGTCCACCGAATAGGGCGTGGTCACCACCCGCCATTCGTCGATCGAGCCGGTCGGGCAGACCGGGATACAGTCCATGCAGAAGTTGCATTTCTCGGCATCGACGACGACGTTCATGTCGTCATGGACGATTGCCTCTTCCGGGCAGGTCATTTCGCAGGTGTAGCAGCGGATGCAGATCTCGGGGTCGATCAGGTGCTGTTTCAAGGGCGCGGTGTGGGCGTTGGTCATTCAGCTTCTCGGTGCTTTCTTGAGGATCGCATCGGGAACGGTCAGCGCATCGATCAGCGCGCGGCACATGCCGACGCAATCGGAACAGCCCACGCAGGGCCCTTTGAGGCCATTGATCTGCACCGACACACGGTCGGCATTGGGGGTTTCGGCTTGGTTGCGGGTAATGTCCATCTGGTGATCCTCCGGTCTGGCTGGGATAAATCCGGCTGGTGTGCTCCGGTCTGGATGCCCGGCGCCTGTCGTTGACTGTGACAGGCGCCGGGAAAAAGAGGATGAATGCCTCTTATGCCATGTGCAGTTTCACGTATTCGAAATCGCCAGGCTTGTTGTCGATGCCGACCTTGGGCGGCGAGATCCAGCTGGCGTATTGACCGGGCTCGTAGACCGGCTTCATCAGCGACTGGATGAAATCGCCATCCGTGTGGGTCGGCAGCCACTCCTGCAGGCCCTTGTCGTATTCGGCGCCAGAGACGTGGTTGCCATCGGGGTCGAAGTTCTTGCCGGCAAAGACACCGATCTTGCGGTTGAAGGCCTGGTGCGGCAGCTTCATTTCGAACTCGATGCCATACTTCTCGATGATCTTGTTCCAGCGACCGACGCCACCGGCTGCGTCTTTGACGTAATCGTCGCGCAGGCGCATGTTGATGGCGGTCAGGGCAGGCACTTCGCGTTCGACGATCGTGTCGCCTTCCAGATCGAGCACATTGTAGGTGTCGTTGGTCAGCTTGTGGTCGTCCTTCAGGCGCAGCTCCATGTAGCGGCCCTTGATGCCCGCGTTGAAGGCATTGGCCGCATTGGTGGAGACTTCCTGACCGAAGAGATCCAGCGACAGCGTGTAGTGCAGGTTCAGCTTTTTCTGGATGGTCGGCAGGTCGATGACACCCAGGTCACGGATCTTGTTGATGTCGAAAGGATCGGTGATCCCGGCCTTCTTCATCGCTTCGCAGGTCGCCTGGATGGTGCGGCCGACGCCGGTTTCGCCCACGAACATGTGGTGCGCCTCTTCAGTCAGCATGAAGCGGCAGGTGCGCGACAAGGGGTCGAAACCCGATTGCGCCAGGCTTTCCAGCTGCATCTTGCCGTCACGGTCGGTGAAATAGGTGAACATGAAGAACGACAGCCAGTCCGGCGTTTCCTCGTTGAAGGCGCCCAGCATGCGCGGCGCTTCTTCGGAACCGGAGGAGCGGATCAGGAGATCGTTCGCTTCTTCGCGGCCATCGCGGCCAAAGTATTTCTGCAGCAGGTAGACCATCGCCCAGAGGTGGCGGCCTTCCTCGACGTTCACCTGGAACAGGTTGCGCATGTCATAAAGAGACGGCGCGGTCAGACCCAGGAAGCGCTGCTGCTCGACCGAGCCCGGCTCGGTGTCGCCCTGGATCACGATCAGGCGCTTCAGCATGTTGCGGTATTCGCCGGGAACCTCCTGCCAGGCGGGTTCGCCATAGTGTTCGCCCATGGGAATGGTGCGGCCTTCGACCTGCGGCGCCAGCAGCACGCCCCAGCGGTACTCGGGCATCTTCACGTAGTCGAACTTGGCCCAGCCTTTCGGGTCCACGGACACGGCGGTGCGCAGGTAGACCATCGATTCCTGAAAGTTCTGCGGGATCAGGTCATTCCACCAGTTGATGTAACCGGGGTGCCATTTTTCCAGCGCTTTCAGAACCTTCTTGTCGCTGGACAGGCCAACGTTGTTGGGGATCTGGGTGTCGTAGCTGACATTAATGAGATCAAGCATTTTGTTCCTCCGTCGTGCGGTGCCCTATCGGCTGCCGCTGAAATCCTCGGGTTACACGCGTTCCATGTTGTATTCGCCGCGCTGGCCGGTGCCGTAGCGCTGCAGGGCACCATCGCTGCCCACCGCATTGGGGCGCTGGAAGATCCAGTTCTGCCAGGCGGTCAGGCGGCCAAAGATGCGGGTTTCCATCGTCTCGGGGCCGGCAAAGCGCAGGTTGGCTTCCATGCCGGTCATTGCATCGGGGCTGAAGCTGGCGCGTTCCTCAAGGAAGATACGCACCTCGTCCTCCCAGTCGATATCGTCAAAGGCATAGGTGATGAGACCCAGTTCCTCGGCCTGATCGGCCTCCAGCGGCTCACCAATGTGTTCGCGCAGATCCTCGACCGCCTCGGGGGTACCAAGGAAACGGGTCTGCAGGCGGGTGAGATCGTTGCCCATCGGGTAGGTGCCAAAGTTCCCCTCGCTGAGGGTCACGGCGGCCAGCGGGCGATTGTCGCCTTCGAATTCCTCCAGCATCATGTAGGAGCGGTCGACGGCCCACAGCAGTTCTGCCAGCGGTCCGGCAAAGCAGGAGCCATGCTCGACCACCGCCACCAGCGAGCGGGAGGTCATGTCGATGCGTTTCAACAGGCGCTTCCAGTAGGCCAGGATCTCGTTCGCCAGCCAGTGATCGCGGTTGTTCAGCAGCAGGGCCTCATGCGCCAGCAGTTTCTCGGCGTCACCTTGGGTCTGGAACACCACGGTGCCGACCTCGCGCTCATTCAGGCGCAGGTGCAGGATGGCATCATCCAGTTCGCGCGCCAGGCGAAGCATGTAGGTCTGGTCACCCTCGGCCTGCAGCGCTGAGGTATCCGCCGGGGCATCCGCCTCGGGGCCTTTCAGGGTGATGGTCGCGCGGCCACCGTCGCGGTCGATCTCGACCTCGACCAGAGAATAGGTGATGGCATTGTCGCCAAAGCTGCGGGTGATGGGGCCCAGGGTGATGCCGGTCAGCCCGTCTGCCTTGCTGCTGGCCTCGGCGAATTCTATCGCACGCTCGGCCACGGTGTCGGCGAACTTGGAGTTCGGCACAACTTCGTCCACCAGACGCCAGTCTACGGCGCGCTGGCCTTTGACGCCTTCCTCGATCGAGCAGAAGACATCGGCCAGATCGCGGCGCACCTTGCGCTTATCAGTCACGCGGGTCAGGCCGCCGGTGCCGGGCAGAACCGCCAAGAGCGGTACCTCGGGCAGTGCCACCGACGACGTGCTGTCATTGGTCAGCATGATGTAGTTGCAGGCCAGCGCCAGCTCATACCCGCCACCGGCGCAGGCGCCCTGAACGGCAGCGATGTATTTCTGACCCGAATCCGCCTCGGCGGCCTCGAAGGTGTTGCGGGTCTCGTTGGTGAATTTACAGAAGTTCACCTTGTGAGCGTGGCTGGCACCGCCCAGCATGCGGATGTTGGCGCCCGCGCAGAAGACCTTCTCCTTGCCGGACTGCATGACCACCACCTTCACCTCGGGATGTTCAAAGCGCATCCGCTGCACGATGTCGGCCAGTTCGATATCGACGCCCAGGTCATAGGAGTTCAGCTTCAGCTGATAGCCATCAAACAGCCCGCCGTCCTCATCCACGTCCATATAGAGGTTGGCGATGGGGCCATCATACTCCACCCGCCAGTGCCGGTATTTCGAAGGGTCGGTCTGAAAATCGATTGCCTGGGGCATGTCGCGCTCCTGAGTTCTGTTGTTTGCAACTTACCGCAGCTTTTGGGCGCGGCAAAGAGGGATGTGCACAATAATGCCGGTTATTGGCAAAATAATGCAGGACATTTTGGTGTTTTAGCGAGCCTGAGTGTCTATGTGTGCATTATCGTGCATAATTTGCCGTTGATTGACGAAGATCGACCAGCCGGTTGCGAATCTCTGTCTCCTGAATTCCGGCCCTGTCCCAAAGGTCTGGGTCCAGACCTTGCAGATGGGTGAGGGCGATCTCGCAAAGGCGCAAGCTGGCCTTGGGGCGCTGCATCACCTGTTTCAGCTCGGCATTGGCCAGCTGGATCATGCCCTGCACCAGCCGCCGTGCCTCTGTACCTTCGGGAAGCGCCATCCAGACCGCTTCCCAGACTTCATGGGCTTCCCAGAAATATCCTGTTTCCAGGAATTGCAGGCCGGCGCGCCAGGCGTCGGATGCAAAAACAGCCCCTGGGGGCTGTTGCGCTTGCACGGTATCGCAAAGTGCCGCGAAGGTGCCTTCCGGATGCCGGGGCGTCTGGCCCGGGATATGGGCGTGCGGCGGATCCGGAAAGCGGGCCATGTCAGGCGATTTCGACCTCGGCGGCCTCGATCCGGGCCAGGCGGCTGGTGAAATCGGCCACCGCGTCGATGACCTTTTGCGGCTGATCTTGATGCGGGCTGTGCTTGCAATCCTCCAGCACCAGCATGTCGCAGGGGCAATAGGTGCGCTCCTCGATCACCTCGACCTGGGCCAGGGTGCCGTATTGATCTTCGCGGCCCTGGATCGCCAGCACGGGGATGCGCAGGTAGTCGATCACATCGGCCACGTCCCAGTCGCGGAAGCCCTCGGCCAGCCAGACATCGTTCCAGCCCCGGAAGGCGCCGTCGGGATCCTTGTGATATTTCGCCAGCTTTTCCTTCAGTTCGCCGCTGTCATAGGCCTCTTTCGCCTTGGCGATCTCGGCCAGACCACCCGGTTCGGTGAAGAAATGCGGCGCCATCAGGATCAGCCCGCGCACCCGGTGATCGATCACGCTGCCGCCATAGATCGCCGCGATGGTCGCTCCGTCGCTGTGGCCCAGTAGCACACCGTGCTCCAGCCCGATGGTATCCAGCAGTTCCGGCAGCACATCCTTGGCTTCGCGTGTCATGAAGTCGAGCGGGCGGGGCAGGGTCACCGGATCGGACTGCCCATAGCCCTGACGCGAATAGACAAAGACGCCCCAGCCGGTGGCCGCCGCCAGTTTTTCCGGGAAGTCCCGCCACAGGGCAACACAGCCGAGGCCCTCGTGCAGCAGCACCAGCGTCGGCGCCTTGTCCGGCGCCGGGCCATGGCTTGCGTATTCCAGATTGGCGCCGCCGACCGCGACGGTGCCGCTTCCACCCCATTCAAAAGCCATCATGCATCCTTTCGCAGTTTGAAGCGCTGGATCTTGCCGGTTGCCGTCTTGGGCAGATCCTCGGCAAAGACGATCCAGCGCGGGTATTTCCACTTGCCGACTTTCTCTTTCACAAAGGCCTTCAGCTCATCGGCCAGGGCGTCATCCCCGGTTCCGTCTTTCAGCACGATATGCGCCTTTGGTTTTTCCAGGCCGTCCTCGTCGCGGGCGGGCACCACGGCGGCTTCCAGCACTGCCGGGTGGGCGACCAGCGCCTGCTCCACCTCGAAGGGCGACAGCCAGATGCCGGAGACCTTGAACATGTCGTCGGTGCGGCCACAGTAGACGAACCGTCCGCCTTCGCCACGCTCATACTTGTCTCCGGTGCGGGTCCATTCGCCCTCGAATGTGCCACGGCTTTTGCCGCGCTGGTTCCAGTAGCCTTCGGCGGCCGAGGCGCCGCGCACCAGAAGTTCGCCAATGCCGCCCGGCTCTGTCACCTCATCGCCCGCCTCGTCCACCAGGCGCAGCTCGTATCCGGGCACCGCAATGCCGGAACTGCCGTAGACCACATCGCCCGGCGCATTCGAGAGGAAGATATGCAGCATCTCGGTGGAGCCGACACCATCCAGGATCTCCACACCCCAGATCTGTTCCCACTTGCGGCCGACCTCTTCGGGCAGGGCTTCACCTGCCGAGATGCAGCGGCGCAGGGGCGCGTCGGGTTTGGTCGCACTCTCCAGCGCTGCCACGGTCGCGGCATAAAGCGTGGGCACACCGCAATAAATGGTGGGTTTCTGTTCTTCGAGAATGGACAGGACCACATCCGGAGTGGGGCGACCATTGAACAGGATGGTGGTGGCTCCGACGGACAGCGGGAAGGTCATCCCGTTGCCAAGCCCATAGGCGAAGAACAGTTTGGCGGCAGAGAAGACGATGTCGTCCTCGGCGATCTGCAGCACCTTGTCGCCATAGGTTTCCGCCGTCGCCGCCAGTGCCCCGTGGACGTGGCGCACGCCCTTGGGCTGACCGGTCGAGCCGGAGGAATAGAGCCAGAAGGCGGTTTCATCCGGGCAGCAGTCGATCGCAGGCAGCGGCTCGGCTCCGGCGATGAAATCCTCATAGCTGTCGCAGCCGTCCGGCGTGTCGCCACCGATGACCACGATCTTTTGCAGGTCGGGGCAGGCGGCGATGACAGGTTCCACCACCGGCCAGAGTTCCGCGCTGACAAAGAGGATGGTGGCGCGGCTGTCCTTCAGGATGACCTCATAGACAGGGGTGGCTAGGAGCGTGTTCAAGGGCACCGGCACCACGCCGGCCTTCAGCGCGCCCCAGAAGATCTGCGGGAATTCGATCTGGTCCAGAACCAGCATCGCGGCGCGGGTCTCGCGGGCGATCCCGGCACGGCGCAGGGCGCCTGCCATCCGGTCCGTTGCCTCGGCCAGCTCCCCGTATGAAATCTCGCGCTGAGCGCCTGCGGCCTCTCGGAACGCCGGTTTGTCCGGGCGCTCTGTCCGGTGGCGGTCCACAAATAGTCCTGCCGCATTGCCGCTGGGTGTCATCCTTGCTCCTCCCTGATGTGCCGTCAGGGGCTGTATCAGCCCCATGGCCTGCGCGGCCCTCCCCGGCGGCGCAGTCGTTTCCTGGGCAGATTAAGGCACCAGTCGCAAAATAATGCAACATTCCGCATGCAAAAAATGCACTATTGTGCACAAATTGCTGTGTATCACCCCGCCCGAAAGAGCCCAGCGGTGTTGCGGTACCGCTTCTGAAACAGGAAAGCCCCCGCCATTTTCCATGGCGGGGGCTTCAAGGCCGGTTGATTCGCTTTGCCAGCGGCTAGTGCAGCAGCATCAGCGGCAGCAGCGTGATGATCGGGAAGGCGACCAGGATGATAACCCGGATGATGTCCGAGGCGACAAAGAACATCACCGCCTTGTAGGTATCGATCATCTTGGTGGTGCGGTCCATCGCGTTGATGATGAAGAGGTTCATGCCCACCGGCGGGGTGATAAGACCCACTTCGACCACGATCAGCACCAGGATGCCGAACCAGATGGCGACATATTCCGCCTCGATCCGGTTGACGCGGCTCTCGGTGACGCGAATGCCCAGTTCCTTCATCTGCTCGCGGGTCAGCTCCATACCGTTGGCCATGGCCTCTTGTATCGAGGCGAGCATTTCAGCCCCCATGCCGTCGGGCACCCCGTTGCGCAGCACCTCCATGGCTGCATCCGCCTGCATTGCGGGCAGGGACAACAGGCCGAAGTCCATCGCCGAGATCACCGGGAAGAAGATCGGAATGGTCAGCAGGATCATCGACAGGCTGTCCATCAGGCAGCCGAACAGAAGGTAGAAGGCGAGGATCAGCGCCAGCACCACCCAGGGGCTCAGACCCTGGCTGACGACGAAATCGGCCAGTTCCTGCGGTACTTTGGTCAGGGCCAGGAAGCCATTGTAGAAACCGGCACCCAGCACGATGAAGAAGATCATCGCGGTGGAACGCGCCGTGACGATGAAACTGTCCACCAGGGATTCGCGGTTCAGACCGCCATTGAGCCAGGCGATGAAACCGGTGCCGAACGCCCCGACGGCTGCCCCTTCGGTCGGGGTGAACCAGCCCGCATAGATGCCGCCGACCACCAGGCCGAAGACCAGCAGAACCGGCCAGACCTTGACCAGGTTTTCCATGCGCTCGGCCCAGGGGATGGCCGGACGGGTGCCCGCGCTATCGGGGAACATGCGCACATAGATCGAGATGGCGACGACATAGCCGATCGCGGCCAGGATGCCGGGGATGAAGGCTGCCAGGAACAGCTTTGCGATATTCTGCTCGGTCAGGATCGCATAGATCACCAGCACCACCGAGGGCGGGATCAGAATGCCCAGGGTGCCGCCCGCCGCCAGTGTCGCGGTGGAAAAGCCGCCCGCATAGCCATAGGCGCGCAGTTCCGGCAGGGCGACGCGGCCCATGGTGGCCGCCGTGGCCAGCGAGGATCCGCAGATCGCGCCGAACCCCGCACAGGCCCCGATCGAGGCCATTGCGACCCCGCCCTTTCGGTGCCCGAGGAAGCCGGCCGCGGCCTTGAACAGCGCCGAGGACATGCCGCCAAGCGTTGCGAAATGCCCCATCAGCAGGAACATCGGCACGATGGTCAGCGAATAGGAGGAGAAGGTCGAATAGGTCTCGCTTTTCATCCGGCCAAAGGCGACCTGGGTGCCATCGGTCACCAGGATCAGCCCGACGAGACCGACGAGGAACATCGACAATCCGATCGGTACCCGCAGGAAGATCAGGATCATCAGGATGGGAAAAGAGGTAATTCCGATTTCAAGAGCTGTCACTGCTCACCCTCCACACCGTCCCACAACTCAATGCGGCCGGTAATAAATTCGTTTGTGCGTACGATCGCGACATAGAACGCGACCACCGCAGCCATGCAGGATGCAAACAGGCTGGCCGCGTAGGCCCACCAGGTTGGGAACTCCAGCAGGAAAGACGTCTCGCCGTTGTGGTACTTCCCGATCATCCCTGCCGCGAGCCGCTCGGTGATCAGGCCCAGAACGATGGCAAACAGGAGGGCCACCACCATGCGCAGGAAGCGGTTCACCTTGCGGGGAAAGGAATTGGCGACCACATCGACCGATGCATGACCGGAGGTGATCTGGCACAGCGGGATAAAGGCGAAAATGGCAAAGGCAACGCCAGCTTCGACCAGTTCAAAATCGCCGTTGATTGGCCCGATATAGTTGATCAGCCAGTTGGAAAGATCCGGCGTAATCCCCTGCATGAAGCCTCCGTGCAGGATGCCGTTCAGCAGGCGGCCGATGATCGACAGGCAGGTCAGGAGAATCAGGAGAACCAGGACCATACCGCCCAGAATAGCCATCTTCCTGGCCAACCCCATCATGAGCTTTTGCATGGTGTTTACCTCTATATGAGTGCGCAAAGGGCCGCGGCACGGGTGCGCAGCGGCCCTTCGACTATGGTATCGCTTACTTCACGTACTGCGGAGTGTATTTTTCGATCAGGTAGGTTGCTTCTTCCAGCAGAGCCTGGCCGTCGATACCCTTTTCCGACATGTCGGCCAGCCACTTGTTGTAGATCGGCTGGGCCAGAGCACGCCATTCATCGGTCTGCTCTTGGTTGAGGGTGATGACGTTGTTGCCGTTGTCCAGCGCGAATTCACGTGCAGGACCGTCCGAATCTGCCTGGGTGCCACCGGCGAAGACCGAGAACTCCAGGCCGGAGTTGTCGTCGATGGCCTTCTTCAGGTCGTCGGGCAGGCTTTCGTACTTGGCCTTGTTCATCGCCAGAACGAAGGTCAGGGTGTAAAGCGCCTTGCCGGTGAACTCGGTGTGGTTCTCGACCAGCTCCGGAACCTTCAGCGCGGTGGTGACTTCCCACGGAATGGTGGTGCCGTCGATCACGCCCTTGGACAGGCCTTCCGGGATGGCGGGAACCGGCATGCCGACCGGGGTTGCACCCAGTTCGGTCAGCAGTGCGTTGACCGAGCGGGAACCGCCGCGGATCTTCATGCCCTGCAGGTCGGCTGGGGTTTCAACCGGATCCGAGGTGTGGATCATGCCGGGGCCGTGCACCCAGGTCCCCAGGATGTGGACGTCCTTGAACTCGGTGTCCTTCATGTGACGCTCGAACATTTCCCAATAGGCGTGCGAGGTGGCGCGCGCATTGGTCATCATGAAGGGCAGTTCGAAGACTTCGGTCGACGGGAAGCGGCCCGGCGTGTAGCCGACCACGGTCCAGACGATGTCGGCAACGCCGTCGATGGCCTGGTCCATCAGTTCCGGCGGCTTGCCGCCCAGCTGCATGGAGGGATAACGGTCGATCTTGATACGGCCACCCGAGGAGGCTTCAACATTGTCGGCCCAGACGTCCAGAACCAGCTTCGGCACATTGGCCTGTGCGGGCAGGAACTGGTGAAGCTTCAGCGTCACCTCCTGAGCGAAGGCGGACGTGGCGCACATTGCGGCGATGGCCGCTGCGCCTGCTGCGCCAAGAATCTTTCTGCGAGTGGTCATGTGATTCCTCCCTTTGACCCTATTTCCAAGCAACATAATGCCGGCAACTAAGATTATTGCAATATATTGCCTATTTCTTTCTTCATTGGTCCCGTTCACCCCGTACAGGTTCGCAAAACGAACCAGCTCGCCCTCCTGCTATTTGGTGCATTTGTAACCATCAACAGCAGATCATGCATTTTTCACTCATGAATTGGCCGGTCCCAAGTCACCTCTCAGACCCGCACCGAAGAATGTTACATAATTCGGGTCATTTTGGGCCGATTGATACATATCAACATTTTGGCGTGTGAAGATCAATCTCTCATTGGCTCAGAAGCCATGAAAAAAGACATTCCGGGCCACCGCCGCGGAAGCGGGGTTGCGTATTTCTACCGACTCCTCCTCAAGGCGGCCCTTCCGATTGTCAGGCAGCCTTCATTTGATAGGCGCAAGTCGGCCTGCGCAGGAATGGACCAAGCGCACAAAATCTTGACGGATTCGAACCTCGGTTGCGTGGGCGCGCAGGGATTCGCGGCTATTCGGCCTCGCTCAGGGTCAAGCTGACATCGCTCAACCCTTCGATTCCGCCCCGGATCGCCTGTCCGGCTTGGACCGCGCCGACCCCCGCCGGAGTGCCCGTCAGGATCAGATCGCCCGGGCGCAGGTGGTAATATCCGGACAGGTGACACAGGATATCCTCCACCGACCAGATCATTTCATCCAGACTGGCATCCTGGCGCAGCGCGTCATCGACCCTGAGCCAGATCTTCTTTCCCACCGGGCCATCCCAGTCGGCGGCGCGGGTGAGCGGCGCCAATACCGTTCCCTGTTCCAGATCCTTGCCCAGATCCCAGGGGCGCCGCTTGTCCTTGGCCTGGCCCTGCAGATCGCGCCGGGTCATGTCGAGCGCGCAGCCATAGGCATAGATGGCGGCGCGGGCCTCTTCGCGGCTGGCGCGGAACAGCGGCGCGCCCACGGCCACGGCCAGTTCCATCTCGTGATGAAAATCCGAAGTGCCGGGCGGATAGGGAGCGGTGGCGCCGCTGAGCACCGCATTGGCGGCGGATTTGGTGAAATAGAAGGGCGCCTCACGGTCGACCTCATTGCCCATTTCGGCGGCGTGGGCAGCGTAGTTGCGCCCGACGCAGAAGATCCGCCCGATGGGGTAGCTGCGTGCCTCGCCCAGAACCTGGATCGCGGGTGTTTTTGGCAGGTCGAACAGGGTCTCGGTCATCTTGGGCGCTCCGTCTGGCGAGGGGATCATGCCAGATGCCTAGCACAGCCGCGCGCGCGCAACAGCCCCGCATGCGCGACGCACACTCAGATCCGACAGATTACTGTCGAGATGTCATCGGTCTGGGAATGTCGGGATGATGGTGCCCAGGAGAGGACTCGAACCTCCACGTCCATACGGACACTAGCACCTGAAGCTAGCGCGTCTACCAATTCCGCCACCTGGGCAGGTGTCGTGGAGAGGGCGTATAAGCGGAGTCGCGAGGGGCGTCAAACCCAAAATGACGCAGATATGACAATTTCTTTTTTCACCGGGGGCTCGCATGTATTTCGCGCGAATTCAGGCGCTTGCTCCGGGTCTTTTTGCGCTGGCAGCGATGCTCGGGCCAAGGGACTGATGCAGATTTTGCGAGCGGTTTGATCCTGCGCAAAGTCCGACGCGGTCAAAGCGGCCAAGCATGGGTGCATGAAACAGATTGATCGCCTTGCCGCCCTTGGGCTGTTCGACAGCCGGGTGCCCCGCTATACCTCCTATCCGACCGCGCCGGTCTTCTCGCCAAACGTCGGTGCTGCGGAACAGGTGGAACATCTGGAAGCGCTGGATCCGGCGGTTCCGGTCTCGGTCTATCTGCATATCCCCTTCTGTGAACGGCTGTGCTGGTTCTGCGCCTGCCGCACGCAAGGCACCCGGCGTCTGGATCCGGTGGAGGCCTATGTCGGCACGCTGGAAAAGGAACTGCGCCTGATTGCGGCCCATCTGCCCAAGGGGGTTCAGATGGGGCGTCTGCACTGGGGGGGTGGCACGCCGACGATCCTGCCGCCGCATCTGATTCACCGGCTGGCGGCGGCGGTGAAATCTGTCTTTGAACCAACGCCCGACTGGGAGTTTTCGGTGGAGATCGATCCGACCCTTGTGGATCGGGACAAGATTGCCGCCCTCGCCGAGGTGGGCATGAACCGGGCCAGCATCGGCATCCAGGATTTCAATCCCGAAGTCCAGGCGGCGATCGGCCGAGATCAATCCTACGAGGTGACCCTCTCTTGTGTCGAGGATCTGCGGGCGGCGGGAATCACCTCGCTCAATGCCGATCTGATCTACGGGTTGCCGCATCAGGATGCCGCACGGCTGTCCGATACCGTGGACAAGGTGCTGACCCTGGCGCCGGAGCGGATCGCGCTGTTTGGCTATGCGCATGTGCCCTGGGTGGCCAAGCGCCAGCAGCTGATCGACGAATCGGCACTGCCGGGGGACGCGGAACGCTACGATCTGGCCTGCCTGGCGGGGGATCAGTTCCGCGCTGCCGGATTCGAGACGATCGGGATCGATCATTTCGCCCTGCCGGGGGACGGCTTGGCCGTGGCGGCCAAAAGCGGCCACCTGCGTCGCAACTTCCAGGGCTATACGGACGATCGCTGCCCGACGCTGATCGGAGTGGGGGCCTCGTCGATCTCGCGCTATGCCGGGGGCTATGTGCAGAATACAGCGGCGACGCCCACCTATGTGGAGCGGGTCGAAAAGGGTCAGCTTGCCGGGGCGCGCGGTCACGAGATGAGCGAAGAGGATCACCTGCGCGCCCGTGCCATCGAAATGGTGATGTGCGACTTCCATCTGGACCGGCGCGCATTGATCCGGGAATACGGCGATCTGGCGCGCAGCCTGGACGCCGAGATGGCAGCCATTCAGGCGCGGTTTGGCGATCTGGTGTCCTTGGATGAACAGGGGCTGTCGGTGCTGCCCGAGGGCCGCGCCCTGACGCGGATCATCGCCAGCCAGTTCGATGCCCACAAGCCCGAAGGGGTGCGCTACAGCCGCGCCTCATGATCTTTTGCGAAACGGTGATGCTCCCGCCCGTCGGCGGGCAGTGTCCTGCCCTTCTCCCGTTGGGCCTGGCACCGCGCAAGGCGCGGTGCGGGCGCGGGGATATCAACGCGGCATCGGGTTTTTGGCGCGATTATAGGGCGTCCAATCGGTGATTTCGGGATAATACATCTGCCGCCAGCGGCGCACCCGGGGATTCATCATCCGGCGCCAGAGCGGCGGCATCATCGCCGCCACCGTCATCACCGGATAGCCATAGGGCAGCTGCGGCGCGTCTGCTTCGGTATAGTTCTGCAACAGGGGAAAGCGCCGGTCGGGCTTGTAATGGTGGTCCGAATGGCGCTGCAGGTTGATCAGCAGCCAGTTCGTGACCTTATGCGCGGCGTTCCAGGAGTGGCAGGGGCGGACATGTTCGTACTTGCCTTCGCCCAGGTGTTTGCGGGTCAGCCCGTAGTGTTCCACATAGTTGACCAGTTCCAGCTGCCAGATCGCGACACCCGCCTGCACCAGGAACAGCAGCAGCCCAGCAAAGCCGCCCACAAGCATCGCCAGCAGCAGCATCGCGCCCTGCAGGGCCCAATAGCGGAAGAAGGGATTGGAAAGATCGGTCCAGGGGCGATCCTTTTTCGCCAGCTTTTCCTTTTCGGCGCGAAAGGCAGATTGCCAGCATTCGCGCAGCACGCGGGGGTAAAACCGGTGAAAGCCCTCGTTGTAGCGCGCGGTCACCGGGTCGCGGGGCGTGCCCACATAGCGGTGGTGCACCAGAAGATGCTCGGAGCGGAAATGCGAATAAAGCACCATCGCCAGCAGAATATCGGCCAGCCAACGCTCGTGCCTGCTGCGCTGGTGCATCAACTCGTGGCTGTAGTTGATCCCAACGGTACCGCTGACCACGCCCATCCCGAAGAAGATAGCGAATTTCTCCAGCGCATTCAGCGTGTCGCTGGGCGCCACATAGGCGATCAGCCCGAACAGCGTCAGGAACTGGATCGGAACCCAGGCGATGGTCAGGAGACTGTACCAGCGCAGGTCTTCCTCGGGCGTCATGGGATCGGCATTGTCGAGGTTGAGACCAAAGACGCCATCAAGGGCCGCGAAGAGATACCAGGTCACAAAGGGCGTCAGCAGCACCCACCAGCTGCCCATGACAGCCGAGAACCACAACAGCGGGACCAGCAGGAAGGACAGCCAGAAGGGCAGGGCGGATTGCCAGCGGCGCAGGATGTCAGGTGCGATTTTGTGAGCGATGCCAGGGGTCTTCATTTATGGCTCTCCCATGATGTCATGGCGCGTCTGGGGGAACCCTATGCCGGTGCCAGCGCAAACCCAAGAGGCGAATGGCCTCACCCCGCGCTACCCTGGCTGCCGCGCCACAGATCGAAGGCCTTGCGCATCACCGTGGGCAGGTCCGAGGGGCGGAAATCGTGCCGGGCGATCATCTCTTGCCCGGTTTTGGGCGCAAAATCTTCCGGCAGCTCGGCCCGCATCACCTGCAGGATCAGGTGAAAATGGGTGAAGGTATGACGCACCTCGGCGCCCAGATCCTGCCAGTCGGCCTCGAAAGGCGCAGCGGGGTCCGGTACTTCGTTCCACTCCGAACCGGGCCAGCCCAGCATGCCGCCCAACAGCCCCTTGTCCGGGCGCCGCTCCAGGAGCCAATCACCGGCGGGGCTGCGGGCCAGGTAGATGATGCCATGGCGGGTGGGTTTTGGTTTTTTCGGGGTCTTCCGTGGCAGCTCAGCCGCCGTGCCTGCAACACGCGCCGCACAAGGGTCGCGCCAGGGGCAGATGCCACAGGCGGGGGACTTGGGCGTGCAGATGGTGGCGCCCAGATCCATCACCGCCTGGGCATGGCAGCCGGGGCGTTCCTGCGGTGTCAGCTCGGCGGCGCGCTCTTTCAAGAGCGGTTTTGAGCCAGGCAGTGGATCGTGAATGTCATGCAGCCGGGCCATAACCCGTTCCACGTTGCCGTCCAGCACGGTCTCGGGCCGGTCAAAGGCGATGGAGGCAATGGCGGCTGCCGTGTAGGGGCCGATGCCGGGAAGCTTCAGCAAGTCCTCATAGGTGTCGGGAAAGATGCCATCCAGATCATCCGCCACCACCCGTGCGCATTTCAGCAGATTGCGGGCGCGGGCGTAATACCCCAGGCCCGCCCATTCGCCCATCACATCGGCATCGGCTGCGGCGGCCAGATCCATGACGGTGGGCCAGCGGCTGGTGAAGCGGTGAAAATAATCCTTCACGGCGGCAACGGTGGTCTGTTGCAGCATGACCTCGCTCAGCCAGACGCGGTAGGGATCGGGGCGCACCCCGGCAGCGCGCTCTGCCGGGGAGATACGCCAGGGCATCACGCGGGCATGGGCGTCGTACCAGTTCAACAGGTCGCGGCCCAACTGACCGGTATCCTCTTTCAGGTCACGCATAGTTTATCCCCTGCTTTCGTGTTTTGCTGGCCCCGGCAAACGGACCCTTTACAATAGGGCGCACAGTCACGCAAAACCACAGTCATGTCAGTCAGACGCAGCAGCACACGCGGATTCGCACGGACCTCCAAGCTTTTGAACGACCAGATCCGCAAGGCTGGCGAAAGCCGGGGCTTTGCGGTGTCGCGTCTACTGACCCATTGGGAAGAGATCGTCGGCACCGATCTGGCCGCCATGGCGCGGCCCGTCAAGGTTGGCTACGGGCGCAGCTCCTTTGGCGCCTCGCTGACGGTGCTGACCACCGGCTCCAATGCGCCGATGCTGGAGATGCAAAAGGAGCGGCTGCGGGAAAAGGTGAACGCGGTCTATGGCTACAACGCGATTTCCAAGGTGCTGATCACCCAGACCGCGCCGATCGGGTTTTCCGAAGGACAGGTCTCGTTCAAATATGCGCCGAAACAGGCCGCCCCGGTTCAGCCCGACCCAGAGGCGGTTGCCGAAGCCGCCCATGTGGCCGAAGGTGTCGGTGATGAAGGGCTGCGCGCCGCGCTGGAACGGCTGGGGCGCAATGTGCTTACAAAACAGAAAACAATGCGAAAGGGGTATGAATGACCCGTCTTATGTCTGGTGTCTTTGCCGTGGTGGCCGTGGCCGCTGGCGCCTATGCCATCTCTGGCCTGAATGGCCAAAACCGGCTGCCCGAAAATCCGCTGATCGGGGCGGCTTATGCGCAGGAGGGTGAGGTCGATACCTCGACCATCGTCGAGATGGTGCAGGGCGCCGAGGATGCGCCGGTGACGCTGATCGAATATGCCTCCTACACCTGCCCGCATTGCGCCAACTTCCACTCTGGCCCCTATAAGCAGCTGAAGGCGGATTACATCGACACCGGCAAGGTGAAGTTCATCTACCGCGAGGTCTATTTCGACCGTTATGGTCTCTGGGCTTCGATGATCGCGCGCTGCGCGGGGCCTGAGAAATTCTTTGGCATGACCGACCTGATCTTTGAGCAGCAGTCCGACTGGGCGCGCGCTGGCGGCGCGACCGAGATCATCGATGCCCTGCGCAAGATTGGCCTTTTGGCTGGCCTCGAAAAGGACCAGCTGGAGGCCTGCCTGCAGGACGGCACCAAGGCCCAGACCCTGGTGACCTGGTATCAGGAGAACGCCGAAGAGCATGACGTGACCGCGACGCCCTCTTTCGTGCTGAACGGCAAGAAGGTGGACAACCAGTCCTATGCCGACTTCAAGGCGCTGATCGACGCCGAACTGGACGGCTGATCGGTTCCAGAGACACGACATGAAAACCCGGCCCCGGTGGCCGGGTTTTTATTTGGTCATGTCCGCAGATCCTGTTGCTCCGTTTTGAGGCCAGCTTGACGTTTTTCTGCAGTTGTCCAAAGCTGATAGGGAATTTCAGTCAGGACATAAAATGCCTTTAGAAGTGAACCTCCCGCTCATACTCCTCGCTGCATTTGTTGCATCGGTCAGCCCCGGTCCTGCAACCCTTGCCCTTGCTGGCACCTCGATGGCATCAGGCCGCACGTCAGGCCTGGCGCTTGCATCCGGGATCACAACCGGCTCGCTGATGTGGTCGATCGCCGCTGCTCTGGGGCTTGGGGCGGTTATGCTCGCAAACGCATGGGTTTTTGAGATGATCCGTTACTTCGGCGCGGCCTATCTGATGTTTCTTGCCTATAGGGCGGCGCGATCGGCCTTGTCTCAGAAGGACATAGCAACGCGGTCATTCACGGGCGGCAAACCTACGCTGTATGCAAAAGGGCTTGCTCTGCATCTGACGAACCCCAAGGCAATTCTGTTCTTTGGCTCGCTCTTCTCGCTTGGCATTCCACCGGGAACGGAAGTAGCCCAGCTGGCCATCGTGATTGCCGCCGTTGGCTTGCAGAGCTTTCTGGTCTTCCACGGCTATGCACTGATCTTTTCGTCACAGGCCATGACAGCTGTCTACTTGCGGCTGCGGCGCTGGTTTGAAGGTGCATTCGCGATTGGCTTCGGCGCGGCGAGCTTGAAGATCCTGACAGCAAAGGTGCAAGCACCATAGGTGAGCGCCGTCCGCAAAGGAGGCCAAGACGTTTTTCTGTTCATGGCTAGGGCGGCGGTGGAGCGGCCCGTTTCAGAAGATCCGTCAAAGGGTCCGCTTCTTCGATCTCAAGCCGCACCGGCAGGGTGATCACCTTGTAGCGGAAACTCGCGGGCAGGCGCACGGCGTCCTTTTCGGTGGTGACCAGCTGCGCGTTCAGCGCCTTGGCTTCGGCCTCGAGCCGTGTCAGCAGCGCCGTGGGCAGGGTCTGGTGATCGTCCAGCGCCTCGGCCCGGACCAGATCGGCGCCGAGGGCTTTGAGCGTGTCAAAGAACTTCTGCGGATAGCCGATGCCGGCAAAGGCCAGAACGCGGGTGCCCTGCCAGGGCATGCCGGTGGGCAAGGGTGCGAGGTGCCCCGTGACATGGGGCAGGCTTTGCAGCTGATCCCCCCAAAAACGGGAGAACCGCTCTTGCGCCGCAGGGGCGCCGATGGAGAGCACCGCATCGGCGCGGCTTAACCCTTCGGCCACCGGCTCGCGCAGCGGGCCTGCGGGCAGGCAGCGCCCGTTGCCAAAGCCCCGCGCCGCATCCACCACCACCAGTGACAGGTCCTTGGCCAGGGCGGGGTTCTGGAACCCGTCATCCAGCAGGATCACCGTCGCGCCCGCATCCGCTGCGGCGCGCGCCCCGGCGGCGCGGTCGCGGGCCACCCAGACATCGGCAAAGGCCGCCAGCAAGAGCGGCTCATCCCCGCAGTCCGAGGCGGTGTGGCGGTTGGGATCGACCTCTTCCGGGCCGGTGATGCTGCCGCCATATCCCCGGCTGACCACATGGGGGCTATGGCCCATGGCGCGCAAGGCCTCGATCAGCCAGATCACCGTGGGCGTCTTGCCGGTGCCGCCCGCGTTCAGATTGCCGACGCAGATCACCGGCACGCCGACCGCTTCGGGCGTGCCCTTGGCGATGCGTGACCGGGTCGCGGCGGCGTAGATCCAGCCGAGCGGCGCCAGAAGCGTGGCGCGCAGATCGAAGGCGCCCGGAGGCTTGTTCCAGAATTCAGGTGGCCGCATGGCGATCCTCCTGCGCATCCAGCAGATCCTGCACATGCTCGATCAGTTGATCCGTCATCTCTGCTCCTTCGGTCACCGCCTGCCAGCCCGCCAGGGCCATTTCCGCGGCCATGTCAGGGGCGGACAGATGCAGCACCATCTCGGCCAGTTCCTGCGTCGTATATACGCATTCGGCGGCGCCGACCTCGGCCAGCTGCGCGTAGATCGCCTGGTGGCGCACCGTGCCCGGTCCGTGCAGGATGGCCGATCCCAGTGCGGCGGCATCCAGCGGCGAATGCCCTTCGCGCCCGCGCAACAGGCTGCCACCCATCAGGCAGACCGGAGCCAGGCGATACCACAGGCCCAGATCCTCGCCATCGGTCAGCAGCACCTGGGTGAAATCATCCGTTTCCTCGCCCGTCTCCCAATCGGCAAATTGCAAGCCGCTGTCCCTGAGCGCGGTGCGGAACTGCCCCAGGGTGGCAGCCCCTTCGGGCGACAGCACCAGGATCAGCCGATGCAACAGGCGCAGCGCGATACGATGGGCCTCCAGCACCATGGGCAGCTCGTCCGGGCGCACATGGGCGGCCAGCCAGACCGGGCGGCTGCCAAAGGCAGAGTGCAGGTCTTCCAGGTCGTCATCGTTGCAGCCCGGCGGCGTGGTGGAGATCCGCAGCCGTCCGGCCAGTTGCACCTTCTGTGACGGCAGCCCGGTGCGCAGCAGCTGAACGCGGACCGCAGGATCGGGGGTCAGGATCGCGGAAAAGCCCTCCAGCATGCGCTTGCGCTGATCGGGCAGCCAGCGGCTGGTGCGGCTGGGCAGCTCCTCTTCGGTGATGTCGACCAACAGGGCATCGATCTCTTGTTCCCGCATCCGTCGCAACAGGGTGCGGCGCAGCCTGCCGCCGGACCAGATGCAGAAATCCGGCTGCCAATGGTCGAGGAAGGCACGCACATCCGCTGTCTGGTCAATCGGCAGCAGCCCTGCCGCGATATCGCAGCCCTCGGTGTTGGGCGGGACGATCATATCGGCTTCCCAGGTGGCCAGGACCACCAGATCAGGGCGCGCCAGTTTCAACCGGGTGCCGAGATCGCAAAGCGCCAGATAGCGCTCTGGCGTGGTTGCATGGACCCACAGAAGCTCTCCATCCGGGCGGGACGGCTGGTCCGGGTGCGAGTGAGCATGCAAGGCCATCGGGTCAGGTCATCCATTCCATGTTTTGCGGACCACAGGTTTGCCGGATCAAAAGGGCGCCTCAGCTGTCGATGCCGGGGCCTTGCGGATCCAGGGCCGCGATCAGCTCTTTATGCAGTGCCGGAGGGCCGGCCACCACCCCGTCCAGTTGCGGCCGTGGGTTGTTGAAGCGCAGATCCTTGCCAAACCGATCGCTGGTCTGCCCGCCCGCCTCGCGCAGAATCAGATCGCCCGCGGCGATATCCCATTCCCAGCTGCGGCGCAGGGTCAGCATGGCGCCGGCGCGGCCATCGGCGACCTTGGCCATGCGATAGGCCAGCGAGGGGCGATAGCTGCGGCTGAACTCCGGGGGCTGGCGGTCCCGCCAGTGCTGTGCTGCCAGATTGGGGCGTGCGGTCAGCACATCGGCCTGGGCCAGATCGGTCAGCTCGGTGGCCCGGATCGCCTGCCCGTTCAGCGCGGCACCTTCGCCAAGGGCGGCCGTGTATATCCGCTCGCGCTGGGGCAGGTAGATGACGGCGGCGGTCACCCGCCCGGCCTTGGCAATGGCCAGCGAATGCGCCCAGGTGCGGGATCCTTCGGCAAAGGCGCGGGTGCCATCGATCGGGTCGATGATGAAGACACTCTCCCGCTGCAACCGGTCGGAATTGTCCTCGGTTTCCTCGGACAGCCAGCCATAATCGGGCCGCGCCGCTGGCAGCATCTCTTCCAGAAGGGCATTGACCGCAAGGTCTGCCTCGGTCACCGGACCCTGGCCGCCGGGCTTGTCCCAGCGCCGCGCGTCTGGCCCGCTGTAGCGGCTGGCGATCTCTCCGGCGGCCTCGGCGGCGCGGATCAGCAGCTCCAGATCCGTCACCGCGTTCCGTTGCGCATCCTCAGTTGCCGGCAAGCGTCATCCCCTCGACCAGCAGCGATGGCACCACCCGCGACAGGTGGCTGCGGGCATCATTGGCGGGCTGGATCCGCAGCAGCATCTCAAGGAGGTTGCCCGCGATGGTGCATTCATTGACCGGATAGGCGATCTCGCCGTTTTCCACCCAGAAGCCCGAGGCGCCGCGCGAATAATCCCCGGTATTGGGGTTGATGGTCGATCCGATCAGCGAGGTCACCAACAGACCGGTGCCCATGCCCGCAATCAGATCTGCGCGGCTTTGCGCGCCCTGGCTGAGCGCGATGTTCCAGTTCGAAGGCGAAGGCACCGAACCGATGCCGCGCGCGGCATTTGCGGTGCTCTCCATGCCCAGCTTGCGGGCCGAGGCCAGATCCAGCGTCCAGCCGGTCAGCACGCCATCCTCGATGATGGCGCGGCGGCGGGTGGGCAGACCTTCGCCATCAAAGGGGCGCGAGCCGGAAATGCGGGGGCGGTGCGGATCCTCGATCACCGACAGGTTGGCGGGCAGCACCTGCTGGCCCAGCGAATCCTTCAGCCAGGAGGAGCCGCGCGCAATCGCGGCGCCATTGGCCGCCGACAACAGGTGCCCGATCAGCGAAGAGGAGATCCGCTCGTCAAACAGCACCGGGTAGCTGCCGGTCTTGGGCTTGCGGGCGCCCAGCCGGGCCACGGCGCGCTCACCTGCGGTGCGGCCGATCTCCTCGGGGCTGCGCAGGTCGCTTTGGTAGGTGCGGGAATCACCGTCGTAATCGCGCTCCATCCCGGTGCCGGTGCCCGCGATCCCGGTGCAGGAGGTCGAGCGCCCGGTGCGGGTATAACCCCCGGCAAACCCGGTGGAGGTGGCGAGATAGACCGTGTGACGCCCATAGCCGGCCGCAGCTGATTGCACCTGGGTGATCCATTCGATCGCCTGGCAGGCGGCTTCGGCGGCCAGCGCGTCGTCCTGCAGGGCGGCGGGGGCGGGTTCATCCGCCGGATCGACAAGATCCAGCGCTGCCAGATCCCAGGACTGCGCCAGCTGATCCTTATCGGCGAGGCCCGCATAGGGGTCCTCGGGCGCTTCGCGGGCCATGGCGACGGCGCGTTCGGCCATCGCCGCGATGGTTTCGGGGCGGCTGTCGGAAGAGGAGACCTGCGCCTGACGCTGCCCGATGAAGACCCGCAGGCCCAGATCCGTGCCTTCGGAGCGTTCCGCATGCTCCAGCTTGCCCTCGCGGACCTCAATGCTGAGCGAGGAGCCATCGGCGGCCATCGCATCGGCCGCATCGGCGCCTGCCTTGCGGGCGGCTTCGATCAGGGCATGGCAAAGGGTTTCGGGAGATTGGGTCATGCGCAAAGGGCCATCTTGTTTTTCTGGTTTGCCTTAGAGCTAGCCAGAGTGGTGCCCTGCCGCAAGGGCAGAGGATGAAATGAAGTGCCCTTGCGCATGGAAAAGGGACCGCGCGATGGCGGTCCCTTCAGACGATTTGCCCCAGAGAGGCGTTATTTCAGGCGCTGACCGTTGGCCAGGATCTTGCCGTCCTCGGTGATCTCGATCTTCGAGTTCAGCGTATCCTCGCCTTCGCCCGGAACCGCCAGCATGCCCATCATCATGCGCGCGCCCATGGCGTCCTCATCGCTCAACAGACCCATGCCGACCAGCTTGTCCACCAGGCTGTTGGCGCCGCTCAAGGAGAGGTTCGCCTCGCCAGACGGTGCGGGCAGGCCGTCAAAGCTGGCCAGGTCTTCGTTGTTGAAGGTGAAGTCGCCGGTCCCGGTCAGCTTCGCCCCTGCGGCCGAAACCAGGAGTTCGTTGATGGAGACAGCGTTCAATTCACCCGGTGCGATATCGCCGTCCTCGACTTTTTCCATCGCCTCGGGATCGAAGATGTCAAACAGCACCTTGCCCTTGCCGGTGAGGCTCAGCACCACGCTTGCAGGATCATGCGGCAGGGCGCCGGAGGGATCGATCATGCCCCAGAGCATCTCCGGCACTGCAAAGTCGCGCAGGGCGACGCCAAGGGCGAAATCCTGTTCCGCTTCGGATTTGGCCACCGGGATGGTGATGTTGAAACCCGCCTCGGCCATGCTCAGCGCCAGCGGGAAGGGGATCTCCGAACCCGCCACGTTGAAGGCCATGTCCTTGTGCGTGATGCCGTAGGACAGTTTGCTGGCATCCATCGTGACATCGAACGCGCCACCGCCAGAGGTGCTGTCAAAGGCGAAACTGTCGCGCCCGTCCTTGAAGGAAATGGCGGAGTTGCCGCTGGTGTAGGAAAAGTCCGCAACGGCGCTGAAACCGGCGGCCAGAAGTGCCGAGAAATCGCCGGAGGTGCCCAGGTCGGAGGGCAGGGTGCTGACGCTATGCGTGGTGATCTGCTGCATGGCACCGGCGGCAGAGAGGTGATCCTCGCTGCCCGGATCCTTGAAGCCCAGGTCGTAGCTCAGCGCCGAAGCGGTCCAGCTTTGATCATAGGTGCGGTTGCCTGCCAGGGACATGGTGGTCTTGGTCACCACGTCGGACAGGGTTGCGGTCAGCCGGATCGCATCCTGCGGGATGTCCTCTCCGGTGGCTTCCAGCTTGTCCAACGTCATGGTCATCTGGCTGGTGGCATAATCGTAGGCCATGTTGCTCGGATCGCCCGATACCATAATCGGGCTGCCGTCATGGGTGAAGAGAAGGCCGACCGTGACCTTGTCGTTCCCCTCGCTGGCGAGGACGGTCATCGGGAAGTCCTTCGGCAGCAGGATGCTGACGGTGCCGTCGCCGTTCTCGGTGAATGTGATCTCATCCATGGTAATCGCGGCGGTGACGTCGTCTTCGTCGGGGATCGGAACGATCATGGAGAGGTCGGAAACCGTCAGCATATTGCCGGACTGGTTCTCGGTGGCGGTCATCTCGTAGCCGACGCCGGACATGTAGGATTTCCAGTCGCTCCAGACATCCTGGGCGCTGAGATCGGCCAGCGCACCTTGGGCGGAGGCAATCAGAACAATAGCGGTGCAGCAACTGCGTGAAAGAAAAACGGACATGGGTGAAACCTTTCATAGCCAGCAATCTGGCCCATCGTCCGCTGGCCTGCCTGCGGCGTCAAGGGGCCTGGGGCTGGACCGTTCCCCCTAGGCGGTTTACCACGTAGGCATCACAGGAGCGCGACAGGACTGCGCGCGGCAGGCATTGGAGAGATAGGGCATGGATATGCAGGGCAAGACAGTCGTCATCACCGGGGCGAGCCGGGGGATCGGCGCCGATGCAGCACGAGTATTTGCGGCGGCGGGGGCAAATGTTGCCCTATTGGCGCGCAGCGCGGCAGCACTGCAGGATCTGGTGGCGGAGATCGGCGACAAGGCACTGGCATGTGCCTGCGATGTGGCGGATGCAGAGGTTGTCTCAGCGGCCCTGAAAAAGGCGCATGACCACTTTGGCAGCCTTGATGTGCTGATCAACAATGCAGGTGTGATCGAACCGATCGCACGCCTTGAGGATGTGGATCCGGCGGCCTGGGGCAAGCTGATCGACATCAATATCAAGGGCGTTTTCTATGGCATCCGCGCGGCCTTGCCGATCATGAAATCGGCGGGCGGTGGCACCATCATCACGGTGAGCTCGGGTGCCGCGCATAATCCGCTGGAGGCCTGGAGCGCCTATTGCACCTCGAAGGCGGGCGCCGCGATGCTGACCCGCGCTCTGCACCTGGAGGAAGGCGGCAATGGCATCCGCGCCATGGGCCTGTCGCCGGGCACCGTTGCCACCCAGATGCAGCGCGAGATCAAGGCAAGCGGCATCAACCCGGTGAGCGAATTGAACTGGGAAGATCACATTCCCGCCGAACGGCCGGCCCGCACCCTCCTGTGGATGTGTGGCAGCGACGCAGAGGAATTCCTGGGCCAGGAAATCGCCCTGCGCGACGAGGCGATCCGTCGCCGGGTCGGGCTGATATGATCGAACTGGAGATCACGGACGAGGGCCTGTGGGTGGTGACGATCAACCGCCCCGACAAGGCCAATTCCCTGACCGGTGAGATGCTGACCGAGCTGGCCGAGATTGCCGAACGCGCGAGCGAGGCGCGCGGCTTTATCCTGACCGGCACCGGCAAGGTCTTCAGCGCCGGGGCTGATCTGGAAGAGGCGCGGGCCGGTCTGGCGACCTCTCCCCTGTGGGAACGTCTTTCGGGAGCCATCGCGGCGCTGCCCTGCCTCAAGATCGCGGCGCTAAACGGCACGCTGGCAGGCGGCGCCAACGGGATGGTGCTGGCCTGTGACATCCGTCTTGCGGTGCCGGGGGCGAAGTTCTTTTACCCGGTGATGAAGCTTGGCTACCTGCCGCAGCCCTCGGACCCGGCGCGGATGGTGGCGTTGATCGGCCCGGCCCGCACCAAGATGATCCTGGCCGGTGGTCAGAAGATCGAGGCGGAGGAGGCCTGCGCCTGGGGGCTGGTGGACCGGATCGTGGATCCGGAGGCCTTGATGGGCCAGGCACGTGCGTTGCTGGGGGATGCATTGGCCGCCAAGCCCGATACCGCGCGAGGGATCCTGGAGATGTGTCGTTAAGAGGGAGGGGCGGCTCCCGCCCGTCCTTGGGGCATTGACATGCCCCGCGTCCCGTTGGGCGTAGCGTCGCGCTGACGCGCGGCGTTTTCTTTTTGCCGAGAGGCCCTCTGAGGGCAGGATCTGCCTCAGAAGGCCATATCGAGGGTATCGACTTTGTCATCGCGTCAAGGCGCTGCGCCCCTGCTGCGCAGGGTGGCCTGCGGCCAGCCTTGACCCGCTGTCAAAGCCGGAGCGTACGCCCTACCGATTGCGGCGCTTTCCGGGGACGCGGGAGGAAAACCCCGGCGGCCGTTTCCGGATCCAGGCGAGGAAGCGGGCAAGGCGGGGGTGACTGCGCAGCGCCTCGACGGTGGCATAGTCGCGGGCAAGTTCGGCCTCGGTCAGGGTGGCGTGGATCTCCCGGTGGCAGATATGGTGCAACAGGACGGTCGGCCCGCCCTTTCCGCCTTTGAGTTTCGGGATCAGGTGGTGCAGGCTTTGCGGGACCTCCGCCGGTATCGGGCGGTCGCACAGGGGGCAGATCGGGGGAGCGTCTGGCTCTGACATCCTGGCCTCTCGTCTTTGGCGTTCAGGTGCATTAGATGCAGCGGGATCAAGCGCGGACAAGGGGCGGAAAGCGGAGTTTCATGGCGGGGAAACCGGAACATTGGGATGCTGTGGTGATCGGCGCCGGGCCTGCGGGCTTGATGGCGGCCGAGGAACTGGCGCAGGCTGGGTACGCCGTGCTGGTGGCCGAAGGCAAACCTTCGGTGGCGCGCAAGTTGCTGATGGCGGGAAAATCCGGCCTGAACCTGACCAAGGACGAACCTTTCGAGGCTTTGATCGAACACTATGGCGCCGCGCGGGCCTGGCTGGGGCCAATGGTGCGGGCCTTTGATGCGGCGGCCGTTCAGGCTTGGGCGCGCGGGCTGGGGCGCGACTTGTTCACCGGCTCCACGGGGCGGGTGTTTCCAAAGGAGATGAAGGCCTCGCCGCTGTTGCGGGCCTGGTTGGAGCGGCTCGAGGGGCTGGGTGTCGAGCGGCGCACGCGCTGGCGCTGGACCGGCTGGCAGGGCGAGGGTCTGGCCTTTGACACGGCCGAGGGGCCGGTGGCGGTCAGTGCCAAGGTGACGGTTCTGGCGCTGGGCGGTGCGAGTTGGGCGCGGCTGGGTTCGGACGGGGCCTGGGCCCCCTTGCTGGCGGAGCGGGGCGTGCAACTGGAGGCCTTCAAACCGGCCAATGCCGGGCTGGTGGTGGCGTGGTCGGATCACATGAAAACGCATTTCGGTGCACCCCTGAAGGGTATTGCGTTGCGGGCCGGGGCGTTGTCGTCACGCGGGGAGGCGGTGATTTCCGAGCGCGGGTTGGAGGGCGGTGGGATCTATGCGGTCTGCGCGGCGGTGCGGGAGGGCGCTGATCTGACGCTGGACCTGATGCCCGATCTGACAGTGGATGAGGTTTCCCGTCGGCTGCAGCGTCCGCGCGGCAAGGCGAGCCTGTCGAACCATCTGCGCAAGGTGTTGAAACTGCAGCCCGTTCAGATCGCTCTCATGCAGGAATTTGCCCGCCCCCTGCCGCAGGATCCGCAAGCCCTGGCGGCGCTGATCAAAGCCCTGCCCGTGCGCCACCAGGGGCTGCGGCCAATGGATGAGGCGATTTCGACAGCCGGGGGCGTCTGCCAGGAGGCGCTGGATGAGGCGCTGATGCTGAAGGCGATCCCCGGCACGTTCTGCGCCGGGGAGATGCTGGATTGGGAGGCGCCCACCGGGGGCTACCTGCTGACCGCCTGCCTAGCCACCGGGCGTTGGGCCGGGCGGGGCGCGGTCGATTACTTGGCCCGTTGAATACTTGGCCCGTTGATTATTTGGCCAGTGCTGCCGTGCGCTGAAAGGCGTCGCGGCTGCGCACCAGTTTCGAGTAGTCCAAGAGGGCGCGGCTTTCGATCGGGAACTTGGCGCCAAAAGCCCAGTTCAGGCAGTGCACACAGAGGATATCGACGATGGTGAAATCATCTCCCATCAGGTAGGGGCCGGTCAGGCGCTTCTCCAGCCGGGCGATGTTGCGCTCGAACTCCCAGCGCAGGCTGTCCTTTACTGCGGGCACGCGCTGTTCTTCCGGCAGGGCAAAGCTGTGGCGGGCGGCGGTCCACAGAACCGCGTCGATCTCGTCCAGGATCTGATGCATCACGGCGTCCTGCTTGGCCCGCGCCAGCGTACCGGCCGGGGCGGTGAGCGCACCGTGCTTGTCCGCCAGATAGGTGATGATGGCGCTGGAATCGGTGATCACCTCGCCATCCTCGACCAGGGCCGGGACCTTGCCCGAGGGGTTCACGGCAAGGATGTCCGGGCTGTGCGGCGCGGCGGTGTTCAGCTCGTAAGGCTGGCCCAGCTCCTCGAGCGTCCAGATCACGCGGAAGGCGCGGGTCATCGGTTTGCCGATCACGGTGTACATGTGTCTCTCTCCCTAATGTGTTGGCCGCATCAGATGCGCGCGGATGTCGTGGCGTCAAGGCAGAAGCGGCGGAACGTTGCGACCTAGCGCGCCCGTCCCAGCATGGCGAGCCGGATGAGCGCCCGTTCCATCAGCGCCAGCGCAGGTGCCGTCTGCCCGGCAGAGCGCAGCTGCAGGTCGGTGTCGGTCAGGATTGTGAGCGCGGTCTGCAGTTTCGCCGCCCCCCAGGCTTGCGCCTGCCGCAGCACCCTGTCGCGGCGTTTTCCATATAGCGGCGGGCGCATCCGGCCGATGCCCTGCGCCGGGCCACCCGGATCGGCGGCCACGGTGTAAAGCGTGCGGAAATGGCGCGTCGCCCCGATGCACAGCGTCACCGCATTGGTGCCCTGCGCCTGAAGGCGGCGCAACAGCGGACCGATCTCGGCGCTGCGCCCCTCGGCCACCACGTTCAACACATCATCAAGCGCGGCCTCGGTGGATTGCGGGGCAACCGCCTCGATATCCTCAAGGCTGAGGGGGCTGGTGTCTTCGTATTTGTAGAGCGCGAGTTTCTCGATCATGCGGGAGAAATCGCCGGGGCCTATGTCATTGGCGATATCGGTCAGCGCCGACATGCTGTCGCCGGGGACATCGCGGATATCGGCATCGCGCAGGATTCGCTCGATCTCGGCCCGCGACGGCGGGTCGTCGTAGATGCCGGTGGCATAGGCGTTGCGGTGGCCTTCGAATCCCTTGCGCAGCTTGGATGTGGCCTTGAGCTGCCCGGCGGTGACCACGATTTGCGCATCGCCCGGCTGCCAGTCTTCCAAAGCGGCCAGAATCGCCGGTGCGGCCGCATCATTGGCGTCCTCGACAAAGACGGCGCGGGTGCCGGGAAAAAAGCCCACTGCCTTTACCGCGTCGAGCAGCTGCGCGGGATCCTTGCGCAGATCGGAGCCGGGCATGCGCGACAGGCGCATTTCCTCTTCGGCGCCGGGGCCAAGCAAGGCTGCCAGCATCTGTTGCCGTTTCAGCGCCACCCGCATGGCATCGGCACCATAGATCAGCAGGCCGGTCTTGTCCGGGTCGGGCCTGGCGAAATAGCCCTCTGCGTCGCGGGGGGAGAGTTTCATCCCTCGACCGTATCGGTGGAGGCCAGATCCGCAGTCGTCAACAGACGCGCGATGATCCGGTCGGCAAGGATCTGCATCAGGCGCTCGTGGGCGTCGCGTTCCCCGGCCAGGGTTTCTACGGTGGAACCGGTGGCGGAATAGCCGGTGAAGCCGTCCTCGCTGCCGCTGGCGACAATCGCTCCATCGGATTGCCGGGTCAGAACAAAGCCAGCCGTGCCGACGATGGAATAGCGTGTGGTGGCGTTATTGGCGGTGATCGCCTGGCCTTCGCTGCGGGTGCTGAGCGTCAGATCGAGCCGGTAGCCGCCGCCTATCGCAGCATTTTCACCGCGTCCCAGACGTTCTTCGAGATTGCGCACCAGGTGATAGGCATCCACCTCGCTCTCGGCGCGAATCTCCTCGGGCGCCTGCACGATGACCTTGCCATGAAGGGCGGCGCCGGTGCCCCCCGGCGCATAGACCGGGGTGAAGCCGCAGGCCGACAGTCCAAGGACCACGGCCAGCGGTAAAAGCAGGATATGCCTCAGATCAGGCAACGACATTGACGATACGGCCCGGCACCACGATCACCTTCTTCGGAGCGGCGCCATCCAGCGCCTTTTGCACAGCTTCGTGCGCCAGCGCGATTTTTTCAACCTCCGCCTTGTCCAGATCCTTGGCGACGGTGATTTCGCCGCGGCGCTTGCCGTTGATCTGGATCGGCAGGGTCACGCTGTCCTCGACCAGCATCGATTCGTCTGCGACGGGCCAGGGGGCGGTGGCCACCAGACCTTCGCCGCCCTGTGCCTCCCAGACGGCTTCGGCCAGGTGCGGGGTCATCGGCGACATCAGCTGTGCCAGGGTGCGGATCGCCTGTTTCTGGGCGGTGGCACCTGCCTTGGATTTCGCCAGCGTGTTGGTGAAGGCGTAAAGCTTGGCGATGGCTGCGTTGAAGCCGAAGGATTCGACGCCCAGGGTCACGTCGCGGATGCATTTATGCATCTCGCGCAGCAGATCCTCGTCACCCGCGCCTGTTTCGCCTGCGTCCATCTCGGCGATCTTCACCGAGAGGTTCCAGACCCGGTTGAGGTGCTTATAGGCGGCCTCGGCCCCGGCGGCGGTCCATTCCACGTCACGCTCGGGCGGGCTGTCGGACAGCACGAACCAGCGCGCGGTATCGGCCCCGAAGGCGGAGATGATGCTGAGCGGATCGACCACGTTGTTCTTGGATTTCGACATCTTGGCAGAGGGAATCACCTCTACCTCGGCGCCGGTTTCCTTGAGGAAGGCCTTGCCGTCGCGCAGCTCTACCTCTTCGGGGTAATGATAGATGGTCTTGGTGAAAGCAGGCAGCCTATCATTTGGATCATCTGACTCATGGTCGGTGCCCTCGTGGAAGACCTCTTTTTTGGTCTGGTAGATCGCGTGGGTCACCATGCCTTGGGTAAAGAGCGCATCAAACGGCTCTTTCGCGGTTTCCGGCAGATGGCCGCAGATATGCATCGCGCGGGCAAAGAAGCGCGAATAGAGCAGGTGCAGAATCGCGTGTTCGATACCGCCGATATACTGGTCCACGTTCATCCAGTATTCGGCCTCTTCCATCACCGTCGGCGTTTCGGCGCGCGGCGCGGTGAAACGGGCGAAATACCAGGAGGAATCGACGAAGGTGTCCATGGTGTCGGTTTCGCGCTGGGCAGGCTTGCCACAGTTCGGGCAGGCACAATCGCGCCAGGTCGGGTGGCGGTCCAGCGGGTTGCCGGGCTTGTCGAAGCTGACATCATCCGGCAGGCGGACGGGCAGGTTTTCCTTCTTCTCGGGCACCACACCGCAGGCATCGCAATGCACCACCGGAATCGGGCAGCCCCAGTAGCGTTGGCGGCTGAGGCCCCAGTCGCGCAGGCGGAACTTGGTGACGCCTTGGCCCCAGCCCTCAGATTCGGCCTTGTCGATGGTTGTGTTGATGGCCTCTTCGCCGGTGGCCACGTCCAGACCGGCGAAATGGTTGATCCATTTCACCTTTTCACTCTTCGGCGGCACGAAGGCCTCGTTCTCCACCGGTTTCGGATCGTCCAGGGCGACAAAGGTATCTGTCACCGGCAGATCGTATTTGCGGCAGAAATCGAGGTCGCGCTGGTCATGCGCCGGGCAGGCAAAGATCGCGCCGGTGCCGTAATCCATCAGGATGAAGTTGGCGATCCAGACCGGCAGCTCCCAGTCGGGGTTCAGCGGGTGTTTCACACGGATGCCGGTGTCGCGGCCCAGTTTCGGCGCGGTCTCGATCACCTCGGCGGTGGTGCCGCCCTTGCGGCATTCGGCGAGGAACTCGGCCATCTCGGGGCTGTCTGCCTCAAGCTGCTTTGCAATCGGGTGATCCGGCGAGATGCCCACGAAGGAGGCGCCCATCAGCGTGTCGGGGCGGGTGGTGTAGACCTCGATCGCTTCGCCGCCGTCCGTGCGCTCAAACGAGAATTGCAGGCCGCGCGATTTGCCGATCCAGTTTTCCTGCATTAGGCGCACCTTGGCGGGCCAGTTCTCCAATCCGTCCAGCGCCTCCAAGAGTTCCTCGGAGTAGTCGGAGATCTTGAAGAACCACTGGGTCAGCTCGCGCCGCTCCACCAGCGCGCCGGAACGCCAGCCGCGCCCGTTTTCGACCTGTTCATTGGCCAGGACGGTCATGTCGACCGGGTCCCAGTTGACCACGGCGTTCTTGCGGTAGACGAGACCTTTTTCAAGGAAATCAAGGAACAGGGACTGCTGCTGGCCGTAGTATTCGGGGTCGCAGGTGGCGAATTCGCGGGACCAGTCGATCGACAGGCCCAGGGGCTTCATTTGGCCGCGCATGTCGGCGATGTTGTTATAGGTCCAGTCCTTGGGGTGGCCGCCGATGGCCATGGCGGCGTTTTCCGCGGGCATCCCGAAAGCGTCCCATCCCATCGGGTGCAGCACGTTGTGGCCGGTGGAAATCTTGTAGCGCGCCACCACGTCGCCCATGGTGTAGTTGCGCACATGCCCCATGTGGATGCGTCCCGACGGGTAGGGGAACATCTCCAGCACATAGTACTTCGGCTTGTCAGCCGTCCGTTTGGCCTGGAAGATCCCGGCCTTGTCCCAGGCCTCCTGCCATTTTGCTTCGATCTCGGAGGCAGAGTAACGCGACATGGATGCGGTCCTTTGAGAGTGAAAACGCCGGGCGATGGGGCCCGGCGCTGGTGATACTGATGTTTGATGCGGCTTTCCAGAGGGGAGCGGTGTTAGAACTTCTTATCCGCAATGCGCAGCTGACGCGCGCGGGACAGAATCGCATCCTCCACCGCGCGGGTGGTAGAGGCGCTGACCGGGCCGCCCTTGGAGTGGAGCGAGACATTGAGAGAGCGCGCATCCAGTGCCGGATCCTTGATATGCACCGTGGCGCGATAGGCGCGCCCGCCGCCCGGAGGCGTGCCATATCCGGTGACGATCACGCCGGTGAAGGGATCGACGCTTTGCACCGGCAGGAAGCTCAGCACATCCATGCTGGCGTTCCACAGGTAGCGGTTCACCTGCACCTTTTGATCCGGTTTGCCGCCAAAGACATCCCAGATCGAGGATTTGTCGCTGGCAGCGGCATCGACATCATTGTTGAATTCAGACGGCGCAGTGGTATTCACCGGGCGGTTCTTGCCGCGCCCGCCACAGGCCGCAACGCTCAGGCATAGTGCACCGATCAGGGTTACCTTGAAGATGTTCTGCAGTTTCATAGCCGCTCCCTGAGCCTTTGACTTGGGGAAGTCCTATCCCAAGGGCGGCAAGCGGGGCAAGGGCTTTGGCTATCGTTGTGGGTGGCGACGAATCGTCGGGAGCGCTCTGCCCGCCGCATTCCATTCCAAAGAGCACATGTTGGGCACCGCCGCCTGTATCGCGCTCTCTTTTGCCCGGCATGACAGCGATTGAGCTGTGTCCTTTATGGCCGGTGTAATAAGGGGCTTTGGTAAGGATGGTAAACAGAACTGTGGCAAAGCTGCACCATCGTGGGGGGCAATGATCTGAGGGCCGGGAGCGCCTCTTGCCAAACCGGGGGGGAAAAAGCGAAACCCCTTGTCATACCCACGCCGGATTCCCCGGTTTGGGCATGTGAATTGAAAACCGAGGGAAAAACTATGAAAAAAGTTCTCTTCGCAACCACCGCGCTGATCGCAACCGCGGGTATGGCTGCAGCAGACGTCCGTATGTCCGGTTACGGCCGCTTTGGTCTGGACTACAACTCCGCAAACGAGCGCGTTGCTGGCGTTTCCAAAACCAACATCACCAGCCGTCTGCGTCTGCAGTTCGACATGTCGACCGAAACCGACTCCGGTGTTGGCTTCAACGCTCGCTACCGCGCACAGGCCGAAAGCCGTGACGGCGTTGCAGGCACCGGCGCATTCAACGGCGCTCGTTTTGGTGTGACCTACAACGGCATCGCCGTGAACGTTGGCAACATCATCGGTGCTGTTGAAAACGCAAAAGGCCTGTACACCACCGGTACCCGTTCCGCTGGCACCGGCATCGACGGCATGGGCTTCCACTCCCTGGTCATCAAGTCCCGCACCGGCACCGCATTCAACTGGGATGCGTACTCCTCCGCTGGCGTTGGCGTGAACGGCATCGAAGTCATGTACTCCGCTGGCGGCTTCACCGGTCACCTGTCCTACTCGCAGCGTAACGGCGGCGCGGTTCTGGGTTCCGCTGGCGGTGAAGACCGCACCGGCGCGATGGTCACCTACTCCTTCGGCGACTACTATGTCACCGCAGCGATGCAGTCCTCCTCCGTTGCAGCCAACGACATCACCTTTGCTGCTATCGGCGGTGACTTCGGTGCCTTCGGTGCGAAACTGGCCTACGGTTCCACCGACGCAGCTGACTCGATGACTCTGGAAGGCAACATGGATATCGGCGCAGCGTCGAACATCCTGGTCTGGGTCAACTCCACCGAAGTTTCCGGTGTTGTGACCGCGGCTGACACTGCTGATGGCACCTCCTTCGGCATCAACTACCAGTACGACCTGGGTGGCGGCGCCACCATCGTTGCCGGTTACGTTGACGAAGCCGACGACGACAACCAGTTCCAGGCTGGTGTGTACTTCAGCTTCTAAGCTGAACCACGCTTAGCGTGAAATTGGGGGCGGGCCTGCTTGCAGGCTCGCCCTTTTCTTTTGCCCTTAACATTTCGGCGCAAACAGTGTTTCTCTGCGGCCAGATCGCATACCGTTTCACGTCACTCGGAGGCCGCCCATGTCCCTGGAAGAGATCAAGACCCGTATCACAAAGGCGGAGCAGGCCGCAGGCCGCGCGCCGGGATCGGTGCAGCTGATCGCCGTCTCCAAGGTGCAGCCCAACGAACGGGTCGAGGCGGTGCTGGAACAGGGGCATCGCTGTTTCGGTGAAAACCGCGTGCAGGAGGCCGCAGGCAAGTGGCCCGATTTCGCCAGCCGATTCGACGGGATCGATCTGCATCTGATCGGCCCTTTGCAGACCAACAAGGCTCGGCAGGCGATGGAGCTGTTTGACAGCATCCACTCGGTTGATCGTCCCAAGCTGGCAAGCACCCTTGCGCGGTTGGCGCAGGAGATTGGTCACTGCCCGGATCTGTTCATCCAGGTCAACACCGGCGAGGAAGAGCAGAAGGCGGGCGTGCTTCCGGCCGATGCCGATGCCTTCATCGCGGAGTGTCGCGGGCTGGATTTGCCCATCAAGGGGTTGATGTGCATTCCCCCGGTGGACGAGGAACCGGCGCTGCATTTCGCGCTTCTGGCCAAGATCGCCGCGCGCAACGGGCTGGACGGGCTGTCGATGGGGATGAGCAGCGATTTCGAGACGGCCATCGCCCTGGGTGCCACCCATGTGCGGGTCGGTTCGGCCATCTTCGGTGAACGGGGCTACGCCTGATTTTTCTACCCGGGGTCTGAAACTCTGCTAGGCTCCTTGCCATTGAAGGGTGAGGAGATTGAAATGAAAGCAGTAGTGTTGGCCGCTTTGATCGCGGTCTGCGGCTCGGTCGCCAGCGCCGGAGATTTTTCCGTCAGTTTTTCATCCTGGGGGAAGATTCCCCTGTGCACCACCGGCAATCCCAACAAGGTCGGCAATCCCGAGTTCAAACTGAAGAACCTGCCGGCGGGGACCACCACGGTGCAGTTCCGCCTCACGGATCTGGATGTACCGGGATATAACCACGGCGGCAGCAAGCGTCTGAAGATAACCGCGGATGGGCGGGTTCCGGCCGGGACCTTTACCTACAAAAGCCCCTGCCCGCCGGGCGGCAGCCACACCTATGAATGGACCGCAACCGCGCGCAACGGCGGCAAGGTTCTGGCCCAGGCCAAGGCACGACGCCGGTACCCCGAGTGACGATTATCCCGAGTGACAATCAGGTCGCGAAGGGTTCGATAATCACCCGGCTGCCCAAGGAGATGCGGCCCGCGATCCACTGCAGGTCGCCGCGACTGAAGGCCAGACAGCCTTCGGTTGGATATCCGGGTCGGCGCCATTGGTGGATGAAAATCGCCGATCCGCGCCCCTTGACCGCATTGGGCCAGTTCCAATCGGTGATCAGCACCAGATCATACAAGGGATCGGCCCGGCGCAGGCGCTCGTGGCTAAACCGGTGGGGTGCGCGGACCATCCCGTTGTAGTCTGGGTCCATGATGTCGTCCGACCACAGATCGCCGGGGCCGATCGGCACCGCCCAATCTGTCGGCCGTGCAAGCCTGTCGGGGCGATAGAGCATCCCGACGATGTGATGGATGCCTGTGGGGGTTGCGCCATCGCCTTCGCGTTTGTGCGGCGTCAGCCCGCCCTTGCCGATGGTACAGGGCAGCCTGCGGCCCATGAAGCGCACGCCGCTAGGTGTCAGTACCAGATCGGCGGGCGAGGCTGCGCGGCGGATCACAGCATATGCCCCGATTTGGCGGCCTTGGTGGCAAGGTAGGCGCGGTTATGGGCGTTTTCCCCCACCTTCAGCGGCACCCGTTCGGCGACGGTGATGCCGGTCTTTTCCATCATCGCGATCTTGCCGGGATTGTTGGTCATCAGGCGCACCGCACCGAATCCCATCTCCTTGAGGATGGCGGCACCCAGCCGGAAATCGCGCTCGTCATCCTCGAACCCCAGCCGATGGTTGGCTTCCACCGTGTCGAACCCCTGATCCTGCAGGCTGTAGGCGCGCATCTTGTTGGCCAGGCCGATGCCGCGCCCCTCCTGGTTGAGGTACAATAGCACGCCCGCGCCCTCTGCGCCCATCTGCGCCAGTGCTCCACGCAATTGCGGGCCGCAATCGCATTTCAGCGAGCCCAGCACATCGCCGGTGAAACAGGCCGAATGCAACCGCGCCAGCACCGGCTTGCTGCGGTCCGGGCGGCCGATCTCGACGGCATAGTGTTCCTCGCCGCCGTCCTCGGGGCGGAAGATGTGAAGACGGCCTGCCTCGGCGGCATCCATCGGCAGGCGGGCGGCGGCCACCGGGTGCAGCGGAGAGCTTTGGCTCAAGAGCGGTTCGGCAGCGGTTTGCGAAATCCGGGTCAGCCCGTGTTCGGCGGCAAAGCGGTCGGCCTGATCAATGGGCACCAGCAGTGCCGCGGGCAGAAGTCGCGCCGATTTGACCAGCGCAATCGCCAGCCGGTGCAGATCGGCAGGCCCGGCGCGCAGGCTGGCAAGCGGGCCCTTCATCGGGGTGTTCAGGTCATCCGCGGGATCGGCCAGGGCCTGGATCCAGTCCAGCGTGGCTTTGTCTGGCACCTCGATCCGGGCCAGATCCCCGTCATAGGCGCGCGCCTTCAGGGTTTCAGCGCGCCGGGCCGTCAGCGCCAGAGACACAGGCCCAAGGGCGCGCAGATCTGCCAGCCGGTCGGCCGACAGGCTTTCTACCGCCATCGCCAGCGCCGCCGTGCCGCCGCCCTTCAGCACCACGGGCAGCCCCATGCGCAGATCGACCCGCGCGCGGGCCAAGAGTTCAAGTGTGGTGGGCAGCAGGCTCATGCGACCATCCAGGCGTTCGTGACATTGTAACGGTCCTTTCCTAGGCCCAAATGCAACGGAAGTGAAACAATTCCTGTATCCGGGACACGAGGGCGTGAAACTTCTGAAGCATATCTTGTGGTTGTGCGATGGTGACCGCATCTGTTTGCCAACGCAAAGGAGGACAGTGCCGTGGCGCAATTGAAAAAGATACTGCTGGTAGACGACGACGATGATCTGCGCGAGGCGCTGAGCGAGCAGCTGATCATGACCGAGGACTTTGACGTCTTCGAGGCCGAGAACGGCCAGGCCGCGATGGAGCGCGCCAAGGAAGCCTTGTACGATCTGGTGATCCTGGATGTGGGCCTGCCGGACACCGACGGGCGCGAGCTGTGCCGCCTGATGCGCAAGCAGGGCGTCAAGGCGCCGATCCTGATGCTGACCGGCCATGACAGCGATGCCGACACCATCCTCGGCCTTGATGCGGGTGCCAATGACTATGTGACCAAGCCCTTCAAGTTCCCGGTCCTGCTGGCCCGCATCCGCGCCCAGCTGCGCACCCATGAACAGTCCGAAGACGCGGTGTTCGGCCTTGGCCCCTATACGTTCAAGCCGGCGATGAAGCTCCTGGAGACCGAGGACAACCGCAAGATCCGCCTGACCGAGAAGGAAACCAATATCCTGAAGTATCTCTATCGCTCCAACGACAGCGTCGTTGCCCGCGATGTGCTGCTGCACGAGGTCTGGGGGTACAACGCCGGCGTCACCACCCATACGCTGGAAACCCATATCTACCGCCTGCGCCAGAAGATCGAACCCGATCCCTCGAACGCGCGGATTCTGGTGACGGAATCCGGTGGCTACCGCCTGGCGACCTGACCTTTGAGGGGGACACCCTGACGCAGGGGAAGCGCATTGACGCAGATCAAAGTGAGATCTAACAGTCACCTTTACCTTTTGTGAGGTATCGACCCTATCCCGCGCATATCCGGGTCACGATATGCACCTCCCTGTTGGACTGGACCGGGCCTGTGTGCCCGGTCTTTTTTTGCCTGGTGGCCGGGCTGCTGCGCACTGGCCAATTCACCTCTGGTATCTCGTGTGGCCAGCGGGCAAGAATGGCGCCGACACGCCGCAACCCCGCTGCCAAGAAAGAGACGCCGATGCCCTTCACCCTTTGCACCTGGAACATCAACTCCGTCCGCCTGCGCGAGCCGATCGTGCTCAAGCTGCTGCAGGAAGAGGCGCCGGATGTGCTGTGCCTGCAAGAGTGCAAAAGCCCGGTTGAGAAGATCCCGATGGAGGGCTTTGCCGCGCTTGGTTACACCCACATGGTGGCGCGGGGTCAGAAGGGATACAACGGTGTGGCGATCCTATCGCGGATGCCCATCACCGAGGTCGGCAGCGAAGATTTTGCCGATCTTGGTCATGCCCGCCACATCGCGGGGCGGCTGGAGAATGGCGTCACCATCCACAATTTCTATGTGCCTGCGGGCGGCGATAAGCCCGACCGCGAGATCAACGAGAAGTTCGGCCAGAAGCTCGACTACCTCACCGGTATGCGGGACTGGTTCCATGGCGACAAGCCGCAGAAATCGATCCTGGTGGGCGATCTCAACATCGCCCCGCGCGAGGATGATGTCTGGGATCACAAGAAGCTTCTGAAGATCGTCAGCCACACGCCGGTCGAGGTGGAGCATCTGGCGGAAACCCAGGACGCGGGCGGCTGGGTCGATATCACCCGACAGGACATCCCGGATGGGCGGCTTTACAGCTGGTGGTCCTATCGGGCGAAGGACTGGGATGCGGCGGACAAGGGGCGGCGGCTCGATCATATCTGGGCCACCGGCGATATCTCGAACGCCGGTCATTCCAGCCGGGTGCTGCGCGATGCCCGCGGCTGGGACAAACCCAGCGACCATGCGCCGGTCTTTGCCACCTTCGATCTCTAGCACCTGGCGGCAGGGCGGGGGGCTCCGGCCTGTTCTGGAGCAATCACAGATTGCCCCGCCACAGTTGGGCCGGGCGCCGTGCTGGCGCACGGCGGGGCTCTGTTGGCTTCTGTCATGGATAGACGCGCAACCGTAGTGCGCTTGCGCGCTGCGCGGCCCAAGGCCGCATAAAGGCGCCCGGTCAGGGCGCCTACGGGCGCGGGAGTGTCCCGCTCGCCGGTCTTGAGCGGGACGGTCTGAGAACTCCTCTCTTGGTTTCTGGACCGCAGCGATCCATATAGGGGGCAAGTTCCAAACGGAGAACAAGAGCATGATGGATATTCTCGGTGGTGGCGGCGCAGCGGCGCCCGCGGGTGACCTGATCAAGGACGTGACAGAAGCGACCTTTATGCAGGATGTGGTCGAAGCCTCGATGCAGGCGCCGGTGATCGTCGATTTCTGGGCACCCTGGTGCGGCCCCTGCAAGACGCTCGGCCCGGCGCTGGAGGCGGCGGTGACGCGCGCGAAAGGTGCTGTCACAATGGCCAAGATCGATGTGGATCAGAACCAGCGCCTGGCGCAGGCACTGGCACAGCAGGGCCTGCCGCTGCAGTCGATCCCCACGGTTGTGGCCTTTGTGCAGGGTCGCCCGATCGACATGTTCCAGGGTGCGCTGCCGCCCAGCGAGATCGACGCCTTCCTGAAAAAGGTGATCGAGGCTGCCGGCGGTGAAGCCGATGGCGGTCTGGGCGCTGCCCTTGAGGCCGCCGAAGAGATGCTCGCCGAAGGCGCCGTGGCCGATGCGGCGCAGACCTTTGCCGCCGTCCTGGGCGAGGATGACAAGAACGCCGCCGCCTATGGCGGACTTGCGCGGGCGCATATTGCCCTGGAAGACTTAGATCAGGCTGAGGCCATCCTGAACGGCGCCCCGGCCGAGATTTCCGCAGCCCCGGAGATCGAAGCGGCCCGCGCCCAGATCGAACTGGCGCGCCAGGCGCAAAGCGCGGGTCCGGTGGCCGAATTGCGCGCCAAGGTCGAGGTGGATCCCGCCGATCACGCGGCCCGGTTCGACCTGGCCCAGGCGCTGCATGCGGCGGGCGATGCCGAGGGTGCCGTGGCCGAGCTCTTGGACCTGTTCCGCCGGGATCGCGACTGGAACGATGGCGCGGCCAAGACGCAGCTCTTCACAATTTTTGATGCGCTGCAGCCCAACGATCCGGTGGTGCTGAACGGACGACGGAAATTGAGCTCGATGATATTTGCCTGACGCGGCTGACGCGCTAGACTTCTTATCATGTTCAACTCTGCAGACCTGCCGGATGTACTGCCTGTCTTTCCCTTGCCCGGGGCGCTGCTGCTGCCCCGGTCGAAACTGCCGCTGCATATCTTCGAGCCGCGCTACCTGCAGATGCTGGAAGACACGCTGAAAACCCCGGCACGCCTGATCGGCATGGTACAGCCCTGTCCGGCGCGGGATGGCGGCGCCGAGGGTCTGCACAGCATCGGCTGCGCTGGTCGGATCACGCAATTCTCGGAAACCGAGGATGGCCGATACCTGATCACCCTGTCCGGCGTGTCGCGCTATCGGATCAGCGAGGAATGCACGGGCTTCACCCCCTATCGCAAATGCCGGGTGGACTGGTCCGGCTTTGATGCGGACCTGGGCCGAGCCGAACCGGATTCCGGTCTGGAACGCGCGGCACTGCTGGAGCTGTTGTCGCGTTACTTTGCCGCCCGCAACCTGTCGACGGATTGGGACGCGCTACAAGGGGCTGATGACGAGCTGTTGATCAACTCCCTGTCGATGCTGCTGGACTTTGAGCCGGAGGACAAACAGGCCTTGCTTGAGGCTCCCTGTCTTGCCACAAGGCGGGAAACCCTAGTCACCCTGATCGAATTCGCTTTGCGAAGCGGTTCACACGAGGATCCCCTGCAATGAGCGACGCGCAAACCACCCCGCCCGCCTTTGACCGCCGCATGCTGGAGGCGCTGGTCTGTCCGGTCACCCATGCGGTGCTGGAATATGACGCCGAGGCGCAGGAGCTGATCTCCAAACCCGCCAACCTGGCCTTCCCGATCCGGGGTGGCATCCCGGTGATGCTGGTGGACGAGGCCCGCCCGCTGGAGTGAGGGTGGTTTGACCGGACGAGGTTGGGCGCAAAGGAACTCTGTCACCATACGCGCCGCATGTGCTGCTCTCATTGCTGTCGGCTTTCTTCAGCTGATTGATGCGAGGATATTGGGTTCATCGATAGGGGTGTTTTCGATTCTCGCCCTGATGGTGTGGGCTGTTCCTTTGGTTCCGTTGATTGCGATACTGGCAGAGCGTTTGCGAAAAACTCCTGTATCGCCGGTACTGGCAAAGTCAGCTTCAATCGCTTTTCTTCTGTCTGGAGTGCTGTTGACGCTGATCGTATCGGCATTCGCTTCGCCAAAATCGGGCCTTATGGTGATGTTCCATGGTGGTGCGCTGTCGCTTGGAGCGGCGGCAAGCCTGCTGTTCCTCGGGGGCAAGGGGCTGGGGCCCTTTGCAGCACGCGCTGCCTTGTCGGGAATGGCCGTCGCCACAGTGGTTGCACTCTGGTCGATCCTTGCGGCTGTCATGGTGGTTGGTCACGCAAACAGACTTGCCGCGGGAGCGCCATTCTGCATTGCGCATCACGGTCCTTCGGCACAAGTCCGGTCGATCTGGGATCTGCGGGGGTTTTCGTTTTACACAACTGATTCAGGGTACAAATTAAACTCCGGCTGGTATTTTCACGGGGTCATGATCGTCGACAAGGAGGGCGGGCGTCAGTATTTCAACTGGTCGCCACGACGCATGCGGTTTGAGAGGATCGAACACCCAGGGCGGTTCATTGCGCCATTGCGAGATCTCTGTGAGCCGTCCTTGGAGTTCTGGTCCGAAGTGTAACGAGAGCGAAGGGCTCCCGCGTCCGGCCTGTCCTTTGGCTGCGCCAAAGCAAAGGCGCGGACTTGGGCCCGGCGCCGCGCTGGGGCGCGGCGCGGTTGCACCCTGATCAGATGGGCTTGCCCTGCAACAGACGTGGCAGATCGCCGGTCAGGCCCGCAGCCTCGCGCATGAAACCACGGCGCAGGCCGGGCAGGGCGCCTGCCAGCCCCATGCCGATATCGCGGCCCAGCCGCAAAAGCGGGTTGTCGTTGGAAAAGAGCTTGTTGAACACATCGGTGGCCATCGCTAGCGTCGCGGTGTCAAAGCGGCGCCACTGCTGGTAGCGCTCCAGCACCAGCGACGATCCGATATCCTCGCCACGCCTTGTGGCTTCGGTCAGCACTTCGGCGAGCGCACCCACATCGCGCAGGCCCGCGTTCAGGCCCTGTCCTGCGATCGGGTGCATCCCGTGGGCGGCGTCGCCGATCAACGCCAGACGGTCCGCGATGAAGCTGTTGGCGACGGTGAGGTTCAGCGGATAGGTGAAGCGTTTGCCCGCCAGTGAAATCTCGCCCAGGAAATCCCCGAAGCGGGGCTTGAGTGCTGCGATATAACCGGCGTCATCCAGCGCCTGGATGGCTGCGGCGGTTTCGGTCTTCTCGCTCCAGACGATGGAGGAGCGGTTGCCGGGCAGGGGCAGGATGGCCAGCGGCCCGGCGGGCATGAAGAACTGATGGGCGATGCCGCCATGGGGTTTCTCATGATCGATGGCGCAGACCAGTGCTGTCTGCCCGTAGTCCCAGCCGCTGCGCTTGATCCCGGCCCGCAGGGCGGTGCCGCTTTTGCGCCCGTCGGAGCCGACCAGCAGCCTGCCGCGCAGTTCGGAGCCGTCATCCAGGGTCACGGTGACGCCGGTCTGATCGGGGGATTGTGCCACCACGCGGCGCCCGTTCACCGTGGTGATCAGCGGCTCATCTTTCATGGTGGCCAGGAAGGCGCGGCGCAGGAAGCGATCCTCGACCATGAAGCCCATCGGGCCTTCCTCGATCTCGGTATGATCGAAATGGATGAAGAAGGGTGCGGGGCCCTCACCGGCGTGACCGTCCGAGGCCTTGATCTCCAGCATCGGCTGCGCCTGGTCGGCCACGTGTTGCCAGACGCCGATCCGGTCCAGCAGGCGCTTGGAGGCCAGCGCAAGCGCATAGCCGCGCCCGTCGAACCCGTCGTCCTGCAGGGCCAGTTCGGGGAGGGCGTCGATCACGGTCACGCTGTGGCCGGTCTGGGCCAGCGCAAGGGCAAGGGCCGGGCCATTCAGCCCGCCGCCAACGATCAGGATATCGGAGCTGTTCTTCATGGGGTGCAATATGCGCCTTGCGCGGGGATTGTCCAACCGATTGTCCATTCGGGCGCCTCAACATCCTGCGTGGGATTGCCGCGCCGTGCCGCTGCCGCTACCGTCGCGTCAAACGGATCAGGGGAGATCAACGGGATGCATGAATGGCTGAAGATGACGGCGGCGGAATTGGGGCGCGGGATCGAGGCCGGGGAGATCGATCCGATCGACCTGACCGGCTGTTATCTGGATGCCATCGATGCCCACCCGCTGCGCGACAGGATCTACACGCAAGTCACCCATGAGCGCGCCCTGGCCGAGGCCGAGGCGGCGTCGCAACGGGCCAAGCTGGGTCTGCGGCGCTCTGCCCTGGACGGGGTGCCGATCAGCTGGAAGGACCTGTTTGACAGTGCCGGAACCCAGACCGAGGCTGGATCGGACCTGTTGAAGGGCCGGGTGCCAGAGCACGATGCGCGGGTTCTGGCAAATGCCACATCGATGGGGACAGTGTGCCTTGGCAAGACCCATATGAGCGAGCTGGCCTTTTCCGGTCTGGGCCTGAACCCGGTGAAGGCAACGCCGCCCTGTGTGACTGACGAGGATGCGGCACCGGGGGGGTCCTCATCCGGGGCGGCAGCTTCGGTGGCCTATGGGCTGGCGGCCTGCGGGATCGGATCTGACACCGGTGGATCGGTGCGGATCCCCTCGGCCTGGAACAACCTGGTGGGGCTGAAGACCACCTCGGGGCGGATCAGCCTGGAAGGCGTCGTGCCGCTGTGCCTGAAGTTCGATACGGTCGGACCGCTTGCGCGTTCGGTCGAGGATGCCGGGCTGATGCTGGGTCTCATGGAGGGCACATCGGGGCCGGACCTGCGCAACCCGCCGTCGCTGAAGGGCTGCCGCTTTGCCGATCTGCGCAGCATTGCCTGGGACGATCTGGAGCCCGAGATCGCCGCCGCCCATGTGGAAACCCTGGGCAGGCTGAAGGCCGCAGGCGCCGAGATTGTGCCGCTGGAGGTGCCGCAGCTGGAAGAGGCGATGGGCCTCAGCGCGATCCTTTTCACGACCGAGGCCTATGGGTTGTGGAAGGATGTGATCGAGGCCAGTCCCGATGTGATGTTTGCCGAGATCCTGGAACGCTTCCGGTCGGGCGCACAGCATAGCGGGGCTGATTACGTGGCAGCCTGGGCCAAGCTGGAGCAGTGCCGGATGGCCTGGGATCAGGCGGTTTCGGGCTTTGACGGGGTGCTGACGCCGACCTGCCCGATCCTGCCGCCCAATATGGAACGGCTGCACAGCGATCATGACTACTACGTCAAGGCCAACCTTCTGACCCTGCGCAACACCCGTATCGGCAACCTGATGGGGCTTTGCGCGCTGAGCCTGCCGACCGGCAAAGCCAGCTGCGGCTTGCAGATCCTTGGCCACCCCGATTGCGAAGAGGCGCTGTTGCGCATCGGGGCCAGTGTCGAGCTGGCCCTCTCCTGATGGCCGCAGGGCAGCGCCTGGGGCGTTGTCCTGAAAGCCACAACTTGATCGCGCGGCGTCCATGCGACTGGACGGATGGGGCCGCGCTCTGTACCTTATCTGCAAACGGGGCGCCAATGATCCCGAACCTGAGGCATAAGCGATGAACTTCCCTGAGCGGTTTTCGAACCTGCCAGCCTATGCGTTTCCGCGTTTGCGGGCGCTTTTGGACCACCACGCCCCGGGCGGGGATGTGGTGCATATGACCATTGGGGAGCCGAAACACGCCTTTCCGGCCTGGGTCACGGATGTGATCGCGGAGAATGCCGCCGGGTTCAACAGCTACCCGCCCAACGACGGTTCCGACGATCTGCGACAGGCCATGTGCGACTGGATCGCCCGCCGCTATGGCGTGACGATGGAGCCGGACCGCAACGTCATGGCGCTGAACGGCACCCGTGAGGGGCTGTACAATGCGGCGATGGCGCTGTGCCCCGAGACCAAGAATGGCCAGCGGCCCGTGGTGCTGATCCCGAACCCGTTCTACCAGGTCTATATGGTGGCGGCGATCTCGGTCGGGGCCGAGCCGGTCTTTGTGCCCGCGACCTCTGCGACCGGCCATCTGCCCGATTACGCCAGCCTGCCTGAGGAGGTGCTGAACCGCACCGCCGTGGCCTATATCTGCTCGCCCGCGAACCCGCAGGGGGCCGTTGCCAGCCGCGACTATTGGGCCGATCTGATCCGGCTGGCCGAAAAGTATGATTTCCGCATCTTTGCCGATGAATGCTATTCCGAGATCTACCGCGATAGCGCGCCCGTTGGCGCATTGACCGTCGCGCAGGAGCTGGGCGCCGATCCCGAGCGGGTGGTGTTGTTCAACTCGCTGTCGAAACGTTCGAACCTGCCTGGCCTGCGCGCCGGGCTGATCGCGGGTGGACCTGAAAGCATCACGCGTATCAAGCAGTTGCGCGCCTACACCGGTGCCCCGATGCCCGGACCTCTGCAGGCAGCGGCGGCGCGGGTCTGGGCCGATGAGGCGCATGTGGAGGAAAACCGCGCACTGTATCAGGAAAAGTACCGCATCGCGGATGAGGTCCTGGGCGGCCTCAACGGCTATATGGCGCCCGAGGCCGGGTTCTTCCTGTGGCTGCCGGTCGAGGACGGCGAGGCCGCGGCGCTGAAGCTGTGGACCGAGACGGGCGTGCGGGTTCTGCCCGGTGCCTATCTGGCGCAGGGCGAGGCGGCAGAAAATCCGGGCGCAGGATACATCCGGGTGGCGCTGGTCGCCCCGGCTGACACCACACGGGCGGCGCTGACCACTCTGCGCGACTGCCTGTACTGAAACGACTGCGGCTCGCCCCCGGCAGCGGGGCGGGTGGCCAAGATCAAGAGAGCAAAGCAGGTACAGACCTGGCGGGACAGCCGGGCGGACTGCGACAACTGGAACTGAGGTAGGCATGGCATTTCAAACTCGTAGCCGCGATCCCTTGCTGGACAGCACGATGCAGGCAGCCATTGAAAAGCGTGGCAAGGAACTGATCGGCATCGTTCTTTTGGGGCTGGGCCTGATGGCCGCGGCGATGATCGGCTCCTACACGCCCGACGATCCGAACTGGATGGTCTCTACTGATGCGCCGGTGCAGAACTGGCTGGGGCGCATGGGCGCCTCGATTGCGGCGCCTTTGTTCATGGTGGTTGGCTGGGGCGGTGTCGCCCTGGCGATGACGCTCTTGGTCTGGGGCGGGCGCTTCCTGCTGCACCTTGGCTCCGATCAGGCGATCGGACGCCTGGTCTTTGCCCCGGTCCTGATCGCGGTGGCCTCGGTCTATGCGGCCACGCTGGTGCCGGGTGCGGAATGGCTGGCGACCCATAGTTTCGGCCTGGGCGGTCTGTTTGGTGACACGGTGATGGGGGCGCTGCTGACGCTGGCGCCGATCAGCTCGCATTTCGCGGTGAAGCTGATGTCGCTTCTGATGGCGCTGGGCATGGTTGTCCTGGGTATCTTCGTCTGCGGGTTTTCCCGGGGAGAATTGCTGCGGGCAGGCCGGTTCCTGCTGCTGGGCGTGGTGATGATCTATGGCGCAGTGGCCAGCCTTTTAGGCCGCGGCGCATCGGGCAGCCTGCAGGCCGCGATGTCCTATCGCGAGAAACGTGCCGCCCGCGCTGAAGAGGCCGCGGTCGCCCGCGACGATGCCCGCGCTGCCATGGCCGAGGCCCAGGCAGAGCCGCAGATGTTCGAGACCTACCCCGAAGAGCCTGCCGTTGCTCCGGTGCCGGAAAAGACCGGCCTGCTGGCGCGCATGCCGGGGTTGATCCGCCGCGCCGATCCCGAATTGGCGAATGCCCCGATGCCGCAGCCGGAACTGGTGGAGCAGGAGCCGCCTGAATTTGACGAGGATCTGCCGGGCGATGACCGCATTTCCCAGAAGATTGCCAATGCCATCCGGGTGCGCCGGGCTGCCGGACAGGTGACCGAACCCGATCCGAACCTGCCTCTGACCAAGGGGCGCGGCCGTCGTCCGGAACCGCTTGTGTTCAATGCCGACCCGGCGCCGCAGGCGGGACTGCCGCCGGAACCGCCCTTGACGGCGGCTCAGGCTCCGTCCGCTCCGCAAGAGGTCAAGCCCGAAGCCGATTACCCCGAGGTCGTCGCCGAAGCGCCTGCATCGCTGCCGCCCGCACCCGTCGTGGCACGTACGGCAGAGCCCGCCGCAGAGGCGATCAGCATTCCGGTGGCCGAACCGCGCAAGGTGGTGGTGGAACAGCCCCAGCGGCGCGCGCCGGAGCCCTCGACCCGCGCCAAGGAAGAGGCGCAGCCCCGTCTTGCGCTGGAGGACACCGACAGCGATGCCTTTGAACTGCCGCCGCTGTCGCTCCTGTCCAACCCCTCGACAGTCGAACGCCATCACCTGAGCGACGAAGCGCTGGAAGAAAACGCGCGGATGCTGGAATCGGTGCTGGATGACTATGGCGTCAAGGGCGAGATCGTCTCGGTCCGCCCCGGCCCGGTCGTCACCATGTATGAACTGGAGCCCGCGCCGGGTCTGAAGGCGAGCCGGGTGATCGGTCTGGCGGATGATATCGCGCGCTCCATGTCGGCCCTGTCGGCGCGGGTGTCCACCGTGCCGGGGCGCTCGGTGATCGGTATTGAACTTCCGAATGACAAGCGCGAGATGGTCAGCTTCCGCGAGATCCTGTCGAGCCGCGATTATGGCGACGGCACGCAGAACCTGCCGCTGGCGCTGGGCAAGGACATCGGCGGGGACGCGGTCGTCGCGGATCTGTCGAAGATGCCGCACCTTTTGATCGCGGGCACCACCGGGTCGGGCAAGTCGGTTGCGATCAACACCATGATCCTGTCGCTGCTCTACAAGCTCAGCCCGGATGAATGCCGCCTGATCATGATCGACCCCAAGATGCTGGAGCTCTCCGTCTATGACGGCATTCCGCATCTGCTGTCCCCCGTTGTCACCGACCCCAAGAAGGCGGTTGTCGCCCTTAAATGGGTGGTGGGCGAGATGGAGGACCGCTATCGCAAGATGTCCAAGATGGGCGTGCGCAATATCGCGGGCTACAATGGCCGCGTGAAAGAGGCGCTCTCGAGGGGCGAGCTGTTCTCCCGCACGGTGCAGACCGGCTTTGACGATGACACCGGTGAGCCGGTGTTCGAGACCGAAGAATTCGCGCCCGAGGCGCTGCCCTATATCGTCGTCATCGTGGACGAGATGGCCGACTTGATGATGGTCGCGGGCAAGGAGATCGAGGCCTGCATCCAGCGCCTGGCGCAGATGGCGCGGGCAAGCGGCATTCACCTGATCATGGCGACCCAGCGGCCCTCGGTCGATGTGATCACCGGTACCATCAAGGCGAACTTCCCAACCCGGATTTCCTTCCAGGTGACCGGCAAGATCGACAGCCGCACCATCCTCGGTGAAATGGGCGCCGAGCAGCTGCTGGGCATGGGCGACATGCTCTATATGGCCGGCGGCGCCAAGATCACCCGCTGCCACGGGCCCTTTGTGTCCGATGAAGAGGTCGAGGAGGTCGTCACGCACCTCAAGCAATTCGGCCCGCCCGCCTATGTGGGCACGGTGCTGGATGGTCCGGATGACGAAAAGGCCGATGATATCGACGCGGTTCTGGGGCTCTCCACCGGCGGCAACACCACCGGTGAGGATGCGCTGTATGATTCCGCGGTGCAGATCGTGATCAAGGATCGCAAGTGCTCGACCTCCTACATCCAGCGCAAGCTGGCGATCGGCTACAACAAGGCCGCCCGCCTGGTGGAGCAGATGGAGGAAGAGGGGCTTGTTTCTCCGGCCAACCACGTGGGCAAACGCGAAATCCTGGTGCCCGAGCAATAATTGGCGGAACCGCGCGCAGGGCTGCCCGTTTCACGGGCGGCCTCTTCCCTTTGCCATTGCAGGGCTTATCTAGGGCACATGAAACAGATCCTACTTGCCATCGCGCTTGTCACCCTGGCTCCGGCGTCCTGGGCGGCAGAGAAGCTGAGCCTTGAGCAGCTCTCGGCCTATCTCAACGGGCTGACCACCGCCGAGGCGACGTTCACCCAGATCAATGACGATGGCAGCCTGTCTACGGGCAAGCTCTATATCCATCGCCCGGGCCGGATGCGGTTTGAATATGACGGGGATAATGGCGCAACCGTGGTGGCTGGAGCGGGATCCGTGGTGATCCATGATCCAAAGTCGAACCAACCGCCCGAGACCTATCCGCTGAAACGCACGCCGCTGTCGATCATTCTTGCCAAACAGGTGGATCTGGAGCGGGCAGGCATGGTTGTGGGGCATCAGTTCGATGGCACCTCCACCATCCTGCAGGCACAGGATCCGGAGAACCCGGAATATGGCGGGTTGGAGTTGATGTTCACCGGCGATCCGGTGGAGCTGCGCAAATGGGTGGTGCATGACAGTGCCGGGGGACGCACGACGGTGATCCTGGGCGCGCTTGAGACGGGCGGCAAGCTGTCCGCCTTCCTGTTCAACACCGGCCCCGGAAGCAATTCACGCTAGCTGACCGAATGGCGCGAGGGGCTGCAGCTAGACCTCCCGCCCCCGCAGGTGCCCGGGCTGCGCCCGGCCGCCTTTGTGCGGCGTTGGGCCAGGCGCCACGCCAAAGGCGTGGCGCGGTCGGTTCCGGTCAGTTGTGGTTTTGATCCTTTGCCTGGGAAAGCTGCAGCACCGCCCGATGGGCGGTGCCGGGCCCAACGAGCGAGGGTCCTTCGCAGAAGGTCCCGAGATCGGCGGGAGCGCCCGCTTAGCGGAACTTGCGGCAGGTGGCGAGCTGTGCCTGATACATCATCGAGCGGGCCTCGACCTTGTCGGCAACGCGGATCAGCCAGGATTTCCTGCGATAGGTGCCGCGGGCATAGCCACTGTGGCCTTCGTGATAGGCAAGGTACTGGTTGCGTGCGTCATAGAGCGGAATACCGTTCTTTTCGCGGGTGCGGTTCATGTACCAGCCCATGAAATCGGCGGCATCCCGGATCCGGTCCCGCTTGGCGCGGCGCCTGCCGGTGTCGCGGCGGTAATCGTCCCAGGTGCCATCCAGGGCCTGGCTGTAGCCGTAGGCGCTGGACTGGCGCCCCATCGGGATCACCCCCAGAAGGTACTTGTGCGGCGTGCGCGCATCGCCGTCAAACCGGCTTTCGTGGTAGATCGTGGCCATCTGCACATGCACGGGCACGCCCCAGCGGCGCTCGGTCGCGCGGAAGGCTTTCAGGTACTCGGGCCGCTGCTTGATAATGCTGCAGGCGTTATCAAGATTACGCGGCGGGGACTTGTGCCCACCTCCACAGGAGGCAACCGCCAACAGGAGGATCAGGGCGAGGACGATTCTGCTCATTGCCTCTGCCTTATGTTTTTCAGGCAGTTTAGCGAATTCACCCTGTCGAGGAAATCACATTTCCAGAAGCAGGGACAGAAGCAGAGGCAGAGCTGCAACGGACATCAGGGTGGAGACCACGACCATGCCAGCCACAGCCTGGGCATCGGCTTCGAATTTTTCCGCCAAAAGATAGGAGGTGACGGCCACCGGTGTTGCCAGTTGCAGCACCAGGACGCCAAAGGCGGTATAATCAAGGCCAAAGGCCAGCCCCAACCCCCAGCCGATGGCAGCGCTGAGCGTGACCTTGATCAGCGACAGCACCACGGCAAGGCCGGTTTTTCCCGGTGTCAGCCGGGCAACGGCAACGCCAAGCGTAATCAGCATCAGCGGAATGGCCATCTGCCCGATCAGGTCCAGCGCATTGGTCAGGAACCGGGGGGTCTGCCAGCCCTGCCACAGGAAGAGCGCACCCAGCAGCGTGGCCCAGACCATGGGTTCGCGCAGCGCCTTGCTGCCGCCGCCTTCTCCGGCGACCAGATAGATCCCGAAGGTGAAGGACAGCACGGCCGAGACCGCCAGCATCGCCACCGCATAGCCAAGGCCCGCCTCACCAAAGGCAAAGAGCGACAGGGGAATGCCGAGGTTGCCGGTATTGCCAAAGATGAAGGGGGCAAGGTAGCTGCGCCGTTGCAGCCGCATCACGCGTACAAGCGCCGCACCGGCCAGGGCCAAGAGAGCATGCCCGGCAAGCGCCGCCAGCACGAACCAGCCGATGGCACCCTTGTCCAGCTCTGTTTTCATCAGGGCGGTGAAGATCAGGCAGGGCACGGCCAGGGTCATCGCCAGCCGGGTCACGAATTGAATGCGATACTCGAAGCCAAGGCGCACCCAGGCAAAACCGACTCCCGCCAATAGGAAGACCGGTGCCACGATCTCAAGCACTGTCACAGCAAGGTTCACAGTCTGTTTCCCCGAAAATTTGCCTCAAGCGTTGGACATCCGCCGCCCATACGCGTTAGTAACAAACGACGGGGGCAGCAAGACCATGTTGAGAACGCGTGCAAAATATAACCTGGGCCAGGTCGTCCGCCACCGGAAGCACCCGTTTCGCGGTGTGGTCTTTGACGTGGATCCCACCTTTGCCAATACCGAGGAATGGTATGAAGCCATTCCCGAGGACAGCCGACCGGTGAAGGACCAGCCGTTCTATCACCTTCTGGCGGAAAACGAGCAGAGCTACTACGTGGCCTATGTGTCGGAGCAGAACCTGGTTGCCGATTACTCGGGCGAGCCGGTCAGCCATCCCGATGTGCCGGAGATGTTCGGCCAGTTCGACGGCGCCACCTATTCCCTGCAGTACCAGCTGAACTGATCGCCCGGCAGTTTTGGGGCTTGTGACCCGTAGCGGCGGGCTCCCGCGCCTGCGGGTAGACCGGCTGTGCCGGTCCCCCTGGCAGCCTTGGGCATGGCGCCGCACCTGACGGCGCGGCGCGGTTGCGTGATACCGATAGGACCCGTCGATCAGTACCCCAGGGCACAGCCGTCCTTGCGGGGATCGCTGGCGCCTTCCAGAAGATCGCCGTCGTGAATGCGGATGGCCTGCGATCCGCCGATGGCGGTGTCCGGGATCTCGACCTTGTGGCCCATGTCCGAAAGCGTCTGGCGTACGGCGTCCGAATAGCCGCGTTCGACCTTCATCACCCCGGCATCCGAGAAGCTGCGCGGCGCATCCATGGCGGCCTGCGGATCAAGGCCGAAATCGGTGATATTGGAGACAAAACGCGCATGGCCATTGGGCTGATAGGCGCCGCCCATGACGCCAAACGGCATGATCACGCGGCCGTTCTGGCGCAGCATGCCCGGAATGATCGTATGCATCGGGCGCTTGCCGCCGCCAAGTTCGTTGGCGTGACCTTCCTCCAGGGTGAAGCCCGCACCGCGGTTCTGCAGCAGGAGACCGAATTTCTCTGACGCGATCCCAGACCCGAAGCCATGGAAGATCGAGTAAATCAGCGAGACCGCCATCCGGTCCTTGTCGACCACGGTGATATAGATCGTATCCTTGTGCACCGCCTCGCTGAGCGGGCCCGGGGCGGCCATGGCACGCTTGGGGTCGATCAGCGCGGCCAGTTTGGCGGCGGTTTCCGGTGCCAGCATGTGATCGAGGCGGCTGGTGTGATCGGGGTCGGCAATGAAGCGGTTGCGGGCGTCATAGGCCAACTTGGCCGCCTCGGCCTCGATATGGGCGCGTTCAGCACCGAAGGGATCCATGCCGGCAATGTCGAAATGCTTGAGGATGTTCAGCATCAGGATCGCGGTCGCGCCCTGGCCGTTGGGCGGATGTTCCACCAGATCGATGCCCTTGTAATCACCTGCAACCGGGGTCGTGGCCATGCAGGCGGTGGCGGCGAAATCCTCGGCCGTGTGGACGCCGCCACGGGCATTGAGGGCTGCAACCATGTCTTCGGCCACTTCGCCGGTGTAGAAGGCATCGCGCCCGTCCTTGGCGATGCGGCGCAGGACTTCGGCCTGACCGGGGGCGCGGAAGATCTGCCCGACCGATGGCGCCTTGCCACCAAACAGGTAGCTGTCGCGCGCGCTCCCCTGCAGGGTGCCTGCGTCATTGGCCCAGTCAAAGGCCACGCGCGGGGCCACCGGAACGCCGGTCTCGGCATAGTGGATCGCGGGCGCCAGAAGCGCATCAAGGCCCAGTTTGCCTTCGGTTTCCGAGAGGTGGCAAAAGGCGTCGATGGCGCCGGGCACGGTCACCGCATGAGGGCTGCGCAGGGGAATGGTGTCCAGACCCTGGCTGCGCAGTGCCGCGGCATCGGCGGCGGCAGGCGCGCGGCCAGAACCGTTGAGCGCGTGGATCTCATCGCTGCCGGGGCGGGTATAGAGGACAAAACAGTCGCCGCCGATGCCGGTCATCTGCGGTTCGCAAATCCCCAGCAGAACGGCACCGGCGATGGCTGCATCCATGGCATTGCCGCCCCGTTTCAGGATGTCGATGGCAGCGCCTGCGGCCAATGGGTGCGATGTGGCGCAGATCCCGTTCTGTGCAAAGACGGCTGATCGCCCCGGTTGTTGAAAGTCGCGCATGGGCCTCTCCCTGTTCGTTTCGGGCGCAGGGTAGTGCCTATTGATCCGAAGGCAACGCGAAAGACGGGGGCGGGCCAGTATCGAGGAGAGAGGGGTCGCAAGCGACGGCAGCTGTCGTGCCAAGGGAATACCCGGCGCCAAGACTTCGGTGGGGGCAGTGAAACATGGCGCCGGGCAAAGCTACAACCAGCTCATGTTAAGAGAAAAGCATATCAATTGGGCGGTCTTAGGCCGGTTTTGTGGCGGCTTTGGGGCGGCATGGCTTGGCTCAGGACCTGTGCCTCCTAGGCCCGTGTCACCTGTATTTCGAAACACAGGGACAGCTGGTTGTTCCCGGCGTTGCGCTCATACTGAATATCGCTGGTAAGCTCCCGGATGAGGAACCAGCCAAATCCGCCCTCTGGAAGCTGGTCCAGTGGTACGTCGATGTTTGCAGGTTTGCCTTCGGGCAGCTGGCCTTCGGGAAAGGGATCGCCGGCGTCGCTGATATCGATCCAAAGTCGCTGCGGGTCAAGCGAACAGCGGATCCGCACATCGCCGGGTGTCTTGCCGGCATAGGCGTGTTCCACGACGTTGTTTACGGCTTCCGCCAGCGCGATTTGGACTTCGTCGACCCGAAGTTTCGGAATGCCCATTTCGCGTAGCCGTTTCACAACCTCTGTGATGCCCGAACGAGCATCCAGTTCAGTGGCCGTGAACGAGCAGGCAAAAGTTTCAGCCATTAGCATCTCGCTTCGCGCGGGGGGTCACGTGTTCGATCACGTCCCGACTTGGGTTTCTGAGATCGCTTCGGTCAGCGAACTGTAGAGGTTGAAAATCGTATCCATGCGCGTCAGCCGGAATACTTTTTCCACCATGGGGGTCGGGCCTGCCAGATCCAGTTGGCGCCCTTGGCCCAGCTGCTTCATGGCGGCAACAATCGCGCCAAGGCCGCTGGAATCAATGAATTGGACTTCGGATAGGTCAAGGATCACGCGATCCGGTCCGCTTTCGGTGGCGGAGCGCATGTTCTCTTTGAATCGAATCGCCATAGCTGCGTCGATGCGCTCGGCATTGACTGTCACGATCTGGGCGCCGTCCGTTACAGTACTGGATAGGCTCATAGTCATTCCCCGGGGATCAATCTGTACTTCACAAGAACTCTAGACCTCAAACCTTAGCATTCTGTATGGATTATTTCGACGATTGGAGGAAAATTTCATGAAACAAGTTGTCATTGCTGGTGCAGCCCGGACCCCGATGGGCGGTTTCCAGGGTGTCTTTGATGGCGTCAGCGCCGCCGAACTGGGCGGAGCGGCGATCAAGGCGGCACTGGCCGGTGCCGGCGCCGAGACGGTGGACGAGGTTCTGATGGGCTGCGTTCTGCCTGCAGGCCAGGGCCAGGCACCTGCGCGCCAGGCCGGATTCGCAGGCGGATTGGGCGAAGAGGTACCCGCCACCACGCTCAACAAGATGTGCGGATCGGGCATGAAGGCGGCGATGATCGCCTTTGACCAGATCGCGCTCGGCCATGCCGACACGATGATCGCGGGCGGTATGGAGAGCATGACCAATGCCCCCTATCTGCTGCCCAAGATGCGCAATGGCGCGCGGATCGGTCACGGCCAGGTCATCGACCACATGTTCCTCGACGGGTTGGAAGACGCCTATGACAAGGGCCGCCTGATGGGCACCTTTGCCGAGGATTGCGCAGAGAAATTCCAGTTCACCCGTGAAGCGCAGGATCAATATGCGCTGGCCTCTCTGTCGAACGCGCTGGACGCGGAACGCAGCGGCGCCTTCGAGGGTGAGATCACCCCGGTCACCCTGCACACCCGCAGCGGCGAGCGAATCATCACCACGGACGAGCAGCCCCAGTCGGCCCGTCCTGAGAAGATCCCGAACCTGAAGCCTGCCTTCCGCAAGGATGGCACGGTGACGGCGGCCAATGCTTCGTCGATCTCAGACGGTGCGGCGGCGCTGGTTCTGGCTTCGGAAGAGGCGGCCAAGGAAAAGGGCCTGAACGTGCGGGCGCGCATCATGGGTCATGCCAGCCACGCCCAGGCGCCCGGCTGGTTCACCACCGCGCCGGTACCCGCAGCGCAAAACCTGCTGAAACGTCTTGGCTGGTCGGTTGATGATGTCGATCTGTGGGAAGTGAACGAGGCCTTTGCCGTGGTGCCCATGGCCTTCATGCATGAAATGGGCATTTCCCGCGACAAGATGAACGTCAACGGCGGCGCCTGTGCCCTGGGCCATCCCATCGGCGCATCCGGTGCGCGGATCATGGTGACGCTGCTGAATGCGCTGGAGAAACGCGGCCTGAAACGCGGTGTTGCGGCCATCTGCATCGGCGGCGGTGAAGGCACGGCGATTGCCATCGAGCGTGTCTGATCGCGCCTGATCGCGTCTGATTTCTATCAAAGGGCAGGGGCATTTCCCTGCCCTTTGCTTTGCCGCCGTGCCAGATGACTTGCGCGGCGGCTGTCTCCTCCGCAGAGTGATCCTGCCTGTGCCGACTGTATCATGGCGAAGGGCAGGTGATTTCAGCCGGGAGATTTCAATGAAGACTTTAAAACTGCTTTGGGCTTTGGTGCGGGTCCTTTTGCCCGAGCGCCTGGTGCGTGCGTCATATGGCGGGGCCTTGCCCGTGGTCGATGGCCGTCGCGCGGATCCCAAGGCGCAGGCGGTTGCGGATCTGGTGAGCCTGGTGCGCGATCCCGCAGTCCAGCCGACGGTAGAGGAAAGCCGGGCGCAACTTGCTGGATTTGTCGAAAAGTTCGATGCGCCCTGCACGGCTCCGGTAGAACGGCGCGATATTACCCTGCCGGGTGCTGACGGGGTGCGGCCCGCGCGCCAGTATATTCCCGAAGCGATCGATCAAAGCCGACCGATGCCCTGCCTGATGTATCTGCACGGCGGCGGCTGGATCCAGGGCAGCATCGACACCCATGATGCGCTGTGCGCCAAACTGGCGGCGCGGGCAGGGGTCTGCGTTGTGGCCTTCAGCTATCGCCTTGCGCCGGAAGCCCCCTTCCCGGCGGCGCCGCAGGATGTGATGGCAGGCTACCGGGCGCTGCTGGATCATGCCGAGGATCTGGGGATCGATCCGGCCAGACTGGCGGTGGGCGGCGACAGTGCCGGTGCCAACCTGACCGCAAGCCTGCTGCACAGCCTGTCCGAAGGCGGGCTGCCCCTGCCACAGGCGCAGCTCCTGATCTATCCGGCGGTGGATGCGCGGCTCACCTCGGCCTCGGTGCAGGCGCTGCATGATCATGCCCTGCTGTCGCGACCCCGGATGGAATGGTACATGGATCAATATGTGCCGCAGGGCCAGGACCGGCTGGCGCCGGAGATCTCTCCCTTGATGTCGCCCTGCCTTGCCGGACAGTCGCAGGCCTTTGTGCTGGTGGCGGGGCATGATCCCCTGTGGGACGATGGCCTGTCCTATGCGGCGGCGCTGGAACAGGCGGGTGTTCCCGTCACCGTCTCGCGCTATCCGGGCCAGATCCACGGCTTCCTGAACCTGACCAAGGTAGTCCCGCAAGGCGATATCGCCATCTCGGAGGCGGCGCAGTGGCTGGCCTTTGCGCTCCACACCGATGCGTGAGGAGATCTTGCGTCCACGTGCCTGTCGCGGGATAGAGCATCCTGAGAACCGAAAACGCGGGAGCCTGACAGGATGAGCCTCGATTACACCACTTTGGCCAAGACCATCGCCGCCCTGACCGAGGGCGAGACGGATGAGGTTGCCCTGATGGCCACCGTTGCTTGCGAAGTGCATCACAGCGACGACCGTTTCGACTGGACGGGCTTCTACCGGGTGGTGGCCCCCGAGCTGCTGAAGATCGGCCCCTATCAGGGCGGCCATGGCTGCCTGCAGATCCCGTTCTCGCGCGGCGTCTGCGGTGCTGCGGCGCGCAGCGGCGCGGTACAGCTGGTGCCGGACGTGGAGGATTTCCCCGGCCATATCGCCTGCGCCTCTTCCACCCGGTCGGAGCTGGTGCTGCCGGTCTGGAACGCGGCGGGGGATCTGATCGGCGTCTTCGACATCGACAGCGATCAGCCCGATGCCTTTACCCAGGAAGATGCGGATCAGCTGACTGCGATCCTGAAACAGGTCTTTGCGCACTAGGTGGAGATTTCTTCGCCTTCGTGAAAAAACACTTTGAAATTTCACCGACTCGGGTCATCGTGAAAAAGCGCTGCATTTTTTCACGAACCGGAGCCACCCCTTGTCCGATCTGTCGCCTTCCTCTGCCAGCCTTGGCGCCGATATCCGCGCCCTGCGCAAGGCGCGCGGGCTGACGCTGGCGGAGATCGCGGATCGGTTGGAGCGTTCCGTCGGCTGGCTCAGCCAGGTGGAGCGGGACCTGTCGGAGCCCTCGATCTCGGACCTGCGCCAGATCGCGCAGTGCCTGGGTGTGCCAATGTCGATGCTGTTCGCCCATTCCCATGTGCCTGCGCAGGAACAGGGTTACGTGGTGCGCGCAGGTGCCCGCCGCCCGATGGGCTCGGGCGAGGAAGGGTTGATCGAAGAGCTGCTCTCACCCGATCTGACTGATGATTTCGAGATGGTGCATTCGACCTTTGCGCCGCGCTCGCGCATGCAGACCCCGGCGGACCGTCCCACCCAGGAGGTGGGCTACATGATTTCGGGCAAGCTGGACCTGGTGATCGGCGGCCGCGCCTTCACCGTCGGCCCCGGCGACAGTTTCCGCATCCGCCATGAACCCTATCAATGGGCCAACCCCTATGATGCGCCCGCTGTGGCCGTCTGGGTCATCGCCCCGCCGGTCTATTGAGGGGGACGCGTCATGAGTTTCGAAGCCTGGAGTGTCTTTGCCCTGTTCTGGGTGGTCTTTGTCACCACGCCGGGGCCGAACGCGGTCAATTGCATCTCCAACGGCATGACGCTGGGCCTGCCCAAGGCGATGCTGGGGGTGCTGGCGATCCTGACGCAGGCCAGCGCCTTTCTGGTGCTGTCGGCGCTGGGGGTGACGGCGCTGATCGCGGCCTCGCCGACCGGGTTCCTTGTGGCCAAGGTGATCGGCGCGGGGTTCCTGATTTTCCTCGGCATTCGCGGCTGGATCAATGCAACCCGCCCCACGCCCGCGGTCGAACGGCCCGCGCGCCATGTCTATCTGCACGCACTGGCGGTCGCCACGATCAACCCTAAAAGCGTCGCCGGATACCTTGCCGCCTTTTCACAGTTCGTGCAGCCCGGCGTGCCGATCTGGGAGCAGATGTCGGTGATCATGCCGACCGCGCTGGTGCTGACGACGCTCAGCTACACGGGCTTTACGCTCTTGGGGGTTCTGATGGGCAAGGCGGCGCTCAAAGCCGTTTTCAATGTCTGGATCCGCCGGGTGCTGGCCCTGTGTTTCATAATCTATGGCGTGCTTTTGGGCGCCAGCAGCACACCAAGCGTGGAGACTGTCCGATGATCAAGGGATCCTGCCTGTGCGGCGATATCCGTTTCGAAACCGCTGCGGCCCCAAAAGGCGCCTCCATGTGCCACTGCGGCCAATGCCGCAAGCAATCGGGCGGTATCTGGGCCTCGGCCTATGTGCCGGAGGCGGAGCTTGCAATCACCGGATCCGTCAGTTGGTTTCAGGCCTCCCCGGATGCCAAACGCGGCTTCTGCGCCCGCTGCGGCTCCTTCCTGTTCTGGAAGGCCTATGACGAAGACACCATCAGCTTTGCCCTTGGCGCGGTCGAAGACCCCACCGGGCTGAAGATCGAAAAGCACATCTTTACCGGCAGCAAGGGCGACTATTACGAGATCGCCGACGGGCTGCCTCAGCGCGACTAGAAATCCGATGCGCGCGGTGTTCCCCTCATATGAACCAGTCGTCCAGCACGGTCTGAGCCGGGCTGTCCTGATAGACCTCATTGAGACCACGCCCACCGTTCACCAGATCCTCTCCGGTGCCGCCGACAAGACTGTCCCGCCCGCGCCCGCCGTGGATCACATCTCTGCCCGCGCCTCCAATGATGATGTCATTGCCGCCGCCGCCGTAGATGGTGTCGTTTCCGCCACCGGCAAAGATGATGTCGTCGCCGGCAGAGCCATAGATCACATCATCCCCGCGCCCGCCGAAGATAATGTCATCACCGCCGCGCCCGCGCAGGATATCGGCGTGGCCAAGCCCGATCAAAACGTCATCGGTGATGTCGCCGCGCAACCGGTCCGCACCGGCGGTTCCAATGCGCTCCGGTGTCAGGGCCGCATCGTAACCTGGGTCTCGCGCGATGAAGACCTCGGCCCCGATGCGGTCCAACCGCGACAGCAGCCGTCCGATATTGTCGATCCAGCCGGCGGTTTCGAGTGCCATCAGATCGGTTTGATCCTCCTGAAACGCTTGACCGGCAACGCTCGCTCCGGGACCGGTCCCATTGAACCAGTCACGCGCGGTGCGCCAAAATCCGAAGTCGGATTCGGTGACGTTCTCGATCACAAGACCATCCACCAGCGCCCGGTAGCGGTTGATCAGATCGTAATCGATTGCAGAGGTCTCATCCTCTGGACGGGCAAAGATATAGTCGCTGATGATGAAAGGCCCGCCATTCATCACCAGGGTCAGCGCCTCGGCGTCGATGCCATGATCGCGCTCAAGAACCTCGGCCAGATCGACGACCAGCTGCATCATGTCCCTGGCGGCTTCCCATTGGGCATAGCTGCCGTCCGATTGATCCGCCGCTTGGTAGTATTGCGCGACATCGTCCAGGAACAGGCCGCCAAATCCGGCCACAACGATATCGGCGGCATAGGGCGCCAGGACAGTCGCAAGCCAGTCCGGATCGCTGTAGTCAACGATGCGGCCAAAGTCCGCAGCCGTTCCATGGGCATTTTGAAGCCAATCCGGAACATCGGCATTCGGGTTGATCGCTCCCATGTCCGGGTTGTCCGCAGGTCCGCCAACAGTCCAGTCCGCCTGCCAGTAGTCCCGATTGTGATCGGTGACAGCCATATTGAGATATCCGATCGCCGTGGTGTTTTCGCGGTGCAACGCGGCCAGATCGGCAGAGGTGAAATGCGGGCTCACCGCTGTCGAGCGCAGCCCGGTTTCCACGATCAGAAGATCATGCCCCAAACCGCTGAGCCGGGCGGGTTCGACCCCGGACAGCTGAAACAGCACGCTGGAAAAGCGAGTCATGGTGCCTCCCCCGATCCTTTGCTCCTGGGATGTGATGCAAAGTCTAGCGCCAGACACCCTTTACACAAACCCTTCTTCCCGCCCGCCGTCCCGCAGCGCATGGGAAACCGGCACGTCATGTGCCGTCTCGACACATAAACAATGAAAGAGGCTGAACATGTCTGAATTTCCCTCAAAGGCCCGCGTGGTCATCATTGGCGGCGGTGTTGTCGGCTGTTCGTCCCTCTATCATCTGGCCAAGAAGGGCTGGAGCGATTGCGTGCTCCTGGAAAAGAACGAACTGACTGCGGGATCGACCTGGCACGCGGCGGGCAATGTGCCGACTTTCTCGACCTCCTGGTCGATCATGAACATGCAGCGCTACTCGACCGAGCTGTACGCACGACTTGGGGACGAGGTCGACTACCCGATGAACTACCACCAGACCGGATCGATCCGGCTGGCGCACACGAAGGAGCGCATGCAGGAGTTCGAGCGCGCCGCCGCCATGGGCCGCTATCAGGGGATGGGGATGGAGATCCTGACCCCCGAGGAAACCAAGGCGCGCTATCCCTTCTTGGAAACCCACGATCTGGCGGGCGCTCTGTATGATCCCAATGATGGCGACATCGACCCGGCACAGGTGACGCAGGCGCTGGCAAAGGGCGCGCGGGACATGGGCGCGAAGATCTTGCGCTTCTGCCCGGCAACCGGGGTGACCCAGAACGACGATGGCACTTGGATCGTGCATACGGATAAGGGTGACATCGCCTGCGACTATGTGGTCAACGCTGCGGGGTATTACGCGCAGCGGGTGGGGGAATGGTTCAAACCCTATGGCGGGCGCAGCGTGCCGATGATGGTGATGAGCCACCAGTATCTATTGTCCGAGGAAATCCCCGAGATCGAAGCCCATAGCAAGGCGACCGGGAAGAAACTGCCACTTTTGCGGGATGTGGATGTCTCCTACTACCTGCGGCAGGAAAAGCACGGCTTCAACCTGGGGCCTTACGAGCCAAACTGCCGCGCCCATTGGGATACGGACGCCGATCCCATGCCCGAGGATTTCTCCTTCCAGCTGTGGAACGATGATCTGGACCGGATCGAGGATATCGTCTCGGACGCGATGGAGCGGGTGCCCGCGCTGGCCACTGCGGGGGTTTCGCGGGTTATCAACGGGCCGATCCCCTATGCCCCGGACGGTTTGCCCCTGATCGGCCCCATGCCAGGGGTGAAAAACGCCTTCGAGGCTTGCGTCTTTACCTTTGGCATTGCCCAGGGCGGCGGTGCGGGCAAGGTGCTGGCGGAATGGATCGTCGATGGGCAGACGGAATGGGACATGTGGTCCTGCGATCCGCGCCGCTACACCGATTACACCGATCACGACTACTGCGTTGCCAAGGGGATGGAGGTCTACGGCCACGAATATGCCATGCACTTCCCGCGCCACGAATGGCCTGCCGGGCGGGATCGCAAGCTCTCCCCGGTGCATGAGCGGGTCACCGGCTTGGGCGGCCAGATGGGCGCCTATAACGGCTGGGAGCGCGCCAATTGGTTTGCAAAACCAGGTGATGACACCTCCGAGGAAGCAACACAGACCTGGGGCCGTGCCGGACCGTGGGAGGCGCGCATCCGCGAGGAATGCGAGGCGGTGCGCGATCACTGCGGCGTTCTGGACCTGCCCGGATTTTCCCGCTTCGAGGTCAAGGGACCCGGCGCGCGCGACTGGCTCTTGGGCAAGATCACCGGCGGCCTTCCGGGCGAGGGGCGCATGGGGCTGGCCTATTTCACCGATCCCCGTGGCCGCATCCTGACCGAGATGAGCGTGATGTGGCACGGGGAGGATCACTACATGCTGATCACCGCCGCCACGGCGCAATGGCATGATTACGACGTGCTGGCCCATGACCTGCCCGAGGGGATCACGCTCAACGACCGCACGCGGGACTTCTCGACCCTGATCGTCACCGGCCCCGCCGCGCGCGACATCTTCACCGCCATCGGAACCGAGGCCGACCTGTCGTTGCCCTGGCTGTCTGTGCAGACCGCGCGCATTGCCGGGCGCGACTGTGGCTTGGCGCGGGTGTCCTTTGCCGGGGAGCTGGGCTGGGAGATCCACGCCGCCCCCGCTGACATCCCGGCGCTTTACGAGGCGGTGCTGGGAGCGGGTGCCAAACCCTTTGGCATGTATGCGCTGAACGCCCTGCGGATCGAGAAGGGATACCGCGCCTGGAAGGGTGATCTGTCCACTGATTACTCGGCCATCGAAGGCGGGCTTGATCGCTTCATCCGGCTGGCCAAGCCGCAGGATTTCCCCGGCAAGGCGGTGCTGGCGGCAGAGGCAGAGACCGGACCGGCAAAACGCTTTGTGACCCTGGTGGTCGAGGCGGCAGAGGCGGATGCCCCCTATATGTCCTGCATCTGGAAGGATGGGGAGATCGTCGGAGAGACCACCTCGGGCGACTGGGGCTACCGTGTGGGCGCCTCCATCGCGCTGGGCATGGTGCGCAGCGATCTGGCTGTGCCGGGCACCGAAGTGGCGGTGGAAATCTACGGGCAGATGTGCCCGGCCGTGGTGCAGAAGGACGAACCGCTCTGGGATCCTCAAAATGCCCGCTTGCGCGCCTGAGTATCTGTAGTTAGCGCGCAATCAGAAGAGTTTGGAGGGTGCAGATGTCCGATATCACATTGCTTGACGGTTCCATCGGTCAGGAGCTGGTGAAACGCGCCAAGGGGCGGCCGACGCCCATGTGGTCCACCTCGGTGATGCTGGAACAGCCAGAAGCCGTGGAGGCCGTGCATAAGGCCTATTTCGACGCGGGTGCCACGATTGCCACGGCAAATACCTATGCCGTGCACCGGGACCGCCTGCCCATGGGCGGGCTCGAGGATCGCTTTGAGGATCTGATCGACATGGCATTGCGGGGCGCTTGTGCGGCGCGCGATGCCAATGGCGCGGGAAGGGTGGCCGGGGCGATGGGGCCGCTTGGCGCCACCTATCGCACCGACAAGACGCCCCCCGCTGCCGAGGCAGCGCCGCTGTTTGCCGAGCTGGTCGAGTTGATGCGCGACCGCGTGGATCTCTTCATCCTGGAAACCGTGGCCTCGGTGGATCAGGCGCGCGGCGGGCTGATGGGGTGCCGGAATGCCCGGCATCCTGTCTGGTTGTCGGTGACAGTGGATGACGAGGATGGAACCCACCTGCGCTCGGGTGAGCCGGTGGCCGATCTGGCGCCGGTGGTGGCGGAGTTCGCGCCCGATGCGGTGCTGATCAACTGCTCCCGTCCCGAGGCGATCCCGGCGGGGCTGGAGATCCTGAAAACCTTTGGCCGCCCCTTCGGCGCCTATGCCAACGGCTTTACCAGGATCTCCGAAGGGTTTCTGAAGGATGCCCCCACGGTGGACGCCTTGCAGGAACGCAAGGACCTGGGGCCGGAGGCCTACGCCGATTTCGTGATGGGGTGGATCGACCAAGGGGCCACGATCGTCGGCGGCTGCTGTGAGGTTGGCCCCGATCACATCGCCGCACTGGCTCGCCGTCTGGTCGGCGCCGGTCACCGGATCGTCTGACAGGTCGGGGCGGCGATGGGACAGGGGCGTGGTGTTCAATCCGGCGGGTGGCAGTTTGACATCCTGGTCTGCGAAGGGTTTGTGCTGACCGAAATGGCCGCCGTCACGGATACGCTGCGCATTGCCAACCGGGTGCTGGCCCGCCCCCTGTTCGATTGGACCGTGCGGTCGGCCTCTGGCGGGCGGATTGGTTGCCGATCGGGGCTCAGCGTTGACACCACGCCTTTTGCCGCAAGGCCCGATGCGGATTTTGCATTTGTGCTGGGCAACACGGATCCCGGTCATCCCGGCCTGTCCCTGGGCCGGGTGATCCAGAGCTATACCAGCCGCGGCACCCAGGTCTATCTGCTGGCCGAGGCCGCCGCCCGCCATATCCGCAGTCAGAGCGGCACCAGCGGCCCCCATACCACCCATTGGGAGAACTCGGACTTGCTCCGCGAACAGCTGGGTATGGAGCCGGGCAGCCAGGCCCTGGCGCATGAGGACGGGCTGGTGGTGACCTGTGCCGGTATGGGCGCCACCACCGATATCGTTCTGGCACTGGTCGGGCGGCTCACCTCGGCGGCGGCGCAGGTGACGGTGGCGAATATCCTGCTGCATGATCACATCCGCGATTTTGCCTCGCTGCAGCCCTTTGCGGGCCATGGCCCGACCACCTCGGGGGATCGCGATCTGGATCACTGCATTCGCCTGATGCAGGCCCATATCGAGGATCCCTTGCCGATCGGGGTCATCGTGGCGGAACTGGGCCTGTCCAATCGCTCCCTTGAGCGCAAGTTCAAGACCTTCTTTGGCACCACACCAAACGGATTTTACCGGGAAATGCGGCTGAGCAAGGCCAACAACCTGCTATTGAACACCACGCTCAGCGTGCGCGAGATCGGCATGGCTTGCGGTTTTCCCAACGGGTTTTCCTCGCTCTACAAATCTGTCTTCGGGATCACGCCCTTTGCCCTGCGCAAACAGCGGCGCATGCATCCTTCGGCCGGGTAGGATTTCACGGCAGGCGGGGCAAAGACAGGGCTTTCGCTGACGCTTTTGATGCATTTTGTGCCGCCTATCCGTGCCATCATGGCCTGGAAACAGTGCCTTCGGAGTGCAGGACATGAGCGATCTTCCCAAATCGGCCCGCGTGGTCATCATCGGCGGCGGCGTGGTGGGCTGTTCGGTGGCCTATCACCTGACCAAGCTCGGCTGGAAAGACGTGGTGCTGTTGGAGCGCAAGCAGCTGACCTCGGGCACCACATGGCATGCGGCGGGGTTGATCGGGCAGCTGCGCGCCTCGTCCAACATGACCAAGCTCGCGCGCTATTCCGCCGATCTGTACCTGGGGCTGGAAGAAGAAACCGGCGTTGCCACCGGCATGCGGCAGGTGGGCTCGGTCTCGGTCGCGCTGACGGATGAACGGCTTGAGGAGCTATACCGCAATGCCGCCATGGCGCGCGCCTTTGGCGTGCCGGTCGAGGAGCTGTCGCCAACCGAGGTGAAGGAGCGCTACGGCCATATCAATCTTGAGGGTGTCACCGGCGGTGTCTGGTTGCCGACCGACGGTCAGGCGGACCCGGCCAATATCGCGCTGGCCCTTGCCAAGGGGGCGCGACAGCGGGGCGCCCTGGTGAAGGAACGGATCAAGGTCACCGGCATTTCCCGAGAAGGTCGTAGGGTGACCGGGGTCGATTGGGTCTCTGATTCAGGCTCTGACACGGGGCATATCGCCTGTGACATGGTGGTGAACTGCGCCGGCATGTGGGGGCATGAGGTGGGCCGGATGGCGGGCATCAACGTGCCGCTTCACGCCTGTGAGCATTTCTACATCGTCTCCGAGCCGATCCAGGGGCTCAGCCAGATGCCGGTTCTTCGGGTGCCTGATGAATGCGCCTATTACAAGGAAGACGCGGGGAAGATCATGCTGGGCGCCTTTGAGCCAAATGCCAAGCCCTGGGGCATGACCGGCATTCCCGACAGTTTCGAGTTTGACCAGCTGCCCGAGGATTTCGACCATTTCGAACCCATCCTGGAGGCGGCTTGCAACCGTATGCCGATGCTGGCGGATGCCGGGATCCATACCTTCTTCAACGGCCCCGAAAGCTTCACGCCCGACGACGCCTATCACCTGGGTCTGGCGCCCGAGATGGACAACGTCTGGGTCGCGGCGGGGTTCAATTCGATCGGGATCCAGTCGGCGGGCGGCGCGGGCATGGCGCTGGCGCAATGGATGCAGGACGGGGAAAAGCCCTTTGACCTGGGGGATGTTGATATTACCCGCATGCAGCCGTTCCAGGGCAACAAGCACTACCTGTTCGAACGCTCCAAGGAGACGCTGGGCCTGCTCTATGCCGATCACTTCCCCTACCGGCAAAAGGCCACGGCGCGCGGGGTGCGGCGGTCTCCATTCCATTACCAGCTACAGGAAAAGGGCGCGGTCTTTGGCGAACTGGCGGGCTGGGAGCGCGCCAACTGGTTCGCGGAGGAGGGCCAGTTGCGTGACTATCGCTACAGCTGGAAGCGGCAGAACTGGTTCCAGAACGCCGCTGCCGAGCACCGTGCGGTGCGGGAAAACGTCGGCATCTACGATATGTCCTCCTTCGGGAAGATCCGCGTCGAAGGGCCGGATGCCGAAAGCTTCCTCAACCACATCTGCGGCGCGAACATGTCGGTGCCTGTGGGTAAGATCGTCTATACGCAGTTCCTGAACGCCCGCGGCGGGATCGAGGCGGATGTGACCGTCACCCGCCTGTCAGAGACTGTATACTTGGTCGTGACGCCCGCGATCACCCGGCTGGCGGATGAGACCCGCATGCGGCGGCTGGTCGGGGGTCGCCGGGTCACCATCACCGATGTGACGGCGGGCGAAGGGGTGCTGGCGGTGATGGGGCCGCGTTCGCGCGAGTTGCTGCAGAAGGTCTCCCCAAGTGATTTCAGCAATGCGGTGAATCCCTTTGGCACCGCGCAGGAGATCGAGATCGGCATGGGGTTGGCGCGTGCGCATCGGGTCTCTTACGTCGGTGAACTCGGCTGGGAAATCTATGTGTCCACAGATATGGCCGGCCATGTCTTCGAGGTGCTGCAGGAGGCCGGTCAGGAGATGGATCTGAAGCTGTGCGGCATGCATATGATGGACAGTTGCCGGATCGAGAAGGGGTTCCGTCACTTCGGCCATGACATCACCTGCGAGGATCACGTGATCGATGCGGGGCTTGGCTTTGCGGTGGATCTGAAAAAGGATGATTTCATCGGCAAGGCGGCCGTTGCGGCGCGCAAGGAGACTGGTCCCAAGGCGCGGATGCTGCAATTCCGGCTGATGGATCCCGAGCCGCTTTTGTATCACAACGAACCCTTGCTGCGGGATGGGAAGATCGTCGGCTATATCTCTTCGGGGGCCTACGGGCACACCCTGGGAGGCGCCATCGGCATGGGCTACGTGCCTTGCGAAGGTCAAAGCGCGGCAGAGGTTCTGGCCTCCACTTACGAGATCGACGTGATGGGCACCCGGGTGCGGGCAGAGGCGTCGCTGAAGCCGATGTATGACCCGAAATCGGAGCGTGTGAAGGCCTGATGTGGCTCTAACATGGTAGAAACCCTGTGTTGTTGAAGGGTGGTGCGCAATGCGACCGCCCTTCAAATATTTGGCCATTCCCTTCACCTGCAAAGCTGCCATAAAGGCTGCGAAGGAGTGCCGCCATGACCACCCAAAAGCCCGAGAATACCGATACCCCGCAGGGGCTGGCCTTTGCTATCACGGCCTATCTCCTGTGGGGGTTTCTGCCGCTCTACATGAAGGCGGTGTCGCATATTCCCGCGGCCGAGGTGGTCGCCCATCGTGTCATCTGGTCGGTGCCCTTGGCGGGGGCGCTATTGATCGTGCTGCGCCGAACCAAGGATCTGCGCGCGGCGCTCAGCAGCCCGCGCACCTTGGTGATGGCCTGCCTGACGGCGGCGCTGATCTCGGTCAACTGGGGGATCTACGTCTGGTCTATCGCCACCGACCACGCGCTGGATGCCGCGCTTGGATATTACATAAACCCCTTGTTTAGTGTCGCATTGGGTGCCGTTCTGCTGGGGGAGCGGCTGAGCCGCACTCAGCTTGTGGCCATCGCTTTGGCTGCCGCCGCTGTGGTGGTGCTGACCATTGAAACCGGCAGCCTGCCCTGGGCTGCGGTGGGCTTGACCTTCAGCTGGGGCTTTTATGCCTTCTTCAAGAAGTGGCTGCCGATTGGCCCCAATCAGGGCTTCCTGTTGGAGGTGCTGATCCTGTCGGTGCCCGCCCTTGGCTATGTCGCCTACCTCAGCGCGATGGGCGAAGGGCATTTTACGGTCAGCTGGGAGCAAAGCCTGCTTCTGATGGGCTGCGGCGTGGTGACGGCGGTGCCTCTGATCATCTATGCCAACGGGGCCAAGTTGCTGCGGCTTTCGACCATCGGCATCCTGCAATATATCGCGCCGACGCTGATTTTCCTGGTGGCGGTTTTTGTCTTTGGCGAGGAATTCGGTCATGCCCGTATGATCGCCTTCCCGATGATCTGGGCCGCGCTGGTGATCTATTCCATCCCCCTGATCCGCCAGATGCGGCGCAAGCCCGGAGCGGTGAAATCGGGCTGATTAGGCTCTAAACAGGCGGTGTTGTAATTTCCTGGGCCAACCGTTCAGCCCAAAGCGCATAGGCTTTCGGGTTCGGGTGATAACCATCTTCCGCCGCCAATTCCGGATCGCTGGGCAGATCAAACGGTAGGTGGTGAAACCCGTCGATCTGCCGGGACAGCTCCGCAAGCCCTAGATCCAGACGCTGCGCCTGCCGCCCGAGTGCCCAGGCGAGCGGTTGAGGCAGGGCCGGAAAGTGCTCCATCTGGGGAACCCCGCAGGCCAGGATCTGCCGGACAGCAAAACGATCCGCCAGAAGCTCTGCCAACTGCCGTTGGTGTCGTGTAAATCGCCCCCGCGAGACGGCGCTGGTCACGTCATTCACCCCAAGCGCCAGAATGGCGATATCAAAAGACTGCGTGGGCAGCTCAGACAGGCGGCGCAGCGTGTCGGCGGTGGCGTGGCCGGTGGTGGCCTCCAGCCGCCAATGCACCTGCCAGCGGGATGCAAGGCGCGAGACCAGTTGCCCGGCAAGCGCCTGATCCTGATGCGCCACCCCCACCCCGGCGGCAGAGCTGTCCCCGGCGATCAACAGCCGCAAGCTTGGTCCCGTTCCTGCCTGCCCCTGCCGGGGGCCCTCTGGTTCCGGCAGACGCAGGGCCTTGCGCCGCACGGTCAGCCCCTGTGCGATCAACAGAGGCAACAGCGGCAGGCGCAGGATCTGGTCGGCTGCGATCATGGGGTTCCAAAAAAACAGGCTCTAACAAGGCCAAATTAGCTGAGCGCCTCGCGGAATTTCAGAAAGCGCGCATCGGTCTGAACCCGCGCATTCATCGCATCGCGCAGGGCACCTACGGATTTATAGGGGCGCATCACGACCTCGAAGGTCTCGATCAGCCCATCGTCGCCCAAGGTGATCAGGTCCACGCCGACGGCGTCGAACTCACCGATCTTGCACTGGAACTCCAGCGCCCAGTCGTTGCCTTCTCCCATGATGCGGCGATAGCGAAAGTCAGAGAAGACCTGCCCCACGTGTCCTAGCACGGCGGCGACGGGTGCGCGGCCCGTCCAGGTCTTCCAATAGGTGGGCGGCAGGAATTTCACGTCTTCGGCCAGAAGCTCGGCGATCAGGTGTTCCTCGCCCTTGGCGACGACCTCCTGCATGCGGGTGATGGTTGGGTGCATGGTCTCTCTCCCTCTTTGCGGCTGATCCTGCCCCTGGTGCAGGCACGGGGGCAAGAAGGACGTCGCGGGAACTTGCCGCAGACAGGGGGAGGCGCTAGGCAGGCGGCCATGACCCTATCAAGCGATTACAACCCGCCGCAGGATCCCTTGGAGATCCTCCATCACGATGCACAGATCCTTGCGGTGAACAAACCCGCGGGCCTGTTGAGTGTGCCGGGGCGGGGGGAACATCTGTCCGATTGCCTGTTGAGCCGGGTGCAAGCGGCATTTCCCGAAGCGCTGCTCGTGCACCGGCTGGACCGGGATACCTCGGGGGTGATGGTCTTTGCGCTGACGCCCCATGCGCAGCGGCACCTGTCGATGCAGTTTGAAAAGCGCACCACGCGCAAGGCCTATGTCGCGCGCGTCACGGGGCGGCTGGAGCCGCGCTCGGGCACGGTGGACCTGCCGTTGATCGTCGATTGGCCGAACCGTCCGCGCCAGATGGTCTGTCACGAGACGGGCAAGCCGGCGATCACGGATTGGCGGGTGATCCGTTCTGGCGCGGATGAAACCCGCGTGCGCCTGACGCCCAAGACCGGCCGCTCGCACCAGTTGCGGGTGCATATGCTGTCGCTTGGCCATCCAATCCTGGGCGATCCGCTATATGCGGAAGGGGCTGCACGAGACTTCCCGCGCATGATGCTGCATTCCGAAGAGCTGCGGATCAAACACCCCGACAGTGAACAGTCGATGAAGTTCAGGGCCAAGGCGCCGTTCTGATCAGGCCTCTATCCGCTGCCAGCTGTCCGGCAGGATGTCGGGGTTGGAGAGTTTGGGATTCCCGAACCACTGCGCCGGGCCGGTCACGATTTTCTTCGGGTTGCGGTTGAGCCAGGCCGCCCACCAGGAGAAGGAGCTGTTGGCGATGATATTGTGCTGGCACAGGGTCATCAGCCGCATGTCCTCATAATCCGCGTCCGGTCCATTGAAATCCACCACGATCTTCTCGCAGGGCAGCGGCAGGTTGTCCTTGGCCCAGCCGGGATCGTCGGAGAAGACAAAGACCGTTGGCGTGCCAGAGAGGCCGGTCAGGATATGCGCAAGGGCGGCCTCATAGTAGGCTTGGTCGCACAGGCTATGGGCGGCAAGCGCCATATAGTCGCCCCGCCGGACGTGCAGGGAGATCGCATTGCTGGCTTGGATGCGGTCGGCCATCTCGGCATTTTGGCTGTCGGAAAATGCGGGGAAGGCGAAATCCGCGCGGATGCGCTCGGCAATGGGCGCAAAGTACCGTTCACTCTGCCAGTAGCCGTGCAGGTAGCTGTCCTCGCCCCAGGTTGTGAAATCCAGATTGTAGCCCAGACCGTGTTCGCGCCGAAACATGGGTAAGCGGCCAAAGGCGCGCCACAGCGCATAGCGCAGCGGAGCGGCGGATTTGAGCGGCGGCAGTGTGACGGGTTCGGTCAGATCCAGATCAAAGACCCGCGTCAGGACGCCTTCGCCGCGCTGGACCGCTTCGCGCGTATCAAGGGCAACCGAGGTGCCCAGCCGGTCGGCCAGCGCGCGGGCGGCCGCGTATTGAAACATCTGATTGCCAAGGCGGCCATGCAGGCGGGCGGTGATCATCGCGGGGGTCGGTCCATGAAGGGCTGTGTTTGCCTTGCATATCGTTGTGACAGCCTCATGGAAAGCAGGATGCTGCTGTGGTGGCGTGGGATGAAAACCTGGCGTGGCGCTCCCGCCCGTCACCGCCCCTCCGGATGGAGGGTCGCCTCCCGTTGGGCCCGGCGCCGCGCTATGCGCGGCGCCGGGCCCAAGGCCGCCAAGGGAGTCGTGGCATGGCCACGGCATCCTGCGGGCGCGGGAGCGCTACGCTTTGGGTCTGCGGAGAGGTCAGAGGAAACTGCGAATGGTCTTCAGTGCGCCATCCAGCGCCTCGCCCTTCTCGTCCTGCAGGGCCGCTTCGCGCAGGCGAGCGACCCATTCCGGGCCATCTTCGCGGGCCTCGACCAGTCTGGCACCCTCTAGGACCCGGTCGAATTTCGTGAGGCCGCGCGCATGGGTATCGGAATAGCCCTTGATCAGGCGGCGACAGCGCAGGATCTCCACCGCCATGTCATAGCGATCCGGCAGGTAGCCATGGGAGCGGGCCATCCAATCCTCCAGATGGGCCTGCTCCAATGCGTGGCGGTGGGTCTTGCGGCGCCAGCCACGCAGGCCGCCGATCAGGTAAAGCATGAGGAATCCGCGCAGGCTGTCGGTGCGGATGCGGCGACCCTTGTTGAACAGCCGGTCCAGCCGCTGCATCCAGGCGGGGCTTGCCTCGACTCGCGCACCAAGGCGTGCGGGAAACAGGCCTGCGATTTCCTCGGCGCGGGGGTGCAGGTAGTCGGTGAGGGTGAGCGTCTTGCCTGCGCTGCCCATCTCATCCTCGATACGGTCGAACCGGCTGGCGCGGGTCTTGAGGTCGGCCACCCGGATCACATCGTCATAACCCATGGCATTGGCGATGTGTTTCGCCGCCTCAAGGGACAGCATGTGGTCCTTGTCCGCGTGGTCCTTCGCGACAAAGCTGTCGAGCCGATCCAGATATTCCGCGCCATAGGCGACGTCCTGGAACTCCACCACCTTGCGCAGGCCTGCCTCTGCCATCTCGGCCACTTCGGCTGGCAAGGCGTTGATGCGGGCCATCAGCCCCTCGAAGGCGCGTATCTGCCGGGACGAACCTGATGGGGCCAGTGCCGGTAGTGCTTTGGGCTGTTCCGTTGGCTGGTCTTCACCCTTCTGCGCCAGGTCATACCCGGCTGCAAAGGCGCGCAGGCTGGCTTCCACCCCCTTGCCACCCGCCCGGATCGCCTCTTCAAAGGCGGCGCGGTCAAACGGCAGGGCGCCGGATCCGGCCAGGGCGCCGAACAGCGAGGCCGAGATCACCGAGCCCGCGCCCACGGCGGCGCGCTCCATATCGGCCATGATCAGCTTTTCAGCGGCCATTTCCGCGGCGGCGCGCACCTCTTCGGCATTGGCCATGCCGTCACCGGGCACCATCTTCTCCGACACCGCCAGCGCCCGGTGGGTCGAGGCGATCAGCGTGGTACGATCCGGCGTCACAAAGCCACGCAGGATGGCGCGCCCGGCCTCCATCATCTCGGCGGCGATCATCACGTCCACGTCGCCCTGCGCAGGCGCCAGGGAGAACACCGGGTTCGGGACCGAGGCCGGGGCCATCTCGATATAGTAGATCGTGGCGCCGGTGCGCTGGGCGACGCCTGCAACGCTGGTGGCCTGGGCGTTGTAGCCCTGCGCGCGGGCCAGGGATTCGATCCAGTTGGTCAGCACCCCGCCGCCCTGGCCGCCTACGGCAAGGATGGCCAGCTTGATCACCCCATCAAGGCCTGCGTCGCGCTGGCCCGTTCCGATTGGCAGTTCGATGGACATCAGGCGGCTCCCTGGCTGAGGTTGCTGGAAAACTGCAGCCGCCGCGCCGCGCGCCGCGCTTGTAGCCAAGAGATCACCTTTGTGCGCAGACCCGATTTCCAAGCCTCAAAGCCGGTCGGGTTATGCACCACGCGCGCCTCGTAGAAGGAGGGGCAGAGGATCGCGGCATCGGCCACCTCGCCGCAATTGCCACAGCCGACGCAGGTCTGGTCGATATGGGCGACGGGATCGTCGCGCAGGGGATCGTCCAGTTTCTTCAGGGACAGCGAGGGGCAGCCCGATAGGCGGATACAGGCGTGATCCCCGGTGCAGATGTCCTGATCGACGCCGAAGCGGGGCACCTCGACGCGAGTGCCGTCCTTGATGGCGGCATTGCGCAGGGGTTTCTCGCGCCGCTGCCGGTTCAGCATGCATTCCGAGGAGGCGACGATGACCTTTGGCCCGTCATACTCGGTGGTCAGTGCCTCGCGGATGGTGGCGCGCATCTGTGTGACGTCATAGGTGCGGTCGATCTGCCGGATCCATTTGACGCCTGCCCCCTCCAGCGCCTTGGTGATCGGATTGTTGGTCGCCTTGCTGGCATTCTTGGCGCGGCTTGAGGGGATATCCTGCCCGCCGGTTGCAGCGGAATAGTAGTTGTCGACGATGATCGCCACGCTGTCGGATTTGTTGAACACCATGTTCCCGATCGAGGAACTGAGCCCGTTGTGCCAGAAGCCTCCGTCACCCAGGATCGAGATCGCGCGTTTCTCGCCGCCGCCGTCAAAGGCCGCGTTGGAGGCCGGGCCAAGCCCGTAACCCATGGTCTGCCCGCCGATCTCGAACGGGGGCAGGGCGGCGAACAGGTGACAGCCGATATCGGCCGAGATCTGGTGCTTGCCGAGCTCCTGCTCCACCAGCTTCATCGAGGCAAAGATGGGCCGCTCAGGGCAGCCGGTGCAAAACCCCGGCGGGCGGATCGGCACGGTCTGGCTGAGGTCGGGGATCTCGGGCGCGGGTTCGTTGGGGGCCAGGATCTGTCCGGGCAAAAGGCTTGCGGCATAGGTGCGCAGGAAATCCTCGATCCCGTCCTTCATCACCTGGCCGGTGTATTCGCCCGCCTTGGGGAAGGTGCCCTTGCCTTCGAGTTTCGTGCTGCTGCCCGCCTTGTAGAGCATGGCGCCAAGCTGCTGTTCGATGAACTCGGGCTGGCCTTCCTCGATCATCAGCACCGCGTCCTTGTCCGCGCAGAAATCCAGAAGGTCGCTTTGCACCAGCGGGTAGGTCACGTTCATCACGTAGAGCGGCACATCGGTATTGCCCGACAGATCCGCCAGGCCAAGGCGTTGCAGCGCGCGGATCACGCTGTTGTACATACCGCCAAGGCAGATCAACCCGACCTTGCCCGCCTTGGGGCCAAAGCGTTCATTGAGACCATTGTCGACGATGTATTTCTCGGCCGCGGGCCAGCGGTTTTCGATCTTGTCGTGTTCGTGCTGGTAGGACATCGGCGGCAGCACCACGCGGGAGAAATCGCGCTGCGGGTTGGCCAGCGCATCGCGCACGGTCAGATCGGGCCGCTGGTTGTCGCGGCACTCAAACGTGCCGGTGACATGGCAGGACCGGATCCGCACCATCAGCATCACCGGCGTGTTCGACGCTTCCGACAGGCCAAAGCCATCGCCCACGGATTTCACGATCGAAGGCAGGTTGGGGCGCGGATCCAAGAGCCAGAATTGCGACTTCATCGCAAAGGCATAGGAGCGTTCCTGCATGATCGAGGAACCTTCGCCGTAGTCTTCGCCCACGACCACCAGCGCACCGCCGGTGACGCCCGAGGAGGCGAGGTTCGCCAGCGCGTCCGAAGCGACATTGACTCCGACCGAGCCCTTGAAGGTGACAGCGCCGCGGATGGGGTAATGCACCGAGGCCGCCAGCATGGCGGCAGCGGCGGCTTCCGAGGCGTTCGCCTCGTAGCGCACGCCGAGTTCGCCCAAGAGATCTTCGGCATCGGCCAGAACATCCATCAGGTGCGAGATCGGCGCACCCTGGTAGCCGCCCACATAGCCGACACCGTTTTCCAAAAGAGCCTTGGTGATGGCGAGAATGCCCTCTCCGGTAAAGTTGTGCCCGGCGCCTTTGCGCAGGTGCTCGACTTCTGCCTTGAACGACCTTTCGGCCATGGGCGCCTCCTTGGCTCTTCTTTTTGGATCAGATCTGGTGCACGCGCACGTTGCGCAGGATGGTTTGCAGGGTGGTCACGAACTGGCGCTGCTCTTCTTCGCTGATGCCCTTGAACATCTGCCCGTAGGCTTCGGCGATATGCGGCCAGAGCTTATCCTGTGTCTCGCGCCCCTTGGGGGTCATGTAGATGCGGGTGGCACGGCTGTCGTCGGGATCGGGGCGGCGGGCAATCAGCCCTTCCTTCTCCATCTTGTCCAGCGACCGGCTGAGCGTCGATTGCTCCACCACCGCATAGACGGCAAGTTCCCGGATCAACAGACCATCCAGCACCGACAGAACCGCGAGGGTTCGCATCTTGGGCGTGGTCAGGCCGAGGGCTGCCATTTCATCGCGTAGGGAGGCGTTGTAGCGGCCCATTATGCGGTTCATCAGGTAGGGCGGGAAATTCTCCAGCCCGATCTCTCCCAGCCGCGGGGTGTCCGCCACCTGCGGTTCCCGCGTCACAACATCATCCTCGTTCATGCACCCATCCTTTTTGCAAGGTTGTAGCCGGACCCGCCGCCCAGGCCAGGTCCGGGGTGGGTCGCGGCTCCAATCATATGCAGATCCTTCACTGCGGTGGCGTTATTGACCGATTGCGGGAAGGGGCGCCAGACAAAGAACTGGTCCAGGGTGCAGGAGCCGCCATAGGGATCGCCGCCCACCAGGTTCATGTTCAGATCCTGCAGATCAGCAGGGGAATAGGCGCGGCGGGCGAGCTTGATCTTGTCGAAATCCTTGATGTGGCGCGCCAGGATCGCCTCGATCCGGTCGGCAAAGGCCTCGCGGGTGGTGTCATCCCACTCCGGCCCGGTTTCGATCGTGCCTGCGGCATCGCCCTTGATCACACGGGGGGCGTCAGGGATTTGTAGCCAGAGGATCGCCTTGCCTGCGGGGCAGCGGGAAGGATCCATGCGGTGCGGTTGGCCAACGCAGATGGTCGGGGTTTCGGGCAGCATGCCGCGCTCCGCCTCGTTGGCGGACTTCGACACGCTGTCCACGCCGTCGGCCAGGTGGATCAGGGCGACATCCTCCAGCCCCTCGCTCAGCCATTCGGGGGTGGCGTCCAGCGCATAGTGCAGCTGGAAATTGCCGCGTCCATGGCGGTAGCTCTTGATGGCTTCGGGGGCATCTTCCTGTGGCAACAGACGACCATAAAGCTGCGAGGGCGTGACGGATGCAATTACCGAGGCGCCATGGATCACCTCGCCATCGCTGGTTTCCACGCCCACGGCGCGGCCGTTCTGGGTCATGATCCGGGCCACATCCGTGCTGGTGCGGATCGCTCCACCATTGGCGGTGATCAGCCGTTCAAAGGCTTCGGCTGCCGCACCGGCGCCGCCCTTGACCACCGGTGCTCCGGCGGCCTCCAGCGCGAAGGCAATGACACGGCCCATCTGCCCGGAATAGGTGCTTTCCGGTGTCAGCCCGCAGTGCAGCACCCAGGGCGCCCAAAGCGCCTGCATGTCTTCGGAGCCGTAAGAGGATTCCAGCCAGCCGCGCGCCGGTTGCAGCGCCGCGCCGACCCAGGATTTCAGACCGTTGAGGCCACGCCTCCAGGCCTGTTTCGCCAGAAGTTTCGCGGTGCCAAGCGACCACAGAGAGCCGCCAAGCAGCGCAAAGAGGAACTCCGCATCCGCTTCGATCCCGCCCACATCGCGGCCATGCTGCGCCCCGTCGCCGGGATGCAGCGCATCAAAGGCCGCGATATTGGCGGCGCGGTCCATGGTCAGCACCGTGGCGCGGCCATTGGGGCGCAGCACCGCCGTGGGATGGGCGGTGTGGCAGAACTCCAGCCCGTGCTGGCCAAGATCCTCGGCCAGTTCTGCATAGGCGGGGGAGGTCAGGAACAGAACGAAGGTCGCCGCCATCACATCATGGGCATAGCCCGGCAGCGTGATCTCATCGGTGCGCATGCAGCCGCCGATCCGATCAGAGCGTTCGAGCATCAGCACCGGCTGCCCTTTGCGGGACAGAAGCGCTGCGGCGACCAGGGAATTGATCCCGGTGCCGATGATGATGTGGGGGGCGGCGGCCATCTGATCTTATCCCTTGGGGACCAGCGCCAGGGCGCGGATCGGGCTGCCGGTGCCACGCTGGATCTTCAGCGGCGCGGCGATCAGGATGGCGCCCTTGGCGGGCAGCTTGTCCAGGTTGGCAAGGGAGGCGAGACCAAAGCGGTTGTTGGCATGCAGCAGGTTATGCGCCGGAAACGGCGGGGTCATGCCGCCGGCCATGCCCGCATCGGTGCCGATGCACTGGCTGCCCCAGCCGACAATGCCCTTGTCGACCAGATACTGGATCACCTCGGCGGTCGGTCCGGGAGTGTGCGGGCCGGTTTCATCGGCGTTGAGGAACTTGGCCTCGTCGTCGGCGTATTGGTCCCAGTCGCTGCGCAGGACGACCCATTCCCCGGCGTTGATCTCGCCATGCTCGGCCTCCCAGGCCTTGACGTGGTCGATGGTCAGCAGGAAATCGGCATCCGCGCTGCACTCCTTGGAGAAGTCGAGCACATTGACCGGCGCGACCAGGCGCTGCACGTCCAGCGTGTCGGTGTAGCCCTCTTCGAAATCCTTGCCGGTGATCCAGTGGTGCGGCGCGTCGAAATGCGTGCCGGTGTGTTCGCCCAGCTTCATCCAGTTCCAGGCAAAGAAGGGGCCGTCCTCGTCGTATTCGCTGATCTTGTGGATCTCGACCTTGGGGGTGTTCTTCGCGAAATCCTCGGGCAGTTGCAGGATCGGAGTGTTGGGGCCCAGCACCCCGCTGCAGTCCACGACTTCGATCTCTCCGGTCAAAAGCTTGGCGCCAAGCCCGTCCAATGCGGTTGTTGCGGTCATTATCGCCTCCCGTGTTGTGCGCGGTCTATTGGTGCCGCTTTCGTGCGATGACAAATCCATGCTAGACAGATTTAAATGCATTTGCAAATATCAATATGTGAAGAATAAGGGATTCCACCCATGTCCGTGACGCCGGATGCAGTCATTATCGGAAGCGGCCACAACTCTCTGGCCTGCGCTGCACATCTTGCGGCAAAGGGTTGGCGGGTTGCCGTCTATGAGCGTGCCGAGGTGCCGGGCGGGGCCGTAAAGACCGGAGAATACACGCTTCCTGGCTTCCGCCATGACTGGGCGGCGATGAACTTGTCGCTCTTCGCAGGGTCTGCATTCCACCAAAAATACGCAGATGAACTGGCCGGGCATGGGCTTGGATTCGCCCCGGCTGCAGAGTGTTTTGCCTCGGTTTTTCCGGATCAAACCTGGCTGGGGGTCGGCACTGATTCGGCTGCGAACGCGGCGCGGATCGCGGCTGAAAACGCGGCAGACGGAGACACCTGGGAGACCCTTGGCGCAGATTTTCCTGCCCGTGCCGAGATTTTATTCGCGCTGCTCGGGAGTTCGATTAATAAACGTGCATTTGCATCTTTAAGCTGGAAGTCCTGGCGCAAGATGGGATCTGCGGGCCTGATGGATCTGGGGCGATTCCTGGCCTCCTCGCCGCGCAGCTGGCTCGAGGAGACCTTCCAGTCGCCCAAGGTGCAGGCACTTTTGGCGGCCTGGGGCATGCACCTGGATTTTGCCCCGGATGTGGCGGGCGGTGCGCTGTTTCCCTACCTTGAAGGCCAGGTCAATCAGGCCTTTGGCATGGTGCTGGGGCAGGGCGGCGCCGATGGCATGATCAAGGCGATGGTGGCCATGATCGAGGCGCGCGGCGGATCTGTGATCTGCGGGGCCGAAGTCTCGCGCATCCTGCATGCGGGCGGGCGCGCCACGGGAATCGAGCTGGCAGATGGAACGCGGGTAGAGGCGAAGCGGGCGGTGATCGCCAATGTCGCCCCTGCGGCGATGCTGCGCCTGACCGGGGGCACGCCAGACAAACGCTATGACCGGGGCATGGAGAACTTCGCCCATGCGCCGGGGACCATGATGATCCACCTCGCGATGGAGGGTCTGCCGGATTGGGCGGCAGGCGACGATCTGAAACGCTTTGCCTATGTGCATATGGCGCCGAGCCTGGATCAGATGGCGCGCACCTATGCGCAGGCGAAGGCGGGGTTGTTGCCGGATGAACCTGTGATCGTCTGCGGTCAGCCCACCGCCGTGGACCCGAGCCGAGCGCCCGAGGGCAAGCATGTCCTGTGGCTGCAGGTGCGCATGGTACCGGGGCAGATCCAGGGCGATGCTGCCGGGCAGATCACCACAACCGACTGGGCTGACGCGGCGCAGCCGATGGCTGATCGCGCGCTCGATATCCTTGAAACCTATGCGCCCGGCACAGGGGCAAAGATCCTTGGCCAGCATATCGTGACTCCCGCCATGCTGGAGGCCGACAACCCCAACCTTGTGGGCGGGGATCAGGTCTGCGGCAGTCACCATCTGAACCAGCATTTCATGTTCCGGCCCCTGCGCGGGTTCGCTGACGGCTCTACCCCCATTCGTGATCTCTATCACACCGGGGCGGCGGTCTGGCCAGGCGCGGGAACCGGAGCCGGGGCGGGATATCTGCTCGGGCAAAAACTGGCCGGTGCCTAACAAAAACAACAGGCCGGTCGTCCAACCAACAGGGAAAAGCACAATGAAACTGACAAGACGCACGTTACTCCAAAGTACCGCCGCCAGCGTGGCCCTTGCGGGGGCCAGCCTGCCCAGCTTTGCCGCCGGGATCGAGGAGCTGGTGATCGCCTATAACGTCAACCTGCCAAGCTGGGATCCGACCGTGGGCCCTTCGGCGGTGAACCCGACCATCCAGGGCATCTACCAGTCGGTGTTTGACCTGTTCATCCCGCAGAACCCGGATCTGTCCTTCGGCTCCGGCATCCTGACCGGCTATGGCTGGAACGAGGACAAGACCAAGATCTGGATGGATGTGCGCGAAGGGGTGACCTGGCACAATGGCGATCCCCTGACGCCCGAGGACGTGGCCTGGTCGCTGGAGCGCGCGGGTAATCCTGAGACCGGTAACCCGATCCAGTTCATCTGGGGCAAGATCGGCAATTACGCGATCGAGGGCAACCGGGTGACGGCGGATGTGCTGGCCTATGAGCCGACGATCTTCAAATGGATGAGCTTCCTCACCGGCTATATCCTGCCCAAGACATACTATGAATCCGTCGGCGCCGACGGGTTCGAATCCGCGCCTGTGGGCACCGGCCCCTATATCGTCGAGAAGTTCGAGCGCAACGCCTTCGTGCGTCTCAAGGCGAATGAAAACTACTGGGGCGGCGCGCCCGAGTTCAAATCCGTCACCATCAAGTTCGTGACCGATGCCGCCAGCCGTGTGGCCGAGGTGGAATCGGGCAACGCCCATGTGACGTTGGAAATGCCCTATGAGGAGTTCGACCGCCTGAAGGAGAAATCCGGCATCATGGGCACCGCCGCGCCGGTGTCGGATATCGGCATGATCTTCATCAACGATGTGGATGTGATGAAGGACGCCAACGTGCGCATGGCCATGGCCCATGCCATCGACAAGCAGCTGATCATCGACCGGTTGCTGTCGGGCTATGGCGTGGCCATCGATACGCTGCAGACGCCGGATTACTCGGCCTATGATGCCTCGATCAAGGTCGCCTATGACCCGGAAAAGGCAAAGGAGTTGCTGGCTGCCTCAGGCTATGGGCCGGACAATCCGGTGAAATTCACCATCCAGACCACCCGCGGCTTCAAGCCCAAGGACTATGAGATCATCCAGGCCATCGTCGGCCTGTGGCGCCGGGTCGGCATCGAGGCCGAGATCGAAGTCTACGAGATCGCCAAGCATTACGAGCTGCGCGCGGCGGATACATTGGCGCCTGCGGCCTTCTACAACTGGGGCAACTCGATCGGCGATCCCACCACCTCGACCGGCTTTGCCATGTTCGGCCCCTCGCCGCATTCGGTCTGGGACGGCGAAGACCTGATGCAGAAGATCCTGCCCTTGTGGGGTGAGGCCGATGAGGCCAAGCGGATCGATGGCTGGAAAGAGGTGGACCGCTTCATCGCCGCCAATGCGCTGGTCATTCCGCTGCTGCAATATGTGCAGCCGATCCTGCACAGCGACCAGATCAAGGTGGTTCCCCATGCCTCCGGGGCGCTTCTGCCCCACCTGATGACGCGGGCCTGACACCACGTCTTCCTTGGCGGCGGGGGCGGATTGATTGCGCCGACCCCCGCTGCCCTTTTTCACGACCTGACAGAACGAAGGTAGAGAATGCAGATCCTGCGCAGAATGATCGCGCGGCTGGCGGCCACGGCTGTGACGCTGGTCGGGGTAGCGGTCATCGTCTTTGTGGTCATCCGCGTGGTGCCGGGCAACCCGATTGCCATGATGCTGCCGCCGGGGGCCACCGATGCGGATATCCAGCGGCTTCAAGAACTTTACGGCCTTGATAAATCCATCCCCGAACAGTTTCTGATCTGGGCAGGAGGCGTGCTTCAGGGTGATTTCGGCACCTCCATTTCGTTGCGCCAGCCGGTGTCAGAGCTGGTTCTGGGCCGTCTTCCCGCCACGCTGGAACTATCAGTGATGGCGCTGGTCATCGCTGTGGCGCTGGGCGGCGCCATGGCACTGACCGCGACGCTTTACCGGGGGACACGCGTTGAGGGCGCCATTGACGTCACTGGCGGCATGGCGCTGTCGGTGCCGGATTTCCTCTGGGGGCTGGTGCTGATCCTGCTGTTCGGCGTGCTCTGGCCGCTGTTTCACATCTCGGGGCGGGTGTCGCCTTCGCTCGGGTTCGAGTTCCAGTCGAATTTCTATCTCTGGGAAAGCTTTGTCCGCCTGCGGTTTGATGTCTGGGCGGATATCGTCGCCCATATGTTCATGCCCGCGCTGGCGCTGGCGATCCCGCTGGCGGCGATCATCTCGCAGCTGCTGAAGCAATCGCTGAAGGAAACCATGCATCTGGATTATGTGACCCTGGCACGCACCAAGGGCTACTCCGAGACCAGCATCATCACCCGCGAAGCGCTGCCCAATGCGATCCTGCCTACGCTGACGCTGGTCGGGGTGCAGTTTACCTTCCTGATTGGCGGCACCGTGATCGTCGAGCGGCTGTTCTCTTATGAAGGGCTTGGCAACATGGCGATCGATGCGGTGATCAATCGCGATCTGCCGCTGATCCAGGGGATCGTGATCCTGTTCGCCCTGATTTTCACCGTGGTCAACCTGGTCGTCGACATGACCTATGCTGCCCTGAACCCGAGGCTGCGCCATGCGTGATACCAGAGCACACTCTCGCAAACCGGGGCTGCGCCTGTGGCTGTCAGGCGGTTGGATCACCATTCTGGTGTTGGCCGCGCTGTTGGCGCCCTGGATCAGCCCGCATGACCCCTTGGCGCAGGATCTGTTCGCCGGGCGCATGCCGCCCTTCTGGCAGGCGGGCGCTGATCCCAACTACTGGTTGGGTACCGATTCCCTGGGCCGCGATGTCCTGAGCCGTATTCTGCATGGTGCGCGGCTTGCCCTGACGGTGGCGCTGATCGCGGGGGTTCTGACCTGCCTGATCGGCGCCATACTGGGGCTGATCGCTGGCTATTATGGCGGTTGGGCGGATCTGGTGATCTCGCGCCTTGTGGACATCTGGATGGCCTTCCCGCCGGTGCTGTTTGCGATCCTGCTGATCGCTGTCCTTGGCACCGGCATGACCTCAATCATCATCGCCATCGTGGTGATCGACTGGACGCGGTTTGCCCGCGTGATCCGGGCCGAGGCGATGAGCCAGTCCAAGATGGATTACGTGGCCTCGGCGCAGGTCGTGGGGCGCAGCCGGTTTGGCACCGCCCTGACCGAAATCCTGCCCAATGTGCTGCCCACCATCGTCGCCCTTCTGACGCTGGAAATGGGCATCGCAGTCATCGTCGAGGCGATCCTCAGTTTCGTGAACCTCTCGATCTCCACCGATGCGCCCACATGGGGCGGGATGATCGCCGAGGGGCGCACCTCGGTCCATCAGGCCTGGTGGGTTCTCGTCTTCCCGCTGGTGGCGCTGTTCTTCACCGTCCTCAGTTTCTCGCAATTGGGCGAGGGGCTGAAGGACCATTTCGACCCGGTGCTGCGATGAGCTTTCTATCGATCCAAGACCTGACCGTGCGGCTCAGGGGCAAGACGCCGATCCTGCGCCGTGTCTCCATCGATGTGGCGGCGGGAGAGGTGCGTGCCCTGGTTGGCGAAAGCGGCGCGGGCAAATCCATGATCGGCAAATCGGTGCTGGGCACCCTGCCGCAGGCGCTGGGCATCACCGGGGGGCGGATCATTCTGGACGGAGAGGATCTGGAACAGCTCTCCCCCCGTGCCCGTCGCCAGAGGATCGGCGCCAAGGTTGCGCTGATCCCGCAGGACCCCTTGACTGCGCTCAACCCCTCGCGCCGGGTGGGGCCGCAGATCACCAATCGCCTCGTGGATATCCTTGGCTGGTCGCGCAAGGCGGCCGAGGCCCGCGCGCTGGAACTGCTAAACGAGGTGCATATCCCCGATCCCGCCCGCGTCATGCGCGCCTATCCGCACGAACTGTCGGGGGGGATGCGCCAGCGGATCCTGATCGCCTCGGCCTTTGCAGCTGAGCCGAAGCTGATCATCGCGGACGAGCCGACAACCGCGCTGGATGTGACCGTGCAGAAGCAGATCCTGCGGCTGATCGCCGAGATGCAGCAGCGCCATGGCACCGCGCTGTTGTTCGTGACCCATGATCTGGGCGTGGTCTCCAAGGTCTGCCAGACCATGAGCGTGCTCTACTCCGGCATGGTGGTGGAGGACACCAAGGTGCGCGATTTCTTCGCCAGCCCCGGTCACCCCTACTCAGCCGCCCTTCTGGTGGCGACGCCGAAATACACCGACCCGGACGGCAGTCTGACCCCGGTTCCCGAAGCGGTGATCCGCGCGGTAGAAGAAGAGGTCGCCGCCTTTGATCGCCGACAGGAGGGCGCGGCATGAGCGATGTGATCTATGACGTGAAGGATCTGCGGCTCAGTTTTCCCGATATGTCGCGCAAACCGATCCTTGGCCCTGCGCCCCGGATCGAGATTCTGAAAGGGCTGACCTTCCAGATCCCCAAGGGTGAGGTTCTGGGCATCGTTGGTGGCTCTGGCTCGGGCAAGTCCACCCTAGGGCGTGCCCTGATCCGGCTGATCGAACCGGACAGCGGCCAGATCGATTTCGAGGGGACAGACATCACCCATATGGGCGAGGAGGATCTGCGCCCCCTGCGACGGCGGTTCCAGATGATCTTTCAGGATCCCCTGTCCTCGCTCAACCCACGCCGCCGGGTGGGCGGGATCATTGCAGGGCCGTTGCGCCTGCAGGGGCTGGAGGGGATCGATGCCCGCGTGAAGGAGGCTTTGGATATGGTCGGCCTGCCCCGCGCCTTTGCCAGCCGTTATCCGCATGAGCTGTCGGGCGGGCAGCGTCAGCGCGTCGGCATCGCCCGCGCCATCGCCCTGCGCCCCGATTTCATCCTCGCGGATGAGATCGTCTCGGGGTTGGATGTCTCCAGTCAGGCGCAGGTGCTGAACCTGCTCGAAGACTTGGTGCGTGAACTTGGGCTGACGCTGGCCTTCATCAGCCACGACCTGTCGGTGATCCGCCGCCTGTGCAGCCGCATTCTGGTGCTCTATCAGGGCGAAATCGTCGAGAACGCCGCCACGGCAGACCTGTTCGCCACCCCCACAGCGCCCTACACGCAGGAGCTGCTGTCCGCGATCCCGCTGCCCGATCCGGATCAGGTTTGGGTGTGAGAGGGAGGCGGTGTCTGCAAGTCGTGTTGGTCAGCTAAGCAGGACAAAGCGCCAATTCACTGTACTTGCGCGAATGTCAGCTTCCGATTTGGATGTCCGAGAACTCGTCGATCGACGACACCAGTTTCAAAAGGTCGGCCTCATAGAAACCGGCAGCATTGATGCAATTCGTTTCGAGCATCCTGAGCCCATCGTCTGTTCGACAAATGTCGATAACATATGCAGGTGCGTAACCCGGGTTTGCCTGCACCAGTCTCTTGCCAAATTCCAAGGCATCATCATCGATCTCATGCCGGTAAATGACGCGGGAGCCTTCCTTGTACAACGAGTGGGTAACAATCTCATCTCTTACCACCCACAGTCGCCATTCTTTGAGAATGCGAACGGGCTCAGTGAACATCAATTCTGTATCATGACGAAGTGAACCTTTGGGTATCTCGTGTTCTCGAAGCGCGAGAACTTTGTTGGCCAATTCTATGATTTCGTCAGTGGTTTTCACCGTTCCGGGCTCTTCTTTACTGTCTTCTACTGGTCGTAGGGACCAGTTCTTTCCGTCATTGGGTAGCTTTTCCGGAACATCTTGCAGCTTTAAAAAAAGAGCATCCGCGCCATTAAGAAGAAACGTTTGCCAAGGCTCTTCATGAACAAAGGGCCTTATCTTGAAAACCCCGGGTTCCAGATCGTTCGCCTTCGCGTAGCGCCATAGGGTATATGAACCGAACATCACCACATCCTTGGGATCATTGATGGTCGGAGTTGGTGTCAGTTCGCCGACGAACGGAACGACTTTTTGCCAAGTGTACGGAATTTCCAGCCGATCAAGCGCACTGGCCATTTTCCGAGTGTCCTCAAAATCCTGAAGGATCCATTGCATGAATAGGGCTCAAATCCGGCTACTTAGCTCCGACCACAGTAAACATGTATTCAGTATAATGCTCAACAGCAGACATTAGCGCGCCTTTCAGTATCAAGGAAAATGGGCTCAAAGCAGACCAACGCGATTTGCATATCTCACAATAAAAAAGCCGCCCGGATGAGGGCGGCTTTTGCGATTTCAAAGGGTGCGAAAATCAGTCGGTGGACCAGCCGCCGACGGCTTTCACTTCCAGGAAGTCTTCGATCCCGAAGATGCCGCCTTCGCGGCCGTTGCCGGACTGTTTCATGCCGCCAAAGGGCGCGCCGGGGGAGCGGGACTTGCCGTTCATCTCGACCATGCCCGAGCGCAGCACGCGGGCCATGCGGTTGGCCCTTTCGCCGTCCTGGGTCTGGACGTAGTTGGTCAGACCATAGGGGGTGTCATTGGCGATCGCGACGGCTTCTTCCTCGGTCTCGAACGGGATGATCGACAGGACCGGGCCAAAGATCTCTTCGCGGGCGATGGTCATCTGGTTGTTCACATCGGCAAAGACGGTCGGCTTGACGTAAAACCCCTTGTTCAGGCCATCCGGGCGGCCGGTGCCACCGGCGACCAGGCGGGCGCCTTCGTCGATGCCCTTCTGGATCAGGTCCTGGATCTTGTTCCATTGGGTCTCGTTCACCACGGGGCCGATGTGGCGGCCTTCCTGCGAGGCGGGGCCGACGGTGACCTTGGCGGCAACCTCGGCGGCGGTGGCGACGGCCTGATCGTAGATGCCCTTCTGCACCAGCATCCGCGACGGCGCGTTACAGCTTTGGCCGGTGTTGTTCATCATGTGCAGCACGCCGCGCTTCACCGCCTTTTCGTCGGCGTCTTCAAAGATCACATTGGCGCCCTTGCCACCCAGCTCGAGGTGGACCTTTTTCAGGGTGTCGGCTGCGGATTTGGAGATCGCGGTGCCCGCGCGGGTCGAGCCGGTGAAGGAGACCATGTCCACGTCCGGGTGCGACGACAGCTGTGAGCCGACGCCGACGCCATCGCCATTCACGAGGTTGAAGACACCGGCGGGGAAGCCTGCCTCGTCCATCATCTCGGCAAAGATCATCGCATCAAGCGGGCTTTCCTCCGACGGCTTCAGGACCATGGTGCAGCCCGCGATGGCGGCAGCACCCACCTTGAGGGTGATCTGGTTCATCGGCCAGTTCCAGGGCGTGATCAGGGCGGCAACGCCCACGGCCTCGTAAATGATCCGGTCGTTCTGGAAGCGGTCGCTCAGCGGGCGTTCGAAGTCGAACGCCTTGGCCGCGCGCACGAAGTTCTTCAGGTGGTAGATGCCTGCGCCAACCTGCTCGCTGCGGGACATGTCGATCGGGGCGCCCATCTCGGTAGACATGGCCTGGGCCAGGTCTTCGCTGCGGGCCTGGTAGATCTCGATCAGCTTTTCCACCAGCGCGATCCGGTCTTCCACCGGGGTGGCCATCCAGCCGGGCAGGGCGGCCTTTGCGGCGGCCACGGCGGCATTGGTGTCCGCCTCGCTGCCGAGGGAAATCACCGCGCAGGGCTCTTCGGTGGAGGGATCGATGACCTGGTGGTCCTTCGCGGCCGCCGGGGCAACCCATTGGCCGTTGATGTAAAAGTCGCGTTTCTCGATCATGTCCGGATCTCCCAAAATCAGACGCATTGCGGGGTCATGCCGACCCTTTCGCGCGCCACTGTGTCATTGCATTGACCCATGGGCAAGGCCGCATGAAAAAATTTGATCAAATTACCTCTCGTGCAAACCTGTCTGGTGAATGCAGATTTTCCGTTTTGTCGCAGGGAATTGGCGCTTTTGTGCTGGTCTTGTCACATCAGGGGTTTAACCTGCGCCGGGATTGATTACCTTGCGTAGCAAGATACGTATCAAAAACTGAATATGAATGCGAAGAGGAGACCTCCATGGGTTTGCGCATCAACGATGTGGTTCCGAATTTCACCGCCGAGACCGATCAGGGCACCGTCACCTTCCATGACTGGATCGGTGACAGCTGGGCGATCCTGTTTTCCCACCCCAAGGACTTCACCCCGGTCTGCACCACCGAGTTCGGCGCCGTGGCGCAGCTGGCCGACGAGTGGGCCAAGCGCAACACCAAGGTGATCGGTGTTTCCGTCGATGGTGTCGAGGACCACAAGAAGTGGAAGGGCGATATCGAGAGCTACGCCAAGGCCTCTGCCGGGTTCCCGATCATCGCGGACGAAGGTCTTGCGGTGTCCAAGGCCTTTGACATGCTGCCCGCCGAAGCCTACCTGCCCGATGGTCGCACCCCGGCCGACAGCGCCACCGTGCGTTCGGTCTTCATCATCGGCCCCGACAAGCAGCTGAAACTGTCGATGACCTACCCGATGTCGGTGGGCCGCAACTTTGCCGAGATCCTGCGCGCGCTGGACGGTCTGCAGATGGCAACCGGCAACGGCGTTGCCACCCCCGCCAACTGGGTGCCGGGCGAAGACGTGATCATCCCGCCGACCGTGTCGAACGAAGACGCCAAGGCCAAGTTCGGCGCGTTCGAGACCATCTTCCCCTACCTGCGCAAGACCAAGGCGCCGGAATAAGCCGGAAGACCATTTTGAAGTTTGCAAGGGGGCCGGGAGGCCCCTTTGTCATTTCGAGGGTGTTTCTGCGGGGGCGGTGTGAAACACGATATTGAACCCCTCCTGCGGGCTGGGCGGGGCAAAGTGTTTCGAGAACTGGTGAAACTGTTCTTCGCTGGCGGCAAACGGGTGATCGCCTTGCGCGTTTCGCGTTCGTAGGCGGGCCAGGCAGACCTCATCCGGAACATCGAGCACATGCAATTGATGGGCCGCGTCGGTGTGGTCCAGAAGGCTGCGCATCCATTCGCGTTGCTGCACCGTGTTGGCTGCGAAATCCAAGACCACAGAGACGCCCGCGTTCAACAGGTCAACGATATGGGGCGCGATGGCCGCGCGCAGCCTGGCGGTGCAGCGCAGGAAATCCGCGCCAGAGCTGATCTCGCCGGGAAAGAGCGTGCTGAGCCACTCGTCCTCGGCGACCAGAACCGCGTTGTCCTGGCGTTTCAGGTGCTGGGCCAGGGTGGATTTGCCGGATGCGATCTTGCCGCACAGGATGTACAGGGTTGGAGCGGTTTGAGACATGTCTGGTCCCGGACAGTCACCCATCCGACCTGATCCGAAACACCGCTTCGATCTCAACCGCAGCATTTGACGGCAGGCTTGAGCTGCCAACGGCAAAGCGGACGTGATTTGCCCGTTCCGCGCCAAAGACCTGCACCATCAGATCGGATGCGCCGTTCACGACTTTGGGGTGATCGGTAAAACCGGGGCTGGCGTTCACGAAGGCGCCCAGCTTGATCAGTCGTTCGATCTTTTCCAGATCGCCAATGGCGGCCTTGGCCCGCGCCAGGATGCCGATTGCGCAGAACCGCGCGGCTTCGATTCCCTGCTCGATCCCAAGGTCCTGGCCCAGCTTGCCGCTGACGACTTTGCCATCGGCGCCGATGGAGATCTGTCCGGAGATGTAGAGATACTCGCCATCCACAAGATAGGGCGCGAAGTTTCCAAGCGGGTTGGGGGCTTTTGGCAATTCGAGGCCAAGGTTTAGTAAATTCTGTGCGATCGAATCCATTTCAGCAATTCCAATATGATACAACGGACCTTTCTAGCGCAGGCAAATCCGCGGGCAAATGAAGAAACGCGGTCCGCCAGCTGGTTCGTAGGCTGATGCTGGGTTTGCTTGTGGAATGATGACAGTGGCGATGCCAGGCCGGTCCGACTGTTACCCCTTTTGTGGGCGGGCCGCGACCTGGGCGCGGTAGAGTGCGCGTTTGAATTCGCGCGCCAGCTTGTTGCCGCCTTTCTTGCTCTGGATGGTGGAGCCGCCCAACGCCTCGGTCAGCTCTGATACGCCATTGGGCAGGATGGTCTGGATCCGCTGGCCGTGCACCCAGTGCATCTGCAAGAACGTATCCACGGGCCGGTCGATGGTGGTGCTGGCGGCCAGAAGGTTTGCCGCCGCATTGCGCCCCACCACCTGCGCCACCGTCTGCAGACCGATCACGCGGGGCAGGAACAGCTTGGCGGCGCCGTTCTGATCGATGCTTGCGACCGGGGTTTCGCGCCGTTTGGCGGGCAGGCGGATGAAACTGTCGACATCGGCATGGGTTTCCACCAGCGATAGCGCTGTTTGCCAAAGTTCCGGCTCCACCGACAGGTCATCCTCGACGATCAGCGCATGGTCCCAGCCCTCATCGACGATCCGCTGCCAGCACGTCCGGTGCGACAGGAAGCAGCCGACCTCGCCCGGTGACAGGGGAAAGGGATAGCGTGGCGTATAGAAATCCCCTTTGCGTAGCGGATGCAGCCTGTGGGCTACGGCGTCGCGGCCGTTCACGGCCTCTGCCACTTCGGCATGCGGCAAAGTGTAGAGCAGATGTTCGACATTTGCGGCGCGTTTGGCATTGCCGGACATGTGGATGATCAAGGAGTGCATGAGCAAAAGCCTTAAACCGCTTTGGTCAGCGAAGGAAGCGCGCCGTTTCCGCGATGTTGGATTGACTTGCCGGGTGTCGGGCGTAGGGTCGCCCTATGCGTGTTCAGGCTGTTCTTTTTTCCATTTCAATTGCGGCGACCCTGGTGGCGATCATGGTGCCCGGCCTGCAGGATCTCCTGTTGCTGAGCCTGCCATCGGTGCTGGCCAGTCTGATCCTTCTGATCCGTGCCATTGCTGCCAGGGAGAAGGCGGCAGACACTCGACAGCCCGTCGTGCTGGATGGATCAAACGTCATGCATTGGCGTGATGGCGTGCCGCAGCTGGAGACCGTTCGCGAGGTCGTGTCCTGCTTGACAGCAGAAGGCTACGCTCCTGGTGTGATTTTCGACGCCAATGCAGGCTACCTGTTGTCCGGCAGCTACATGCACGATGGCAGCCTTGCCAAGGCGCTGGGCCTGCCGCGTGACCGGGTCATGGTTGTACCAAAGGGCACGCCCGCCGATCCGGCAATCCTGATGGCGGCCCGGGATCTTGGCGCGCGGATTGTGACCAACGACCGTTACCGCGACTGGAGCGAGGATCATCCAGAAATCGGCACCCCCGGTCATTTGATCAGAGGGTCTTTCCAGGGCGGTCGGCTTTCGCTGGATCTGTGAGGATGCCCGACGGCAAAGAAAAGGCCCCGCCGTTGCCAGCGGGGCCTTTCGATGTCTAGACGAGGCTGCGGATCAGTCCGCGGCTTCCTCTTTCTTTTCAGGCGCGGCGGGTTCGCCGGTTTCCTGATCGACGACTTTCATCGACAGGCGTACCTTGCCACGATCGTCAAAGCCCAGAAGCTTGACCCAGACCTCCTGGCCTTCCTTCAGAACGTCCGACGGATGGTTCAGGCGGCGGTTCTCGATCTGGCTGACGTGCACCAGGCCGTCGCGCTTGCCGAAGAAGTTCACGAAGGCGCCGAAGTCGACGATCTTGACGACCTTGCCCTTGTAGATGGCGCCCTCTTCCGGCTCTGCCACGATCGCGTGGATCATGTCATAGGCCTTCTGGATGGCTTCACCGTTGGAGGAGGCGATCTTGATCACGCCATCGTCGTTGATGTCGACCTTGGCGCCGGACACTTCGACGATCTCGCGGATGACCTTGCCGCCCGAACCGATCACTTCACGGATCTTGTCGGTCGGGATGTTCATGGTCTCGATGCGCGGAGCATGGACGGAGAAGGCGTTGGTTTCCGACAGGGCCTTGGCCATTTCGCCGAGGATGTGCAGACGACCGGCCTTGGCTTGCTCCAGGGCTTTCTCCATGATCTCGGGCGTGATGCCTGCGACCTTGATGTCCATCTGCAGCGAGGTGATGCCGTTCTCGGTACCAGCCACCTTGAAGTCCATGTCGCCGAGGTGGTCTTCGTCACCCAGGATGTCGGACAGGATCGCGTAGGAACCGTCGTCTTCCAGGATCAGACCCATGGCAACACCGGCCACCGGCGCCTTCAGCGGAACGCCCGCGTCCATCATCGACAGCGAACCACCGCAGACCGATGCCATCGAGGAGGAGCCGTTCGATTCGGTGATCTCGGAGACCACGCGGATGGTGTAGGGGAAGTCGGTTGCTGCGGGCAGAACCGCCTGCAGCGCGCGCCATGCCAGCTTGCCGTGGCCGATTTCACGGCGGCCGGGCGAACCCACGCGGCCCACTTCACCAACCGAGTAGGGCGGGAAGTTGTAGTGCAGCAGGAAGTTGGATTTGAAGTTGCCGTGCAGCGCGTCGATGAACTGCTCGTCATCGCCGGTGCCCAGCGTGGTCACCACCAGACCCTGGGTTTCACCGCGGGTGAACAGGGCCGAACCGTGGGTGCGCGGCAGCAGGCCGGTTTCCGACACGATATCGCGGATCTCGTCGGTCTTGCGGCCGTCGATACGCTTGCCGGTCTTGACCACGTCACCACGCAGGATGCCTGCTTCCAGCTTCTTCAGGGCAGAGCCGAGGTTCGCGTCTTCCAGCTGTTCTTCGCTCAAGCCTTCCTTGATGGCTTCGCGGGCGGCGGCAACAGCGGCGGTGCGCTCCTGCTTGTCGGTGATCGCGAAGGCGGCGCGCATCTGCTCTTCACCGGCGGCTTTGACCGCTTCATAGAGCTCGGAGTAATCCGGCGCGGCAAAGTCGAAGGGCTCTTTCGCAGCTTCTTCGGCCAGCGAGATGATCAGGTCGATCACCGGCTGGATCTGCTCGTGGGCAAAGGTCACGGCGCCCAGCATCTCTGCTTCGGTCAGCTCGTAAGCTTCGGATTCCACCATCATCACGGCGTTCTTGGTGCCGGCCACAACCAGGTCGAGGCGCTGCTCGGGGTTGAGGCGCAGATCCTGCATGTCGTCGACGGTCGGGTTCAGAACGTATTCGCCATCCTCGAAACCGACGCGGGCACCGGCGATCGGACCCATGAAGGGCGCGCCGGAAATGGTCAGCGCGGCCGAGGCGGCGATCATTGCGACGATGTCGGGGTCATTGACCAGATCGTGGCTCAGCACGGTGCACATCACCAGCACTTCGTTCTTGAAGCCGGGGACGAACAGCGGGCGGATCGGACGGTCGATCAGACGCGCGGTCAGGGTTTCCTTCTCGGTGGGGCGGGCCTCACGCTTGAAGAAGCCACCGGGGACCTTGCCCGCGGCGTAGTATTTTTCCTGGTAGTGGACGGTCAGGGGAAAGAAGTCCTGGCCGGGTTTTTGCTGGCGGGCAAAGGTGACGTTTGCCATCACCGAGGTTTCGCCGAGGGTGGCAATCACAGAGCCGTCTGCCTGGCGGGCAACCTTGCCGGTTTCCAGTGTGAGCGTTTCCTCGCCCCACTGCATCGATTTCTTCGTAACGTTGAACATATCAGCATCCTAAGTGGGAGCTCTCCCAGGCGTATCCCGGGTCTCCCGTTTGCGTGGCGGCCCCATTGCCGCCGGCCCCCTTGTATCTTTCTTTCGAGCGCCGGGGCCATGGCGCAACGTCTCAGATGCCCGGCCCTTACATCACTTTGCCTTGGATTGAAAGTAAAAGCGCCAGAAGCGCCTGATAGATTGACGATTTGTCGAGCGTTTAGCTTTGGCCGTGCGGGTCGCTTGTCCCCTGCTCCTGTGCCGCGCGTTTCAGCATGGCGGTTTCCACCTGTTGCAGCCGGGCCAGGGCCTGCGCATCCGAGCCGCCGCGTTGTTTCACCTTCATCCAGATGCTGCGGCAGGATCTTGGCGACCACGGCAGCGCCGCAGCCTGCATCCAGCTGCGCAACTCAGGCGGCAAGCGGTCATAACTCGCCATCGGATCCCCCGCCCGTTTGCGGATGGGCAGGCCGGTGGAACCAAGATTGCGACGAGAGGAACGGGGCATGGGCATACAGAGAGTCGTGAGGATATGGCATGTAATAACATAACCAATACCGCCCGCAAGAGGCTGGTGCCACCAGAGAACGAAGCTGCACCCGTGGGATAAGGTCTGCGCCTAGAGTTCAGCCGCAACCGCGCGGGCGATGATGCGTTCTTCATCGGTCGGGATGATCATCACGCGGGTCGATCCCGTGCCGATATCTTCCGCGTTTTGCCGGTTCAACTCCGGATCAATTCCAATGCCGAGGAAGCCCAGCCCGTCGGCGATGCGCTGGCGGATGGGGCTGGCGTTTTCGCCGATGCCGCCACAGAACACCAGGCCATCCAGCCCGCCCAGCACCGCAGACAGAGCGCCGATCTCGCGGCGGGCGCGGAAGACGTAATAGTCGATGGCCTCTGCCGCCTCGACCCGGTCCGAGGTCAGCAGATCCCGCATGTCCGATGACAGGCCGGACAGGCCCAACAGCCCGCTTTCGCGATACAGCAGTTTGGTGATGTCCTGCGGAGACATGCCCCGCTGGTCGATCAGATGCAGCACCACGCCCGGATCGATCTGCCCGCAGCGGGTGCCCATGGGCAGGCCATCCAGAGCAGAGAACCCCATGGTCGAGCCGACACTGCGCCCCTGCCGGATCGCGCACATGGAGGCGCCATTGCCCAGGTGGGCCACGATGATGCGGCCCTGGTGCAGGTCGGGGAAGCGTTCCGCGATCACCCCGGTCACATAGTCATAGCTGAGCCCGTGAAATCCGTAGCGGCGAATGCCCTCGTCATAGTAGCTGCGCGGCAGGGCGAAAGTGTCATTCACCCAAGGGTGATCACGGTGAAAGGCCGTATCGAAACAGCCGACCTGCACGGCATCCGGGAAGGCTCCCTTGGCGGCGGCAACGCCAGCCAGGTTATGCGGCTGATGCAGCGGCGCCAGCGGCTCCAGCTTGGTGAGCGCCTGCAGAACCTCTGTGCTCAGCACCACTGGCTTGGCGAAATCCGGCCCGCCATGCACGATCCTGTGGCCGATCCCTGCGATCTCCTGCCCCTTCATATGCGGCGCCAGCGCCTGCATCACCGCCTCCAGGGCAGCGGCATGATCCGGGGAGGCCACCGGCTGGGCGGTCTTGCCGTCCTGCGTGTGCAAGACCAGCCGTGCCGCCTGACCGATGCCGTCCACCTGACCGTGCAGCAGTTGCACAGGTTCCGCCGCGCTGCGGTACAGCGCGAACTTCATCGAAGAAGAGCCGGCGTTGAGCGTCAGGATCGCGGTCATGGCCGTGTCGCCTGGTTGAAAAGGGCGGCAATCGCGGCCGAGGCCACGCGGGTGCGGCTGTCATCGGCCCTGCTGGTCAGCATGATGGGAACCTGCGCGCCCAGAACGATCCCCGCCGCCTCGGCACCTGCCAGATACATCAGCTGCTTGGCGATCATATTGCCCGCTTCCAGATCGGGGGCCACCAGGATATCGGCCTGGCCCGCCACCTCGGAGATGATCCCCTTGCTGGCCACGGCGCGCATCGAAATCGCATTGTCAAAGGCCAGCGGCCCATCCAGCAGACCGCCGGTGATCTGGCCGCGATCCGCCATCTTGCACAGGGCGCCGGCCTCGACCGTGGACTGCAGGCGCGGGGTGATGGTCTCCACCGCCGACAGGATCGCCACCTTCGGGGTCTCGATCCCGATGGCGCGGGCCAGATCGATGGCGTTTTGCACGATATCGGCCTTGGTTTGCAGATCCGGTGCGATATTGATCGCCGCATCGGTGATCAGCAGCGGCTTGGGATAGGTGGGCACGTCCATCACGTAGATATGGCTCATGCGGCGTTCGCTGCGCAGCCCCTTGGTCTTGGAGACCGCCGCCGACATGATTTCATCGGTATGCAACGCGCCCTTCATCAGCGCCCGCGCCCGGCCCTGGCGCACCAGTTCGACCGCGCGTTCGGCAGAGGCGTGGCTGTGCGGGGTGTCGATGATCTCGAACCCCGTCAGGTCAAAGCCCGCCTCCCTAGCGGTGGCTTCGATGCGTGCCCGCGGTCCGACCAGAATAGGCGCGACCAGATCCAGATCGCGGGTCAAGATCGCGCCCTCAAGCGAGGTCTTGTCGCAGGGGTGAACAATGGCCGTGCTGAGCGGCGGTGCCTCTTGCGCAGCGGCTAGCAGCCGGTCGAAGGTGGCACCCTTGCGGTGCATCACCAGATCGGGCATCGCCACCCGGGGGCGCCGGATCTTCTTGTCCGGCGCAATGACTTCGGCCTGACCGGTGATCACCGGCTCACCCTCACCGATGGAGCAGAGACAGTCCAGCGTCAGGCGCTTCTTTTCGAGGTCCTTGCCAACCACGGTGACGCGCACGGTGACCGTATCGCCGACGCCGACCGGTTTCAGAAACTTTAGCGACTGGTTCAGGTAGATGGTTCCCGGACCCGGCAGCCGGGTGCCGAGCACATTAGAAATCAACGCGCCGCCCCACATGCCATGGGCGATCACCCGGTGAAAGATATCGCCCTGGGCAAACTCCTGATCCACATGGGATGGGTTCACATCGCCCGACACGACGGCAAAGGCATCGATGTCCTGTGCCGTCAGGGTGCGCACCAGCTCGGCATGATCACCCACATCGATCTCGTCGAAGGGCCTGTTTTCGATATATTCCATGTTGGCATCATCGTCATACGACATGGTGTCCTCCGTCGATATAGGCCGTGTTGCCGCTGACCGAGCGGGCAAAATCCGACACCAGGCAGGCAGAGAGGGCGCCGACTTCCTCGATGGTGGTCAGCCGGTGCAGGGGCGCATGAGCCTTGGCGTCGTCGATCAGCGCGTCAAAATGATCGATACCCGAAGCGGCGCGGGTTTCAAGGGGGCCCGGCGACATTGCGTTGACCCGGATGTTCTTGGGACCCAGTTCGACCGACAGATAGCGCACCGTGGATTCCAGCGCGGCCTTGACCGGTCCCATGATATTATAGTGGTCCACCACCTTTTCCGCCCCATGGTAGGACACGGTCAGGATGGTGCCGCCCGTCGCCATCAATGGCTCGGCCAGCCGGGCCAGGCGGATCAGCGAATGGACCGAGATATCCATCGCCGTGGCGAACCCCTCGCGCGAGCAATCGACCACCCGGCCGTGCAGATCTTCGCGCGGGCAATAGGCGATGGAGTGCAGCAGGAAATCCAGCCTGCCCCAGCGGTCCTCGATCTCGGTGAATACCGCCTCGGTCTGCGCACTGTCGGTCACATCCAGCGGCAGCAGCAGATCGGCCTCCACGGCCTCGGCCACCGGCTGCACGAAACGCCGGGATTTCTCGGATTGATAGGTCAGCGCGATATCGGCACCCGCCGCCCGGCAGGCCTTGGCGCAGCCCGCCGCGATGGAGTGGTCATTTGCAACGCCGACAATCAGCCCCTTTTTGCCGCGCAGCAGATCAGCTGTTGGAAACATGGCTCAGTCCATTCTCACATAGGATCCGGGTGCCGCTTCCAGCGCGGCGGTGATGACGCGGGCCGCCGTCTTGCCGCTGGAGCGCGCCGCCAGCCAGTCGGCCCAGGCGGGCCACCAGCTGCCCTCGTGTCGGCCTGCCACCTCCAGCCAGTCTTCCGGCGGCAATGCCTTGTCCTGGTCGCGCACGGTGTGCAGGCGGAAATGGCGCCGCTTGTGGCCGGGCTCGGACACCACCCCGGCATTGTGCCCGCCATTGGTCAGGACGAAGGTCACATCCGCATGGCCCAGGTTGTGGATCTTGAACACGGATTTCCACGGCGCGATGTGATCGGTTTCGGTGCCCACCGTGAAGACCGGAACGCGGATGTCGCGCAGCGAGACGGCATGACCATCCACATGGTAGCGCCCGGCGGCCAGATCGTTGTTGAGGAACATCTTGCGCAGATATTCCGAATGCATCCGCGCGGGCATCCGGGTGGTGTCCATGTTCCAGGCCATCAGATCGTTCATCGGCAGGTCATCCTCGCCCATCAGATAGCTGCGGATCATATGCGACCAGATCAGATCGTTGGAGCGCAGCATCTGAAAGGCGCTCATCATCTGACCCGAATCGAGATAGCCCTGTGCCTCCATCACATCCTCCAGGAACGAGACCTGGCTTTCGTTGATGAAGAGCATCAGCTCTCCGGCTTCGCTGAAATCGGTCTGCGCGGCCAACAGGGTCATGCTGTGCAGCCGGTCATCGCCGTCCCGCGCCATGGCGGCGGCGGCAATCGACAACAGCGTGCCGCCCAGGCAATAGCCGACCGTGTGCACCTTGCCCGCGCCGGTCGCCGCGCAGATGTGGTCCAGCGCCGCCATCGGCCCCTGTTGCAGGTAGTCGGCCATGCCAAGCGCGGCATCCTCGGCCCCCGGGTTGCGCCAGGAAATCATGAAGACGGTGAAACCCTGCTCGGTCAGGTAGCGCACCATCGAGTTTTCCGGGCTGAGATCGAGAATGTAGTATTTCATGATCCAGGCGGGCACGATCAGGATCGGTTCGGCCTGAACCGTTTCCGTGACGGCCTCGTATTGGATCAGTTCCATCAGGTGGTTGCGGTAGACCACCTTGCCCTTGCTGGTGGCCAGATCCTGCCCGACCCGCAGCTGCGGCTGCGGTTTTTCCCCGGCCAGCGTCGCCTGCCAGTCCCGAAACAAGGCCGCCCCGCCGCGCATCAGGTTGCTGCCGTGCTCCTGCGCGGTGCGGGCCAGGGCTTCGGGGTTGGTGAACAGGAAATTCGACGGCGCCACCGTGTCCATCATCTGGCGCATCAGGAAGGTCATCGCCCGCTCGTGCGAGGGGCTGAGGCCCGGCACGTTCGAGGTGGCCTGATCGGCAAACTCCTCGGCCAGCAGGAAGCCTTGCGCGATGGATGAATAGGGCTGTTTCGACCAGGCCTCCCCGGCAAAGCGTCGATCGGGACGCTGGCTGGGGGCATGGGCCTCCTGTGCCGTTTCCTGCGCGCCCATGCCCATCCATTTCAGCCAGTTTTCCTGCGCCTTGAGCGCGAGGGAGAGCTTCTTGTCCGGCGCCAGGGCCAGATGCAAGGCCCAGTCACTGATCATGTTGACGGTCGAAACGGGGGAGGCGCCGCGGGTCAGCCGGGCGAGTTCCTTGCGCAAGATCCGGGCCTGATCGTCACTGCTGCTATCGGCCAGTGCCTTGTCGCCACTTGGCGTGTCCTTCAAATCTCTCATCGAAAACCCGTCGCTTGCCTTGCTGTGCCTTGGAGCTAATCCGGCAATGTGACAGGGGTGATACAATGGCGCCCTCAGGGCCGGTAAAGCAGGTTGTCAGCAGAAGAAGGCGGAAATTTCAGCACCACAGTGCAGGCAGGGTGCCAGGCATTCGAATAGCCCATGAAAAACGCCCGCTCCAAAAGGAACGGGCGCGATGCATCGAAATGCAAAGGATGCGCTTAGCGGCGGATGCCCAGGCGCTGGATCAGGTCCTGGTAACGGGCCTCGTCCTTGCCTTTGGTGTAGTCCAGCAGCTTACGACGCTGAGCAACCATCTTCAGCAGACCGCGACGACCGTGGTTGTCTTTCTTGTGGGTCTTGAAGTGCTCGGTCAGGGTGTTGATGCGCGAGGTCAGAATGGCAACCTGAACTTCGGGCGAACCGGTGTCGCCTTCTTTGGTTGCGAATTCTTTCATCAGGCGTGCTTTTTCTTCAGCAGTGATCGACATCGGGGTCTCCTTCATAAGGTTAGAGTGGATGGCGCAGGCCGGGATGTCGTCCAGCACAGGCCCATGGAGAAATCCGCCGCGATTCCACGGCAGATGGGCGCGTATAGGAGGTTTTGCGGCAAAAAGCAAAGGAGATGTTGGCATGGCTGTTGTTTCAGTTCAGCCGCGCAGCGCACCCGCGACCGCGGCAGGCGATCCAGGGCGCGGCAGTCAGAGCAAGGGCAGCGTCGGGAAGGCCGGATCGTCGGTCGCCATCAGCTGGATATCCGATGGATCAAGCGGTGCCGCGCCGGTCACCCGTAGCGCTTCTTCCCCGTCAAGTCGGATGATCTGTTCGCCCGGGTTGTCCGGATTTTCTTCCACGGTGATTTCCGGTTCCGGTTCGCTGCCCGGTTCCCACAGAACGATCAACTGGTCCTCGGCCGGGTCGTAATCCACCAGATCCACCGCCACCTGGGTGTCATCCAGATCGCCAGCGATAATCTGATCCGCGCCGGCGCCTGCGGTCACGATATCCCCGGCGCCGGCAACAAGGGTATCCGCCCCATCGCCGCCATTGAGGAAATCGCTGCTGACCCCGTCATCGGCGCCCCAGACCAGATCATCACCGGTGCCGCCAAACAGGACATCTTCCTCGGCGCCGCCGGCCAGCGTGTCATCGCCGTCATTGCCATGCAGGGAATCACGGCCCCAGCCGCCATCCAGCTGGTCGTTGCCCCGCCCGCCGTGGCCAAGGTCATCGGCACCGCCGCCGCTTAGGGTGTCATTGCCGAAATGGCCGTAAAGGCTGTCATCCCCGGCATCACCGGTCAACAGATCGCCGCCGTCCTCGCCATGCAGCAGATCGCGACCCTCGCCGCCTGCGATCGTGTCACGGCCTTCGCCGCCATGCAGGACGTCGTGACCTTCTCCGCCCTCAAGCCGATCATCCCCATCATAGCCATTGAGCTGATCGTCGCCGCCCTCTCCGGAGAGGAGATCCGCGAAATCGCTGCCGGTCAGGAGATCAATATCGTCGTCGCCCTCCAGGGTCAGCCCCTCGGGGGTGTCCTCTGTCGGGGGGGTATCCGTGCCGGTATCGCCCGTATCGGGGTCAGGGCTGTCCGGATCAGTGGTATCGGGATCCAGAAGATCTGACACCGGGGTGGTATCGCTGCCTTCATCCGAAGGCATGTCGTCGGTGTGGCTGTCATCCGCAGCATCGTCATCGCCGCTGAAATCGACAAAAACCACGCTGCCAACAGCCACGAGACCCAACAGACCGGCCAACCAGAACATTACCCCACACCCCACAGCACGCAAGTCAGCATTACATCGTCTGACAGCATCTCACAGAGCGCCCTTGCATTCAAAACAAATGGGGAACATCGGTAAACAAGATGCTACCGATGTGGGAAGCGGGGGAATTACTCCCAAGGCAAAGGGGCTTGGCTGTAGGCAATATAGAGCGGGTGCTTCGGGTGACCGTGCTTGCTGAGGCCCAGGTGATGCAAAGGGCGGCCCGTCGCCCGCAGCGCGGCTTCGATTCGGGGGCCTTGATCGCGGTGGGCGCCATGGGTGCCCCAGGCGCAGATGATCCGATCCGCCCATTCGGCACCGGATAGGATCGCGGCCTCATTGCCGGGTCCTTCGGGATCCTCGGCGGCGCGCATCACGCGCGGGTCCGTGGCGCGGATGGCAAAGATATTGGTGGCGCGGAAGCCGCCGAATCCCAAGGCCCGCGCCCGCCGCTCGCAGCGTTCGATGGTGGGGTCGTTCTGCACCTCGGTCGCGGTCGAGGGGTTCAGCATCACGAACATCACCTTTGCCCCTTCGGGATCCCAGACCCGCGTCAGGCTGTAGCGATAGGTTTCGCAGTCGGAATAGACGGCGGTGGAGGGCGCATCGCCCTTGGTATGGCTGCGGGTGATCATGGGGCAGGGATGCCACGGCGCCCCCAAAGGGGCAAGCGCGGGCGTCAGAGGTTGAAAACCCGGTTCGGGTGCAGCTCACCGGATTTGTAGATGCCCACGGCAACCGGCTTGCCTTCGAAGGAGGCCCAGGCTTCGTCGCCGTATTCCACGCTTGATGCCAGCACCATGCCGGGATTGCCGTTGCGCAGGCGGGTGGCGCCTTCGGGGGTGCATTTCAGCTCGGGCAGATCAGCGAGACCTTCCTCAAGCGGGCGCAGGTGGGTGTCGAGTTCCGGTGTGCGCTGCATCCGTTCGATCTCGTCCAGCGTGAGCCCGTCGGCTGCGTCGAACGGCCCCGACCAGATCCGGCGCAGCTCCTTGACGTGGCCATGACAGCCAAGTGCTGCGCCCAGGTCGCGGGCGATGGAGCGCACATATCCACCCTTGCCGCAGGTCATCTCCAGCACAACGTGATCGGCGTCGGGACGGTCCACCAGCACCAGCTCCTCCACCCACAGGGGGCGGGCGGCGATCTCGAAATCCTCATCTCCGTCGCGGGCCAGCTTGTAGGCGCGCTGCCCGTCGATCTTCACGGCCGAGAATTTCGGCGGCACCTGCATGATCTCACCGATGAACTGGCCAAGTGCTGCCTTGATCTCCTCGTCCGAGGGGCGCGCATCGCTGCTGGCGATCACCTCGCCCTCGGCGTCGTCGGTATTGGTCGCCTGACCCAACCGCACGGTAAAGGTATAGGCCTTCAGCGCATCGGTGATATAGGGAACCGTCTTGGTCGCCTCGCCCAGGGCCACGGCCAGAACGCCCGTCGCCTCAGGATCGAGTGTGCCCGCATGGCCGGCCTTCTTGGCCTCAAGCGCCCAGCGCACCTTGTTCACGACAGCGGTCGAGGTCAGCCCTGCGGGCTTGTCCACCACCAGCCAGCCGGAAATATCGCGCCCCTTGCGTTTGCGTGCCATGCCTGTTCCCCATGATGTCGTGTGAGGCGCGCGGCGTAGCGCAGAGCGGATTGCCTGTCAATTCATCTGCACGCACTGTGTCACGAAGAGTGGTCAGACGAGCCAGAGGAGAGATGCAAGTGAAGGATCGCGTAGAACTCTTGCGCAGATTGCGGGTCGAACAGTCAGCAGAGGCTCAACCCCTTTCAGGGCAAGACTTTGTTGATGCCATGGGGAGTGAGGATCCGGCACTTGGCGCGCTTGCATATGGTGTTTTGCTTGCGCCCAATGCCACGAAACGGTTTGCGCGAAGTCATCTCGTTCCAGTGTTCGACGCGGCCTTGGCGTTTCTGCTTCAGTGCATCAGGGAAGACCCGGAGGTTGGCGACAGAGATCTGCACGACAGGGGTTAAGCGCTGTTTGAGCTATCTTTTCTTTACGGCGTGCGGAGTAGATTTGGCTGTGAAGCAGAACTCGATGTGCTCTTTTGGGATCGGGTGGAGCAGTTCCTACGCGCCTACCACCCGGGTTTTTGGACGAGTTCACAACTCATTTCCTCGAAGGGCAAAGGTTGAGTAAAGACCTGCGGCAGAGGCTCAGGGCGTGGCTCGGCGATTCGGTTCTGTCGGGCTATGCGCATGATTTTGAAAGTGCGATGCAAATGCGCTTGTAGCTGCCCTTTCCATGCTTTGGCGATCGCAGTCACTCCACCACGCCCACAACCGGCCCCATGGCAAAACCCGCATCCGAGCGTCCCAGCTCAGGCGCGTGCAGGCGGGAGATGTTGCCATCGAAATACAGCGCATTGGGCAGCTTCAGGTGGTCCCGGAACAGGCTGCCGAACTGGTGAAACGTCACCGCATTGCGCGAGATGACAAAGACCGCGCGCTGCCCGTCCGCCGAGGTGCCCACCCCGTTGCGCACGTAATAAGACGTGGAGCCAGGCAAAAAGCGCGGGTGCAGTTCCCCGTCGATCACCAGCATCGGCCCCGATTGGGTGGCATCGCGGCAGGTGGTGCCCAGGTCGCGGAACTTGAGCGTTTCGATCACATCGGCGCGGCTGTCGTTGATGCAGAAGACGCCATTCGGCAGCAGGCCGAAATTGCCAGGGCCTGCGTTGGGTATCAGCCGCATCTCCTGCTGGCCATCCTCCACGTAAAGCCCCACCGGAGAGCGGTCCGCGTGGTACATCCCGGCATTGGTGGCGAAGGCAAGGCTTTTGCCCGCCTTGGCCAGTTCCGCCTCGATGGGGGTGAAATGGCCGTAGGGTTTGCCGTTCTCGGCGCGCAGGAACAGGCGCAACTCTTCGCGGCCCGCGTCTACCTCGCAGATGGTGTAGCGGTTGCCGTCATAAGATGCGTTGCGACATTCGACAGCGGCGGCGCTGCTGGCCCAGAAGCCCGCCAAAAGGGCAGCGCAGATGGACGCCGCCCGAAAGATCACTCTTCGATGTCGCGGCGCACCGCGTCCTGGTTCAGCATCCGGCGGGTGTCATCCATCTGATCAAAGGTCTGATCCAGCTGGAAGCGCAGATCGGGGGTGAACTTGAGCCCCAGCTTCTTGCCCACCGCGCGGCGCAGCTCGCTCTTGTTGCGGGCGAGCAGCTTCAGCACATCCTCCTGCCCCTTGCCGCCCAGCGGCAGCACATAGGCGGTGGCGATCTTCAGATCCGGAGAGGTGCGCACCTCTCCGACCGTGATCGACATGCGGTTCAGCTCGGGGTCGTGGATGTCGCCGCGCGCCAGCACCTCGGACAGGGTGCGGCGGATCAGCTCGCCGACGCGCAGCTGACGTTGAGAGGGGCCGGGGCCATCATGGAATTTGTTCTTTGCCATGGGTTCGATCTATGCCGAAAGCAGCCCTTTGCCAAGACACGTCCAAAAGGGTAGGACAAAAGCCGCAAGAAACGAAGCGCCAGCTTGGGATAAAGGATCAGGCCAATGACTCATAAACCGGGTATCGTGATTACCGGAGCTTCCGGTCGCATGGGGCAGATGCTGATCAAGACCGTGCTGGACAGCGACAAGGCCACCCTGGTCGGCGCAGTCGAACGCAGCGGCCACGATTGGGTCGGTCGTGACGTGGGTGAGGCGATGGGCGGTGCGCCGGTTGGTGTCACCGTCACCGATGACGCGCTGGAGGCCTTTTCCAAGGCACAGGCGGTGATTGATTTCACCGCGCCCGAGGCGACGCTGGAATTTGCCGCGCTTGCAGCGCAGGCCCGCGCCGTTCATGTGATCGGCACCACCGGCATGACCGATGAGCAGATCGCCCGGCTCGAACCTGCCTCGCGCCATGCCGTGATCGTGCGGGCGGGCAACATGTCTCTGGGCGTGAACCTTCTGGTTCAACTGACCAAAAAGGTCGCCGCCGCGCTGGACGAGGATTTCGATATCGAGGTGATCGAGGCGCACCATCATCATAAAGTAGATGCCCCTTCGGGCACCGCGCTGATGCTGGGTGAAGCCGCCGCCGAGGGGCGCGGCGTGAAACTCGCGGATGTTTCGGACCGGGGGCGTGACGGCATCACCGGCGCACGCAAACGCGGCGATATAGGTTTCAGCGCCATTCGCGGCGGCGACATCGTGGGCGAACATGACGTGCTGTTCGCCGCTGCCGGAGAGCGCATCGTTCTGCGCCACATGGCCACCGACCGCGCGATCTTCGCCCGTGGCGCGCTGAAAGCGGCGCTGTGGGGGCAGGACAAATCCCCGGGCGAATACGACATGATCGATGTCTTGGGGCTGTAAGCCCCACGGCTCAAGGGGTCGGAGTTTCCGCGAAGCCTTCAAACCCTTCGGTTGTCTCGGCGATTGAGGCTTCGAAGTGTTCGATCATCGGCATGACGATCGGCTCCACGTCCTTTTCCCAGACGGGGCCGTCATAGAAGGCCGCCTTGATCCGCTCGCGCGCCTCCATTGATGGAAAGGCGCGCAGCCAATGCACCACGTCGGGATCCTCAAGATCGCGCATGGGCCCAAAAACCAGCATGCCAGCCGCGCGCAGGGCCGGGCGGTTCACGGTCTCGAAAAATCGGATAAACTCTTCGCGCTTGCCGGGTTTCAGGCGGTAGCGGCGGATTTCAAAGATCATTTGGGACCTCCGGGGCTGATGAACGTCGGGTTCAGCCATCAGAAATCGATGGCGATGCCCTTTTTCTCCCAGTCGCCATAGCGCGCGGGATCGGGGCCATCGCGGCCGCCCAACTCCTTGGGCAGCGGGGTCTCGGCCTCGGCGGCCTTGCGGCGTTCCTCGGCCTCGGCCAGGGCGCGCTGGGCGGCGGGGGGCAGGTCTTTGGGCGCAGGGGCCTTCGGTGTGGTCTCGTCGCTCATCGCGGGTTCCTTTATACTCAGCCCATGATATACGCCCCTGTCCGGCGGGAACAAGTCACCGCCGGTGGTCCCCAAGTCGCCAGAGAAAGCCAGAACCCCGATGTCCGACAAAACCCCCGATCCGCTTCAGGCCCGCAAATCCGCGATCTACCTTCTGGATCAGGTGCTGGGCGAGGGGCGGCTCTTGGCGGAATGCTATGCCGCGGGGGCGCTGGAGAGGCTTGCCCCCGAAGAGCGTGCACGGGCGCAGCGATTGGCGGTCGAGACCCTGCGCAGCTTGGAGCGGGCAGACCGGGTGTTGCAGAAACACCTGAAGAAGACGCCGCCGCTGACGGTGATGAATGCGCTGCGCCTTGGCACGGTCGAACTGTGTTCGGGTGGCGCGGCGCATGGGGTGGTGAACGCGATGGTGACGATCGTCTCGAAGCATCGCCGCCATGGGCAATTGAAGGGCATGGTCAACGCGGTCTTGCGCAGGGTGGCCGAGAAGGGACCGGCGGAATGGGCAAAGCTGCGCACGCCGCGCCTGCCGAACTGGCTGCGCAAACCGCTGGTGCAGGCCTGGGGCGCCGAGGCGATGTTGGGGATCGAGGCCGCGCATTTTGCAGGTGCGCCGCTGGATATCACCGGCAAACCCGGCGCGGATCTCTCGGCCCTGGGCGGTGAGATGCTGCCAACCGGATCGGTGCGGTTGACGGAGGCCGGTCAGGTCTCGGCCCTGCCGGGCTATGCGACCGGGGATTGGTGGGTGCAGGACGCGGCGGCAGCCCTGCCTGCGCGGATGATCAACGCGCAACAGGGCGAGCGGGTGCTTGATCTTTGTGCAGCGCCCGGTGGCAAGACCATGCAGATGGCGGCAGCGGGCGCGCAGGTCACCGCAGTGGATGCCTCGGCGGGGCGGATGGAGCGGCTGCAGGAGAACCTGTCGCGCACCGGCCTCAGCGCCGATCTGATCGTCGGCGATGCACTGGAACAGACCGGCCAGTTCGACGCGGTGCTGCTGGATGCGCCCTGCTCGGCCACCGGCACCATCCGTCGCCACCCGGATCTGCCCCATGCCAAGGACGGCAGTGAATTCGGCGCCTTGATAGAATTGCAGGCGCAGATGCTGGCCCATGCCTGGACCTTGGTCAAACCCGGCGGGCGCATGGTCTTTTGCACCTGTTCGCTGCTGCCGGACGAAGGCGAATGCCAGGTTGAGGAGGCGCTGGATATGTTCCCCGAGATGACAGCGGATCGCACCTGTTTCGAGGGGCTTGGTGTCGATCCTGCCTGGATCACCGAAGAGGGCGGCCTGCGCCTGCGTCCCGACTATTGGGCGGATCGCGGCGGCATGGATGGCTTCTATATGGCGCTTTTGCGCAAGGCCGCCTGATCAATTCTCGCCCATGGGGCGCAGCCGGGCTATTCTTCGGTGACTTGGACAATGGGCCGGGTTATGCTGCGACCAAAACGCCAATGGCGTGAGGCGGAAAGAGCATGTCCAGATACGACCGACTGGCGGGGCGCGGAACCCGCCTGATGAACCGGATATATGCCTGGCGGGCGCGCAAGCAGCCTGCGGCCACCGGATTTGTATCCCAGCCCGAACCCCGTACCATCGGCAGCTTTGCCCGCGGGCGGCAGCTGGTTGCAGGCAATCTCTTGCTGGCGGGCTACCTCGTCGAATCGACCACCACCGGCCTCTGGGAGGTTGCCGCCCCCGATGCCGCCTTTGATGCGGAGCGTCACGGGTTTGCCTGGCTCGACGATCTGGCCGCCGTGGGGGACATCAAGGCCCGCGTCAAGGCGCAGAACTGGGTCTGGGGCTGGATCAGGGCGCATGGGCGCGGCACCGGTCCCGGCTGGTCGCCGGATCTGACCGGGCGCCGGGTCATTCGCTGGATCAACCACGCGCTGTTTCTGCTCAGCGGCAAGGAGCGAGAGGAGACCGAAGCCTTCTACCGCTCCCTGTCGCAGCAGACCTGGTTCCTGGCGCATCGGTGGCAGGGGGCGACGCCCGGCCTGCCCCGGTTCGAGGCGCTGGCGGGGCTGATCTACGCGGGCCTGGCCCTGCAGGGAAAAGAGGAACTGGCCGATCCGGCGATTCGCGCCCTCAGCGAGGAATGCGCGCGCCAGATCGACGATCAGGGCGGGTTGCCGACCCGCAATCCCGAAGAACTTTTGGAGGTCTTCACCCTTCTGACCTGGACCGCCGCCGCCCTGCACGAGGCGGGCCGGACAGTTCCCGCGCCGCAGACCGCCGCGATCGAGCGTATCGCGCCCACCTTGCGCGCCCTGCGCCACAGCGATGGCGGGCTGGCGCGGTTTCATGGCGGCGGGCGTGGCCTTGAGGGCTGGCTGGATCATGCTTTGGCGGCCAGTCATGTGGCTGCACGTCCGCTCGACGGGCTGGCGATGGGCTATGCGCGGCTGTCGGCGCGCCGTACCTCGGTCGTGGTGGATGCCGCCCTGCCGCCGCAGGGACGGGCCTCGGGCAATGGTCATGCCTCGACCCTGGCGTTCGAGCTGACCTCGGGGCGGCGGCCACTGATCGTCAACTGCGGCTCGGGAGAGACATTTGGCCTGGAGTGGCGCCGTGCCGGGCGGGCAACGCCTTCGCATTCCACCCTCTGCCTTGAGGGCCATTCCAGTGCCCGCCTTGCGCCGCCGAACCGGAGCAGCGGTCAGGAAGAGCTGACAGGTGGGCCACGGGACGTGCAGGTGCAGCTGGAGCAGTTGAGCGATGGCAGCCGGTTTCAGGGCGGTCACGATGGATATGTCCGTGAATTCGGCCTGACCCATGCGCGCACGCTGGACCTGTCCTTTGATGGGCGCGCGCTGGCCGGAGAGGACATGCTGGTGGCGCTGGACGAGGCGGCTGAGAAGCGCTGCTCGGCGGCACTGGATGGCCATGCAGATGGGGGGATCGGCTTTGATATTCGCCTGCATTTGCACCCGGAAGTGGATGCGGCCCTTGACTTGGGCGGCTCGGCGGTATCCATGGCGCTCAAGAGCGGGGAAATCTGGGTTTTCCGTCATGACGGCACCTGCGAGTTGAAGCTGGAGCCGGGTGTCTACCTGGAGAAGACCCGCTTGAAGCCGCGTGCGTCAAAACAGATCGTTTTATCCGGCCGGGTGATCGACTATGCCACCCGCGTCCGGTGGACGCTGAGCAAGGCGCAGGAAACTGCCGATGCCGTGCGCGACCTGAACCGGGATGACCCCGAGAGTATTGACTGAGCCTGCAAAGGACCGCCCTGCCATGACCGACCTTCACCCCGTACGCCGTGCGCTGCTTTCCGTATCCGACAAGACCGGCCTCATTGAGCTGGGCAAGTCCCTCGCCCAGCGTGGCGTCGAGCTGCTCTCGACCGGCGGCACCGCCAAGGCGCTGCGCGATGCGGGGCTTGAGGTGAAAGACGTCTCGGATGTGACCGGTTTCCCGGAAATGATGGATGGCCGGGTGAAGACGCTGCACCCGATGGTGCATGGCGGGCTGCTGGCCCTGCGCGACAATGACGCCCATGTGGCGGCGATGAATGAGCACGGCATTGGTGCCATCGATCTTCTGGTGGTGAACCTCTACCCGTTCGAGGCAGCCCTGGCGCGCGGCGCCGATTATGACGAGATGATCGAGAATATCGACATCGGCGGCCCGGCGATGATCCGCGCGGCCTCCAAGAACCACCTGTTCGTCAACGTGGTCACCGATGTGGAAGACTACGACACCCTGCTGGCAGAACTGGATGCGAACGAGGGCCAGACCTCTTATGTGTTCCGTCAGCGCCTGGCCCAGACCGCCTATGCCCGCACCGCCGCCTATGATGCGGCCGTCTCCAACTGGATGGCGGGCGCTCTGGAACTGGAAGCGCCGCGCCGCCGTGCCTTTGCCGGAGAGCTGAAGCAGACCCTGCGCTATGGCGAGAACAGCCACCAGACCGCAGCCTTCTACACTGACGGTTCCAACCGTCCGGGTGTCGCCACCGCCGTGCAGTTGCAGGGCAAGGAGCTGTCCTACAACAATATCAACGACACGGATGCCGCCTATGAACTGGTGGCCGAGTTCGACCCGAGCGAAACCGCTGCCGTTGCCATCATCAAGCACGCCAACCCCTGCGGTGTGGCGCGGGGTGCCACCCTGGTCGAGGCCTATCAGAAGGCGTTCGACTGCGATCGCACCTCGGCCTTTGGCGGGATCGTGGCGCTGAACCAGCCGCTGGACGCCGAAACCGCCGCCAAGATCACCGAGATCTTCACCGAGGTGGTGATCGCGCCCGGTGCTTCGGAGGAGGCCAAGGAGATCTTTGCCGCCAAGAAGAACCTGCGCCTGCTGCTGACCGACGCGCTGCCCGATCCGCGCAAGGCGATCACCGCCTACAAACAGGTCGCAGGCGGCATGCTGGTGCAGGATAAGGATGTTGGCTACATCGGCATGGAGGACCTGAAGGTCGTCACCGAAAAGGCCCCGACGGATGAACAGATGCAGGATCTGCTGTTCGCCTGGAAGGTCGCCAAACACGTGAAATCCAACGCCATCGTCTATGTGAAAGGCGATGCCACCGTGGGCGTGGGCGCCGGCCAGATGAGCCGTCTGGACAGCGCCAATGTCGCTGCTGCCAAGGCGCAGCGCATGGCGGATGAGCTGGGCCTCGATGAAAGCCTCGCCAAGGGATCGGCGGTGGCCTCGGATGCCTTCTTCCCCTTCCCCGACGGTCTGCTTGAAGCGGCGGCTGCAGGTGCCACCTGCGTCATCCAGCCGGGTGGCTCGATGCGCGACGACGAGGTGATCAAGGCAGCCAACGAGGCCGGTCTGGCGATGGTCTTTACCGGCATGCGCCACTTCCGTCACTGATCTGCGAACGACCAGGGATATGGCAGCACGTATGATGTTCTGGGGCGCCTTCTGGGCCTTCTTGTTGGATCAGGTCAGCAAGTATCTGGTGATTCACGGAATGGATCTGTCGCAGCGCCAGGCCATCGACGTGCTGCCGCCCCTGCTGAACTTTCGCTATGGTGAGAATACCGGCATCAATTTCGGCCTGTTCGGCGGCGGGGACGAGGCGTCCCGCTGGATCCTGATCGCCCTGTCCTTGGTGATCTGCACCGCATTGGTCATCTGGATCAGCCGCTCCCACGCGCACGGGCGGATGATGGCCCTGGCCGCCGGTCTGGTGATCGGCGGTGCGCTGGGCAATGTGGCGGATCGGCTGCTATTCGGTTATGTGCTCGACTTTCTGAACATGTCCTGCTGCGGCATCAACAATCCATTCGTGTTCAATATCGCCGATGTCTTTATCTTTGCCGGTGCCGCCGGGTTGATCCTCTTTGACCGGAGCGGCAAAAACCCCGCGTGACCTCGGTTTCATTTTGCGGTAGAAGAGCCGGGAAACTGGCAGGAGTATCTGGGAATGCGGATCCCTTTGAGCATGATTGTTCTGGTGGGTGCAGTGGCCGTTGCGGGCTGCTCGCAAAAGGGGCTGCGTGATATTCGCAAGACCGGCACCGGCCCGGATGAATTCCTGGTGCTGCCAAGCAAGCCACTGTCCGAGCCAGGTGACTACTCAAGCCTGCCGACACCGACACCGGGTGGCACCAATATCACCGATGCAACGCCGCAGGCCGATGCTGTGGCCGCGCTGGGGGGCAAGGAGTCCGCGCTGGTGCCGTCTCAGGGTGTGCCAAGTGCGGATCTGGCGCTGGTCTCTGCCTCCAGCCGCTACGGCGTGTCGCCCGGCGTGCGACAGGAGCTGGCCGAGGAAGATGCCAAGTTCCTCAAGCGCAAGCGGATCACCGGGCGCATCAGGCTATTCCCCGTTGACCGTTACGAGCAGATCTATGCCAAGCAGACGCTCGATCCCTTCGACGTGAATGACCAGTTCCGCCGAGCAGGTGTTGCCACCCCTTCGGCCCCGCCCCCGAGCGGCGAGTAACACCGGAATCGTTGGCCTATCATAAAATCGCCAGTGAACCGCTGCTCTATCACATCTGTGATGGCCAGCCTTGCGCCTTTGCCACTTCGGCTTAGGTTGCGGTTAACCATGATCGCTCCAATATGATGAGGATCCCGCGCGCTCCGATGGCAGCGGTTCTTCCCAGCCTTTCGGAGCTTCGGACGTTTCGGCCAAGGGCGGTTTGTCCCTGGCCAAGAGGATTGGAGAACGCCGCATGATCCGCAAGATCGCTTTGAGTGCCCTTGCCCTGACCGCTCTGCTCACTGCGCCTCTGCGCGCCGGGCAGAAGGCCGATGACATGGTGACGGGTTTTACCCTGGACAATGGAATGGAGGTCGTGGTGGTCGAGGATCACCGCGCGCCCGTGGTGCAGCACATGGTCTGGTATCGTGCCGGATCCGCGGACGAACCTCCCGGCCAGTCGGGAGTGGCCCATTTCCTGGAACATCTCCTGTTCAAGGGAACGGATACTCTTGCGCCGGGCGAACTGTCGGCCACCGTGGCGGCCAATGGCGGGCGCGACAATGCCTTCACCAGCTATGATTACACCGCCTATTTCCAGCGCATCGCCTCGGACCGGCTGGAGCTGATGATGAAGATGGAAAGCGACCGCATGGTCAATATCCGTCTCAGCGAGGAAGAGATCGCGACCGAACGCCAGGTGATCCTGGAAGAGCGCAACCAGCGCACCGACAACGACCCGCGCGCCCTGTTCCGCGAACAGCTGCGCGCGGCGCAGTACCTCAACCATCGCTACGGGCAGCCGGTGATCGGCTGGCGGCATGAAATGGAAACGCTGGACCGCGAGGATGCGCTGTCCTTCTACGAGACATACTATGCACCCAACAACGCCATCCTGGTGGTGTCGGGCGATGTGACACCGGAAGAAGTGCGCACCCTGGCAGAGAAGTATTACGGCGTGATCCCGGCCAATCCCGATCTGCCCGAACGATTCCGCAGCCAGGATCCGCCTCAGACAGCGGCGCGGCGCATGACCTATCGCGATCCCCGCGTGGCGCAGCCCTATGTCCAGCGCAGCTACCTGGCGCCCGAACGCGATAGCGGCGCCCAGGAAAAGGCGGCAGCGCTTTATCTTCTGTCCGAACTGCTGGGCGGCGGCAGCACCTCTTACCTTGCCAATGCGCTGCAGTTCGATCAGCAGCTCGCGGTCTATACCGGCGCCTTCTACTCCGGAGTGTCCCTGGACAAGACCAGCTTCACCCTGCTGATCGTCCCGGCCGAGGGGGTGGATCTGCAGCAGGCTGAAGACGCCCTGGACGCAACGGTGGCGCGGTTCCTGGAAGACGGCGTCGATGCGGCGCAGCTTGAGCGGATCAAGCTGCAGCTGCGCGCCTCTGAGATTTACGCGCGCGACAATGTGGACGGGATCGCCAATCGCTATGGCCGGGCGCTGACCTCGGGGTTGACGGTTCAGGACGTGCAGGACTGGCCCAACATCCTGCAATCCATCACCGCCGACGAAATCATCGCCGTCGCCAAAGAGGTCCTGCAGCCAGAGGTTTCTGTCACCGGTTGGATGATGCGCCCCGAGGAGGTCACCCAATGAACGCCATGACCACGATCCGCGCGGCCCTGTTTGCCTGCCTTTCGCTCCTGCTGTCGGCCTTGCCCGCAACGGCGGAGATCGACATCAAGGAGGTCACCTCGCCGGGTGGTATCACCGCCTGGCTGGTGGAGGATCACTCGATCCCCTTTGCCGCGCTGGAGCTCAGGTTCCGGGGCGGTACATCGCTGGATGCGCCGGGCAAACGCGGGGCCATCAACCTGATGACGGGCCTTCTGGAAGAAGGTTCCGGTGATATGCGCGCGCAGGAATACGCAAGGGCGCTGGAAAGCCTGGCCGCCAGTTTTTCCTATGATGTCGACAAGGAGGCCGTTTCCATTTCGGCCCGCTTCCTGAGCGAAAACCGGGACGCGGCCATCGCGCTGTTGCAGCAAACCCTGCTGGAGCCGCGGTTCGATCAGGACGCTTTGGACCGGGTGCGGGCGCAGGTGCTGTCCGGGCTGCGCTCGGATGAGAAGGATCCCAACACACTTGCAGGCCGCGCCTTTGGCAGAATGGCCTATGGCGATCACCCCTATGGCAGCGACGGTCAGGGGACGATTGAAACAGTCTCCGACCTGAATCGCCAGGACATGTTCGATGCCCATGCCGCGGTTCTGGCGCGCGATCGCCTTTATGTCAGCGCCGTCGGGGACATCACCGCAGAGGAGCTGGGCGCGCTGCTGGACCGCCTGCTTGGCGACTTGCCCGAGGCCGGTGCGCCGCAGCCCGAACCGGCAGAGGTGACCATTCCGGGCGGCACCACGGTGATCGATTTCGACACGCCGCAATCCGTTGCCCTGTTCGGCCATATTGGCATCGACCGGCACGATCCGCGCTTTTTCGCAGCCTATATCATGAACCAGATCCTGGGCGGTGGCGCCTTCGACAGCCGCCTGATGAGCGAGGTGCGTGAGAAACGTGGCCTCACCTATGGGGTCTATTCCTACCTGGTGCCGCGAGATTTGGGATCGGTCTACATGGGCTCCTTCGCCTCGGCCAATGGCAAGATGGCCGAAGCGGTCGAGGTTGTGCGCGCCGAATGGAGCCGGATGGCCGCCGAGGGCGTCACCGAGAAAGAGCTGCAGGACGCCAAGACCTATCTGACCGGGGCCTATCCGCTGCGGTTCGATGGCAATGGGCAGATCGCCTCGATCCTGGTGGGCATGCAGATGGATGCGCTGCCGATCGACTATGTCGCGACCCGCAATGGCAAGATCAACGCCGTTACGCTGGAGGAGATCAAACAGGTGGCGTCCGAAGTGCTGCTGCCCGAGAATCTGCATTTCGTGGTGGTTGGACGGCCCGAAGGTCTGAAGACGGGCGGCTGATCCCAGCCACATCGCGAAAAACGAAAGCGGGCCGAAGAGTGATCTCCGGCCCGTTTGTTTTGCTTGGATTTGGCGTTACTCCCCGTAGGGCACCCAGATGTTCTTGACCTCTGTTGCGGCCTCCAGGAACCGGCGGCTGTGGTCGGTGTGCCAGTCGAGTGCGGCCCCGTTGTTGACCCAGCTCCGCTTGAGGTTGCTGGCAGAGGCTTTCTCGATCTCGCCCGACAGGTCGGTGGAGGAGAAGCTCCAGACCGCGTCCACATTCATATGCGAGGCCAGCGGTGCGGCCAGATCGGCGTGGCTGCCGGTCAGGATGTTGACCACGCCTGCGGGCACATCCGAAGTATCGAGCACCTGGTAGAAATCGGTGGCCGCCAGCGGGAAGGGATCAGAGGCCGCCAGCACCACCCGGTTGCCCATCGCAATGGCGGGCGCCATCACCGAGACCAGCCCCAACAGCGGCGCCTCATCCGCGCAAAGCGCGCCAATCACGCCGACCGGTTCCTTCATCGCGAGCGCCACGCCCCGGATCGGCACGCCATGCACCTGCCCGTCGTATTTGTCGGCCCAGGCGGCAGCGGTGAACAGACGCTGGATCGACGCATCGACTTCCTTGGCACCGGTGCGCCGCCCGGTCATGTGGTCGATGCGATGGGCAAACTCATCCGCCCGCGCGGAAAGGGTTTCGCCAATGTAATAGAGGATCTGCGCCCGCAGGTGGCCGGTGGTCTTGGCCCAGCCCTTGGCGCCAGCTGCGGCTTCGACCGCGTTGCGCACGTCCTTGCGACTGCCCATGCCTACATGACCCAGGATATGGCCGGACTTGTCATGCACCGCGCGGGAATAGCCGCTGTCGGGGCGGGCCTGCTTGCCGCCGATATACATCTTGGCGGTGCGGTCGATGGGGTCCGTGCCGCTGCCCTGACCGGTGAAAGCTTCAACCTGCGTCAGCGCCTTGGGTTTTGTGCGCGGCTTGGTGTAGGCCGAAAGCCCCTCCCAGCCGCCTTCGCGGCCAAAGCCGCTTTCGCGCACGCCACCAAAGCCGGCGGCGGCGTCGAACATATTGGTGCCGTTCACCCAAACCACGCCGCAGGTGAGTTTCGGCGCGATATCAAGGGCGAGGTTCACATTCTCGCTCCAGACGCTGGCGGCAAGGCCATAGCGGGTGTTGTTCGCCAGCTCCACCGCCTCGGCCGGGGTGCGGAAGGTGCAGGAGACCAGCACGGGGCCAAAGATCTCTTCCTGCATCAGCCGGTCGGCGGGGGTAAGCCCTTCGATCAGGGTGGGGGGGTAGAAGCAGCCTTCCCCGGGCAGGTCGACCTTGGCCTGATAGGTCTCGCCCGCGTCATTGGAGGCGACCATATCGGTGATCGTCTTCAGCTGTACGGGATCCACCACGGCGCCCACGTCGATACATTTGTCCAGGGGATCACCGATGCGCAGCTTGTCCATGCGGGCGCGCAGCTTGGCATGGAAACGCTCGGCAATGCCTTCCTGCACCAGAAGGCGCGAACCGGCGCAGCAGACCTGACCCTGGTTGAACCAGATCGCATCCACCAGCCCTTCGACCGCCGAGTCGATGTCGGCGTCGTCAAAGACAATGTAGGGCGACTTGCCGCCCAGTTCGAGCGTCAGCGCCTTGCCGCTGCCTGCGGTGGCCTCGCGGATGCGGCGGCCCACGGCGGTGGAGCCGGTGAAGGCGATCTTGTCCACATCCGTGGCCACGATCATCTCACCCACGGCGCCATCACCGGTGACGATGTTCACAACGCCCTTCGGCAGGCCCGCCTGACGGCAGATATCGGCGAACAGCAGCGCTGTGAGCGAGGTATATTCCGCCGGTTTCAGCACTACGGTGTTGCCCATGGCAATGGCAGGTGCGACCTTCCAGGCCAGCATCAGCAAAGGGAAGTTCCACGGGATGATCTGGCCGCAGACCCCAAGGGCGGCGCGGTCCGGCAGTTCACCTTCCATCAACTGGGCCATGCCAGCGTGATAGTAGAAATGTCGCTGCGCCAGCGGGATATCGATGTCGCGGCTTTCGCGGATCGGCTTGCCGTTGTCCATGGTTTCGAGCACGGCAAACAGGCGGCTGTGTTTCTGCAAGAGACGCGCGATGGCATAAAGGTGCTTGGCGCGGCCCGGTCCGCCCAGCTTTTCCCACTTGGGTTGGGCGCTGCGGGCGGCAGAAACGGCGGCATCCACATCGGCCTGGGTTGCCTGGGTCAGGGTCGCCAGCACCTCCCCGGTGGCGGGGTTCTGGCTGTTGAAGCCATCGCCTGGCTTGGTGAAGCTTCCATTGATGAAATGGCCGAAGCGGTCGCCCTGATCGACCAGCCAGGCGAGCGCCTCGGCAGCGCTTTCGGGGGCGGGGCCGTAACTCATGGTGTCAAAGATCTCTTTGATGGACATTTGCGCACTCCTCAGGCCATCGCGTGGCGGTAGCCGGCGGAATAGGCGCCGGTGACATGGTGTTCGAGCTGGCGTTCGATATCGCCCAGCAGGGACGAGGCCCCAAAGCGGAACAGGTCGGGCTGCAGCCAGCGGTCGCCCAGCTCTTCTTTCATCAGGCTGAGATAGACCAGCGCGTCCTTGGCCTTGGAGATCCCCCCGGCGGGCTTGTAGCCGACGCGGTAGCCGGTGCGCTCATGGTAATCGCGAATGGCACGGATCATCACCAGGCTGACGGGCAGGGTGGCGTTGACGCTTTCCTTGCCGGTGGAGGTCTTGATGAAATCGGCCCCCGCCATCATGCATATCATCGAGGCGCGTGCGACGTTGCGCAAGCTGCCCAGCTCTCCGGTGGCGAGGATGGCCTTCACATGGGCCTCGCCGCAGGCGGCGCGGAAGGCTTTCATCTCATCATAAAGCGCCTGCCAGTTGCCGCTCAGCACGTGGCGGCGCGAGATCACGATGTCGATCTCATGAGCGCCTGCCTTGACGCTTTCCTCGATCTCGGCAACGCGCAGATGGAAGGGGGACAGACCTGCCGGAAACCCGGTGGAAACCGCTGCGACGGGAATGCCCGTGCCCTTCAGCGCCGCGACCGCCGGGGCGATCATGTCGTGATAGACGCAGACCGCGCCGGTGGTGATGCCGGGGGTGCCAAGCGCCTGCAAAATGTCCGCCCGCACCGGTTGACGGGCCTTGGCGCAAAGGCGGCGCACCCGTCCGTCCGTGTCATCGCCGGACAGCGTCGTCAGATCGATGCAGGTGATCGCCTTCAAGAGCCAGGCGGCCTGATAGTCTTTCTTGACGCTGCGCCGACCGGGCAGGGTCGCGCAGCGCCGCTCGATGGCCGAGGTATTGGCCTGCATGCCCAGCGCCCAGTCCAGATCCAGCTCCATGCCGGGATTGCGCGGCTCGCTGACCTGCGGCAGTTGCGCATCGCCAGTGGCCGCGACCTGCGCGTCTTGTTCTGAGAGGTGGCGTTCCATTCTAGGGGGTATCCTCATCAATATCTCGCGGGAAAATCGCACGGGTGCGACATCTTGGCAAGCGAACCGCCCGCTTTCCGTTCAGTAATCCTGCCTTCCCGGTAAATCAGCTCCCCTTTGTTGCGAATAATTCGCATTAGCATTGACACTCTTGCGAGCCGTTCTCATATTTCAATCAATCGACATTCTACGGAGGCGCGGAATGAGTCGTCTGAATACTGCCAAATCCGGGTTTGCCCTGCTTGTGGCGCTGATGCTTGCCTTTGCGCTGCCCGGCGCGCGGGCCATGGCCGAAACGCCGCTCAAGATCGTTGCCACCACCGGCATGATCGCGGATGCGGCGCGTCAGGTCGGCGGTGATGCGGTCGAGGTGCGCGCCCTGATGGGGCCGGGGGTGGACCCGCATGCCTATCGTCAGACCCGATCCGATATCGTTGCGATGACCCGCGCCGATCTTGTGCTTTACCATGGCCTGTACCTCGAGGCGCAGATGGGGACGTTTCTGAAGGACCTGTCGCGCAAGCGGACCGTGGTTGCCGTAGCCGAAGCCCTGCCCAGGGAGGTGCTGCGCGGGCATGACGATTACGAGAACAAGTTTGACCCCCATGTCTGGATGACCCCCGCGCTGTGGAAAGATGTTGTTGCCCGCGTGGCTGAGGTGCTGAGCGAGGCCCGCCCCGATCAGGCCGCGCTGTTTGCCGCCAATGCCAAGGCGCATATGGCCGATCTGGAACGCCTGCTGGCCTATGCCAACGAAACCCTGGCCGCTGTTCCGCAAGACAGCCGGGTTCTGGTCTCTGCCCATGATGCCTTTGGCTACTTCGGGCGCGACTTCGGATTTGAGGTGATGGGTATCCAGGGCATTTCGACCGAATCCGAGGCTGGTCTCAACCGGATCAGCGCGTTGGTCGACCTCTTGGTGCAGCGCCAGATTTCCGCTGTCTTTGTCGAAAGCTCGGTGTCGGATCGCTCGATGCGGGCGCTGATCGAAGGGGCTGCCGCGCAGGGCCATCAGGTCAAGATCGGCGGCGAGCTGTTCTCTGATGCGATGGGGGCAGAGGGCACCTATGAGGGGACCTACCTGGGTATGATCGATCACAATATCACCACCATTGCCGGGGCGCTGGGCGCGGATGTGCCGGAACGCGGCATGGATGGCAAACTTTCGGCGGGGCTTTGATATGGCACATAGGGCTAAGTCTTTGATCGGCACGTGCGATGACACTGGCGCGCAAAATCCGGAGACAAGCCCGCTTTGCGTCCGGGGGTTGACGGTCACCTATGGTGAAAAGCCCGCCGTCTTCAGCGTCGATATGACAGTGGAGCCGGGAAAGATGACCGCGATCATCGGACCCAATGGCGCGGGCAAGTCCACCCTGCTCAAGGCGGCCTTGGGGATCGTGGTGCCGGTGTCCGGCCTCACTCAGGTCTTCGGGCGCCCGCTGGAGGCGATGCGGTCTCGCATTGCCTATGTGCCGCAGCGCGCCAGCATCGACTGGGATTTCCCCACCCGCGTGATCGATGTGGTGATGATGGGGCTATACCGGGAGCTGGGCCTGCTGGGGCGCATTCGGGGGCATCACCGCAAAGTGGCGCGCGACTGTCTGGACCGTGTCGGCATGGGCGATTTTGCGGATCGCCAGATCGGCCAGCTATCGGGCGGTCAGCAGCAGCGGGTGTTTCTGGCCCGCGCCCTGGCGCAGGATGCGGATCTCTACCTGCTGGACGAACCCTTTGCCGGGGTCGATGCGGCGACCGAGAAAGCCATCATCACCGTGCTGAAATCCCTGCGCGAAGCCGGTAAATCCGTGGTGGTGGTCCATCACGATCTGGCCACCGTGACCGAGTATTTCGACAATGTCTTCCTGATCAATACGCGCAAGGTCGCCGAAGGCCCCGTGGCAGAGGCCTTTACGCCTGAAACACTGCAAGCGGCCTATGGCGGACGTCTGGCCACAGCGCAGATTGATCAGTTGGCGGTGGCACAGGGCTGATCCATGCTGTTTGACGCGCTGTTCCTGCAACTGGGATATAACGCCACGCTGGTCTCTCTGGGGGCGGCCCTTCTGGGGGGCGCTGCGGGGATTTCCGGCACCTTCCTGTTCCTGCGCAAACGCGCCCTGGTCAGCGATGCCGTCAGCCACGCCACCCTGCCCGGCGTCGGGCTTGCCTTTCTGGTGATGGTCTTTCTTGGCGGTGACGGGCGCAATCTTGCGGGGCTTCTGCTGGGATCGGCCCTGTCGGCGGGCGTTGGCCTCGTGTGCATGAACTGGCTGACCCGCAACACCCGCCTGGCCGAGGATGCCGCCATCGGCGCGGTGCTGTCGGTCTTCTTCGGCTTCGGCATCGTGCTTCTGACCGTGATCCAGACCCTTGGCATGGGACGGCAGGCGGGGCTTGAGGGGTTTCTGCTCGGTTCCACCGCCGGAATGCTGATGAGCGATGCGATGATCATTGCAGGCGGCAGTGCGCTGGCCCTGTCGGTGATCGTACTGATGCGCCGCCCGATGATGCTGGTGGCCTTTGATCCCGAATATGCCGCGGCGCGGGGCCTGCCGGTGCCGCGCATCGATATGCTGATGATGGGTCTGGTGATGGCGGTCACTGTGGTGGGGCTGAAGATCGTCGGGTTGATCCTGATCGTGGCCCTGCTGATCATCCCCTCGGTCACGGCGCGCTTTTGGACCGACCGGGCCGACCGGGTCGTGGTCTATGCTGGTCTGTCCGGGGCTGTAGCGGCCTATATCGGAGCGGCGATTTCGGCCTCTGCGCCGAACCTGCCGACCGGACCGATCATTGTGCTGGTGAGCTTTGCGCTCTTTGCGCTGTCGCTGCTCTTTGCTCCGAACCGGGGCGTTCTGGCGGCGGTGCTACGCCACCAGCGCTTCCAGCGCCGGGTGCATCTGCGGCAGGGGTTGTTGGCGCTGGCCCAGGGGCATCCGATCTATGAACCGCTGACCCTGCGCCTGTTGCGCCGCGCCGGGCTGGTGCGGCCTGACGGCGTTGCCACGGATATGGGGCGCGCCCGCGCCGCAAAAGCCCTGCGCGATGAAAAACGCTGGGAGCTGGTGCGCAGCGATCTGGCGCATGAGGCCGCCGCTGCGCTTTATGATGGGCTGCGCGAGATCGAGACCGTGCTGACCCCCGACCAGATCCGTGAGATCGACCGCCGCATCGGCGGCCCGCAGGAGGTCCTGGCCTGATGAGCGGCGCTGAATTTGTCCCCCTCTCCCTGACGCCCTTGCTGATTGGCATCCTTGCCGCTGTCGCCTGTGCCCTGCCGGGGAACTTTCTTCTGCTGCGCCGCCAGGCCCTGATCGGCGATGCCATCAGCCATGTGGTGCTGCCGGGGATCGTCGTGGCCTTTCTGCTGACCGGTGCCATCGCCACATGGCCGATGCTCTTGGGCGCGGCTGGCGCGGCCGTCACGGCCGTCATCCTGATCGAGGCGGTCCGCCGACTGGGCCGGATCGAGCCCGGTGCTGCCATGGGCGTGATCTTCACCACCATGTTTGCGGCTGGCGTGTTGCTGTTGGAGCAGACCGATACCTCCGCCGTGCACCTTGATGTGGAACACGCGCTTTACGGAAATCTCGAAAGCCTGATCTGGCTGGATGCAACCGGCTGGTCCTCGCTGTGGGATGTTGAGGCGCTGCGCTACCTGCCGCCCGAGTTGCCGCGCATGGCGCTGACCCTGCTGGGCGTAGCGTCCTTTATTGCCCTGTTCTGGCGGGCGCTGAAGATCTCCACCTTTGACGAAGGCTTTGCCCGTACATTGGGTATCCACACGGGGGGCCTCTCCCTGGCCCTGGTGATCACCGCATCCGTTGCAGCCGTCGCGGCCTTTGATGCGGTGGGGTCGATCATCGTGATCGCCATGTTCATCTGCCCGCCCGCCGCCGCAAGGATGATGACGGATCGGCTGGAGCGTCAGATCGGCTGGAGCGTAGTATTCGCGACCCTGTCGGCGGTTCTGGGCTATGTTCTGGCGGGCTACGGCCCCCTCTGGCTGGGCGCTGCCGATGCGGTGAGCGCGGCCGGCATGATCGCGACGGTTTCGGGCGTGATCCTGGCCGCTGCCGCCCGCTTCGGTCCCTGCCGCCGCCGCGCCGGAGCGCCTGCCGGGGTCTGACACGCGCTTTGCGGGTGGCAGAATCGAAGGGCTCCATGCTAAATTTTGCGGTATGAGCAGCCCAGACCCCAAAATCAGCGATAACCCGCGCCCCATGATCCGCCAGCTGGACGACAGCGCCATCAACCGTATCGCCGCTGGCGAGGTGATCGAGCGCCCGGCTTCGGCGGTCAAGGAACTGGTGGAAAATGCCATTGATGCGGGCGCCACCCGTATCACGGTAGAGATCGCCGATGGCGGCAAGACGCTGATCCGGGTTACCGACGATGGCTGCGGCATGACGGCCGAGGATCTGCCGCTGGCCCTTTCACGCCACGCCACCTCCAAGATCGACGGCTCGGACCTGCTCAATATCCACACCTTCGGCTTTCGCGGCGAGGCGCTGCCCAGCCTTGGTGCCGTGGGACGCCTGACGATCACCAGCCGCGCGGCGGGCAGTGACGCGGCGCAGATCCGGGTTGCGGGCGGCAAGATGGACCCGGTAAAACCGGGGGCCCTGCGCGCGGGCACCGTGGTGGAGCTGCGTGATCTCTTTTACGCGACCCCGGCGCGGCTCAAGTTCATGCGCACCGACCGGGCCGAGGCGCAGGCGATCGGCGACGTGATCAAACGCCTGGCCATGGCAGAACCTTCGGTGGGCTTCACCCTGCGCGATGTGTCAGGCGGCGGCGAGGGGCGCGTGACGTTTCGCGCCGACCCTCTGTCGGGGGATCTCTTTGATGCGCTGCACGGGCGGCTCGCTTCGGTTCTGGGGCGGGAGTTTGCCGAAAACGCGCTGAAGATTGACGCCACCCGCGAAGGCTTGCGGCTATATGGCTATGCGGCCCTGCCGACCTATTCCCGCGGCGCGGCGGTGGCGCAGTTCCTGTTTGTGAACACGCGGCCTGTGAAGGACAAGATGCTGACCGGTGCCCTGCGCGCCGCCTATTTCGATTTCCTGAGCCGCGACCGCCACCCGGCGGCAGCCCTGTTCATCGATTGCGATCCCACTTTGGTCGACGTGAACGTGCATCCCGCGAAATCCGAGGTCCGATTCCGCGATCCCGGCCTTGCGCGCGGGTTGATCGTTTCGTCCCTGCGCCATGCTTTGGCCGAGGCGGGGCATCGTGCCTCGAGCACTGTTGCGGGGGCCACGCTGGGCGCGATGCGACCCGAACAGGCAGGGGGGCAGACGGGCGGGCAGGGCGCGCCACATGTCTACCAGATGGACCGCCCCTCGATGGGCGCGCGCGCCACGGCCTATAGCGCGCAACGACCTGATTATGCGCCGGTTCCACCCTATCAGCCGCCGCAGCAAAGCAGCGGCTTCGCCGAGATGGCCAGCGCCTTCAGCGGACAGGTGATTGACGAGCCATTCACACCCCCGGCAGACCAGGAACAGCCGCCCGAGGCGCTCCCACTGGGGGCCGCGCGCGGGCAGGTGCACGAGAATTACATCATCGCCCAGACCGCCGACGGCATGGTGATCGTCGATCAGCACGCCGCCCACGAACGGCTGGTCTATGAAAAGCTGAAGAAGCAGATGGGCGAAAACGGTGTCGCGGCGCAGGCGCTGCTGATCCCGGAAATCGTGGAACTTTCCGACAATGACTGCGCCCGCCTTCTGGCGGTGGCGGATGAGCTGGCTAAATTCGGCCTCGGGATCGAGGCCTTCGGCGGAAATGCCGTCGCCGTGCGTGAAACCCCCGCGATACTCGGAGAGGTCAACGCAGAGGCCATGGTGAAGGACATTCTGGACGAGCTCGATGACCAGGGCGAAAGCCAGCTGGTGCAGGCCCGGCTTGAGGCGATCCTGAGCCGCGTCGCCTGTCATGGCTCGATCCGGTCGGGGCGGCGGATGCGCGGGGAAGAGATGAACGCGCTTTTGCGGGAAATGGAGGCGACGCCCCATTCCGGCCAGTGCAACCACGGCCGCCCGACTTACGTGGAGCTTAAACTCTCTGATATCGAACGGCTGTTTGGGCGCACGTGATGGAAGGCATGGAAGAGGCCATCGCGAATATGGACCAGACCCAGATGATGATTCTGGTTGCGGGTGGTTTTGCCGTGCTTCTGATCCTCTTGCTGGTGATGTCCCTGCGGGCCTCGGCCCGGGCGGCATCGGCGGTGGCGCCGCTTGCACAGCAGATGGAATACCTGGGCCAGTCGGTGCAGCAGCTGCGTGGGGGCTTGCAGCATGTCTCTGACATGCAGTCCAACGCTCAGGTGCAGATGGTGCAGACGGTGGAGGCGCGGCTTTCGGACGTGCAGCAGCATATGAACGATAGGCTGGCCGACAATGCCCTGCGTCAGGCCCGCGCTATGGCCGAGATGCAGGAACGGATGCAGGAAAGCCTGCATGGCAGCGCCAAACGCACCGTGACCTCGCTGACGCAACTGCAGGAACGGCTCGCGACCATCGACAAGGCGCAGGACAATATCACAAAACTGTCGGGCGATGTGCTGACGCTGCAGGATATCCTGTCGAACAAGCAGACGCGCGGCGCCTTCGGGGAGATCCAGCTCAACGATATCGTCTCCAAAGCACTGCCCGCTGATGCCTACCGGTTTCAGGCAACCCTCAGCAACGGCAAGCGCGCCGACTGCCTGATCGACCTGCCCAATCCGCCGGGGCCGATCGTGATCGACAGCAAGTTCCCGCTGGAACCCTATGAGGCGCTGCGCCGGGCGCAGACGCAGGACGAGTTGGCCTATGCGGCGCGGCAGATGAAGACGGCCCTGCGCGCCCATATCCAGGCGATTGCGCAGAAATACATCATCGAGGGCGAAACCGCGGATGGCGCGATCCTGTTCCTGCCGTCCGAGGCGGTCTATGCCGAGCTGCACGCCAATTTCACCGATCTGGTGCGCGAAGGCTTTGCCGCCAAGGTCTGGATCGTCTCGCCCACCACCTGCATGGCGACGCTCAATACCATGCGCGCGATCCTGAAAGATGCCCGCATGCGCGAACAGGCGGGCGCGATCCGCAACGAGCTGGGCCTGTTGCACCGCGATGTGGAGCGGCTGGGGGATCGGGTCGGCAATCTCGACCGGCATTTCGCCCAGGCGGCCAAGGATGTGGCGGAGATCAAGATCAGCGCCGACAAGGCCGGGCGGCGGGCGCGGCGGCTTGATAATTTCGACTTCGAAGAAATCCAGCAGGGCGCCGGATCTGATCCGACCGGCACCGTGGTGCCGTTGGAGCATCCCGAGCGATGAGGGGCGGACCGGATCGCGACCTGCTGCGGCAGGCAGAGGTCGAGGCCGAACGGGTGGTCTCGCTGCTGCGGATCGGGGTCTCGCTGGGGCTGTTCGTCATTTTCTTTGCCACGGTCTGGGAGAACGTCGAGACGGTCGAGGACTATCTGCGTCGGCAGTGGCTTTTTGCGCTGGCGACGATGTTTTCCTACCTGGCGCTAGGGGTGTTTACCTTGTGGCGTGCCCGTCGGGGAATGTTTCGCAGCTGGATGATCTGGACCGGCGTAACGCTGGACTGTGCTTTCCTGTTGGCCAACGCCTGGGTGGGGCTTGAGAATACATCGCTTCCCGGAGGGGTGACCTTCCTGCTGCCGCCGATCTGGCTGGTGCCGGTGGTGCTGGCTTTTGCGGTCCTGCGCTTCAACCCCTACCTGCAGGCCTATACGGTTGTCCTGATCGTGGCGGGCCTGTCGCTGATGATCCTGTGGCAGCCCGAACAGGTGCCGGTCCAGGCGGCGGAACGGGCGCTGTTTCTCCTGTCGCTGCCGCCCAATGTCATTCGCATTTCCATGATTGCTCTGGCCGGTGTCGTTCTGGTCGTCGCCGCCTACCGGATGCGGGTCCTGCTGCATCGCTCGATCACCGAGGCGCAGGCGCGTACCAATCTGACCCGCTACCTGCCCGCGCAGCTGGCCGGGCGCCTGGCGGATGGCGGGCTGGAAGAGCTGCGCCAGGGGCAACGGCAGCAGGTGGCGGTTCTGTTTATCGATATCTGCGGTTTCACCCGCTGGTCCGAGGGGCGCGATCCGCAAGAGGTCAGCGCCCTGATCACCGAGTTTCGCCGCAGGGTGCAACGGGCGGCGGCGCGCAGCAATGGGCTGATCGACAAATACATCGGCGATGCGGCCATGCTCCTGTTCGAAGGGCAGGATGGCGCCAATCGCGTCCTTGGCTGTGCCGTGGCCCTGGAGGCGGAACTGGCGGAGTGGTCAGACCTGCGCCGCAAAGCCGGAGAGATGCCGGTCACCGCCGGGATCGGCCTGCATTGGGGCGAGGTCTTTTCCGGTGTGGTGGGCAATGCCGAGCGGCTGGAATACAGCGTCTTTGGCGACACGGTGAATATCGCCGCCCGGCTGGAGCAGCTGACGCGCAGTGCCAATGTGCCTATCATCGCTTCGGAAGCCGTGTTCCAGGCCGCCGGAACAGAGCCCGCGCGCGAAGGATGGTCTGCCCTGCCACCGGTGCATTTGCGCGGGCGCAGCAATGGCCTTGCGATCTTCGCACGGGGGCAGATGCAGCCGGACGCGCCGGATATTGCCTCAGATCAAAGACCCGGAGCCCCGGCTGCTGTCTGATGGGCGTGACAGACGCGAACAGCAGGAGAGATGACAGATGTTGGAGATGTCCCCCAGAAAGGTTGCCCAAGTTGCCATGATGGCCCGGGAATTGGAGCGGGCCGAGGGTGAGCTGCGGGCCTTCATCGAGCGGATGGGCGTCGAGGAACAGGCCGAGCTGACGGCGATCATGTGGATCGGACGCGGCAGTTTCGAGGCCGAGGAGCTGGCCGAGGCGATTGCCACCGCGCGCAGCGAAGCCACCACTCCGACGGCCGACTACCTGATCGGAACGCCCCATCTGGCCGATAATATCGAGGCGGGGCTGGAGGCCCTTGGCATTGATGTCGGCGATGTCGAGGAAGATGTGATCGGTCGCTGACCCGGCCTGCCCCGACATGAAAAGACCCGCTTGCGCGGGTCTTTTGGTGTTTTGGACTATTTCGATCAGGCTGTGTGATCGATCACTTCCAGATGCTGGGCCAGGGCGCCGATCTTGCCCATCCAATCTTCGATCAGCTTGGGATCGCTGGGGGCGGCGTGAACGCCTGCGGGGATCTGACGGTTCATCACCGCCTCGATGGCAAAGCTGACCGGGTAGGAGACGAGCCGCGCCATGGCGGTGCCGCGCGCGTCACCCCAGGCGTCCATCACGTAGGTCTTGTGCCAGACGGTCTCGCCATCCTTTTCCGCCTTCAGGCTAACGCAGAGGACAACCCGATCCGGCTCGCCCTCGTCATAGGCGTTTTCATCCCAGAACTGGTCGGACATCTCTTTCAGGCGGGCATCGCCTGCTGCGCCTTCCAGGGTCTCGACTTCCTTGAAGACATCGGCCCAGGCCTCGGACCAGCCATTGAGACGCAGGGTGCCGCGGACGAATTCCTTCACCGGCCAGGCCTCTTCGAACTCATACTGCGCCATGAAGGGCAGCGAGTCACGGTTGGGGTAGACCTCGAAGCTTTCGGGGGTGGGCAGGGGGGCCGCATAGCTGCTGATGGCATCCCAGGGGCGATCGACGCGCAGCTCCGAATAATCCCGCACCGAGCGCGACGGCGAGCGCAGCGCCTTCAGCACGCCCAGGGGCGACCAGCTGAACTTGTAGCGGAAGGGGTTCGCCGTTTTGGGAATGCCACCGCAGTAGGAGATGAAGCTGATGTGGTTATCCGCGTCATAGGCGGCGGAGGCCTTGTAGTCGTGCACCAGCGCATGGGCCATCAGGTGGTCGATGCCGGGATCAAGGCCGACCTCGTTCACCAGGGCCACACCCGCCTCGCGGGCCTTGTCATCCAGCGCCCGCATTTCCGGCGCGATGTAGGAGGAGGAGACGAAATGCGCCCCCTTGGAGATCGCCAGCTCCGCCAGCTCCACATGCCAGTCGCCGGGCAGCATGGAGACGACCACATCCGCCGGGCTCAGCATCTGGGCGAGGTTCGCGATGGAGAAGGCGTGGATGTTGGTGGTGAGATCGCCCACCGCCTCGCGCGCCTTGTCGGGGGTGCGGTTCCACACCGCAACGTCATGGCCCGCCTCCAGAAGGCGGCGCAGGCCGGGGATGGCCGACAGGCCGGTTCCGCACCAGTGAATGGTCATGAGTGACACTCCCTATTATTTGTATTTCAGTTTCGCCGCGACAATGCAGAGGACAATCAGCAAGGCGCAGAAGTTGGCCAGGATCAAAGGCATGTCGCCCACCATAAGCCCGTAGGTGAGCCAGAGCGATACGGTGAGCAGGAACAACAGATTGGCCGCCAGCGAAAGACCCGAGGTGTCCTTCGTGCTCCAGGCGCGCCAGGCCTGGGGGATCCAGCAGATCGTGCCCAGGGCGCCAGCCAGATATCCGATATAAAGCTCCATCAGCCCTTCATATTCTCGTCGAAGGTGGCCTTGGCCCGACCCCAGACGCCTTTGCCCAGATCCCCGAGGGTGAGCAGCGAGGGCAACAGCTGCTCTGCATAGTCGACCGAGCTTTCGGCCGGCAGCATCGAGGGCAGGTTATCGATCGCCATCACGTCCAGCACCGGGTCTTCGGCCACGCGCAGGGCGGGGGCCTCCCAGGTGGTGGCGCGGTCATAGACCGGTACCGGGTTGTAATCGCTGTCCGGATCGCAGGCGACATCGCCGATGGCGGTCAGCTTGCGCGGCGCGGTAAGGGCCGATTGCGGCACGAAGACCGGCGTGCCGGGGCGCGCGAAGATGCAGTTGAGGAACAGGTCGTGGTCCAGGATTTCGGGGAAGGGGCCGCCATGCGCGGTTTCCGCCATGTCCCATTTGGTGACGGTGACGCCCATGGTCTCCAAGAGGTCTGCCGCACCGGTGCCGACACGGCCAAGCGCACCAATCACGATGGCATTGGGCCGCGCGTTCGCCACGTTGTAGAGCTCAGCCGCCAGATCGGCGATCAGCGCATCCTTGTCCTTGTAGACACCCACGGGGCCGCAGATCTCGCCGCGCTGCTGGGCGGCCCAGCATTTCAGAATCACCGCCGCACCCGCATAGCCGGCCCAATACCCAAAGGCGGCAACCCGGCGGCCGTTCTCCTCGACCAGGTATTCCAGATCATAGAGCGTGCCGCCCCCCTGGCGGAAGCGTTCAAGCAGGGCCTTGCCGGAATGCTGACCCTTGAAGGCATGGCCGAACATGATGTGGCGATGGGGCAGGGGGGTGCCATCCTCGGGCAGTTCCTTCAGGCCAAAGATGATCGCGTCCTTGGGCGCATCGGGCCAGCTGTTTTCCGGTGCGATCTCGCAGCCTGCGTCCTGATAGCCCTGCAGGGGCAGAGCGCGGACCGAGCTTTCCTCGACCGTGACCTTGATCCCGGCCTCGATCAGCGCCTTTGCGCCCTCGGCGGTCAGTCCTACCCGTTCCTCGTTCGGGCGCTGCTCGGCCCGTACCCAGAGATGAGTCATCGCTCTTACTTTCCTCTACGCGTCTGTCAAAGCATGGATTTGGCGCGCACGGCCTGAACCGAGGCACGCTGTTCCATCATCGTCATGAAGTTCTGGATCTTGGGGAAATCGGCAAGGGATACCCCGTCTCCTTCAAGCCAGTTGCAGACCACGAAAAGATAGCAGTCCGCAAGGGAGATTTGCTCTCCCAGTACAAATGGCCCTTTCAGCCCGTTTTCGCTGATATAGGCGGCCGAGGCGGCCATGGTCTGCGGTACCTTGGCGGCCATGTCCTCAAACGAGGACTGCTGATCGGCCCAGCGGCTGCCGCGCATCTTGTGGGCGTGGTTCACATGCATGGTGGAGGCAAGGTAGTACATCACCTCGCGCATGCGGGCCTGTTGCAGCGGATCCTGGGGGCGCAGCCCTGCTGCGGGCGCCAGATCGGCGATATAGTCCAGCAGAGCGCCGGTTTCGGTCAGGATGCCGCCCTCGACCACCAGCGCGGGCACACGGCCCTTGGGGTTGATCTGATGGTAGGCGGGCTTGGTCTGCTCGGCGCTGGCGAAATCCACCTTCACCGGTTCATAGGCAAGGCCCGCTTCCTCTAGGGCGATGGCAACGGCAATCGAGATCGTGCCCGGGGCGTAGAAAAGCTGCATGTTCAATCCTCTTGTCCTGAAAGGGTCAAAGATGGGTCTGTGCGAAATGGCGGTCCGGTGTTTCCAGGTGCGGCACCGCGTTGAACAGCACCGGCGACCAGTGCCCCCCGATCGGGAACAGACGGTGCATCGAGGTGTTCATGATGGCAAGCGCCATACGGGCCATGCCACCGATATCCAGCGCCATCGCCTGGCGCATCGCCATGGAGATCAGCCCGCCCGAGGTCACCACCAGCGCAGGACCATCCCCAGCCGCGATGTCACGCAGGGCGGCTTCGGTGCGGGTCTCGAAGTCGCTCCAGCTTTCGGGGGCATCGTCGATCCTGCCCTCGGCCCAGGCGGTGAGAACTTGCGGCAGATGCGCGATGAAACCTTCGCGCTCCTGCGGGATTGAAAGCCCGTGCTGCGCCTCCATCGCCTGCGCCAGCGTGAAATACTCCATCTCGTTGAGGCGGGGATCCTGCACCACCTCTTCGGTGTAGCCCATCCCGGCGGCGGTCTCGATGTGGCGGGTCAGGGTGCCGCAGTAGATGCGCGGGTGGCTGGCGCCGCTGGCGCGCAGGTGTTCCCCCAGCCAGGCGGCCTGCTGAAGCCCCAGCTCGCTCAGCCGGTCGTAATTATGTTCGTCGCGCGCCTCGGTGTTGGCCTGCCCGTGGCGGATCAGCGTGATGTGAGACATCTGGTCCGTTCCTGTGTTCTGTGATCTGACTCTTAGGGGAGCGGCTCAGGACATGGAAGGAAGGTTTCGCTTACGGTGTGTTTTGTGAACGTCTAGGCTTTGGCGCAGAGGAAAAAACGACCCCGAGCGCACGTTAATAAAGGTTAATGGATTGTTAATGTATTTCAAATCGTGAAATATGTACCCGAGGCGCGCCAGAATGGAGACGCCGGAAAATACAGGAGAAACCGGGATGACGATCAATCCTCAGCGGTTCTTGGCGGATCTCCACACGCTGCGGTCTTTCGGGGCATCGGGTGTGGGCAAAGGGGTTGTACGTCCAGCATATTCGGCAGTTGAAATTGCCTCCCGTCGCTGGCTGGCCAGCCGCATGCAGGAGGCAGGGCTGGAGGTGCGCTTTGATGCGCTGGGCAACCTTTTTGGACTGGCCGGGGAAAGGTCGCTGCTGGTCGGCTCGCATAGTGACAGCCAGCCCGAAGGCGGGTGGCTGGATGGGGCGCTGGGCGTGATTGCCGGGCTGGAAATCGCCCGCGCCAGCAAGGAAGCCGGTGGTCCGCCGGTTTCGGTTGTCAGCTTCCAGGATGAAGAGGGTCGCTTCGGAGTGCTAACCGGCTCGGATGTCTGGACCGGGCGGATGGCCCTGGCCGATGCCGACCGGCTGACCGACACCGAGGGGCAGACGCTGCGCTCTGCCCGGCAGCGGATGAAAGAGGGGGGCGGGAAAAGCGTCACGACGGACCTGTTCACCGGTTTCCTGGAAATGCATATCGAACAGGGGCCGGTTCTGGACGAATCCAGTGACCGGATCGGGGTGGTCACCAATATCGTCGGCATCCGCAATGTAAAGGTCACCGTGAAGGGCCGGCAGAACCATGCGGGGACGACGCCGATGCACCTGCGCCGGGATGCTTTTCAGGCGCTTGTCGCGCTCAATGCGCGGCTGAACGAAGAGTTTTCCAAGATCGTCACCCCGGCCACGGTCTGGACCGTCGGTCATGTGGATGTGCATCCCAACGCCTCTTCCGTGGTGCCGGGAAGGGTCAGCTTTTCGCTGCAGTGGCGCGATGCCGACAAGGCACGCTTGCAGGCCATGGAAGAGATCGTGCGCCAGACCTGCACCGAGATCGCACAGGCCTGTGGTGTCGCGGTCGAGATGGAGCCTGTGATGGGGATCGATCCGGTCGCGATGGACGTGAGGGTTCAGGCGGCGCTTGAACAGGCCTCCGAGGCCTTGGCGCCGGGGCAGTGGCGGCAGATGCCCTCGGGCGCCTTGCATGATGCGGCGAATGTGGCGCCGGTCCTGCCCACGGGAATGCTCTTCGTGCCCTCCATCGGCGGCATCAGCCATGCCTTTGACGAGGATACGGATGAGGAAGACCTGGTTCTGGGGCTGGAGGTTCTCGCCCGCGCGGCGGAGGCGCTTTGACCTCTGCGATTTGAGGCCTGGCCGGTCTACTCGGCAGCAATCGCTGCCGGTGTGGCGCGGTCGTAGCCGCGCCGGATCATGCGGTTGCGGTGCCTGTCGGCAGCATCAGAGGCCTCGCGCAGGTTGCCGTAGATATTGATCACACATTGCCCGCCACGCCCTGCGATACCCCATTCCCGCAGGACAGAGACCTCTGAGAACAGGTTCATGGCCAGTTCGATCCGGTAGAAGCGGGAGGGTCGTGCCGAGGTTCGGCGATAGAGTAGGCAGGTCGTCATGCGGTGATTCTAATCAAGGCGATTCGGCCCGACAAGAGCGGAACGGCCAGGCAGGATCTCCCGCCCGTTACCGGGGTTTTGAAAAACCCCGCTGCCCGTTGGGCGTAGCGCCGCTGACGCGGCGCGGCCGCGATCAGGACCGGATCGGTATGGGATGAGGGTCCTATATGGGATGAGGGTCCTATTTGGAGGCTTGTATCGGATCAGGGTGTGCGCCGCGTCAGCGGCGCCGGGCCCAACGGGAGATGCGTCTCGTAGAGGCGCAGGCGACGGGCGGGAGGGCCACCCACGCTGTGAGGCAACCCGGCCCAGTCTCAGCTCCAGCTGACATCCCCCAGGAAGATATAGCCGGCACCGTAGATGGTCTTGATTAACCGCGGATTCTTGGGATCTTCGCGCAGCTTGGTGCGCAGGCGTGAGACGCGCACATCCATGGCCCGGTCAAAGCTGTCGCCAGCGGCACCGCCAAGCGCCTCTTGCATCTGGGCGCGGGAAATCAGCCGCTTGGGACTGTCCAAAAACAGGCGCAGCACCTCGCCTTCGGCATGGGAGAAGGGGGTCTCGGTGCCGTCCTCGTCTTCCAGCACATAGCGGTCGAAATGGGCCGTCCAGCCGGAGAACTGTGCCGAGTTCCCGCTTTGCACCTGGCTGCGTGGGCCGCCACGCAGGCGGGCGCGGATGCGGGCGACCACTTCGGTGGGGTCAAAGGGTTTGGTGATGTAATCATCCGCGCCCAGCTCCAACCCTGTCACCCGGTCCTGCACCTGGGCGCGGCCCGAAATGATGATCACCGCGGCGCCCTGTTCCAGCGCCAGTCGGTGCACGAGGCTCAACCCGTCGGTATCGGGCAGCGACAGGTCCACCAGGCACACATCCGGTGTCACCCGTTTCAGCGAGGCTTCGAATTCGCGGGCACGAGAGAAGCTTTGCGTGCGAAACCCCGCCTCCTCCAGTGTTTCGGTCAGGATCTGACGGATCTCCGGTTCATCGTCCAGAATTGTGACAAGAGGCGCGCTCATGAAGATTTCTCCGGTTTGATCAGTGCCGAAAGCTGCTGGGTGGTGAAGGGTTTCTGCAGCACGGGTCCGCGCTGCAGGGCGGCGCGGTGCAGCCCATCGCCCGGCGGCAGCGAGGTCATCAGGATACAGGGCAGCTGTGATCCGGCCAGCCGGTCGGCAAGGTCGATGCCGGTTGCCTCGCCTTCGAGCCGGATATCGGACAGCACCAGCGCGATGTCGGGAATATCTGCCGTCAGGGCCGAGGCCTCGTCCACGCTGGTCGCCTCGATCACCGAATAGCCAAGGTCGATCAGCATGTCGCGGAAGGTGGCGCGCAGGCTTTCGCTGTCCTCCACCAGAAGCGCGATCCCGCCCGAGGCATCGGGTGCCAGCCGATAGGGCAGGCGCAGGGTGACGCTGGCGCCCGAAACCGTATTGCCGATGCGCATGTCGCCGCCGGTGGATTTCGCCATGTCATAGACCGAGGGCAGACCAAGGCCCGAGCCTTCGCTGCCCTTGGTGGTGAAAAACGGGTTCAGCGCCTGTTTCAGCGCCTCCGGGGAAAAGCCGGGGCCGGTGTCGGTCACCGTGATTTCAAGCCAGGTCTGCCCGACCGCATGGGCGCTGACGGTGATCTGCCCGGTGGTGCCGCAGGCGTCGCGCGCATTGAAGATGAGATTGAGCAGGGCATCCTGCAGCTTGCCGGCATCGAGCAGCAGCAGGACATCCGGCATGTTGTCGAGAATACTGAGGCCGATGCCTTGTGGCAGCGAGGGCGAGGCGAGGATCTGCAATTCGGTCAGCAGCACATGCATGTCGGTGGCCTGCGGGCGCAGGCTGCGCTGGCCGGTCATCTCTCCGATCCGGTTCAGGAGCCGCCCGCCGCGCCGGGCCGCCGACAGGGTACCTTGGATCAGCTCTTCTGCCTCGGGCGGAAGGTCCATCTTGGAAAGCTTTCCCTGCATGCCAAGGATGATGGTCAGGAGGTTGGAAAAGTCATGCGCCAGCCCCGAGGTCATCTGCGCGGCCATCTCGCGGCGGCGGGCCTGTTGCAGCGCGACGCGGGCCTGGGTTTCCTCGGTCACATCCATCGACAGGATGAAGACGCCGCCGCTGTTGTCGGGGGTGAAGGCCACGCGGATGCGGCGGCTGCCGTGCTCTTCGGTGAACTCAAAGACCGGGCTGCTGCCCTTGTAGGCGGCCATCAGGTGCGGCTCGATCCGGGCAAAGGCCCCGGGTCCGAGTGCGGCGGAGATATGCATGCCCAGGATGTCGGAAGGGCGGCTTGGGAAGACCGAGCTCAGACGCCGGTTGGTGTAGGTATAAAAGCCGTCGGCATCCACATGGGCGATATGGGCCGGCATCATCTCGGTGGTCAGGCGCGTGCGGGCCTCGATGTCGGTGAGCTGGCGCTTGGCCTCTTCCAGGGCGCTGTTGGTGGCGGCCAGCTTGCGGTTGGCGGCGGAAAGCTCTTCGGTGTGGGCAATCAGGCGATCCGACATTTCCTCGGAGCGGGCGCGCAGCAGAAGCTCGACCCGCTTGGTGCGGGTGATGTCGGTATAGACCGAGACCCAGCCACCCTGCGGCAGGGGCGCGCCTTCGATCGAGATGACCTGCCCATTGGCGCGGGTGCGTTCCAGGTAATGCGGTACAAAGGCCAGCGCCTGTTCGACGCGGGCCTGTACGAAGTCGTCGATATCCTCGATCGGCCCGTATTCGCCGCTTTCGGCGATATGGCGGATGGTTTCATCGAACCGGGCGCCGGGGGTGACCAACCGGTCGGGAAGCGCGAACATTTCCTTGAAGCGCCGGTTGCAGACGGCGAGGCGTAGATCGTTGTCATAGATCGACAGCGCCTGGGCGATCAGGTTCAGCCCGGCGGTGGTCATGGCGGCGCGTTGTTTGTCTGACTGGTGCATGCGTTCTCCCGCGCCATGGCTATCACTGTGACGCTGCGGGGCAAAGGGCAGGGCCGGTTGCTTTGAAGGCATCCTGGCGGGTCTTGTCAATCTCGGGGCGGGGGTGGCTCCCGCCCATTCGGCATTTTCTGCGAAAACGCCTCATCGGTTGGGCCCGGCGCCGCGCCTTGCGCGGCGCCGGGCCCAAGGTCGCCAAGGGGTCGCAAGACACCTGCGGGCGCGGGAGAGCCATGCTGTTTCTTGCAACCGAACGGCAAGCGATGAGGCCATGTGCAACGCCACAACAGGAAATTGGTCGATCTTGTTACAATTCGTAAGATTTGGGAAAACATCAGGAAAAAGTTGACGCGCTACCCTTTGGCAGGTCCTAATCGGGATCAGAATCGCGATACAGCGATCATCCGGCCGGGGGAGGTCGGAAAGGGAGGATATAGAATTGGCTCAGACGCAGTCGGGCGCCGCAGGACTTCAGTCCCTGTCGGCGCTGCTTGAACGTAACGCCACCGAGTTTGCCGACCAGCCCGCCTATCGGGAGAAGGAATTCGGCATCTGGCAGTGCTGGACCTGGGCGGAAACCGCCAAGGAGATCGAGGCACTGGCTCTTGGCCTGATCAACCTTGGGGTTCAGGAAGGCGATTTCATCGCAATCATCGGACGCAACCGTCCATATCTCTATTGGTCGATGGTGGCCGCCCAGTCCGTGGGCGCGATCCCGGTGCCGGTCTACAATGACTCGGCTGCTGAAGAACTGGCCTATGTGCTGGATCACTGCGGCGCGCGCTATGTGATCGCGGAAGATCAGGAGCAGGTCGACAAGGTGCTGGAGATCCAGGACCAGTTGCACGATCTGAAACACATGATCTACCTGGATCCGCGCGGCATGCGCAAATACGACCATCACACCCTGCACCAGTACAGCCATGTGCAGGAACAGGGTCGTGCGGCCTATGATGAGTGGATCACCGATCTGAAAGAACGCCGCGGCAAGCTGACCTACGACAGCACCTGCGTGATGCTTTACACCTCGGGCACCACCGGCAAGCCCAAGGGCGTGGTCCTGTCGAACCGCAATGTGGTCGAAAGCGCCAAGAACTCGGCCGATTTCGATGGTCTGACCCGCAGCGAAGACATCCTGTCCTACCTGCCGATGGCCTGGGTTGGGGATTTCATCTTCTCGATCGGCCAGGCCTACTGGTGCGGCTTCTGCGTGAACTGCCCGGAAAGCCAGGACACCATGATGACCGACCTACGCGAGATCGGTCCGACCTATTTCTTCGCCCCGCCGCGCGTCTTCGAAGGCCAGCTGACCAGCGTGATGATCCGCATGGAAGATGCAGGCGCGATGAAGCGCAAGATGTTCCACCACTTCCTGGCCCACGCCAAGAAGGTTGGCGGCGACATCCTCGATGGCAAGCCAGTCGGCCTGATGGACCGGCTGAAGTACAAGCTGGGCGACATCCTGGTCTACGGCCCGCTGAAGGATACCCTGGGCTATGGCCGTATCCGTGTGGGCTATACCGCCGGTGAGGCGATCGGCCCCGAGATCTTTGATTTCTACCGTTCGCTGGGGATCAACCTGAAACAGCTTTACGGTCAGACCGAGGCGACGGTGTTCATCACCGTGCAGCCCGATGGCGAAGTGCGCGCTGATACTGTAGGTGTCCCCGCGCCCGACGTTGAGATCCGCATCGATGACAACGGCGAGATCCACTACCGCTCGCCCGGTGTCTTTGTGGAATACTACAAGAACGCCGAATCCACCGCCTCGACCAAGGACGCGGAAGGCTGGGTTGCCACGGGCGATGCGGGCTTCATCGAAAGCGACAGCGGCCATCTGCGTATCATCGACCGTGCCAAGGACGTTGGCAAAATGGCCAGCGGCGCCATGTTCGCCCCCAAATATGTCGAGAACAAGCTGAAGTTCTATCCCGACATCCTTGAGGCGGTGCTGTTCGGCAATGGCAAGGATCGCTGCGTCGCCTTCATCAACATCGACCTCACGGCGGTGGGCAACTGGGCCGAGCGCAACAACATCGCCTATGCGTCCTATCAGGAACTGGCAGGCCATCCCCGGGTTCTGGAAAGCATCCGCCAGCATGTGGAAGAGGTGAACAAATCCGTCGCCGCCGACGAGATGCTGTCGGGCTGCCAGGTGCACCGCTTCGTGGTACTGCACAAGGAACTGGACGCGGATGACGGCGAGATGACCCGTACCCGCAAGGTGCGCCGCCGCATCGTCGAGGAGAAGTTCAACGACATCATCACCGCGTTGTACGACGGCTCCGAGAAGATCTCGACCACGACCGAGGTGACTTATGAGGACGGTCGCAAGGGTGCCATCAGCGCCACGTTGACCATCGTCGATGCGAAGGTCGTTCCTGTGACCACACAGCAGGTGGCAGCCGAATGATGATCCGCGCGACAAAGACAGGCAGCCAGAAAAAGGGGCTGGGCACGTGAAAGATATGGAAGAAGGATACGTCACCGAGGATGGCCGCAAGATTGGCGGCGTGGTGATGGAAATGAAGAACATCACCCTGCGGTTCGGCGGTGTGGTGGCGATCAAGGACATCTCGTTCGACATCCGCCAGGGCGAGATCCGCGCGATCATCGGTCCGAACGGCGCGGGCAAGTCCTCGATGCTGAACGTGATCTCGGGTTTTTACGTCCCGCAGGAAGGTCAGGTCCTCTATCAGGGCAAGCCGCGCCCGCAGATGCGCCCCTATGAGGTCGCGCGTCAGGGTATCGCGCGGACCTTCCAGAACATCGCCCTGTTCGAAGGCATGAGCGTTCTGGACAACGTGATGACCGGTCGGCTCAACTACATGAAGACCGGTCTGTTCAGCCAGGCCCTGTGGAAGGGCAAGGCCGAAAAGGAAGAGACCGAGAACCGCGAAGTGGTCGAGAAGGTCATCGACTTCCTGGAGATCCAGCACATCCGCAAGACCCCGGTGGCACGTCTGCCCTACGGTCTGAAGAAACGGGTGGAACTGGCGCGCGCCCTTGCGGCCGAGCCGAGCCTGCTTTTGCTGGACGAACCCATGGCCGGCATGAACGTCGAGGAAAAAGAGGACATGTCCCGCTTCATCCTTGATGTGAACGATGAATTCGGCACCACCATCGCCTTGATCGAACACGACATGGGCGTGGTGATGGATCTGTCCGACCGGGTGGTCGTGATGGATTACGGCAAGAAGATCGGCGATGGCACGCCGGACGAGGTCCGCAACAACCAGGATGTGATCGACGCCTACCTTGGCGTTGCGCATGACTGACCATCACCGGCTTGAGGGAGGCGAAACATGCCTGAACAACTGATTTTTGCGATGGAAGTCACGCTCAACGGTCTGATGGCCGGCGTGCTCTATGCGCTTGTCGCGCTCGGATTTGTCCTGATTTACAAGGCATCCGGCATCTTCAACTACGCCCAGGGCGTCATGGCGCTGTTCGCGGCGATGACCCTGGTGGGGATCATGAACGGACAGGTGCCCTTTGCGCATCTGATCAACGCGATCTTCGGCGGCCATATCACCCATTTCGGATGGACGATCCCGTCCTTCCTGGCCATCGTCCTGACCGTGGCGGTCATGGTGCTCTTGGCCTGGCTGGTGCAGGTTCTGGTGATGAAGCACCTGGTCGGCCAGGAGCCGATCATCCTGTTCATGGCCACCATCGGTCTGGCCTACTTCCTGGAAGGCGTCGCCGACCTGATGTGGGGCTCCGAGATCAAGACGCTGGATGTGGGCATCCCGCAGGGCATCAACCTGTGGATCGACGAGAAGACCTACAACATCTTCGGTTACGGCTTCTTCATCGACAACCTCGACATCGTGGCCACCGTCGTTGCGGCGCTTCTGGTGACGGGTCTGGTGATCTTTGCCCAATACACCAAGCAGGGCCGCGCCATGCGCGCCGTGGCGGACGATCACCAGGCGGCCCTGTCCGTCGGTATCTCGCTGAACTTCATCTGGGTTCTGGTCTGGTCGGTTGCCGGTTTCGTGGCTCTGGTCGCGGGTATCATGTGGGGCACCAAGTCCGGCGTGCAGTTCTCGCTGTCGCTGATCGCCCTGAAGGCTCTGCCTGTTCTGATGCTCGGGGGCTTTACCTCGATCCCCGGCGCCATCGTCGGCGGGTTGATCATCGGTGTGGGCGAGAAGCTGTTTGAATTCGCCATCGGCCCGATGGTCGGCGGCGCCACCGAGAACTGGTTTGCCTATGTTCTGGCGCTGCTGTTCCTGGTGTTCCGCCCGCAAGGCCTGTTCGGCGAGAAGATCATCGAAAGGGTCTGACGCAGACCCATCATATCAAGGGCGGTTCCGTTCGGGGAGGGATGGGGCCGCACCGCAGGAGACTGAACGCAAACCAAGAAGGGAGGAAGACGCATGAGAAAGCTCGTTGCCATCGTCAATGTGATCGCCTGGTCAGGGTTTTGGGCCTTTGGCTACCTGGCGCTTGCCTCCGGAGACTTTACCGACACGCAGGTCGTGATCTCCGCCCTTCTGGCCGCTGCAGGTCTTTTCACAGGGATCCTCGCCTATCTGCGACTGGCCCGCATGGCCGAGGCCAGCGGATACGCGAAGAAGACAAATCAACTGGACGCAGCGGCCCGCAACCGCGCGCAGGAAAAAGGGAGCATCTGAAGCATGTTCTACCGTGAAGCCGGAGACTTTAAGGTCTCTTACCAGGACGACAGCCAGACGTTTCCGATCAAGTTCGATCGCTATCGTTACTATGCAGTGCTGGCCTTTGCCTTTCTGGTCATCCCCTTTGTCATCAACGACTACTGGGCGAATGCGATCCTGCTGCCGTTCCTGATCTACTCGATCGCCGCCATCGGGCTGAACATCCTGGTCGGCTACTGTGGCCAGGTGAGCCTTGGCACCGGCGGCTTCATGGCGGTGGGTGCCTATGCGGTCTACAAGCTGATGACGGCCTTCCCCGAAGTGAGCATGTTCATCCATGTTCTGCTGGCGGGCGGGATCACCGCGCTGGTCTGTGTGGCCTTCGGCCTGCCGTCCCTGCGGATCAAGGGCTTCTACCTCGCGGTGGCAACCCTGGCGGCGCAGTTCTTCCTGGTCTGGCTGTTCAACCGCGTGCCGTGGTTCTACAACTACTCGGCCTCGGGTCAGATCAACGCGCCCGAGCGTGATGTATTCGGCATCGTGATCACCGGCCCCAACGCGGCGTCCTGGGCGACCTATTTCTTCTGCCTGATCTTCCTGGCCTTCTGCGCCATCGTGGCCCGCAACCTGACGCGCGGCACCACCGGCCGGACCTGGATGGCGATCCGCGACATGGACATCGCCGCCGAGATCATCGGGGTGAACCCGCTGAAGGCGAAACTCACCGCCTTTGCCGTCTCCGGTTTCTTCATCGGCATCTCGGGCGCTCTGTTCTTCGCCGTCTACCTGGGCGCCGTCGAAGTGGGCGAGGCCTTCGGCATCAACAAATCGTTCCTGGTGCTGTTCATGGTGATCATCGGCGGTCTGGGCTCGATCTTCGGCTCCTTTGCCGGTGCCGCCTTCCTGGTGCTGCTGCCGGTGGTTCTGAAGGTGATCGGCGTGGACCTGATGGGCTGGCCGACGGATATCGTGGCGCATTTCCAGCTGGTGATCGTCGGTGCGCTGATCGTCTTCTTCCTGATCGTGGAGCCGCACGGGCTGGCCCAGCTGTGGCGCGTCGCCAAGGAAAAACTGAGACTCTGGCCCTTCCCGCACTGACGCGGGAACGGCAGATCGTCGCGGGGGCAAGAAGAAGGGTCAACCTACGCACCCCGCACATTGAAACTATCGGATAAGACCAATGGGAGGAATGAACCCGATGAAACTGAAATTGACTACTCTGGCGCTGGGTGCGCTGATGGCCGCTGGCCCCGCCATGGCGGACCTGGTGTTCCCGTCGCTCAGCTACCGCACCGGCCCCTATGCGGCAGGCGGCATCCCCTTCGCGGATGGCTATGCCGACTACCTGACCCTGGTGAACGAACGCGATGGCGGCATCGGCGGTGTCAAGACGCGGCTGGTCGAGTGTGAAACCGGCTACAACACCGAAAAAGGTGTGGAATGCTACGAATCCACCAAGGGTGAAGGCGCGCTGGTCTATCAACCGCTGTCCACCGGTATCACCTATCAGCTGATCCCAAAAACCGCAGCTGACGGCATCCCGCTTCACACCATGGGCTATGGCCGGACCTCGGCAGCCAACGGCAATGTGTTCGGCAACGTCTTCAACTACCCGGCAAACTACTGGGATGGCGCCTCGGGCATCATCACCTACCTGCTGGACAGCAACGGCGGTGACATCAAGGGCAAGAAGATCGCCCTTCTGTTCCACAACTCCGCTTACGGCAAAGAGCCGATCCGCACCCTGGAAGAGCTGTCCAAGAAGCACGGTTTCGAGCTGTCGACCCTGCCCGTTGACCACCCCGGTCAGGAGCAGAAGTCCCAGTGGCTGCAGATCCGCCGCGACCGTCCCGACTATGTCGTGATGTGGGGCTGGGGCGTGATGAACCAGGTTGCCATCCAGGAAGCCGCAAACGTCCGCTTCCCGATGGAAAACTTCATCGGCGTCTGGTGGTCCGGTGCCGAGCATGATGTTCTGTCCGCCGGTGCAAAGGCTGACGGCTACAAGGCCGTGACCTTCCACAACGTTGGCCGTGACTTCCCGGTCTTCGACGACATGCAGAAATATGTCGTGGACAAGGGCCTGGCCGCAGGTGCAGGCGATCAGATCGGTAACGTTCTTTACAACCGTGGCATGTACGCGGCGATGCTGGCTGTCGAGGCCGCCAAGACCGCCCAGGAAATCCACGGCGTGAAGGACATCACCCCGCAGATGATGCGCGACGGTATGGAAGCGCTGGAAATGCCCGAAGCCCGCATGTCGGCGCTTGGCATGCCCTACTTCGGCCCCTCCTTCAACGTCTCCTGTGAAAACCACGGTGGCCCCGGCCTGGTCGGCATTACCCAGTGGAATGCAGAGACCAAGACCTGGAGCCTGATCTCGGACTTCCAGAAGACCGACACCGCTGTGATCCAGCCGCTGATCGAAGCCGACTCGGCCTCCTACGCCTCGGAAAACAACATCGAACCGCGTTGTAAGTAAGGCCTGTTCCGCTCCTGCCTTCGGCGGGAGCGGGCACAAAATCCCGGTGCGGCGGCCTGCTGCCGCACCACCTCCGAAGAGACACCGATCCGGGCACTTGCGAATTCATACGCTTCGCCTCCCGCCCCGGACCAGGCCGCAACAGGCCGTGACCGCATGAGGACAAACTTTGATGCTCGACGCAGCAAACACCACCGATGTGCAGGCCGAGACCCTGCTTGAGGTCAACAATATCGAGGTGATCTACAACCACGTGATCCTCGTGCTGAAGGGCGTCAGCCTGAAGGTCCCAAAGGGCGGCATCACCGCGCTTCTGGGCGGCAATGGCGCCGGCAAGACCACCACGCTCAAGGCGGTTTCCAACCTGCTGCATTCCGAACGCGGCGAAGTGACCAAAGGCTCGATCAAGTATCGCGGTCAGCCCATGGACTCGCTTGATCCCGCCGACGTGGTGCGCAAGGGCGTCATCCAGGTGATGGAAGGCCGCCATTGTTTCGAACACCTGACGGTTGAGGAAAACCTGCTGACCGGCGCATATACGCGCGGTGACAGCAAGGGCGACATCCAGCGCGACCTGGAAATGGTCTACAGCTACTTCCCGCGCCTGAAGGAACGCCGCAAATCGCAGGCGGGCTATACCTCGGGCGGTGAGCAGCAGATGGTTGCAATGGGCCGCGCCCTGATGAGCCGTCCTGAAACCATCCTCCTGGACGAACCCTCCATGGGTCTGGCGCCGCAGCTGGTGGAGCAGATCTTTGGCATCGTGAAATCGATCAACGAGAACGAAGGCGTGACCTTCCTCCTGGCCGAACAGAACACCAACGTGGCGCTGCGCTTTGCCCATTATGGCTACATCCTGGAATCGGGCCGCGTGGTGATGGACGGCCCCGCCGCCGAACTGCGCGAGAACCCGGATGTGAAGGAATTCTACCTCGGCATGTCCGACGAAGGCCGCAAGAGCTTCCGCGACGTGCGCTCCTACCGCCGCCGCAAGCGGTGGCTGAGCTGATGCGGGATGGTAACGATATGACCTTTTTTGACACACTCGAAACCCGCTCTGCAGATGAACGCGCCGCTGATCTGGCAAAGGCCCTGCCGGGCCAGATCGCCCGCGCCAAATCGGCGCCCGGCTATGGCGCATCGCTGGCCGATGCGGATCCGGCTGCGATCACCAGCGCGGCTGATCTGGCGGCGCTGCCGGTGCTGCGCAAGTCCGAGCTGAGCCGGGCCCAGGCCGAGAACGCGCCTTTTGGCGGGTTCACGGTGAAGCCCGCCCACGGCTTCGCGCATATCTTCCAGTCTCCCGGACCGATCTACGAGCCGGGCGGCAGCGAACATGACTGGTGGCGCATGGGCCGCTTCCTGCATGCGGCCGGCATCGGCGCTGGCGATGTGGTGCAGAACTGCTTTGGCTATCACCTGACGCCCGCCGGCATGATCTTTGAAAACGGTGCACGTGCCGTTGGGGCTGCGGTTCTTCCCGCAGGCACCGGACAGACCGAACTTCAGGTGACGGCGGCCCGCGATGTGGGCGCCACCGCCTATGCCGGCACTCCGGATTTCCTGAAGGTGATCCTCGACAAAGCCGAGGCCATGGGCGTCACGCTGGGCTACAAGAAGGCGGTCGTGGGTGGCGGGGCGCTGTTCCCCTCGCTACGCCAGGAATATGCGGATCGCGGCATCGCCTGCCTGCAGTCCTATGCCACCGCGGATCTTGGCAATATCGCCTATGAAACCGCAGCGATGGAGGGGATGATCGTCGATGAGAACGTCATCGTCGAGATCGTCACCCCAGGCACCGGCACTCCCGTCGCACCGGGCGAGGTGGGCGAGGTGGTCGTCACCACGCTCAACCCCGACTACCCGCTGATCCGTTTCGCCACCGGCGATCTGTCGGCGGTGCTGCCGGGTGTCTCTCCCTGTGGCCGCACCAATATGCGGATCAAGGGCTGGATGGGCCGCGCCGATCAGACCACCAAGATCAAGGGCATGTTCGTGCGCCCTGAACAGGTGGCCGCATTGGTCGAAAAACACGATGAGATCGTCAAGGCCCGCGTCATCGCTGCCCGTGACGGCGAGATGGACACGATGACCGTGCAGATCGAAGCCAATGGCGGTGATGAAGTCACCTTTGGCAAATCGGTGATCGACGTGCTGAAGCTCAAGGGCAAGATCGAGGTCGTCGCTCCGGGCAGCCTGCCCAAGGATGGTCTGGTGATCGAGGACCAGCGCAGCTACGACTGATTGCTCTTTGCCAGAATGAACAGGACAGCCGGGCTGGCATATGGCCCGGCTGTTTTCCGTTGCAGGTGTGCCTGTTTCCGGGGGGCTATTTCCGCGGGGCCGATTTCCGTTGGGCCTGTTTCCTGCTGGAATTTCCGACATAAATGATCGAAATAGGAAAAGCTCCAAACCGCAAAAGGGTCGCCTGTACCGATGACAGAGGCAAGCCACAGTCCTGACTATGCTCCCAAAGGCACCCGGCGCGGGCGCAAGGGCGGCACTGGCGTCTTTGCGGCGCTTGGATGGCTTGTCGCGCTGGCCTGCGTTCTGCCGATGCTGGCCGTCGCGGTTGCGGCGATGATCGGCGGCACCGAAACGATTGCGCATTTGGCCGAGACCGTCTTGCCGGGCTATCTCGGCACTACCGTTGTTCTGGTCTCGCTGGTGGCTATGGGAACCTTGCTGCTGGGGGTCGGGGCTGCCTGGCTGGTGACTATGACCCGCTTTCCGGGGGTGCGCCTGTTCGAGGTCGCCCTGGTGCTGCCGCTGGCCTTTCCAGCCTATGTGCTGGCCTATGCCTATACCTTTGTCCTGGACCATCCCGGTGTCGTGCAGACAACGCTGCGGCAGGTGATGGGCTGGGGACCGCGCGACTATTGGTTCCCGGAGATCCGCTCCACGGGCGGCGCTGCGATGATGCTGATCCTGGTACTGTACCCCTATGTCTACCTCTTGGCGCGGGCAGCGTTCCTGCAGCAGAGCGCAGGCGCCTTCCTGGCGGCGCGCGCCCTTGGCAAAAGCGCCTGGCAGGCCTTCTGGCGGGTCAGCCTGCCGATGGCACGCCCTGCCATTGCCTCGGGGGTTCTGCTGGCGGTGATGGAGACCATCGCGGATTTCGGGACGGTCTCCTATTTCGGCGTGCAGACCTTTGCGACGGGCATCTACACCAGCTGGTTCGCGCTGGCGGACCGGGCCGGGGCGGCGCAACTGGCGCTGTGTCTCTTGAGTTTTGCGCTGATGCTGGCGGTGGTGGAACGCTCCACCCGTGGCAAGGCGCGCTATCATCAGGCGGGCAAGCAGCACGCGGAAATGCCGCCTGCCGATCTGACGGGGATGCGGGCGGTTGCAGCCTGGATCCTCTGCGCGATCCCGGTCACCCTTGGCTTTCTGTTGCCGGTGGTGATCCTGTTCGACATGGGGCTGCAGTCCGAGCAGGACCTGCTCAGCCGTCGCTATATCGGTTTCATCCGGAATTCGCTGACCCTTGCGGCGGTGGCGGCGCTGGTGACCGTGGTCGCGGCGGTCATCCTCGGGTTTTACCAGCGTTTGCGTCCGGGGCGCGGATCTTCGGCGGCAGCCTATGCATCGCGGCTTGGCTATGCGGTGCCGGGTGGGGTGATCGCGGTGGGGCTGATGGTGCCTTTCGCGGCCTTTGACAATGTGCTGGATGCCTGGATGCGGGCGACATTCGACATTCGCACCGGGCTGTTGATCACCGGGTCGATCTGGCTCCTGGTGGCGGCCTATATGGTGCGGTTCCTGGCGGCGGCCCTTGGCGCCTACGAAAGCGGCCAGTCCACGGTGCATGCCAATATGGATGCGGCGGCGCGCTCATTGGGGCAAAGCCCGCTTGGCATGCTGCGGCGGGTGCATCTGCCGATCCTGACGCCCAGCCTGCTGACAGCGCTGCTGATCGTCTTCGTGGATGTGATGAAGGAGCTGCCCGCAACGCTGATCATGCGCCCGTTCAACTATGACACCCTTGCGGTGCAGGCCTATCGGCTGGCCTCGGATGAACGGTTGGAAGGGGCGGCGGTGCCATCGCTGGTGATCATGGCCGTGGGATTGCTGCCGGTCATCCTGATCTGTCGGCAGGTCGGGCGGCGCAGATAGGGCGCTGCCCGGGCTTTGTGGTCAACCGTTCCACCAGGTTTCGATCTGATCGGCCGAGATCCGCCGGGCCGGGCCAAGCGCCACCAGAACCGTTTCCTCGGCATCGCAATGGCGGGCCTCGATATGGCGGCCGACGATATGAAGCCGATAGGCGCCGCCGGTGGTCAGCACATAGCCTTTCATCCGGTATAGCCCCTCGGGGCGATTGGCGAGCTTTTCACCCAAGGCGCGGCGGTCGAGCACCGTTTTGCTTTGGTGATGCCAGGTGGCATAGGACGGATGGCTGGCAACCGCGCGCCCCTTTGGCAGGGGAACCACGTCAAACAGCAGATCCGACACGGGGGCGCCATTCAGCACCGTGGGCGTGCGGGCCCCCAGCTCCGTGAGGCTGTCGATCAGATCGGTGTCCTGCTCGTCGCATTTGGAGATCAGCACCAGGTCGGCGGCGCGGATCTGTTGAAGGATCTGTGGGGCGAGCTCTTCATCGTCAAGCTGCGCAGGGGCATGTTGCCCATCGACCACGGTAATGATCCCGGCATAGTTCAAGCCGCTTTGCGCCATGACGGTATTGGCGATCGCCACCGGATCGGAAATGCCACTGGCTTCGATGACGAGGTGGTCGGGTCGATCTGGGCGGTTCACGATCTGATGCAGGGACAGGGCCAGATCATCTCCCATGCTGCAGCAGATGCAGCCATTTGTCAGCGTGATGGTATCGCCGTCGGCCTTGGCGATCTGTTCTGCATCGATATTCACGGCGCCGAAGTCGTTGACGATGATGGCCAGGCTGAGACCGTGATCTTCGGACAGCGCGCGGTTGATCAGAGTGGTCTTCCCTGCGCCAAGGTATCCGCTGATGATCGTGACAGGCAGACGGTTCACAGCAGACTTCCCTGTCCTAATAATTCCAAGCGCCTCTGCATGTGTCCAATTCCCCCCTTAAAACCAAATTTTTGAAACCTATAGGGGGCAAGGCGAAACAGGTCCAGAAGCAGCATGAGAAACTTAACCTGATCAGGACTTTAGGCCGAGCATTTGCGCTGCTTTCGCGTAATCTTTGGTCAGGTGGTGCGCATATCGCACCAATTCTGCGGCGGACACGAAAAAAGGCGCAGGAGAGCCTGCGCCTTTGTGGTGATCGATTCGCCTGAGGTCGATTACTTCCAGCCGACGGCGTTGAAGATCTTCTGGGCCTCGGGGAGGTTCTTGGCCACCTCGGACAGGTTCACATCGTCCGGCTTGAAGTGGCCGAGCGCTGCAATGCTGGGGGCAAGGCCGACGCCGGGCACGGCCGGGAATTCGTCATTGCCAGCCGAGAAATACTGCTGCGCCTGATCCGATGCCAGATACTCCAGGAACTTGATGGCGTTGTCGCGGTTCGGAGCATGGGCTGCAACGCCGCCGCCGGACAGATTCATATGCGCGCCTTCGGCATTCTGAGACGGGAAGATCCAGCCGATCATATCGCGGGAATCGGACAGGCCCTTGACGTTCTTGCGGATCGAGCGGGCGAAATAGTAGCTGTTGGAGACCGCAATCTCGCATTCGCCGGAGACGATGCCGCGCAGCTGGTCGGTGTCACCGCCCTGCGGGTCACGCGCCATGTTGGCGACCACGCCTTCGGCCCATTGTGTCGCCACTTCGCTGCCGTGATGGGTCACGATCGAGGCCAGCAGGGTCTGGTTGTAGGTGTTGGTCGAGGAGCGGATGCAGATCAGCCCCTTGTAAGCCGGATCGGCAAGGTCAAGGTAGGTCTGCGGCGGGGTCGCGACATCGGCCTTGTCGTAGAAGATGATGCGCGCACGCTGGGAGAAGCCGAACCACTGGTTGTCTTCATCCTGGAGGTAGCCGGGAACGCGGGCTTCCAGGGTGGCGTTGTCGATGGCTTGCAGCACGCCTGCATCCTTGGCACGGGCCAGGCGCGAGGTGTCCACGGTCAGCAGAACATCCGCAGGGGAGTTCTCGCCCTCGGCCTGCATCCGGGCGATCAGCTCATCAGCCTTGCCTTCGATCCGGTTGATGGTGATTCCGGTTGCCTCTTCAAAATCAGAATAGAGGCGCTCATCGGTGTCGTAGTGGCGCGAGGAATAGAGGTTCAATTCGCCTTCCGCCGCGGCGGAGGTGGCGATGGTGGCTGCCAGCGCACCGGCTAGGATAGTGGACGCTTTATACATGGTTACTCCCATCGAACTGCAATGTCTGTTTCTGACTGAATTAGTCAATTAAATGATTCTGAGATGAATGAAAACAAAAACTGACAGTTTTACTTGGAAAAAGTTCTTCCCTAGTCTGGGCGTCGGTCCAGCTGTTGGGCGCCAGGTGCCCAAACGCAAAAAAACCGCATCCGAGGATGCGGTTTTCGAAATCGACATGGCTGGGAACCAGCCTGGATCTTAGCCCTGGCGTGCCTTGAAGCGGCGCTGGGTCTTGTTGATCACGTATACGCGGCCCTTGCGACGCACAACGCGGCAGTCACGGTGCCGGTTCTTGAGCGAGCGGAGCGAGTTCTTGACCTTCATGGTCCTTCTCCTGTTCTGCGGCGCGAACCAGCGCCTGGGTTAGCGGGTGTTCCGACCTCTGGGCCAGAACAATGAATTCATGGTGGGCGATACAAGGTTCGAACTTGTGACCCCTTCGATGTCAACGAAGTGCTCTACCGCTGAGCTAATCGCCCATGAAACCCTTGCAGCACCTTGCCCCAGAAACAAACGGGGCGCGGGGTGCCGCGCCGGTGAAGGGGTCTATAATAAGAGTCGCGATAGGGTGCAAGAGCTTTTGACCCCAGAAATTTCCACTCTATGCTGTTTCTTAGTTATCAAAGGCCGGAGCCGGGATGTCCGACGCTGCATTTACTGTCATTTCGCCAAAAAATCTTCGTTCTGCCGTGGTTTTCGCGTCGCCACACAGCGGTACCGATTATCCGGCCTCCTTTCTTGAGGCATCGATTCTCGACCCCCAAAAGATTCGCAGCTCCGAAGATGCCTTTGTGGACCAGCTGTTTGCCGCCGCACCCGAGTTCGGAGCGCCCTTGTTGCGTGCCACCAAGCCGCGTGCCTATCTCGATCTCAACCGCTCCCCGGAAGAGCTGGATCCGGCGCTGATCGACGGGGTGGCGCGGCGCGGGCAGAACCCGCGGGTGGCCTCAGGGCTTGGGGTGATCCCGCGCGTTGTTGCCGGCGGGCGCGCCATCTATCGGGGCAAGCTGCCCCTGGACGAGGCCGAGACGCGATTGGACAGGTACTGGCACCCCTATCATGGCGCGCTGCGAGCGCTGTTGAGGCAGGCGCATGATCGCTTCGGACATGCGATTCTGGTCGACTGCCATTCGATGCCTCATGAGGCGCTGGAAACCATGCCGGTGCGTGGCGGAGTGCTGCCAGACGTGGTGCTGGGTGATCGTTTCGGCGCAGCCGCCTCCGGAGAGATCGTCGATCGGGTTGAGGCGGCCTTCACCCGGATCGGTCTTCGGGTGGCGCGCAACGCGCCCTTTGCCGGGGCCTATATCACCCAGACCTATGGTCGCCCGTCGCGCAATCAGCATGCGATCCAGGTGGAAATCGACCGCTCGCTCTATATGGACGAGGCGGCGATCCGGCCCAACGGCAATTTCACCGCCCTGCAGGCGGCCTTGCGCGGGGTCATGGCGGAGATCGCAGGAACCGTTTCAGAGCCATCTTCCCTGGCGGCGGAATAACCGACCACGCCTATCGCAGCGCGCGCCCCTTCAGGATGGCGCCCTTGCCGAACTTCTTGCGGATGGCGTCGCTGGCGCGCTCTGCCTCGGCGCGCTGACTGGCCTGGGGATCCAGCAGGTCGCCGGTGTCGTCGGCCTGATCCGCCGGAACCAGCTCGGAAATCCCGCAGCCAAGCAGCCGGTAGGGGCCTTCATTGCCCACCTGGTCCAACAGGGCGCGTGCGGTGCGGTAGATGGTGTCAGCCATCTGGGTGGGGCTGCGCAGGGCGATGCGGCGGGTCAGCGCCGTGTGATTGGCGCGTTTCAGTTTCAGCGTCACCACCCGCCCGGCCTTTTCCTTGGCCTTGGCCCGGTCCGATACCTGCTCGGCCAGGCGCCACAGATGGCCATCCAGCACCTCGGTGCTGGCGGTATCCTCGAAAAAGGTGGTCTCCTTGGAGATCGACTTAACCGGCGCGTTTGCCGAAACACGCCGCCTGTCTTCGCCCCGTGCCAGGTGCCACAGCCGATCCCCCATGGAGCCAAAGCGCGCATGCAGATCCTGCCGCTCCCAGCGCAACAGGTCGGTGAATGTGCGAATCCCCGCCCGATCAAGCGAGGCCTGCGCCGCAGGGCCAATGCCCCAGATCAGCCGCACGGGTTTGTCGCGCAGGAAATCTGCGGTCTCGGCCTTGCCGATCACCGAAAATCCGCGCGGCTTGTCGAGATCCGATGCCACCTTGGCCAGAAACTTGTTGTGGCTCAGGCCGATGGAGCCGGTGATGCCCAACTCCTCCTTCATGCGTTTGACCAGCCGCGCCAGCATCACCGCAGGCGGCGCGCCGTGCAGTTTTTCGGTGCCGGACAGATCCATGAAGGCCTCGTCCAGCGACAGCGGCTCCACGTCGGGGGTCAGCTCATACATCATGTCGCGGATGGCGCGGCTCACCTCGGTGTAGACCTGCATGCGCGGTTTGATCACCACCGCGTCGGGGCACAGTTTCAGCGCCTGGAACATCGGCATCGCGGATTTCACACCACGAATGCGCGCGACATAGCAGGCGGTCGAGACCACCCCGCGCCGCCCGCCGCCGATGATCACCGGTTTGTCGGCCAGGCTTGGGTCATCCCGCTTTTCCACGCTGGCATAGAAGGCATCGCAATCCATATGGGCAATGCTGAGCGAAAACAGCTCCGGGTGCAGCTTCACGCGCGGGCTGCCGCAGGCGGGGCACCGCAACGGTTTGCGCGTGGGCGCCGGGATCTGGGACAGGCAGTCCCGGCAGAGGGCGACGGGCGGGGCAGGCATTGGCAAACGGGGATCAATCGTCGTTGCGGTGGCAGGGCATCAGTGTACTCTGCGCAAGAGGTATTGTCTTTAGACCATCTGAGGCACATCTATTCATCATGAGCTTTTCCGGTGCAAAACTGGCCCTATTTCTGGGGTCGCAGATCGTGGTGATCCTGCGCGATGACAAGCCGGATATTCCCTATCCCGGTCATTGGGATCTGCCCGGCGGCGGGCGGGAAGGGCGTGAAACCCCCGAAGACTGCGCCTTGCGTGAAACCGAAGAAGAGATTGGCCTGCGGCTGGGTCCCCGGGATCTTTCATGGGCGCGCCATTACCAGCGGCCGCGCGGGCGGGTCTGGTTCTTCGTCTCGCACCAGCCTGTCGCGCTGGCCTCGGCCATACGCCTTGGTTCCGAGGGTCAGCGATGGACGCTGATGGCGCCTCAGGACTATTGCGCACACCCTTTGGCGGTGCCGCATTTCACGACCCAATTGGCCCAGTATCTGGCGGAGTCGGGGGGGCGATCCGGTACGGGCCGGATGATGGCAAGAAAATCCCCCGCACGCGATGGCGGGGGTAGGTGACGAACCTCAGGAAGACCAGCTCGTCTGGGGAGTGTTGAGACCAGAATCACCCATCGGGCGTTTCGGTGCAAATTTTGCGATGTTTCAAAGAGGGCGCTCTGCCGGGGCCTGTGCCCAAAGGGTCACAGGCCTGTGGACCACGGTATGCAGCGTAAATTGGTTTTGTTGTTAAATATTATGCGCTTGCCGTAGGGACAGCCTGTTATCGTAAAAAACAGGCAAAGAGGCGCAGACCTCGGCCATCGTGGTTTCATTTCGCACAAAAAATAGGCATTTGCGGGTGTTTCGTGCCCATGTCGTGCATATCGGAGCCCGGAAAGGCCGATCCGGCAAGGTCAATCCGGCGGGCCGAAAAGGCCGCTCTTAGCCGCGATTGGGCTGGCTGGCCTGCGGGCTGCGCAGCTCGGCAAGGATGGCCTCGGCCGCTTGGCGCGGATCTTCGGCTTTCCAGATCGGGCGGCCGACAACGATATGATCGGCGCCATCGGCAATGGCGGTGGCCGGGGTGGCGACGCGTTTCTGGTCGCCGAGATCAGCGCCCGCCGGGCGCACGCCGGGGGTGACGATCAGCTTGCCGTCCGCTTCGGGCAGGGCGCGGATCAGGGCAGCTTCCTGCGGGCTGGCAATCACGCCGTCGGCGCCTGCGGCAAAGGCATTGCCCGCCCGTTCCTGCACCAGCTCACGGATTTCGCCCGGTTTGATCAGCGCGCTGTCCAGATCGGCACGGTCCAGCGAGGTGAGGATGGTGACGGCCAAGATCTTCATCTCCTTGCCCGCAGCGCCCTGCTTGGCGGCGCGCACCACGTAAGGATCGCCATGCACGGTCAGGAAATCGAGATCGAACTGCGCCAGCCCGCGCACCGCGTTTTCCACCGTGGCGCCGATATCGAACAGCTTCATGTCCAGAAAGATGCGCTTGCCCTGTTCCTGCTTCAGCTCATTCGCCAGCGCCAGTCCGCCGCCCGTCAGCATGCCAAGGCCGATCTTGTAGAAAGAGACCGCATCCCCCAGGGTTTCTGCCAGTTTCAGACCCTCGATTGCATTGGGGACATCCATGGCAACGATCAGGCGGTCATCGGCGAGCGGTTTGGCAGACATGGCGAAACTCCGGGTTTCTTGGCGCAGGAAAGGAAATCGAGCCTTCCTAATCCCTGCGACGCGGTTCGAAAACCCTAAAATGCAAGGCATTTGATGGTGCCGATCATGAGCGCAGCTTGATCAAGGTCAGAGAAATTGAACGGCTTTCAGGGCAGCATGCTCTTGAAGGAAGAGGAAGTCTTCCCAAATTGATCTGTGAGGCCCGGACCGGGGCGTGCCGCCAAGCGGGCGCTGCCAAATTGATCGGGCGCTTATAAAAGGAGAGAGAGATGGACTTGAGCAAGTTCACCGAGCGTGCACGCGGTTTCGTGCAGGCGGCGCAGACCATTGCCCTGCGCGAAGAGCACCAGCGCATGGTGCCAGAACACCTCTTGAAAGCCTTGATGGATGACGAGCAGGGGCTGGCGGCCAACCTGATCACCCGCGCGGGCGGCGATGCCTCCCAGGTTGCGGGTTCCGCGGATGCTGCCGTCTCCAAACTGCCCAAGGTCAGCGGTGATGCGGGCCAGATGTATCTGGACCAGCAAACGGCGCGGGTTCTGGATGAGGCGGTGAAGATCGCCGACAAGGCAGGCGACAGTTTCGTGCCGGTCGAACGCATCCTGATGGCGCTTTGCATGGTCAAATCCAAGGCCAAGGACGCGCTGGAGGCGGGCAATGTCACCGCGCAGAAGCTGAACGAAGCCATCAACGACATTCGCAAGGGCCGCAAGGCCGACAGCGCCACTGCCGAAGAAGGCTATGACGCGCTGAAGAAATATGCCCGCGACCTGACCGAGGCCGCCCGTGAGGGCAAGATCGACCCGATCATTGGCCGGGACGAGGAAATCCGCCGCGCCATGCAGGTGCTGAGCCGTCGCACCAAGAACAACCCGGTGCTGATCGGTGAGCCGGGCGTCGGTAAGACCGCCATCGCCGAGGGTATGGCGCTGCGCATCGTCAACGGAGATGTGCCGGAAAGCCTGCGCGACAAGCAATTGCTGGCGCTGGACATGGGCGCGCTGATCGCCGGTGCGAAATATCGCGGCGAGTTCGAGGAACGCCTGAAGGCCGTCCTGACCGAAGTGACCGAGGCGGCCGGTGAGATCGTTCTCTTCATCGACGAGATGCACACCCTTGTCGGGGCGGGCAAAGGTGATGGCGCCATGGATGCGGCCAACCTGATCAAACCGGCGCTGGCGCGGGGTGAGCTGCACTGCATCGGCGCCACCACGCTCGATGAATACCGCAAATACGTGGAGAAAGACGCGGCCCTTGCCCGCCGGTTCCAGCCCGTGATGGTGACCGAGCCGACGGTGGAGGATACGATCTCGATCCTGCGCGGCATCAAGGAAAAATACGAGCTGCACCACGGTGTGCGCATCGCCGATGCAGCGCTGGTGGCGGCGGCGACCCTGTCGAACCGCTATATCACTGACCGTTTCCTGCCGGACAAGGCCATCGACCTGATGGACGAGGCCGCCAGCCGGTTGCGCATGCAGGTGGACAGCAAGCCCGAAGAGCTGGACGCGCTGGATCGTCAGATCCTGCAGATGCAGATCGAGGAAGAGGCGCTGAAGCTGGAAGATGACACCGCCTCGCGCGATCGTCTGGACAGCCTGCAAAAGGAACTGTCGGACCTGCAGGAGCAGAGCGCCGAACTGACCGCCCAATGGCAGGCCGAGCGCGACAAGCTGGCCGGTGCCCGCGATCTGAAGGAACAGCTCGACAAGGCCCGCGCCGAACTGGACATTGCCAAGCGCGAAGGCAACCTCGCCCGCGCAGGGGAACTGTCCTATGGCGTCATTCCGGGGCTGGAAAAACAGCTGGCCGGGGCTGAGGAGAAGGAACAGCAGGGGCTGATGGTCGAAGAGGCTGTGCGCCCCGAACAGATCGCTGCCGTGGTCGAACGCTGGACCGGGATCCCCACCTCCAAGATGCTGGAAGGTGAGCGCGAGAAGCTCTTGCGCATGGAAGACGACCTGCATGGCCGCGTGATCGGTCAGAACGCGGCCGTGACGGCCGTGGCCAATGCGGTGCGCCGGGCGCGTGCGGGACTTAATGACGAGAACCGTCCGCTGGGCAGCTTCCTGTTCCTCGGGCCGACCGGTGTCGGCAAGACCGAACTCACCAAGGCGGTTGCCGAGTTCCTGTTCGACGACGACAACGCCATGGTGCGTATCGACATGTCCGAGTTCATGGAGAAACACGCGGTTGCCCGTCTGATCGGTGCTCCTCCGGGCTATGTCGGCTACGAGGAGGGCGGTGTCCTGACCGAGGCCGTGCGGCGGCGCCCCTATCAGGTGGTGCTGTTCGACGAAGTCGAAAAGGCGCACCCGGATGTGTTCAACGTGCTGCTCCAGGTGCTCGATGACGGCATGCTGACCGATGGTCAGGGCCGCACCGTGGACTTCAAGCAGACGCTGATCATCCTGACCTCGAACCTCGGCGCGCAGGCGCTGAGCCAGCTGCCCGAAGGGGCAGATGCGGCGGATGCCAAGCGCGACGTGATGGATGCGGTGCGGGCGCACTTCCGGCCCGAGTTCCTGAACCGTCTGGACGAGACGATCATCTTCGACCGTCTGGCCCGCGCGGATATGGACGGGATCGTCAAAATCCAGCTCAAGCGGCTGGAGAAACGCCTGGCGGATCGCAAGATCGCCCTGCAACTGGATGAGGGCGCGATGACCTGGCTGGCCGATGAAGGCTATGATCCGGTCTTCGGTGCGCGTCCCTTGAAGCGGGTGATCCAGCGTGCGCTGCAGAACCCGCTGGCGGAACTGTTGTTGGCGGGCGATATCCGCGATGGTGACACGGTTCCGGTCTCTGCCGGGGCTGAAGGGCTGATCATCGGGGATCGCATCGGCACCAGCGAGCGGCCGAAACCCGACGATGCCGTGGTGCACTAAGGACCATCCCGTGAAAAGAACGAGGCCCGCCAATCAGGCGGGCCTTTTTGTTGCTTGGATCTGTTTGGTTCCGGGCTTGAACCTAGAAATCGTCCCAGCCGTTGGCCACCGCTGGCCGGGCAGGGGCAGCTGCCGCGCGTGGGGCCGGGTCGGACAAAGGTACCACATTGGATGCCGCTCCGGCGCCGAACCCACCGCTGGTGCGGAACTGCGCGACCTGCTGCGATAGTGCCTTGGCGTTGTCGGCCATGGTCTGGCTGGCTTCTGTGGCCTCTTCCACCATGGCGGCATTGCTTTGGGTGACCTCATCCAGCTGCCCCATGCCGGTGTTGATTTCCGACAGGGTTGCGGATTGCTCCTGGGTGCCGCGCGCAATATCGGTGACATGGCCCGAGATGGTGCTGACGCTTTCGATGATGGATTGCAGCTCTCCGCCTGAACGGTCCACGAGGTCGACACCATGCACCACATGGGCCGAGCTTTCGTTGATCAGCTGCTTGATTTCGCTTGCGGCTTCGGTCGAGCGCTTGGACAGGGCGCGGACCTCGGAGGCGACCACGGCAAACCCACGGCCCGCTTCGCCGGCGCGGGCGGCCTCGACCCCGGCGTTGAGCGCCAGCAGACTGGTCTGGAAAGAGATATCGTCGATCACCGTCAGGATGGTCGAGATCTTCTCGGAGGAGGATTTGATCTGACCCATCGCATCGATCGCCTCTTGCACCACGGTGCTGCTGCCTTCGGCGGTGGCCTTGGCGCCGGTAACGATCCGCTCCACATCCTGGGCGCCCTGGGCGGCGGATCTGACGGTCGTGGTCAGCTCTTCGATGGCGGCGGCGGTCTGTTCCAGCGTTGCCGCCTGGGTTTCGGTGCGGGTGGACAATTCGGTCGAGGAGTGGCTGATCCCCTCGGCGGTGTGTTCCACTGTTGCAGAGACCGATTTGACCGTGGAAATGACGCTTTCCAGCTGGGTGACGGCCTCGTTGAAATCCCGTGCGACCGCGCCGAGATCCTTGATGTCGGAGGCCGGAATGCGATGGTCCAGCGCGCCGTTGCGCAGGGCGATCAACCCGTGCGAGATATCCTGGATGGCCTTGCGCCGGTGGGTCACATCGGTGCCCATCAGGATGATCTTGCGGATCTTGCCCTCGGCGTCCTGAACAGGGGCAAAGGTCGCCTGGATCCAGACCTCGGACCCGGATTTGCACTGCATGGGAAACTGGTCGGTGATATGTTCCCCTTGGCCAAGCGCGGACCAGAGGCCCTTGTATTCGGCACCGGCTGCATAGTCGGGCGCCAGGAGGGTCGCGTGTTTCTGGCCTTTGATCTCTTCCGCGCGATAGCCAACGGCCGACAGAAAGTTCTCATTGGCCCGCAGGATGGTGCCGTCCGGGCTGAATTCGATAACGGCCTGTGTTTTCTCTAAGACACCCAGCATGCCAAGCAGGTCTTCCTGTTCTTGTGCACGTTCTGCAGTCTTGGATTTGAAAAACATGGGACCTCTTCTTCCGCAAATGTTGCCCAATGGGCGCGTTGAAAAGGTGATACTTTTTGCGGCGTTAAATTTGCATGAACTATCCGGGGTCTAGCGGAGGAAAGGCGTGAAAGACCCACAATAACGGGCGATGCTGATCCGCACCGCCCGGAATCTCTCAGAGGGTGCCCATGCCGTAATCTGTCCGGAGTGCGGAGGGGCCTTTGCGTCATTCCTCGATGGCTTCGCGCACGATGCCGTCCAGCAGCTCCTGGATCGCCTGCATCTCGCCTTCGGGGAAGGCGCGGTAGCCGATGGTGATCTCTTCCTTGTCGGGGAACTGGGCGACGAAGATGTCGTAGGGGCAGAACATGATGTTCATGGGATCCGCCTCCATCACCTGCCGTGACAGTTTGGCGGAGCAGAAGGAATAGACGTCGGCCTTCTCGAACAGCACGATATCGGAGCCCACATCGGCGCGGGTGCGTTCCAGCATGTCGCCCACATGGCTGATGTGATCCACCAGCAGGCCGCGATCGGTGATTGCGCTTTCCAGACCAAAGGTCACATCGTCAAAGGCCAGGGTTGTGGTATAGCTGACCATATCCTGCGCCTGGGCGGCGACGGTCATCGACAGTGCAGTGACAGAGGCCGCAGCGGCCGCGATCAAGAATTTCATGCTAATCTCCCTTTTGTGAGCAGTGCTCGCTTGTCCGCTGCGCTCTTCGCCCTCAGGTTAGGGCAGGAACGGAGCGGGCTGTGTCATGGGCCGCGCGCCTCTCATGTCGTATATAGACATATAGGAGTTTTTGAATGGATATCGCGGCGAATGCCATAGAATTTCTTGCACTGGCGTTTGTTTTTGCCCTGGGGGCGGCGGGTCTTCTGGTCCTGGTGCTGTTTCTGGCAGACAGATTACAGACCGAGGACGCCATTCGGCGTAACTATCCCGTGATCGGGCGTTTCCGGCATATCTTCAGCACTTTGGGGGAATTCTTCCGGCAGTATTTCTTTGCCATGGACCGCGAGGAGTTGCCGTTCAACCGGGCCCAGCGGGACTGGGTGGGCCGCGCCAGTGAAGGCAAGGGGAACACGGTGGCCTTTGGCTCGACCCGCAATACCTCGGTGCCGGGCACGGCGATTTTCGTCAATGCGCCCTTTCCGCCACTGGATGACCAATATGCCAAATCCGAACCCATGGTGATCGGCGCCGGGGCGCGGGTGCCTTACCAGGCGCCTTCTTTCTTCAATATCTCCGGCATGAGCTATGGTGCCCTGTCGCGCCCTGCGGTGCGCGCCCTTAGCCGTGGTGCGCGCGAGGCGGGCGTCTGGATGAACACCGGCGAGGGGGGGCTCAGCCCGTTTCACCTTGAGGGAGGTTGCGACATCGTCTTCCAGATCGGCACTGCCAAATATGGCGTGCGGGACGAAGCGGGCAACCTGAGCGATGACAAGCTGCGCAAGGTGGCAGAGCACCCATGCGTGCGGATGTTCGAGCTGAAGCTGTCGCAAGGGGCAAAGCCGGGCAAGGGCGGCATCCTGCCCGCCGCCAAGGTCAATGCCGAGATCGCAGAGATTCGCGGCATTCCCGAAGGTAAGGCCAGCATCTCTCCGAACCGTCATCCCGAGATCGGCAATTACGACGAGCTTTTGGACATGATCGCCCGGGTGCGGGATGTCACAGGCAAGCCGGTGGGAATCAAGACGGTGGTCGGCTCCGAGGCGGCCATGCGCGAGATGTTCATGAACATCGCCGCCCGCCCCGAGGCTGCACCGGATTTCATCACCATCGATGGCGGCGAGGGCGGCACAGGCGCCGCGCCCATGCCGCTGATCGATCTTGTCGGCATGTCCGTGCGCGAAGCGCTGCCCATGGTCTGTAACCTGCGCGATGAATACGGCCTGAAGGATCGCATTCGCCTGATCGCCAGCGGCAAGCTGGTCAACCCGGGCGATGTGGCCTGGGCGCTGGCGGCAGGCGCCGATTTCGTGACCTCGGCGCGGGGCTTCATGTTCGCACTCGGCTGTATCCAGGCGCTGAAGTGCAACAAGAACACCTGCCCCACCGGCATCACCACCCATGATCCCCGCCTGCAAAAGGGGCTTGTGGTCGAAGACAAGTATCTGCGCGTGGCCCGCTACGCCCGCGAAGTGATTCACGAGGTCGAGACCATTGCCCATTCCGTCGGGGTGACCGAACCCCGCAAGCTGCGTCGCCGCCACGTGCGGCTGGTGATGGATGATGGCACCTCGCGCCCGATGAATGAGATCATGCCAAGTTACAGTGCCATCGCGGACTCGTGAGAGGATATGTTTTGGCGCAGCGCCCCCGCTGCGCTAGCTCTTGAGGGGATCACTGACAAAGGAGCGCGCCAATGGCCCGTCGCTGGACCAACACCCTGACCCATGCGGATGTCACCCCCGAGGCGGCCTTCTGGAACCGTCGCCAGATCATCGCGGGCATGGCGGGTCTGGGTCTTGCCTCGCTGGCGGGCGGGGCAGAGGCGCAGGTCAGCGAGGAGGTGCTGGAGCCCAACAGCTGGGAAGATGTGACCAGCTATTGCAACTTCTATGAATTCGGCACCGGCAAGGGGGATCCCGCGGCCTATGCGGGCCGGATGACGACCTCCCCCTGGAGCGTGAAGATCGACGGGCTGGTGGATCGGCCGGGGGAGTATGATTTCCAGCAGATCCTGGGCGAGATGACCGTCGAGGAGCGCATCTACCGTTTCCGCTGTGTCGAGGCCTGGTCGATGGTGGTGCCCTGGAATGGGTTTGAGCTGGCCGACCTTCTGAACTTGGCAGGTGTGCAGGAGGGCGCGAAATACGTCGCCTTTGAAACCCTCTACCGTCCCGAGGAAATGCCGGGCACCGCCTACCGCGTGCTCGACTGGCCCTACCGCGAGGGGCTGCGCCTGGATGAGGCGATGCATCCCCTGACCCTGATGGCGACGGGTATCTTCGGCAAACCACTCCCCAACCAGAACGGCGCGCCCCTGCGCCTGGTGGTGCCGTGGAAATACGGGTTCAAATCGATCAAGTCGGTGGTGCGCATCACCCTCACCGATCAGGAGCCGCCCACCAGTTGGAATACGGCCAATGCGGGGGAGTACGGATTCTACAGCAATGTGAATCCCGAGGTGGACCATCCGCGCTGGAGCCAGGCCACGGAACGCCGGATCGGCGGCGGATTGTTCGCCCGCCGCGAGCCGACCTTGATGTTCAACGGCTACGAGGCGGAGGTCGCCTCGCTCTATGACGGTATGGATCTGGCCAAATACTATTGATGGGATGGCTGAATCATAGCCTGCGCAGGATCCCGGTCTGGTGCGTCTATCTTCTGGGGTTCTTGCCGCTGCCCTGGCTGTTCTACCTTGGCCTGTCCGGCGGCTTGGGGGCGGAACCGATCAAGGCGCTGGAACATGAATATGGCGAACTGGCTCTGAAGCTGCTGGTCGTTGTCCTGGCAGTGACCCCCCTGCGCCGCTACCTGGGACTCAACCTGGTGAAGTTCCGCCGCGCGCTGGGCATTCTCAGCTTCCTCTATGTTCTGGCGCATCTTCTGGTCTGGCTCATGCTGGATGTGCAAATCCCCTCGCAGATGATCGCGGATATCGTGAAGCGTCCCTATATCACCATCGGCATGGCCGGTTTTGTGTTGATGCTGCCCTTGGCGCTGACCTCCAACAATGGGTCCGTGCGCCGCCTCGGCAGCCGCTGGCGCCAGATCCATCGTCTGACCTATCCGATCGCCCTGCTGGGGGCTTTGCACTTCCTTCTGCTGGTGAAGGGATTTCAGGTCGAGCCACTGATCTACCTGGTCATCATTCTAGGCCTTTTGCTGCTGCGCTTGCCGGTGCTGCGCCGCAAGTCCGTGGTTTGACACAATCCGCCTTCGCTCAAAGTGCCTATTTTTCAGGCAAGTGAAGTTTTTTTGACGAAATCCGATTTTTTCTCTTGCGCCTTCAGGCAACTGTCCATAAATAGCCCTTCACCGGCGGCGCTGAGGCGCTACTGAGAGGATCTGGACGGAACGCGAGAGTGGATGTTCGGGTTTGATTGGG
>NZ_JARCJD010000040.1 GCF_028890115.1 Phaeobacter sp. QD34_24
GCATAGCTGTCCAGCTCGTTGAAGAAGGCCACCCGCATGGCAAGGTAGGTATTGGCAAAGAGCTTGATCGCCTCGGCCTCGGTTGGATCGGTGAAGAGGACCGTCACATCCTTGCTTTCCGCCCCTTCCAGCAGGAGATCGGCAAAGATGCGGGCGCGCTCGGAGCGCTCTCCGACGATGATCCGGCTGGGATGCAGATTGTCATAGAGCGCACGCCCTTCGCGCAGGAATTCGGGGCTGAAGATCACCTGCTCGGTGTCCAGGCGGCGGCGGATGTCCTGGGTGAATCCGACCGGGATTGTGGACTTGATGACGATGGTGGCGTCGGGGTTCACGTCGATGACCTGGCGGATCACGGCCTCGACCGAGGAGGTGTCGAAGAAATTGGTCTTGGGGTCGTAATCGGTCGGTGTTGCGACGATGACAAAGTCGGCATCCCGATAGGTCGAGGCGGCATCGGTCGTTGCGGTGAGCTGCAGATCGCGCTTGCTCAGGAAGGCCTGCAGGTCCTCGTCAATAATCGGGCACTGACGACGGTTGACCATGTCCACGCGGGAGGCGGAGATATCCACGGCGGTGACCACGTGGTTTTGCGCCAGCAATACGGCGTTGGACAAGCCGACATATCCAAGCCCGGCAACAGCAATATGCATCAATAGCTCCTTCCGGGCCGTGTTTGGGTCAAGGGGATCAGGCTCTCTCAAACGCAGCAGAGGCCGATGCGCGCCATCTTTCAACGGGTCTAGTTGTAGGCGATGGCCAGCAGGATGATCCCTAGGATGACACGGTAAATCACATAGGGCGTAAAACTGACCGATTTCAACAGCCGCATCATCAGGGCGAGCGCGGCGAGGGCCGACAGGAAAGCCAGCCCGGCGGCGATGATCCCATCGCGCATCAGCGCGGTATTGGCCTCCACCGCAACCTCGGCGCCCAGAAGAACGCCCGACGCAAGGATGGTCGGGATCGACATCAGCATGGCGATCCGGGCGCCGTCGCTGCGGGTATAGCCAAGCTGCCGTGCCCCGGTAATGGTGATCCCCGATCGCGAGGTGCCCGGGATCAGCGCGATCATCTGCCACAGCCCCATGATCAGCGCGTCGCGCAGACCCCAATCGCGCGCCGATTTCACCTCGGCTCCTTTCTGGTCGGCAATGTACAGCACGATCCCGAAGATCAGCATGGTCCAGCCGATCACGGTCGTGGAGCGCAGCGCATCGCTGAGGCCGGAGAAATGCAGCACCGCCCCCAGGATCACCGTGGGAATGGTCGCAATGACAAGGCCAAGTGCCAGCCGCGCCCCTTCGGTATCGAGATGGCCGCAGGCAAGGTGGGGCAGGCCCAAAAGGCCTTTGCGCACGTCCTGCCAGAAATAGATCACCACCGCGACCAATGTTCCCACATGGACGGCGACATCGATCACCGGCCCCTGATCGTCAAGGCCGCTCAGCTTGGGGAGGAGAATCAGGTGCCCCGAGGAGGAAATCGGCAGAAACTCCGTAATGCCCTGGATCAGGGCCACCAGAACAAGGTGAAACAACGGCATGACGGGCGGCTCCTTCATGGGCGGGTTGGCCCTAAACGCCCTTTTTTCTTAATGAATGTCCCCCCGGATGGGAAGATTTCCATTTGGGTCCGATTCGGACTTAAAATCGCTGTACATTTTCGCTGGAGCGGGCGATATAGGCATACTGCACGAAAAGTAGGTCAGCATAGCTGACTTTTATTTCGCCGCACTTCGATCTATGACAATCGCAGCAAGCTAAAAAGGGGAGTATACCCGTGGCCAAGCAACCGATGCTCAAATTCGTGAAAATCGATCGCGACATGCCCGAAAAGCGGGCCGCAGAAGATCGCAAGGAAGATTTCAACGAGATCTACGCGGAGTTCGCCCAGGCAAAGGCGGAGGAGCAGGCGAGCCGCTGCAGCCAGTGCGGTGTGCCCTATTGCCAGTCCCACTGCCCGCTGCACAACAATATTCCCGATTGGCTGCGCCTGACCGCGACCGGCCGTCTGGAAGAGGCCTATGCCACCAGCCAGGCCACCAATACCTTCCCCGAGATCTGCGGCCGCATCTGCCCCCAGGACCGCCTGTGCGAGGGCAACTGCGTGATCGAACAGTCCGGCCATGGCACCGTCACCATCGGCGCGGTGGAGAAATACATCACCGACACCGCCTGGGAGAACGGCTGGGTGAAACCGTTCACCCCGCTGCAGGAGCGCGGCGAAAGCGTCGGCATCATCGGTGCGGGCCCCGGTGGCCTGGCGGCCGCGGACATGCTGCGCCGAGCCGGGGTGCAGGTCACCATCTATGACCGCTACGACCGTGCGGGCGGGCTGCTCACCTATGGTATCCCCGGCTTCAAGCTGGAAAAGGACGTGGTGATGCGCCGCAACCAGCTGTTGGCCGATAGCGGCGTGACCTTTGTCATGAACTGCAACGTGGGCGAGGACATCTCGTTCGAGGACATTCGCGGCAAGCATGACGCGGTGATCATCGCCACCGGCGTCTACAAGTCCCGCGATCTGTCGATGCCGGGCAGCGGCGCGGCGGGGATCGTCAAGGCGATCGACTTCCTCACCGCCTCCAACAAGCGCAGCTTTGGCGACACGGTGCCGGAATTCGAAAGCGGCGAGCTGAACGCCGAAGGCAAGAAGGTTGTGGTGATCGGCGGTGGTGACACCGCGATGGACTGCGTGCGGACCTCGATCCGCGAAGGCGCGACCTCGGTCAAATGTCTTTATCGTCGTGACCGCGCCAATATGCCCGGTTCGCAGCGTGAAACCCAGAACGCCGAAGAAGAAGGCGTCATCTTCGAATGGTTGTCCGCGCCCAAGGGCTTTGTCGACAGCGATGGCACGGTGACTGGCGTCATGGTGCAGAAGATGCGCCTGGGCGCCCCCGATGCCACCGGCCGCCAGGCGCCCGAGGTCATCGAAGGCGCCGATTACGTGGAAGAGGCCGATCTGGTGATCAAGGCGCTGGGCTTTGAGCCGGAAGACCTGCCGACCCTTTGGGGCCAGCCGGAACTGCCGGTCACCCGTTGGGGCACCGTCAAGGCCGAGTTCAAATCCGGCGCAACGGACCTGCCCGGCGTTTATGCGGTGGGCGACATCGTGCGCGGCGCCAGCCTTGTGGTCTGGGCCATCAAGGACGGACGCGATTGCGCCGAGGCGATCCTGGAACGGTTCGACGCCAAGGCTGCGGTAGCCGCCGAGTAACAATTCACATTGATCCCACGCGGTCGCGCGCCCCTGACACAGGCGAAACACAGGCGAGGCGCCGCCGCCAGGCAAAGGAAAACGATATGACCAAATATGATGCAGAATGGGTCCGCGCCGAGGAAGCCAAGCGCAAGTGGATGGCCGAAAACGGTCTCTATTCCGAGGAAGAAGAGCATTCTTCCTGTGGTGTGGGTCTGGTTGTCTCCCAGGATGGCAGCGCCAGCCGCAAGGTGGTTGAGGCCGGTATCGACGCCCTGAAGGCGATCTGGCACCGTGGTGCTGTGGATGCGGATGGCAAGACCGGCGATGGCGCCGGTATCCACGTGCAGATCCCGGTCCCCTTCTTCTATGACCAGATCAAGCGCACCGGCCACGAGCCGCACAAGGACCAGCTGATCGCCGTCGGCCAGGTCTTCCTGCCGCGCACCGATTTTGGCGCCCAGGAGAAATGCCGGACCATCGTGGAAACCGAAGTCCTGCGCATGGGCTATTACATCTACGGCTGGCGTCATGTGCCGGTCGATGTGACCTGTCTGGGTGAAAAGGCCAACGCCACCCGCCCCGAGATCGAGCAGATCCTGATCTCCAACTCCAAGGGCGTGGATGAGGACACTTTTGAGCGCGAGCTTTATGTGATCCGTCGTCGGATCGAGAAGGCCGCCGCCGCTGCCGGTATTGGCGGGCTGTATATTGCTTCGCTGTCCTGCCGCTCGATCATCTACAAGGGCATGATGCTGGCCGAGCAGGTCGCCGTCTTCTACCCCGACCTGATGGACGAACGCTTTGAGTCCGCCTTTGCGATCTATCACCAGCGCTATTCCACCAACACCTTCCCGCAGTGGTGGCTGGCACAGCCGTTCCGCATGCTGGCCCATAACGGCGAAATCAACACGCTGAAGGGCAACGTCAACTGGATGAAGAGCCATGAAATCCGCATGGCCTCTTCCACCTTTGGCGATTACGCCGAGGACATCAAACCGATCATCGCGGGCGGTTCGTCGGACTCGGCAGCGCTGGATTCGGTGTTCGAGGTTCTGGTGCGCGCGGGCCGTTCGGCGCCGATGGCAAAAACCATGCTGGTGCCGGAAAGCTGGTCCAAGCAGGCGGTTGAGCTGCCCGAAGCCTGGCGCGACATGTATTCCTACTGCAACTCGGTGATGGAGCCCTGGGACGGCCCTGCTGCCCTCGCCATGACCGATGGCCGTTGGGTCTGCGCCGGTCTGGACCGCAACGGTCTGCGCCCGATGCGTTACGTCGTCACCGGCGATGGTCTGGTGATCGCCGGCTCCGAAGCGGGCATGGTGCCGATCGACGAAGCAAATGTGGTGGAAAAGGGCGCGCTTGGCCCCGGTCAGATGCTGGCCGTGGATATGAAAAAGGGCAAGCTGTTCCACGACACCGAGATCAAGGACAAGCTCGCCGCAGCGCTGCCTTTTGGCGATTGGGTGAGCAAGATCAACGATCTTGATGAAACCCTGGCCACCGTGGATGAGAAACCGCTGTTCAGCGGCGAAGAACTGCGCCGCCGTCAGATCGCGGCCGGCTACACCATCGAAGAGCTGGAGCAGATCCTGGCGCCCATGGCCGAGGACGGCAAGGAAACGCTGGCCTCGATGGGCGATGACACGCCCTCTGCGGTGCTGTCGAAGAAATACCGCCCGCTGTCGCATTTCTTCCGCCAGAACTTCAGCCAGGTGACCAACCCGCCGATCGACTCCCTGCGCGAATATCGCGTGATGTCGCTGAAGACCCGGTTCGGTAACCTCAAGAACGTGCTGGACGAGGACAGCTCGCAGACCGAGATCATCGTGTTGGAAAGCCCCTTTGTCGGCAATGCCCAGTGGGACAAGCTGATGGAGAACCTGAACGCGCCGCTGGTGGAGATCGACTGTACCTTTGCCCCCGGCAAAGGCTCCCTGAGCGCCGCGCTGCAACGGATCCGTGCCGAGGCCGAAGAGGCCGTGCGTTCGGGTGCTGGGCATATCGTGCTGACCGACCAGCATTCGGATGCAGGCAAGATCGCCATGCCGATGATCCTGGCGACCTCGGCGGTGCATTCGCACCTGACCCGTAAGGGTCTGCGCACCTTCTGTTCGCTGAACGTGCGTTCGGCGGAATGTATCGATCCGCATTACTTTGCGGTTCTGATCGGCTGTGGTGCCACCGTGGTGAACGCCTACCTGGCCGAGGATTCCCTTGCTGACCGGATCGAGCGTGGCCTGCTGGATGGCTCGCTGACCGAAAACGTGGCGCGCTACCGTGAAGCCATCGACCAGGGTCTTCTGAAGATCATGGCGAAGATGGGCATCTCGGTGATCTCCTCCTATCGTGGCGGGCTGAACTTCGAGGCCGTGGGCCTGTCCCGCGCCATGTGTGCGGAATATTTCCCCGGCATGACCAGCCGGATCTCCGGCATCGGTGTCTCGGGTATCCAGGTCAAGGCCGAGGAAATCCACGCCTCTGCCTGGGGCGCACAGCAGAACGTGCTGCCCATCGGCGGCTTCTACAAGGCGCGCAAATCCGGTGAGACCCACGCCTGGGAAGCCACCTCGATGCACATGCTGCAGATGGCCTGCAACAAGGCCTCCTACCAGATGTGGCAGCAGTACTCGAAGAAGATGCAGAGCAACCCGCCGATCCATTTGCGCGACCTGCTGGACATCAAGCCCCTGGGCAAGCCGGTGCCGCTGGAAGAGGTGGAAAGCATCACCGCGATTCGCAAGCGTTTCGTGACGCCGGGCATGTCGCTGGGTGCGCTGTCGCCCGAGGCGCACAAGACCCTGAACGTCGCGATGAACCGCATCGGTGCCAAGTCGGATTCCGGCGAAGGCGGGGAAGATCCGGCGCATTTCGTGCCCGAACCCAATGGCGACAACCCCTCGGCCAAGATCAAGCAGGTGGCCTCGGGCCGCTTCGGTGTCACTGCCGAATACCTGAACCAGTGTGAAGAGCTGGAGATCAAGGTGGCCCAGGGTGCGAAACCCGGTGAGGGTGGTCAGCTGCCGGGTATGAAGGTCACCGATCTGATTGCCCGTCTGCGCCATTCGACCAAGGGTGTGACGCTGATCTCGCCGCCGCCGCACCACGATATCTATTCGATCGAGGATCTGGCGCAGCTGATCTACGACCTGAAGCAGATCAACCCGCGCTGCAAGGTGACGGTGAAACTGGTGGCCTCTTCCGGCGTTGGCACCATTGCCGCCGGCGTGGCCAAGGCGAAGGCGGACATCATCCTGATCTCGGGCGCTAATGGCGGCACCGGGGCCTCGCCCGCGACCTCGATCAAATTCGCAGGCCTGCCCTGGGAGATGGGTCTCACCGAGGCGCATCAGGTGCTGGCGATGAACAACCTGCGCGGCCGCGTGACCCTGCGGACCGATGGTGGCCTGCGCACCGGACGTGACATCGTCATGGCCGCGATGATGGGCGCCGAGGAATACGGCATCGGCACAGCGGCGCTGATCGCCATGGGTTGCATCATGGTGCGTCAGTGCCAGTCCAACACCTGCCCGGTCGGCGTCTGTACGCAGGATGAGTCCCTGCGCGCCAAGTTCACCGGCAATGCGGACAAGGTGGTGAACCTGATCACCTTCTACGCCCAGGAAGTGCGGGAAATCCTCGCCTCCATCGGTGCGCGCTCTCTGGACGAGGTGATCGGCCGCGCGGATCTGCTGGCACAGGTCTCCCGTGGGTCGGCGCATCTGGACGATCTGGACCTCAACCCGCTGTTGATCACCGTCGATGGTGCGGCAGACATCGTCTACAACCGCGACAAGGACCGCAACGCGGTGCCTGATACGCTGGATGCGGAGATCGTGCGCGATGCTGCGCGCTTCCTGCAGGATGGCGAGAAAATGCAGCTCTCCTATGCGGTGCAGAACACCCACCGTACCGTCGGCACGCGCACCTCGAGCCACATCGTGCGCAACTTCGGCATGCGCAACTCCTTCCAGCCCAACCACCTGACGGTGAAGCTGCAAGGGTCTGCCGGCCAGTCCCTGGGCGCCTTTGCGGCACCGGGTCTGAAGCTGGAGGTTTCCGGTGACGCGAACGACTACGTGGGCAAGGGCCTGTCGGGCGGCATGATCGTGGTGCGCCCGCCAATGGCCTCGCCGCTGGTGGCAAGCGACAACACCATCGTCGGCAACACGGTCCTCTATGGCGCGACCGATGGCTACCTCTTTGCGGCGGGCCGCGCGGGCGAACGTTTCGCTGTGCGTAACTCGGGCGCATCGGTGGTGATCGAGGGCTGCGGATCCAACGGTTGTGAATACATGACCGGCGGCGTTGCGGTGATCCTGGGTTCGATCGGTGCCAACTTTGGCGCCGGCATGACCGGCGGCATGGCATACCTTTATGATCCCGAAGGCAAGGCCGAGACCATGATGAACATGGAAAGCCTGGTCACCTGTGCGGTCACCGTCGATCACTGGGAAGACCAGCTGAAGGGCCTGGTGGAACAGCACCTGGAGGAAACCGGAAGCCGCAAGGCCGCCGATATCCTGCAGCACTGGGACAGCGAGAAAGCCAACTTCCTGCAGGTCTGCCCGAAAGAGATGCTGGACAAGCTGGCTCATCCCCTGTCGCAGGAACAGGCCGCCGTTCCCGCCGAATAAGGCAGGCAGCGAGTATTGCAAATGAAAAAGCCCCCCAGGCACATCGCTTGGGGGGCTTTGCTTTGAAGGGACGCGGAAGGGACGCGCGTTGACGCAGGCCTCAGGCGGCCTTCACGTACCAGTCGTCGAAGCGCGAGATATTCTCCATCACGCGGGTATAGCCATTGCTGGTCAGCAGCTTGTACAGCCCTTCGCGGTTGGGCTGATAGTTGTGCTCCACCGTGATGCAGCCGAAGCTCCAGCGCGAGAAATCAAAAGCCGAGAGGATTTCAAGTTCGCTGCCCTCGGTATCCACCGAAAGATAGTCAATGTGGCTGGGCGCCTTGTTTTCTTCCAGCAGATCGTTCAGCGAAATGGTCGTGACATCATAGCTTTGCCCCCGCAACCGCCGCCCGGTCTTGACGAAGGAGGAAACGCCCGAGTTCTCCCCGCGCGGCGCCTCGGTAAAGCGGAGCGTTTCGCCGGATTTCGACCAGACACAACGCTGGTCGATATGGCAGCCGCGGTTGGCCGCCAGATCCGCATGCCAGCTCCGGGCCGGTTCCGAGAGGATCCCGTTCCAGCCGAATTCCGTTTCCAACAGGTAGCTGTTGCTCAAACTCACGCCGTTGGTGGCGCCAAATTCGACAAAGAAGCCCTCCCGTTTGAAATCGTTGCAGGCCAGCGCAAAGAGATCCTGGCGCAGCTGCGCGCGGGAGTTGCCAAGCAGATCAAAGCAGGCCTCACGTTTGTCGCGTGGAACCGCCTTGAGGAACTCCATGTCGAAATGGTCCTTCTCGCGGGCCAAGAGCTCTGAATACCGGTCGCGTTTCAATAGCTTGCGCGACAATAGCGATTGAGAAGAGGATTGGCCCAACACCGGACTCCTAGGGTCAGGACTCATAGCCAGTAAATGACGAGCGCTGCGAGTGCGATGGCTGACAGGAAGACCTTTGGGCACC
>NZ_JARCJD010000041.1 GCF_028890115.1 Phaeobacter sp. QD34_24
CAAAATGCGCGCCCTTAGGATCGGCTCAACACTGCAGCCACAAGCGCCATTGCCGCGAAAGCGGCTTCGTCCAAGGGCTGGGAGTGGTCATTGCGGCTCGCAAGCCGGATTCTTACAGCCAGCTTGTATTCCCATTTGTGGCACTCAGTGCGCCTCGCGTGCGTTAACCATTTCTTTGCCATGTGCTTGTCCCTGCTTGGCCGCAGGCGTAAACTTTTGGTTAAGGAAACTGCTCTTTTGGGGGTCACCATGTCTGTCAATCAGGGGAACACTGCTGCCCTTAGCAGGCTTGAGGAAAAGCTCTTGCACCTGCGCCATCTGACCGAGGCCAATCAGTTCATGGTCGAGGTGCTGAAGGAACAGGGCGACAGGCTGCAAAAGATCGAGGCGGACGAGGCCCGGCAGATGTTGCGGGTGCAGGCTCGTGCGGCCTTCGGCCCCACCGGTGCAGAGGCGGCCAAGCCCGAGGTTCTTGCCATTCTGGAGCAGGCGCTGGGCACAGAACATAGCGCCCAGATCATCCCCTTTCCCAAGCGGGCCTGACCGCAGGACTCAGTCGAGCGCAACAGCGCGGCCCTTGCCACCGTTGCTTTGGGCAGGGGCGGGGTTTCGCCGATCTCCGATTTGTGAGCGTCCCGTCCCATTGCCTCCAGCGGGATGCGTCTTATCTTGAGATAAAGATCAGGGGGCACATCCGATGAAACATGTCTTTGCTAGCGTTTGCTGCGTGATGGCCTTGCACCTGGGCAGCGCGGCGCAGGCCTTCACCACCTCCGATGGTGTTCGGGTCAATCCGGTCAGCCCCGGTGTATTCGAAGTCATCGCGCAGAACTCCGGCTCGCCGAGGGATTTCTGGTGCGGTGCGTCAGAATATGCGCGGCGCGTGCTTGGCGCGGGCTGGCAGGACAAGGTCTACGTTTTGCGCGGGCGCGGTGTCAGCGTCACCACCGGAAAACGGTCTGCGGTTCAGTTCACGCTGTCAGCCGAGCGGATTGATGTCCCATCTGTCGGTCGCCGGAGCTGGTTGCGGATCGGTCTGCGTGTCGGGGATGCCCTGTCGGTGCAGCAGGCGGGGCTTTACTGTCACGACAGGTCGATAGATCCTTAAGGCACTGTGGCCCATCAGGCGCGGTCCACGTGGTTCGTCGGGTGCGGATGTCGGTTCGCACCAGTTGGTCGCAACTACTGTCTGTGTCGAAAGGCGGCAGGCGAGACGCAACCGGATCTTTGCGCCTGACCAGAAGGGAGCGACATCATGAAGGGGAAGCTGTGCAAGGGCGTGTTTCTGGCGGCCGGGATCGGGCTTTACCCGTTTTCGGCACAGGCCTGGTGGGCCTGGAATCACCACGAGGTTCTGCCGGTCAGCCAGGGTGTCTGGGAGGTGGTCAGCCGGGTTGGCTCCGGCCCGCAGGACTATTGGTGCGGCATCGGTGACTTTGCCATCCGGCAGCTGCGCAGCAGTGCAACGCAAAGGATCTACATCTGGGAGGGGATCGGCCCCTCCAAGAACCGGCCCGGAAGGAAGTCGGTGAAATTCGCGCTGGTACCGCCGCCGGGGGCGGATACAAGCACGGGATATTCCCTGTCGATCAAGCGGGTTGGCGACAATCTGAGCGCCTCTTTGGCCCGCAACTATTGCTATGATCGGATCGAAGACCCGTTCTTCCTGCGGCCCTGATCCTGGATTGAGGTCTTGTGATGAGGCCGCTCTTCCTGCAAGCCTTGCCTCATGCAAACCGATTTCCAGATCGAAACCCGTGGGCAGGGTCTTTATGAATTCACCGCCGAACTGCGCGCCTGGGTTGGCGGGGGCGGTGTCCGGGACGGGCTGTTGACGCTCTTTGTGCGCCACACCTCCTGTTCGCTGCTGGTGCAGGAGAACGCCGATCCCGAGGTGCAGCTGGACCTGAAGGAGTATTTTGCGCGCCTGGTACCGCCCAGCTCACATCCGTCGATGTCTTATCTTCGGCACACCTACGAGGGGCCGGACGATATGCCCGCCCATATCAAGTCCGCCATGATGCCGGTGAGCCTGTCCATTCCTGTGCGCGACGCGGCGCCGGTTCTGGGCACCTGGCAGGGGGTATACCTGTTTGAACATCGCGATGCGCCGCACCGGCGCAAAGTCGCAGCACATCTTGCGGGAACCGCTTGATCTAGCGGTGTGAATTCACCTCTACCCAAACTGTAGAGGCTCCCCTATACTTGTGGATAAGTGCGCCACAGGGTGCGCAATGTACAGGCATTGATCATAAAGGGGACCGGCTGATGCGCTGCCCGTTTTGCGGAAATATCGATACTCAGGTCAAAGATTCGCGTCCGGCAGAGGACCACGTATCGATCCGCCGCCGCCGGTTTTGTCCCGCCTGCGGGGGGCGCTTCACCACCTATGAAAGGGTGCAGCTGCGCGATCTTGTGGTGGTCAAGACCAATGGCCGCCGCGAGGATTTCGACCGCGACAAGCTGGAACGCTCGATCCGCATCTCGATGCAGAAACGCCCGATCGACCCGGAGCGTATCGATCAGATGATCTCGGGCATCGTGCGCCGCCTGGAAAGCATGGGCGAGACGGATATCCCCTCCAAGAAGATCGGTGAAATCGTGATGGAGGCCCTGGCCCGGATCGATACCGTGGCCTATGTGCGCTTTGCCAGCGTTTACAAGAACTTCCAGGCTGCCGACGATTTCGAGGATTTTGTGCACGAGCTGCGCCCCCATACGCCGACCGAAGAGTGAGCCCTTGAGATGAGCCGCTACGACAAAGCCGTGGACGCGCGGTTCATGGCGCTGGCCTTGTCGCTGGGGCGGCGGGGGCAGGGCAATTGCTGGCCCAATCCGGCGGTTGGCTGCGTGATAGTCAAGGATGGGCGTATCGTCGGGCGTGGCTGGACCCAGCCCGGCGGACGCCCCCATGCGGAGCCGATGGCGCTGGCGCAGGCCGGTGCTGCGGCGCGCGGCGCTACGGCCTATGTCTCGCTCGAACCCTGTTCCCATCATGGCAAGACCCCGCCCTGTTCCCAGGCGCTGATCGAGGCAGGCGTGGCCCGGGTGGTTGCGGCCATCGGTGATAGTGACCCGCGTGTATCGGGGCAGGGGTTCGAGATGCTGCGCCAAGCGGGGATCGAGGTCACCACCGGCGTTCTCGCCGAAGAGGCCGCCCGCGATCACGCCGGGTTCTTCCTCAAGACCGAGCAGGGGCGTCCGCTGGTGACGCTGAAACTTGCGGGCAGCTTTGATGGCCGTATCGCCACCGGATCGGGCCAAAGCAAATGGATCACCGGGCCCGAGGCACGCCGTGCGGTGCATGCCATGCGTGCCAGCCACGATGCGGTGATGGTGGGAGCAGGCACCGTGCGCGCCGATGATCCGTCGCTGACGGTGCGCGATCTGGGTGTGGAACGGCAACCGGTGCGGGTGATCGCCTCCCGCCATCTGGACCTGCCGCTGATGAGCCAGCTTGCCCGCACAGCCAATGAGGTGCCGGTCTGGCTCTGTCACGGGCAGGGCGCCGATGTGGAACGCCTGCGCGCCTGGGAGGGGCTTGGCGCCCGGCTGATCCCCTGCGCCAGTCATGGCGTGCAGCTGTCCGCCGCCGATGTTCTGCAGCAGCTTGGCCAGGCCGGGCTGACACGGGTGTTCTGCGAGGGCGGCAGCGCGCTGGCGGCCTCGCTCCTGGCCTTTGACTTGGTGGATGAGCTCATCGGCTTTACCGCCGGGATCGGCATCGGTGCCGAAGGTCTGCCTTCAATCGGTGCCCTGGGGCTGGGGCGGCTGGAGGAGGCGCCCCGGTTCGAGCTGGTCGAGGCACGTCCGGTCGGGGGCGATATCCTGCATCGCTGGCGCCGGGCCTTGCGCGACTGATACTTTTTGAGTTTCCCTTGATGCCTGTCGCGTTAGCGGCAGGCATGCGTCCGCCCGCCCCACGGCGGGCGCGTTCCACGCCCACCGGGCAGACGCTTGGTGACATATTGCAGATGATCTAATGTTTCACGGCAACTAAGGACTGCTCAGCGCCAGAGGTGGGCGTAGGTGGCGAACAGCCCCTGCAGTTTCGACAGGCTCCGGTTGGCAAGCCCGGGGTTTGGTTGCTGACCGCTGGCCAGGCGATCCACCACCACTTCAACCGGGCAGGGCTGCCCCGTGATGGGATCGAAATACCGCGGGTAGTCGATCAGCACCGCATGGGCGAGACCGGCCAGATCGGGGCGCGCCTTGCGCCAGGCCGGGGCCGAGATGATATCCCGCGTCAGCCCCCATCCCGCGTAGAAAGGTGAGCCGAGCACGGTCACCTTCACCCCCCGCAGCAGCGCCTCGAAGCCAAGCAGCGAGGTCATGGTCCAGACCTCCTGCACCTGATCGAGCAGGGCCATGGGATCGGCCTTATGGGCCACCACATCGGCCAGATCCTCTGGCACGATCTGGCCCTTGCGCAGGCCCGCCTCCACGTCCGGATGGGGCTTGTAGATCACCACGGCAGTCGGGTTCTCGGCGCGCACCCGGCGCAGCAGATCCAGATTGCTGCAAACCTTGCCTGTCCCAGCGAGGATCGAGGCGTCGTCCTCTACCTGACCGGGCACCAGGATCCGGTGGCCGGGTGGCAGATCGGGGACTTCGCCGCCAAGATTGTATTTCGACAGGCTGTCCCGGGTCAGCTGTTTGATCAGCCGCTCGGCGCGCTGGTGTTCCGCCTGGCTCATATCCGCGCGCCGGGCGATCAGGTCGTCCAGATCCGAGGGCTGGCGCGGATCGTAGTAGATGCCCTGGCGATCCAACACCAGAGACAGGGGCGGGACCAGCTCTGCCCCCAGCCCGCGCGAGCGCAGGAAACCATCCTCCAGGTGATAGGCTCCGGTGTGGGTCTTGTCCGCCTTGGAGGCCCAGACCATCCAGTTGCGCCCGCTCTCTTTTGCCTTTTCGGGATCCTCGGTGAAAAGCATCTTCTTTTCGCGGCCAAAGAACCCCTGTAGCGGTTTGCGCTTCCACAGGCGCATGCCGGAGGCCGCCCAGCCGACCCGGTCTTGCCGCCAGGCGCGGGTCCCGGCCTCCAGATTGTCGATGACCGTTTCCAGCTCGCACAAGCGGTCGCGGAAGGGATCGTACCAGGTGGGGTATAGGATCATCGCGCCGGAGAACAGCTGCGCGCGGGTCAGGCGGCGGTTGCGGCGGGGGGGCGGCATCTCGTCCTGGGTCAGACCCCAGCCGGCATAGAAGGGCTGGCCAAAGACGCGCGGCTTGTGGCCCGCCAGAATGGCCTCGAACCCCAGTTGCGACGACACCGTGTAGACCGCCACGGCGCCCTCCAGCAGAGGCCAGGGTGAGACCGGATCGCTCAAGAGGGTGATCCTGTCGTTCGCATCCTTGGCGCCGAAATAGCCGGGCCGGTATCCGGCGCGGGTCTCGGGGTGGGTCTTGATCACGATGCGGGCGCCGGGGTTTTCCTCCTGCGCGAAGACCAGCATCTCGCGGAACCGCGCCGCATCGCCACCTGATGCGGTCACGGAGGCATCGCCGCGCGCCTGATCCACCACCAGCACATAGCCTGGATCGGGGACAGGCGCCACGGGAGAATAGGCGTTGTACTTGCTGAGGTGCGCATCCATCAGCCGCCCGATGGCATCGCGGGCCCGGCGCATCATATGGCTGTCGTCCAATGGGTGCGTGGCCAGGAGGTGTTCAAGGTCGGAGGGGATCGCGGCGTCGAAATGCACGCCGGACCGATCCAGAAGCAGCCCCATCGGCGGCTCGCCGGCGCGCCCCGGATGCACCGAACGCAGAAAGGCATCCTCGACCCGCAGCAGGTCGGCGTCGTATTTTGCGGCAACGGCCCGGCCACGGTGCGCGGTGGGGGAGTTGCCCCAGATGCCCACCAGATCGCCATCCCCAGGCAGGCCCAGCCGGAGGTCGTAGCCCGCCAGCTGCAGGATGCGCCGCAGGCGCTTTTGGGTCAGAAAGCCGCCATTATAGACGAAAAGCCGGGACCTTTCGGTCCCGGCTCTGGTGTTGCCCTGCGGCGTGTCGTGCATTGGATTGAGATCACTCGACGATGGATGTGGCACTGGAGACCGCGCCAAGCGGGGTGACCAGCAGCGAGATGGTCTTGGTCCACTGGGTGTAGGGGGCCTCGGTCACATAAAGCGTGTCGTTGTCGCGCACCACGAAATCACGGGCGATGAACAGCCCATTGGGTTGCGTCAGGTTCAGCACATAGACCATGCGCTGTGCTCCGATCAGATCGTCGCGGCCCAAGACCTGATTGGCGATTTCGGCCGGTTCGTTGCGCAGGATGAAGACCCCGGTCGGATCCGACGCGGTAGAGATCAAGCCGCCCACCTGGGCGATGGCCTCCAGCGCGGACAGGTCCTGGCTTTCAAAGGGAACCCGGGCCTGGGCACTGGTGGCGCCAAGCGCGGTGAAGGAACGGGTGTCCTCCTCGACCAGGATCTTGTCGCCGCCGCGCAGGGCGATATCGAGTTCGGGGTGATCGTAGAGATCCTGGAACCAGATCTTGCCCTGGTTCTTGCCGCGGATGACCGTGACCTGGGCAATCTCGGGCTGGATGGTGACACCGCCGGCCCGCGCCAGCATGGTGGCCAGCGTCCGGGTCGGGCGTTCGATCGGATAGATCCCCTGGCCGCCCACTGCGCCGGTCAGGCTGACGGTGGAGCCATCACCGGCCAGGCGGCGCACCTGCACCTGCGGGTCCGGGGTCTGGTCTTCCAGTTTCTCGGTGATCATCTTGCGCAGCTGTTCAGGCGTATTGCCCGAGGCGCGCAGACGCCCGGCATAGGGTACGAAGATGTAGCCGGCGCTATCGACCTGGACCTCTTCGAGCGAGGTCGCGTTGCTGGCCTCGGCGGCCAGCAGACCATCATCGACGTTTTCCCAGATCGTCAGCCCCAGCACATCGCCGGGGCGGATGGTGTCGGAGGTCAGCCGTCCGGCAGAGGTGAACCCCTCGGAAAAGCCAAGGGCTGGCACCACGGCGGTGGCACGGGCAACGCGGTCATTCACGGATACGATGAAGGCATCGCCCTGTTTTTGCACGGAACCGGCAAAGATCTGGCGCTTGTTGGGGCCGACCTTGGGCAACCCGCAAGAGGCCGCAAGCGTTAGCGCGGCCAGAATCGCGACGGGGCGCGCCCAGCGGAATGGGACGTGTGTCACTGCTCGGTCTCCTCGACCTGTTATTGTTTTGCCTCAATTTTTACGGGTACCGAAGCGCAGGAGCGAAGCAAAATCCAGTCTTGCGCGATTTCCGCGTCAGCTCACGGCGCGCAACTGTTGCCGTGGCGCCGCTGTTCCCCGTTTCAGCGCATCATAGGGATCATCCGGCGCCAGCATCATGTCGACCACCTGGCGCAACAGCTGGCGGCGCCCCTTGCGCGCATAAAAGCCGCCCGGCAGTTGCGAGGTTTCCAAGAGGAAACGCCGGTAATCCTTGTAGGCACGGCTGTCCGGGCGGGCCGGTGTGGCGAAGAAATCGGTCAGGGTCTGGGTCGAGACAAACTCCGGCTTGTCATAGACCGCACGGCCAAAGACCTTGAGCGGAATGCCACGCCACAGGACCTGCTGCCCGGCGGTGGAATTGACCGTGATCGCGGTGCGCGCCTCGTTCAGGAGCTGCGCCAGCTTGCCGCCGCGCACATAGTGGACGCGGCCCGCGATGTCATGCTCTCGCGCCAGGCGGCGCACCACGCTGCGCAGGGGCACGCGGCCATCCTCCAGCGGATGGGCCTTCACCACCAGGTGATGATGGCGCGGGGCGCCAGCGGCAAAGCCGGTGATCACCTCTTCCAGGAAATCACCCATGCTGTCGAAGGGCGAATGCATCTGGAAGGAACTGTCATGTTCCAGCTGCAACAGCGCCAGGTGATAGGGAAAACCGCCATTGCGGATCCGCCAGGTGGCGATGCGCCGGTCCAGCGCCTGCAAAGGCATCAGCACCAGCCGCTTGAGATAGAGCTGGAATTCGCGGGCCACCGGCAGGGCGCGATGGGGTCTGAAATTGCGATAGCCCCGGTTCCAGAACATCACGAACCAATGGTAGAGCGCGCCATAGAACACATGCTGCCGCATATCGCCCCAATGCGAGGGTGGCAGCGGCGCCTCCATGTCCGAGCGTTCCAGCGCGCATTGCATGCTGGCCACCGACATCTCCATCAGGCGGGAATTGCCGTTGGAGCCTTCCCGTTCGTAGGTCACCCAATAGGGGCGCAGGTAGCCTTCCTCGAAGACATGCACCGTCAGCCCGCGCGATTTGGCAATGCGCACCGCCTCGGCGTGGATGGGGCGGGTGTCGCCGTAAAGCACGATATCGGTGATGGCGTGGCTGTCGCAGAGCTCTGCGAATGTGTCCGGCCAGTCCTGAGGCTGTGTGAAAACTCCCTTGCTGATCTGAATGATGGTATGATTTCTGCATTCGGTGCGGAGGCATTTTATGGGT
>NZ_JARCJD010000042.1 GCF_028890115.1 Phaeobacter sp. QD34_24
ACCGATAGCTCAGCTGGATAGAGTACTTGACTACGAATCAAGGGGTCGGGGGTTCGAATCCTCCTCGGTCCGCCACTGCTGTTTTGACCTTCCAATGCCAGATGGCTTTCGCGCGGTTCGGCGCCTATCCCATTGGATAGGCCCATTGTTCGAATTCGGCACAAATTCCCTCTAGCGTTAAAGTTTGGCTAGCGAATTGGCGCTAGGTTTTTCCTCTAGGATAGAACTCAACTCAGCGCGGAGCCTTAGAGTGTTTTTTAAGGGTAAGACGCGGGCGGCGCCCGAACGAGCAGACATGGACCGTGTGATTGCGGACATGATCGAGCGCACTCAGGCGACGATTCAATTTGAGGCTGACGGCACAATCATCACGGCCAATGAGAACTTCCTGAACTTGATGGGCTATCAGCTCTCCGAGATCGTTGGGAAGAATCATTCCATGTTCGTGGATCCGAAATTCGCGAGTGGTGGAGACTATGCGCAGTTCTGGACCGCCTTGCGGGCCGGGCGCACGCTGTCCGACCAGTTCCCGCGGATTGCAAAGGGTGGGGCGGTTGTCTGGATTCAGGCCACCTATGCTGCCGTGCCCGGTCCGGACGGCAAGACCGAGAAGATCATCAAGGTCGCGACGGATGTGACAGATCGGCGCCGCGCGCTGCAGGAAGTCGCGGCTGGGCTTCAGGCGCTCAGTGAGGGCGATCTGCGCCAGCGGGTCGTGATCCGAAATGCCGAAGACATCGGAGTGATCGCCAAGGCCTACAACCGGTCGATGGAGCAGTTGGAAAAGGCTGTAAACACCGTGAAGAACGTGTCCTTTGCGGTGGGGCAGACGGCGTCCGAGATCAGCCAGTCTTCCACGGACCTGTCGCATCGCACCGAAAGCCAGGCGGCCACGCTGGAGCAGACGGCGGCCGCATTGGAGCAGCTGACCTCTACCGTGCGGGCGGCGGCTGCAGGGGCGCATAAGGTTGAAGAGATCGTCGGCAACACCCAGTCTGCCGCCGTGCAGAGCGAGCGCGTCGTCTCGGATGCGATCAGCGCCATGTCTGCCATCGAAAGCTCCTCGGAAAAGATCGCCAAGATTATCACCGTGATCGATGATATCGCCTTTCAGACCAATCTTCTGGCCTTGAATGCCGGGGTCGAGGCGGCCCGTGCGGGTGATGCCGGGCGCGGTTTTGCCGTTGTTGCGGCGGAAGTCCGTGCTCTGGCGCAGCGCTCTGCCACGGCGGCGGGTGAGATCAAGGATCTGATCAGCGAAAGTAAGGAAAACGTGGGCAGCGGCGTCGACCTCGTGGGGCGCAGCGGCGAAGAGCTGAAACGGATCATCGATGCCGTTGGAACCATCTCGGGCCATATTTCCGAGATTGCCACCGGTGCGTCGGAGCAATCCACCACCCTGGTGGAAATCTCCGCTGGCGTGTCCCAGCTGGATCAGGTCACCCAGCAGAACGCCGCCATGGTGGAGCAAACCACGGCCGCGACGCAAATCCTGTCCAACGACGCATCGCAGCTGACCCAGGAGGTTCAGGTCTTCAAGACCCGTCCCGATATCGGAGCCGAGGCCAAGACTGGAAGTGGCGTGAAAGCCTCCACCGCACCAAAGGTTGGTGTGCGGCGACCGGTCTCTGCCACACAGGCAGGTGCCCAGGCCACAGCGGCAGCCGAGGCCGTGCGCTGGGAAGACTTCTGATATCTCTCCGAAGCCCGCGCCCGCATGGGCGATGACGGGGATTTAAAGACACCACTGGGCCGCTCTTTCCGGGGCGGCCTTTTGCTTTGGCGGCTGTCCCTGATCACACGACCGGATCGCGCCGCAGTGCGCGCGGTCTCGTGATCAACTGCCGTGTTGACACTCCCGCGCTGCGCCGCGACCCTTGCGCCAAAACGGGGGCATGGATGACAGCGCGCGCAGTACCGGATTTTCCCATTATCCGCACGGTTGGCCTTTCGGGCATGATCGTGACCTTCGCGGATGGACTGAGCGAACCGTCGAATCGGGCAACGCTCGCCTTTCGCAACCATCTGGAACAGTTGAAGTGGGACGGGGTTCTGGAAACCTCCACCTCCTTGGCCTCTGTCTATATCCGGTTTGATCCGGGGGATGTGGATCACGACCGGTTGCGCACTCAGCTGCAAGAGCAACTGGACTCGCGCAACTGGCTGCAGGAGGCCTTGCCGCTTGGGCGCCGGTTCTGGCGGGTGCCCACGGTCTACGGCACGGATCTGGCGCCGCAGCTGGCCGAAGCCGCCGATGCGGCGGGGTTGAGCGAATCCCAGGCAATCGAAAACCTTGGGGCGGCGCGGGTGCGGGTTTTGACCATCGGCTTTGCGCCCGGCCAGCCCTATCTGGGGCCGCTGGGGGAGGAATGGGATCTGCCGCGCCAGACCGAATTGACACCAAGGGTGCCGCGCGGCGCCCTGGTGCTCGCCATTCGCCAGTTCGTGCTGTTTTCGGCCGAAACGCCGACGGGCTGGCGCCATGTGGGTCAGACGGGTTTTATGCTGTTTCGACCTCACTCAGACAGGCCCTTCGCCCTGCAGGCCGGTGATGAGTTGCAGTTCGAGCCGGTATCGCGATCCGATTTCCTGAAGCTGCGCGACAGGGATGAACACATGGGCGGGGCCATGTCGCAGGAGATCCCGGCATGAGCGGGCTCAAGGTTCTGAAGATCGGCCCGGCGGCAAGCGTGCAGGATCAGGGGCGGCCTGGCCTGCTGGATCAGGGTGTCTCTCGCGGCGGTGCCGCGGACCTGCTGGCCCTGGCCGAAGGCGCGGCGCTGTTGCGGCAGGATCCCAACCTGGCCGCGCTTGAAATGGGCGGCATGGGCGGCACCTTCGAGGCCACCGGGCCCTTGCGCATCGCCCTGACCGGGGCGCCGATGATGGCGGCCTTGGACGGGAGCGCGCTGGCCTGGAACGCCAGCCATCGCATGGAGGCCGGGCAACGGCTTGAGATCGGCGCGGCCCGTCGGGGTGTCTACGGCTACCTGCATCTTGGCGGCGGCATCAGTACCGAGCCGGTTCTCTGCGCGCGGGCCACCCATGTGGCGGCGGGTCTGGGGCGGCTGGTTGCGCCCGGTGACAGGCTGCCAGCGGGGAGGGATGCCGGAGGTGACACCGGCATGACCCTGGCGTGCGAAGACAGGTTCGGCGGCGGCGAGCTGCGCATCGTCGAAAGCTTTCAAAGCGCGCTGTTTTCGCCAGAGGTGCGGGCCCGTTTCGCAGAGACCGAATTCCGACGCGGCAGCCGCGCTAACCGGATGGGGGTGGAGATGCTGTCGGAGGGGGCCGGGTTTGCCGCCGCAGGCCAGCTCAATATCCTGTCAGAGGTGATCGTGCCGGGCGATGTGCAGATGACCGGGGACGGTAAGCCCTTCGTTCTATTGCGCGAGGCGCAGACCACCGGCGGCTATCCCCGGATCGGGACGGTTCTGCCCTGCGATCTGCCCAAGGTGGCGCAGGCCCAGGCCGGAGCACAGCTGCGGTTTCGCTGGGTCACGCTGGAAGAGGGGCTGAGCCTTCAGGCAAAACACGAGAAGGCTCTGCATGCGCTGCCGGGGACCTGTCATCCCCTGTTGCGCCATCCCGGTGATATTTCGGACCTTCTGTCCTACCAACTTGTCAGCGGTGCGGTCTCTGCCATGGCCGACCCCTTTGCCACTGGAGAAGACTCATGAGCAAGACCGTCGATTTGAACGCCGATATGGGCGAAAGCTTTGGCCCCTGGAACATGGGGGACGATGAGGCTCTGCTGGATGTCGTGTCTTCGGCGAATATCGCCTGCGGCTTTCATGCAGGCGACCCCGATGTGATGGCGCGGACCATGGCACGGGCGCGCGACAACGGGGTCGGTATCGGCGCCCATCCCGGCTTCCTCGATCTGCAGGGCTTTGGCCGTCGCAAGATGCATGTGCCGCATGAAACCCTTGCCAATATGGTGCGCTACCAATTGGGCGCGGCGCAGGGCATGGCCACGGCGCTGGGCACCAATGTGCGGCACCTGAAACTGCACGGGGCGTTGTCGAACATGGCCTGCACCGATTACGACATGGCCCGCGCCTGCTACCAGGCGGCGTTGGATGTGGATCCTGACATCATCATCATGGTGCTGGCCGCCACCGCGATGGAGGAGGTGGTTCGGGATCTCGGCTGCAACTGGTGCGGAGAGATCTTCGCCGATCGCGCCTATAATGACGATGGCACCCTGGTGGACCGCAGCCAGCCCGGCGCGGTGATCCACGATCCGGATATCGCAGGCCCCCGCATTCTGCAGATGGTTCAGGAGGGCGCGATCATCACCGAAAGCGGCAAGCGCATCGAGACCGCGATCGACACCATCTGCCTGCATGGCGATACGCCCACGGCCGTCGACATTGCCCGCAATGTGCGCAGCAGCTTGACCGCAGGCGGTGTCGAGGTGCGCCAGTTTGCAGGGCGCCGGGGTTGATTTGTCGCCTTGGGGTGGCGCGGCACCAGGAGTTCAGTCTTTGGGTTCTTGATTGTTTTTATTGATAACAATGATTTGAGGCTTTGTTCGGACAAATTGGATGTTGGCTTCTATCGCCGGGACGCCCTGTCGGATATAGCTGGAGGACCGTGACCACAGCAGGGCCTTGGGGCGATGACCATCCGTTTCTTTTCCACCCGCAACAGGCCCGTCCACCTGGGCCCCTTCCCCGTGGAGCGGCTCAAGCGCCTTGCGGGTGACGAGATGCCGGATCTTTCGGCAGTGCCCAGTTTCCAGCCGCTGAACTTCCGCCGCCCGCATCTGCCGTCTTCTATCGTCAATGCGATGGGAGAGTATCAGGCGATGATGGATGCCATCCGCGATGGCCTGGTGAACAAGGCACGGGCGGAATGTCCCGAGGATCCGCAGGACCGCGCCGAACATCTCAAGGCTTTTGGGTACTTCTCCGATGCCGCCATGGTCGGTATCGGCCCTGTGCCGGATGCGGCGCGGCTGGAGCAACCCTACCGCAATCCCGATATCGATCGCCTAGCACAGGACCTGAAAACCCGGCAGACCAAGACGCTGGCCTCGGGTATCGACATGATCATGGCCGATCTGCGCGATGCGATGGAGGCGCCAGCCAGTGGGATCGGCGGCCATTCGCGCGCCATCGTCTTCCTCTACGAGATGCCGCGCGATCCGCATCCGGGCGAGGAGGGCTGCGACTGGATCGAGGACGCCGAACATCACCGGGCCTGCCTGCGGGCCAGTGAAACGGCGGTGGTGCTGGCGAATTACATTCGCCTGCTGGGCTGGGATGCCAAGGCGCATACCGGCACCTCTTCCGATGTGGATCTGAACCGATTGGCTGTGGCCGCGGGACTGGCAACCGTCGAGGGAGAGATGCTCTGCACTCCCTATCTGGGTGATCGGTTCGGCCTTGCCGCTGTCACCACCGATTTCGATCTGGCAATGGACCGGCCCTTGGTGCCGGAAGGCCAGCAGCCGGGCCTTTCCACCAAGGGGCCGAAATGGTGGCTCGGGGTCGGGTCTGAGCGATCTGTCCTGAACGGCGATCCCTTTAGCAAGCGCCTGTTCAAGGACGGGCCGCATCCGTTTGAGACCCTCAAGCGGGTCGAGGACCCCACCACATATATAGATGAGGCCCGGGTGGCGCGGGTGCCCAAACGCGCCGATATGTTTGCGCGCAGCCAGTTCGGCGATATGGGCAAGGCGAACCAGACGGCGGCCACCGGCGGGCTTTATGCCCGCAAGGCCGCCCCTTCGATGGCGCAGCGGCGGATGCTGGGGGCCTTTGTCCTGTTGCAGGACGGCGAACCCGCGAAAGGACCGCGCCCCTCGGATGCGGCGCGCAACGCGGCCAACGTCAAGGCGGCCAGCTACTGGCTGGGCATAGATGCGGTCGGCATCAGCCGTTGTCCGGACTGGACCTGGTACAGCCATGACGCCACCGGCGCCCCCATCGTGCCGGATCAGCCTCATGCGATCAGCATGATCGTCGATCAGGGCTTTGACACAACCGAGGGCACCTCGGGCGATGATTGGATCGCGGTGGCGCAATCCATGCGCGCCTACTTGCGGTTTTCGCTCTTGGGCGGGGTAATCGCACGGCAGATCCGTAATCTCGGCTACAAGGCCAAGGCCCATACGGTGATGGATGGCGAGGTCTTGCAGCCACCGTTGCTGCTGCTCTCCGGCCTCGGCGAGGTCAGCCGGATCGGCGAGGTGATCCTCAACCCCTTCCTGGGGCCGCGCCTGAAATCCGGCGTGGTCACCACCGACATGCCGATGGAACACGACCGGCCTATTGATTTCGGCCTGCAGTCCTTTTGCGAGGCCTGCAACAAATGCGCCCGGGAATGTCCCTCTGGGGCGATCACTGCCGGGCCGAAACTGATGTTCAACGGCTACGAGATCTGGAAAAGCGACAGCCAGAAATGCACCACCTACCGGATTACCACTCCGGGCGGGGCCATGTGCGGGCGCTGCATGAAGACCTGCCCCTGGAACCTGGAAGGTATCTTTGCCGAGCGCCCCTTCCGCTGGGCGGCGATGAATGTGCCAAAGGCCGCGCCCGTACTGGCAAAGCTGGACGATGCCCTGGGCAACGGCGAGATGAACCCGGCCAAGAAGTGGTGGTGGGACCTGGAGCTGGAAGAGGGCGGCGGCTACCGTCCGACCCGCCACCCGGTCAATGCACGCTCCCTGCAAAAGGATCTGGATCTGCGCTACGAGGATCAGACTCTGGCGGTCTACCCGGCAAGCCTTGCGCCACACCCCTGGCCCTATCCCTTCCCGATGGATCGTGAGGCCGGGATCGAAGCCTATCAGGCGATGATCACCGCCGAGGAATACCAGGCCCGCCGCGCGCGCGGCGAAACAGGTCCCTGGGATCACATCTATTCCACCGATGCCGATAGCCCGGTTCTACAGGTTGTGGTCTCAAAAGCGGAAGACATGAGCCCCGCCGTCACCAAATATGAATTCAGCAGCCTTGACGGCAGCGATCTTCCCGAATGGAGCGCAGGCGCCCATCTCGATATCGTGGTGGCACCGGAATTCCTGCGCCAATACTCGATGTCCGGCGATCCTGCGGAGCGGTCCAAATACCAGATCGGTGTCCTGCGCGAAGACGAAGGGCGGGGCGGTTCCAAGCTCCTCCATCGGATCTTCAGCGAAGGTCGCCGGGTCTTCATCTCCCGGCCCATCAACCATTTCCCCCTGGAAGAGAGCGCCGAGAAGAGCTTTTTGATGGGCGGGGGCATCGGCATCACGCCGATGATTGCCATGGCACACAGGCTGCACGCGCTGGGCCGGGCGTTTGAGCTGCATTACTCCATCTCTGATCGCGCCGGTGCGGGCTACCTGCCTGATCTTGCGGCCGTGCCATGGGCCGATCAGGTTCACCTTCATATCTCGGGTGAAGGATCACGCGCCGATCTGGACAGTATCCTGACCGGCTATCGGGATGGCTGGCATGTCTATACCTGCGGGCCTGACCGTTACATGCAGGCCGTCATGGCGGCTGCGGAAGGCCAGGGCTTCCCGGAAGAGGCGCGGCACCTTGAGTATTTCTCACTGCCGGAGGTGCCCGACTATGTGAACCATCCCTTCACATTAAGGCTGCGGCACAGCGGTCGCGAGTTTCTGATTCCGGCGGATAAGACCGCCACCGAGGTTCTGGCCGAACATGGCGTCCATATCGACGTCAAATGCGCCGATGGGATTTGCGGCGTCTGTAAATGCGGCCTGCTGTCGGGAGAGGTGGAGCACCGCGATTTCGTGCTGTCCAAAGCGCAACGCCAGGACGCAATTATCCTGTGCCAATCACGCGCCGCTGAGAAAGACGGAGTCATCGAGGTCGACCTGTAGCGGTCGAGGGAGGGGGGCTCCCGCGCGTCGCTCAATGCATCAAAGATGCCTTGGCGTCCCTTGGGCCCGGCGCCGCGCTTGCGCACGGCGAGGGCGCTATCGCTCGGACGGGCTATGCCCCATACCGTCGATCTCGCGATACGGCACGTTTTCGCGAAAGGTGGCACCCGGCAGATTCGCCGCGATTCCCCTGGTTGGTTGTGGTGCCCGAGGGCTGAACACCAAGATGTTGATCAAGCCACCACTGATGAATCAGGCAAAGGGATGCCCCCGCGCTCCGATCTCGAGGAGGCGACCGGTTCGTTGGGCAATTTCCAGGTCAAAATTCACCTTAAATAACTGATATTATTTGGTTTTATTCTTTTCTTTGGATTATTTTGTTTTTTGGGTTGCGGGTGGTTTGTGTTGGGACTAGAACCCCCTTCACCGGCGGCGCTGAGGCGCTACTGAGAGGATCTGGACGGAACGCGAGAGTGGATGTTCGGGTTTGATTGGG
>NZ_JARCJD010000043.1 GCF_028890115.1 Phaeobacter sp. QD34_24
GATCAGACATGTTACCGCTCGATTTTCGAACCGTGAATCACGCCGCTGGACGGAAATCAATGGGTCCTGACCCTAGCGACACCGGAGTGCAGCCAAGATGTTCGCCCAAGAGAGGCGATCTCAAAGAGAAGAAAATGGTGCCGATGAAGGGACTCGAACCCCCGACCCACGCATTACGAATGCGTTGCTCTACCAGCTGAGCTACATCGGCAGCGGCCCTTGCCTATACTACAAGAGTTCACGAGACAAGGGTAATTTACAGTATATTCTCAGTATGACGCCAACAATAATAATATTACCATTGGCCAATTTCTCAAGAAAAAACGGGGGTATAAGCTATATTTTAGACATTATACTACACACGTCATTCGAGTGATTACGAATGACGTGCTCTACCAGCTGAGCTACAGCGGCAACCTTTGCGGTCTTGGGCCTGGTACTGGCCGAAGATGCGTCCTCCGAAGGCAAGCCAGGAGGATGCGGCTGTCGATTTAGACCTTCGTATCAGACCGCGCAAGGAGAAATCGATTTCCGATTACGCTTCGGATCGCCCATGGCCGTGCCTGTGGGGTGAAAAGCGCCTGCAATCCATCATACCGTGGTCATAGAAAGCGCGGTGCCAAAGGGCACCGCGCCTGAAAATGTTTGGTACTGAAATGATGCACGGCGGCCACCACTCACGGTTCGAAAAGAGCTGCCGAACGAAAATTATACTATCGCATAGGAACATTGTGCCAACATGATACCAATTCGTGTTTCACTTGAACTTTTCTTTCGTGTAAGGTGTCACAATTATGAGGAAACCTGTTGATAAAGGACGTCATGTCTAACATATCCAAACTGACAGAGTTGCGTAAACTGATGCTCGACATGGAACATGCCATGGGGCTGCAGGAGCTATCCACGGTTGAACGGGATGTATACTATGCGGCGAGCGATTGCCCGGATACATCCGACGGGGTGCGAACCAACCGGATCCGGGAGCATGCCATTGTCGCAAGCATGTCGCGTCCGACGTTCTTCAGAGCTTTGAAGTCGCTTGTCGGTAAGGGATATCTGGAACAAAGCGGCAGCACGAGCCGGGGAAGATACCTTGTAAAGGCACCCAAGTAGAAAGGGGTCTTTCAGGGAGTATGGTGGGGACGGGAATTGAAAGCTCTGGCAACAGAAACAATCGTGGTGTCCCTGTGCTACCTGGTTGCGAGTTACGCCGCCTTTGAGATTCTGATGCCCATTCAGAAGAGCTTTTTCCCAGGCATCGGCGGAGACGCGAGCCTTCTGTTCCTGCCTCACGGCGTGAAAGTCCTGGCGAGCTGGCTGTTGGGTTGGCGTGCGAGCATTGCGCTGTTTCCCGGCGTCTTCCTGGTCTTCGTTTCCTTCGCGGGTATGGGCGTATTCGAGTGCCACCGGATCGCGGCGATCCTGATCGCGGTCCTGGTACCCCCGGCAGTTTTCCATCTGGTGAAGATCCTGGGATGGGATCTGTCGCCAGCATCCGGGCGTAAACCCCGCTGGGCCAGCATTATGACCGTGGGGTTCCTGATTTCCATCGTGTCATCGGTGCTGAGCAACCTGGTCTTCGGAAACGCACCGAAGGAGTATTTCGCCTATTTGATCGGAGACATCTTTGGATTGTTTTTCCTGTCTTTGATCCTGATGTTCCTGTTTCGCGCCATGCGTTCGCGCTCATCTGCCTGACACAGGCACAGCCCGACATAGAAACGGCCCGACATAGAAACGGTGTGACGGAGATCGCTCTCCGCCCTCGGGTCAGGCTCCTTGTCGTCAGGCGCCTGACCTCTGCCGTTCATGTAGCTCAGGTGATCGCAGGATCAGCTTTTGGGCCGCCGTGGTTTATCAAAACCGCCCTTGCCGGTTTTTGCCGCCTTGGCCTGGGCCGCGCGGGCCTTGTTCTTCTTGCTGTTGGGTTTGCCCTTCGGGGGCGGCGGGCCCTTGGGACGCCGGTCGCCGGTCGCGGCTTTGCCAGCGTCTTTTCTGCGCAGGCTCTTGCTGGCATCTCCGGCACCGGGTTTGGTGCCTGGTTTGGCAGCGGGCTTCTTGCGCGGGGTCACAACCGCATTGGGTTCGCGGGGCGGAGTGTCTTTCGGCTTCTCGCGGCGCGCAGGTTTGGCCCCATCGGCCCTGTCCGGTCGCGGGGCCCGTGGCTTGCGATCGCTGTCGGGGCGATCAAACGAGCGGTCCTGACCGCGATGCGGGCGTTTTCCACCCGGACCGGCAGGCTTGCCACGGCCAGGTTTGCGCGGACCGGAGGGGCGCCCGGCAGGCAGATCGGGGGCCTTGTCCAACTGGGTCAGGCGCGTGCCGTCATCCAGCACCATCTCGGCGCCCAAAGCGGCCAGGAAACCGGCTGCGCTGCTCTCCTTGATTTCGGCGAAGGTTTCGTCCTCCTGGATGCGGATGGCACCGATTTCCGACTTGGTGATATCCCCGGCCCGACACAGCATCGGCAGCAGACGGCGGGGATCGGCGCCGCCATTGCGACCGATCGCGATCGAGAACCAGACGCTGGGCCCAAAGGGCGCGCGGGGCTCCGGCTTGGCATCTGCCTCTGACAGCTCTTCCGGGGCCGAGCGCGCGCTGCGCCACAGGCGCAGATAGGCGGCGGCCAGCTGCTCTGCCGTGAAGGTCTCGCTCAGCGTGGCAACCATCGGCTGCTCACTGTCAGCAATAGGATCCTGCCAGATCGGATCAGCCAGCATGCGTTCGTGGTCGCGGGCGGTGACGTCCTCGGCCGAGGGCGCGTTGCCCCAGTTGACCTGCAGCTTGGCCATCTTCAAAAGACGCTCGGCCTTCTTGCGCGCCTTGGGGGGCACGATCAGCGCGCTGACGCCCTTGCGCCCGGCGCGGCCCGTGCGGCCCGAGCGGTGCAACAGGGTTTCGTGGCTGGATGGCAGTTCGGCGTGCACAACAAGTTCGAGGTTGGGCAGATCGATCCCGCGCGCCGCCACATCGGTGGCCACGCAGACGCGGGCGCGCCCGTCGCGCATGGCTTGCAGCGCGTGGCTGCGTTCGGCCTGGGACAACTCGCCGGACAGGGCCACGACCGAAAACCCACGGTTCGACAGACGCGTCACCAGCCGGTTCACCATCGCGCGGGTGTTGCCAAAGACGATGGCATTGGGCGCCTCGTAGTAACGCAGCACGTTGATGATCGCATTTTCATCATCGCGCGGCGCCACCGCCATGGCGTGGTATTCGATATCGCTGTGCTGGGAGGTCTCGGCAACGGTCGAGATCCGCTTGGCATCACGCTGGTAGTTCTTGGCAAGCTCTGCAATCGCGCGCGGCACGGTGGCGGAAAACAGCAGCGTCTGGCGCTCTTCCGGGGCTTCACCCAGGATGAACTCCAGATCCTCGCGGAACCCAAGGTCCAGCATCTCGTCAGCCTCGTCCAGCACCACAGCGCGCAGATCGGACAGATCGATGGAGCCGCGCATGATATGGTCGCGCAGCCGTCCCGGCGTTGCCACGACAATATGCGCGCCGCGCTCCAGCGCGCGACGTTCATCGCGCATATCCATGCCGCCGACACAGGAGGCCAGCTTGGCGCCGGCCTCAGCGTAGAGCCAGCTCAGTTCCCGTTTCACCTGCAGCGCCAATTCGCGCGTGGGCGCAATCACCAATGCCAGGGGCAGGGCCGCGGGGGAAAAATGGTCCTCGTCCCCCAGAATGGTATCTGCAATGGCAAGGCCAAAGCCCACGGTCTTGCCCGACCCGGTCTGGGCGGACACCAGAAGATCGCAGTGCGCCAGCTCCGGATCGGTGACGGCGTCCTGGACGGGGGTAAGGGTTTCATATCCACGGCGCTCCAGCGCCACAGCGAGTGTCTGTTTCAAAGGAAGGTCTGCTTTTTCCAAAAGAGCGGGCGCAACAGGCGCATGTGCCGACAAGGGGCTGCGTATAGGGCATGGAGAGTGAAATGTATAGCGCCCATGCCCTTTGGCGGCGAAATAGGCAAGAGTCGTCCCGGATCGACAAAGCCTGCTTCTTACAAAAGCGCGTTGATCGCCTGCTTGCTGAGGCTGACACCCACCTTGGTCAGCTGCGCGTCCAGTTCCCGCATGATGCGCCCGCGCAGGCTGCAGCGACTGATCATCTGGAAGAACCGATCCAGCTCTTCCTGCCCGGGGGTAGCCTGAGCGCCGCGCTTCTTCGGCATCGCCGCAATATCCGCAGGCCCGATGCCAAAGCAACGATCCAGCACCGCCACGCGAATGAGAGATTCCAGCGAACTGCGCTTTACCAGGGCCATCTGCGATCCTTCCTCAAGGCAGGGTTCGGCACAGCGCGCCAGTTTTTTCCAGCAGACCAGGCGGTCAATCTCGGTCAGGATCTTCTCCTGACGCGGTGCCTTTTTTCTCTGTGGGAGCAGGGTCTTCTTCATGCTTCACGTCCCTTCACTTGGCTGGTAACCACCTAAAACTCTTCCCAAATTCGACTTAAGCTAAATTTGAATTTAATCGGATACGAGTCAATCTGAGGGGCCTTGGGCAATCGGTCACCGGGCCTCTCCATTTGCAGGACGAACGGACACAAAGGGTAGCTGGCATCTCGTTTGTGCGGTCACCTATCCTTTTGCACCTATTCGCGGTGGCAGATCGCGAGTCGCAGCGCAGGCAGCAGCCGGAACGGAAAAGCCCCCGCGAATAGGCGGGGGCTTCGATGTCTTGTCTTTGAGGTGCTTCGCTCAGTAGCGGTAGTGTTCCGGCTTGAACGGGCCTTCGGGGCTGACGCCGATATAGGCGGCCTGTTCCGGGCTGAGCTGGGTCAGCTTGACGCCGATGCGGCCCAGGTGCAGGCGCGCGACCTTCTCATCCAGATGCTTGGGCAGGATGTAGACGTCGTTCTTGTAGGTCTCGCCACGGGTCCACAGCTCGATCTGGGCCAGGACCTGGTTGGTGAAGGAGGCCGACATCACGAACGACGGGTGGCCGGTCGCGTTGCCGAGGTTCAACAGGCGGCCTTCGGACAAGAGGATCAGACGGTTGCCCGAGGGCATCTCGATCATGTCCACCTGTTCCTTGATGTTGGTCCACTTGTGGTTCTTCAGCGCAGCGACCTGGATCTCGTTGTCGAAGTGGCCGATGTTGCCGACGATGGCCATGTCCTTCATCTCGCGCATGTGCTCGATGCGGATCACGTCCTTGTTGCCGGTGGTGGTGATGAAGATATCCGCGGATGCGACTTCGTCTTCCAGCAGGGTTACTTCAAAGCCATCCATGGCCGCCTGCAGGGCGCAGATCGGATCGGCTTCGGTCACCTTCACGCGGGCACCCGCACCACGCAGGGAGGCAGCAGAGCCTTTGCCCACGTCGCCATAGCCGCAGACCACGGCAACCTTGCCGGCCATCATGGTGTCGGTGGCGCGGCGGATGCCGTCGACCAGGCTTTCCTTGCAGCCATACTTGTTGTCGAACTTCGACTTGGTGACGGAGTCATTGACGTTGATCGCCGGGAAGGGCAGCTGGCCGTCCTTGACCAGCTGATACAGCCGGTTGACGCCGGTGGTGGTCTCTTCCGAGACGCCCTTGATCGCGTCGCGGGTCTTGGTGAACCAGCCGGGGGATTGCGCCATGCGCTTCTTGATCTGCGCCTTGATCACCTCTTCCTCTTCGGAGGTGGGCACCGGGATGATGTCTTCACCGGCTTCGGCGCGTGCGCCCAGCAGGACGTAAAGCGTGGCATCGCCACCATCGTCGAGGATCATGTTGGCGCCCTCGGCGAACATGAAGCTCTTGTCGAGGTAATCCCAATGCTCTTCCAGGGTCTGGCCCTTGATGGCGAAGACCGGAATGCCCGCCTCGGCGATGGCCGCCGCCGCGTGGTCCTGGGTGGAGAAGATGTTGCAGGAGGCCCAGCGGACATCCGCACCCAGCGCCACCAGGGTTTCGATCAGCACGGCGGTCTGGATGGTCATGTGCAGCGAGCCGACGATGCGCGCGCCTTGCAGGGGCTTGCTTTCGCCGTATTCTTCCCGAAGGGCCATCAGGCCCGGCATTTCGGTCTCGGCGATGTCCAGTTCCTTGCGGCCAAACCCGGCCAGTGCGATGTCTTTTACTATGTAATCTGCGGCCATTGGAAACTCCATTCCGGCTAAACCAAGCGTCGAGCATGCAGGTAGCACCACAACCCTTTACAAGCAACGAAGATCCTTGAATTCATCAGATCATCATGCCGTGCATTGGGGTGTGGTGCCGACCAACAGGATATTGGCTTTGTCCGGCTCGGGGGCCTAGAACTCTTCCCATTTGTCCAAGGCGGCGTTTCCATCCGTGCCGGTTGCGGCGGCCGGGGTGACGTCGCTGAAATCCCAGTCGTCGTCGCCATGGGCCGTCGGGGCACTCGGGGC
>NZ_JARCJD010000044.1 GCF_028890115.1 Phaeobacter sp. QD34_24
CCCTTCACCGGCGGCGCTGAGGCGCTACTGAGAGGATCTGGACGGAACGCGAGAGTGGATGTTCGGGTTTGATTGGGAAGCTGGTCTGACACCGGGAAAGACTGGGGCATCTTTGAGGATTGGTTGGGCGATGGCGCTAGGTAATGGCGTTATGGTCTGGTTTTGGTCTCTTGGGTGTTTGCTCTTTGACAATTTGGATGACTGAAGAGATATGTGGGCGGTTTGGTTCATTTCGATGGATCAACGTCTGTATATCGCGCTCATAGGGTTTCGGCCCGATGATTGAGTGTCAGCTTCACTGTCTTGTTCGGCTTCGGTTTCTTTTGAAACCAAGCACAACAGACAGAGAAACGTCGATGTTCGTTCCAGGATCCTAGCCGGGTCTGGAGCCGTGCTGATTGGGGCCCGTCCTCAAGCAGCGTAAGCGGTAGGACATCGAGAATGTGCAGAGGTTCGAACGTCAAGGATAGCAGGGTAACCTGCTTTCAACTTGAGAGTTTGATCCTGGCTCAGAACGAACGCTGGCGGCAGGCCTAACACATGCAAGTCGAGCGCACTCTTCGGAGTGAGCGGCGGACGGGTTAGTAACGCGTGGGAACGTGCCCAGATCTAAGGAATAGCCACTGGAAACGGTGAGTAATACCTTATACGCCCTTCGGGGGAAAGATTTATCGGATTTGGATCGGCCCGCGTTAGATTAGATAGTTGGTGGGGTAACGGCCTACCAAGTCTACGATCTATAGCTGGTTTTAGAGGATGATCAGCAACACTGGGACTGAGACACGGCCCAGACTCCTACGGGAGGCAGCAGTGGGGAATCTTGGACAATGGGGGCAACCCTGATCCAGCCATGCCGCGTGAGTGATGAAGGCCTTAGGGTCGTAAAGCTCTTTCGCCAGGGATGATAATGACAGTACCTGGTAAAGAAACCCCGGCTAACTCCGTGCCAGCAGCCGCGGTAATACGGAGGGGGTTAGCGTTGTTCGGAATTACTGGGCGTAAAGCGCGCGTAGGCGGACCAGAAAGTTGGGGGTGAAATCCCGGGGCTCAACCCCGGAACTGCCTCCAAAACTCCTGGTCTTGAGTTCGAGAGAGGTGAGTGGAATTCCGAGTGTAGAGGTGAAATTCGTAGATATTCGGAGGAACACCAGTGGCGAAGGCGGCTCACTGGCTCGATACTGACGCTGAGGTGCGAAAGTGTGGGGAGCAAACAGGATTAGATACCCTGGTAGTCCACACCGTAAACGATGAATGCCAGTCGTCGGGTAGCATGCTATTCGGTGACACACCTAACGGATTAAGCATTCCGCCTGGGGAGTACGGTCGCAAGATTAAAACTCAAAGGAATTGACGGGGGCCCGCACAAGCGGTGGAGCATGTGGTTTAATTCGAAGCAACGCGCAGAACCTTACCAACCCTTGACATCCTCGGACCGCCAGAGAGATCTGGTTTCCACTTCGGTGGCCGAGTGACAGGTGCTGCATGGCTGTCGTCAGCTCGTGTCGTGAGATGTTCGGTTAAGTCCGGCAACGAGCGCAACCCACATCCTTAGTTGCCAGCAGTTCGGCTGGGCACTCTAGGGAAACTGCCCGTGATAAGCGGGAGGAAGGTGTGGATGACGTCAAGTCCTCATGGCCCTTACGGGTTGGGCTACACACGTGCTACAATGGCATCTACAGTGGGTTAATCCCCAAAAGATGTCTCAGTTCGGATTGGGGTCTGCAACTCGACCCCATGAAGTCGGAATCGCTAGTAATCGCGTAACAGCATGACGCGGTGAATACGTTCCCGGGCCTTGTACACACCGCCCGTCACACCATGGGAGTTGGGTTTACCCGAAGGCCGTGCGCTAACTTTTGAGGCAGCGGACCACGGTGAGCTCAGCGACTGGGGTGAAGTCGTAACAAGGTAGCCGTAGGGGAACCTGCGGCTGGATCACCTCCTTTCTAAGGATGATGCTAGTCAGATCAGCTTGCTGATCTCGTGCATCACTTAGCAGAAGATGCGCAAACAAAGCGCATCAACATCAGGACCGAGCCGTCCTCATATCTCTTCAGAAAGACAGAGCCTCAGGATTGAGGTTCAGCAAGGGGCCTTAGCTCAGCTGGGAGAGCGCCTGATTTGCATTCAGGAGGTCAGGAGTTCGATCCTCCTAGGCTCCACCAAGCCATTTGCGAAGCAAAGGCGTTGTCGCGGCAGTGCCTTCGCGCAGCGAAGGTCACGAGAGCGACTTTCCGCCATTGGCCCCGGTTCGCGACAGCAGCGGTTGCCGAACTCTTCGGTGACATAACCACTGAGTGCTGCTCTCGGCAGATTTGCTGACGCAAATCGCCTGTCGCACACCTGTTTTGTTTTTGCCTGGCAAAAACACAAACAAGGGTCGGTAGCTCAGGTGGTTAGAGCGCACGCCTGATAAGCGTGAGGTCGGAGGTTCAAGTCCTCCTCGACCCACCAACCGCTCTTTTGGCTTCGCCAAAAGATGCGGGAAGTCATCCAACAGAACAAAGGGTTTGATTTGACCTTTGAGGGCTTCTGCGGAAGCGTTCAAACGTCCAATCGGACGGAAGTTTTGACATCGTTTAGAGAGAAATATCAACAACACTGTTGGTCGTCCCGAGTGTGGGAATGACCTCAGATAGGTGACGCAGAGCTTGCTCTGCCGACAGCAACCGGATCCGTCATGTTTCCTCAGACGCCCGGATGTTTGCCTGGCTGAAACGACAGTAGTTGTCCAAGTCAAGTACACTAACCCGCATGATCTACCCGATCATGCAATGTGCTTTCTTAAGGTTCAGGACCGACATCCTGAACGCTCCGCCAGCTCTTAGGGCCTCAGGTCCTCAAGTAGCGAAGCGGTAGGACATTAAGAAAGCGCGGGAAAGTATGCTTTTTGGTTCAGAAACAGAGACACGGTTGTGAACCAGCTTCCGTGTTGTGACGAAATGCCTTCGGGCATGGCTGTCTCTTTCTGGATCAGATCAAGCGCGAGAAGGGCGTTTGGTGAATGCCTTGGCAGTAAGAGGCGATGAAGGACGTGATACTCTGCGATAAGCTGTGTGGAGCCGAGAATAGGCTTTGATACACGGATTTCCGAATGGGGGAACCCACCTGACAGTTCGATATTGTTACTTCGGTACTCAATATCTTGCTGAACCAGGTACTTAAGACCTGAATACATAGGGTTTTAAGAGCAAACCCGGGGAACTGAAACATCTAAGTACCCGGAGGAAAGGACATCAATTGATACTCCCCTAGTAGCGGCGAGCGAACGGGGACCAGCCGAGCCAGATGAGTGACTAGAACACGTTGGGAAGCGTGGCCATAGCGGGTGACAGCCCCGTATAGGAAGCTTTGATGGACGTATTAAGTAGGGCGGGACACGTGAAATCCTGTCTGAAGATCGGAGGACCACCTTCGAAGGCTAAGTACTCCTTACTGACCGATAGCGAACCAGTACCGTGAGGGAAAGGTGAAAAGCACCCCGACGAGGGGAGTGAAACAGTACCTGAAACCGAACGCCTACAATCAGTTGGAGGCCCCTTGAGGGCTGACAGCGTACCTTTTGTATAATGGGTCATCGACTTGGTCTCACGAGCAAGCTTAAGCCGCTAGGCGTAGGCGCAGCGAAAGCGAGTCTTAATAGGGCGCATGAGTTCGTGGGATCAGACCCGAAACCGAGTGATCTAGGCATGGCCAGGTTGAAGGTGCGGTAACACGCACTGGAGGACCGAACCCACATCTGTTGAAAAAGATCGGGATGAGCTGTGCCTAGGGGTGAAAGGCCAATCAAACTCGGAGATAGCTGGTTCTCTGCGAAATCTATTTAGGTAGAGCGTCATCCGAATACCCCGGGGGGTAGAGCACTGGATGGGTAATGGGGCCCCACAGGCTTACTGATCCTAACCAAACTCCGAATACCCGGGAGTACTAGATGGCAGACACACTGCGGATGCTAACGTCCGTAGTGGAGAGGGAAACAACCCTGACCTCCGGCTAAGGCCCCTAATTCATGGCTAAGTGGGAAAGCAGGTGGGACGACCAAAACAACCAGGAGGTTGGCTTAGAAGCAGCCATCCTTTAAAGATAGCGTAACAGCTCACTGGTCTAAATAAGTTGTCCTGCGGCGAAGATGTAACGGGGCTCAAGCCATGAGCCGAAGCCGAGGATGCACATAGTGCATGGTAGCAGAGCGTAGTGTGACATAGCTTCATGTCTCCTTATGTCCTTCGGGGCTATTGGAGACACGAAGCTTTCGATGAAGCCGGGGCGTGAGCCATCCGGTGGAGAGATCACTAGCGAGAATGATGACATGAGTAGCGACAAAGAGTGTGAGAGACACTCTCGCCGAAAGTCCAAGGGTTCCTGCTTAAAGCTAATCTGAGCAGGGTAAGCCGGCCCCTAAGCCGAGGCCGAAAGGCGTAGGCGATGGGAACCAGGTTAATATTCCTGGGCCAGGAGGATGTGACGGATTGCGACTGTAGTTCAGCCTTATCGGATTGGTTGGGCTGCTGAGCAGTCCCTGGAAATAGCCCTCCATCAGACCGTACCCTAAACCGACACAGGTGGACTGGTAGAGAATACCAAGGCGCTTGAGAGAACGATGTTGAAGGAACTCGGCAAAATACCTCCGTAAGTTCGCGAGAAGGAGGCCCGGGTTCAAGGCAACTTGGATCCGGGGGCACAAACCAGGGGGTGGCGACTGTTTATTAAAAACACAGGGCTCTGCGAAGTCGCAAGACGACGTATAGGGTCTGACGCCTGCCCGGTGCCTGAAGGTTAAAAGGAGGGGTGAGAGCTCCGAATTGAAGCCCAGGTAAACGGCGGCCGTAACTATAACGGTCCTAAGGTAGCGAAATTCCTTGTCGGGTAAGTTCCGACCTGCACGAATGGCGTAACGACTTCCCCGCTGTCTCCAACATCGACTCAGCGAAATTGAATTGCCTGTCAAGATGCAGGCTTCCCGCGGTTAGACGGAAAGACCCCGTGCACCTTTACTACAGCTTCGCACTGGCATCAGGATTGTGATGTGCAGGATAGGTGGTAGGCATCGAAGCAGGAACGCAAGTCCCTGTGGAGCCTCCCTTGAGATACCACCCTTCGCACTCTTGATGTCTAACCGCGGTCCGTTATCCGGATCCGGGACCCTGCGTGGCGGGTAGTTTGACTGGGGCGGTCGCCTCCTAAAGCGTAACGGAGGCGCGCGAAGGTTGGCTCAGAGCGGTCGGAAATCGCTCGTTGAGTGCAATGGCAGAAGCCAGCCTGACTGCGAGACTGACAAGTCGAGCAGAGACGAAAGTCGGCCATAGTGATCCGGTGGTCCCGAGTGGAAGGGCCATCGCTCAACGGATAAAAGGTACGCCGGGGATAACAGGCTGATACTGCCCAAGAGTCCATATCGACGGCAGTGTTTGGCACCTCGATGTCGGCTCATCTCATCCTGGGGCTGGAGCAGGTCCCAAGGGTACGGCTGTTCGCCGTTTAAAGAGGTACGTGAGCTGGGTTTAGAACGTCGTGAGACAGTTCGGTCCCTATCTGCCGTGGGTGTAGGATACTTGAGAGGAGTTGCCCCTAGTACGAGAGGACCGGGGTGAACGATCCACTGGTGGACCTGTTATCGTGCCAACGGTAGTGCAGGGTAGCTATGATCGGACAGGATAACCGCTGAAGGCATCTAAGCGGGAAGCCCCCCTCAAAACAAGGTATCCCTGAGGGCCGTGGAAGACCACCACGTCAATAGGCCGGAGATGTAAGTGCAGCAATGCATTCAGTTGACCGGTACTAATCGCCCGATTGGCTTGATCTGATCCAGTAAAAGACAGCCACACCAAAAACGCATACGACGCGACCTGGACAACACGTTGATAATAAGCCTACCGCTTGTGGAAATGTCCTCGTGACATAACTCGGGTGCGGCAACGGGCATTTGCTCTGCAAATACCCTGCCTGCCGCCAACCATGAAAATCCAACAAGCCGAAGGCTTGTTGGTATTTTCTTGGTTTGGTGGTCATAGCACGAGCAAAACACCCGGTCCCATCCCGAACCCGGAAGTTAAGTGCCGTCGCGCCAATGGTACTTGGGCTTAAGCCCTGGGAGAGTAGGTCACCGCCAAACCTAGTAAATACCAAAACAAAAACTCTCTAATACGATCAAAAACGCTAGCTACACGATCCAACACAAAACGGATCAAGGACAAACATAGTCCTCAAGTAGCAAAGCGGTAGGACACACAAACCGAGCTCAAGTAGCGCTCCGCGCGGTAGCTCAAACATAGTGCCGCGGGATGGAGCAGCCAGGTAGCTCGTCAGGCTCATAACCTGAAGGTCGCAGGTTCAAATCCTGCTCCCGCAACCAATA
>NZ_JARCJD010000045.1 GCF_028890115.1 Phaeobacter sp. QD34_24
GATGGAGCAGCCAGGTAGCTCGTCAGGCTCATAACCTGAAGGTCGCAGGTTCAAATCCTGCTCCCGCAACCAATAAAACATCCCTGTATAGAGTGCGATAGTGTGGTCCAGATCGAACCGATCTGCATAACACTGCAAGCGCCGTTCAATTCCCTACGCGCCAAGCAGAACGGCCGCCACGTTCGTCGCAGTGAGTTATTTTCCTTGTCACAAGCCATTGTGCGATTTGGCTCCTGTTTGACAAAAGACCGCGCCCGGAGGCGCGGCCTTGGTGATTGACGTGGCGCAATGCCGAAGGTCCGTACGGGGCCGGTTAGACGAACTGAAAGTCGTCAACCGTCAGATCGGTTGCGCTGACACCGTGGATCAGCACAAGATGGCCGTCGACGTTGATCTGGGCGCCACCTGCGACATCGCTGATGTCGAGCGCATCGACAAACCCCTCAAGGCCGTTACCACCAGTGTCGAGGACGGGCTCGCCGGTTGCCGGATCGGTGAGGCGCAGCAGGAGCTGATCGATACCATCCTCGAAATCCATGATCTCGTCCATCTCACCGTCGGTGAATGCGTTGAAGACAAAGAGATCCGCACCGTCGCCGCCCTGCATGATGTCGTCACCCTCGCTACCGCTCAAGGTGTCGTCTCCACTGCCGCCATAGAGTGTTTCGTCACCGCGGCCGCCACGCAGGATGTCGTTGCCGCGTCCCGCAATCATGGTGTCCTCACCCCGGTTGCCGCGCAGGGTGTCGTTGCCAGCACCGCCGCGCATCATGTCATCTCCGGCGCCGCCGACGATCAGGTCAGCCCCTTTGCCACCCTCAAGGACATCGTCACCCGCAGCACCGCGCAGCGTATCGTCGCCGCCCCGGGCATTGATAGTGTCAGCGCCGTCCGAGCCGAAGACGATCCCGGCTACATTGGCGCCGATCACAGGCTCACCGGCCTCAGAGAAGCCGAGGACCACATCCGGGCCTTGGTCTTCCTCAAAGCGCAGCCGTTCGATGCTTTGAAGCCGGTCGACCCCGTCGCCGCCGCCAGAGATCAGAACGTCGTCGCCATCGCGGACAATCAGATAGTCGTCGAGGCTTCCCGAGAAGACGGCCACATCGGTTCCTGCACCGCCATCCAGGCTGTCGTCGCCAGCGCCCCCGATCAAGGTGTCGTTGCCGTCCCTGCCTTCGAGTGTGTCGCCCAGCGGGCCACCCTGAAGCAGCAGCGGATCGGTGGTCAGGACCGGGGTGAAATCAACCACCACGCTTTCGCTGGCACCCGGCGTCACCACGCCCAGTTCGACCGATGCCCCGCCGCGCGCCTCGAAATAGCGCAGCTCAATGGTATGGGACCCGGCACTCAGATCGACACGGGCGTCCACCGTGCGCCCGGTGCTGACACCGTCATTGTCGATGACCCGAACGCCGTCGATCCAGAGTTCGGATCCATCGTCGCTGGACAGGCTGAACTCATAGGTTCCGGCTGCTTCGGCAAGATAGGCCCCGTGGTAGAGAACGGCAAAGTTGTTGCTCGGCCCTCCTTCTAAGAAACTGCCGGTGGTGGCTTCGCTGATCGCGCTCACCTGTTCCTCAAAGATCGGCGTGGCGCGGAAATCGATCTGTTCCAGCACTTGCACGTCGCTTGGCGTGTTAAAATAGCTCGCCGTCATGCCGTTGAGCGTGACCTTGTCGAGCCCGACGAAATCGAAGGGACGGATGTCGTCAGCCACGACATCCACCAGCCGGATGGTGCCTACGCCGGTGTCGATCACGGCGGCATTGCCGACCTGGGTGATGGTCAGATCCTCGAAGCCTTTGACCGAGGCAACACCGCTCAGGTCGATCCGGTCTTGTCCGAAGGTGAAACCGAAGATGCTGTCGGTGCCGAAATCGGCAACCCGTTCGGTGGAGAAGACATAGATATCGTTGCCTGAGCTGCCAAACAGCCGGTCATCGCCGCCGCCGCCATCGAGCCGGTCATTGCCGTTGCCGCCAACGATCCTGTCATCGCCCGAACCGCCCTCAAGCACATCGTCGCCAGTCCCGCCATTCAGCAGGTCATCGCCGCTGTCACCGCTCAGGTGGTCATCGCCGCTATCGCCGTTCAGCGTGTCATTGCCGAAGCTACCGATCAGGATGTCGTCACCGCCATCCCCGTCCAGGGTGTCGCCGCCAAAGGTGCCAAAGATGACATCGGCGACAGCGGCGCCGGTGAGCGCCACATTGGCCGTGGCGAAGGAGACGTCCAGATCTTCGATGTCAGCGGCATCGACTTCGTTGCCATCTCCCTCAAAGCGCAGGGTTTCGATGTTCCGGAGCCGGTCGACCCCTTCACCGCCGCCCGAGACCACGATCTCGTCGCCATCAAGGCTCAACTCATAGTCGCCCCGGCTGCCCGCAAAGACCGCCACATCGGCGCCCGCGCCACCGTTAAGGACATCATCGCCGGACCCACCATCAAGGGTGTCATTGCCGCCGCCTGCATTGATCGTGTCATGGCCACCGTTGCCTTCGAAGCTCTCGGCGCGGTTGCTTCCGTTTTGCAGGTTTTCCGTCTCATCGCCTTGGACACCCTGAAGTGTCAGCTGCGTGCGTCCCTCGAAGGGGCGGGCGACATCAAGATCCACCGTCGCGCGGCCTTGGGCTTCAAAATACCGCAGCTCGATATGGTGGGCGCCTTCGCCCAACTCGATGGAGGCAGAGCGTTCGCGGGCGCTGTGGCGGCCGTCATTGTCGATCACGCGCGTGCCGTTGATGAACAGCTCAGAGCCGTCATCGCTGGTCAGGAAGAACCTGTACCTGCCGGCCTGTTCGGCAACAAAGACCCCCTGGTATTCAACGGCAAAGAAGCTATTCCGCCCGCCTTCGAAGAACGTGCCATTGGTGCTTTCTCTGATTTCGGTCAGCTGCTCCACAAAAACCGGATCGGCGTCAAAATCGATCGTGTCCAGAAGGCGGTCTCCGGTTGTCGGAAGGTTGAAGTGACTTGCGGTGATCGAGCCGCTTGTGGGCGCGTCGAGGCCAAGGAAATCGAATACCCCGAATTCGCGGTGATCAGTATCAAGCACCCGGATCGTGCCGACGCCGGTGTCGATCAGGGTATCGCCGCCGTCCTGGGTGATGGTCAGATCGTCAAAGCTGTCGATACCCTCGACCCCACGCAGGTCGATACGGTCAAGATCGAAGGAGAAGCCATCGATCGTGTCATTGCCAAAGCCCAAGGTCTGGCCGATCTCGACGCCCGAGCCGTCGTTCAGCGCCCGTTCGGTCGAGAAGACAAAATTGGTCTGGCCCAACCCGTCGATCAACAGATCGTCGCCGGTGCCGCCATTCAGGGTGTCAAGGCCGTTGCCAGAATCCAGGGTGTCGTCGCCGTCACCGCCCAGCAGGCTATCACTGCCGGTGCCACCGTTCAGGCTGTCATTACCGGTGCCGCCCCGCAGCAGGTCGCGGTCCGCGCCGCCGTCCAGCGTGTCATCGCCACCGCCGCCGATCAGGGTGTCATTCCCGTTATCGCCCGACAGTTCATCGTCGCCGGACTGTCCGCGCAAGGTATCGACACCAGTGCCGCCGGTCACGATATCGTCGCCCGCACCGGCCACAACACTGTCATTGCCGTCGCCCGCAATCACCAGGTCATCGCCACCACCGGACAGGACGGTGTCATGGCCGCCCAGAGCATTGAAAAAGCTGTTGGCCGCGCCGCCTTCGATCAGCTCGGAACTATTGTCAAAGCGATGCTGGGTCTGGCTCAGGTCGATGTCGATATCCGCGATCCCGTCCCCCGACAGGCGAATGCCGTCGCCGCCCAGGTTGGTCAGCTTGATGTCTTCGGGGCGCCCGTCGACGGGCAGCCTCTGTCTGCCGCTCAGGCTATTGCCATCCGCATCAAAGCGTTCCACGAACATCCGGTTGCTAATGTGGGTGTCGTTCCAGACAATGGCAAACCCGCCATCATCCAGCGCCACGACATCGTTCTGCCGCACCGTGTTGCCGACGTTGGAGCCCGAGACAAATCTGCTCGCCACCAGCTCGAACTCGCCGCTGGAGATATCGAAGATGTGGAACCGCAGATCCGAGTCGCGCCCGTCCTTGTCGGCGATCGTGATGACAATGTTGCCATTTTCCAGCACATCGGCCGCGGGGAGCAGAGTGTTCGAGCCCGACGTGCTTGATTGGTTGATGAGACCTCTTTCAAAACCGACGGGGTTCAGGTCTTCATCGAGGATCAATGCGTTCATCCGTCTCTGAAAGCCCCCACGTTCGTCGAGGATCACGAAGCCGCCGTCAGGGAGCGCGACAATCTGGCGATCTGCGCAGTTTGGATCAGCGAAAGCTACAAGAATGTCGTCGCCCTCGGCAGTTTCCCGAACCAGCCCTTCCGCATCGTAGATCTGAAGCTTCAACCCTGTTGGTCCGTCAAACACGTCGAAAGACAAGGCGAATTGACCGTTCTCCAAAGGCTCTATTGCCGCTACTCGGGAACTCACAGATCCGCTGAAGGTCTGCTCGAACAGGATGTCACCATTCAAATCGCGCGTGGTGAGCGTGAAACTGCGTTGGTCCGGCACTGTCACCGTCGCCGTTTCACCGGTCGACAGGACTACCGTATGCGATCCGTCCTCGTTGGCCTGCGCTTCGGGGATGATTGCCGCCGGTGCGTCCTCCGGGAAGGGGATGACCTCATCGGTTTCGTGGCGCGCGATCAGCTGCGCCGTGGAGCGGGTCTCAAGCAGCTCCGGTTCGGCAGGCGTGTCGGTATTGCCTTCGTCGGTCTCCACCGGGGCAAAGATCCTGACCTCCTCCACATCGGTGCCGAACTCAGCCACGCCCAGAACGGTCTTGTTGCCGTCGCCGTCAAGGATGAAATGCTCAACCGTCAGCCTTTCGCCGTCGCTGACATAGCGGACGTCCGATGTCTGACCGGTCTCGGCATCCTCGATCAGGTAGATCGTTGCCGCGTCTAGGCCGTCCTCGCCGAAGACCCGATCAAAGCCGCCGCTGACCACCAGTTCGTCGTTGCCGTCGCCGCCGAACAAGAGATCGTTACCGCTGTCGCCTGCAAGCACGTCGTTGCCCGCGCCGCCAACAATGAAATCATCGCCGCCGCCGCCGTTCAGCGCGTTGTCGCCATCATCGCCAAGGATCTCATCCGCCTGCGAGGTGCCGGTGACGTTTTCGATCCCGGACATCACCGCGATGTTCGGTTGCTGGTCGATGACCCGCGCCCTGCCTGTCGTCAGGTTGACCAGAACGCCCTCGGCATTGCCGCCCTCATCCTGAAAAATCACACCATCATTGCCTGCGCCACCGTCGATCCGGTCGGCTTCCCCCGCAGCCACACGGTCGCTGTAGGTGACATAAAGAGCATCATCGCCGTCACCGCCGCGCAGGGTGTCTTTGCCTTCGCCGCCGACAAGCGCGTCATCGCCTTCGCCGCCCAGAAGGGAGTCATCGCCAGCGCCACCGATGAGATTGTCGTTTCCGACGCCGCCCCGGATCGTGTCATTGCCTGCGCCGCCGTCGATCACATTGGCCTCGTCATCGCCGGTGATGGTGTCGTTCAGGCCCGAGCCGATAACCACTTCGATGTTCTCGAAGGTGTCGATCTGGCCGGTGCTGTCCACCGCCTCGCCGCGCTCAAGGTCGATCTCAACCGCCGCGACATGTTCTTCGTATGACAGGGTGTCGATGCCCGCGCCGCCGTCCACCACATTGATCCCGGCCCCGGCCAACAGCACATCGTCGCCGTCGCCCGCCTGCATAACGATGGTGCGGTCTGAGCTTTGAACGCCCGAGGCCGCATCAAGCGTATCGTCGCCCCTGCCGCCATCCAGCCTGCTGTCGATGCTTTCGTTGGTGAACAGCTGGTCGTCGCCATTGTCGCCGCGGATTTCAATCCGGTCGTTAAAGCCTTCACGCAAGAATTCGCTCTCGCCTGTATGTTCCGAGAAGTCGATCCGGTCGTTGCCACCTCCGCCTCTGACCTCATAGACGTGGCTGATCACGCCGTCGATCTGGTCGTCGCCACCCGACAGGAACAGCCGCTCTGCGTTGGTGATGTCGACTGCGGATGTGCCATCTTCGAGCGTGCCGTCGCTTTCTCTGCCGCGGGCGGTGCCGATCATGTGGTCATTCGCGCCGGTCAGGTCCAAGGTGATACCCTCCCTGAAGCTGATCGCATCCCGGCGCCGCCCGCTATCGACGGTCAGTTCGGCAGTTTCCGCGTCGCCGACCTGGCCCGTAACGATGAGAAGGTCGTTGGTTTCACCCAGATCGAGACGCTCTAGGGTCAGGACCCATTGATTTCCGTCCAGCGGCGTGATTCACGGTTCGAAAATCGAGCGGTAACATGTCTGATCT
>NZ_JARCJD010000046.1 GCF_028890115.1 Phaeobacter sp. QD34_24
TCAGACATGTTACCGCTCGATTTTCGAACCGTGAATCACGCCGCTGGACGGAAATCAATGGGTCCTGACCCTAAGCCGAAGCCATCTCCTAGTCCACAGCCGAGCCCGGCGCTAAAACCCTCCGCTAGAAACACGCTTATTCCGCAAAAGGACTATGGGATCGTTTGGCCGGGGCGACTTCAAAGGCACCATGAGATTTGGGAAGAGTTGCAATTTGGTTTGGACCTAGGAAAGCACCGCAATGCAATCTCGGTTCTATTTCGAGTCCTTCTTGAGATCTCAATTGAGAACTATGTGGCCCAACATGGCATGGCTGTGCATCAAAATGACAAGTTGTCGGCGAAGGTACAAAAAGTGGGGCAACACCTATTTGACGACGACAAAATTGGCAAAAAGCAATTGGCCGCAACGAAGAAATTTGGGCAGCTGGACCAGCTTGTTTCAGCGGATACGCTTAACCGCTATGTGCACTCCCCTGACTTCGCGCCGTCAGATAAACACCTAATGGCGATGTGGGATAGTATGGCAGAATTTATTGTTCGCTGTCTTAAAGCTTGAGTGTGGTCTTGATGGATTGAGGGAACCGGTTTCGAGTTGTCCCGGCACTCTTTGCCCTAGGAACAACAAAAAAGAGGCCCCACGGGGCCTCCTGATCTTCTAGCCGGACTGCGCCTCAAATCAGCTCTCGCTGAGGGCGACCTTCATGTCCTTGACCTGGTAGATTACCTCTCCGTCGGCCTCGACGATGCCGTCGGCGACGCCCATGGTCAGGCGGCGGGTCTGGATGGCCTTGGTGAAATCCACCTTGTAGGTCAGCATCTTGCGGTCGGGGCGCACCATGCCGGTCAGCTTGACCTCGCCCACGCCCAGGGCATAGCCGCGCCCCTGCCAGCCGCGCCAGCCGAGGTTGAAGCCGGTCAATTGCCACAACCCGTCAAGGCCCAGGCAGCCGGGCATGATCGGGTTGCCGGGGAAGTGGCAGTCGAAGAACCACAGGTCGGGGGTGATGTCGAACTCGGCCAGGATGTGGCCCTTGCCATGGGCGCCGCCATCCGCGCTCACCTCGGTGATGCGGTCCATCATCAGCATCGGCGGAGCGGGCAGCTGGGCATTGCCGGGGCCGAACAGCTCGCCTCGGGCGCATTTCAGCAAGTCTTCTTTGTCAAAGCTGCTCGGGTAATCGGCCATGCTGGCGGTACTCCTGCCTTCGGGTGTCAGTTGTTTAGCTGGCCCCCTGTAGCACCGCGCCAAAGGGTCCTGCAAGCCTTCTGCACGGGGTGGAAGGGGCAGGGACATGGGGTCGCAGCGGTCAAGGTGGCTGGCATTCTAGAAGGATTCTATTTGAAAACAGCCCTGCAATGCCCCTATATATATGGTCAGCAACGCGAGGCAGGATCTGCACATGACGCCAAACAGCGAAGATCTGGCAACCAAATGGCTGGGACAGGCCGGTTTGCGCCCGACCCGGCAGCGGGTGGCGCTGGCCGAGCTATTGGTCGGGGATGGCCAGCATCGCCATGTCACCGCCGAGAGCCTGTTTGAATCCGCCAAGGACAAGGGCGCGGCCGTGTCGCTGGCCACCGTCTACAACACCCTGCGCGCCTTCTGCGAGGCGGGCGTCTTGCAGGAAATCACCGTGGACGGGTCGAAAAGCTACTTTGACACCAACACCCATGATCACCCCCATTACTACTGGGAGCAGGATGGCCGCGTCAGCGATGCGCCCTCGGATCAGCTGGTGATCCAGAGCCTGCCCGATGCGCCCGAGGGGATGGAGATCGCCTCGGTCGATGTGGTGATCCGCCTGCGCAAGAAGTGATCCGGCCCACAGCCCTTTGATGCGCCCTGCGATGATCCGCGGGGCGTTTTTCGTTGTGTGGCCTTCTGAGGCAGTTTGGGTTTGAACCCGGCGCGGATCGGGGGCAGGCTCTGGCCAGATACCGACAAGAACATTCGGAGGCCGCCATGATTCACCCGCTCCTGACCCAGGATCACATCGATCAGTACCAGCGCGATGGCGTCGTGGTGGTGCGCGGGCTGTTCCGCGATCAGCTGGAGCTGCTGCGCGCCGGGGTGGAGGCCAACATGCAGGCGCCGGGGCCCTATGCGTCGAACAATGAAAAGCCGGGGCAGACGGGGCGGTTCTTTGACGATTACTGCAACTGGACCCGCATTCCCGAGTTCGAGGAGGCGATCCAGGCCTCCCCGGTGGCCGAGGTGGCCGCCGATCTGATGCAATCGGACCGTGTGCAGATGTTCCACGATCACGTGCTGGTCAAGGAGCCGGGCACCTCGATGGCGACGCCCTGGCACCAGGATGGCCCCTACTACTTTGTCGAAGGGCAGCAGACGATCAGCTTCTGGTCACCGCTGGATCCCGTGCGCGAGGCAACCCTGCGCTGCGTTGCGGGATCGCACGCCTGGGAAAAGGAAGTGCTGCCCACGCGCTGGGTCTCAGAAGAAGGGTTTTTCCCGGACGAAGGCCAATACATGCCGGTGCCCGATCCGGATGCCGAAGGCATGACGGTGCTGGAATGGGAGATGGAGCCGGGCGATGCGGTGGCCTTCAACTATCGCACCCTGCATGGCGCGCGCGGCAATACCTCTGACCAGCGCCGCCGTGCGTTCTCCCTGCGCCTGGTGGGAGAGGATGCGCGGTACGTAGAGCGTCCGGGCCGCACCTCTCCACCCTATCCGGGGCACGACATGCAGCCCGGCCAGCGCCTGCGCGTGGATTGGTTCCCGGTGCTGTTGCAGCGGTAAGGGGTGTTCAGACCTGATTGCTCAGAACCACTGCCCCGGCTCCATCAGGCCCAGATCCAGCAGTTGCCGCGAGTGCCACTCGAATGGCACCGAGTTGCGCCAGCGGAAAGTCTGGATGTCGAAGGAGGATCCGGGGTTGCGCTTCAAGGCCTTGGCGGTGCGGAAGGAGCAAATGGCTGCCGTCAGGTTGTGATGCCAGGGGCAGGCGTAGGTGTTGTACTCGGCGATATTGAAGGTGTGGTTGGGCAGAAGCTCCAGATCGGCGCGGGCGCGGAACAGGCTGATCCGGTCGATCTTGCGGCTGGTCCAGGGGATGTGTTCCTCGTGCCGCCAGCGTACTCCGCCAAAGAAGTCGAGCTGCCGTTCTTCCGGGGTGCTGTTGGTCCCGATATAGCGGGCCTGGGCATAGTAGCCGGATTTGTCCAGATAGGCATCGCTCAGTGAGACGGCATCGGGCTGCGCCTCCAGATCGCCCGCATAAAGGTCGATCACATAGGTCAGCATTGCGCTGCGCTTTTCCTCGGTGTGGAAGGTCAGCATTTCCGCGACCGTGCGCGTTTCGCAGAAGGGAAAGAACAGGAATTCCGCGTTGTAGCAGTAATATAGCCAGCATCCCGGGCTGGCGGCGCGGATCACCTGGTTGATCGCGGCAAAGACGTCCTCTGATCGGCCGCAATCGAAAGAGACCCGTTCGATGCGCGCGGTTACATCGGCGGGCAGGTCGAACCCATCGGGCATCAGCGCGACCACCGACTTGAAGCCGCTTTGCAGATGGTGGCGCAGGGTGGCGGCAACTTCGACATCGTCCTCGACAAAGATCAGGGCAACCGGACCCTTTTCGAGCAGGGGCCGCCGGGCGCTCAGGAACATATCGAGGGAAGAATGGATCACGGTGGCCTGCTCCTGCCGTTCTGGCATTTGCCCCCAAAATCGGGTATCAGCGCGCGCATTGCAAGCGGCGTCATTCCCCTGTAAGGCAGGCCGCTGATCTCCCTTGTCCTGCTATAAAGGCATTGAACCCATGAGCGCGCCCAAGAAGCTGTTTATCAAGACCTACGGCTGTCAGATGAATGTCTATGACAGCGAACGCATGGCCGAGGCGCTGGGCGGGCAAGGCTATGTGGAGACGAAATCGGCCGATGACGCCGATATGATCCTGCTCAATACCTGCCACATCCGGGAAAAGGCCGCCGAAAAGGTCTATTCCGAACTCGGCCGTTTCAAGGGGCTGAAGGCGGAAAAGCCGGATCTGAAGATCGGCGTTGCGGGCTGTGTCGCCCAGGCCGAAGGCGAAGAGATCATGCGCCGCCAGCCGCTGGTCGATCTGGTGGTCGGCCCGCAAAGCTATCACCGCCTGCCGGAAATGGAGAGCAAGGCGCGCGAGGGGCAGAAGGTGCTCGACACCGATTTCCCCGAAGAGGACAAGTTCGAGAAGCTGAAGAACCGCCCCAAGGCCAAGCGCGGCCCGACCGCGTTTCTGACCGTGCAGGAAGGCTGCGACAAGTTCTGCGCCTTCTGCGTGGTGCCCTATACCCGTGGCGCCGAGGTCTCCCGCCCGGTTGCGCGCATCATCGGTGAGGCACAGGAATTGGTGGAACGCGGCGTGCGCGAGATCACCCTGCTGGGGCAGAACGTCAACGCCTACCACGGCGAGGGGCCGAATGGTGCGGATTGGACGCTGGCGCAGCTGATCTGGGAGCTTGACAAGATCGACGGGCTGGAGCGCATCCGTTTCACCACCTCGCACCCCAACGACATGATGGATGACCTGATCGAGGCGCATGGCAGCTGCAAGAAGCTGATGCCCTATCTGCACCTGCCGGTGCAGGCGGGATCGGACCGGATCCTGAAACGGATGAACCGCAGCCATACTGCCGAAAGCTATATCCGCCTGATCGAACGCATCCGCGCCGCGCGCCCCGATATCCTGATCTCGGGCGACTTCATCGTCGGCTTCCCGGAAGAGACCGAAGAGGATTTCCAGGCGACGCTGGATCTGATCGAGGAAGTCAAATACGGCACGGCCTATTCCTTCAAGTATTCGACCCGCCCCGGCACCCCGGCGGCGGAACGCGCCCAGGTCGAGGCCGCTGTGGCTGATGAGCGCCTGCAGCGCCTGCAGGCCCTGCTGAGCCGCCAGCAGCGCGAGGTTCAGGACAGCATGGTCGGGCGCGAGGTTGGCGTGCTTTTTGAAAAGGCTGGCCGCCTGCCTGGGCAGATGGTGGGGAAATCCGACTACCTGCACGCCGTCCATGTGGCCGATTGTGATCGCGCAATCGGTGATCTGGCACGGGTGCGGATCGTCTCTTCGGGGCCGAACTCGCTGGCCGGAGAGTTGATCTGACAGGGCAGGCTGCCTGCCCTGCGATTCCGTCTGTCCCTGGCCGATGTTGCTGCTCTCCGGGTGTGCGCCCCGGTGAGTGAGTCCTTATTGCATCCATTTTGGAGACAATTTTAAGAAATTGGTTTGAGTGTTGGCTGAAACCGCATAGTTTCTTAAAAAAAATTGTTCTCACCACGCGCGCTGGGGCAAATAATCGTGTAGTTTTGCGTGTGTATATCGAATGTTGCCTGAAATCGCCAAGTTTGCGTATTGGTGGCAGGCTCCCTGGGGGCTTAGGGGAAGGAAATCTGGTTGTGCTGAATTTCAACAGAAAGAACATAGGCGCTGTGCTGGTCGCTGCCATGGCCGCACTAGGGTCAGGACTCATAGCCAGTAAATGACGAGCGCTGCGAGTGCGATGGCTGACAGGAAGACCTTTGGGCACCT
>NZ_JARCJD010000047.1 GCF_028890115.1 Phaeobacter sp. QD34_24
GATCAGACATGTTACCGCTCGATTTTCGAACCGTGAATCACGCCGCTGGACGGAAATCAATGGGTCCTGACCCTAGCTTCCTCCGGAACACCCCTCCTGAAGTTCAAACCGAAACAAGGGGGGCATTACACAGTCAGCCCTGCGAACGCTGCTCTTGCGAACAAACAGTTGGCCTGACCGCCCCCGAGAAATAATCCCCCTGCCAACCGCGCCCGGTGGGCGAGAGCTCCCCATCTTGAAAAGGAAACAAACACATGAATGCCACCCGTTTTGTCATGTCCAGCCAGCAGCTTTCGGCACTCGACCGCGTTGCATCCTGGTTGAAGAAGGACTCCCAGACGGACAAGGTCTTCCGCCTCTTCGGGTATGCCGGCACCGGCAAGACGACCATCGCCAAACACTTGGCTGCTGGCCTGAACAGACAGGTCGTCTATGCAGCCTTCACCGGTAAGGCCGCCATGATGATGCAGCGCAATGGATGTGAAGGCGCATGCACAATTCACAGTTTGATCTACCAGGTAGAGAAGGGACTGGATGGCAAAACCAGCTTCCGGCTTGATATGGACAGTGCGGCAGCAGATGCCGACCTCATCGTACTCGACGAATGCTCCATGGTGGACGATGATCTGGCGCTCGACCTCATGTCGTTCGGCACACCTATTCTCGCGTTGGGAGACCCTGCTCAGTTGCCTCCTGTGAATGGTGACGGATTCTTCACTAACACCGAGCCCGACATAATGCTGACCGAAATCCACCGTCAGGCCAAGGATAGCCCGATCCTGCGGCTAGCGACTGACATTCGCGAAGGCAAACCGCTGAAGTATGGTTCATATGGACGCAGCTGTGTGGTGCCGGATGGGAGCCTTGAGATCGATGAAGTCCTTTGTGCGGACCAGCTCCTGGTCGGTAGAAACGTCACCCGCAGACACTACAACGAAGAAATTCGTCGAGCGCTGGGGCGCACTAGCGATCTGCCAGAGATTGGCGATCGCTTGGCGTGCCAGCGCAATGACCATGGTCTGGGAATCTTTAACGGTGGCATGTTCACCGTAGTCTCCAAACCGAAGAAATCACGGTTTGCGGAGACCATTTCGTTGGAACTGAAATCACTCGACTTTCCGAGCAACGAAATCTATCGCGTGCGCGTGCATCCGGACTTCTTCGCTCGCGATGAAACTGAAGTGTCCGGGAATGAATTAAGAAACACTCAGCGTTTCAGGTATGGTTACGCGTTGACAGCACACAAGGCCCAGGGAAGCCAGTGGGACCATGTGATCATTGAAGACGAAAGCCACATCTTTAACAGGCATGCGAGGAATTGGCTCTACACGGCGGTCACAAGGGCTGCTGATCGCGTGACCCTGGTAACACGCCTCTAGGCACAAGTTGTTGTTGGCTCAGTCATTGGGGAGGTGCTGCTTCCCAATGACGGTACTGTCTCACGCCCAAAGCCATAGGAGCATCGGGTTGAAGGTCTTCGGCGGCGCCAGAGCCGAAACCCGTGCTGGCCAATACAGTGCCAAAGCCGCGGATCATGCCGCGAAACCGTGGCTTCATGGCACGGGTCCATTCGCTCGGAGTGTTGAGGCAGTCGAGGTAGGCTTGTCAGGCATGGGAGCTTTCTATTCACGGCTAACGGACAGGATGTGGTTGTGCTGGCGCGCCCTTAGGCTCCTCTGGACGATCTGGCGCACCTTGTTGCTCCCAATCCATGTTTGACGTGCCGGACGGTCTTTGACGCGGCACCATTACACTAGACACTCTCTGCTCGATCCCGGCGGTAACTGCGACACTGACATAGTGTGTTCTCAGGCGTGCTCTGCGCGTCGCTGAGCACGACCCATGTTCTGATGCGTTTCGTATACTGCACGCACGCTACCGACGTTCTGCGCGCTCTTTTGCAGTGCTGGACTGACACCGAAGCCCCTTGTTTCCTCGGCTTTGTCAGCAAGAGAGGTTTACATTTCTCGTGAAAAACGCCATTTTCGGCTTCAATCCGTCAACTTTATGTAAACTTTAGGTAAACCCTGAAGGCTGATTTTGGGGTGTTTTCGAGGGTTTGGGTTTACATGAAACGGCGCTGAGGTTGTCGTATGTCAACCCATGTAAACCCCATGACAACCCTATCGCGTGTTGTTGCGGACCTTTTCGGGACCCGGCGAAGCGCAACGATCGCGCCATTCCTCGCCGTGGTCCCATCAATAGTCCACCTCATCCATATCTAGGCACACAGAGACGCCGCAGGAGCTGCACCCGGCGCAAGGTGGGCCGAGGGTCGCTGTCATTGCTCACCTCGCGCAGGAAGCGCAGCCAGGCGCGTTCATTGGGGGTCAGATCGTCTTCCTGGCCGCACATGGTGCCTATCTCCCGAAGATCGTCTTGATCGCCGCCTGCGATCTGCTGGTCAGCCGGGGATCCGTGTTATTCGAGGCCTCACGGATCGCCTGAAGCCAGCCAACCTCGTTCGCGGTGACGGGTTCACCGAACACCTCCACGACTGCCTCAGCTGCCGTCTGTCCGATCGCCTGCTCCAAGGCGAGCCGCATCACGAAGGCCGGATCTGCCTCCAGTGCGCGCGCCAGGGCCGGGACGCGATCCAGAGCCACCTTGGAGCTCCCCTGCTTGATCATCGTGATCATGTTCTGGTTCACATATCCGGCTTCGGTGGCGATTTCTGCCTGGCTCTTCCGTCCTTTCAGTTCGAGCACCCGGCGTTCCACGTATTTCGCCAACTGTGTATCTTCGTGTGGTTTTTTGGACATCGTTTTCCTCTCAAATGTGACGCAGCGCGTGCTGCATATCTTCGTTATAGCGATGGCCAGGATGGGGATGTGTGGCGGGACAATAGTCACAGCCAAGGCCACAGGTGGTCGTCGAAGAATATGATTATGATGTGCTTTAGCGCACATAGCTCCGACTGCGCACACTATGGATCTGGCGTCTAACCTTGAGCTCAAACAACTACTCAGCCCGCCTGAATAGTCCGGTTTGAGTATCAGTGCATGACCGGCCTCGGGTCCATCAGGACGAGTATTTTCGGAGTTGGTGAAACTCCAAAAAGCCGCCAACCACCTAGCAGAACCTCCGCTTCAAAGCACACCCGGCGCCCTAGGCCGCGCGGACTGTGCAGATTGGCAGAATTCAGCAGTTGGTTTGAAGAGCATATTGAGCGGGCTCGCCAGGATGACAAGCTCTATCAGATGAACCTGAAAGACGCTCAGAGCGCACTGATGGCCTTCTTAGCGGCGCGACGACTTAACGCCGGATGGCGGCGGGGCTTGCGCGAGCCCGGCAACCGCCCCTTTGTGACACCTTTATTTTGCATAATATACATTATCTCTGAAAATTTTGTAGCCGCGGCACATTCTAAACTGGGTTGCGACAAATCCCCTATCTTGCTGAAAAGCAAGGAGAACGGACATGGCC
>NZ_JARCJD010000048.1 GCF_028890115.1 Phaeobacter sp. QD34_24
TCAGACATGTTACCGCTCGATTTTCGAACCGTGAATCACGCCGCTGGACGGAAATCAATGGGTCCTGACCCTAGGTGCGCACCATCCCCAGCCCGTACCGATGCGGATGGGCCGAACTCTGACGGGCTGGGTAGAGGGATGACGGTGCTGGACGCCGTGAGATGCAGATCAAGTGTGACCGATCGCACGCGCCATGAGATTTGACGAAAGGACCGCCCGAAGGCGACCCGGTTATGGCCATCACGCGCCCAAGCTGTCGAGCATCCCCCTGGTATCAGGCATTCGCTTCAGCGAGTTGCCGATGTGTTCCCGCCAGCGCGGCCCAACCTCCATTGCGGTGGCATAGGCCCGAGCCAGATCATCGGGCCGGTCCTCGGCCATCGCTTCGATAAGGAAAGCCGCCTGCTCGCGGTCCTTCGCGGATTTCAGGCTCCCTGCCCCATCGCGGCGCCGGTCGGCAATGATCAGTTTGTGGACTGCATAACGCTCCGGGCGGGGCACCTGCACCAGAACGCCGGATCTATAGATCGCCGCCGCGTGGATCGGCTCAGCGATCAGGAAGTTGAGATAGTTCAATCCTTGGGCGTTCACGCCCAATGCTGGCAGATCACGGATGGTCTCATCCCCGAACGCCGGTGTCAGGAACTCGACCAGTTGGCCGCTGCCACCCTGGGCCCATCGCCATGTCCGACCTTGGTCAAGAGCTGGCAGAGGATCGAATTTGAGCGCTGAGAACGTCTCGGCAAGACCCGGGTCGACCTGATCCTGCAACGCAACGCTGAGCTTCTCGAACTGCGCGATGTCGATGTCGCCAGTATTGGCCATACCGCCAATTGGCAGACGGATACCAAGCTCGCCTTCATAGAGGCGAAATGCATTGGTTCCGACGATGGTGCCACCCAAACGGAAGGTCCCGGCTGCGGCCATGGCCGACAGGATGGAACCGGTCGCCCGGTCGATGGGCGTCATGCCTTCCGCACGCAAGAGCCGAACAAGCCGCGACCGTTCCGCCTGCCGATCCTTGGCCGTTGCGCGCAGCTCTTCGATCCGGTCGATGCGCGCGCGCGTCTCGTCGCTGTCTTCGCCGATATAGATGAACCGCATCTCCGTCCCGACACGGCGCGCGGCATACCAATAGGCCTTATCCCCACGCTCCTTGAGTGTGGGCTTGCCTTCGACACCGGACAAGGCGTCGTCCTTCAGAAGACGCACCAGGTCGGTATAGGCGCTCATCGCGATGCTGCTGAGTGGGGTCATGCCTATCATTTCCAAGTTTTGCTTGGCATTCATATACCTATCAAAACAGGAAATTGCTAGGCAAAGTGATTTGGAGAACGTCCACACCCATAAGAAACGACGAAAGGGCCGCCCGAAGGCGACCCTCTCTCTTCAATCCTGCGACGCCTTCTTCGCCAGGTCAGCAACCCGCATGACCGTCAGGCCTTTCGCTTCCGCCTTCTGCCCGAGGTTCAGCGCGACCCCGTTGCCGCCGAAGAGCACAACCCCCGTCGCCGCGAACTTGTCGTCCAGCATCTCGTCGTTGCACTTGAACGGTGCCGCCCGCCCATGCGCGGACCAGCGCGGATCGAAACGCGCTTGTGCGACACCCCGTGCGCGAGCCCACCGAGCCGCGATCATCTCCGCCCCGTGCTTGCCACCCTTGTGGCAGAGGAAGATCTCCTGATTGCGGTTCTGCCTTATCCGCTCCCGAACCTTGTCGAGCGTGTTGAAGATCACATCAACATCAGTCCAGTCGGTGGCGCCCGAGACGATCAGGGGCACCCCCTCGACTTTCGACTTTTCAGCGGTTTCGCGGTCATGCTGCTCCAGGAGCTGCCGCGCCTCGAAGACCGCCCCGGTTTCTTGCGCCCGGACGCTTGCGCGCGACCCGGATGCCGGGATGAAGGCGTGGCCCGTCTCGATCTCGTAGCATTCCGCCGCAGCCTCGCTCATCACCTCGATGGCGCTGACGACCTCGCGCAGCTGCAGAAAGCGCGCCTGCGCTTCTTCGAGCGCGGTCTCGGCGATCTCCGATCCGTCATGGGATTTTGCCAGCGCGCCGATTTTGTCGGCGGTGCGGTCGATCTCCTTGCCAAGTGCCACCTTGCGCCGCTGCAGTATCGTCGCCAACCCATGGGCCAGCGGTTCGATTTCTGCCTCGAGCCCGGTCCCACGCAGCGGACCGAGCAGAGCCTCGAAGCTTTCGCGGATGATGTGGTCGGTCAGGACGTGATCTTCCGGGATCGGCAGCTGTGCGTCCTTCTCGGTCAGTCCGAAAAGTTCGATGGTCTCGTAGGTGTTTGCGGTGTCGTAAGCCATGTCTGGTCTCCAGTGTTCGGTTATAGAGCCACCACGTGAGTGTGGGGGCATGGCCGAATGTCTGGTTTCCGAATCTGCCCGGGTCAGGGACGGCGCAGCCGCCGGCTTGCCGGGCGCAAAAGTTTTCCGCGCGCAGCACCCGACACACGCGCGCGCTCACGCACGGGACCGCCCAACGCCACAGACCCCGCCCTCGCCGAAAAGTTTTGCGATCCTTGACGCGGGCTGATTTGGGGGCCATCCGGAGGATATGCTTCCACACTCATGTGTGTGTGTTTTGACGGTAGGTTTGCCCGACACGAGCAGGCAAACGGCCCGACCGGACGCGGGAGACGGATGCAGCGGCGGGATCGTTTTGCCCCGCAAAACAGACCAGAGCGCAATCCGGCGGAGCGGCCGGGGAGGGACGTGCTCGTGAGGCGGGCAAACCGGGATGCCGGGTGCGACGCCGCGGTGAGGCCGCATGGCCGAATGCGCGACGGACCGAAGGGCCGTTCTCCCCTGCGACACGCGAAGCCGAGCAGGGGAGGCCGTAAGGCTCTGGCCACGATTGATGTGCAGGAATTACGCTGCCGACTATAGGGATTGCTTGTCCAGGCATTCGAGGTGATGGTCGGGGAGCGGACTTTCATCGAGGGGACAAATCAACATTCATAGGAATGGGGAACGGACATTGGTCCGGCCCAAACCTCGTGGTATCAAGGGGTGGACCGGGCCAAGCTCTTCACTGACGCACGACCAAATACATGAAAGGTGCTCCATTTGAAGCATAAGACGATTGATTTAACTGCCGAAGTTAAGCGCGCCACATTACCGGATGGACTGCAAGGCTTCCTATTCCCCATGTATGAGGCAATTTCCAATGCCTTTCACTCAATAGAAGACAGGTGGGAAAACGATTTAGGGTCAGGACTCATAGCCAGTAAATGACGAGCGCTGCGAGTGCGATGGCTGACAGGAAGACCTTTGGGCACC
>NZ_JARCJD010000049.1 GCF_028890115.1 Phaeobacter sp. QD34_24
TCAGACATGTTACCGCTCGATTTTCGAACCGTGAATCACGCCGCTGGACGGAAATCAATGGGTCCTGACCCTAAGGCCGGTTGCCGCCCCTAGATCCAGATTGCGCAGTTGTCCCACATATAGCAAGTGGCTTTACTTTGGGCTGTGTAGCCCCCTTGAAGAACGGTTATCGCACCTGAACGCTCCGCTCGAAATCTGTTATCCAATTTGTCGGATACATGGACGCTAGCGTGGCAACCATTACTACCAGCGCGCATCCTTCTCGCAGATATAGAGTTGACTTGTAGATCACCTCCTTACCATCGATCACCTTATTCCCTCGCACAAATGCGTGAGGGAGTTTTTCACTTAGGTGCAGGGATAGATACGAGTTCTTCAACCCATTACTTATCGCATAGTTTGAAAGAATTTCCTCATACACAGCTTCTTGGTACTCTCTTCCTCCCTCAGGAAGTGACAGAAACTCCGCCCGGAGGATTTCCGAGTGCCGATAGTCGTAGCTTATACCTCGAAGACCGAAGGTGGATACTTTGCTAGCCTTTGGTCGGTCAGGAAAAGCAATGGCAAGATCACAGTCATCCTTAGTTTTCCACTCTGCGGCATCTGAACTGCCAGCGCCGATAGCAGACGCCATGCCTACCGCAGCAAAAAGAAGGACGGGAAAACGCAAGTTTGAAACCTTTCTAAAGATAAGGATTTGCAGGTGATTTCACCTTCAGATTGCATCATGTGGGAATGGTTTCCCAGCTGCAATTCCAAACGATAGCATCATCGGGTTGCAGGCAGATTCTCTAATTCACAGCGAAGTTCCGCATCTGGCTGTGGCCTGCCCCACCTGACTGGCACGGGCCCTATCGGCAACCGAAAATCCGACAAGGCCACTTATGTTAAATCTGAACTTGGCCGCTACGCAGCGCCAGTCAGTCCCCATCCAAACCCTTCCCCCTCTAGGCCATAAGTCACGGCTAGGTCTCTGCTCACTCTGGGATCGCATTTCATGCGAAAAGCCCGGTACTCCCTACCGACTACCAGGTACGGGCAAAGCCCCTCAGCCGCCGCCGTGGCGTCGAATGGTCGGTCTGGCTTCCGGTCACCACGCCGGACGTGCGGATTTCATCGGGCGAGATATCCGACGAACTTTGGGATGCCATCGGCGTCCAATCTGCCACAGTTGCGGCAACGCTGGACACTGCGATTGAAGAGAACCGTATGGGGGCAGATTTCAGCCTCTACGAGATCTTGACCGTGGATAGCGGCACCCAGATCACGCTGGCGTAGAACTATCGGGGGGCTACGGCAACAGACCAGTTCTATGCAGCCATCCCCACGATGGCGATGGCCCATGCCCTCGCGGCATCAGCGCAGGCGCTGCTGAGTGATTTTCAGGCCGCCAAGGACCTGCTCGCGGACGGGTATTTCGGCACCTCCCTCGCTGCCTTCAACACGGATCGCGACACAGGGGTTAAGCTGGTCGGTGAAAACCAGATCGGTATCCAGGCCGGGGGCGTTTTGGGCCTTCTTCTTGCGAATGGCGCCGTGGGCATCGGCACCACTACGGGGCTGGAGGGCAGCCTCACCCTTGCAGATTTCCTCAACATCCGGCGCAACGCTGATGGCTGGCTCTTGAAGCACCAGCGGACGGATGGGAGCCAGTCGTGCGGCCTGAAATCGTTCGGTCATTCCGGTGCCGTAGGGTTGCAGGCTGTCACAAACGATGCGGTCAGGATGACCATTTCGAATACCGGCAGGATGGTTATGGGTACAACAACACCGGATCACTATATCGACATACGTCCTGTAACCTACGCGCAAAATCAATCCTGCGGCCTGCAGATTGGCTCCACCGGCGGTCAATGGAAAGGTGGGCTATTCCTCGAGTCGGATAGCGGCGGGTCATCGAGCATGGTTGTCCGTGTCCCCGCTGACAACGCAGATGGTTCGTTCAAAGCCATAGCCTGCAAGCACAACGAAATGAGGCTTCGCGCCGAGGGCAACGACAAGCTGGTCATTGAAACTGAGAGTATCATCCGGCCAGCAACGGACAATGCGCAGGATCTCGGGTCGGCATCATATCGCTGGGACGATATATTCGCCAAAAAAACGGTCATCCAGACCTCAGACGAAAACCTGAAAACAGGTATTCGCGGGTTTACGGATGCAGAACGCCGCGTCGCAGCAGCCTTGAAGGGGATGGCAAAGATCTTCCAGTGGATCGACGCGGTTGCAGACAAAGGCGATGCGGCCCGTCTGCATTGCGGTTTCATTGCCCAAGAGGTGGAAGCAGCCTTTCAGGCGGAAGGACTAGATCCTGGTCGCTATGGCCTGTTCACGCGCACCCCAATCACCAAGACCGTCGTCAAGACCAGGGAGATCGAGCGGCAAGTGACGGAGCTGGTAACGAAGGACCGTGAAGTGATCGAGGTGACCGACGGCCGCGCTGTTCGAAAGATGGTGACCGTGGAAGTCGAACAGCCGGTGTTCGACGAAGTGCCACTGTACGATGAGGCGGGTTCGCCCATCACTGCCGAGGTACAGGTCGGGATCGATGAGAAGACCGGCGAACCGGTCTATGACCATCGACCGGCCGTGCATCACATTCCGGTAATGGAAACCGTCACCGAAGAGTACCAGGCCGAAGAGCCAGATGGTGAGCGGCTGGGTCTGCGCTATGGCGAGCTGATGTGCTTCCTGCTGGCAGCGGGGTGACGGCCTGCCCCCCAAGCGGGGGGCCAAGGGGCGCACCAACGCCCCTCGACACGGGGCCCATTCTCAAAGAACTGAGTGACAACTCGCTCGTCGGCTACGAAGACTATCCACTGAAAGGACACACACAACTATGTTCGAAGATATTGGAAATGCTTTCAATCTCGAAACCGAGGTACTCATTACCATTGCAATCGGATATCTTGGATTTCGAATTGCATATGCCGAGAGGTCTAACCCTGAAAACAACGGCCAGACGCTAGGGTCAGGACCCATTGATTTCCGTCCAGCGGCGTGATTCACGGTTCGAAAATCGAGCGGTAACATGTCTGAT
>NZ_JARCJD010000005.1 GCF_028890115.1 Phaeobacter sp. QD34_24
TAGATCAGACATGTTACCGCTCGATTTTCGAACCGTGAATCACGCCGCTGGACGGAAATCAATGGGTCCTGACCCTACAGAAATGCGCAGAACAAGCGGATATGCGGCGATGAATACATGGCGCCGCTTTATGATCCGAAGGTAGAAAAACCCTCTGATGCCAAGGCCTGCATCGATATCTTCGAATTCCCCAACATCCCCTGCACCTATCCGGTCGTCTGGACCCGTGCCCGCGAGGCGGCACAGATCTGCGCCGCCGTCGGCAAGCGGATCTGCGACGCCCATGAATGGGAAGGCGCCTGTGCCGGCGCGCTGGAGCCGCCGGACTATTTCTTTGGCCGTGGATCGGTCGCAGCGATGCGCAGCGCCCATAATGCCAAATACGGCGGCACAAAGAACTGGGCCTATGGGGCGACCTATCAAAGCGGCATCTGCGCTGCCAACAGTACCAAAAGCGCCTCTTGCGGGGGCGGTGGCTTCAACAGCTGCGGGTCAAACACCTATCCCACCGGCGCCTTTCCGGGCTGTGTCAGCGCCCTTGGCGTCTACGATCAGCACGGCAACGCGGCCGAACATATGAACCTGCCGATGACCCCCCGCGAGATGGCCAGCACCGGCAGCACCTCATTGGGTGTCACCGAAATGAAAGGCAGCTGGTTCATCTGGGACAAATACCGCGCCCACCCGGATTGGTGCCGCTGGCGCGCGCCCTATTGGCATGGATCAAGGGTGATGAGCGCCAGCAGCCATGAGAACTACCACCTGGGATTCCGCTGCTGCAAATCACTGGAGTGATCCTGCCACGGCTCTGAACGCCCCCCTGACCGCAGAAGCAGAGCCAGAACTCAGAAACCCGGGATCAGGGCCGAGATCAGAACTGGGTGGCCAGCAGGCCTGTGGCATCGGCGATCGGCCCTTCAGAGCTGACAATGCCCGCCAGCTCACGATCCGCCATGATCTCCGCCAGGCTGGTCGGCCGCCCATTCACAAAGGCGGTCTGGCTCACCAGGCGAACGCCATGGCTGTAATCGGCATATTCCGCCCCGTGAACCGTGCTGAGCGGCTGGATCGGGCGTCCGTTCTGCCGATGCCAGCCATAGATGGCCACGCGCCCCGGTTTGCTGCGCAACCGATTGGTCAGCACAATGTCCTTCTTCTGGCCCGATGTCAGCGCGGCCAGGACCGACGGGCTTTGGGCGCGTTGCGCATCGATGATCTGATCGTGCCGCATCAGATAGTCGGTCGATTCCATCTGTGCTGTCGGCTTCATCGGACGCGGCGCAAGCCGGATCTGCGCGCGGTTATAGATCGCATCGACCATCTTTGGCGTCGGCAAAAGGAACCCCAGCTCGCTGGCGATCCGCGCCGCCGAAGCCAGGCCCATCGGCACCCGCACGAAATCCCGGTTGTCGCCAACCGCAAGGTATTCCGGCATGACGCAGATGGTCACCAACATCCGCTCTCCATTGGCAAGCACCCCGGCAATATCGACCGGCACCAGCTTGCGCAGGAAGGGCGGCAGGTTTCCTGACAGCACCTGCTCCATCACCAGATCGTCGCGCTGCCTGCCCTGGAGGCCCTGCAGGGCCTGCATCACCTCACTGCCACGCGGCGCCCTGCCCTGCCGTTTGGGCACCCCTTGGGTGAGCGGCGCCGGGCATTGCACGGCAGCGGCCCGACCGGCCTGGGGGAATGACGTGGAAACGGTAGCGGTTACAGCAAATGCCAGCGCCGAACGCAGGACTTTCCGACCAATCATGTGTTCTGCCCTTGTTACTTGTTATTCTGACTCAAACTGCCTCTGAGGTACTCGGCCTTGCTGAGTCTCATTGTGATCATCTTTCACAAGATCGCTTATTGCAGCAAGCCAAGCCGAACGGCTCGGCAGGAACCCGCTTCTTGGCCCTGAGACCAGACGACAGCGTCCCGCAGCTTGGCGGCCCCGGAGGGGACAGCACCAAAGACGACCCTTCACGATATGAGGGGGATCAGAGCTCAGACAATGGGATGCGACAAAAGAGTCCAGCCCCAGAGGGAGGCATGTCCTGGAGTGGCGGCACCCGCTTCAAGCATCACCGGGATGGCGCAGGCAGCACCATCCCGATCAGTCGTCAGCCGACGATCAATTGCTTCATTTGCAGGGCTTCATGCTCCAGCTGGGTCAGCCGGAAGTTTACGACATCGCCAATCGTGATCATGCCCGTCAGCTTGCCATCCGCTGTCACCGGCATGTGGCGGAACCGGCCCGCCGTCATACGCTTGAGCACCGACAGGAGCGGATCCGCCGGGCTGCAGGTTTCGACCTTCCGGGTCATCACGTCCCGAACCAGCTGCGGCAGGGTGCGGCCCGGCGCATCGGCGAGCTTGCGAACGATATCGCGCTCGGACAGCACCCCGCACAATGCCCCCGTTTCGTCGGTGGCCAGCAAGGCGCCGATACGCTTGTCCCGCAACAGCTCCACCGCTCGATGCAATGTCTCGTCAGGGCTGATCGAGAACACCTCGTTGCCCTTCCCGTTCAGGATATCGGCCACGGTCGCCATCGCAGGCTGCAGGTTGGAAGAGGGCGTCTGGCTATGACCGCCTTTCTTGTCCTTATCCTTGCGCATCGGTGCCTGATAGGAGGTGGGCATGGGGCGGCTCCTTTAAGCTGCGGTTGTCATTCATGACAGCCTGCAGCATAACGCAGCGTCTAGTAAAGTGGAGATCGCAGTGCCCCTGATTACCCTGTCCCCGCTGATCGCCACGGTGATCTTCGTGCTGGCCTGCCTGTCCGGCTACCAATATCGGCGGGTTTGGAAAATGGAAGGGCCGCGCTGGCAGCTGTGGCTTTTCGGCCTGTTGGCCGCAGCCGGGCTGCTGGTTCTTGGATTTGTTCCGCTGTCGACGGGAGGTTAGGCGCTTTTTTCCATGCGCTGCGCCTGTTCCATGATCTGACGCTTGCGCGGACATTGCAGCCGGTCGCGCAGCGGGCTGTCGGGGTCGATATCCTTGCTGCAGACAAGGCATTTGTCGGCACCGCTGATCGCATTCAAGCCGCCACAGCTTCCCTTGATCGTCTTGTTCATCAGGATCACGCCAAGGGCCATGCCCAGCATGATCAGCAGCAACAATCCAAACGTGAAGAGGAACGTGGTCATGGCGGCTTGCTCCGTCAGAACTTAGCTTGTCAGCGCGGTGAAGCGACCGCTTGCGGCGGTCTTGAACCGCAGGTCGGAGGCATCTTCGTCCCGGTCCACGAAGAGAACCGCGAGGTCGTGCTCCTCGGCAATTTCAAGGCCCCGTTCACGGCCCAGGATCAACAGGGCCGTGGCCCAGGCATCCGCCAGCATGGCATTCTCCGCCAGCACCGTCGCCGAGGCAGTCTTGTGGGTGATCGGGCGACCCGTGGCGGGGTCGATCAGGTGCGAATAGCGCTGCCCGTCCTTTTCGAAGTAGTTGCGGTAGTCGCCCGACGAGGCAACACCAAGACCGGACACACCGATCAGCTCCAGCACACCACCCGACAGGGCCGCGGGCTTTTCGATGCCGATCTGCCAGGGCAGGCCGTCCGCGTTCTTGCCCGAGGCATAAAGATCGCCGCCGATTTCAACCATGTAGTTGCTCAGGCCGAGGGATTCGAGCGCGCGGCCAACCGCATCTGCGCCATAGCCCTTGCCGATGGCCGACAGGTATACCTGCGTATCGGACTGTTTCTTCTGCAGGCTCGATGCGCCCACATTCAGCGTCGCCGCATGGCCCGAACGCGCCTTGGCCTCTGCGATTTCTGCATCGCCCGGCATGCCGACACCCGTGTTGGCACCAAAGCCCCAGAGCTCGATCAGCGGCCCCATGGTGGTGTCGAAACGGCCTTCACTTGCGATGTGAACCGATTCGGCGGCCTGCATCACCTTGGCCAGATCAGCCGAGACCGAAACCGCCTCGGTGCCGGTATTTGCATTGAAGCGGGAAATCTCAGACGTGGCGTCCCAGTTCGACATCTGCCGATTCACCAGCGCCAGGGCCGATTCGATCTGCTGTTTCGCCTCTGCTTCGCTGACCGAGTTGGTCGCGTCGACAGCCACCACATTATATGTAGTCCCCATCGTCAAGCCTGTGATTTTTATAATGTTTTCACCAGGCTTACAGGCGGCAAGCGCCATCGACATCAGGATGAAAGAACGGCGGGACAACGCGGTCAGATCAGACAAGGAGACACTCCCTTTTGGGTCGAGGCGGCCAAGGCGGTTTATCGGGACAGCTTTTCAACGAGTTTGCTGGGCAGTTCAACAGATAAAAGGCCGCGAAAGATAAAGTTTCCCAGGAGCCATATTTCCACTTTCACCCAAGGCCTGCTTGTCGCATAAGCCAAGAAATTTTCGGCAGAGGTGAAGAACGTTGCAGCGTTTCCCGCTAAGAAAAGGTTTGGATGTCCCCATCTCGGGCGCACCAAGATCAGAAATCGAAGTTGCTCCGAAATCGCAGACCTGTGGCATTCTGGGCGACGACTATATCGGCCTGAAACCGCGCGTCCTGGTTGCTGAAGGCGATGTGGTGGGGGCCGGTACTCCAGTGCTGATCGACAAGAACTTGCCGCAGGTGCAGATCGTCTCGCCCGTCGCCGGGCGGGTCAAGGCCATCAACCGTGGCGCCCGCCGCAAGCTGGTCAGCATCGAGATCGACGTCGATGACAGCGCCGCCGCGCCCGTAGATTTTTCGGCGGTGGGCGATGCCACAACCCCCGAAGGCCTGGCCGAGCGGCTCTGCGCTGCCGGGCTGTGGACCTCCTTCCGCACCCGCCCCTATTCAAAGGTACCCGATCCTGCCACCCGGCCTGCGGCGATTTTTGTCACCGCGATGGACACCGAGCCACTGGCCGCCGATCCGGCCCTGATCATCGCCGAAGACGCCGAGGCCTTTACCGCTGGTCTGGCTGCTGTGGCCTCGCTCTCGCAGGGCAAGACCTATCTCTGCCAGGGCGACGGCGCTAACATTCCGGGCGCCGACCTGCCCGGTGTCGAGGCGGCTGCCTTCTCCGGGCCCCATCCCGCCGGCCTCGCTGGCACCCATATCCATTTCCTTCAGCCCCTCAAGGCCGACACGCCGGTCTGGACCATCGGCTATCAGGACGTGATCGTGATCGGTCGCCTGCTTCTGACCGGAAAACTCGACGCCTCCTGCATCATTTCGCTGGCCGGTCCGGTCTGCGCGGATCCGCGCATGGTGCGCACCATTGCAGGTGCGTCGATGGCCGATGTTGCCCGGAATGATCTGCCGACCGATCTGCCGGTGCGGATGATCTCTGGTTCCGTGCTGAGCGGGCGCGCCGGTGAAGGCGAAAGCGGCTATCTGGGTCGCTACGCGCGCCAGATCACCCTGATCGAGGAAGACCGCAAGCAGATCCCGATGGGCTGGATCCGCCCGATGTTTGCCAAATACGCGGTTCAGCCGGTGCTGGGCTCGGCCTTGGCACGGCGCAAGTTCCCGCTGACGAGCAACCTCAATGGCGGGCGCCGGGCCATGGTGCCGATCGGCACCTTCGAAGCCCTGATGCCGCAGGATTTCCTCCCCACGCAGCTGCTGCGCGCGCTGCTGGTGAAGGATACCGATCAGGCCCAGCTGCTGGGTGCGCTGGAGTTGGACGAAGAGGATCTTGGCCTGGTCGGGTTCGCCTGTCCGGCCAAGTATGAATACGGGCTGGCCTTGCGCGACTGCCTGACCAAGATCGAGAAAGAGGGGTAAACAGTGGGCCTGCGTAATTTCTTCGATCGGATCGAGCCGCACTTTGAGAAGGGCGGCAAGTACGAAAAGTACTTCCCCATCTACGAGATGGTGGAGAGCTTCCTTTACACCCCCAAGACGGTGACCACGGTCGCGCCGCATGCACGGTCCTACGTGGATATGAAGCGGATCATGACCTATGTGGTGATCGCCACGATCCCCTGTATCCTGATGGGGCTTTATAACACCGGCTACCAGACCAACCTGGCGATTGCCGAATTTGGTGCCTCGGGCTGGCGCGCCGCCATCATCGACATGCTGGGCATCGGCTTCAATGCCGCCAACCCGCTGGCCAATATGGCGCATGGGTTGCTCTACTTCCTGCCGATCTACATCGTGACCCTGGTTGCGGGCGGCATCTTCGAGGTGATCTTTGCCACCGTGCGCAAGCATGAGGTCAACGAAGGCTTCCTGGTCTCCTCGATGCTATATGCGCTGATCGTGCCCGCCACGACACCGCTGTGGCAGGTGGCGCTTGGCATCATCTTCGGCGTGGTGATCGGCAAGGAAGTCTTTGGCGGCACCGGCAAGAACTTTCTCAATCCGGCCCTGACCGGGCGCGCGTTCCTCTATTTCGCCTACCCCGCACAGCTGTCGGGCGACAGTGTCTGGGTGCCTGTGGACGGCTTTACCGGCGCCACCGCGCTGGCGGTATCGGCCTCGCAAGGCTTCCAGGCCCTTGCCGCCAACGGCATGAGCTGGTGGGACAGCTTCTATGGCTTCATCCCCGGATCCTTTGGCGAGACCTCGACCCTGGCCTGCCTGATCGGCCTGGTCTTCCTGCTGGCAACCAAGATCGCCAACTATCGCATGGTGGTGGGCTGTCTTGCCGGCATGATCGGCTTCTCGCTGCTGCTGAACTGGATCGGCTCCGACAGTAACCCGATGTTCGCCATGCCCTGGTACTGGCACCTTGTGCTGGGTGGCTATGCCTTCGGGCTTGTCTTCATGGTGACCGAGCCCGTCTCGGGCGCGCATACGAATGTAGGGCGCTATATCTACGGCGCGCTGATCGGCTTCATGGTGGTGATGATCCGGGTGATCAACCCGGCCTTCCCCGAAGGCATGATGCTCGCGATCTTGTTCGGAAACGTCTTTGCGCCGCTGATCGACTACTTCGTCGTCCAGGCCAACATCAAACGTAGGGCCAAACGTCATGGCTGAGGAAAACAACACTCCGACCCCGCCGCAAGGCTTCATCCGCCGCTTCCTGGCGCTGCCGACGGACTCGGTGCCCAAGACGATCTTCGTTGCGGTATCGGTTTGCCTGGTGGCCTCGATCGTGGTCTCCGCCGCTGCGGTGGCGCTGCGCCCGATGCAGGCCGTCAACGCGCTGAAGGACAAGCAGATCAACATCCTGCAGGTGGCGGGCATCTATGATCCGAGCCAGGATGTGGTCGAGGCCTTCGGCGCCTTCGAGGCACAGGTTCTGGAACTGGAAAGCGGTGCCTTCACCGACGCCTTCGATCCTGCCAGCTTTGACGATCGCGCTGCTGCCGACGATCCGGCAACCTCGGTTGCGCTGAGCGACGACCCGGCCGGCATTGGCCGCCAGGCGCGGTTTGTCACCGTCTACCTGCTGCGCGACGAGGCAGGCGCGATCGACAAGGTGATCCTGCCGCTGCACGGCTATGGCCTGTGGTCGACGCTGTACGGCTTTATCGCGCTGGAAGAGAACGGCAACGACATCTTCGGCCTGCAGTTCTACGAGCACGCGGAAACACCGGGCCTGGGCGCCGAGGTGGACAATCCCCGCTGGAAGGCGCTGTGGAAGGGCAAGAAACTGGCCGATGACAGCGGCGCATTGCAGATCAGCGTCAGCAAGACAGCACCTGCCGCCGGGGCCGAATACCATATCGATGCGCTGGCCGGGGCGACGCTGACCACCGGCGGTGTCCATAACCTGGTGAATTTCTGGATGGGCGAGAGCGGCTACAAGCCGTTCCTCGAGAACCTCAAGGCGGGGAACCTGTAATGGCACATAAACGCAGAGACATGCTGATCGACCCGCTGGTCGACAACAACCCGATCACCCTGCAGGTGCTGGGCATCTGTTCGGCCCTGGCGGTGACCTCGTCGCTGCAGGTGGCCTTTGTGATGGCGATCGCGGTGACGCTGGTGACGGCGTTTTCGTCGATGTTCATCTCGATGATCCGCAACCAGATCCCCGGCTCGATCCGGATCATCGTGCAGATGGTCATCATCGCCTCGCTGGTGATCCTGGTGGACCAGATGCTGAAGGCCTTCGCCTTTGAGATTTCCAAGACGCTCTCTGTTTTTGTCGGCCTGATCATCACCAACTGTATCGTGATGGGCCGGGCCGAGGCCTTTGCCATGAAGAACCCGCCGATCGACAGTTTCATCGATGGCATCGGCAACGGGCTGGGCTATGGGCTGATCCTGATGCTGGTCGGCGTGATCCGCGAGCTGTTCGGCTCCGGCAGCCTGTTCGGCATCACCATCCTGGAAACAGTCAATAACGGCGGCTGGTATGTGCCCAATGGCCTGCTGCTGCTGCCGCCTTCGGCCTTCTTCATCATCGGCCTGATCATCTGGGCGTTCCGCACATGGAAATCCGAACAGGTCGAAGCCCGCGAATATAAAATCCAGTCGGTTGAGGCACACTGATGGAAGATCTCATCTCCCTCGCAGTCAAGGCGATCTTTGTTGAAAACCTTGCCCTGTCGTTCTTTCTCGGCATGTGTACCTTCATCGCCGTTTCCAAGAAGATCTCGACCGCCATTGGTCTGGGCATCTCGGTGATGATCGTCCAATCCATCACCGTGCCCGCCAACAACCTGATCCTGACCTACCTGCTGGCCCCCGGCGCGCTGGCCTGGGCCGGGTTTCCCGAGATCGATCTCACCTTCCTTGGCCTGATCTCCTATATCGGCGTGATCGCGGCCCTGGTGCAGATCCTCGAGATGGTGCTCGATAAGTACTTCCCGCCGCTTTACAACGCCCTGGGCGTGTTCCTGCCGCTGATCACGGTGAACTGCGCCATCCTTGGCGGTTCGCTGTTCATGGTCGAACGCGGCTACGATTTCTCGGAATCGCTGACCTATGGCGTCTCCTCCGGTTTCGGCTGGGCGCTGGCGATTACCGCCATGGCCGGTGTGCGTGAAAAGCTGAAGTATTCCGACATTCCCGATGGCCTGCAGGGCCTGGGGATCACCTTTATCACCGCAGGATTGATGGCGATGGCCTTCATGTCCTTCTCTGGCGTGAAACTGTAAAGGATCAACGCAATGGCAACCTTTGGCCTTGGCATCATCCTCTTCACCCTGATCGTGCTCGCCCTTGTGGTGGTTATCCTGGCCGCCCGCTCGCGGCTGGTGTCCAGCGGCAACGTCAATATCACCATCAACGGTGAGAAGACCATTTCCGTGCCTGCGGGCGGCAAACTGCTGCAGACACTGGCCGAGCAGAAGCTCTTTGTCCCCTCGGCCTGTGGTGGAGGCGGCACCTGTGCGCAGTGCCGTGTGCGCATCCATTCCGGTGGCGGATCGATCCTGCCGACCGAGGAAAGCCACATCACCAAACGTGAGGCCGCCTGTGGCGACCGCCTGTCCTGCCAGGTGGCGGTCAAGCAGGACATGGAGGTCGAGGTCCCGGAAGAGGTCTTCGGCGTCAAGAAATGGGAATGCACCGTGCGTTCCAACGAAAACGTCGCCACCTTCATCAAGGCCCTGGTCCTGGACCTGCCCGAAGGCGAGGACGTGAACTTCCGCGCCGGTGGCTACATCCAGATCGAAGCCCCCGCGCATCAGTTGAAATACACCGATTTCGACATCGAGGAAGAATACCGCGAAGACTGGGACAAGTTTAACCTGTGGCAGTATGAATCCACGGTGACCGAACCCATCGAGCGCGCCTATTCGATGGCCAACTATCCGGATGAAAAGGGCATGATCATGCTCAACGTCCGTGTGGCCTCGCCGCCTCCGGGGTCGACGGACATTCCTCCGGGCCAGATGTCCTCCTTCATCTTCAACCTGAAACCAGGGGACAAGGTGACCATCTCCGGCCCGTTCGGCGAATTTTTCGCCCGCGAAACCGACAAGGAAATGGTGTTCATCGGCGGCGGCGCCGGCATGGCACCGATGCGCAGCCATATCTTCGACCAGCTCAAACGGCTGAAGAATAAGGATCGCAAGATCACCTTCTGGTACGGTGCGCGGTCGAAGAAAGAGATGTTCTTCGTCGAGGACTTCGACGAACTGGCCAAGGAATTCCCCAACTTCACCTGGCATGTGGCGCTGTCGGATGCCCTGCCCGAGGATGATTGGGGCGGCTACACGGGCTTCATCCACAATGTTCTTTATGACGAATACCTGAAGAACCACCCGGCGCCGGAAGATTGCGAATTCTACATGTGCGGCCCGCCCATCATGAACTCTTCGGTGATCAATATGCTGCTCGACCTCGGCGTGGATCGCGAAGACATCATGCTGGACGATTTCGGCGGCTAACGCACCTGCTGCATCGGCAGCCGGTCAGCTTATGGATCAGGCGTATTCCCGGTAACGGCCCCCTGCCGTCCCCGGGGATGCGCCTGATTTCCTTTCAAGCCCCCGGAACAGCTGCACTCCTGCTTGACGGCAGCCCTTTTTCTCCTGCCTGGCACAGTGGACACGGCCGCCCATGGCCCGAAGCGATTGCGAAAAGACCCGCCAACTGTCTCAGCTCTGAGACAGACGCATCCTGCAGCGTTTGCCTTGGCCCTTGTCTTCACCTAGCCTTGTCGAAACTCTCTGCCGCTAGCTATGACCCCATCTGTCGCACATATCGAAAAAGTTCTGGAAGTTGCGAACTCTCCCTCTGCGGCTGCCCGGTCGCGGCTCGCGGCAAGCTGGCGGCGTTCGGCGGAAAAGCATGGGCTCGACCCCGGCGAGCACCGCAGCCCGAAACGGGTGGAGGGCACGCACCTGCGCGAACGGCTGGATGCTTTCGAGAAATTCATGACCGTTGCTGCCCCTCGGATGGATTGCCTGTTTTCCCTCATCGGCCAGTCCGGATGCGCCGTGCTGCTGACCGACGACGATGGGGTGGTTCTGGATCAGCGGATTTCCGAAGCCGACACTGCTGTCTTTCAGGAATGGGGCCTCAGTATCGGCGCCGACTGGAGCGAACAGAATGAAGGCACCAACGGGATCGGCACCTGTCTGGCCGAACAGAGACGGGTCATTATTCACCGGGATGAGCATTTCTTTGCCCGCAACACCGCAATGAGCTGTATCGATGCGCCCATCTACGGTGCCGACGGGCGGATCATGGCGGCGTTGGATGTGTCGTCGGCACGGGCGGATCATACAGAAGCCTTCAACCGCCTGATCGGTGCCCAGGTTGCCCAGACGGCCCGCGCCATCGAGGAGGCGAACTTCCGCGCCGCCTTTGACAAGGCGCGTATCGTGGTCGCGGAAAGCGACAATGCAGAAGCCTCCACCCTTTTGGCCATCGACGAGCACGATCTGATCATCGGAGCCACCCGCGAAGCACGCCGGGTCTTCCGTTTCGCCCCGGTGGGCGATCTTGCGCCACGCCCCGCAAATGACGTGCTGGGGCGCCGGGATGGGCCGACCGGCTTTGAAAAGGCGGAGCGGGCGGCGGTCATCCGGGCCCTGACCCGCAGCGGTGGCAATGTCTCCGAGGCCGCGCGGCACCTCGGGATTGGCCGCGCCACGCTCTATCGCCGCATGAAGCGGCTGGGATTGGATCAAGGCTGATCCAAGGTGTCTCAGCGCTGAGACAGACTCTCGCTGTTCAATCTGTCGACCTGCAGACAGCACGGGGTGGCCCGCGCATCTTCCATCGCAGTTCCGGAGGAGGTCCGGACACATGGAGGAGAAACACAATGAATGACATGACCCATACCGAGGCAGGCACCTATGTCTCGCCCTTCAAGCCCCGCTATGACAACTTTATCGGCGGAGCATTCACGCCGCCAGTGAACGGCCGGTACTTCACCAATGTCACCCCGATCACCGGTGAAGCGATCACCGAATGCGCGCGCTCAGACCAGGCCGACGTGGAACTGGCGCTTGATGCGGCCCATGCGGCCAAGGACAGCTGGGGCCGGACATCGGCCGCCGAACGCTCCAACATCCTGCTGAAGATCGCCGATGCGATCGAGGCCAACCTCGAGCGGTTGGCACAGGCGGAAACCTGGGACAATGGGAAGCCGATCCGAGAGACCCTGGCGGCCGATATCCCGCTGTCTGCCGACCACTTCCGCTATTTCGCAGGTGTGCTACGCAGTCAGGAAGGCAATATGAGCGAGATCGACGCCGATACCGTCGCCTATCATTTCCATGAACCCTTGGGTGTGGTCGGTCAGATTATCCCCTGGAACTTCTCGATCCTCATGGCCGCGTGGAAACTGGCCCCTGCCCTGGCGGCGGGCAATTGCATCGTGCTGAAACCGGCGGAACAAACCCCGGCGGCGATCATGATCCTTGCTGAAATCATGGCCGAGTACCTGCCTGCCGGTGTCCTGAACATCGTCAACGGCTATGGCGGGGAAGTCGGTGCGGCTTTGGCGCAATCGTCGCGGATTGCCAAGATCGCCTTCACCGGCTCCACCGAGACGGGGCGCAAGATCATGCAGGCGGCCACGACCAACCTGATCCCCGTCACCCTGGAACTGGGGGGCAAAAGCCCGAATATCTTCTTCTCGGACGTGATGGCAAAGGATGATGCCTTTCTGGACAAGGCGGTCGAAGGCTTTGTTCTGTTTGCCTTCAACCAGGGCGAGGTCTGCACCTGCCCGTCACGAGCGCTGATCCAGGAGGACATCTACGAGGACTTCATCGCCCGCTGCATTGAACGCGTCAAAGCCATCAAACACGGCGACCCGCGCAATCCTGACACGATGGTTGGGGCGCAGGCCAGCGTTGAACAACAGGAAAAGATCCTGTCCTACCTACGCATTGGCGTCGAAGAAGGGGCCGAAGTTCTGGCCGGTGGGGCGGCCGCGCAGTTCGACGGTGAGCTGGCCGGAGGAAACTACATCCAGCCCACCATCCTGAAAGGCCACAACAAGATGCGGGTGTTCCAGGAAGAGATCTTCGGACCCGTCGTTTCAGTGACCACCTTCAAGGACGAAGAAGAGGCGCTGCAGATCGCCAATGACACGATGTACGGGCTGGGTGCGGGTGTCTGGTCGCGCGACGCCAATACCTGTTATCGCTTCGGTCGCGCGATTGAAGCGGGCCGCGTCTGGGTGAACAACTATCATGCCTATCCCGCCCATGCGGCTTTTGGCGGCTACAAACAGTCGGGCATCGGGCGCGAGACACACAAGATGATGCTGGACCACTACCAGCAGACCAAAAACATCCTAGTCAGCTACAACCCCAACAAGCTTGGTTTCTTCTAAGCGGGCCCTGGCGGGGGCCAACAGGCCCCTGTCGATCTCGTCCCCGTGTCAGCGATGGCCGAAAACACGGCTCTGGCTGCCGCCCGCATGGCAGAGTGCAGAACCGCGAGGCGCTGCCCATTCTGATCCCGGTGGCTATCTAAAGTCCGAATAGGACGCGATGTCGATGAAGGCCCTGACCAGCCGCAGACGCGCCCGGTCCTTGGGTGCGACGACCGCCGTTTCATGCGCCTCAGAGAGTTCCGCGATTGGCACTTCAACCAGACCGCGGGAAATCAACCCGCTGTTGCCAAGAAAGATGGCGATGCCTGCACCCTGCAACACGGCCTCGCACATCAGCGGGAAGGTGGTCATCTTGATGCTGCGTTGAAACTGTACCCCGTGCCTGACCAGAGCCTCGCGCACGACACGCTCGGTCAGCGAACCGCTTTCCGGCAGGATGATGGTTTCCTGCGCCAGATCCCTGAAATGCAGAACCTCCCGATTGGCAAGCGGCGAGGACGGCAGGACATAGGCAACATAGCAGGCCTTTTGCACCGACACCCGATCCCAATCGTCTGCCTTTGGCGGATCCGTGATCACCCCGACATCCGCCCGCCGTTCCCGCAACAGCCGCGTTGCCGTGGTCCAGGAATAGAGCGCGAATTCGATCTCTACATCCGGGTAGCTCTGCCGGAACAGGCTGATCGCCCTCAGCGCAGGCATCGGCGCGTTGGCGATGATCTTGATGTGACCACGCGCCATGGCCTCGAACCCCTCAAGCCGCTCGTTGATTTCGGTGTCCAGCGCCACCAGCCGGTCGGCAAGGTCGTAGAAATCCTGGCCTGTGCGGGTCAGGGCGAGGCCGTCGCGGCTGCGCAGCAGCAATTGCGATCCGACCTGTTTTTCCAGCTTTGCCACATGCTGCGTCACCGCCGACTGCGTCACCCCCAGCCTTAGGGCTGCGGCCGAGAAACTCCCCTCGCGGACCACATAGGCAAAGGCAACGAACTGATGGTGACTGGCAGGCATGGCGGCTCCTTCGTTCAGGGGCAGCCATAGCGGTCATTAGTCTCACTAATATGACGTCACATTAGTGAGAGCTGCCCTGCGTACACCATTGCCGTCAGATGGAGGAATCAGATGGCCGGGTTGAGCATCGATCAAGTGACCAAACGCTTTGGGGATACCGAAGTGCTCAAGGGGGTGTCGCTGGACATTGCCGATGGTGAATTCGTCTCGCTGGTGGGCCCATCGGGCTGCGGCAAGTCCACTTTATTGCGGATCATCGCCGGGCTGGAAGAGCAAAGCGCGGGCGAGATCAGCATCGCGGGCCAATCGGTGGCGGGTCAACGGGCCGCGGACCGCAACCTGTCGATGGTGTTTCAATCCTACGCGCTCTATCCGCATCTGAGCGTCGGCGAGAACATCGCCGTGCCGCTGAAGATGCGCCGCATGAGCGGGATGCAGCGGCTTCCCCTGATTGGCCGCGTCATGCCGGGTGCCCGCGCCATGGCGCAGGACATCGGGCGGGACGTCGATCACGCCGCCCGGATGCTGGAGATCGGACACCTGCTGGATCGCAAGCCCGGGCAGCTTTCGGGCGGGCAGCGTCAGCGCGTTGCCCTTGGGCGCGCCTTGGTGCGGGAACCTGCCGCCTTCCTACTGGATGAGCCACTATCAAACCTTGATGCCAAGCTGCGGGTGCAGACCCGGGCCGAGATTGCCCAGCTGCATCGCAGGCTTCAGGCCACCTTCATCTACGTGACCCACGATCAGGTCGAGGCGATGACCATGTCCGACCGGATCGCCGTGATGATGGGCGGGCGCATCCTGCAATGTGCTGCCCCCGAAGTGGTCTATGAGGATCCCGATCATATCGAGGTGGCCGAGTTCATCGGCTCCCCCAAGATCAACATCCTGCCGCTCGAGATCTCCGAGGGCGGCCGTCTGAACCTGATGGATCGCCCCCTGGACATCGTAATCCCGAAGGCTGCGCGCGGTGTTGCCTCCCTTGGCCTGCGTCCCGAGGCGCTGAGATTGGGCGGCGAGGATGCGCCGCTTCATGGCCAGGTGGTGCACACGGAGAACCTGGGTTCGGAGGTCTTCGTTCAGGTGGCCCTGACCGCCAGCCAAGATCGCGTCACCCTGCGCGCCACGCCGGATCAACGCGCTGCCCTTGCCCTTGGGACCTCGGTTGCCCTGAATTTCAACACAGGCAAAGCGCTGGTGTTTGATGCCGATGGCGCGCGACTGCGCGGGCTGCGGCAGCTGAATGCCGCCGCCTCCGAGGTGGCCTGACATGACCGCCATCGAGACCACTCTCGCAGACCGGGCGCAAAGACCGGTTACGGATCACGCCAGCAAGGAACGCCGCGCGGCCTGGGCTTTGACCGCGCCTGCCCTGATCCTGATGGTGGTGATCCTTCTGGCGCCGGTGCTGATTGCCGGGCTGCTGTCCCTGACCAACTATTCGCTGGGCAACAGTGGCTTTGATTGGGTCGGCGCCAGGAACTACGAAAAACTGTTCACCCGTTCGACCTATGAAAAGATGTTCGTTGCCACTCTGACCTATGTTGTCACCGTGGTTCCGATCTCGGTCGGGCTTGGCCTCGGCGCGGCACTGCTGATCAATTCGCTGGGCCGCTTCCGCGAGATCTACAAGACGATCTATTTCCTGCCTGTGATGGCAACGCTGCTGGCCATGGCCATTGCCTGGGAGTTCATGCTGCATCCTTCGATCGGGATGATCAACCAGACGCTGGCGATGGGCTGCGGCACCTTCCTGGAGGCACTCTGGCCCTTCATGGCCGAGAGCTGCGCGGACCGCTTCCCGGTCTGGCTGGGCGACAAGAGATACGCAATCTGGGTGATCTGCTTCATCGGAATCTGGCAGGGGTTCGGCTTCAACATGGTGCTGTATCTTGCCGGCCTCACAGGGGTTCACCGCGAGCTCTATCACGCAGCCGAAATGGATGGCGCAAAATCCGCCTGGGAGCGTTTCCGCCTGGTCACATGGCCCGCGCTGGGGCCGACCACGGTCTTTGTCGTCACCATCAGCTGCATCCGCGCCTTCCAGGTCTTTGACACCATCGAAGCCTTCTGGCCCCAGGGCGGCGGGCCGAATAAATCCACCTATGTGATGATGTTCGCCATCTTCGAGAAGGGCGTGCAGCAAAACCTTATCGGCATCGGCTCGGCCATCACCATGCTGTTTCTCGTCTTCGTCATGTTCCTCACCCTGATCCAGCGCTGGCTGGTAGAGCGAAAGGTGCACTACAAATGACCCGCGACTGGTGGAAACATCTGATCCTGATCCTTGGCGTGATCGTCGTCATTGCGCCCTTTTACATGATGGTCAGCTACTCCTTCAAATCGCCGGGAGAGATCGACCGCGGCGAAGGGGGCTTTTTCGGGCGGCAAGAGCTGATGGTGGATGAGCGCTGCGTCAAGCTGCGCGATCCGAACCGCGACGACATTGCCGCCGCCGCAGATCGGTTTCCGGGGCAAAGCGACAGCCAGATCCGGGATGCCCTTCTGGCCGAGGCCACGGCCGAGTGCTCCATGCGGCCCGTGGTGTTCAACTACACCAAGGCCTTCACCGAGGCGCCATTGCTGCGCTACCTTATGAACGGGGTGATCGTCACCGCCTCGATCTTCCTGATCCAGGTGGTGGTAGCCCTGCCTGCTGCCTATGCACTGGCCAAGCTGAAATTCTGGGGGCGCGAGGCGGTCTTTGGGCTGGTGCTGTTCTGCCTGTTGATCCCGGTCCACGCCATTGCGCTGCCGCTATATATCATGCTGGCCAAGCTGGGGCTGACCAATACCTATGCCGCCCTCGTGGTGCCTTGGACGATCAGCGTTTTCGGCATCTTCCTGATGCGCCAGTTCTTCATGACGGTACCGGATGATCTGATCGATGCGGCGCGCATGGACGGGATGGGGGAATTCGCCATCGTCTGGCGGGTGATGCTGCCCACGGCCATTCCCGCCCTGCTGGCTTTCGCGATCTTCTCCATCGTGGCCCATTGGAACGATTACTTCTGGCCGCGCATCGTGGTGACCGGCAATCGCGACCTGTTCACGCCGCCCCTGGGCTTGCGTGAATTCAAGGGCGACGGCGACGGATCCTTCTTTGGGCCGATGATGGCCACGGCCACCGTGATCGTCACGCCGCTGATCGTCGCCTTCCTTATCGCACAGAAACGCTTCATCGAGGGGATCACCCTCAGTGGCATGAAATGAACCGGGACCGCCCGCCTTCAGGGCGGCCCCACTCCCGATGTCCCAACAGGGACAAACCCCGGAGCATCAAGTCTGCAAACCAACTGCTCCAAGACCGGCAAGTAAAAGGATCTAAACCATGAAACTGACTGTTCCCGCAATGGCTCTGGCGCTGTCCGCCACCGCCGTGTTCGCCGAAGACACCGTGACCATCGAATTCGCCTACCCCTATAGCCACCTGTTTGACGTGACCTATGAGGCGATGATGCCCGCCTTCAAGGCAGCGCATCCGAACATCGACGTGAAATTCCGCGCAACTTACGAAAGCTATGAGGACGGCACCAACACCATCCTGCGCGAAGCCGTCTCCGGCAACCTGCCCGATGTGACCATGCAGGGTTTGAACCGCCAGCAGATCCTGGTGGAAAAGGGCATCGCCAAGTCGCTGGAACCCTTCATCGCCAAGGAAGCCGATTTCGCCAAGGACGGCTACCACGACGCCATGCTGAGCCTCTCGACCTTTGGCGGCGATGTGCACGGTCTGCCCTTCTCCGTCTCGCTGCCGGTGGGCTATTACAACATGGATATCCTGAAGGCCGGCGGCATCGAAGAGCTGCCCACCACCTGGGATGAGGTGATCGGCGCCTGTGAAACCATGAAGGCCAACGGCATCGACAACCCGATCTTCTGGGGTTGGAACATCACCGGCAACTGGTTCATGCAGGCCCTGATGTGGAGCCAGGACAAGGCCATCGTCGAAAACGGCCATGTGACCCTGGACAGCCCCGAAGCCCTGGCTGCCATGGAGCAGATGCAGGAGATCTTCACCAAATGCGACATGCAGAACCTGGAGTGGAAATCGGCTCTCTCCTCCTTCTCGGCCGGTGAGATCGGCATGATGTTCTGGTCCACCTCGGCACTGGGCGCGGTCGAGCGCAGCCAGGGCGATTTCGAACTGGTGACCGGCCCCTTCCCCGGCATGGGGGAAACCCCGAAAGGCCTGCCCGCGGGCGGTAACGCGGCGCTGCTGACCTCCACCTCGGATGATCCCAAGGTGCAGGAGGCCGCCTGGACCTGGCTCAAGTTCATCACCTCGGGTGAAGGTGCTGCCGAAGTCGCGAAGACCACCGGCTACATGCCGCCGAACAAGGCCGCAAACGAGGTGATCCTGGCCGATTTCTACCAGCAGAACCCCAACAAGCAGACCGCCGTGGACCAGCTGCCGTTGCTGCGCGACTGGCTCGCTTACCCGGGCGACAACGGTCTGGCGATCACCCAGGTGATCTATGACGGGATCGAGCGCATCGTCACCGGCGACGCCACCGACATGAAGGAGTTGCAGCAGGAACTGGTCGAGGAAGTCGCCGACCTTCTGCCCAACGGCTAATTCCAACTTTCGGCCGCGCGAGGGACCTTGCGCGGCCGTTCCTTTTTTCGGGCAGATAGATACATGAAAATCATCCATATTTCCGACATTCACCTGACCATCCCCGGAGAGGAGATGGGCGGGCTCGATCCCCATATGCGGTTCTCGCAAGCCTTGAAGGACGTGGTCACCAACCATCCCGATGCCGCCCGTATCGTGATCACTGGCGATCTGGCCCATTGAGGAGAACCCGCCGCCTATGAGGCGCTGAAGACTTCCATCCGCGATCTGCCCATTCCGGTGCGGCTGATGATCGGCAATCACGACAACCGCGCGGCCTTTCGCACCGTCTTCCCGGATCACCCCGTGGATGGCAATGGCTATATCAATCATGGCGAAACCATCGATGGCGTGCGGTTTATCTATCTCGACAGCGTCAAAGAGCGCACCCATGCAGGCCATTTCTGCGCTGCGCGTCGCGACTGGCTGCAAGGCGAACTGGAGGGCTGCACCCGCGCGCGGATCTTCCTGCATCACAACCCGATGCCCGTGGGCCTGCCCGCCGAAGACAGGATCGCTCTGGTGCCCGAGGATCGCCCCCCTTTCAAGGCCTTGATCGAAGCCCATGCCGCACGGATCGACTACATCCATTTTGGCCATGTCCATGCGCCCATCCACGGATGTTTTGCCGGGGTGCAATTCGCCAGCGTGCCCTCGACCGGCAACCAGTCGATCCCGGATCTCAATGAAACCGAATTGCTGCAAGGCGCGCCGATGGCCCCGGCCTATTGCGTGGTTCTGATCGATGGGCAGGACACGACGATCCACCAGATCCCCTTTGCCTGGGACGGGCCGGTGATGACCGCAGGAACGGGTTGGGAAGACTGGGCCAAACCGACCGAGGCGGCAGAATGAAATTCATCCATCTGACCGACACCCATGTGATCGGCGGGGGCAGGACGCTTTTTGGGACAGACCCGGCCCGGCGGCTGGCCCTGGCGGTGGACAGCATCAACCGCGAACACGGCGATGCCGCCTTTGTTGTCCTGACCGGCGACATGACCCATTGGGGCGACGCCGACGCCTATTCGAGTTTTCGTTCTGAAATCAGCCAGTTGACGATGCCCTTGCACCTGATGGTCGGCAACCACGATGACACGCAGGCCTTTGCGGATCACTTTCCGAATGCGCCGCGTGATTGGCACGGCTTTGTCCAATTTGCCTTCGACACGCCCTTTGGCCGGGCCATTTGTCTTGATACCAAAAGCCCCGGCACCCACGCCGGTGGCTACTGTGCTGCGCGCCTGGAGTGGTTGGCGGCAGAGCTTTCAAGCACTGATGCGCCGGTATTTCTGTTCATGCATCACCCGCCATTTCCGGTCGGGATCTCGTCGATGGACCGGATCATGATGCTGGACGCAGGGGCCTTCCACGATGTCATCGCCCCGCACAAGGACCGCATCCGGCACCTGTTTTTCGGCCATATCCATCGCGCAATCTTCGGCAACTGGCGGGGGATCAGCTTTTCCTGCATGCGCGGGCTCAACCATCAGGTGGCGCTGGATCTGACCCCGGGGCAGAGCCGCATTCCCGGCACCCTTGAAGCGCCCGCCTATGGTGTCGTGCTATTGGATGAGGACAGCGTGACGGTGCATATGCACGATTTCACGAACAGATCCCCGGCATTTTCGCTCCATGCCCCCGATGGAGAGAACCCGGTTCGCTATCAGTTGGAGATGTCTCATCCGGGCTTCAGCGACCTGTGACAGGGTCACCTGGCGCGCCCTGCCCTTCATCCGGCAAAGCGCGCCAACTGTGTCTTAGTGTGCGATCATGATATGACGCACCGCCGTGTAATCTTCGAGCGCATACATCGACATGTCCTTGCCATAGCCGGACTGTTTCAACCCGCCATGCGGCATTTCCGTGGTCAGCATGAAGTGGGTGTTGATCCAGGTGCAGCCATACTGGAGCCGTGCGGATGTCTCCATGGCGCGGCCGATGTCGCCGGTCCAGACCGATGAGGCCAGACCATACTGGCTGTCATTCGCCCAGGAAATCACATCATCATCCTCGCCGAAGCGGGTGATCGAGACCACGGGCCCAAAGACCTCGCGCTGGACGATCTCGTCGCCTTGCAGGGCACCCGCGATGACGGTGGGCTTGTAGTAGAAGCCCGGGCCATCGTGCACGGCGCCGCCGGTGGTGATCTCCATATGTTTCTGCTCGGCGGCACGGTGCACAAAACTGGCCACCCTGTCGCACTGTCGCTGGCTGATCAGCGGCGGGATCTCATTGGTGGTGTCATCGGCATTGTCATAGGCGATCGAAGCCGCAGCGCTGGACAGATCCGCCACCAGGCGATCATAAATCTTGGCGCCGGCATAGATCCGGCAGGCGGCGGTACAATCCTGCCCGGCGTTGTAATATCCAAAGGCCCGGAGCCCCTCCACCACGCGATCCAGGTCCGCATCGTCATAGACGATGACGGGTGCCTTGCCGCCCAGTTCCAGGTGGGTGCGTTTGACCGTGTTCGCCGCAGCCTGAAGGACCTTCTTACCGGTGGCGATATCCCCGGTGATCGAGATCATGTCGACGCCCGGATGATTGATCAGCGCATTGCCGACGCTGGCACCCTGCCCGACGATCACGTTGACCACACCTTCGGGCAGGATGTCGGCCATGATCTTGGCCAGTTTCAGCGCTGTGAGCGGGGTCTGTTCGGAAGGCTTCATCACCACCGTGTTGCCCCCGGCAAGGGCAGGCGCCAGTTTCCACGCCATCATCATCAGCGGATAGTTCCAGGGCGCAATGGAGGCCACGACCCCGATCGGGTCGCGGCGGATCATCGAGGTGTGCCCTTCCAGGTATTCGCCCGCCGTGGGACCATGCATGTTGCGCACCGCGCCCGCGAAATAGCGGAAACAGTCGGCCACGCCCGGCACCTCTTCGTTGCGGACCTCGTTGATCGGCTTGCCGCAGTTCAGGGATTCAAGCCGGGCCAGTTCCTCGAGGTTCTTTTCAACCGCATCGGCAATCGCCAGCAGCAATGCAGAGCGTTCACCGGGCGTGGTGCGCGACCAGGTCGCAAAGGCCCGGCGGGCGCTACCCACGGCGCGTTCGATCTGCTCGGCGTTGGCTTCGGGCATCTGGAGGATGATCTCACCGGTGCGCGGGTTCAGTACCTTTTCTTCGATCTCGGTGCCTGCCTCGAAGGCGCCACCAATCAGCATGTTGGTTTCCATGATGTGTCTCCCTGTATTTATTTGCCCTGTCCGGCGACGGTGTCCGTGCCGCGGGTGAGGTAATAGGCGCCGAGGATCGGCAGGAAGGTGACCAGCACCACCACCATTGCGACCACATTGGTCACCGGGCGCTGACGCGGGCGCACCAGTTCCTCGAGCATCCAGATCGGCAGGGTCTGCTGCTGCCCGGCGGTGAAGGTGGTGACGATCACCTCGTCAAAGCTGAGCGCGAAGGCCAGCATCCCGCCCGCCAAAAGCGCCGTTGCGATGTTCGGCAGGATCACGTGGCGGAAGGTCTGGAAGCTGTCCGCGCCCAGATCCATCGAAGCCTCGATGAGCGAGCCGGAGGTCCGCCGGAAGCGGGCCACCGCGTTGTTGTAGACCACCACGACACAGAAGGTCGCGTGCCCCAGAACGATGGTCCAGAAGCTGAACGGGATATCGGCAAGGTTGAAGGCCGAGCGCAGCGAGATCCCGGTGATGATCCCCGGCAGGGCGATCGGCAGGATCACCATCAGCGACACGGCCTCGCGGCCGAAGAACTTGGTGCGGCTGACGGCAGCGGCGCAAAGGGTACCCAGGACCAGCGCGATGGCCGTGGAAATCGCCGCGACACGGACCGACAGAGACAGAGCCTCCCAGACGTCGGGCCTGCTCCATGTGACCGAGAACCACTTCAGCGTCAGCCCTGGGGGCGGCCACTGATAGGATTTGTCTTCGGTGGTGAAGGCATAGATGAAGATCAGCAGCAGGGGCAGGTGCATGAAGGCAAGCCCCGCACCGGCAGCGATCTTGAGACCCAGCGAAGCGCGATCAGAGTGCATCGAAGGCTCCTTTGCGTTTGGCGACCCAGAGGTAGACGCCCATGATGACGATCGGCACCACGGCAAAGGCGGCGGCCAGCGGGATGTTCCCGGCGGTTCCCTGATAGGAGTAGACCGCCTGGCCGATGAAACGCCGCGAAGAACCGACGATCTGCGGAATGATGTAGTCGCCCAGTGTCAGCGAGAAGGTGAAGATCGACCCCGCGATCACCCCCGGCAGCGCCAGCGGCAACAGAACATAGCGAAAGCTCTGGCCGGGGTTTGCGCCCAGATCGCCCGAGGCTTCGAGCATCGAGGTCGGGACCCGTTCAAGCGAGGCCTGGATCGGCAGCACCATGAAGGGCAGCCAGACATAGAGGAACACCAGAAAGGTGCCGGTCCAGCTCACGGACAGGGAATTGCCGCCGATCACGGGGATCGCCAGGTAGGCCTCCAGCAGCCATTTCATGTGCAGGATCTCGAACAGCCAGTTCAGGATGCCTTCCTTGGCCAGGATCAGCTTCCAGGAATAGACCTTGACCAGGTAGCTCGACCACAGGGGCAGCATGACGCCCAGGTAGAACACCGCCTTCCATTTCCCCTTGGCATAGCGCGCGGCGTAATAGGCGATGGGAAAGCTGATCAGCGCTGCAGCAACGGTGACGGCTGCCGCCATCACCACCGTGCGAACGATGATGTCGAAATTGGCAGGCGTGAACAGCTCGCCATAGGTCTTCAGGGTGAATTCATAGACGATCAGACCCGAGAACTCGTCGATCGAAAAGAAACTTTGCGCCAAGAGCGCAAAGAGCGAGCCAAGATAGATGATCCCGAGCCAGAGCGCCGGCGGCGTCAGCAGCAGCAGGATCAGCATGCGCGGATTGCGCCACAGCCAGTCCGACAGCCTTGTGAGCGGCCCGCTGCGGCCCGTATGCAGGCTCAGATCGCTCATGAGCGGGCCTCCATCAGGTGCAGATCTTCATCCTGCCAGGACAGGTTGACCTGCGCGCCCACCGCCGGGATCTCCTGCCCCTTGGGGATGAGCGCGACCATCGGGGTATCGTCCATCACCAGCGACACACGGGTGGCGGTGCCGATAAAGCTGGTCGCCCGCACGGTTGCGACATGGCCGCTTTCTGAAATCCGCAACGCCTCGGGGCGCAGGGCGGCGTGGCAGCGCTTGCCGGTCAGTTTTTCCGTCACCTCGGGCGGCAGAACATTGGAGGAGCCAACGAAATCCGCAACGAAGGGCACTTCGGGGCGATAGTAGATGTCCTCGGGACGGCCGACCTGCACGATCTTGCCCTCGTTGAAAACGGCAACCCGGTCCGCCATCGACAGGGCCTCGCCCTGGTCGTGGGTGACAAAGACGAAGGTGATCCCCAGCTTGCGTTGCAGGGCCTTCAGTTCTTCCTGCATCTGCTCGCGCAGCTTGAGGTCAAGCGCGCCCAGCGGCTCATCCAGCAACAGGACCTTCGGCTGGTTGATCAGGGCGCGCGCCAGGGCGACGCGCTGGCGCTGTCCGCCCGACAGCTCGGATGGTTTGCGGGTGCCGTATCCTGGAAGGGCAACCAGCTCCAGCGCCTCTTCGGCCGCGCGGTGGCGTTCGGCCTTGGGCCTGCCCGCGATCATCAGACCATAGGCCACATTGTCCCGCACATTGAGATGCGGAAACAGGGCATAATCCTGAAACACCGTGTTCACGTGGCGCTTGTAGGGGGGCACGCCCTTGGCGGATTGCCCGAAGATCGCGATATCGCCCCCGGTCGGCTGCTCAAATCCCGCGATCAGGCGCAGGCAGGTCGTCTTCCCCGATCCGGAGGGGCCAAGCATGGCAAAGAACTCGCCCTCGGCAATGTCGATGTCAACCGCATCGACCGCGCGAACGGATCCGAAATGGCGCGAAACGCCAGTGAATTGAACAGCTGATGTCATGGGAATTCCAGTAGGTTGGCCTGCCGCCACCGGGGCGGCAGGCGATGTCATGTCTTAGCGGCCGCCGATCACGCCGATGTAGTCGGAGACCCAGCGGTAGTAGGGAACGCAAGTGCCCTGGCTTTCACATTTGGAGACCGGGGTCTGCCAGAACTTGATGCGCTCGAACTCATCCATGCCGTTCTTGGTGCAACCTTCCGCAGTCTGCATCCCGCGCCCGTCGGTACAGGCCGCCGGAACCGCCGGGTTGGCGCCAAACCAGACCGACAGGTCGGACTGCAGGTTGGAGGACAGGGTGTGCTCCATCCACATGTAGGCACAGTTGGGGTTCTCGGCCTCTGCATGCATCATCGTGGTGTCCGCCCAGCCGGTTGCGCCTTCCTGCGGAATGGTCGAGGCGACCTTGGCCCCATCCCCCTGCAGGAGGTTCACCTGGAACGGCCAGGAACCGGAGGCCACGATGCCTTCGTTCTTGAAGTCATCAATCTGGATGAAGGCATCGTGCCAGTAGCGCGACACCAGCCCGCGCTGCACGCGCAAGAGATCCAGCGCCGCATCATACTGCTCTTGGTTAAGCTCGTAGGGCGAGGTAATGCCCAGTTCGGGCTTGTGATACATCAGGTAGTTGGCCGCATCGGCGATATGGATCGGCCCGTCATAGGCCTGCACGCGACCCTGGTTGGACTTGCCATCCGCCAGGGTGGTTTCCTCGAAGACAACCGACCAGCTGGTGGGGGCTTCGGCAAAGGCCTCGGTCGAATACATCAGCACGTTGGGACCCCACATGTAGGGCGTGCCGTAGTGGACACCACCGACGTAGTGCCAGGGGGCTTCCTTCAGGCGCTCATCCACCGAGGGCCAGCTGGGAATGAGGTCGATATTGACCGGCTGCACCCGCTTGCCCGCGATCATGCGCAGCGAGGCGTCGCCGGATGCGGTCACCAGGTCAAAGCCGCCCTCGTTCATCAGGGCCACCATTTCGTCGCTGGTGTTTGCCGTCTTGACGTTGACCTTGCAGCTGGTGGCCTGTTCGAACTTGGTCACCCAGTCGAAATCGGCGACGGTTTCGCCGCGCTCGATGTAGCCGGGCCAGGCCACGATATTGACCTGCCCCTCGCCGGGGCCGATTTCGGTGATCATATCGGCAGCCAAGGACTGGCTGGCGACAACTGCAGTTGCCACGAGGGCAGTGCAGGATTTCAAAAAACTGGTCATGCGAGTTCTCCCTGGAAGTGAACAATGATCGGCCATTGGTGGCTCTGTCATTGCGGGAAGCATGATCGCAAGATTCTGAATTCGCAAATTCAATAATCAGAAACGCGAAATCAGTTTTTCCGATACCTCATCACGGCAAGGCAACAAGCTATTGATGTCCTTGAGCAATCGCGATGAAATCCTTGGTCGCTGCACTCAGCGGGGACCCTTTGCGCCAGGCCATGCCGACCTGAACGGCAGGCAGGGCACCCGACACATCGCGCGCCTCGATCCGATCGCCTTCCAGCGACCAGGGACGATAGACCAGATCCGGCAGCAGGGCGATTCCCGCCCCCGTTGCGACTAGGCTGCGGACCGCCTCGACCGAACGGGTGCGAAAGGCGATCTTCGGCTTCTTACCCAGGGCCGAAAGCAGCTTCACCGCGGCTTCTCCCATCTCATCGATATCCAGCATGATCAGCTGTTCGCCGCTCAGATCGTCGACCTCGATACTGTCCTGCCTGAGCAGCCGGTGCCCGATGGGCAGCCAAAGCCGATAGGGCGAAACGTCGAGAATCTCGACCTGAAGCGCCAGTTTGTCATGCAGGTTTGAAATGACCATGACTGCTGCGTCCAGTTCACCGCCGATCAGCAGGTGCTCCAGGTATTCGCCGTTGTCCTCGATCGCGGTGACCTCGACCTGCGGATTGGCGCGGCGGAACTTGGCCAGAAGATCGGACAGGACATAGCCCGCCATCAGGGAGGTCACCCCTAGGTGCAAGGAGCCCGAGATCACCTGATCCCGTACCGTCAACGCGCGGCGGGCGGCGGACACTTCGGACAGGATAGAGGTGGCATGGCGCAGGAACTGATGTCCCTTGTGGGTGATGTTCAACCCGCGGGCATGGCGTTCGAAAAGCTTTACACCCAGGTCGCCTTCCAGGAATTTCACCGCTTCTGTCACGGCCGATTGTGAAATCGCCAGGGAGTGCGCGGCGCGACTTACCGACCCATATTCCGCCACAGCGACAAAATACTGCAGCTGTCGTATCGTAAATGCCACGAGATAGTCCCCGGATATCGGATTTTCCAATAGCAAACTATCCCGGCCCCAGCGCCGTGTCCAATCCTTCCAGTCACAGAACCAGGCTTCGCGTCACCTGCGTTTTGAAAGTGCAATCACCCGGGTGGATCTGAGGATGTCAGAGCGTTTCCGGGCCTTGCGGAAGCAGGTTTGACCGGGAACACCCAGTGCGACACCCAAGGCAGCGCCAAGATCAGACATGGTGCCTGATCGCCAGCAGATTCCATTCAAACCGCGTTGAACTCGGAACTGCCAGGTGCCGCCGGTTTATAGCCCGGCGGCACCCGGCACAAAGGATGTTGCACGCTACAGCCAGACCACTGTCGGCCCATTGGCAGAGAATACCGGACTGGTGGCTAAAAATCGTCCCAGCCCGACGCGGGCCGAGCGCCCCTGGTCCCGGTCATTTTGTTCTGATGACCGGCGAATGAACGTGGAGAACCGGACGGCTTCATCTTCACGATGTTCTCTCCCATGATATCGCTTGTGCTGAAGATGGAGACCTGGTGCGAGAGTGTCTGTGCATCATTCTCCAGCGTTTGACTGGCTGCCGTTGTTTCTTCAACCATGGCCGCATTGTGCTGGGTGACCTGGTCAAGCTGGCCTATGCCGGTGTTGATTTCGGACAGGGCCGTCGATTGCTCCTCTGCCCCCTGGGCGATGTGCCGAACATGGTTCGTAATGTTGGCAACACCCTTGATGATGTTTTGCAGCTCTTCCCCTGCACGCCCGACAAGGTTGACCCCTTTGGCAACATGAGACGAGCTTTCGTTGATCAGCCCCTTGATTTCGGATGCCGCGTCGGACGAGCGTTGCGCCAATGTCCGAACTTCGGAGGCGACGACCGCGAAACCGCGACCCGCATCGCCTGCCCGGGCGGCTTCGACACCTGCGTTCAGGGCAAGCAGATTGGTTTGGAAGGATATGTCATCAATGACCGAAATGATCTTGGAAATGTTTTCCGACGACTTTTCGATCTGATCCATCGCATTGATGGCACTCTCCACGACCTTGCTGCTGTCTTTTGCAGCAGCCTCCGCCTCATTGACGATCCGTTCGACTTCCCGCGCCGAGTCCGCAGCCGAGCGCACAGTGGCGGTCAGCTCCTCGATCGCGGCGGCGGTTTGCTCTAGGGTCGCAGCTTGCGTTTCCGTCCGGCTGGACAACTCACCCGACGACTGGTTGATCTCCCGCGAGGTTCCGACAACCGTGGAAGCGACCGACTTCACGGTCGATACAACACCATCGAGCTTGTCGATTGCCGAATTGAATGCCTCCACCAATACGTGCAAATCCGGCAGGGTCGCGTCCGGGACACGGTGACACAAATCGCCTTTGCTCAGAGCCGAAAGCCCCTTGGCGATATTGTCTACACCCCTTCGCCGATCGGTGATGTCGGTCGCAATCTTGATGACGCTTGTGGTCTTGCCGTCGTCATCGAACACCGGCGCATATGTCGCCTGGATCCAGATCGTGGAGCCATCCTTGGCAACTCTTGGAAACTGGTCGGTGAAAAACTTGCCTTCGGCCAGGTTGGCCCAGAAGGTTTTGTACTCCGGAGTTTTTGCATAGTCGGACGCAACGAACATCGAGTGATGCTGTCCGACGATCTCCTCCAGGCGATAACCGAGCGCGCCCAGGAAGTTCTTGTTCGCTTTGAGAATTGTACCGTCGGGCTGGAATTCAATGACGGCCTGGGTGCGCTCTATGACATCCAGAAGCCCTTGATTTTCCTTCAACTCTTGCAGTTTTTCTGCGTTCTTATTCTTGAAAAACACGATGACCTCGTACACAGGAAATGAACAGAAGTTCAGGGTATCTCCATGCCGCGAAAATCATTAAGGAAACACTAACAGAAGCGCTGCTGCTATACGGCCTCGTGCAATCACCACAGGAAGATAATTAAACTATACTCTTTGGCACTTTCTGCCGGGTCTGCCGAAGTCGGCCAAGCAGAACGGGATTTCAAACACAGCATTGCGACGGAGCCTTTTCGCCCAAGTCCAATGCTGGCATTATCTCCTTTGCTGAGGTGAATGGGGCCAAAGGCGCGGTATCAGATCGCGACACATCCACCTTGAGCAGGCTATTGGACGGTCTGATGTTTCAGCGGCCTGCGGCATCTCCAAAAACCACGGCCAGATGATCGATCAACGCCCGAATGCGCGCGGTCAGGTGACGGTTGGGCGGGTAGACGGCATAGAGCGGCAGGGGTGTCGGCTCCTGTTTCTCGAACAGAACCGTCAACTCTCCGGCTTCCAGAAAGGGACGCGCGGCGTAATGGGGGCAGCGACCGATACCCAGCCCGCCCACGGCCATATGCACAATCGCACGCGGTGAATTTGCGCGGAAGCTACCACTGACACTGACGTTTTTTTTGCGTCCCACTTGGGAGAACGTCCAGAATTCCGGTTGGGCCGCAGTCATTTGCAGAAGGCAGTTATGCGTCGCGAGTGCTTCGGGCTCCGCCGGCTCCCCGTGCCTTGCCAGGTAGTCAGGTGACGCGATAACGACCAGCCGCATGTTGCAGAGCTTCCTGGCAACCAGAGAAGAATCTCTGAGTTGGCCAAAACGCACAGCGAGATCGATCCCCTCTTCCAGGAGCGGGACGTGATGATCGGACAAAAGGAGTTCCACCTGAACCTTGGGGTGTGCCGCGTGAAACGGTTGCAGCGCCTCGACCAGCTCGCGGCTGCCAAAACCGGTCGGGGCGGTGATGCGGATCGGACCGGCAAGCTCGGTCTGCTTTTGCTGCACGAGGTCTCCCAGCTCCTCGAACTGATCCAAGAGGGGGACGCATCGCTCCAGATAGGCGCGCCCGATGTCTGTCAACGCGACTCTGCGCGTGGTGCGATGCAAGAGCTGTGCGCCAAGGTGCTCTTCCAGACGGGCGATGTATTTGCTGGCCAGCTTTGTGCTGATGCCAATCTGTTGCGCTCCACCAGTGAAAGAGCGCTGCGCCGCAACAGCTGCAAAGGCGCGCATGCAATCCAATGTGTCCAATGGGGCCTCCGTTGGGAAATCAATAATCTACAAATTGTACATAGTAATTCCCGAAATTAGTCAATTATCTCCACTCAGGGGGCGGTCTATATCCTCGGTGTCTACACCAGACAGCACCAATCAAAGGACCCATACCATGACCCAATCGATCCGCATTCACGGCTTCCCCCTGTCCGGCCATTCGCACCGGGTGGAGCTTTTCGCCAGCCTCGCAGGGATTGCCCATGAGGTGATCACCGTCGATCTCGCTGCAGGCGCCCACAAGGCGGAACCCTTCCTGTCCCTGAACCCTGCCGGCCAGGTTCCGGTGATCCAGGATGGCAGCACCGTGATTGCGGACTCCAACGCGATCCTTGTTTACCTGGCCCGCAAATATGCGCCTGCCTATCTGCCGACGGATCCGGTCCTGGAAGCTGAAGTTCAGATGTTCCTGACACTCGCCGCCGGAGAGATCGCCTTCGGCCCGGCCGCAGCGCGCCTGATCAATGTCTTCAACGCGCCGCTGGATGCGGAGTTCTGCAAGGCAACAGCGGCAAAGGTCTTCGCGAAACTGGACGCGCATATGGCGGACCGCGAATTCCTCGTCGGGGATGCGCCCACCATCGCGGATGTCGCCATTTACTCCTATACGGCCCATGCGCCCGAGGGCGGCATTTCGCTGGAGCCCTATCCGAACCTGCGCCGCCTGCTGACCAATATCGAGGCTCTGAAAGGCTTCAAGCCGATGCCAGCCACTGCAGTCGGCCTCGCGGCCTGATCCAGCGGACACAGCCCTAGTCACAACAAACAGATACCCCGGAGGATCCGATGTCTTCTTTTGCCACAGACGTGTCTTCACCGTTCCACGAAGGCGAACAGGAAATGCAGCGCCGCACAGGAAAACGTGCGGCGATGGAAGCCTTCGGTCGCCGGGTTATCCGCCCTTTCATGCCGGAACAGCATCGCGAGTTTTATGCCCAGCTCCCCTTCATCGCGGCTGGCGCCGTTGATGCCGAAGGCTGGCCCTGGGCCACGTTGCTGACTGGTGAGCCCGGCTTCATCGGCTCCCCGGATCCCGAGCATCTGAGGATCGCCCTGTCCGATGGCGGCAGCGACCCCGTCCATGCCGCGCTGCGGGCTGATGCCCCGCTTGGCCTCCTTGGGATCGAGTTGCACAGCCGCCGCCGGAACCGGGTCAATGGCCGTATTGTATCGCTTTCCATGGAAGGGTTCACCCTGCGCGTGGATCAGTCCTTTGGAAATTGCCCGCAGTATATCCAGCTGCGCGAATTCACAGCAGCGGCCCGACTGCCGCAACAGACGGAACCGGTCCACAACCTGCATGGCCGTGCCCGCGCGATGATCGAGGCAGCCGACACCTTCTTTGTGTCCAGCCACATTCCGACAGGAGACAACCCGGACAGAGAGGGAGTGGACGTATCCCATCGCGGCGGTCGACCCGGGTTTATTCATGTCGACGGTAACACGCTGACGATCCCGGAGTTTCCGGGCAACAACCACTACAACACGCTGGGTAATTTCCTGCTGAACCCGCGCGCGGGGCTCCTGTTCCCGGATTTCGAGACCGGCACCCTGTTACAACTGACCGGAACCGTGAAACTGCTGGAGGCGGAGGATCCGGTCGTCGCATCCTTCCAGGGCGCGGAACGCGGCTGGCGCTTTACCTTCCGGCAAGGTCAATGGATCGAGAATGCGCTGCCCTTCCGCGCCGAACGGGGGGCCTTTTCACCGAATACGCTGATGACCGACACCTGGGCCGAGGCACAGGCGCGCGAACAGGCGGAAAACCTGCGCGACGCCTGGCGCAGCTTCAGGGTTGCCCGCATCGAAGACGAAAGCTCGGTCATCCGGTCCTTCTATCTCGAACCGGCGGATGATCTGCCGCTTTTGCCGTTTGCGGCCGGGCAATTCCTGCCCCTGCGGGTGACGCCGCCCGGCGAGGGGAACCCATTGGTCCGCACCTACACTGTTTCCTCCGCGCCCGGAGAGCCGCATTACCGGATCTCCGTGAAGAAGGAAGAGCGGGGCCGCGTCTCTCGCCATTTGCACGAGGGAACTGCAATCGGAGACCGGCTGGAGGCAAAGGCGCCGCGTGGCGGGTTCACGATGGATGCCAAGGGCAAACGCCCTGCCGTCCTGATCGCCGGCGGCGTCGGGATCACACCGATGGTGGCAATGGCCCGCCACGCCGTGCGCGAAGGCCTGCGCACCCGACATCGTCGCCCTGTCACGCTGCTGCACTCCGCCCGCAGCTTGGAAGTTCAGGCCTTCGCACGGGAGCTTGATAATCTGGCGCAATCCTCAGGCGGGCAGATCCGCTACCTGCCCCTGATTTCACAAGCACCGGATCAGGGCGCTGCGACCGGACCGGTCCCGAACACGGGCCGCATCGACGTGGACATCCTGCGCCAGGCCCTGCCGCTGGACGACTATGAGTTCTACCTCTGCGGGCCGGACGGGTTCATGCAGTCGATCTATGACAACCTGCTGGCGCTGGGTGTCCCGGACAGACGTATCTTTGCTGAGGCTTTTGGACCCGCATCGCTGGTCCGCAAGGATGCGTCCTCCGCGCCCCCGGCTGCGGCACCTCCGGCGGAGCAGGCGGTCGTGCGCTTTGCCAAATCCGGGTTCGAGATGCCATGGCAGCCAGAGGACGGATCTTTGCTGGAGCTGGCCGAAAGCCACGGCCTGACACCGGACTTTAGTTGCCGCACAGGTACCTGCGGCATGTGCAGCACCCGACTGAAAGGAGGAAGCGTCACATACAAAACCCTTCCATCCATCACCCCACAGACAGGCGAGACACTGATTTGTTGCTCCGTTCCGGCCAGGGGCACCGACATGCTCGAACTCGATCTCTGACGTGACAGCCGCCCGAACACCGCTTCATCTCCGGCGCCGGATGCGCTTTGGAAGACCTCCAATCGCCAGTGGCGTCGCCTCAATGGGAAAGGGCTGGGGTGGCGAACTCGTGCCAGTTGATTGCCAGCTGGTACTGTCGGCGGAGCAGGGAAGAATAAGACCCTTCCGGCAGGTTGGACAGAACGCGGCGCGCCGTATCCGGCATAACATCTTCGTCGCAGCTACCGGACAGGTCACGTACTAAACCCACCAGCCATGGCCCCTAAAGCCAATAGTGGGACCGTCTTCTGGAACGGCGCTGCAGAACTCAGGAACAGGAGCAGCCCCGTTTTCGCCCTACTCTTGCAACAGCTATCCGTATCTCAAATTCGCCCAACCGCACGACAGGGCTGTCTCAAGCAGCGCGTTTCAGCCGGAAGACAAGGTACCGCTTGCACCTGACTGTTGGTCGAAAAACAAATTCATGACAGCGCCGAAAGGCGGCGCAGACCCGCGCCGCCTCGCCAAACGATACCTTGTCGGAAACCTCGCTTTCCTGACCCGCGCAGTGCACCACGCCATGCAATCGGCGCGTTCAAGGTTCGAGTCCAAGCGAGCGATAGATATCGTTCTCAGCAGCATCCTCATTCTGATGCTCGCGCCGTTCTTTGCGGTGGCGGCGGCCTGTGTCCGCCTCGACAGCAAGGGGCCGATCCTGTTCCGGCAAACGCGCATCGGGCAGAACGGCATCCCGTTTACGATCCTCAAGTTCAGAACCATGCACATCGACGCTGAAGCAAGGCTTGAGGCCCTGCGCGCGATATCGGATCGGCAGGGCATCTGCTTCAAGTCACACGAAGATCCTCGCGTGACCCGCTTGGGTCGCATCTTGCGCCGTTTTTCCATCGACGAGCTGCCGCAGATCTTCAACGTGTTGATCGGGGACATGTCCCTCGTAGGGCCGCGCCCTGCACTTCCGTCCGAAGTTGCCGCCTATCCGGCAGCCGCAATCGAACGCCTGAAGGCCCGCCCCGGCATCACCGGGCTATGGCAGGTTTCGGGACGTGCCGATATCGGCTTTGACAAGATGGTCGACATGGACGTGGCCTATGGCCCGCGCTTTCAGCCAATCGCGCCGCCCCTTGGTCGAAGAGCCGCTCAGAAGCCTGGCCTCCTGGCTCGCGGCCCATGCCACCGCCCGGTTTGGCGATGCCCCTTTGCGCTTTGCCCGCTCAGTCCTCAGAACTGCCAAGTCCTGATGGGATGCTGCGGGCTGCGGCGCCCCCCCGCCTGATGCAAGCCTACGCGGTGGGCCGATGACCTGGTCCCTAATTGCCCGGAACCCCGAGGATGGAGCGATTGGTGTCATCGTAGCCTCCCGTTTCTTTGCCTGCGGTGCGGCCGTTCCCTATGTCAGCCGAACTGCGGCGGTCGCGTCCCAGGCCTTCTGCAACCCTGTTTGGGGCACCGAAGGGCGCGCGCGCTTGACGGCCGGTGAAAACGCCGAAGATGTGATTGCGGATTTTGCAGCCCGCGACCAGGGGCAAGCCATTCGTCAGGCCCATATGATGGATGCGCAAGGTCGTTTTGCTGCGCACACAGGCCGCGACTGCGTGGACTGGGCTGGTCATCTGATGGCCGCGGATCACTCCGTGGCAGGAAACATGTTGACAGGGCCGCAGGTGATCGAAGCCACCTCCGAGGCCTATGAGAAGTCCGCCACCCTGCCCTTTGCCGCGCGGCTCATCACCGCCATGCAAGCTGGCGAGGCCGCCGGAGGAGACAAACGCGGCCGCCAGGCGGCGGGTCTGGTCATTCACCGGGGCGAAGATCACGCTTGGCTGGACATCCGTACTGACGACCACAGCACCCCCCTGGAAGAGTTGGCCCGTCTTTGGGAAGTCGCGCAGGAACGCTATGTGCATTTTGCCAAAGGCATGCCCGGACGCGCCAATTTCTCCGGGCATCCCACGCGCGAGGGAATAGATGCTGACATCGCAGCCACCGAGGCAAAACGCATCGCGGAAGGGCGAGCCAGCCGATCTCTGGCGGTAGACAAGTAGTGCCTGCAGCGCGTATCCCTCATGGCGCGCGGCATCCACACTTATGGCGTTTTTGCGCGTGATAACAGGTCCCTCACGAGTAATAACCCAAACATGTCGTCTTCATTTCGTTCCGCATCCATCGAACCCATCAAAAAGAAGGTTCTTGAGCTGATCAAATCAGGCAGCCTTCCCGCTGATGGAAAACTGCCGACCGAGCGGGTTCTCTCCGAAAACTTCGATGTCAGCCGCAGGTCCGTTCGCCTGGCCCTCGACAGCCTTGAAGAGCAGGGGCTTGTCTGGCGCAAACAGGGCAAAGGCACATTTGCGGGGCAGCCCGCAGACCCGACGGCAGACCTGGCGGCCAAGATCGCCAGAGAAACGAATGCGCTTCAGGTGATGGAGGCGCGTTTGTGCATCGAACCCGAACTCACCGCCCTCTGCGCGCGCCGGATGCGCCCGGATGAGCTTGCCCGATTGCGCAGGCTTGCGCAGCGCCAGTTTGAATCGAACGGCCCCGAAGCGATAGAACTTTGGGATGGCGCGTTTCACCGCCTGATCGCGCAATGCGCCCGCAACCGTCCCTTGCTGACAGCCTTTGCGCTGCTGGACAAGATCCGTGAAAATCCCGACTGGATCCGGATCCGGGCCAGGGCCCGAAGCGAACCGTCGCTGGAAGTGTCCAACTGCGAACACATCACCATTATCGAAGCGATTGCGGCGGGTGACCCCGACCTCGCACGCACGGCTATGCGGGACCACCTGACAACGCGCTTCGATGCGCTACGCGATGAAATGGACCCATCCGACAGCAGCTGGGAAACTGAGCTGATCGATCTCGATAACGGCAAGTAACTTGCGCCTCGAACAGAGTCAGGAAGGACGACCCAGATATGGTTCATGAACTCAACGCCTCCCCGGACACCTGCCACTGGGGGTTCTTCGACGCACAATACCCGCCCGCCATGACGATAAACAGTGGCGCGGAAGTCGTGATTAATACGGTCTCTGGCGGACCGGACATGCTACCGGGTGGCAGTTTTCACGTGCCGAGCGAGCTGCTCGACATCCACGCCGCCGGGCTGCCGGGAATGCCAGGGCATATTCTGACCGGCCCTGTGGCCGTAGATGGAGCGATGCCCGGCGATGTGCTTCAGGTTGATGTCCTAGATATTCAGCTGCGGCAGGATTGGGGCTACAACATGATCCGCCCCCTAGCGGGAACCCTCCCGCTGGAGTTTCCAAACCGCGTAAAGACCATTCTGCCGCTCGATGCCAACCGTCAGGTCGCACATCTGCCTTGGGGCAAGGAGTTACCGCTCAACCCTTTCTTCGGCGTTATGGGCGTTGCACCGCCACCGAAGTGGGGGCGTATTTCCACAATCGAGCCCCGCAGCCACGGCGGCAACATCGACAACAAGGAACTGACGGCGGGCAGCACCCTGTATCTGCCGGTCTACACAGAGGGCGCGCTGTTCTCTTGCGGCGACGGTCACGCGGCCCAAGGCGATGGTGAGGTCTGCATTACGGCTATCGAAACCGCCTTGCAGGGCCGTTTTCGGCTGACCCTGCGCCGGGACATCGCTTTGGATTACCCCCAGGCCGAGACACCTACGCACTACATCACCATGGGGATGCATCCTTCCTTGGATGTCTGCACTGAAATAGCCCTTCGCCAAATGATCAAAGTGGCATGCGCTCGTCTCGGCATCAGCCGGGAGGAAGCCTATATGCTGTGCAGTCTGGCTGGCGATCTGCGTATTACCCAGACGGTCAATCGTGAGAAGGGCGTACACATGATGATGCCAAAGGCACAACTGGAGCGCGCCTCAGATCGTTAGGCTCAGGACTTGAGTAACAGGTCCGCAGTCGTCAAGAGTTATTACCTAAGAGAGCTGATCCCGCCCACGGGGTATTCTGGGGCAGTCGTTCAGACTGCCGTTCTGCGGTTCTTGGATGAGGCCCTTTGGGAACATGCTTCGGTTCGTGGTCAGTACAGGTCCAGATCTTGTCCGGTAAGGGCTGCGACCGAATCTTTGGCATCAACGGTTGAGCCAGGCCAGGTCGCATCCTGAGCTTGGACAAGGAGCCCCCAACTTCGCCGAACGCATCGGCGGGGTACATCCGCCACCGGAGCGAGCACCGCCCAGCGTGAACTCATGGCATCGAACAAGCAGAACGACGCACACCGCTCCCAAGCGGTCTTCCCATATAGGCTCAAGTCATTCTTCTTAGGGAGATTTGGTAGCGGAGGAGGGACTTGAACCCCCGACACGCGGATTATGATTCCGCTGCTCTAACCAGCTGAGCTACTCCGCCACTCGCTGTGTGGAGGCGATTTAAGGAATGGCGCGGGTGCGGTCAAGCGGGAAAATCGGCTGGATCGGGTTTTCCACAAAAAAAATCGCACACCTCAGAAATTCTCGTGGCGACATCGTGCGTTAGATGGACCCGGGATTCTCGCCAAAGACAGGTGACTACCGAACAAGAGCCGCCTTGATCGTCGGATCGGGAAAACAGGTCGCGGCGTCTCCTCTGGCCTCTTGCCAACGCCCGATGGAGCGGCGCGTCTTGAAACCGGCCAGCCCATCGGCGCCGCCAACATCATGGCCTTGGCTCTCCAGCACCCGCTGCATGGCGGCCACATCCGAGCGCAGCAGCCCGCCAACCGCGCCCCAGGATGCAGAGAAGTCACCCACTCCGAACTGGATGCGGTCCCCCACATGGCCCACGAACAGGGCGTAGAGATCGCTCATGTTGTAGTCTTTCAAAACGTAGAAATTCGGCGTCATCACAAAGGCAGGTCCGTGGCGCCCGGCAGGAAACAGGAGATACCCCTCCCCTTGCAGTTCATGCTTGGGGAAGGGGCGGCCAGAGACGCGGGTGATCCCCAGTTCGGCCCATTCGGCAATCGAGCGCCCCTGATCGGGGCCTTCCAGGGTGCAGGAGACCGCATCGGGCACATGCACTTCGAACCCCCAATCCCGACCCGTCTGCCAGCCGTGGCGCTGCAGGTAGGCCCCGATCGAGGCGATGGTATCCGCCTCGGACGACCAGATATCGGCATGGCCGTCGCCATCGTCGTCACGGGCATATTTCAGGTAGTTCGATGGCATGAACTGCGGCTGCCCCAGCGCCCCGGCCCAGCTGCTTTTCATGGCGCGCGCCGGGGCGTGCCCCGCCTCGGCGATCTGCAGCGCTGCGATCAGCTCCTCTCGGAAATAACCGGCACGCGTGCTCATGAAGGCCTTGGTGCCCAGAACCTCAAAGGCATCATGGGGAATGGCGACGCGGCCATAGGCGCTTTCGCGGCCCCAGATCGCCAGGATGATCCGCCACGGCACCCCGGTTTGCCGCGCGACCCGGTCCAACACAGATTTGTGGCGGCGCGCCATCTGCTTTCCGACCGAGGTCGCCCCATCGACCGACCCACGGTTGAAGTATTTCCCCGGGCTTCCGAATTCGGCCTGTCGTTGTTTCTTCGGTGGCTTGGGCGCGCTGCCGGGGGGCACAAGATCCGGCAGCTTCCAGTTCAGCTGCACCCCATCAAAGGCCGCCTCAAAGGTGCGCGGCGAGACCCCTGCCCTCTGGGCCTCGGGCCAAATGTCCCGGTTCAGCCAGGTTTGAAACTGGCGCTCGACAGCCGCGCGATCCTGGGCCCACACGGGCCCGCCCCCCATCAGCAGGCAAACGGGCAGCACAAGGCTAAGCTGCCTAAGGCCGCGGCCAAGCCAAGACAATCCTGAGCACCCCAAGATCACGGGACAGGGCATCCGCTTCATTCTGCCGCCCCGGCCTCTGCCAGGACTTTACGGGCCACACGGAAACACTCCAGGGCCTGGGGTACGCCGCAGTAGATGCCGATCACATGAATGATGGCGCGCAGCTCCTCCTGGTTCACGCCATTGGTCAGCGCACCTTTGCAGTGCACCTCCCATTCATGCATCTTGCCCAGCGCACCGATCATCGACAGGTTCATCATCGACCGTGTCTTGGCGTCGATCACATCGTCCCCCCAGCCAAATCCCCAGCACCAGGCGGTCATCGCCTCCTGAAAGGGGCGCGTGAACTCATCGGCAGCGGCGAGGTTTGCATCCACATATTCGGCGCCCAGCGTGGCGCGGCGCTGTTCAAGCCCTTTAAGAAACAGGTCTTCGTCGAATGTGCTCATGGCGAGGCTCCAATATTATTGTCCCCTGAGCCATTGGGTCAGGATGGCGTCTCAGCCATGATTGCAACAATCCCACCCCCTTTACCACGATCAAAAGCAGGCGCGGGCCAGTATCACGCGCCCGCCCTCAGGGCAGAGGATCGGTGCGGTAGAGCCGGATCTTCAGCCCGCCATGGGCGACCGGCGCCCCATTGGGCAGAAACGGCAGCTCTGTCGCCTTTGCCAGGGCCGCGTCGCTGGTCGCGATGCCGACACGCCAGCCCGAGAACCGCTCCTTCAAGGTCTTCCCTAGAGCGCCATAAAGCGCAAACAACAGCTTCTTGTTGCCGATCCGCGCCCCATAGGGCGGATTGACGATCACCAGTCCCGGCGCGCCCTCGGGCGGTTGCAGATCGCTGACCGCCTGTTGCGAATAGGCTGTGCAGCCCTCGACACCGGCGCGCGCGGCATTTGCCGTGGCCATCTCTACCGCGCCCGCATTCCGGTCAGATCCGTAAAAGGTCACTTCGGTTTGCCCCGTGGAGCTTGCAGCGCGCATCTCCTCCCAGGCTTTGGCGTCGAATGTGGCCAATTGTTCAAAGGCAAAGCTGCGACTGCGCCCCGGCATCAGCCCCAGCGCCATCTCGGCCGCTTCGATCACGAAGGTGCCCGAACCGCACATGGGGTCCACCACGGTTTCAGACCCGTCAAAACCGCACTGCCGCAGGAACAAGGCCGCCAGGGTTTCGCGCATCGGCGCCTTGCCGACGGCCGACTTGTGGCCCCGCTTGTGCAGCCCCTCGCCCGAGGTGTCGACGCTGAAGACACAGAGATTGTCCTCGATCCGGCATTTCAGGGTCACGCTGGCGCTGCTTTGCGCCTCAGTCGCGTTGGGGGGCACGATGGTGACACCCAGCTCCTCGGCCAGAGCGCGCTCGATCCGCTGGGCGGCGGCCCCTGCATGGTAGATCTTGGATTTCTTGTTGGTTGCCACCTCGACCCGCACGGGCACATCGGCACGCAGGACATCGGACCAGGGGAATTTGCGGGCGCGCTTGTCCAGCTGCGCCAGGTGAAAAGCCCGGAATTCACCGATCCGCGCCAGCACCCGCGCCGCGCCGCGCAAGCACAGGTTGGCGCGCCAGACATCCGTCCAACCACCGGTCACGATGACGCCGCCGGGCACCGCCTTGGGATCGGCGAATTGCAAGTCGCGCACCTCTGCCAGCAGCATCTGCTCCAGCCCAGGCGCCACGGTCAGGAAGATCTCGAATGTCTCTGTATCTGTCATGGTCCACTCCATAGCGGCAAAGACAGCGACCCGCGACGAAAAAAAAACCTCCACGCACCGCCCCGGGTGGCAGAGACATTGGAGGCGCGACTTGCCGCGATGCGGCACAGGGATGATGCAAACGCGGCATAAAAACGCGACACCAAAATCAAGAATAATCACAATTATGTCATGTACTTACATAATTACTAATTTTTTAGTTTGACAAAATGCCGCGCCCTGTGAAACCTCTGATGCAGTCAGGTGCATTTAACGCACAGCTGACCATAACGACTTTAGGGAGGAGAAAGATGCGCAAGTATCTTTTGTCCGCAGCAGCGGTTTGCGCCGTGGTTGCGGGACAGGCAGCCTATGCCGATGAGGCCGCTGCCAAGAAGTGGATCGATGAAGAATTCCAACCCTCGGCGCTCAGCAAGGACGAGCAACTGTCAGAGATGCAGTGGTTCATTCAGGCGGCTGAGCCTTACAAGGGCATGGAGATCAACGTGCTGTCCGAGGGCATTCCCACGCACAGCTATGAATCCGAAGTGCTGACCAAGGCGTTCGAGGAGATCACCGGGATCAAGGTCAATCACCAGATCCTTGGCGAAGGCGAGGTGGTGCAGGCGGTTCAGACCCAGATGCAAACCAAGCGGAACCTCTATGACGCCTATGTCAATGATTCCGACCTGATCGGCACCCATTCGCGTCTGCAACTGGCCTACAACCTGACGGACATGATGGCAGGCGATTTTGCGGGCGTCACCAACCCCGGCCTGGACCTGGATGACTTCATGGGCACCCAGTTCACCACCGGCCCGGACGGCGACCTCTACCAGCTGCCCGATCAGCAGTTCGCCAACCTCTACTGGTTCCGCAAGGACTGGTTCGACCGCGAAGACCTGCAGGCCGCCTTCAAGGCGAAATACGGTTACGACCTGGGGGTTCCGGTCAACTGGTCCGCCTATGAGGACATCGCCGAGTTCTTTTCCGAAGACGTGAAGAACATCGATGGCGTCGATATCTACGGCCACATGGACTACGGCAAACGCGCACCCGACCTTGGCTGGCGGATGACCGATGCCTGGTTGTCGATGGCCGGTGCCGGCTCCAGGGGGGAACCGAACGGGATCCCGATCGACGAATGGGGCATCCGCATGGAAGCGGGCACCTGTAACCCGCAGGGCGCAAGCGTCACCCGGGGCGGTGCGGCCAACGGTCCTGCTGCGGTCTATGCGATCCGCAAGTGGGATGAATGGCTGCGCAACTATGCGCCTCCGGGTGCGGCGTCTTATGACTTCTACCAGTCCCTGCCCGCGCTGGCGCAAGGCAACGTGGCCCAGCAGATCTTCTGGTACACCGCCTTTACCGCCGACATGGTGAAGCCCAAGTCCGAAGGCAACAACACCGTGGATGACAGCGGTACGCCGCTGTGGCGCATGGCCCCCTCGCCGCATGGCCCCTATTGGGAAGAAGGCCAGAAGGTCGGTTATCAGGACGTTGGCTCCTGGACCTTCCTCAAGTCCACGCCGCTGGACCGCGCACAGGCTGCATGGCTCTATGCGCAGTTCGTGGTCTCCAAGACCGTGGACGTGAAGAAGTCGCACGTTGGTCTGACCTTCATCCGCGACAGTTCTGTCAACCACGCAAGCTTTACCGAGCGTGCGCCGAAACTGGGTGGCCTGGTGGAATTCTACCGCTCGCCCGACCGCGTGGCCTGGTCGCCCACCGGCGTGAACGTGCCGGATTATCCGAAGCTCGCCCAGATCTGGTGGCAGCAGATCGGTGACGTGAACTCCGGCGCCTTCACCCCGCAGGAAGCCATGGATCGCCTGGCCGAGGAGATGGATATCACCATGGCCCGGATGCAGCGTGCGGATGAGCAAGCGAACATCTACGGCGGCTGCGGCCCGCGTCTGAACGAGGAAAAGCCCGCCGAGTGGTGGTTCGCCAACGGCGGTGCCAAGCCGAAGCTGGAGAACGAAAAGCCCATGGGCCAGACCGTCAACTATGACGCGCTGGTCGCCCGCTGGGCCAAGCAGTAAGGCGCCTCTCCCCGCCGGGTCTTGAACGCGACACCGCGTGCCGGACCCGGCACCCCGCCCCGGAGCCTCCCCCGCGATGCTCCGGGGTCTTTATCCCAACATACGACACCTCCCCCTTGCCGTCGTGCAGGGGATGCTGCCGACCTCACCGCATCTGGTGGTCTGCGGCCCACAATGCCGGAAAGCCTTATCAAGATGGCACTTGAACTCAAAAACGTGACCAAGCGCGTCGGCGCGGTCGAGCACATCAAGGAGACTTCCCTGGTGCTGGACAGCGGTCACTTCAACGTCCTTCTGGGCGCCACCGGGTCGGGAAAGACCTCGCTCATCAAGTTGATGGCCGGGCTGGATCCGATGGCCAGCGGCTCTGTCTGGATGGACGGGCAGGACGTGACCCGCCTCAGCACGCAGAAACGCAACATCAGCCTGGTGCACCAGTTTTTCATCAACTACCCGCACATGACGGTCTTCGACAATATTGCCTCCCCGCTGAAGGTTGCAGGCATGGCGAAGTCCGAGATTGAGGGCCGCGTGGAAGAGGCTGCCGATATCCTGCAGCTGCGCCCCATGCTGCACCGCCGCCCGCATGAACTGTCGGGCGGGCAACAGCAGCGCTGCGCCCTGGCTCGCGCCATCGCCAAGGAAAGCCGTGCGGTCTTCCTCGACGAACCCCTGGCCAACCTCGACTACAAGTTGCGCGAAGAGCTGCGTGACCAACTGCCCGACCTGTTTGCCGGGCGCGGCGCGGTCGTGGTCTATGCCACCTCGGAACCGGAAGAGGCGCTTCTGCTGGGCGGCAAGACGGCGCTGATGCGCGATGGGCGCGTGACCCAGTTCGGCGCAACGGCAGATATCTACCGCAATCCGGCCAATGTGGAGGCGGCCCGCGTATTCTCGGACCCGCCCATCAACACCGCCGAGATCCAGAAAGAGGGCAACACGGCGCGGCTGACGCGGGATGTGTCCTGGCTGCTGGATGGTGCGGCTGCGGATCTGCGCGATGGGACCTACACCATCGCAATCCGCCCCCACCACGTGCTACCCTTCGCAGGCGCAGGCCCCGCGGTGCGCATCGCGGGCCGCGTCCAGGTGACCGAGCTCTCAGGCTCTGAAAGCAGCGCGCATTTCGACCTGGGACTGCCCGGCTCAAACGACAGCTGGGTCAGCCTTTCGGCGGGTGTTCACCCCTATGAGGTTGGCGAAATGCATGATTTCTATATGGATCCTTCGGCGGCCTATGTCTTTGCCCCCGACGGCTCCCGCGTGGCGTGAGGCGAAACATGGCCAAGATTACACTTTCAAAGCTGCGTCATAGCTATCTGCCGAACCCGGGCCCTGAGTCCGATTACGCGCTGAAGGAGATCGACCTTGATTGGTCCGACGGCGGCGCCTACGCGCTCTTGGGACCGTCGGGTTGCGGCAAATCCACCCTGCTCAACATCATCTCCGGGCTTCTGGTGCCCTCGGACGGCAAGATCCTGTTCGATGATCGTGACGTCACCACCCTGCCGCCCGATCAGCGCAACATCGCGCAGGTGTTCCAGTTCCCGGTGATCTACGACACCATGACGGTCTACGACAACCTGGCCTTCCCCCTGCGCAATCGCGGCAGGGACGAAGCCACGGTCAGGACCCGCGTCACCGCCATTGCCGAGATGCTGGAGCTGACCGAGATGCTGAACACCCGCGCCGCGGGCCTCAGCCCAGACACGAAACAGAAGATCTCGATGGGGCGCGGATTGGTGCGTGAGGACGTCAATGTGGTGATGTTCGACGAGCCGCTAACGGTGATCGACCCGCATCTGAAATGGAAGCTGCGTTCCAAGCTGAAAGAGCTGCACCAGCGCGTGAAGGCAACGATGATCTACGTCACCCACGACCAGACAGAGGCGCTGACCTTTGCCGATCAGGTGGTGGTGATGCAGCTGGGCGAAGTCGTGCAGGTCGGCACGCCCGTAGAGCTGTTCGAACGCCCCGCGCATACCTTCGTCGGTCACTTCATCGGCTCGCCAGGAATGAACATCCTGCCCTGCTCCCTGGTGGAGGGACAGGCGCGTTTTGCCGATCAGGCGATTGCCCTGGAAGGCCCGATACAAGGCACCCCGCAAGGCAAGACAGAGATCGGCATCCGCCCCGAATTCGTTTCTCTTGCCACCAGCGGCCTGCCCGCAACGGTGACCAAGGTCTCTGACGTCGGCCGCCACACGGTTGTGGAATGCACGGCAGGCGGTGAACGCATCAACGCCATCATCGAAGGGGGCGCACCGGAAAAAGGCGCCTCCGTTCATCTTGAGTTCCGACGCGACCAGACCCGGCTTTATGTCGATGGCTGGCTCGCCACCACCCCAGAGGAGGCCGCGGCATGAAGACCGAAAACCAGAAAGCCTGGCTGTTCGTCCTGCCGGTGCTGGCGCTTGTCGCCTTCAACGCGCTGATCCCGATGATGACGGTGGTCAACTATTCGGTGCAGGAGACATTCGGCGACAACGTCTTCTTCTGGCAGGGGCTGGACTGGTTCCAGCAGATCCTGCGCTCGGAGCGGTTCCATGACGCGCTTGGCCGCCAGTTCCTGTTCACCTTCCTGATCCTGGTGATCGAGGTGCCGCTGGGCATCGCCATTGCCCTGTCGATGCCACGCAAGGGATTCTGGGTGCCGGTCTGCCTTGTGCTGATGGCGCTGCCGATGCTGATCCCCTGGAACGTGGTCGGCGCCATGTGGAACATCTTCACCCTGCCCGATATCGGCCTTCTTGGGTATGCGCTGAACCATGTCCTGGGTATCAACTACGACATGACACAGGATCCTGTTGCAGCCTGGGTCACCATCGTCACCATGGATGTCTGGCACTGGACCTCGCTTGTGGTACTGCTCAGCTATGCGGGCCTCGTGTCGATCCCCGACGCCTATTACCAGGCGGCCAAGATCGATGGGGCCTCCAACTGGGCGGTGTTCCGCTTCATCCAGCTGCCCAAGATGAAGACCGTTCTGACCATCGCGATCCTTCTGCGGTTCATGGACAGTTTCAACATCTACACCGAGCCCTTCGTCCTGACCGGAGGCGGCCCCGGCAACTCCACCACGCTTCTGTCAATCGACCTTGTGAAAATCGCGCTTGGTCAGTTCGACCTTGGTCCCGCCGCCGCCATGTCGCTCATCTATTTTGCCATCACCCTGCTCGTCAGCTGGCTGTTTTACACGCTGATGACCAAGGATGACCTGAACTAAGGGAGGGAAACGTGCAGAAAAGATCCATCGTTCCCATCGTCTATATCCTGTTTCTCATGCTGCCGATCTACTGGCTGGTGGCGATGAGCTTTAAGACAACCAATGAGATCCTCGCGGGGTTCTCCCTGTTTCCCCAGACCTTCACGCTGGAGAATTACCGGACGATCTTCACCGATCCGACCTGGTACTGGGGCTATATCAACTCGATCCTTTATGTGTCGATCAACACGGTGATCTCGGTCGCGGTGGCCCTGCCCGCCGCCTATGCCTTCAGCCGCTACCGCTTTCTGGGCGACAAGCAGCTGTTCTTCTGGCTCTTGACCAACCGGATGGCGCCTGCGGCGGTTTTCGCCCTGCCCTTCTTCCAGCTCTATTCCGCTGTCGGGCTGTTCGACACGCACCTCGCCGTCGCCCTGGCGCACTGCCTGTTCAATATCCCGCTGGCGGTCTGGATCCTCGAAGGCTTCATGGGCGGCGTCCCTAAAGAACTGGATGAGACGGCTTACGTGGATGGCTACTCCTTCCCGCGGTTCTTCGTGGTGATCTTCATCCCAGCGATCAAGGCGGGGGTCGGTGTCGCGGCCTTCTTCTGCTTCATGTTCTCTTGGGTCGAGCTGCTGCTGGCCAAGACCCTCACGGCGGTGGCCGCAAAACCCATCGCCGCCACCATGACCAAGACCGCGTCCAGCGCCGGCTACGAGCTGGGCCTTCTGGCGGCAGCCGGTACACTTACAATCATTCCGGGCGCCATCGTGATCTGGTTCGTCCGCAACTACATCGCAAAAGGCTTTGCGATGGGGAGGGTTTGACATGCTATCCTGGATGGCCTGGACCTGGCCGACGGCCCTGGTCTTCATCGGTATCTTCTCCGCCATCGCGGTGCTGATCGTTCTGGAAATCCGCCACCCCGGCGGCGCCATGCGCAAGGGCGTGCTGGGCCTCACCACCACGCGTGGCGACCGGCTGTTCATCAGCCTCTTGGGCACCGCCTATATCTTCCTCGCCTGGCTCGGCCTTGTGGGCATGCCGCTCTGGACCCCGCTTGGCCTGTCCATCGCCTGGGGCCTGTTCTGTTTCTGGAAAGTCTGACCCTAGCGGGTCAAGGAGGCCGCAGGCCCCGCCAAAGGCGGCTTGTCCTTGACGCGCCACAGAACACACAATGAAGATCGGCCTTGAGGGCAGACCTGCCCCTCAAGGCCTTCTCAGCACAAAACACCCCACTGCGGCACAGGCGACGCCGAAGTCGGACCATCGCCGCGCCCCTTGCAGAAAAAAAGCGCGCGGAAGCGCACAATTTGAAACCGCGCGGCCGCTCCACTAAAAAAATAGTTTTCAACAGGCCCCGCTTTCCCTAGCATAGCCAAACGACCAAGACGGATCTGGACCACGGCAGGCATGCGCAAGAAACAGGACAAATCACTTCTGACCGAGGTGGAGCTGGAGTTCATGACCGTTGTCTGGGAAACCGGTGGCGGCACGGTGCGCGATATTCTTGCCGAGCTGAACAAGGCGCAGGAGCGCGCCTATACCTCCGTTGCCACGGTCCTGAAGATTATGGAGCAAAAGGGCTTCCTGACCAGCGAGCGCGCCGACCGTTCCCTCGTCTATCGCCCTGCCGTTCCCAAGGCAGAGTACCAGAAAACCTCGCTGAAAAACCTTTCGAGCAAACTCTTCAATGGCGCGCCTGCGGCGCTTGTCGCCCGCCTGGTTGACGATGAGGAGGTCACCGACGAAATGCTCGAAGAAATGCGGGCGCTTCTGGAGGAAAGGCTGGGGGACAATGCAACCTGATGCTCTGCTGAATGCCTATATCGATCTGAACATGTTGCTGATCGCGGGAACGGTGCTGTGGTATGCCACCCGCAAGATCCTGTCGCGCAGTCGCCTGGGGGCGACCTACGGCCCGCAACTGCGGTTGCTGAATACGGTCACCCTTCTCTTGGCCCTGTCGCCGGTCCTCCTGCTGGCCCTGACCAGCCTGGTCCTGTTCCACCCGCCGAACCTGTCGGATCTTCTGGTGGCGCAATATCTGCAGGGCAACGTCGGCATGAGTGCCACCCGCTTTGAAGACCTGCTGGGCCTGCGCGAGGACCTGGTGCGCAGCATGACAAGCCAGCAAACGCTCTGGGCGCGGCTGGTCCTGGCAGGGCTTGGCGCAGGGGCACTGTTCTTCCTGGCGCAGCTGATGCTGTCGATCCTGCGGCTCAGACGCGGCTTGCAGCAAAGCTATGCCTGGAAACGCATCGGGCGCGTACATCTCATGTGGTCGGATCAGGCCCGCGTGGCCTATTCCACCCGCGGGATCTGGAACCGCTATGTGGTTCTGCCCACATCGCTGCTCAACACACCACAGGACCTGCCCCTGACAATCGCCCATGAACTGCAGCATTTCCGCCAGCGTGACATTGAGTGCGAATTTCTGCTGGAGGTCCTGCGCCCGCTCCTGTTCTGGAACCCCGCCTTCTATGTCTGGCGCCGCGAAGTCCGCCTGTTGCGGGAATTTGCCTGCGACCAGGCTCTGATGGCCCGGGCCGGTTTCGATCTGCGCGGCTATTGCGAATGCCTGATCCGCGCCTGTTCGCAGGCCGCCAGCGATCCGGTACTGTTTGCCCGCCGCAGCCCTGCTGTTGCCTTGGTGGATCGCCGCGAGACCCGCCCCGGATCCTCGGCACTGGAACGGCGCCTGCGCACTGTCACCATGCCGTTGCCACAACGCGGCAGCACCCTGGCATGGGGGATGGTTTCGGGCGTGATGATGATTGCCGTTATGGCCACTGCGCTGTTGCTGCAACGCCCCGCGGATTGGAGCCATGACCGGATCATGCTGTCGACCATCGTCAATCTGGAACGCATGGCCAGCCGCGCGGCAACGGCGCCGCAAAGCTCTGTCAGCACTCTGAACGGTAGCTTCACAGCCGCCAGCCAGTAGCCTCTCCCCTCCACCGATCTCACCCCCGGCCTTTCGGCTCCGAACCGGGTTGTGACACAGGCTCTGCCAGCAGGTGCCGCCCCTGTCTGCCGCCCGGCCCCAGCGGTGCCGACGCTGCGGTTTTGCCGGTTGCTGCCGCCAAAGCTTTGCAGATCGGCAAAAAGATCCTATCAAGGCGATGAGGAGGATCCCAACCGCATGAAGCTCAATCCCGTCGACATCTCGAAAACCGCCTCAGCGTCATCGATCGTCTTTGAAGCCCTGCGCAAGGCGATCATCGAGGGAGATCTGAAAGAGGGGGAGCCCCTGCGCCAAGATGAAATCGCCGGCATGTTCAATACCAGCCGCATCCCGGTGCGCGAGGCGATTTCCCGGCTTGAGGAACAGGGGCTGGTCAAGACACAGCGCTACAAGGGCGCGGTGGTGGCAGGCCTGTCGGCTGAAGAAGCCCATGAGATCTTCGATTTCCGTGCCCTGATCGAACCGGAGGTCATTCGCCGCGCGGTCCCGCAAATGTCGCACGAGACGCTGCAGCGGGCCAAAGCCTGCCTGGAAGCCTTCTCGGAATCGGACGAGCCGATGACCTGGGGCCGGTTGAACCGGGATTTCCACTCGGAACTCTACAAGGCAAGCGGCCTTAGCTACCATCTTGACGCGATCGAGAACGCCATGGACCGGGTGGATCGGTATCTGCGCGCTCAACTGGTCCTGTCAAACGGCATGCGGCGCGCCCATGAAGAGCATCTTGCCATCTGGGAGGCCTGCAACACCGGCAATGCCGCCGAGGCGGCAGAATTGACCCGCCGCCACATCACCGATGCGCGCGATACGCTGATGGAAAACATTGCATCGCTGCGCTGAAAAGGTGGGTCGTTTTCAAAATCAAGGCGATAAACCATCGTAAAACCGTGATCGCTTTACCCTTTGTCTTCGGCAGGATTGGCTGTAGAACCGTATTCACGAGATGCTGCGGCGTCGTCCTGGCCACCCCCGCTGCGATGGCTCCCAGAGACCTACCCCATGCATGGCGTGGGCCAATCCGGAGCACAGGCGGTTGAACGCATCCCCGCAAAGCATTTCCATATTGGGCGCCGGCGCCATCGGGTGCTTTCTTGGCGCACACTGGGCGCCTGCCCTTCGTGCTGCGGGCGCAAGGAAACCTGGAACCGGATGGGAACCGGGTCACTCTCCCTGACGGGGGGGGACCCCCTGGAAACGCAACTGTCGCTGCTGGATCTGGCGAACAGCCCCGAGGCGCTGAGCACTTCCGATGTGATCGTGCTGACCATGAAGTCGACCGGATTGGACCAGGCGATCGAAGAAATCCGCGACCATGCGCCGGAGGGCACGCCGATCATCACCCTGCTCAACGGGGTGTCGGCCACGCAACATCTGCGCCATAGCCTGCCAAACCACAGGATCATCCCCGGGATGGTGCCCTTCAATGTGGTCTGGAGGTCGAACCGCCACCTGCACCGTTCAAGCCCCGGTCAAGTCACTGTGGAGCGCTGCGCCATCACCGAGAGCCTGGCCCGCACCCTGGCGGCGACAGGCGCGCCCATCGCCGTGCAGGACGACCTGCTCCCCCATCAATACGGCAAGCTATTACTGAACCTGATCAACCCGATCAACGCCCTGAGCGGGCTGCCGCTGCACGCGATGCTATGCGACCGAGGCTACCGTCGAATCTACTCGGCCGCCTTGCGCGAGGCGCTGGCGGTCTATGCCGCCGCCGGTGTGCGCTGGCGCAGGGTCGGACCGATATCGCCGCATCTGGTGCACCGCCTGCTCTTGTTGCCAAACGCGCTGTTCAACACCACCCTGCTGAAGATTCAGAAACTTGATCGCAATTCGATGACATCCATGGCCGTCGATCTGGCGGCGGGGCGCGCGACGGAGATCGACACCATCACCGGCGAGATCCTGAAACTGGCCCAAAGCTCGGGCTGTAGCGCGCCGGTCAATGCCGCCCTATATGATATGATCAAGGCAGCAGAAGCCGGACCGGGTCCTGCGCAGGGGTTTTCCGCAGAGACGCTGCTGCGTGATTTGAGGCTTTGACGATGACCGTTCAGGAAGAGAACACCCCCGTCTTCGGACGGCTCAAGACACGCGAGACCCCGAAGCAGGCCCGTGCGGTGCAGCGCATTCATCTTATCCTGGCGACCACCGCACAGCTGCTGACCGAACTGCCCCTGAATGCAATCACCACCACCCTGATTGCCCATCACGCCGGAATCCCGGTCAGTTCGATCTATCGCTACTTTACCGATGTCACCCATGTGCTGCGCGAACTCTACCTGCAAAGCGCCCAGGAGTTGCGCGATCGGGCCCTGGAAACCCTTGAGGATACCGAAACCTGGCCCGGCTGGAGAGACCGCCTGCGCCATATCATCACGACCCAGCGGGATCATATCCAACACAATCCCTTCTACCCGCCGCTGCTGATGCATTTCGTCTCGCTGCGGCCCACCGTTGCTGCCGAAGACAGCGAGCGGGAATACCTAACAGACATGCTGGAAACGCGGCGCCGACGGGTTCCGGGGCGGCGACCCCAAGGTGGTGGCCCACACGGTCCTGCAGATCGCCGTCACCATGGAGGATTTGACCGCGGCTCAGAAGGACAGCTACAGGGCCGATGTCTTCGCCGAGGAAACGCTCACGGTCCTTGGATGTTACCTGGCGAACTACCTTCGCGACTGAAGCGTGTCCCGCTGGCGCAGGGATCAGGCAATTGTATCGCTGCGCCCCACCTGGCGGCCCGAGAAAATGCAGCCACCAAGGAAGGTTCCCTCCAGCGCATTGTAGCCGTGATAGCCACCGCCACCAAAGCCTGCAACTTCCCCGGCGGCAAACAGGCCCGGAATGGTCTGCCCCTCGGCATCGATCAACTGACCGTTCAGATCGGTCTGCAACCCGCCAAGGGTCTTGCGGGTGATGATGTTCAGCTTGACCCCGATCAGAGGGCCGTTTTCGGGATCCAGGATCCGGTGCGGTTTCGCCGTACGCATCAGCTTGTCGCCCCGATAGTTGCGCGCGGCGTGAATGGCCATCATCTGCGCATCCTTGGAGAAGGGATTGTCGATCTGCGCATCACGGGCGGTGATCTCGGCCCGGATCTTTTCCACATCCAACAGGTCATCGCCCTGCAAAGCGTTCATCTTGGCCACCAGATCGTCCAGCCGCTCGGCCACCACGAAATTCTCGCCCTTGTCCTTGAAGGCCTCCACATTGGGCGTGGCCTTCTTGTTCAGTAGTCGCTGTTTCAGCACCTGTTTCCAGCTTTTCGAAGCCAGATCCGGGTTCTGTTCCGACCCTGACAGGGCAAATTCCTTCTTGATGATCTTCTGGGTGGTGATGAACCAGGAATAATCATGGCCGGTTGCCAGAATGGCCTTCAGGGTGCCCAGGCTGTCAAAGCCGGGCATCGCAGGCGGGGCAAAGCGGTTGCCGTTTGCGTCGAACCACATCGACGATGGCCCCGGCAGAATGCGAATGCCATGATTGGGCCAGATCGGGTCCCAGTTCTTCACGCCTTCGGTATAGTGCCACATGCGGTCGGCATTGATCACATGGCCGCCGGCCGCTTGCGTGATCGAAACCATGCGACCGTCCACATGGGCGGGCACGCCGGCGATCATCTCCTTGGGGGCGGAGCCAAGCCGTTCAGTCGGCCAGGCCTTGCGCACCAGATCCAGGTTGCCGCCAATCCCGCCCGAGGAAACCACCACACTGGCGGCCTGCAGTTCAAAATCGCCGATCACCTCCCGGTTGGTCTTCTGACCACGGGCGCTGCCATCCGCGGCCAGGATTTCTCCGCTGATGCCCTTGCAGGCTCCGTTTTCCATCAGGATATGCGAGCAACGATGGCGGAATTTCAGGGTGATCCGGCCCGTCTTCTCATGCTCCCGTACACGCCGTTCGAACGGTTCTTGCGTACCCGGGCCAACGCCCCATGTCAGATGAAAGCGCGGCACCGAATTGCCATGCCCCGAGGCAAAGGAGCCACCGCGTTCGGCCCAGCCCACGATGGGAAACCAGCGCATGCCCATGGCATGCAGCCAGGGGCGCATCTCTCCGGCGGCAAAGTCGATGTAGCTTTCCGCCCATTTGCGCGGCCAGTGATCCTCGTCGCGGTCAAAACCCGCACTGCCCATCCAGTCGGAATAGGCCAACTCGCGACTGTCACGGATCCCCATGCGCCGCTGTTCGGGACTGTCGATCATCAATAGCCCCCCCAGGGACCAGAACGCCTGCCCGCCCAGAAACCCTTCGGGTTCCTGATCGACGATCACGACCCTCTTGCCACGATCCGCCAGTTCGGCCGCGGCTACCAGACCGGCCAGCCCGGCCCCGACAACGATCACATCAGCCTCTTGCATCCCATCCCTCCCAAAGACGACGCATTTACGGCACCAGCAACACCCGGCGCTGCCGCTTCTCCCTCCGATGCCAATCCAGATCAGCGAAAAACCCTGTGGCTCAAAAAGCCTAGCAGCTTGCCACCTGGCTGCCCAGAATAACCGAAGGGCAGCAAAAAGCTTCCATTTTGACATTTCGGGCACAGTTGCCCCGATCGAGAACTCTCCACTCGACGGATGGAAGCAACACGTCATAAGGTCGCCAAAGAGTGTGTTTCAACAGGTAAGACTACGTGACAAGCAAGACGGATTTGGTGCGCTTTTGGGTTGAAGAAGTATGGAGCAAGGATAACGACAAGATGCTGGGCGAGATGTTCGCCGCCAAGACCATAGCGAGTGGTCCGGTCTCGAGCCTGGCAGGCAAGGATTTCAGATCAACGGATATCGTCTCCGCCTTGAAGGCGCTGTTTCAGTGCAAGCCGGATTTGACATTTACGGTGATGGAGGAAATGGGAGACTGGATACTGACCTGCTTTACGATCTCCGTGAACGAGCATCCGCAGCGGCCCCCGTTCGAATTCGATGGCCAGATGGTCTTCAAGATTCTGGATGACAAGATTGCCGAGATCCACTCCAGCCTGAATTATATCAAGATGTTCGAAGGCCTGGGGCAGATGCCCGAGGACACCCTGCTGGTCGCCTTGACCGGCGCCGAACTGGACTGGAAATGACACGGCGCGCAGACGGTTTAGGTCCTTCATCAGTGCCTTTTTACCCCCTTACCTATTAGCAGCGGAGACCAGATGCCCCCCTCTTCCTCCCCAACGCGAACCGGTGCGATCAGCCGCGTCGATGGCTATTTCTCGGACGGCGGTTTCCAAAAAGATCTATCCGACTGGGTCGCCTATCCCACCGAAAGCCAGAAACCGGGCAGCGGCCCAGAACTTATGCGCTATCTGGAAGAGGCGATCCGTCCCAGGTTGCAGGCGGCCGGGTTCACCTGCGAGATCTTTGAGAACCCGGTTCAAGGCGGCGGCCCCCTGCTGGTGGGAGAGCGGATCGAGGATCCTGCCCTGACCACCATCCTGACCTATGGGCACGGCGATGTGGTGCGCGGTCAGGTCGATCAGTGGCGCGCGGGGCTGGCACCTTTTGAGCTGACCCAGGAGGGCGATCGCCTTTACGGTCGCGGCAGCGCCGACAACAAGGGGCAGCATCTGATCAATATCGCCGCGTTGGAGGCGGTTCTGGCCGAACGCGGACACCTGGGTTTCAACGTGCGCATCGTGATCGAGATGTCCGAGGAAACCGGATCCGCCGGGCTGGCTGAATTCTTTCGCGCCCAGAAAGACCGGCTGGCGGCGGATGTGCTGATCGCCTCGGACGGGCCGCGCCTGCAGCCCGACACACCAACCCTGTTCATGGGCTCGCGCGGCGGGGTGAATTTCGACCTGGTGCTGAACCTGCGCGACGGCGCCCATCACTCCGGCAACTGGGGCGGTCTCCTGGCGGATCCCGCGATGATCCTGGCCCATGCGCTGGCCACCATCTGCGACCGGCGCGGCCAGATCCAGATCCCCGAATGGCGCCCCGACAGCCTGACGGATACGGTGCGCGCCGCCCTGGATGGCCTGCCAATCGAAAGCGAAAATGGCCCGCAAGTGGACGTAAACTGGGGCGAAGAAAGCCTGACCCCGGCCGAGCGCGCCTTTGGCTGGAACTCCTTTGCGGTTCTGGCGATGCAGAGCGGCGTGCCCGAGGCGCCGGTCAACGCGATTTCAGGCCATGCAAAGGCCACCTGCCAGCTGCGCTATGTGGTCGGCACCGATCCCGAGGACATCATCCCGGCCCTGCGCAGACACCTGGACCGTCACGGGTTCCAGGAGATCGAGATCGTCCCGGACCCGGGCGGCCCCTTCAAGGCCACGCGGCTGGATCCGAACCATCCTTGGGTGAAATTCGTGGCAGGTTCGCTGACCCGTACCGCCGGGAAAGCCCCGCATATCCTGCCCAACCTGGCCGGATCGCTGCCCAACGACTGTTTTGCCGATATCCTCGGTCTGCCCACCGTCTGGATCCCGCATTCCTATCGCGGCTGCTCACAGCATGCGCCGAACGAACACGTCCTGAAACCGGTTTGCCGGGATGCGCTTGGGCTGATGGCGGGGCTGTTCTGGGATCTGGCCGACAAGCCGGAAACCTAAAGCCCTAGTCGCTGTCCTCCGATGCCGCAGAGGTGTCAGACCCGCCCATCGCCGCGCGGGTCTGGGCAAACTCCAGCAGCTTGACCTCGATATTGCCATTGATCGAGCCGTCTTCGAACTCTCCGTGCAGGTCGCGCAGACCGGCAGGCAGGCCGGTCAGCTGTTCGATCGCCTCATCCACATGGGACACCGCGTGGATCTGGAATTGTCCCGCGCGCACCGCCTCGACCACCTCGGGCTTCAGCATCAGGTTGGCCACATTGGCGCGCGGGATCACGACGCCCTGCCGCCCCGTCAGTCCCTGGGCCTTGCAGACCGCGAAGAAGCCTTCGATCTTCTCGTTGACGCCGCCGATGGCCTGCACATCGCCCATCTGGTTCACCGATCCCGTCACCGCATAGGACTGGGAGATCGGCACCTCGGCCAGGGCCGACATCAGCGCACAGAGTTCCGCCAGCGACGCGCTGTCGCCTTCGACGCCGCCGTAGCTTTGCTCGAACACCAGGCTGGCCCAAAGGGACAGGGGCGTTTGCGGCACGTAGCGTGCAGCCAGGTAGCCCGACAGGATCAGCACCGCCTTGGAATGGATCGGCCCGCCCATCTTGGCTTCGCGCTCGATATCCACCACGCGCCCCCCGCCAACCCGGACCCGCGCGGTGATCCGCACCGGCGCGCCAAAGCTTTCATCGCCAAGGGCCGAGACCGTCAGCCCGTTGATCTGGCCGATCTCGCTGCCATGGGTGGAGATCAGGATGGTGCCGCGCTCGATCATCTCGTGCACGCGATCCCGGATCAGCCCACGCCGTTCCTCGGCCGCCTCGATCGCGCCTGTGACATGCTCTGCCGTGATCGCGGGGGCCTTTTCCTGGCGGGCGTGGTGATTGCCCTCGCGCAGGATGTCCCAAAGCGTCTCGATCCTGAGGCTCAGCTTTTCCTGATCCGCCGCCAGACGCGCCGCCGCATCGACCAGTGCTGCAACGCCATCCGCCGTCACCGGGCGCAGCCCCTCGTCGCGCACCAGGCCGGCAACACGCCGGGCGAAAAGCGCAACACTGTCTCCGTCGCGTAGCATGTCCGGACCGAATTCGGCGGTGACGCGGAAAAACTTCTCGAAATCGGGATCGAACTCGGTCAGCAGCATGTGCAGCATCCGATCCCCGACCAGCACCACCCGCACATCCAGCGGGATCGGTTCGGGCTTCATCGTGGTGGTCGAGATCAGCCCCAGCCGCTCTCCCGCCGTGATCACATGCACCGCCTCAGTCTCAAGACAGCGTTTCAGTGCGTCCCAGGCCAGGGGTTCGCCCAGAACGCGCCGCGCATCCAGCACCAGAAAACCGCCATTGGCCCGGTGCAGCGCGCCCGGCTTTACCTGGGTGAAATCGGTCACCAGCACGCCCTGCGTCGCCATATAGTCGATCTGGCCGGTCAGATTGGCAAGCGTCGGCAGGCTTTCCTCCACCACCGGTGCGGTTTTGCCCTTGGGATCATGGGTGACCACCACATTCACATGGTAGCGGTGAAAGCGCGGATCTTCCCGCAGCGCCGCCAGCCCGGCTGGAAACGGATCCTTCGAGCGCCCCAGTTCCAACGACAGGAACAGATCGGCATGAGAGACCAGATCGTCGCGCAGCGCCCGGAAATAGGGGCCAAGCTCGTCAATCTCGACAAATCCGCGACAGGCCCGATCCACGGCGGCATCGACGGCAATGCGCGCCATATCCGCATTGAGATGGGTCAGCGCATCGCGCTGCTGGCGCTCATGCTCGGGCTGATCCAGCAGAAAATCCTCAAGCTCTGCCTGGATGTCCGAGACCGCCACGCGGATCTGGGCGCGTTCCTCTTCGGGCAGTTTCTCGATCACCTCGGGTTTCAGGATCTCATCATCGCGCTTGGCCGCCAGCGAAAACCCCATCGGCGTGCTCAGGATCGCAACATTCTGCGCCTCGGCCTTCTGGCGCAGGGTGTCAAAGGCCTGCTCCCGGCGCGCGTTGAACTCCTGCTCCAGCGCCATGCGCTTGTTCTGGTAATCCTCCGACACCAGAAGCGCCGGAATATGGTTCGCCAGTTCCTCCAGCAACCGCACCATGGCACTGCGCAGCAAGGGTCCCTGCCCCCGGGGCAGGCAAATCGCATTGGGCTGATCCGCATCGTCGAAGTTCTGCACATAGACCCAGTCCTTGGGCACCGGGCGGCTAGCCGCCTCTTCCTCCAGCACCCGCAGCACGGCGGATTTACGCCCGCTGCCCCGTGGCCCCTGCACATAGAGGTTGAAGCGGCGGTGCTGCATCTGCGCCGAAAGCCGGATTGCCTCCATGCCGCGTGTCTGACCCAGCTGCCCTTCGAGCGGTTCAAGGTCAGCGGTGGTTTCAAACCCGAGTTCGGCCGGATCGCAGATCCGTCGAAGCGCGTCGGGCGACAAGGCCGTGTCAGACATGGATAATTCCCAATCGGTGTCTCTGAATGCGCTTCAGGGTGTCACACTTGCCCCTGCTTCGCCAAGCTCTCTGCCTCGTCCAGAAGGGCGATGACCTCAGCATCCGAAGTTTGCGCGAAATCGGCGTAAAAGCGACCAATGGCGCCAAAGGGCTGCGGCCTGTGCAGGCAGATCAGCTCATCCACCTCTGCCGCCAAATCCTGCGCCACATCAGGCGGGGCCACGGGCACAGCCAGCACCAACCTTGCAGGCTTTCGGGCACGCACCGCCCGGAGTGAGGCGCGCACCGTTGCCCCGGTTGCAATCCCATCATCGATCACGATTGCCGTGCGCCCCTCGGGCGAAACCTGCCTGCGTCCCTTCAGGTAGAGCTCCCGGCGGCGGCGGATTTCCTCGAGCCGGGGATTGGACATCTCCTCGATATCGGACTGCGACAGGTGGAAAGAGCGGGCAATCGCCGCGTTCACGACAATCTGCGGATCATCGCCGTTGACCACGGCGGCTACGGCCAATTCCGGCTGCCCGGGCGCGCCGATCTTGCGCACCATGACCAGATCCATCGGCGCCTTCAGGGTGCGGGCCACTTCAATCGCCACCGGCACGCCACCGCGCGGCAAGGCCAGAACCAAGGGGGCGTCGTAATCCTTGGTGGCAAGGGTCGCGGCCAATGCCTGGCCTGCGTCGCGTCGGTCCTGAAAGATCACGGCATCCTCCCCCGCTGCATCTCTTCCCACCCCGAAGGGCTGCAGCAGCAGTACCCGGTTGGATCACGACACGCCTTGATCGACCTCAACCCCGCAGGCTGCCGCCCACCAATCGGCGCAGGCCTGCGCCGTGACCTGCCCCGCAACGCCGATCCCGACCAGATGCGTGCCCTGCACCTCAGCCTCCCGCGTGATGCTGACATTCTGGCCGACGACCTGAACCAGCCAGCCCTGACCGTCAGGATCAGCGACAAAACCCTTGACCCTGAACAGCCCTTCGGGGCGCCGCTCCAGCGCCTCTGCCAAAGCGGCGCGGGTCAGGCTGGCGGGGCCGCTCATGTGCCAATGCATGTAAGCCGGATGCGCACGGACGGGAGACTGAGGCGAGGTCGGCGTTTCAGGTATCGACAGCAGCAAGGCCGCGACCTGCTCGGCATCGCTTGCCAACACCTGCGCGCTGCGACTGTTTGCCATCAGGTTCAGCGCCAGGGCATCCGGGATCTGATCTGTCTTGCTCAGCACCAGGAGATCAGCACAGGCCACCTGATCGCGGATCTGGGTTCCGATCAAGGGATCTCCGGACAGGGCCGCATAGCTGGTGGCATCCACCACGGTCACAATGCCGCCATAGCGCAGCTCCGGTTCGGCTACGGCAGCATTGGCGATTTTTGCAGGATCGGCGATACCGCTGGCCTCGATGATCAGATGATCCGGGCGTGGGCTGCGATCCAGCACATCGGCAATGGCCATGAACAGATCCCCGCCCATGGTGCAGCAGACACAGCCATTGGTAAGCGTCAGCGTGTCCTCATCGGCACTGTGCAGCAGTTCGGCATCGATATTGATCGCGCCAAAATCATTGACCAGCACCATCAGCCGCGCCCCATGCGGCTCGGCCAATAGCCGGTTGATCAGGGTGGTCTTGCCCGCGCCAAGGTAGCCCCCGATCACGGTCATCGGCAGGCGGTTATCCATTGTGCCAGATCACAGCAGGTGCACCTGGCCACCAAAGACCGTGCCAAGCACCGGCACATCCTTCAGCGCCTCGGGGTCCACCGCTGTTGGGTCGTCGCCCAGAATTGCGAAATCGGCCTTCTTGCCGGTCTCGATACTGCCGATCTCGTGATCAAGCTTCAGCGTATAGGCAGCACCCAGGGTGATGGCGTGGAGCGCCTCTGCAACCGTGATCCGCTGTGCCTCTCCCAGGGTACGGCCGCTCATGGTCTGGCGGTTGACCGCGCACCAGGCGGTGAACAGGGGCGCCAGCGGGGTCACCGGGGCATCCGAATGGATCGTCATGTGAACACCAGCGTCCAGCGCCGCGCGGCAGGCATCCATGCGCGTGGCACGGTCCTCTCCTATCGTGGCAGCGGCGTGCTGATCGCCGAAATACCAGATGTGATTGGCAAAGATATTGGTGCATATGCCCAGTTCGGCGCAGCGCTCGAACTGATCGCGCCCCATCATCTGGCAGTGCTGCAACACATGGCGGTGCCCCTGCCCCGGAGCCCGGCGCAGCGCGGCTTCGATGGCGGCGATTGACACCTCCGAGGCCTCGTCCCCGTTCACGTGGATATGCATCTGCACGCCTTCTCGCTGCATCACCTCGCACAGCGCATAGATCTGGTCCGGGGCGGTGTTCCAGATGCCGTTGGGCTGCCCGCCCACGTAGCCCGGCCATTTCACCCGCGCGGTCCAGCCCTGGATCGAGCCGTCGGTCATCAGCTTCACCGCCCCCAGGCGCAGCTTGTCGGTGGAGCGGGCGCGCAAAGCCTTGGCGCGTTCCGCGATCTGGTCGGGGGCGGCCCCCATGGTACCCAGCGCCGGCACGATGCGCAGCGGGAAGGTCTCATCTCCCGTCACCTCCAGCATCACCTCAAGATCACTGTCTTCCATGGTGGAGAAAAGATCCGTTATCGTAGTGACCCCGGCCCGTTTGGCCACTTCCCCATAGGTGCGGATCGACTGAGCCTGCTGGGAAAGGCTGCGAAAATCGATACCAAGACGACGCATCACCGGGAACATGGCGGCCATTTCCTGCAACTCTCCGGAGGGCAGGCCATCCGCGGCTTTCAGCACGCCTTCGGCATTGGTTTCCCGCCCGTAGCCTGCCAGTTCCAAGGCCTTGGAGTTCACGCACATCAGGTGAAAGTTCGAATAGATCACCGCGATGGGTCGCTCAGCACTGACTGCATCCAGATGATGGCGGTTCAAACGCTCGCTGGGCAGGAAGATCGGGTCGAAACCCCAGGCGATCAGCGGGGCCTCCGGATCCAGGGTTGCGGCGTAATCGGAAAGACCGGAAACCACCGCGCCGATGTCCGTCATGCCCTGCCACAGCCGACCTTCGGGATCGATGCGATCATGGTATCCCGCATAGGCGTAGTTCCACATCGAACCGGCCATCATATGGGCGTGCCCTTCGACAAAACCGGGCAGAAGCACCGCATCCTGCAGACGGTCATCTTGGTGCACGGTGCCCCATTGCTGCGCACAAGAGGCATCGCCCACGGCCAGAACCCTGCCCTCCTTGACCGCGACATGCGTGGCAACCGGGCGGTTTGGGTCAAGGGTGATGATCTTTTTGGCTTTGAAAACAGTAATATCTGACATGAATTACTCCCATCTGCCCTTTTGGGATAGCCAAGCTTTGACCCGTGGAAAAATGTAATTACTGTCAAGCTATCCATTATTGAATGCGGGAAGACACATGCGATTCACGCTGAAACAACTACGCTATTTCGACGCCGCGCTCAGGACCGGTTCCATTGCGCGGGCCGCGGTGGAGATGAATATCTCGCAATCCTCGATCACCGCCGCCATCGACATGATCGAGCAGACCACCGGTGCGGAACTGCTGCGGCGGCTGCCTGCGCGCGGGATCGTGCCCACCAGCAGCGGCCTCGCGGTCGGAGAGCGCATCCAGGCGTTTCTTGAACAATCGCGCATCTTTGAATCGGACCTGATGGCGCTGACGGGCGATCTGTCCGGCACCCTGCGGATGGGATGTTATGCCCCAACGGCACCCTATGTCTTGCCGCCGATCCTGAAACGGATCTCTCAGGACTACCCCGCGATCCGGATCGAGTTGAAGGAAGGCGACATGCAGTCGATTGCAGAGTTGCTGAGTTCTGGCGCCATCGACGTGGCCCTGACATACCGGCGCAACACGCCCGACGCGCAGCCTTTTATCCCGATGTTTCGCGCAACTCCGATTGCATTGATCCCGGATATCTCTCCGCTGGCGCAACATCAGGAGGTCGATCTGCAGGATCTGGCGGAATTGCCGATGATCCTGCTGGACCTGCCCGGAACCCGTGCCTATTTTTGCAGCTTGTTCGAAGCACGCGGATTGCGCCCGAACATCGCGCATACCACCAAAAGCTCATCGGTGCTGCGCGGTCTGGTTGCTGCCAATTTCGGCTATGGCCTGATGAACATCTGCAGCCCGAACGACCGGGTCGGTCAAAGCGGATACGTGGCGCGCACGATCAGGGGCGATCTGGATTCTCCACAATATGGAGTGGCTTACACCGCCGCCTCGCAGCGGTCTGCGATTGTGAAATCGGTCTTGAACTCCTGCCGCGAAGTGGCCGAGCGCGGTGATTTTGATGAGATTTTATTTGCCAAACCGGAACAGCACGAAAACCCCGCGCCACCCTTCCCCTAAAAAATAGCTCTTTCACCCCTTTAAAAGACTGTTTTCTGCGGGGAGATGGCAGGACTAGCCTGATTGCAATAGCAAAAATACGATCAGGGAGATCCAGATGAAACTCATGTCACGCCTCTTTGGCGCGGCGGCATTCGCCGCATTGTGCTCTACCGCCCTGCCCGCCTTTGCAGATGGGGGCACGCTTGTGATCGCCTCCACCCAGGTGCCGCGCCATCTGAACGGAGCCGTGCAATCGGGGATCGCAACCGCCGTTCCCTCGACACAGATCTTTGCCTCGCCGCTGCGCTATGACGAAAACTGGGAGCCGCAGCCGTACCTGGCAAAAAGCTGGGAGATCTCCGAAGACGGGCTCAAGGTGACGCTGAACCTGGTGGAGAATGCCACCTTCCACGACGGCAAGCCGGTCACCTCGGAAGACGTGGCCTATTCGATCCTGACCACCAAGGCGAACCATCCCTTCAAATCCATGTTCGCACCGGTCGAAAGCATCGACACCCCCGATGCCCAGACGGTGGTGATCAACCTCAGCAACCCGCACCCGGCCTTGCTGTTGGCCCTGTCGCCCGCGCTGGCGCCGGTTCTGCCGAAACATGTCTTCGACGATGGGCAGGACATCAAATCCCACCCGATGAACGCCAAGCCCGTGGGCTCTGGCCCCTTCATGCTGGAAGAGTTCAAGCCGGGTGAGGCCATCGTGCTGAAGAAGAACCCGAATTTCTTCCTTGAGGGACGCCCCAAGCTGGATGAGATCATCGTCCGCATCATCAAGGACCCGTCTGCCCTGTTGATCGCAATGGAGAATGGCGAGGCGGACATGTATCCCTTTATGGCCGGCAGCCAGGAGATCCGCCGTCTTGAAAGGCAGAGCACCTGACTGTCACCGCCGAAGGCTATGCCGCCGTTGGGCCGATCAACTGGCTGGCGTTCAACACCGCTTCTCCGAAACTCAGCGATGTGCGCGTGCGCCAGGCCATTGCCTATGCGGTGGATCGCGATTTCATCACCAAGGCGCTGCACCGGGGCGTTTCCGCGCCGCAGCGCGGGCCGATCATCGAAGGCTCGCCCTTCTTTGATGCCAGCATCCCCGCCTATGACACCGATCTGGACAAGGCGAAGGCCCTGATGGCCGAAGCGGGCTTTGCCGATGGCATGGAGCTGACCATCGACTACATCCCCGGCCCCAAGGAGCAGCAGCAGTCGATTGCGGAGTACATGAAATCGCAGCTGAAGAAGATCGGTATCGATGTGACCGTGCGCGCCGCACCCGATTTCCCGACCTGGGCGGGCCGCGTTGGCGGACATGACTTCGAACTCTCCATGGATGTCGTCTTCAACTGGGGCGATCCGGTCATCGGCGTGCACCGTACCTATCTTAGCGACAACATCCGCCAGGGGGTGATCTGGTCCAACACCCAGCAATACGCCAATGACAAGGTGGACTCGCTGTTGAATGCCGCAGCCATCGAAAGCGATCCGGAAAAACGCAAAGCGCTTTACTCGGAATTCCAGCAGATCGTGGCGACAGACCTGCCCGTCTACTGGATCAACGCGCTGCCCTATCACACGGCCTATGACGCAAAGCTGCAGAACGTGCCCACCGGCATCTGGGGCACCATGCATCCGATGGACATGGTCTCCTGGGGCGAGTGATCCTCCCTCCACGACACTAAGCACGACGGGCGCCGCACCCATGGCGCCCGCCGCATCCCTTTTGACCTGGACGACTTTATGACGGCTTCTTTTCTATTGCGCCGGATTGGCTACGGGCTGCTCCTGATGCTGGGCGTCGTGGTGCTGAACTTCCTGCTGATCCGGCTGGCGCCGGGAGACCCAGCCGTGGTCATCGCCGGGGAAATGGGCGGCGCCACCGAGGAAATGCTGGAAAGCATCCGCGAGGAATACGGGCTCAACAAGCCCCTGGTGGTGCAGCTTGGCATCTATGTGGGCAATGTGCTGACCGGGAACCTGGGCGAAAGCTTCTTCTTCAATCAGCCTGTCGCCACATTGATCGCCCAGCGCATCCTGCCCACCATCCTGCTGGTGGTTACCGCGCAGGTGCTGTCGATCCTGATCGGCGTCTTCCTGGGGGTCCTTGCCGCGCGCAAGCCCAATGGGGTGATGAGCGCGTTCGTCTCGGTCTTTGCCACCATCGGCTATGCGGTGCCGGTGTTCTGGACGGGGATCATGCTGATCATCCTCTTTGCCAGCGTGCTGCCGATCTTTCCGGTGGAGGGCATGCAATCGGTGAAGCTGCGCGATGCCAACCTGTTTGTTCAGATGCTGGATATCCTGCATCACCTGGCACTTCCTGCCTTCACCTTGGCGATCATCTATCTTGCGCAATACGCCCGCCTGTCACGCGCCTCGATGCTGGAGGTCTTAGGCTCCGACTACATCCGCACCGCCAAGGCCAAGGGCGCCTCGCAGCGCACGATCCTGTTCAAACACGCGCTGCGCAATGCGGCGCTGCCGATCCTGACCGTGGCGGGGCTGCAATTCGGCAACCTGATTTCCGGCGCGCTGCTGGTGGAAACGGTGTTCAACTGGCCCGGCATGGGACGGCTTGCCTTCGATTCCATCCTGCGACGGGACTATCCCACCATCATGGGCGTGCTGTTCTTTGCCAGCGCCATGGTGGTGATCGCCAATATCCTGACCGACATGAGCTACCGGCTCGCCGATCCGCGACTACGGGGGAAAGGCTGATGTCAGACGAAACCCGCACCACATACAAGGCCGAAAGCCCCGCGCTGGAAGCCTGGCGCATGTTCCGCCGCAATATCCCGGCCCTGGTCGGGGTGGTGCTGCTGACCGTGATCATCCTGGCGACGCTCTACGGCACCTTCTTCTATACCGGCGACCCGTTCGAGATCGTCTGGGCCCCGCATGAACCACCGGGCGTGACGCCGGAGTTCCCGCTTGGCACCGATTACCTGGGGCGCGATATCATCGCGGGCATGCTGACCGGTGGAGGCCCGACGCTGGCCGTGGGCGCGGTCGCCGCCGCGATCACCATGGGGATCGGCATCGCCATGGGGGCGCTTGCCGGCTATTACGGCGGCTGGGTCGACAACCTGTTGATGCGGGTGACCGAATTCTTCCAGGTGCTGCCTGCGCTTCTGTTTGCCATGGTGCTGGTGACGCTCTTGTCGCCAAGCCTGTTCACCATCGCCTTTGCCATCGGCGTGGTCAGCTGGCCGCAGACCGCGCGCCTGACGCGGGCCGAATTCCTGAAGATCAAGAACCTTGAGTACGTGACCGCCGCCCGCGCCATCGGCGCCCGCGACAAGCGCATCATCTGGACAGTGATCCTGCCCAACGCGCTGCCCCCGCTGATCGTATCGGCCACGCTGACCGTCGGCGTCGCCATCCTGTTCGAGGCAGGCCTCAGCTTCCTTGGTCTTGGCGATCCCAACGTGATGAGCTGGGGTCTGATGATCGGCGCCAACCGCGAATACATCCTCGATGCCTGGTGGCCGGTGACCTTTCCAGGCCTTGCCATCTTCTTCACCGTCTTTGCCGTCAGCCTGATCGGAGACGGGCTGAACGATGCCTTCAACCCGAAACTGAGGGAACGATGACCCATCTCTTGCAGATCGAAGACCTGCGGGTCACCTTCAACACCCGCTATGGCGAGGTGACCGCGCTGGATGGCATTTCGATGCATGTCAGCGAGGGTGAAACGCTTGGCGTGGTCGGCGAAAGCGGCTGCGGCAAATCCATCACCGCCCTGTCCGTCATGGGGCTGATCCCCTCTCCGCCTGGCCGCATGGCCGGTGGCTCCATCCGGTTGAATGGCGAGGATCTGACCCAGGCCAGCGAGGCGCGCATGCGCGAATTGCGCGGCGCAGAGATGGCGATGATCTTCCAGGAGCCGATGACCTCGCTCAACCCGGTGTTCACCGTCGGCGACCAGATCGCCGAAGCCATCATGCTGCACCAGAATGTCAGCCGCGATCAGGCCTTCCGCGATGCCATTGCCCTGCTGGATCGCGTTGGCATCCCCTCACCCGATGTCCGTGCGCGGGACTATCCGCACCAGCTGTCGGGTGGGATGCGCCAGCGGGTGATGATCGCCATGGCTGTCAGCTGCCGCCCCAAGGTGCTGATCGCGGATGAACCCACCACGGCACTGGATGTGACGGTGCAGGCGCAGATCTTTGACCTCTTGTATGAGATCCAGCGCGATTTCGGCTCTGCCATCATCCTGATCACCCATGACATGGGCGCCATCAGTGAAATGGCGGACCGGGTGGCGGTGATGTACGCGGGCCGCGTGATCGAGGAAGCCCGCGCCGACGATGTGCTGGACCATCCGCAACACCCCTATGCCCGCGGGCTGATTTCCTGCATTCCCGCCCTTGGAAAGGGGGATCTGCCGGATACGCTGGCGGAGATCCCCGGCGTCGTACCGCCCTTGCATCTGCTCGGCGCGGGCTGTGCCTTTGCCGACCGCTGCAGCCATCGCTTGGCACGCTGTGACAGCGAACAGCCGCGATTGATCGCCCATGGACACCACCCGGCGGCCTGTCACGCGGTTGAGGAGGGCCGGATATGAGCGCGCTTCTGGATGTACGCGACCTGAAGGTCCGCTTTGCCCTGCCCAAACCCTCGCTCTTTGCACCACAGCCCTTCCTTGAGGCGGTACGCGGCGTCTCCTTCACGCTGGAGAAGGGCCGCGCCCTGGGCATTGTCGGCGAAAGCGGGTCGGGAAAGACCACCGCGGCCATGGCAACGATCCGGCTGGTTCCTGCTGCGGGTGGTGAGATCCTGTTCGAAGGCGAAGACCTTCTGCCGCTGGATGATGAGGCGATGCGGGCGCGGCGGCGGGATATCCAGCTGATCTTTCAGGATCCCTATTCCTCGCTCAATCCCCGCGCACGGGTGGTGGACATTGTGCGCGAGCCGATGGACCTGATGGGAATCGGCGACGCCGCCAGCCGCCTTCAGCGCGTGAAGGAGCTGTTTGATCTGGTGGGCCTGCGCCCCGATCAGCTGAACCTGTTTCCGCATCAATTCTCGGGCGGGCAGCGACAAAGGATCTCCATCGCGCGCGCGCTGACCACCAATCCCAAGCTTTTGGTCTGTGACGAGCCAGTCAGCGCGCTGGATGTGGCCATTCAGGCGCAGATCCTGAACTTGCTTGCGCGGCTGAAACGAGAGCTGGGCCTCTCCTACCTCTTCATCAGCCACGACCTTGGCGTGGTGCGGCACCTTTGCGACGATGTGGCGGTGATGTATCTGGGCCAGATCGTCGAGCAGGCCAGTCGCGAGGATCTGTTCAACACACCGAAACACCCCTACACGCAGGCCCTGCTGGCAGCGGCGCCATCACTGGCGCGGCGAAAATCAAAGGGCTATGTGCGCCCCTTGAAACTGTCCGGTGATCCGCCCAGCCCCATCAACCCGCCCAAGGGCTGCGCCTTCGTGGAGCGCTGCCCCATGGCGCAGGAGATCTGCCGACAGGAGCAACCGGTCTTAAAACCCTGCGGGGCCAGCCAGGTCGCTTGTCACTTTGCGACCTGACGGATCCCTGACCTCAGACCACTGAGATCATGAAGGCGTCAAAGAACTGGCAGAGCGCCGCATGGGCATCCAGCGGCAGCACCTGGGCCACATGCTGGTCCGGGCGCACCAGCACCATGCAACCGCGCTTGCGGTCGATGCCGCGCATGTCGAAGATGTCCTGTCCCGATTTCAGATCCGGGCAAAAGACCTTTTCATAATCGCGCAAGCCATACTGACCTTTGAGCGGGCGCAAGAGCTCCGGCATGTCGCCCGGCGTCAGGCTGCGGAAGTCCTGCTGCAGCACAGCCCGAACATCGAGCACCGAGTCGATATCGGCGCCCTCGGGCGTGTAGCGGCGTAGCGGCGATGCGGCATCGGTTTCCAGGAACTGGCACAGGGCATGAATATCGCCCCCTTCGCCGCCCCGGTCCTCCACGCCCGCAAAGGCAAACAGCCGCCAGCGCCCGTCGGCCCGCACCACATGGCCCAGATGGATGGGGCGCGCATCAGACAGCCGGATGACCGGCGCCGAATGGAAGCGCATGCCCAGCGGGAAGCCGGTCGCCAGCGCCTGATGGCTGTCGGCTCCGGTCAGAACCGAGGGCGCGTATTGGATGGCCGTGCCTGCGGTGAAACGCCCATGCTGCACAAAATACTTCTGGAACTCCTCCGGATCTACGCCATCCTCATTGTCGTCGGATTTCGGCTTGGCGCTGAACATGCGGGCGAACTCGCGGTCGAAATCGATCAGCATCTTGGCCACGCCCTGTCGCTCGGCAGAGTAGCTGTGCAGGATGTCCGGCACCATCTGCCCGCGCAGCACGGCAGCCAGCTTCCAGCCCAGATTGAAGCCATCGCGCATGGAGACATTCATGCCCTGCCCCGCCTTGGGGCTGTGGGTGTGACAGGCGTCTCCGGCGATGAACACATGCGGCAATTGATGGTCGATATTCTCGACCGGGACGTCATCGAACTTGTCACACAGCCGCTGGCCGATCTCGTAGACAGACCACCAGGCGGTTTCCTTCACCTCCAACGTGTAGGGGTGCAGGATCCGCTGCGCCGCCGCGACCAGTTTATCGAGCGTGATATTGCGGTTGGCGACCCGCTCATCTGCCTTCAGCTTGTCCAGTTCAATATAGAGCCGGACCATGTAGCCGCCCTCGCGCGGGATCACCAGAAGGTTGCCTTCTTCCGCCGAATGCACGGTGGCCTTCATACGGATATCGGGGAAGTCGGTGACCGCAAGCACATCCATCACGCCCCAGGCCTGATTGGCGGAATCCCCGGTCAGCTTGCGCCCGATCGCCTCGCGCACGCGGCTGCGTGCACCATCGCAGCCCACCACATATTTGGCACGCAGCACGTGGGTTTCGCCCTCGTGGCCCTCATCGGTGCGCTCCAGGGTCACGGTCACAGGGTAGTCCGCGCCCTGCTCCACCGTTAGGTCCTTGATCCGGTGATTGTACCAGGGTTCCAGCGCGGTGGGCGCATTGCGCATTGTTTCCAGGAAGAAATCATGCACCCGCGCCTGGTTCAGGATCACATGGGGAAACTCCGACAGCCCGTCCTCTGTGTCCTGGATGCGACCGCTGCGGGTGATCTTGGCCGGGTCCTCTGCATCCGGGCGCCAGAAGGTGGTTTCATTGACCCAGTAGGACTCCTTCAGGATCTTTTCGCTGAAGCCGAAGGCCTCGAACATCTCCATCGAGCGGCAGGCAATCCCATCCGCCTGACCGATCTCGATGGGACTGGATTTCTGCTCGACAATACCGGTACGGATATCGGGGAACACCGCCAACTGGCTGGCCAGGACCAGCCCCGTGGGCCCCGTGCCCACGATCAGGACATCCAGTTCCGCGGGCAGCTCCCCTGCCCCGGGGCGACCTACCTTTTCCGATACGGCCGGGTCGCCGGGACGAAATCCATTCAGATGATATTGCATGCGTTTTCCTCCATGGCGCGCCATTTGGTAAGCATGCTTACCTATCGATAGCGCCTCGGTCAATCATTTTATAAGCATACTTACCTTTGAGTTAATGTAGCGCAGTCCTTTCGAAACTGAAAAGAGTCAGCGTCAGGCTCTCAGTAATAGGGAAAAAGGCAATGCCGACAGAGAATTACCAGCGCTTCAACGCATCTTCATCCGCGTCCTTGGCGGCCACCCATTCGGCCTCTCCCCCCGACAGGATTTCCTTCTTCCAGAAGGGGGCGCGGGACTTCAGGTAATCCATCAGATATTCGGCGGCCTCAAAGGCATCCTTGCGATGGCGCGACGCGGTGGCGACCATCATGATCCGATCGCCGGGTTCCAGCCGCCCGTGACGGTGGATCACCAGGGCATCGGCCAGATCCCAGCGGGTCATCGCCTCGGAGGCGATCTTTTCCAGCGCCTTCTGGGTCATGCCGGGGTAATGCTCGATCTCCATCGCGGTCATCTCGCCAGTGTCCGCCTCGCGCACGACGCCGGTGAAGGTCACCACGGCCCCTGCCCCATCAACCGCATCGGCAAAGGCTTCGGTCTCTGCCCCCAGATCGAACGGCGCCTGCTGAACCCGGATCTGCATCGCCTCAGCCCCCGGTCATAGGCGGGAAGAAGGCAACTTCACGCACACCCTCAAGGGAGGCATCGAAATCCGACAACTCCTGATCCAGCGCCACCCGCAGGGCCGACAGATCAGCAAAGGCCGCCTCATAGCGCTGCTCACGCGCGCGCAGCTCCTCGACCAGATCGGCAACGGTCGCGGCAGAGCTCTCAATGCTCTCGCGCGGCAGACCGATCCGCTCACGCACCCAGGCGAAATACAGAATGTCCATCAGCGGGTCTCCTTCAGGTGCGGCAGGGCTTTTTTCAGATAATCCACGCCGGTGATCAGGGTCAGCGCCGCGGCAATCCACAACAGCCACAAGCCGATCCGCCCGGTCCAGACCATGCCATCGTATTTCCAGTTCAACCCGACCGTATCCTCCACCGCGCCCGAGAGCACCCCTTCGATCAGCGCATCATCCATCCCGAAGGAGGACATCACCAGATAGTGTTCAAAAACCCCCTGGCAGAACAGCGCGGCAATGGCGGTCATCTGCGCCGTGGTCTTCCACTTGGCCAGCTGCGTGACCTTCAGCGTGCCCGCGGTATCGCCAAGGTATTCGCGCAGACCCGACACGAACACCTCGCGGAACAGGATCACCGTTGCGGGCAGCACCAGCCAGGGCGCCCAGTGCTCTGCCGCGTAGCCCACCAGGATCATCAGGGCGATCACAACCATGGCCTTGTCGGCGATCGGATCCAGCATGGCCCCCATCTTGGTTTCCTGTTTCCAGGCCCGCGCAAGGTAGCCGTCGAACCAGTCTGTCACCGCCGCGCCAACGAATAGGAGCAGCGCAAACCAGTCCGCCAGAGGGCGATTGAAATAGAGGAACATGATGGCGAGACCGGGTGCAGCAAGCAGCCGCACGACAGTCAGGATATTCGGCAAGGTCCATATCATGGCCGCACATTATCCCGCTGTTTCACAAGTGGAAAGCGGGGCAATGCAAAATTCCCCTTTTCCGCGATTGCAGGACCCGCGTGGTGCGCAGCTGGATCATGCCGCTTGCCCCTAGGCTGGCGCAGGTTTGCGTTGAGACCGGACAAGGAGCACATGCGCACCAATCAGCGCCAGCGCCAGCGCAACGCCAAACCACAGCACAAGGGCAGTCTTCCACAGCACCAGAACGGCGGCCAGCAGGCGCAGCGCCACTTCCCAGCGGGCAAGCCGCCCCTGGTCGAACCGCGCCAGGGCCGAGGCCATGAGATACAGCGCCAGCACCAGACGCAGGCCCAGCATGGCCAGCGGCATAAGTTCGACTTCGCCGCTGTAGCCCACGATCAGGGTTCGGCGGCCCATGTCATCGGTGATGGTCACCGCCTCTTCGATCAGCAACAATTCGGGATACCAGGCAAAGACGAAGGGAATGGTGAACATCACGATCCCCACCCGGACGGCGGCAATGCCGGTGCGCATCGGCTCGGTCCGGGTGATCGAGGCGGCGGCAAAGGCGGCAATCGCCACCGGCGGCGTGATGGCCGAGGCAACCGCGAAGTAGAAAACGAACATATGCGCGGTGAAGAAACTCACCCCCAGATTGGCCAGAAGCGGCCCCAGCAAGAGAGCCACATTCACATAGGCCGGTACCGTGGGCATCCCCATCCCCAGGATGATAGCGCAGACCATGGCGCAGGTGAGCGCCAGCATCAGGTAGACGCCGCCGACGATCGGGATCTCGAAGCCAAAGAGACGCAGGACCCGCGCCTGCTCCAGCCAGGAGGTGACGGCACGGGTCAGCTCTCCGGTCAGTCCGCTTTCGTTGAGAAAGGCCGAGATGATCGAGACCGCAAACAGGAGCAGGAACAGGCGCGACAGAAGGATGCCGCCATCGGCCAGCGACATGAGGATCTTCGCGGGCCGCGCGCGGGTTTCGGGATCCAGGAACAAGAGCGGCAGCAGCACCGCAACGGCCCACCACCCGGCAGAGACCGCATCGCCCGTGGCATTGACCACGATCTGGGTCGCAAAGCCGGGCATCAGACCGGCGAACAGGCCCGATCCAACCGCATCCTTGTTGCCCAGAAGCAGGAACAGGATGGTCAGGATCGGCAGAAAGATGATCACGAGGTTCAGCCAGTCCTGGCGGTGCATCACGAGATCTTCGGGGATTTCGCGCATGGCCTCCACCCGGTCGCGCCGGGCCTGGAACATCACCGCGAGAAAGATCGAGAAGAAGAACGCCATGGCCGGGAGGAAGGCCGCCGTGATCACCTTGGTGTAGGGAACCGCCGTCAGGGCCACCAGCACAAAGGCCGCCACCCCCATGACAGGCGGCATGATCTGCCCGCCAGAGGAGGCCGCCGCCTCCACCCCGCCCGCAAACTGTGGTGAAAACCCGTTGCGCCGCATCATTGGGATGGTCAGCCGCCCTGTCGATAGCACGTTGGTCACAGGCCCGCCGGTGATAGTGCCGAACATGGCAGACGATACGATGGCGGCATGGGCTGGCCCACCGCGTAAGTGCCGCGTCATCCGCACCGCCAGCTTGATCAGCGAGGTGCCACCGGCCGAGGTGCCAAACAACGCGCCGAGGATCACGTAAGGGAAGACCTGGTTGACCACGATGTCCATGAACCGCCCCATGATGCCATCCGGGGTGATGAAGACATTGGCGGCCTTCTGGATCGCCGCTGCGCTGACGTCGCCGCCATCGGCGCCCAGCTTGGTCAGAAGGAAGTTGTTGCCGCTGAGGTCAAACATCCAGATCAGCGCCGTGCCCACGGTGTATATCACCACGACGCTGGCCACCGCCACCAGCGGCAGCCCCCAGACCCGCACGTTATAGAGGAAGAACAGCGTGATGATGGTGAACAAAAGCGGGATGATCCAGATCCCGAAGCGCGCCTGACAGGCGGGCACCTCGGCCTCGAACGAGATCCCCGGGATGACCCCGACCGACCGTTCGGCAGCCTCCTTGATTAGGCGGGCCCGTTCGCCGGTGATCTGGTCTATGAGGCAGACCGAGTCGATCTCCACCAGGAACCCCAAGGCCGCCAGAAAGGCCGCAAGGATCAGCCCCGCATCCAAGAGCAGCCCCAGCCAGGCCAGATGCGGCTTGCTCCCCTTCCACGCCCTGTAGACGCTGGCATCCAGTGCCACGATGACCATCATCAACAGGAAGACCGGCGGGTAGAAGAATTCGGGCGGGAAGCCGGAGACGCGGAAGAAGGGGCGCCCGGTGATCTCGCGCGCCCAATCCTGCAGACCGGGGATTTCCGGCATGGTGTTGACCATGCCGACAAGCACGAGAACAAGCGCAAGCCCCACGGCGATGCGCTGACCGATGGGCCGGGAAGGAGCGATATCTGTCATGTCACCGGAGCCTAGAAATGGGCAAGGCCGCAGCTGCGGCCCTGCGGAAATGTCCGATCAGGGGCGCAGGCAGTCGGCAATCATGTGACCGGCATCCTCAAAGGCGCGGATTGCACCGGGGTGCATCTTGATCTGCACCGCGCCGCAGGCACCCTGGCTGACACCATCGATGTCACCAAAGCTGAGCCGCGTGTAAGGCCCGCGTGGAGAGCCTTTCAGGAAACGCTCCTCACCCTCCAGATAGGCCTTGGTCACCGCATAGACGAGGTCTTCATCCAGCCCGGCTGGCACGATCTGGCCAAAGGCGGTGGCGAAACTGTCGAAACTGTCATCGTCCGTGACGATGGTGATGTCATTGCCTCCATAGGCCGCGCGGAATTCCTCGACCGGGACCGAATAGAGCGCATGGCCCGGTGCCGCCAGGATCTGCTGACCCAGCTTGCTCGCCAACAGGTCGGACGGCACGTCGTGGATGGTGATCCCGCCCGCAGCCGCGATGGCGATCTGACGCCCCGAGGGCAGACCTTCGGGGATCGTCCAGGCATCGGCGCCACCTCCGGTGATGGTGGACACCGTATCGGGCCAGGGCGTCTGGATCCCCTCGTAGCCTTCGCCGTCCTTGATGCCGGACAAAAGCTGGATCATCGCCCTTCCTGAGGTCAGCGCTGCACCGCGCGGCGGACCGTTCCAGATCCGCTTTCCGGCAAGGTCACGAATATCTTCGACTGGATTGCTGTTGTAATAGCCCAGCATCTGCGCCGAGCCTGCGTTGAAGAAGATCACCCGGATATTGGCCGCCAGTTCGGCGCCCTTTTCAGGCCCGATGCCGCTGTAGGGACCGATACCGCGCGCCAGCAGGAAGGGCAGGATCAACGGCGCGGGCGCCATGTCCAGCCGCCCCTCGGCCACCGCCTGCACCGAATTGGTCAGCGTGGCGCCTTCGGTGATCTGCATCGTGGCAACACCGGCACTGTCGAGCACCGCCGCAAGCGTCGAATCGATGTAATGCGGCGTTGAACCCGGCGTCGTGGTCTCGGCGGTCAGCGTGGCCTGGGCCGCGGCCGCCATGGGCGCCAGCGCCAGCACGCCTGCAAGAAGCGTCTGTTTGATCATGAGTTCCTCCCTAAGGTGCCCGCCCTCCTCCAAAGGCGGATGCCCCCTGTTCCGGGGGTCATGTTTTCAGGCTTGCAGAAATTATATGACTTGTCACGAATTATTTTTTCGGGCTTTATCAGGGCAATGGGAGGAACATGATGAGCAAGCCCACCGAAAGGGACATCGCGGGGATTCGCGCACGTCAGGCACGGGAGGATTACAACCTCTTCTCGCGGCTCCCGGCGGTCTATGCCGCCTCGCGCAGCCAGGGGCAGAAGTTCCTGCAGAAAGGCGGCGGGCTGTCGATCGTGGAATGGCGCACCCTTTGGGATCTGCACGAGGTCGGCCCGATGACGATCCGCGATCTGGCGACGATCCAGCGCGCCGATCATTCCCTCCTGAGCCGCGCCCTGCCCGAGATGCGCCGCAAGGGGTTCGTCACCATGCGCCGCGATGTGCAGGACGGGCGGCAAACCATCGTGGAGATCGCCGAGGCCGGGCGCGCCGCCTATGAGCGCGCAGCCCCGGTGATGGCCCGTCGCCGTGCCGCCCTGCACGGGGTCTTCTCGGAAGAGGAAATCGCGGCCTTTGTCGGCTATCTTGACCGGATGGAAGAGTTCCTGCGAATCCCCATCGAAGAATTCCTGAAAGAGGACACCGTGGAATGACAGACCGCCCCAACGTGCTTTGGATCATGGCTGACCAGCTGCGGTTCGACTACCTCAGTTGCTATGGCCATCCGCATCTGCACACGCCCCATATCGATGCGCTGGCGGCGCGCGGCGTGCGCTTCACAAACGCTTATGTGCAATCCCCTGTCTGCGGGCCGTCGCGGATGTCGGCCTATACCGGGCGATATGTGCGCAGCCATGGTTCGACCTGGAACGGCATGCCACTGCGCGTGGGCGAGCCAACCTTGGGCGACCATCTGCGCGAGGTGGACGCCCGCGCGGTGCTGGTGGGAAAGACCCACATGACCGCCGATGCCGAAGGCATGGCCTGGCTCGGCATCGATCCCGCCAGCGAAATCGGCGTGCGCGTATCCGAATGCGGGTTCGAACCCTTCGAACGAGACGATGGGCTCCACCCCGACAGCCCACGGCAGAACTGGTCCGCCTATGACGACTACCTCGTGGCGCATGGATTTTCCTCTGACAACCCGTGGGAGGATTTTGCCAATTCCGGTTTGGATGACGATGGCGAGCTGCTATCGGCCTGGCTCTTGAAGAACTCGCGCCTTGCCGCCAACGTGCCCGAGGAACACTCGGAAACCGCCTATATGACCGACCGCGCCATGGCCTTCATGGAAAAGGCGAGCGAAGACGGGCGCCCCTGGGTCTGTCACCTCTCCTATATCAAGCCGCACTGGCCCTATATCGTGCCCGCGCCCTATCACGACATGTATGACGAGCGGCACATCGTCGATCCCGTGCGATCCGAGGCCGAGCGGCAGACGGATCATCCCCTGATGCAGGCCTATCTCGATGCGCGGGTCTGCCGCAGCTTTGCCCGTGATCATGTGCGCGAACATGTGATCCCGGCCTATATGGGGCTGATCAAGCAGCTGGATGACAACCTTGGCCGCCTGTTCGCCTGGATGGATGAGACGGGCCTCAGCGACAACACCATCGTCGCCTTCACTTCGGACCATGGTGATTACATGGGCGACCACTGGATGGGCGACAAGGATTTCTATCACGAGATGGCGGTGAAGGTGCCGCTGATCATCGCCGACCCCCGCAAGGATGCCGATGGCACCCGCGGCTTGGTCACGGATGAACTGGTCGAAATGATCGACCTTGCCCCCACCTTCATGAAGGCTGTCGGCTGCCCCGCCAAACCCCATGTGATTGAAGGGCGTGATCTCACGCCGATCCTGCATGGCACGGACGGGTTCTCGCGCCGTTATGTTATCAGCGAACACGATTACCACTGGTCCGACATGGCCCGCACGCTGGAGCAGCCTCAGGAAGATGCCCATACCACGATGATCTTTGACGGGCGCTGGAAGTACATCCGCTGCGAAGGCTTCCGCCCGGTGCTGTTCGATCTTGAGACAGACGCGCAGGAGATCACGGATATCGGCGGCTCGGATCTGCCCGAACATGTCGCGGTGCGCGCTCGGATGGAGGCGGCCCTCTTGGATTGGGCGACGCGCCATCACACGCGGATCACCGCAACCCAGACCGTGCTGGCACGACAGAAACTGGCGGCCGAAACCGGCATCCTGATCGGGTTCTGGGATGAGGCCGAATACAAGGAGGTGACCGGCAAGGCCTTTGAGGATCTCACCCCGCAGGGCCGCCCCTGACGCGGCCCCTAGCCCTGGCCGTGGAAGTGATCGTAGATCCGCTCGGCCAGGGCGGCTGAGATACCCTCGACAGCTTTGAGGTCCGACAGGTCGGCACGGCTCACCGCCTTGGCGCTGCCGAAATGCGCCAGCAGGGCCCGCTTGCGGCTGGCGCCGACCCCTGAGATTTCATCAAGCGGCGTTGCCCCCATCGCCTTGGCCCGCTTGGCCCGGTGGGTGCCGATGGCGAACCTATGCGCCTCGTCCCGCAGGCGCTGGATGAAATAGAGCACCGGATCGTTGCGCTGCAGGGCAAAGGCATTCTCGCCGGGGCGGTAGAACTCTTCTTTGCCGTGATCGCGGTCGACGCCCTTGGCGACACCCACCATGGGAATGTCCTGCACGCCGTGTTCTTCCATGATTTCTGCCACCGCCGAGACCTGCCCTGCGCCACCATCGATCAGCAGAAGATCCGGCCACATGCCCTTTTCGCGGTCGGGATCCTCTTTCAGCAGGCGCGAGAAGCGGCGGTTCAACACCTCTTTCATCATCCCGAAGTCATCGCCAGGGGTCAGGTCATCGCCCCTGATGTTGAACTTGCGATAGGCGTTCTTCATTAGACCTTCGGGGCCTGCCACAATCATTCCCCCCACCGCATTGCTGCCCTGAATGTGGGAGTTGTCGTAGACCTCGATCCGCTGCGGCGGGCCATCCAGGCCAAAGGCATCGGCAAGACCTTTCAACAGTTTGGCCTGGGTCGCGCTTTCGGCCATGCGCCGGGCCAGGCTTTCGCGGGCATTGCGCACGGCACCTGCCACGAGTTCGGTCTTTTCGCCGCGCTGGGGCACCAGGATTTCAACCTTGTGGTCCGCCTTCTCGCTCAGCGCTTCTTGCATCAGATCGCCATTCTCGATGTCGTCCGACAGGATCAGCTGACGCGGCGGCTGCTTGTTGCTGTAGAACTGACCCAGGAAGGCCTCCATCACCTCGGCCGGGCTATTGTCCGCATCCACGCGTGGGTAGAAATCCTGGTTGCCCCAGTTCTGGTTGGCCCGGATGAAGAAGACCTGCACGCAGGCCTGCCCCCCCTCCATGTGAAGGCCGATGATATCTGCCTCGGCCACGCCGCGCGGGTTGATCCCTTGCGAAGACTGCACCTGCGTCAGCGCCTTGATCCGGTCCCGCAGGGCGGCTGCGCGCTCGAACTCCATCGCCTCGGAGGCCGCCATCATCTGCTCGGCCAGTTCCTCCTGGATCTTGGTGGAGCGCCCCGAAAGGAACCGTTCCGCATCGCGGACCGAGGCGGCGTAGTCCTCGGCGCTGATTTCACCCGTGCAGGGGGCCGAGCAACGCTTGATCTGGTATTGCAGGCAGGGGCGCGTGCGGCTTTCAAACATCGCATCCGAACAGTTGCGCAACAGGAACGCCTTTTGCAGCTGATTGAGCGTCCGGTTCACCGCCCCCGCGCTGGCGAAGGGGCCGAAATAGCTACCCTTCTCCTTGCGGGCGCCGCGGTGTTTCTTGATCTGCGCAAAGGCGTGATCCTTGGAGACCAGGATATTGGGAAAACTTTTGTCATCGCGCAGCAGCACGTTGTACTTGGGCTTGAGCTGCTTGATCAGGTTCTGCTCCAGAAGCAGCGCCTCGGTTTCCGTCCGCGTGGTCAGAAACATCATCGAGGTGGTAAGCGCGATCATCCGCTCGATCCGGGGGCTGTTTCCCGGCCGTGTGTAGTTCGAAACCCGTGCTTTCAGGTTTCGCGCCTTGCCCACGTATAGAACCCGGCTTTCCGCATCCAGCATCCGGTAAACGCCCGGAGAGGCATCCAGCGTCTTCACATAATCCTGGATCACGGCATAGCCGCTGCGGGGCGTTTCGGAGATCTGATCGCTCATGTCGTCACACATATGATTCTCTGCATGTCGCTGCAATGTTTGCGCTTCGGGTTCAAGAGCGGACAAATCCACGACTCCTGTGGATAACTATGGAGATATCTTCAGGCTATCCCATCATTTCCCTTGTTTTCAGGCGATTTTGGAAAGTTGCATAAAAATTAAGCAACTTATTAAGATATTGTTTTCAAACATCATTTTTTTCATCACCTGACAAGTTTTTGAAAACAAAGACACTTTTGTAACGGGTTTGTGAAGCACGCCCTCCACGTGCACAACTTTCCCCTAGGGAACAGCGCGATGGGCTACTCCGTGCCAACCACATCCGGAGTTTCCCAGGCCAGATGTTGACCGCCATCGACGCAAATCAACTGCCCGGTGACCGCCGGAGCGGCCAGAAGATAGCCAAGCGCAGCGGTAATGTCCTCGAGGTTTGCCCCCCGGCGAAGAACCGTGCTGGCGCGCTGGCGGGCAAACTGCTCGGCGCTTTGCCTCGGGCCCTGCAGGGTGGGTCCAGGGCCGATGGCATTGACCCGGATGCCCGGCGCCAGGGCCTGTGCCGCCGTCTGCGTCAGGGTCCAAAGCGCCGATTTGGCCAGGGTGTAGCTCACGAACTCGGGCGTCAGCCGCCGCACCCGCTGATCGATCATGTTGACCACCAGCCCCCAGGCCTGCGGTTCCGCCTGCGCATCGACCGGCTGCGCGATCCCCTGCGCCGCCATGGCCTGGATCAGCAGGAAGGGTGCGCGCAGGTTGCTGCCGAAATGGCGGTCCCAGCTTTCCCGGGTCGCGGTCTCGATGCTGTCATGCTCGAAGATCGAGGCATTGTTGACCAGGCAGGTGACCGGCCCGCCCAGCGCCGTGGCCGCGGCAGGCAGCAGGGCTGCGGCGCCTTCCTCATCCAGCAGATCGGCCTGCAGCAATTCCGCCCGCCGCCCCAACGCCCGGATCGCCGCTGCCGTCTCTTCTGCCTCGCTGCGGGATGTGGCGTAGTGGACGCCGACATCATAGCCGTGCCGGGCCAGTTCGATGGCCATCGCCCGCCCCAGACGCTTGCCTGCTCCTGTCACCAAAGCCCGCATGGTTTCCTCCCCGACTATCTGCCTGCCTGGTGAGCTAGAGCAGGACCCACAGGTAGGCAACATATAGTCCGGTCAGCAAGGCCCCCCAACGGCGGGTGATGTCCATCTTGAAAAAGACAAAAGGAACAATGATCACCGAGGCCGCCAGCATCACCCACAGGTCAAACCGCAGGAACTCCGGTGCGACCGAGATCGGACCAAAGAAGGTAGCGACCCCGATGATGGCCAGCAGGTTGAACATGTTCGAACCGATCACATTGCCCAGCGCCACATCGGCCTGGCGCCGCAAGGCCGCCATCACGGTGGTCGCCAGTTCCGGCAGAGAGGTGCCAATGGCAACCAGGGTCAGACCGATCACCGTTTCATCGATACCATACATGCGGGCAATGATCGTCGCATTGTCCACCAGCAGATCCGCCCCCAGAGGCAGGCCGATCAGCCCCAACAGAAGATAGACCCCGATGCGCCAGAACGGCATGTCCGGGTCGGCTTCCTCGATCTCCTCCAGATCCTCGTCCACCTCTGCGCCACTGCGCCTATGAGCACGGGCCTCGCGGAAGGCGCCGCCCAGAACCACGGCCAGTGCCGCCAGCAGGATCAAACCCGACCAGACCGTAAAGACCCCGACAAAGGCCAGCGCGATGAACAGGAGTGAGGCAACCAGCATATAGATGTAGTTCTTGCGCGTCTCGCATTCGCTGGTGTGCAGCCGCGACAGGATCGCAGGAACGCCAAGAACCAGCAGGATATTGGCGGTATTCGACCCCACCACATTGCCAAGCGCGATACCGTCGGCCCCATCCGTCACCGCATTGATCGCAATCAGAAGTTCCGGCGCAGAGGTGCCAAAGGCCACGATGGTCAGGCTGACGATCAGGGCGGGCACGCCAAGACGCAGCGACAGGTTCACCGCACCGCGCACAAGAGCGTCTCCCGCCAGAAGCAGGATCACCAGTCCCAGCCCGCACAACAGCCATGGCATCATCGCTGCGACCCTCCTTTTCCGCCCTTGCCGCAGGCACAGGGACCCTTGCCGATCCTAAATCGCCCACAGGATGAACAGCGGGCGGATTTCAGCCGCTTCTGTCCAGGCATCCGGAGCTTTCCGAACATGGCCAGAACCGCCATCGCCACCAGGAAAAGGGAAACAATCTTCAGTATCACGTCAGAGGCCAAACCGCGCAAACTCGGCGCGTTCCTCGATGCTGTTCAAAGCGTCCTGCGCCAGGTGCATGCCAAACCGGCTCAGGAAGGGGCGTTTCATGCCATAACGGCGGATCCGCACCTTGTCGCCGTAGCGCTCTTTCAGCTTGGGCATGAGATGGGCGATCCCGTCGATCAGCCCCAGTTCCTGCGCGCGCCGGGCCAGCCAGACCTCGCCGGTGAACAGCTCTGTTTCAGTGCTCAGCGCATCGCCGCGCCACGCCGTCACATGGTCGATGAAATTGTCGTGAATATCGTTCAGCAACCGCTTGAGCCGCTCCACGTCCTCGGGATTTTCCGGGCGAAAGGGGTCCAGCATGGATTTGCTTTTGCCTGCGGTATAGACACGCCGCTCCACTCCCTGACGGGCCAGCAGCACATGGGCGCCGAAACCGGCGGATATCACCCCGATGGAGCCGATCACCGAACTGGCATCCGCCCAGATCTCATCCGCCGAAGCCGCCAGCCAGTAGCCGCCCGAGGCCGCGACATCCTCGACAAACGCGATGACCGGGATCTCCTTTTCCTCCGCCAGCTGGCGGATCCGCGCGCCGATCAGGGAGCTTTGCACCGGAGAACCGCCGGGTGAGTTGATCTCCAGCGCAACGGCGCTCGGCTTTCCCTTGCTGAAGGCGCGTTCCAGCACCGGGGTCAGCGCGGCATCGCTCAGGCTGCCTCTTCCGGCCATGCCGATTGCGCCGGACAGGCGCACGACAGAGACGAGGGGCGGCTTATTGAGAAAGGGTATGCGCAACTTCATGGCGCCGATGTAGAATGCCGCCCGCCCCGAAACAAGGTCCGCAAGCGGTGGAAACCGAACTGAGCGGAAAAAGCCCGGTGTCTCCGGCAATTTTGCAACGCACCTGCCTGCAATATGTTCGCGGTATGCAGGGTCCGCGCCGCAGGCGCACGGCGCGCCCCTGCGCGCCGCCGGGCCCAAGGCCGCCAGTGCGTTTCGGCGCAGCCGAAGCGCACGCGGGCGCGGGAGCCCTTGCCTGTTACCTGCCACCGCCCTCAGGAGCGAATGCGCCAGCCCGTCTTGAAGATCCACCAGATCACCGCCAGGCACAGGCAGGTAAACCCGCCAATCGCCAGAAGACTGGTCACGACGGGCACATCCGAGGTGCCAAAGAACGACCAGCGAAAGCCAGAGATCAGATAGACCACCGGGTTGAACAGGGTGATCTTCTGCCAGATCGGCGGCAGCATCGAGATCGAGTAGAAAGATCCGCCCAGAAACACCAATGGCGTCACGATCAATAGCGGCACCAGTTGCAACTGCTCGAAATTTCTTGCCCAGATCCCGATGATGAACCCCAATAGCGAAAAGCTCAGGCAGGTCAGCACCAGGAACAGCACCATCGCGCCGGGATGGGCGATGCTCAGATCCACAAACAGCGAGGCCGTACCCAGGATCACCAACCCGATGAACAGGGCCTTGGTTGCCGCCGCGCCCACATATCCCAGCACGATCTCAAGGAAGTTCACCGGCGCCGACAAGAGTTCGTAGACGGTGCCGATGAACTTGGGGAAATAGATCCCGAAGGACGCATTCGATATGCTCTGGGTCATCACACTCAGCATGATCAGCCCCGGCACGATAAAGGCACCGTAGGCGATCCCCTCCACCTGGTCGATACGGCTGCCGATGGCGGCACCAAAGACCACGAAGTAAAGCGAAGTCGACAGGACCGGCGACAGGAAGCTCTGCAACAGGGTGCGAAAGAAACGCCCCATTTCAGAACGATAGATCGATGCAACCGCCATCCAGTTCATGCCTGTTCTCCCGCGACAAGACCCACGAATATGTCTTCAAGGCTGGATTGGCGCGTCACAACATCCGCCAGCACAAGACCCGCGCCCGCAACATCGTTCAAAAGCGCCGTGATGCCGGTGCGTTCGGCGCGGATGTCGTAGCTGTAGATCAGCGACCGCCCCTCCCGCGCCAGCACCAGCCCATAGGATGACAGGGCCTGCGGGATCGCTTCGATCGGCTCGCTCAGCTGTACTTCCAACTGTTTCTGTCCCATCCGCGCCATCAGAGCGACCTTGTCTTCCACCAGTAGGATCTGCCCCTTGGTGATCACCCCCACCCGGTCGGCAATGGCTTCGGCCTCTTCGATGTAATGGGTGGTCAGGATGATGGTGACGCCCGCCGCCTTCAGCTCGCGCACCACCTCCCACATGTCCTTGCGCAACTCCACATCGACCCCGGCAGTGGGCTCGTCCAGGAACAGGATGCGCGGCTCGTGGCTCAGCGCCTTGGCGATCAGCACCCGCCGCTTCATGCCGCCCGAAAGCTCCTTGATCTGGCTCCTGCGCTTATCCCAGAGCGAGAGCTTTTTCAGGATATCCTCCAGCAGCGCGTCATTGCGGGGCTTGCCGAACAGCCCCCGGGAAAACCGCACCGAATTCCAGACGGTCTCGAAAGGCTCCAGGTTGATCTCCTGCGGCACCAGACCGATCAGGCGGCGGGCCGCGCGAAACTCCTGCGCGATGTCATGCCCGCCCACAGTGACGCTGCCAGAGGTCGGCGTGGTGATGCCGCAAACGGTCGAGATCAGCGTCGTCTTGCCCGCTCCATTTGGTCCCAGAAGGGCCAGGATCTCCCCCTCTTCAATCTCCAGAGAGGCGCCCTTCAAGGCCTCAAAGCCGCCCTCGTAGGTCTTGCGCAGATCGCGGATAGACAGGATCGCTGACATGATATCTCCGTCACTGTGGATAGGGCGCAGGCTATAGAGCGGCGGCATTTGCCACCACTGGCGAGACGCGCAACCGCCTGTGCATGCATGCAGGGAAAACCCTGCGTCGGCCTGGGTTCAGGCGCCGGTGATCTTCTTGAACCAGCCCTTCTTCTCTGCGGCGGCCTCTTCATCGCCCGCGCCTTCCGGGGCCAGGTGGGTCTGCAAATTGACAAAGAACTGATCCGCCATCTTTTTGGCAAACCCGTCGATGATGCGGCTGCCAAGCTGCGCCAGCTTGCCGCCGACCTTGGCCTCCACGTCATAGGACAGGAGCGTGCCCGTTTCCGAGGGCGCCAGGGTCACCACGGCGCCGCCCTTGGCAAACCCTGCCGCCCCGCCCTTGCCTTCGCCGGTAATGGTCAGCTTTTCACCTGGCACCAGGTCCGACAGGGTCACCTGCCCCTTGAAGGTGGCCTTCACCGGCCCGACCTTCTGGGTAACACTCGCCTCGAAGCCCTCCTCGGGCGATCCGGTGACCTCGGTCGCGCCGGGCACACAGGCTTTCAGGACCTCAGGCGTCAATAGTGCCGCATAGACCTCGGCCGGCGGGGCTGCGATTTCCTTCTGATCACTCATCTGCATGGCGGTATCCTCCGTATGACCTGGGTGTGGCGTTGCTGCCCTGCACCCAGACCTAACCGAACGTTTCGACCTCTGCAAAGCCGGAAGCCGAAAGTTGACAGTGGCTCAGAGCGCTTGGCTGGCATTCCGCCCCGCGTCACTCCACCGGTCGGGCGTTGGCGGCGGGCATCAGATGATCGACCACTGCTGCAATGACAGTGCCGTCGCGCAGGATACGCCCATGTCCCAGACCTGCGGTCACATGCAGCCTGGCACCGGGCCAGCTCTCGGCCAGGGCGCGCCCTTCGGAGGCAGGCACCACCCGGTCGCCATTGTCATGCACGATCAGAGCGGGTTGCGACAGGCCAGGCGCAAGATCAGTTCCGCGCAGCGCCTCGAACGGGACGCCATAGCGCCGCTCCAGCCGTTTCTGTGCGCCCTTGGCCACCTTTTCGCCAAAGCCCAGCAGGCGCGCAATCTTCCCGAGGTACAGCTCCAGATCCGTTGGCGGCGCAAGCAGGGCAACCCGGTCGACCTTGAGCCCGCGCGCCAGCGCCGCAACCGTTGCCGCCGCGCCGTTGGAATGGGCGACGATCCCGGCAAGCGGCCCCAGATGGGTCGCGACCTCCTCGGTCACCCAGAGCATTTCCGGCAGGGAGCTGCGCCGCCCGGCAGCCGCACCGTGACCCGGGGCATCAAAGGCGACAACGCGAAACCCTGCCTCAACCAGCGGCGCTGCAAAACCGCCCAATTGCCCTGCCCGCCCCGACATGCCGTGCACCAACAGGATCGTTGGCAGAACCGCCTGCCCCCGCGCACCGCAATACTGCCCAACCGGGCGCCAGTCATAAACCGGGATCTGCGCGCCCGATTTCAGGGTCAATGGCCGCGCCGCAGAGGTGGCCAGCCAGCTCTTTTCCTGAGGCGACAGCTTGTGGCGCCGGGGCGTGGTGAACAACCGCGCCAGCACAAAGGCGGCGGCCGTCGGCGAGACGCTCCCCAACAGCCCCGAAATCCGCTGGATCAGCGCAAGGACAGGCGGGCGGCGCTTGGGTTTGATGTGCGTTGTGGCGCTGACCATGGCTGGCCCTCCTGATGCTGTGCGATGCGGGAAGACACGGGAGGAGTTCATTCCGTGTTCCTGATCATCAAAATAGTAGGTTCTATTTAAGAACTCATTATCAGTTCCATTTGGGAACCATGTCAATCCATGCTATGGAGGGCCCATGAAATGGCATGACATGAAAGATGCCGCCTGCCCGGTGGCCCGGGCGATGGCGGTGATAGGCGACCGCTGGACCCTGTTGATTTTAAGGGAATGTTTTCTTGGAACCCGCCGGTTCGACGGGTTTCAGCAGCGTCTTGGAATCACCCGGCATCTGCTGGCGGAACGGTTGAAACGGCTGGAGTCTGCGGGCCTGTTGAAGCGCCACCCCTACCAGGAGCGCCCCCTGCGTCATGAATACAGGCTCACCGATTCGGGAAAGGCCTTTGCCCCGGTCATGCTGGCGCTGCAGGATTGGTCCCGCAACAACCTGCCCTGTGACGACAGCGCTCCGATCTCTTTCGTGCTGCGCGAGAACGGCGCGGAGATCGACCCGGTTCTGACCGACCGGCGCAGCGGGCAGGAACTGAACCACCGCACGGTCTTGATGCGGCCAAACACAGAAACACGCGCCAAGGGCTGACCGGCTGCACATGCGCTGTGCATGCATGAGCGCCCCAATATCTTGATGTCGAGACACCCGCATTATATCTCGACGGCGAGATAAAAGGAGTTACCTCATGAAAATCATCCTCTTTGGCGCCACCGGCGATGTGGGCCATGCCACCCTGCGCGAAGCTTTGGCCCGCGGCCATCAGGTCACGGCCGTCGCGCGCAATCCGGGACGGCTGACTGCCCTGTCCCCCAAGGTGAAAACCGTGGCGCTGGATCTGCTGACAGAGACCAATGCCGCGGCACAGGCGGCTGACGGGCATGACATCCTGATCAGCGCCCTGCGCCCTGCAGCGGGTCGCGAAAGCGATCTGGTCCCCCTGACCCGCACCGCTCTGGCAGCCGCGCGATCTGCGGGCATCCCCGCCCTGATCACCGGCGGGGCGGCTCTGTTGAAACTGGCCGATGGCAGCGGCCACACGGTTCTGAGCGCTCCGGGTTTCCTGCCGCCCGAAATCCGCCCCATCGCCGAGGCCTGCGCCGCGCAGGATGCGCTGCTGGAAGCGGAGCAGGAGACCTGCTGGACCTGCCTGCGCCCGCCCGCGATGCTGCTGCAGGACAGCCGCACGGGGCAGTACCAGTTGGGCACGGACACGCTGGTCACCGATGCCGAGGGGCAATCGCGGATTTCCTATGCGGATTTTGCCGTTGCGATGATGGACCTTGCCGAGGCGCCGCAATCCCCCCGCCGTCGTCTCACCGCAGGCTGGGCGGCTCCCGCGCCCGCTCTGCAGCCCGGCTGACGCCGAAACTGCAGCGGCCTTGGGCCCGGCAGCGCGCTTTTGCAAGACAACAGACGAGATCGGCAGCCGCAATCCTACCCGTATCGCGCGTCCGCGCCGTGCCGTCCGGCACGGCGCCCGGCCCAACGGCAGCAGATCATCCGGGATGATCTTCCTGTCGGCGGGAGTCCCCCCCCCTGCCCCGACCCAGGCCCAGGCCCAGGCCCAGGCTTAGAGCATCACGGAAACCACCCGCGCTATCGGTTGCTCTTGGGGATTTCCTCCCTCAGCGTCCAATCGTAAGTGCCTTCGTCCCGTTCACGCACGGTCTGTTTCCAACCCATGTCCTCGGACCGGTCCTTGAAGGCGATCCCTTCCGGGGAATGCCGGGTGATCCCGTCAAAGATCGTCGCAAGGCGCTGGGTCTGCATCAGGCCGGTCTGCTCGATCGCCTGGTTGATCACTATCTTCTGCATCGCAAGCTGGTTGACCGGCACTGTCGCCATGCGCGCCGCCAGTTCCTCCACCGCGTCCTCCAACCGCTCCTGCGGCACCGCCTTCAGGACCAACCCCATGTCGGCCGCCTCCCGCCCGGAAATCTTGTCACCGGTGAACAGCATCCGCTTGGCCCGCTCCGCGCCCAGCCGGTAGACCCACATCGCCGTCGTCGGACAGCCCCAGACACGGGCGGGCATGTAGCCGATCTGGGCCTCCTCGGCCATGATCGTCATGTCGGCGCATAGCGCGATGTCCGAACCGCCCGCCACCGCAAAACCATGTACCTTGCAGACCACCGGCTTCACCGCCCGCCAGAGCGACATGAAATGCTGGGTGTTTTCCCACATGAAGCGATAATCCTTGATCGGATCCCAGGGCATGGCTTGCGTCGCCTCACCCGATCCATTGCCTTCGGCGTAATAGGCCAGGTCATAGCCCGCACAGAAGGCCTCGCCCGCGCCGGACAGGACCATCACATGCACGCCGGGATCCGCATCCGCCCGCGCCACCGCCGCCGCCAGATCCTGCGGCATGCGATCGTCGATGGCGTTCATCACATCCGGCCGGTTCAGCGTAATCCGCGCGATCCGACCGTCTTTTTCATAGGCAACCGTGGTCATCTTTTCCTCCCTCTCTTGAGGTCAGAAAAGCACGCCCGGCCTTGCAGACAAAGCCGGGCGGACGTGACGTCAGTTGGATCAGTTCCGTTGGATCAGTAGGGAAGACCCACGTAGTTTTCCGCCAGAGAAGCCTGCGCCGCGTCAGACGAGAACAGGTAATCTAGATCGGTGCATTGCAGGCGCTGATCCACCGCCTCGGCCCCGGGGAACAGGTGCAAAAGGTTGGTCATCCACCAGCTGAACCGCTCTGCCTTCCAGACGCGTGCCAGCGCCTTTTCGGAATACCCATCAAGGCCCGCGCTGTCGCCCTTCAGATAGTGATCCATGAAGCCATGATAAAGATAGTAGATATCCGAGGCCGCCGAATTCAGCCCCTTGGCGCCGGTGGGCGGCACGATATGCGCGGCATCGCCAGCCAGGAACAGGTTGCCATAGCGCATCGGCTCGGCCACGAAACTGCGCAGGGGAGCGATGGATTTCTCGATCGAAGGACCGGTTTCCAGCCCGGCGGCGACGTCTTCGGGAAGGCGGCGTTTCAGCTCTTCCCAGAAGGCCTCATCCGACCAGTCTTCGGGCTTGTCCGTCAGCGGGACCTGGATGTAATAGCGGCTCAGGACCTGGCTGCGCAGGGAGCAGAGCGCAAAGCCACGCTCGTGCCGGGCATAGATCAGTTCCGGCGACACCGGCTTGGTTTCCGACAGCACCCCCAGCCAGCCGAAGGGGTAGACCTTCTCGTATTCCTTCAGCACATCCGACGGAATCGACTTGCGGCTGACACCATGGAACCCGTCGGCACCCACGATGAAATCGGCGTCCACGCGATGCTCTGCCCCGTCCTTTTCGTAGGTGAGGTAGGGGGCATCCGATTTCAGATCATGAGGCTGCACATTGGCGGCACTGTGGATCACCACCCCGCCCATGGCATCGCGTGCTGCGTAAAGATCACGGGTCACCTCGGTCTGACCATAGACCATCACCGTTGCGCCGTTCGCGTATTTCTCAAGATCAACACGATCGGTGCGCCCCTGGTGGGCGATGTAGAACCCCTCGTGCACTTCACCTTCGGCATCCATACGTTCGGCACAGCCCGCTTCGCGCATCAAGTTGACGAAACCATGCTCCAGCACCCCGGCCCGGATCCGGCCCAGAACATAGTCGCGAGATTGCCGTTCCAAGACGATGCTATCGATGCCCTTGCGGTGCAAAAGCTGCGACAATAGCAGGCCCGAGGGGCCACCACCGATGATCGCGACTTGGGTTTTCTCTACAGTCATTAACGCGCCTCCGATTGAAAGTGAGCGGTACTATGGCGGTGACCGCAGCTTTTGCGAATGGACCATCTGCGCAACTTCTTGTATATTTCGTACATGACCGATGCGCTTCAGATCCGCAGCTACAACCTGTTCGGGGAAACCGACGAACTGGCGGATGTGCTCCATGTGGAGACCATTCGCTCCCGCTCGGAACAACACGACTGGGAGCTTTCCCCGCATCGGCATGCGCGGCTGCATCAAATTCTGTTCATGACCAGCGGCGGCGGCAAGGTGGACCTGGACGGCAAGCCCAATGACCTGCCAGCCCCCTGTTTCGTCAATATCCCGCGCGGCGTGGTGCATGGGTATCAGTTTGACCCCGACACCATGGGTTGGGTCGCGACCCTACCATCGGATCTGCTGGATCACTCCATTCGCGCGGGCGAAGGGGTGCATGGTCCGCTGGATCACCCCTGCGTGCAGCCCCTACCGCAAGAGCTGCACAGCATGGCGGAAACCCTGTTTCGCGAATATCACGGTCAGAGCTTTGCGCGGGCCCAGATGCTGCGCGCCCTGGCAGGCGCCCTGACAGCCCTGGCGGCCCGCCACATTCACGAAGCCGAAGGCAAGGGGCGTCACACCGAAGGCAGCCCAGTGTTTACCCGCTTTGAAACCCTGGTTGAGCAGCACTTTCGCAGCCGCCGTCCTTTGGCGGATTACGCTGATGATTTGGCCGTGTCTCCCACCCACCTCAATCGCATCGTGCATCAGGCCACCGGTCAGTCGGCCTCGCATCTGGTGAACGAACGCATGCTGCGCGAGGCACGCCGGATGCTGCTTTACACCTCTCTCAGCGCGGCCCAGATCGCCTATGAACTGGGCTTCAGCGATCCGGCCCATTTCAGCAGGGTCTTTGCAAAGGGCACCGGCATGCCCCCTCGCAGATTCCGCACCCGGTTGGGTGACAACCCTTGATGTCACATATCCGAGGGCTCACGCGGCACCGGCAATAGCCCATTGAGAAGCATCGCGAGATACTGTTCGGCGATCTCTTCATGGGGAACCGGACGCGCGGTGCGGTTCCAGAAGGGGATCCAATTGAGCGCCCCAAAGACCCCTGCGGCCACAAGCCGTGGATCGCAGTGGCGGATCACCCCTTCGCGGATACCCTGTTCGATCAGCGTACGCAGCTGAAAATCCACGCGGGCCTTGCCCTCGTGCAGGGCCTCGCGGCGCTCGGGCGACAGGCTGTGCGGGCGCACCATGGCAAGGCTGGCGCCCAGATCCGTCGAGACCCATTCGCAGTACCCCCGGATCAGACGCGAGATCCGCTCCTCCACCGGCAGGCTGTCATCACGGCTCAGCTCCATCACCTCGCCCAGGAACTCCAGGCTCAGCTGATGGCACCCAAACAGGATGTCCTCCTTGCTTTGCACATAATAGTAGATCGTGCGCTTGGTGATATTGAGCGCCGCCGCGATATCCTCCAGCGAGGTCTGCTCATAGCCCTGATCGTTGAACAGGCGTGCCCCGGCCATCAGCACCGCGCGGCGCTTGATCTCGCGCTGCGCGCTGCGGCTGTCTGCCGCCTTTGTCGCCGTCTTGGCCCAGGTCTTGTTTCCCATCGCGAATGCCCGTCATACCCCTGCGCACACCCAAAGCCCCATCGATTGACGCCCGGTAATTACACTCACCAGTTACACGGTTCTTGACAGTTTGCCCAGCCCGCATTGAAAGTAACCCGCAAGTGTAATTTCGACTCGCACACAGTTTTGACACGCGCAGGGGAGAGAACCAATGACTGCACATGTGATGGTCGCCGGGGTGGGCATGACCAAATTCGCCAAGCCCGGCCAGAATGACCCCTATACGGAAATGGGCGCCGCCGCCGTGCGCGATGCGCTGGCGGATGCGGGTCTGCCCTATGATGCGGTGCAACAGGCCTATGCGGGCTATGTCTATGGCGACAGCACCTGCGGTCAGGCCGCTCTCTACAAGGTGGGCATGACCGGCATTCCGGTGATGAACGTCAACAACAATTGCTCAACCGGGTCGACCGCCCTGTTCATGGCGCGTCAGGCGGTGGAATCGGGTGCCGTCGACGTGGCGCTGGCGCTGGGGTTCGAACATATGCAACCCGGCGCGCTCACCTCGCATTGGACCGACCGACCCAGCCCCTTTGATGCCTTTGATGCGGAAACCGACGATCTGGTTGGCAATCCCCAGATCCCGCTGGCGCTGCGCTATTTCGGCGGCGCGGGCAAATCGCATATGGAGAAATACGGCTCCACCATGCTGGATCTGGCCCGCATCCGCGCCAAGGCCAGCCGCCACGCGGTGAACAATCCGCTGGCCCTGTTCCGCAATGAGCTGACCCCCGAGGACGTGTTGGAAAGCCCCACGATCTGGGAGGGCGTGATGACCCGCCTGATGGCCTGCCCGCCCACCTGCGGCGCGGCCGCCGCGGTCGTGGTCAGCGAGGCTTACGCCAAGAAACACGGGCTGAGCGGCAATGTGCGCATCATCGGCCAGGCGATGACCACCGATTACGCCAGCACCTTTGAAGACCACGACATGATGAAGGTCGTCGGCTATGACATGACCGCCGCTGCCTCCAAACAGGTGCAGGAGCAGACCGGCATCGGCATCGACGATGTGGATGTGGTCGAGCTGCACGACTGTTTCGCCCATAACGAGATGATCACCTACGAAGGTCTTGGCCTCTGCCCCGAGGGCGGCGCGTCGAAGTTCATCGCCGATGGCGACAACACCTATGGCGGCAAATATGTGACCAACCCCTCGGGCGGTCTCTTGTCCAAAGGGCACCCGCTGGGCGCCACTGGTCTTGCGCAATGCTACGAGCTGACTCGTCAGCTGCGCGGCACCGCAGGCAGCACGCAGGTAGAAGGTGCCCGCACCGCGCTGCAGCACAACCTTGGTCTGGGCGGTGCCTGCGTCGTCACCATGTATCAGGCGCAGTGAGGCGGCGATGATCGATACCTCATATGTCGGCCACGTGACCGATCCCTATTCGGTCACGGTCGAAAAAGGCCGGTTGCGGGATTTTGCCCGCGCCACCGGCCAGAGCGACCGCGTCTATCTGGATGAGGCAGCCGCGCAGGCGGCAGGCTATCGCGGCCTGCTGGCGCCGCCCACCTATCTGTTCTCGCTCGATCTGGACCGGGAAGATCCCTTCTACTTCATCACCCTTCTGAAGATCGACCTTGCGCGGGTCCTGCATGGCGAGCAGGCCTTTACCTATGGCGCGCCGATCTGCGCCGGGGACACCGTGACACTCGTCAGCGAAGTCACCGATATCTACGCCAAGAAGGGCGGCGCCATGGAGTTCGTGCATCTGAAGACCTCGGCCACCAACCAGCTGGGCGAGGATGCCGGCAGCATGACCCGCACCGTGATCGTGAGGCATCCGCAATGACAATGCCAACATATGCCGAGATCAAGGTGGGCGACCCGCTGCCGCCGCTGACCACCAAGGAAATCACCCGCACCACACTGGCGCTGTTTGCCGGGGCTTCGGGCGATCACAACCCGATCCATATCGACATCGATTTCGCCAAAGCCGCTGGGATGCCCGACGTCTTTGCCCATGGCATGCTGAACATGGCCTATCTGGGCCGCCTGCTGACGGGATGGGTGCCGCAATCGGCCTTGCGGGAATTCACCACCCGTTTCGTGGCGATCACCCAGGTGCATGCGGTGATCACCTGCACCGGCAAGGTGGTGGAAAAACGCGACGGCAATCTGGTGGCGCTGGAAATCGAGGCTGCCGATCAGAACGGCGAGGTCAAACTGGCCGGAACCGCGCTGATCGAGCTGCCATAAAGACAAAGGACGAGACTCAATGAGCAAACTTGCAGGCAAGACCGCCTATGTCACCGGCGCAGGCCGTGGCATCGGCCGCTCCATCGCGCTGAAACTGGCGGAAGACGGTGCCAATGTGGTGCTGAACGATCTGGATGCCGAACCGGCGAACGAGGTAGTCGCCGAAATCGAAGCCATGGGCGGCAAGGCCCTGGCCGTTGCGGGCTCGGTCACCGCCGCCGGCTTTGCCGAGGATTTCATCCAAGGCGGGATCGACAAGTTCGGCGGCGTCGACATCATCGTCAACAACGCGGGCTACACTTGGGACAGCTTCATCGGCAAGATGAGCGACGAGCAGTTCGATGCCATGATTGATGTGCACCTGAAGGCGCCCTTCCAGATCCTGCGCGCTGCCGCCCCCTTCATTTCGCAAGCCGCCGCTCAGGAGGCCGCCGAAGGGCGCGAGGTCTTCCGCAAGGTGGTCAATATCTCGTCCATCTCGGGCACCGGCGGCAACGCCGGTCAGGCCAACTACTCGGCCGCGAAATCCGGCGTCGTCGGCCTGACCAAGACCATGGCCAAGGAGTGGGGCCGCTTCAAGGTGAACGTGAACGCCGTGGCCTTCGGCATGATCTCCACCCGCCTGACCGAAGCCACCGACGAGAAGAAATCGATCGAGGTCGAAGGCAACAAGATCGGCATCGGCATCCCCAAGAAACTGGTGCAGGGCATGGAGATGATGATCCCCCTGGGCCGCGCAGGCACGCCGGAAGAGGCCGCGGGCGGCGTCTATCTCTTCTGCATTCCCGAAAGCAACTATGTCTCGGGCCAGACCCTGATCGTGGGCGGCGGCCTGTCGGGCACCTGATGTGAAACAGGGCCTGCTCTCCCCAGGGGGCGGGCCATCAAGAGGGGGGAGACGACATCATGCTGCAAGGCACCCGCATTATCGAGGTCGAGGGTCTTGGCCCCGGCCCATTCGCTGCGATGACACTGGCCGATATGGGCGCCGATGTGATCTGCATCCACCGCAAGGGCGGCGGTGTCACCCCCGGCATGCCGGAACGTTCGGTACTGGATCGCGGCAAACGCTCGATCGCGCTGGACCTGAAGGATCCCGACGATATCGAGACCTTCATGGCCCTGGTGGAAACGGCCGACGGTCTGATCGAGGGTTTTCGCCCCGGCGTGATGGAGAAACTCGGCATCGGGCCTGAGGCCTGCCATGCCGTGAACCCGAGCCTTGTCTTTGGCCGCATGACTGGCTGGGGCCAGGACAGCGCCCTCTCTCATGCCGCCGGGCATGATCTGAACTATATCTCCCTGTCCGGCGCGCTCTGGTACGGATCGAACCCCGGCGATACGCCGCTGACGCCTGCCACGCTGGTTGGTGATATCGGCGGCGGCGCCATGTATCTGGTGGCGGGCATGTTGGCCGGGATCCTGCGCGCCCGCACCAGCGGCGAAGGATGTGTTGTCGATGCGGCGATCTATGACGGATCGGCCCATATGATGAACCTGTTGATGAGCATCCGTCAGGCCGGAAACTTTGCTGATGCGCGGGGCCAGAACCTGCTGGATGGTCCGCACTGGAGCCGCACCTACGCCTGCGCCGATGGCGGTTTCATGTCGGTGCAATGTCTTGAGCCGAAGTTCTATGCCCAGTTCCTGGATCTGATGGGCCTTGCGGAGGATCCCGAATTCCAGCGCCAGTTCGACAAGGCGCTCTGGCCTGCCCTGACCGGGTGCCTGGCCGGGACCTTCGCCAGCCAGCCCCGCGATCACTGGGCGGGGATCTTCGAAGGCACCGATGCCTGCGTCGCGCCTGTGCTCAGCCCCGGCGAGGCGCTGACACACCCCATGAATGCCCGCGGCACCTGGGTCGAAGCCCATGGCGCGCTGCAGGCCGCCCCGGCACCGCGATTCTCTGGCACTGGCGACTGGACCGCGCCCGAAAGCCCCGCACGGGGGCAGCACGCAGATGAAATCCTGGCCGAACTGGGCCGCAAGAAGGACTGAAGCCATGACAGCCCAAACGACAGCGCATGTCTCACCCTGGATGAATGACGAGCTCACGATGCTGCAGGACAGCTGCCGCAGCTTTTTCACCGCCGAGATGACCCCGCACGAGGAACGCTGGCAGAAACAGGGCCATATCGACCGGGAGTTCTGGAACAAGGCCGGGGAGTTCGGCCTGCTCTGCGCCAGCGTCCCCGAGGAATATGGCGGCATGGGCGGCGATTTCCGCCACGAGGCGGTGATCACCACCGAACAGTTCCGCGCCGCCGGGTTTTCCGGCTTTGGCAACTCGGTCCACAGCCAGATCTGTGCAGGCTATATCCTCGACTACGGCACCGAGGATCAGAAGCGGCGCTGGCTGCCCAAGATGGCCAGCGGCGAAATGGTCTGCGCCATCGCCATGACCGAACCCGGCACCGGGTCGGACCTGCAGAACATCAAGACAAATGCCCTGCGGGACGGCAACGACTATGTGCTCAGCGGCTCCAAGACCTTCATCACCAATGGCCAGCAGGCCGATCTCGTCATCGTGGTCTGCAAGACCGATCCCGCGCTTGGCGCCAAGGGGATCTCGCTTCTGGTGGTGGAAACCGAGGGCGCCGACGGGTTCGCCCGTGGCCGCAACCTGGAAAAACTGGGCCTCAAGAGCCAGGACACATCGGAGCTGTTCTTTGACGATGTGCGCGTGCCGCCCGAGAACCTGCTAGGCGGGGTCGAGGGACAGGGGTTCTACCAGCTGATGAAGGCGCTGCCGCAGGAACGGCTGGTGATCGCCCTGGGGGCTGCCGCCGTGATCGAGAGGGCGCTGGAGGACACCGTCGCCTATACCTCGGAGCGGCGCGCCTTTGGGCAAGCCCTGATCGAGATGCAGAACACCCGCTTCAAACTGGCCGAGGCCAAGACCATCGCCCATATCGCCCGGGTGTTCCTGGATGACTGCGTCACCAAGCACCTGCGCGGAGAGCTGGACGCCGCCACCGCTTCGATGGCGAAATGGTGGGTGACGCAGATGCAATGCGACGTGGTCGACGAATGCCTGCAGCTGCATGGCGGCTACGGCTACATGCTGGAATACCCGATCGCCAATATGTACGCCGATGCCCGCGTGCAGAAGATCTACGGCGGCTCCAACGAGATCATGAAGGAACTGATCGCCCGCACCCTGACGCAATAGCGCCAGGGGCATCGGGTCAGCCGTCCTTCTGGGCGGCGGCCTTCTTCATCCGGGCCAGCAACTCGGCCTTGCTCTCACGCTTGCTATAGGGGTTCTTCTCGGTTCCCTTGGCATTGTGCTCGCTATGCCGGGGCGCGTTGCGGCCCAGTTTTGGGCCGCCCTGTTTGCCGTAATCCATTGTCCACTCACATCCTGTCTGAAATGCTGCGACGCGCGATCAGCCCTCGCGGACCGTGTCGATCATCAGCTGCACGTTGTCCGGGTTTGCATCGGGTGTGATGCCGTGGCCCAGGTTGAAGATATGCGGCCCACCGCGCAAGGCGTTGACGATATGGCGGGTCTCGTCGATCAGCTCCTGACCGCCGGTCACCATGTGGCGCGAGGCAAGGTTGCCCTGCACGCAGCCATCCACCTGCACATGTTCCGCAACCCACTCGGGCGTCACCGAGTTGTCCACTGCAACGCAATCGACACCGGTCGCCTTGGCAAAGCCGATATAGCCCTCGCCCGCCTCGCGCGGGAAACCGATGACCGGAATGCCCGGGTGGCGTTCTTTCAGCGCAGCGGTGATCTGGCGGCAGGGTTCCAGCGCGTAGTTCTGGAAGTCCTCGCCTTTCAGCGATCCCGCCCAGCTGTCAAAGATCTTGACCACCTCGGCGCCCGCCTCGATCTGTTTTGACAGGTAATCGATGGTCGCCTCGGTGATCCGCGCCAGAAGGGATTCGAACAACGGACGGTTTTCCGCCTTCAGCGCGTGCGCTGGTCCCTGATCCGGGGTGCCGCGTCCCGCGATCATATAGGTCGCCACGGTCCAGGGCGCCCCGGCAAAACCGATCAGCGCCGTCTCGCTCGGGAGTTCCCGTTTCAGGATCTTCAGGGTCTCGTAGATCGGGTTCAGCGTCTCGTGAATGTCGCTGACCGGTCCCAGCTTGGCAAAATCCGCATCGGTGGTGATGGTGGACAGGCGCGGGCCTTCGCCGGTCACGAACCACAGATCGGCGCCCAGCGCCTGCGGCACCAGAAGGATATCGGCAAACAGGATCGCCGCATCGAACCCGTAGCGGCGGATCGGCTGCAGGGTGACCTCGGCCGCCAGTTCGGAATTGTAGCACAGCGACAGGAAATCCCCGGCCTCGGCACGTGTTGCGCGATATTCCGGCAGATAGCGACCGGCCTGGCGCATCATCCAGATCGGCGGCACATGCTGTTTTTCACCTGCCAATGCGCGCAGCAGTTTCTTCTGTTCGGCCATGGGATCCCTCGCTTGTCTCTGGCTTACTGAGGTCTAGCCAAAGCGGCAAATTGTCAAGGGCAGTGAGCCTCATGCTTGTCACGGCATAATGTCGCGAATAAAGGTTCTGACATGACACAGAACCTGCCCTCCCCCGCCTCGCCCCTGAAGATCGGCACCCGTGGATCGCCCCTGGCGCTGGCCCAGGCGCATGAGACGCGCGATCGTCTGGCCGCCGCATTCGACCTGCCGCAGGACGCGTTCGAGATCGTGGTGATCAAGACGACCGGCGACAATCAGGCGCTGATCGCGGCGGATCGCCCGCTGAAGGAGATCGGCAACAAGGGTCTGTTCACCAAGGAAATCGAAGAGGCCATGCTGAGTGGCGGCATCGACATTGCCGTTCACTCGATGAAGGACATGCCGGTGGCGCAGCCCGAAGGGCTGGTACTGGATTGCTACCTGCCGCGCGAGGACGTGCGCGATGCCTTTGTCTCTCCCAGCCTGTCTTCCATCGCCGATCTGGCACCGGGGGCGGTGGTGGGCACCTCCTCCCTGCGGCGGCGTGCGCAGCTGCTGAACCGGCGTCCCGACCTGCAGGTGGTCGAGTTCCGCGGCAACGTGCAGACCCGGCTGAAGAAGCTGGCCGATGGCGTGGCCGATTGCACCTTCCTTGCCATGGCGGGCCTCAACCGCCTAGGCATGAGCGATGTCCCCGCAACCGGCATCGATACGGATGACATGCTGCCCGCCGTGGCGCAGGGGGCCATCGGCATTGAACGGCGCGAAGGGGACAGCCGCGCGGCCGATATGCTGGCGGCCATCCACGACCTGGAAACCGCCCAGCGCCTGGGGGCGGAACGCGCCTTCCTGGCGGCGCTGGATGGCTCCTGCGAAACGCCGATTGCGGGACTGGCGGAACTGGACGGCAGCACCCTGCGCCTGCGCGGCGAAGTGCTGCGTCCCGATGGCTCAGAAGCCCTGCAGGATGCCCAGAGCTGCGCCATCGAGGACGGCCCAGCCCTGGGTCGCGAAATGGCTGCGAAACTGCTGGCGCAGGCCGGAACAGGCTTCTTTGACTGGCGCGGGTAACGCGTCCTGACGCCACGCCCTTCTTGACCGGAGCGCCCCTGCCCTGAACACTTCGGGGCGGGAGGACTGCGATCATGACACCGGGAAAGACCTATCTCACTTCGGATGAAATCCGCCCCCTGGCCGAACGATCAGACTTGATGGGGCTGTGGCTGCTCATGCATTGCTGGGGCACCATCGCACTGGCGCTGACGCTGTTTGCGCTCTGGCCCAATCCCTTGACCTTTGTGCTGGCAATCATGGTGATCGGCTCGCGCCAGCTGGGGCTGGCGATCCTGATGCATGAGGCCGCGCATAACGCCCTGTTCAAGACCCGCCGCCTGAACGAGATCGCCGGAGACTGGCTCTGCGGGCGGCCGATCCTGGCCGATCTTGCCGCCTATCGGCACTATCACCTGACCCACCACCGCTTTACCCAGACCGAGAAGGACCCGGATCTGGTGCTCTCGGCCAAGTTTCCCACCTCCCGCGCCTCCCTGCGGCGCAAGTTCACCCGTGATCTGACCGGGCAGACCGGGATCAAGCAGCTGGTCGGGCAAATCCTGATGTCGCTGCAACTGGCCGGGGATGAGGATGCGATCAAGGCGGCCAATTCCGATTTCGCCCAAAGCTTCAAGGCGCCGCGCCTCTGGGGGGCACTGCCAGTCTTTCTTGGCATCACCCTTCTGTTCAGCCTGATCGGAGACTGGTGGTGGGGGCTGGCCTTCTGGCTGCTGCCCTATCTGACCTGGTTCCAGTTCGTGCTGCGAGTGCGCAACATTGCCGAGCATGGCGCCACGGAACAGTCCGAGAATCCGCTGCAGAACGTGCGTACCACACGGGCCGGACCGATCGCCCGGCTGCTTGTGGCGCCCTATTGGGTGAACTACCACCTGGAGCATCACATGGTGATGCATGTGCCCTGCTGGCAGTTGAAATCCATGCACGCCCTCCTGTTGGACAAGGGGCTGGGAGAGCAGATGCGCATTGCACGCAGCTATGGTCAGGCCCTATCAGAGGCAGGCTGGCGCCGCGCCTGAGCGCCAATCATGGCTTTAGCTGACCGGACCAGCGCAGCCAGGTTTCGGGACTGTCGTGAAAGACGTTGAGATCCACGTCTCCCTCGATACCCGACACCCGCCCCGTCCCCGAATACTGCCAGAGCCGCCAATAGGCGGCAGGGTAGGTCTTGCGTGGATGTCCTGCGACCGAACGCAGCCAAAACTCCACCCCTTTCAAGCGTCCGATCCCGGTTTCGGCAAAGAAATCCACTGTGGTGTAGATCACCGGACGGCGCCCGTAGTGGGCTTCGAGGATGTTCAGGAACTTGCGCGCTTCGGTCCGCACCCTGGCCCCATCCGGGCGCAACCGGCAGGTCTTTGAATGGGGGTTCCATTCCATATCCAGCACATGTGGAAGCGCGCGGGCATCCTTTGGAACATTTCGAATGAACCAACGCGCTTGCTGTTCAGCGGGACGACAGAAATAGAAGTAGTGATAGGCGCCGCGTGGAAGCCCGGCCCGGCCCGCCGCACGCCAGTTTTCCCGAAACATCGGATCAACCAGATCGCCGCCCTCGGTCGCCTTGAGATAGGCAAAGGACACCCCTGCCCGTTTGGCCTTGGCCCAGTCGATCTCCCCCTGCCAGCGAGAGACATCAATGCCGTGGATGGCATAGGAATAGGGCGTTCGCCCCTCCCAGGAATGGGGATCGCTATCGCCGAACCTCGGGAAGGTCACAAGCTCAGAAAGCTGTTCAGCATCGGGGCGTTGAGTCGGCGCTGATTGCTCTGGTTCGGGCGGTTGCCCGCAGCCGGACACCCCCAGGACAAGAACCAAGGCAAGCCAAAACCGGAGCATAAGCCCCCCTCAAATAAAAACACTCAACACCGCAAGCATAGCCTCACCGCGGTGCGCAGAGAAAGCCCTGTGATGAGCGCGGCCCGGTCACACCCATTTTGCCATTGGCGGCAGGCTCATCAGCACCGCATTGGCATCGTGACCGGTTTCCAGGCCAAACTTGGTCCCCCGGTCATAGACCAGGTTGTATTCGGCATAGAGACCGCGATGCACCAACTGCGCGTCCTTGTCTGCCGCATCAAAGGGTTGCACCCGACGTTTTTCCACCAGGGGCAGATAGGCGGGCAGGAAGGCGCGACCGATGTCCTGGGTCAGGGCAAAATCCGCCTCCCAGTCGCCGGTGCAGCGGTCATCCATGAAGATGCCCCCCACCCCGCGCGCACGTTTGCGGTGCGGGATATAGAAATACTCGTCCGCCCATTCCTTCAGGCGCGGATAAAGATCGGCGCCATGCGGATCGAGATGCTGTTTCTGCTGGGCATGGAAATGCGCCGTGTCCTCGTCATATTCGATGCAAGGGTTCAGGTCCGAGCCGCCCCCGAACCACCAGGCATGCGGCGTCCAGAACATGCGGGTGTTCATATGGACCGCAGGCACATGGGGGTTCTGCATATGCGCCACCAGCGAAATGCCCGAGGCCCAGAAGCGCGGATCCTCTTTCATGCCGGGAATGCCCTTGCGGGCCGCCATGGCATTTTGCGCCCGTTCCCCAAGGGTGCCATAGACCTCGGAGATATTGACGCCGACCTTTTCAAAGACACGGCCGCCGCGCATCACGCTCATCAGCCCGCCACCGGCATCCGATCCGTCCTCGGAGGTGCGGGAGGTCTCGCTCACCTCGAACCGTCCGGGCGCCTGATCGGCAAAGGGGCCGGTGTCATGGCTGTCTTCCAGCGCTTCGAAGGCGGCGACGATGTCATCACGCAGGGCGCGGAACCAGGCGGCGGCACGGGATTTCTGATCTGTCATCTCAGCGGTCATAAGCGGGTCTCTTTGGGTCTTGTTTCTGGGGCACGCGGGGTCAGTGAACCGGGGCGGCAACGGAATCAAGCAGAGTGCGCCCGCCGTCCACCGTCAGGATCTGCCCGGTCATAAAACCGGAGGCATCAGACGCCAGATACTGCGCCGTCTCGGTCAGTTCCGTCGGCGCCGCAATCCGGCCCAGCGGCGTGTGTTTTTCAATATCCTGGCGATAAGCGCGGTTGTCTTTCAGGGTATCGCGCAGCGAAGCGCTCATCACCGAGCCAAAGGCGATCGAATTCACCCGCACCCCATGGGGGGCATAGGAGACCGACAGGGAGCGGGTCAGCTGGTCCAGCGCCGCCGAGGCGACCGAGTAGGCCATCAGATCAGGATGCGTGCGCCGAGCAGCGATGGAGGAGAGGTTGATGATCGCACCGCGCGGCGTGCCCGGCTCGCGCCCTTCGCCCTGCTTGATCATGCGCCGCGCCACCTGCTGCGACAGGCGCAGACCGGGCAGCAGGTTTTCCGTCAGCAGCAACTCGAGCGAATCGTCCTTGGGGTCCAGCGGATCGCTCGGCACCACCTGGCGGGCGCCATTGACCAGGATATCCACCTCCTCGAAGGCGTCGATGGTGGCCGACAGAAGGTTGGCGATGGTCAGCCGTTCACGCAGATCACCCGCGAAATAGCGGATATTGCCATCCTCGACCTGCTCTCCGAGCTCGGCGATCAGGGTGGCCTCACTGGTATCGGCAAACATCACGTTTGCGCCCTCATCGGCAAACCTCTTGCCAATCGCGAGCCCGATCCCGCTTGAGGCACCGGTCACGATGGCGGTCTTGCCGGAAATCGAGAAGGACATGCGGACACTCCGAAGATTGGGGAAAGGTTGCGCAAACTGGGGCGGAGGTTAGACCGGAGCGCACCGTTTGAAAACCGGCAATAGAAGCCCTAACGCCGCAGCTTTTTCGGGCGGCTGGCGTGCAGGACCTTGAAACGATTGTCCCCGGCCACCTCTTCCACATGGGCAAAGCGCTGCGACAGGGTTGTCTCATAGGGCAGATGCCGGTTGGCGACCATCCACAGGCTCCCCGAGGCGGTCAGCATCGAAGCGGCCGCGACAATGAAGGCCTGCCCCAGCTCGGGCTCGGCGCTGCGGCCGCTGTGAAAGGGCGGGTTCATCACCACGGCATTCATCGCGCCGGGGGCCTTCCAGGCTTGCACATCGGCCCAGTGAAACGCCGCGCGTGGATCATCGACGTTGCGGCGCGCGCACGCCAGCGCATCGTGATTGGCCTCCACCAGATGCAGCTCCTCGACCTCGGCATGGGTCAGGATCTGACGAGACAGATACCCCCAGCCCGCACCCAGATCGGCCACCGCCCGACCCGGTTTGCCAGGCAGGGCCTCGGCCAGCAGCCGGGAGGCCGGATCGATGCCATCGGCAGAAAACACCCCCGGCAGGGTCAAGAAGCCCTCGACCGTGGTCTCTGCCTCGGGCAGCCAGTCCGACAGGAGGTCTTTTTCGCCATCGAACCAGAACACCTTGCCATGCGCCTTGGAAACGGCCGCAGAAGGAGAGGTCGCCTTGCGCAACGCCTTGTAGATCGAATCGATCCCATCCGTCTTGGCGCCATCCACCAGCACCGGACCATCCGTCGCGGTCGCGGCTTGCGCCACATTCATCCGCGCCTGCACCTTGGCCCGCGGCAGGAACACCACCGCCGCGGCAAAGCGCATATCCGCAGGCAAATCCGGGCGGCAGTCGTACCCTTGGGCGGCAAAGGCATCATATTCGGCCCGCATCGGCTGGATCAGCAGCAGCCTGTCCTTGGGCAGCGCTGCCAGGTCATGATCCCTGCGCGGATGGAATACGGCGATGCGCCCCTCTTCGGGCAGCGCAAAGCCGCCCGTCTCAAGCGCGAGCGACAGGCGTAGGGACATCTTGGGACCTCTTCAGTCTTCTTTTTCCATGGTGCATTGCAGCGGATGCTGATGCCGACGGGCGAAATCCATCACCTGGGCCACCTTGGTCTCGGCGATCTCATGGCTGAACACCCCGACCACTGCCAGGCCTTTCTTGTGCACGGTCAGCATGATCTCGAAGGCCTGCGCATGGGTCATGCCAAAGAACCGCTCCAGCACCATCACCACGAATTCCATCGGCGTGTAGTCATCGTTCAGCAGCAGCACCTTGTAACGTGGCGGGCGCTGGGTTTTCGGCCGGGTCTTGGTCAGGACACCAAGATCGGTATCGTCATCCGAGTTGTCCGTCATCATCACTGGCTGAAGCGGCATGGCGTCTGTTTTCCGGTCGTGCTTGGATTGGTATTCTCGCATATATAGCGGTTTGAGCGCGCAGGAAAAGGGAGTGTGTTGCAGCAATGGGCGGCAAATTGACAACAATCGGCTTTGATGCGGACGATACGCTCTGGCACAACGAGCGGTTCTTTCGAGTCACCCAGGAGCGATTTGCCGAATTGCTGCAGGACCACACACCGCTGGATATGGGCGCGGATGCCCTGGCCGCGCGGCTGCTGGACGCGGAGAAACGCAACCTTGGCCGCTATGGCTACGGGGTCAAGGGCTTCACCCTGTCGATGATCGAAACCGCGATCGATGTCACCGACTCGCAGGTCCCCGCCCATGTCATCAAGGAACTGATCGTGGCCGGGCAGATGATGCTCTCCTACCCGATCGAACTGCTACCCCATGCCCGCACGGCGGTCGAACAGCTGGCGGATCGCTACCGGATCATCCTGGTGACCAAGGGCGATCTTCTGGACCAGGAGCGCAAGCTGGCGCAATCCGGCCTGGGCGAGATGTTCGACGGGGTCGAGATCGTCTCGGAAAAGACCCCCGCCATCTACACCGAGATCTTTGAGCGCCACGGCGATGGCGCGGAACGTGCGATGATGGTGGGCAATTCCATGCGCTCGGATGTGGTGCCGATGATCGAGGCGGGCGGCTGGGGCACCTATGTGCCGCATGGGTTGGTCTGGGAGGTCGAACATGCCGAAGCCCCGGAGGGTCACGCACGGTATCACGAGATCCCAGATCTGGGCCAGCTTCAGGACCTGATCGACGTGGTGCTCTCGCATCCCTGATCCGCATCGGACAAATCACCAAACAGCAGCCTGCGACATGTGGCAGGGCCGCATCACTTGCGCCCGCCACCGCGGCGCAATCCCGCCAAAACGCCCGAATTTACGAGTTTTTTTGTCAACACTTTCTTAACCAACGACTTATCTTGCGGCACCGGCCCCTCCTTACCACAAGATATGGGCGAAAGCGCGCTGAGCCCAAGAGATGCGGCCCAAGCAAGTTATTTATTCCGAAGGCAACACATGCTACGATTTGCTTAAAGCAGCAAAATCGTCAGCCGGAAAACCGGCGGCATGAGGCAGAAATGGCAGATATCGAACAGGTCAGGTTTCATCCTGTGACCTTTGCCCTGGGGGTGATGCCCCGCCAGGTGGCTTGGGTTCTGGGTGTTGTTCTCACAGTTGTGCTTGCGGGCCTTGCCCCACCCAAAGCCTTGGCCGCGCCCTATGCGGCGATGGTGATGGATGCGCGCACCGGTGAAGTGCTGCATTCGCGCAATGCCGACACCCGCCTGCACCCGGCCTCTCTGACCAAGATGATGACGCTCTATATCGCCTTCGAGGCGGTGCGAAACGGTGAGATCACCCTGGACACCAAGGTCCGCATCAGCAGCAATGCCGCCGCCGAGCAACCGTCAAAGCTGGGGCTGAAATCGGGCCAGCGCATTGCCCTGCGCTATCTCATTCGCGCGGCGGCGGTGAAATCCGCGAATGACGCCGCAACCGCCATCGGCGAGGCGCTGTCCGGTTCCGAGGCCGCCTTTGCCCGCCGCATGACCCGCACCGCCAAGGCGCTTGGCATGTCCCGCACCACCTTCAAGAACGCCCATGGGCTGACCGAAAGCGGCCATATGTCCACGGCCCGTGACATGACCACCCTGGGGCGGCATATCCTTTACGACTATCCCGAGTACTACAATCTCTTCTCCCGCAAGTCCGCCGATGCGGGCGTGCGCACGGTCCCCAACACCAACCGCCGCCTGCTCGCCGCCTACAAGGGCGCCGACGGCATTAAGACGGGCTACACACGGGCTGCCGGCTTCAACCTTGTCGCCTCGGCCAAGCGCGGCAACGAGCGGATCATCGCAACCGTCTTTGGCGGCAAGTCCTCCACCTCGCGCAATGCCAAGGTGGCTGAACTCCTGGACCTCGGCTTTCGCCGGGCGCCATCGCAGGCGAAACTGCGCAAACCCGCGGTGCCGACCTATGTAGGCAATCAGAACATCACTGTGGCAGACAACGCGCCCGATGGCGCGGCAGGCAAGACCATCCGCGTCAGTGGCAGCGTGAAGACCAGCCTGCGTCCCCGCCTGCGCCCCCAGGTGCTCGAGGCACCGGTTCTTGTGGCAGAGGCGCAGACTACCAGCGAAGACACCGCAGCGACAGATATCACAGACACCATCGCCGCAACGGCACCGCAACGGCTGGACCCCGAGGTGCTGCAGGCCAGCGTTCAGGCGGCCATGGCCGAGGCCAAAGTGGTGCCCGCTTCCGCCCCGGCGCCAACCGATGTCACCACCGTCAATACCGTCTTCAAGGGGCTGCGCCCGGTGCCCCGTCCCAGCCACCTGACCGATGCAGGCAGCGCCGCCCAGCCGGAACCGGTTGTGGTAACGCGACTTTCAACCTCGGGCGGGCGCTACTGGGGCATCAACGTCGGCCGCTACACCAGCCGCTACAAGGCCGAGAAGGTGCTGCTGCGCACCGCCCTGTCGGAAATGGAGACCCTGAACGGCACCCTGCGCAAGGTCGCCAAATCCAAACAGGGCTTCGAAGCCAATTTCCTCGGCATGACCAAGGAAGGAGCCGAACTGGCCTGTCGGCGGCTCAATGCCCGCAACGTGAGCTGCGAGACCCTGGGGCCTGCATCCTAAAGCGCTACGCCAATAACTTGAGACACGAATACCCTGCCATGCCTGTGGCAGGGCATTCGTATCGCTTGTTGTTTCCGGTCAAAGACAGAGCGCTGTAGACGTGCCGCGATCAGGACAAACCCAACCCTAAATGAGTTGCCCATGAATTGAATGGGCAATCGCGCCCATCGGTTCGCGCGGCGCATCACCGATCAGCGAATACTGCCACGGCCCGTCCTGCCAGTAGACTATGAGAAACCCGTCCTCTTGCTGAAAGCGGAAGGATTGGCTTTGCACCGTCTCCCCATGGGTGGCGAGGAGACTGAGCCGATCCCCTTTTTCATTCTCATACATGAACAGGGCAGATGCACGATCCCCCGCAGGCAAAAGCCGGCCGCCAATCAGAGAATAGCCGCTCTCGCCAAGCTCAGGCGCGATAATGGCAGCACCAAGCCGGTTTGAAAGCCAGGTCTGCAAGTGGTCCTTTTCAGAGGCTGCCACTTCAACCGGATGCAGCACTTCACTGACATATAGCGCATGCGCCGCCTTTGCCTGCAGGGCAAAGGCGGTCAGATCTTTTTCCTCACCGCCGGGTTTCAGCGGCAGCACGGCTCCAGCCCCAAGCCCGACAGCAAAGATCACAATGGAAGCGGCAATTCTAAAGATGGGGCCTGGCCCGGCGCCCTTTCGCTTGCGCAAGGCCAAAAGGTGAGCAGCCGAGGGCACAGGAACCGATTGGTCGATCAGTGCCGTCTGCCGCTGCAACCTGTCGTGCAAGGCCGCGTCGTCAGGGTGCGACATCAAATGCCGCATCAGATGATCCCGCTCGTCCTGCGAAAGCTCGCCGTCAATGCTACGCTGGATCAACTCTTCTATCGAGGTTTCCAGAGTCATTTCACGCTCCTGATCTTGGTCTTCGGCGACGTATCCATTTCGATTTTGATTTTAGCGCGGGCACGAGAAATCCGCGACATCAACGTCCCCCTGGGAATGCCCAGTGCGGCGGCGGCTTCTTCATAGCTCAATCCACCCACGACAACGGCCAGCAAAGCCTCTTTCTGGGCCTGCGGAACCGTCTCAAGGGATTTCCAGATCGCCTTGATTTCCAGTCGTTCCTCGGGGCTGCCGGTGACTGCGGCCAGATCACCGACCTGATCGAGATCGACCGATCTGTACCGTGTCTCGCGGCGCCATTGATCCCGGTAGATATTGAGAAGGATTTTGGTCAGCCATGGCTTCAAAGGCCGCCCCGGAAACCACAGCAGGCGCTTGCGCAGCGCCCGCTCAATGCAGTCCTGGACCAGATCATCAGCCGCGTCGCGATCCCGCGTCAGCGACCAGGCGTAGCGCCAAAGATCGGGCAGGCAGTTTTCAAGCTGTATGTCAAAAGACGAGGTCATCATGAAAAGCCGGGGATGCGCGTTGCCCATCCCCGGTACCTTTGCTCAAGGGCGCGCGATATGCCAGACGCCTTTGACTCCATCGCCGGTCATATCGCCGGGGTTCTGGTCCTTGAACCACAGATAGAGCGGCTGCCCCTTGTAGACCACCTGCGTGGAGCCATCCTTGCGCGCGATCACGCTATAGCCTTTCGGCAGCTCCATTCCCGCCTCACCAAACAGGGGCGGCCATTTGGTTGCACAGTCGTCGTAACAGTTGGAGACGTTCTTTTGGTCCTTGTCGAACGTGTAGAGCGTCATGCTCTGCGCATCCATCAGATAGGTCTCACCGTTGAACTTTCCGGTCACGGCGGGTTGGGAAACATGACCGTCAGCATGAGCGGAGACGGCAGTGACGACCAGCGCGATGCTGGCCAGGGCGATTGATTTCAGTGACATGATCTCTCCGAGGTGTTGAAGCCTGCCAAGCTGCAGACACAACACCTACGGATCTGAGATGACTTTATTCCCGGTCACAGGAATTATTTTGAACAGGCTTCAAAATTACAGGCGACCCTGTCCCTGACCTGCGACCCGTTTCAAGGTTTCGGGTGGTCATCCCATTCATCGCTCAGGATCCGGCGGGCATCGCCTTCGGGATCGTCATACTGATTTGAGCGTACCGTGTAGATGAAGGCCACAAGCGCCGCCCCGCCCAGGATCAGCGAGATCGGGATCAGGTAAGAGAGAACACTCATGCGGCGGGCCTTTCGGATCAGGATTTCAGCCGCAGCGCGTTCAGCGATACGGTAATGGAAGAGCTAGACATCGCCAGTGCCGCGATCAAGGGGGTTGCCAGCCCCGCCACCGCCAGGGGCACCGCGATTACGTTGTAAAGCGTCGCCAGGCGGAAGTTCTCGCGAATGCGGCGGATCGCCTGACCGGCAACACCGCAGGCCTCGGCAATGGGCTCCAGATCCTGCCCCAACAGAACAATGTCCGAGGCGACGCGAGCCGCATCCAGGGCCGAGGCCGGAGAGATCGACACATGCGCCGCCGCCAGGGCTGCGGTGTCGTTCAGACCGTCACCGACCATCAGCACCTTCTTGCCCTGGTCAGCCAGCATCTGAATGCGCGCAGCCTTATCCTCGGGCAGGGCTTCGGCCACCCATTTTTCAATGCCAAGACGGTTCGCCAGGGCCTCCACCGCGCCGGTGGTGTCGCCCGAAATCAGCAGCACCTCCTTGCCCGCCGCCTGCAGCGCCCGCACGGCCTCGGCGGCACCGGGACGCAGCGCATCGGTAAAGCGGAAGCCACGCGGTTTGCTGCCCTCTCCGGTATCGAGCCAAGCCGTGGTCTGGCTGCCCTGCGCAGCCCCCACCCAGGCGGCACGCCCCAGGCGCACCCGGCGGCCCTGATACAGACCTTCGGTGCCATAGCCCGGAACCTCGCGCAGGTCTGTGACATCAGCGGGCGAAATCCCCGCCTCGCGGGCGGCACGCACCAGCGCGACCGACAAGGGGTGCGACGACGGCGTCGCCAGGGCCAGGGCGATCTCCAGATCGCTGCGGGCCATCTCATCCAGGCTGACCAGCTGTGGCGTTCCGGCAGTCAGCGTCCCGGTCTTGTCAAAGACCACGGTATCGACACCGGCCAGGCGCTCCAGCGCCGTGGAATGCTTGATCAACATGCCCTTCTTGAACAACCGTCCCGAAGCCGCCGTGGTCACCGCCGGCACAGCCAGGCCCAGTGCACAGGGGCAGGTGATGATCAGCACCGCCGCCGCGATATTGAGCGCGGTGCGCACATCGAAGGTGTAGAGATACCAGCCCACAAAGGCGAGTGCCGACAGGATATGCACCCCCGGCGCATAAAGCTTCGCGGCGCTGTCAGCCAGCGAGGTATAACGTGAGCGGCCCGATTCCGCGATGGCCACCAGATCGGCCATACGGTGCAGCGAGGTTTCCTCTCCTACCGCTGTGGCGCGGATGGTCAGAGGGCCGGTCAGGTTCACCTCACCTGCAGACACCGCCGTACCGGGGGCTGCGAATACCGGCAGGGTCTCACCGGTCAAAAGGGAACGGTCGAGCTCGGAATGCCCCTCGGTGACCTCGCCATCCATCGGCATGCGCCCGCCGGGGCGCACCAGGATCAGATCGCCAATTGCCAGATCTGCCACCGGCACCTCATATTCCTGCCCATCCAGCAGGCGCGTGGCGCGGGGGACTTCCAACGCGGCCAGTTCCTGCGCCGCAGAGCGCGCCACCGCGCGGGTGCGGTAATCAAGGTAGCGCCCGGCCAGAAGAAAGAAGGTCAGCGTCAGCGCCGCATCGAAATAGGCGTGCTCGCCCGACAATGACGTCTCCCACAGGGAGGTCACCAGCGCCAGAACCAGCGCCAGCACGATCGGCACGTCCATGTTGAGCCGCCCGACCTTCAAGGCGCTCCAGGCGTTCTTGAAGAACGGTTGCGCGGAAAAGATGATCGCCGGGAAGGTGATCGCCGCCGAGATCCAGTGGAACATGTCCCGCGTCGCATCCGACGCCCCGGACCAGACCGAGATCGACAAGAGCATCACATTCATCGAGGCAAATCCGGCAACCGCCAGCCGCATCAACAGGTCCCGCCCCGCCTTGTCGTTATGGGTGGCCGCCAAGGCTGTCAGGTCCAGCTCATGGGCCTCATAGCCAAGGCCTTCAAGTACCGGGATCAGATCGGCGGCACGCAGATCCGGCTCGGCCTCGATCAACGCCCGTTTCAGCGTCAGGTTCACCCGCGCCGAGTGGATTCCGGGATAGGCATTGAGCGCCCGTTCCACCGCCGAAATGCAGGCCTGACAGTGGATCGTGGGCAGGGACAGCGCCAGACGCGCCTCTGTCGGGGCCTGTTCCACAGCCTCGGATGGGGCGGCGACACAGCCCGGGCATACCGCCATCTGAGGGCGCATCTGAGCGGTCATCGCCTCTTACCCCTTGGTTACATGCAGCAGGACCCGCTGGGTGAACTCGGTGCCGTTCTTGGCCCGCGCCACCATGCGGATATTCCAGTTACCCGCCCCCAGATCGGCAGGTGCCACATAGGCTTGCCCGTCGAACTGGAAATCGGGTTTCTGATCGTCCTTCACATGGGTTGCGCGCCCCAGGGTCGCGGTCAGCTTGGCGACCTCCACGGGCTTGCCCTCCCGGTCGGTGATCTCGAGCTTCACCACCCCCTCTTGGGCAGAGGCATAGACCGACCAGCCCAGGGCCTCTTGCGCGGCCCGGCGAATGTCGAACTCCTGGCTGGCAACATAGGAGTTCTTCACCTCCAGCCCCGGAAAGGTTTTTACCGCATTCACCGCCAGCGCGATATTGACGCTGATGATCACCGCAAAGGCGCCGACGAAGACCATCAACGCATGGCGGCCTGTGAACTCACGCTGGGGTTTATCCGGGGCCATGGTTCAGTTTCCTTTCCCGTTGAAGGTGGTGTCCTTATAGGCGCGCTCGCCGTTGCCCAGGTCTTCGACCCAGATCCGGACCGGGGTGGATTCGGCTAGGGAGGACGGCGCGCCTTTCGGCGTAACGATATAGACCCGCTGCAGGAAGGCGGTATCCGCAGGCACCTCGACCGAGGCATAGGGTGTGCCTTCCAGCTGGATGCGCATTTCCGGCTCGCCCTTGATCGACAGCTGGAATTGGCGCGGCTCACCGTGTTTGTTGCGCAGACGCACATCATAGGTATTGCGGACCGACCCGTCCGACAGGGTGACAAAGGTCGGGTTGCGCACCGGCGCCACCGTCAGGTCGATGTCGGGGCGGATGAACAGCGCAAAGACCAGCGCAATGCCGACCACCGACCACAGCGCGGTATACATGATGGTGCGCGGCCGCAGGATGTGTTTCCAGACGCTGCGCGGCGGTTGCCCCGCACGTTCGCCCGCCTCGTCCGACAGGGCCATGTAATCGATCAGCCCGCGCGGCTTGCCGATCTTGGCCATCATGTCATCGCAGGCATCGATACACAGGGCGCAGGTGATGCATTCCAGCTGCTGCCCGTCGCGGATGTCGATCCCCACGGGGCAGACGTTGACGCAGGCCATGCAATCGATGCAATCGCCCAACTGCTCGGCCTCGGCGGATTTGCGGTGCTTGCCGCGCGGCTCTCCGCGCCATTCGCGGTAACCGACGGTCAGCGTGTCCTCATCCATCATCGCGGCCTGAATACGCGGCCAGGGGCAGGCATAGATGCAGATCTGCTCGCGCGCGAACCCGCCGAAGAAGAAGGTGGTCAGCGTCAGCACCAGCATGGTGGTATAGGCGATCGGATGGGCGTTCAGCGTCACCAGGTCAACCAGCAGAGTCGGCGCATCGGCAAAGTAGAAAATCCAGGCACCGCCCGTGGCCAGACCGATCAGGAACCAGGAGACCCATTTGGTGACCCGCAGCCGGGCCTTGCGGAAATCCATCTTCTTCTGGCGATGCAGGCGCAGGCGCGCGTTGCGGTCGCCTTCGATCCAGCGCTCGACCAGGATGAACAGGTCGGTCCAGACCGTCTGCGGACAGGCATAGCCGCACCAGACCCGGCCCAGAGCCGAGGTAAACAGAAACAGCCCAAGGCCGGCCATGATCAGAAGGCCAGCCACAAAATAGAATTCATGAGGCCAGATCTCGATCCAGAAGAAGTAGAACCGACGGTTGGCCAGATCCAGCAGGACCGCCTGATCCGGCAGCGATGGCCCCCGGTCCCAGCGGATCCAGGGCGTCAGGTAATAGATGCCGAGCATCACGGCCATCAGATACCATTTGAGATTTCGGAAAAAACCGGAGACGCGCCTTGGAAAAATCGGCTCCCTGGCGGCGTAAAGGCTTGGGGCGGGATCGGAATCGCTCACGGACTCACTCCACTAACTTGGATCTTATCCTTGGGGTTCTCACAGAAGCAGCATGCCACAGCCTTGACGTGGATCAAAAAGCGTATCGAGCAAATATCTTTTGAATGCGCAATTTCCCTTGTTTTGCAGACCTAACCCAACGGAAGTCCCCCGTTCACACATCTGTGAAAACTCAAAGCCCGCCGCCCTCGGGCAGCTGACGATGCCGTCTGAGCCAGGAAATGAACTTGCGCGCCTGCGGACGCAGGACGCCTGGCACGGTCGCAATATGATAGCCGCGCGAATCCTCTTCGGTGAACAGAGCTTCCAGCCGCCCGGCGCGCAGGTCTTCCGCGACGAAGGCCTGCACGCTGACCGCAATGCCCTGCCCGTCGCGCACCGCCTCCATCAACAGGTTTCCAGGCAGGCGGATCCGGGATCCGCGCAGAGCGTCGTCCACGCCGCGCGAGGTCAGCCATTTGGTGGCTTCCGTGGTGCCAAGCTCCTCCAGCCAGGGAAAATCCAGCAGATCCTGAGGCGATGAAACCCGCTGCCCTTCCAGCAGATGCGGAGCCGCAACCACGGTCATGGGCGACTGCAGCAGGGGCTCGGTCTCAAGCCCGGCCCACTGCCCTGCCCCGTATCGCACCGCGATATCGATCCCGCCCGGTGTCAGTTCGACCAGCTCACCCACCGGATCCAGAACCAGATCCACATCCGGATGCAGGGCGCGGAACTCGGCCAGGCGCGGCATCAGCCATTGCGCCGCAAACATCGGCGTGCAGGTGATATGAAGCGGCCGCGCCGCGCCAGAGGTGGTGAGATCCTGAACCGCGGTCTGGATCGTGCTGAAGCCCAGCTGCAGCCCGCGAGCCAGATGGGCCCCGTCCTGCGTCAAGCTGAGGCCACGCCCATTGCGTTCCAGAAGCGCCACGCCCATGTGGCGTTCGAGCGCGCGCAACTGCTGGCTAATGGCAGCATGGCTAACATTGAGCGCCGCCCCCGCCTTCACCACATTTCCGGTTTCGGCAAAGGCTGAAAAGGCCCTGAGCGCGGCCAATGGTGGCAGAGAGATCCACTCCATTTGTAATCTCACCTTACATAATGGCTTTTTTCCTGACTCGCATGAATCCCGGTTTGGCGCAACATGGACGCCAGTACCAAACCCAGGAGACATCGCCATGCTGACCGATATCTACGCCCGCGCCATGATCACTGCGACCCGCCAAAACACCATCTGCCTGCGGGAGATGCCTGCGGCGGCACGCCCGCTGCCGGTGCCAAAGACAGGCCTGGGCAGGCTGAAAGCCCGGCTCAAACGCCTGAGCCGCCGCCCTGCCGGGCAGATCCGCTGCATCGATCCGCAAAACATTTGAAAAAAGAAGCGTCGGCTTTTCAGGAAACGCGCGAACAGATCGAAAAGCCGACGCTTGAACCCGTCTTGCCAGCACGTCGGCGCGAACGGGATGAAAAAGACCCGGCAGAAGAGCAGGAACGAGGTGTTTCAGAGGCCTGCCGGATCTATCTCTGTGTTGAGATCATATAAGCACAGGCTGCCGCAGATGGATTTGACACGGATCAAATCGGCACGAAAAATGCGCGCCTTCGACCATGGGTTTGCGTGATTTTCATGCGATCCGCCGCCCCTGCCACCGGGGCTGTGCCCCCGATTTCTTGTCCGCTGAGCCATGCGGTGATATCGCCAAGACATGGGCTCCCCGTTTTCCGATCATCGTGCCGGGACACCTCCGGTTTTTCTTGCCGGACTCGGCGTGTTCTTTGCCTCCTTTTGCTTTGGCCTGCTGCCCTATTTCGCGCGCAGCCTCAGCGATCAGGGCATGCCCTCCCATGTCATCGCCTTTCACCGATTCACGCTTGCGGCCCTGATCCTGTCCCCGCTGCTGATCGCGCAACGGGCGAAGATGCGGGCAATCCTGTGGGGGATGGGGGCTGGCGCCGCGATGGGTCTGGGCTGGATCGGATATGTCACCGCCCTGCGCAGCGCGCCGGTATCGGTGGTCGGGGTGCTATATATGACCTACCCGGTGTTCACCCTGCTCATTGCCTGGCTGCTGTTTCGCGATCGCCCCTCCTTGCGGGCGGTGGGTGCTGCTGCCCTGATCGTTGCGGCGGCGGTCTTGGCCAGCCGCCCCGGCGCAGTTCCCGTTGCGGTGATACCGCTCCTGATCCTGTCCCTTGCCGCACCTTTGGGGTTTGGTCTGGGCATCACGGTTCTGGTCTATCGCCTGACCGCCCTGCCTCCGCTGGCACGAATCGCGGCGGTGTCCCTTGGATCCGTTCTCGGGCTGCTGCCCTTGGTTCTCGGCACCGAGAGCGCCCGACTGTTCCCACAGGACGGGGCTGGCTGGATGCTGTTGCTAGGCATTGCCATTGGAACCGCCCTGGTGCCGCAACTGATCTATGCAACCTGCGCTCCACTCGTTGGCGCTGCCCGCACTGCGGTGATCGGCAGCATTGAGCTGCCCACCATGTTCGCGGTCGGTGTCCTTGCCTTCGAGGAACGGATCACTCTGCCGCAAGGCGTCGCTTGTGCGCTGATCCTCACGGCCATCCTTCTGAGCAACAAAGGTGCCGTAGCCCCCGTTAGCTGCCCCAAATAGAAAGAGGGCCGCCCAGCGGGCAGCCCTCATTGGCAATCATAAAGTGGCCAGAGGTGATTTACTCACCGCCACCCAGCTGGTGCACATAGGCGGAGACGGCGCGGATTTCCGCTTCGCTCAACCGGGTGTTCCAGGCAGGCATCACGCCATAGCGCGAATTGGTGACCGTCTCGGTCAGTGCTGCGTAGTCACCACCATAGAGCCAGATCGCATCGGCCAGGTTCGGAGCGCCCTGGGCGCGATCACCCGTGCCGTCTTCCATGTGGCAGGAGGAGCAGTTGTCCTCGAACAACACGGCACCGGCTTCGACCTTGGAGGCATCCTGCGCCTCACCCGAGAGCGACATGACGAAGTTCACGACCTGGTCGATCTCTTCGGCTTCCAGCAGCTCGTCCCGGCCAAAGGCAGGCATCTCGGAGTAGCGCGCTTCGTCGCTGTCCTCGTTGCGGATACCATGGGCGACGGTTGCGTGGATGTCCTCCACCGAACCACCCCAAAGCCAGTCATCGTCCAAGAGGTTGGGATATCCCTTGGCACCCGCCGCACCCGAACCGTGACACTGGGCGCACCAGGTCTTGAACACGGCGGAGCCCGCCGACACGGCATAGGAGTTCAGGTCCGCATCTGCCGAAATCTCGGTCAGCTCGGTCTCGACCAGCTTGGCGTTGACCGGGGCGTTTGCCTCGTCAACGGCTGCGATTTCCGCCGCGACATCGGCGCGGGTCGACCAGCCCAGAACCCCGGCGGTGGCCGAGTTGATCATCGGCCAGGCCGGATAGGCGATGGTATAGCCGATGCCCCAGATGATGGTCAGGTAGAAGGTCCAGAGCCACCAGCGCGGCATCGGGTTGTCGAATTCCTCGATCCCGTCCCACTCGTGGCCGGTGGTGTTCGGATCGCTGTCGAACTTCTGCGATTTCTTACTCATGTCCGCGCCTCCTTGGCTTGACCCTGTGCAGGGGCGGGTTTGTCATCGTGACGGAAAGGGATATCGGCCGTGTCGCGGTAGACCCGGCTGCTGCCCGGGCGAAACACCCAGACAACAACCCCAATGAAGAAGGCGAACAGCATCAGCAGCATCCAGCTGTCTGCGAACTGCCGCAGGAAAGTATATTCTTCCATATCCTCCTCCGACCTTAGCGGCTTGCATCCGGGGTGAAGGTCGAGAAGTCGACCAAGGTCCCCAGCATCTGCAGGTAGGCGATCAGGGCATCCGCTTCGGAAACACCCGGCTGACCATCAAAGTTGCGCACGTTGATGTCCTCGCCGTAGCGCTCCAGCAGACCGTCGTAATCGCTGTCAGGATCCGCCTGTGCGGCAAAGTCTGCCTGGGCCGCTTCGACCATCTCGTCGGTGTAGGGCACACCCAGAATGGCGTTGGTGGCCATGATATCGCCGATGTATTTGCCATCCAGCATGGTCCGCTCGAGGAAGCCATATTTGGGCATCACCGATTCCGGCACCACCGACTGCGGGTCACGCAGGTGATCCACGTGCCACTCGTCCGAGTAGCGGCCACCCACACGGGCCAGATCCGGCCCGGTGCGTTTGGACCCCCACTGGAACGGGTGGTCATACATGGACTCTGCCGCCAGCGAGTAGTGACCATAGCGTTCGACCTCGTCCCGCATGGGGCGGATCATCTGGCTGTGGCACACATAGCAGCCTTCACGGATGTAGATCTCGCGTCCGGCCATCTCCAGCGGGGTGTAGGGGCGCATGCCCTCCACCTCTTCGATGGTGTTTTCCAGCCAGAACAGCGGTGCGATCTGCACCAGACCACCGATGGTCACAACCAGGAAACTACACACCAGAAGGAGGGTCGCGTTGGTCTCGAGGATCTTATGTTTGTCGAGAATTGCCATTTGTCCGGCCCTCCTTATTCAGCCGGGACCGAGACCGACAGGCTGGCTTCTTTAGCCGGGGCCCGACGGACGGTCATCCAAAGGTTGTAGCACATGATGACGGCACCGGTGACGTAGAGCACACCACCCAGACCACGCACCACATACATCGGAAGCTTGGCGGCAACGGTGTCGGCAAAGGAGTTCACCAGGAACCCGTTCGCATCCACTTCACGCCACATCAGGCCTTCCATGATACCGGTCACCCACATGGACGCGGCGTAGAGCACGATACCGATGGTGGCGAGCCAGAAGTGCCAGCTGACCATCTGCAGCGAGTAGAGACGCTCGCGCTTCCACAGTACCGGAACCAGGAAGTAGAGCGCACCGAAGGTGATCATACCGTTCCAGCCCAGCGCACCGGAGTGCACGTGACCAATGGTCCAGTCGGTGTAGTGCGACAGGGAGTTCACGGCGCGGATCGACATCATCGGACCTTCGAAGGTGGACATGCCGTAGAAACCGACCGAGATCACCATCATGCGGATCACAGGGTCCGTGCGCAGCTTGTCCCAGGCGCCCGAAAGCGTCATCAGACCGTTGATCATACCACCCCAGGAGGGCATCCACAGCACGATCGAGAACACCATGCCAAGGGTCGAGGCCCAGTCAGGCAGCGCGGTGTAGTGCAGGTGGTGCGGACCGGCCCAGATGTAGATGAAGATCAGCGCCCAGAAGTGGATGATCGACAGCTTGTAGGAGAACACCGGGCGTTCGGCCTGTTTTGGGATGAAGTAGTACATCATGCCGAGGAAGCCCGCGGTCAGGAAGAAGCCCACGGCATTGTGGCCATACCACCATTGCACCATCGCATCCTGCACACCCGGCCAGACGATGACCGACTTGGAACCCCAGATGGAAACCGGGATGGTCAGGTTGTTGACCACATGCAGCATGGCAACGGTGACGATGAAGGCCAGGTAGAACCAGTTCGCCACGTAGATATGCGGCTCCTTACGCTTGATCAGCGTGCCGAGGAAGACGGCAAGATAAGCGACCCAAACGATGGTCAGCCACAGGTCGACGTACCATTCCGGCTCGGCGTATTCCTTGGACTGGGTCCCGCCCAGCAGGTAGCCGGTCGCGGCCAGAACGATGAACAGCTGATAGCCCCAGAACACGAACCAGGCGAGGTTTCCACCCCACAGCCGCGCCGCCGAGGTACGCTGCACCACGTAGAAGGATGTCGCCAGCAGCGCGTTGCCGCCAAAGGCGAAGATCACCGCCGAGGTGTGCAGCGGACGCAGGCGACCGAAGTTGGCAAAGCCCTGCGCCCAGTCGAAGTTCAGCACCGGGAAGGCCAGCTGGAAGGCAATGAACGTGCCCGCCAGAAAGCCCACGACACCCCAGAAGGCGGTGGCAATGACACCGGCGCGCACGACGCTGTCAAAATACTCGTGTTCCAGACCGCCCGCGGCCAGTGCTGGCTCGTCGGTGCGGCGAAGGGTGTAGAGGAAAAGACCGCCCGCCACGAGCATGACAATGATGGCATGCACCTGGTAAGCTAGATCCCGCGCGAAATTGATCCCCATCATCGCAAAGAGCGTGACGAGACCAAGCGCTATCAGCTTGATATAATTAGACATCTTGCGTCCCTTTAACATGTACCGCGCGATTCTTCCGCCACGCGGGACCTTTTTAGACCGGGTTTGTGATGCAAAACGTGCCTGATCCACGCATTGATCTGCATCAAGACAATCGCGAAACAACTGTGACACATCATTTTTAGCACAACCAATGAAACGCGCGTCCGCTTGGAGTTTTTGCGCTATTTCCACCAAGCGGCGAAAAGGGGCGAAGCATGACCTATAAAACGCTATTGACCGTTCTGACCGACAAGAACACCGCCGCCGCGCCGCTGGCCCAGGCCGCGGCGCTGGCCGATCATTTCTCCGGCCATACCGAAGCCCTCTGTCTTGGCGTCGACCGGACCCAGACCGGCTATTACTATGCCGGCGCCAATGCCATGATCATCCAGGAGGCCATGGTGCGGGCACAGGAAGAAGCCGCCGAGCTTCAGTCCCATGCCACCGGCGTCCTGCAGCAACTGGGCGCGCCGTTTTCCACCGATGTCGCGATTGCCCCGATCGCCGATCTGGGCCGCCATGTGGCCCGCCACGCGCGGTTCTCGGATCTGGTGGTGCTGGGCAAACCCTATGGCGAAGGCATCGGGGCCGAAGCCGAGCCGGTGGTCGAGGCCGCCCTGTTCGAAGGCCGCACGCCGGTTCTCGTCGTCCCGGAAAAGGCCGAGCCGATCACCCAGCCCAAGACCGTTCTTCTGGCCTGGAACGAAAGCATCGAGGCGATGACCGCAATCCGCAAGGCCCTGCCTTTCCTGACCAAGGCCGACACCGCGCGGATCATTGTCATCGACCCACCACAGCACGGCCCCGAACGCTCGGATCCCGGCGGCATGCTGGCGCAGATGCTGGCCCGCCATGGCGTCAAATGCGAAATTGACGTTCTGAGCAAGACCATGCCGCGCGTGTCGGACATCCTCAATCGTCATGCCACGGACACCGCTGCTGACATGATCGTGATGGGCGCCTATGGCCATTCGCGCTTCCGCGAGGCGATCCTGGGCGGCGCCACCCGCAATATGCTGGAAAAGGCAACCGTACCCGTCTTCATGGCGCACTGAGTGCATTGCCCATTTCCATGACAAAAGGCGCCCCATATGTGGGCGCCTTTTTCATTTGATGGAAACGGCTTAGCCCGCCTTGCGGATCAAGCCGATCAGGAACAGCAGGATCACGGCTCCGATGGTGGCATGCAGGATGGACGCCAAGGCGCCGCCACCGACAGAGAAGCCAAGCGCCGGGAAGATCAGCCCGGCCAGAAAAGCGCCGACGATCCCGATGATGACATTGCCGATCAGACCGAATCCGCGCCCCTGCATGATCTTTCCCGACAACCACCCCGCCAGGGCGCCGATGATCAGCATTCCCATCACGCTTTCGAACTGCATCGCATTCCCTCTCTTGCTCAGTGCAGCCTAGCGGGCAAAGCGCGTGCCGTCACCCTACCGGTTCTCAGGCGCGCACATAGTGCATCCCCTGGAACCGGGCGCGCATGGCACGGGTTCGAGTGGCCACCGCCTCGGGGTCGTTGCCGGTCAATCCTTGTGCGATCAACGCCGCCAGCTCCGGTGCATCGGCGGGGGTCACACCACGGCGCACCAGTTCCGGCGTCCCGATGCGCAACCCATTGAGATCGCCTGGAACCTCTGCAATCGGAAGGCCGATGCCGCAGGCCAGGAATCCCGCCTTGCGCAGGGTCTTGGAGGCCGCCTGACCGCCACCGAAACGCGCCGCTTCCAGCGCGAACTGATGCGATTGCGTGGCCCCTGCCGCGCCCTTGAAAACCGGCAACCCCAACCGCTCCAGCTCAACCGAAAGGCTCTGCGACAGGTCAATCATCGCCGTGGCATAATCCCGGCCATAGTCCACCCAATCGAGCAGGCTCATCGCCAGGGCCGCCGTCTTGGCCGCGTCGAAATTGGCTGTCATCCCCGGAAAGGCGATGGCATCCAGCCGCTCGGCGATCTCGGCATCATTGCTGACGATCAACCCACCTGCGGGGCCACCGAGGCTTTTGTAGGTGCTCATGGTCATCAGATGCGCGCCTTCCTGCAGCGGGTTCGCCCAGACGCCCCCCGCGATGATTCCGCATTGATGGGCCGCGTCGAACAGCACCTTGGCGCCCACCTCATCCGCGATGGCACGGATGTCGGCGACCGGGTGCGGGAACAGATTGAGGCTGCCGCCAATGGTGATCAGCTTGGGCCTCACCTCCTGCGCCAGGGCGCGTAGGGCATCAAGGTCAACCGTATAACCATCGCCGTGCACCGGTGCCGGATGGGTAACAAGCCCATAGAGCCCGGCACAGCCTGCCTGGTGATGGGTCACATGGCCGCCCACCGCAGCGGGCGGCGCAATGATCGCATCCCCCGGCTGCGTCAACGCCATGAATCCATAGAGGTTGGCCAGCGCCCCGGACCCCACCCGGACTTCGGCATAGGACGCCTGAAACACCTCTGCAGCCAGTTCGGCGGCGATCACCTCGATCTCTTCAATCGCCTCCAGGCCCATCTCATACTTGTCGCCGGGGTAGCCCAGCGATGGGCGGCTGCCGAGCCCCGAGGACAGGAGCGCCTCTGCCGCCGGGTTCATCACATTGGTCGCCGGGTTGAGGTTGAAGCACTCCGCATCGTGGATCTCGGTGTTGCGCCGGACCAGCATATCGATCCGGCTTGCCAGGGTATCCGTGGCGGTGCCGACCGTCTGACCGGCGATCTGCTGTACAAGGGTTTCACAGGCGGCTGGCACCCAGGGGCGCGGTGCAAGGGCGGCGGTGGCTCTGTCGGTCATGGCAGGGATCCTTGTGCAAATGTCTGTCCCTGCAACCAAAGCCCAAGGCTCTGCTTGCGTGCAAACCAGATTTTCGAAAAACTAGGGTTAGAAAATCTGAGCCTTTGACATGCCCGTTGCACCACCTCGCCCCAAGTCTCTTCCGCTCACGAGCCTGCGCGCCTTTGAAGCCGCCGCCCGGCTGGGCAGTTTTTCCGCCGCTGCTGAAGAGCTAGGCTTCAGTCCCGGTGCCGTCTCGGCGCATGTGAAAACCCTGGAAGAGGCCATCGGCGCACCGCTCTTTCATCGCCGCCCCAAGGCGGTGGAGCTGACCGCCCCCGGCGCCCGTGCCCTGCCCCAGTTCACCAGGGCCTTTGACCAGCTTGGCGCCGCGGTCCAGACACTGCGGGACGAGGCCGCCCCGCGCGTGGTGCATATCGCCACCCTGCCCGCCATCGCGCAATTCTGGCTCTCGCCGCGCCTGCCGCAGCTGCGCAAGGCGATGCCCAATACGGCCATATCGATCACCGCGCTGGAAACACCGCCGAACCTGAAGCGGGCACCCTACGATCTATGCCTCTTCTTTGCTGACATACACGGGCAGCCCGTGCAGCAGGACGTGATATTCCCGGTCTGCGCCCCGGAGCTGGCGAAACGGCTGACTTGCCCCGAAGACCTGAATACAATTTCCTGTCTCAGCGACAGCACCTGGGACAGGGACTGGTCACATTGGCTTGCTGCGGCCGGTCTGACCGGGCGGGTCACACCAGGTGGGCCGGTCTACTCCCTTTACGCGCTGGCAGTGGAAGAGGCGCTGAATGGCGCGGGGGTCTTGATCGGGCATGAGGCGCTTTTGGCACCATTGCTGCGCTCCGGCCGTCTTGTTGCCCCCTTTGAAGCGCAGGTCACACTGCCGGTGCCTTTGCGCCTGTGGCACCTGCCGGGGCGCACGTCAGCGGCGGTCAAAGAGGTTGCGAACTGGCTGAGGCACAGCGCACGCGATGAGGCACCGTCGTAGAAAGACCCAACGCCGCGAATCGAGGCGCTTAGCCGATCAGGCCACCGTCGCTGTCATCGCCCGCCTCTTCCATCAGGCGGCCCATGTCGGGAATCGTCACCCGCCGCTTACCTTCCAGCTCGATCACGCCGTCCTTCTTCAAGGCCGACATCTGGCGGCTCACGGTTTCCAGGGTCAGACCCAAGTAATCCGCCATCGCCTCCCGCGTCAGCGGCAGATCGAAGGACATGTTGTTGGTCGCACCCTTGGGGGTCAGCGATGCATCGCGACGGGCGATGATCGACAACAGGCTGGCGATCTTTTCGCGGGCGGTCTTGCGCCCCAGGACCAGCATCCATTCCCGTGCGGCGTCCAGTTCATCCAGGGTCATTTCAAGAAGACGATGGGCAATATGCGGCGTGCGCACCATCAGATCCTCGAAAGGTTTCTTGCGGAAACAGCACATGACCACCTCGGTGGTGGCCACCACATTATAGGCAGCACCATCGCGCCCCGGGCGCCCCACGAAATCGCTGGGCAGCAGCAGGCCGACCATCTGCGTACGGCCATCTTCCATCGTCTGGGTCAGCGTCGCAATGCCTGACACGACAGAACCGACAAAGTTCATCACATCGCCCGACCAGATGATCGGCTGGCCCGCCTCATAGGTCCGGTAATACTTGATCGCGTCCAATTCGTTCAGCTCATCCGTATCGCAACGCGCACACACGGCGCGATGGCGGATAGGGCAATCACCGCAAGTAACTGCTGAAATCGTCGGAGCATTCATGGCGGATCTCGATTGATCTGGGTCAAAGTTTCTGTTCGCTACTGACAGCTAGGTTAAAGCGATGGGACAGAAATCACAATTGGCAAGCTTGGGATTATTCGATGCCAAGGTGCCACGCTATACCAGCTACCCGACTGCGCCCCATTTCAACGGGGGGATCGATGCCCCTGTGTTTGCTGACTGGATCGGCGGGATTGCCCCGAACAGTGAGATCTCCCTCTACATCCATGTGCCATTCTGCCGCAGACTGTGCTGGTTCTGCGCCTGCCGCACCCAGGGCAGCCAATCGGATGCGCCGGTCCAGGCCTATGTGGAAACGCTCAAAACCGAACTCGCCCTGGTGAAATCCAGACTGCCGCAGGGGGTGCGCCTGTCGCAGATCCATTGGGGCGGCGGCACGCCGACGCTCTTGTCGGCGGATATGATCCGCGCCCTTGCCGAGGCGCAATTCGACCTCGCGCCGCTGATCCCCGGGGGCGAGTTCTCGGTCGAGATTGACCCCAACGAATGCGATGAAGAACGATTGGATGCATTGGCTGACGTCGGCATGAACCGGGCCTCGGTCGGGGTGCAAGACTTTGATGCCGAGGTGCAAGCAGCCATCGGTCGTCACCAGAGTTTTGAAGCGACCCATAGCTGTTTCGAGATGCTCTCTGCCCGGGGTATCCACAGCATCAATGCCGATATCCTGTTTGGCCTGCCGCATCAGACACCGGAGCAGATGACCGAATCCGTGCAGAAACTGCTGTCGCTCTCCCCGGCTCGGATCTCGCTCTACGGATATGCCCATGTACCGTGGATGGCACGACGCCAGACCATGATTCCGTCAAAGACGCTGCCCACGCCCGAAGCACGCCTGGAGCTGTTTGACACCGCCCGCCGCCTGTTCCTGTGGGACGGCTATCGTGGCATCGGCATCGATCATTTCGCAAGACCAGAGGACCGCTTGGTGACAGCCCAAAATCAGGGCCGTTTGCGCCGGAACTTCCAGGGCTACACAGACGATACCGCCGAGGTCCTGATCGGGATCGGAGCCTCCGCCATCTCTCGCTTTCCGCAAGGCTATGCCCAAAACGCCATTGGCACCGCGGATCATGCCAAGGCGATCGGCACTGGGCGGTTTTCCACCCGCCGCGGACATGCATTTCAGGGAGAGGACAGGCTGCGCGGGCGGCTGATCGAAGCGCTGATGTGCGATTTTCGAATCGATGCGACAGAGATCCTGCGCCGGTTTTCCATTTCCATGGAACAGCTTCAGGAGATGCTGAAAGGAACCCTGCGCGCCTTTCCCGGCATGGTCGACCTGTCACCCGAGGGCCTGTACATCCCCGAGCGCGCCAGACCGCTGACCCGGATGATCGCGCGCAGTCTGGATGCCTATACCTTGAGCAAAGCAGGCCACAGCTCAGCCATCTGATCTGTTCCGTGATCTGACCTGTCATGCGTCCCGACCGGTCGCGCTCCCGCCCGTCGCTGGTGCATGACATGCACCGCTCCCGTTGGGCCAGGCTCGGCGCCTTTGGCGCCGAGCCTGGCCCAAGACCGCCAAGGGGTTCCGGCCAACGGCCGGGGCACCTGCGGGCGCGGGAGCATCCCCTTCCCTTCCGACACTCTCAGCGGGTCGCGGCGAGCAACTGACGGGTATACTCCTGGCGCGGTGCCTCGAACAGAGACCTGGCCTCTCCGGCCTCCACCACATCGCCCTGTTTCATGACGATCATCTTGTGCGACATCGCCCGCACCACGTGCAGGTCGTGGGAAATGAACAGATAGGCAAGGCCATAGCGCGCCTGCAGATCGCGCAGGAGATCGACGATCTGCACCTGCACGGTCATGTCCAGCGCCGAGGTCGGCTCATCCAGAACCACCAGACGCGGGCGCAGCACCATGACGCGGGCGATGGCGATCCGCTGGCGTTGCCCGCCGGAAAACTCATGCGGGTAGCGATCCATGGCGGCGGGGTCCAGCCCCACCTCGGCCATGACCTCGGCCACCAGATCGCGGCTGTCGCGATGCTGATCCACCTTGTGGATCGCCAGCCCTTCGGAGATGATCTGGGCGCAGGTCATCCGCGGGCTGAGCGATCCGAAGGGATCCTGGAACACGATCTGCATATCCTTGCGCAAGCGCCGCAAATCGCGGGTGGACCATTGCCGCAGATCATCGCCGCAAAACCGCACCTCCCCTTCGGAGGCGATCAACCGCATGATCGCCAGGGCCAATGTCGTCTTGCCGGATCCGCTTTCGCCAACGATCCCCAGGGTCTCTCCGGCACGCACCGAAATCGAGGTCGGGTTCACCGCCTTCACATGGCCTACCGTGCGCTTCAGCAATCCCTTCTGGATCGGGAACCAGACCTTGAGGTTCGAGGTCCGCGCCAGTTCCTCCGCCCCGTCGGGCACCGGCGCGGGTTGCCCCGAGGGTTCGGCCGCCAGCAGTTTCTGCGTATAGGGATGCTGCGGGTTGGCAAAGATCTCCTCTGCCGGGCCGCTTTCGACAATCTCGCCGCCCTTCATCACGCAGACACGGTCGGCAATGCGGCGCACGATGGCGAGGTCGTGGGTGATGAACAACAGGCCCATGCCTTCGCTTTGCTTCAGCTCGGCCAGCAGATCAAGGATCTGCGCCTGGATCGTCACATCCAGCGCCGTGGTCGGCTCATCCGCGATCAGGATCTCGGGCTTGTTGGCCAGCGCCATGGCGATCATCACCCGCTGCCGCTGCCCGCCGGACAGCTCATGCGGATAGGCACCAAGCCGCGTTTCTGGATCGCGAATGCCGACCTTTTCCAGCAGTTCAAGGATCCGCGCCCGCGCCGCCTGGCCCGCCAACCCCTGATGCAGCGCCAGCGATTCCGACAGCTGTTTTTCGATCGTGTGCAGCGGGTTGAGCGAGGTCATCGGCTCTTGGAAGATAAAGCTGATGTCATTGCCGCGCAGACGCATCAGGTGCTTTTCATCGGCGCCGACCATTTCCTCGCCATTATAAAGCACCGAACCGCTGACCGTGGCACTATCCCCCAGCAAGGAAACCGTGGACAGGGCCGAGACGGATTTTCCGGAACCGGATTCGCCCACCAGGGCCACGGTCTCTCCGCGGTCCACGGCAAAGGAGACGCCCTTCACGGCCTCGGTTGTCTTGCCGTCCTGCCGGAAGGCGACGCGCAGGTCTTTGACCTCCAGTATCGCAGTCATGAGAAGGTCTTCCTTGGGTCGAACGCATCGCGGATGCCTTCGAAGATGAAGACCAGAAGCGACAGCATGATGGCGAAGGTGAAGAAGGCGGTGAAGGCCAGCCAGGGCGCCTCTAGGTTCTGTTTTGCCTGCAGGGTCAGTTCCCCCAGTGAAGGCGCCGAAGAGGGCAGACCGAAGCCGAGGAAATCTAGCCCCGCCAGCGAGGCGATGGTGCCGGTCACGATGAAGGGCATCATGGTCAGGGTCGCCACCATGGCATTGGGCAGCATGTGGCGGAACATGATCGTTGCGTTGCCAACGCCCAGCGCCTTGGCCGCGCGCACATATTCCAGGTTGCGCGCGCGCAGGAACTCCGCCCTGACAACCCCCACAAGGGCGGTCCAGCCGAATAGGATCATCAAGAACACCAGCAGCCAGAAACTGCGGCCCAGAATGGCGAACATGATGATGATGACGTACAGCGTCGGGGTGGAGGACCAGATCTCGATGAAGCGCTGGAAAAGAAGATCGAGCCAGCCACCAAAATAACCCTGCACCGCGCCCGCCGCGATCCCCACAACGGTGGCGGCGCCGGTCACGATCAGGGTGAAGACGATGGAGAGGCGGAAGCCGTGAATGACCCGGGCCAGCACGTCGCGTTTGGTGTCATCGGTGCCCAGAAGGTTCTGCCCGTTGGGCGGCAGCGGCGCCGCGCCGGGCCGGTCCACGGTGGTGTTGTAGGAATAGGGAATGGGCGGCCAGAGGGTCCAGCCCTTGTGGAACTCCTCGCCCGAGAAGGACCCTGCGTCGATCTCTTCCAGGATGCCTTCGGGATCATCGAAACAGTCCAGGTTGCCCCCCGACTGGATCAGGCATTCCACCTCTGGGTCCTTGTAGACCGCCTCGGTCCTGAAATCGCCGCCAAAGGCCGTTTCGGGGTAGAACTTAAAGATCGGCATGTAGAGTTCGCCACGATAGCTGACCAGGATCGGCTTGTCGTTGGCGATGAACTCGGCAAAGAGCGACAGCACGAAGAGCACCGAGAAGATCCAGAACGACCAATAGGCGCGGGAATTGCGGCGGAAGTTGTTCCAGCGACGCTGGTTGAGCGGGGACAATGCCATGGCTCAGCCCTCCCTCTTGTCAAAATCGATCCGCGGATCGACCAGCACATACATGATGTCCGACACGATCCCCACCACCAGGCTCATCAGGCCAAAGATGAAAAGCGTGCCGAAGATCACCGGATAATCGCGGGCGACGGCGGCCTCGAAGCCAAGCCGCCCCAGCCCGTCGAGTGAGAAGATCGTCTCGATGATCAGGCTGCCGGAAAAGAACACCCCGATGAAGACCGCCGGAAAGCCCGCGATCACGATCAGCATGGCGTTGCGAAAGACGTGGCCATAAAGAACCCGCCGCTCGCTCAACCCCTTGGCGCGGGCGGTCATCACATATTGCTTCTTGATCTCGTCCAGGAAGGAATTCTTGGTCAGCAGCGTCAGCGTCGCAAAGGCCCCGATGGTGGAGGCGATGACCGGCAGGGCGATGTGCCAGAAATAGTCCAGCGCCTTGCCCAGCAGGCTCAGCTCGGCCCAGTTGTCCGAGGTGAGACCGCGCAGCGGGAAGATCTGCCAATAAGAGCCCCCGGCAAACAGCACCAAGAGAAGAATCGCGAACAGGAAGGAGGGGATCGCGTAGGCCGCGATGATCAGGCCGCTGGTCCAGGTGTCAAAGCGTGATCCGTCGCTCAGCGCCTTGCGGATGCCCAGCGGGATCGAGATCATATAGGCGATCAATGTCGACCAGAGCCCCAGCGAGATCGACACCGGCATCTTTTCCAGCACCAGATCGGTCACGTCGATCTTGCGGAAGTAGCTTTCGCCGAAATCAAAACGCAGGTAGTTGCCGATCATCTGCACGAAGCGCTCCAGCGGCGGCTTGTCGAGACCGAATTGCGCTTTCAGCTCCTCGATCAGCTCGGGCGGCAGACCTTGGCGGCCTGCATAGCTGTCATTGGCGCCCAAGGTTTCCGTCGCACCCGCATCGCCACCACCGCCGGCGAAACCTTCGAAGACATCGCCGCTGCCCTGCATCTGGGCAATGATCTGCTCGACCGGGCCGCCGGGCACGAATTGCACCAGGGCAAAGTTGATGACCATGATTCCGAACAGGGTCGGGATCACCAGCAAGAACCGCCTGAGGATATAGGCTGCCATGGCGCGCGCCTACCGCAATGCGCCCGAGGCCTTCAGGTCGGCCTCGGTTTCGGAGTTGATCCACCACAGATCCATGGTGCCGGGCGAAAACGGCGGCAGCGCCTTGGGGTATTCATACATGCGCCAATAGGCGATCCAGTTCACATCCAGATACCAGGTCGGAACCATGAACCTTTTGGCCCGCAACACCCGGTCCAGGGCGCGGGTGTTGGCATAAAGATCCTCTTGCGTGGTCGCCTTGACGATATTGCCGATCAGCGCATCCACTGCCGGATCGGCAAGACCAGCCGGATTGAAGACGGAATACTGATGCGCCTCGGATCCGAACTGCTGATAGAGCCCGGTCGAAGGCTCCAGCGACTTCGGATAGGCGAAAGAGACCATGTCAAAGTCCTTTTCCCGGCGGCGGCTGGTATATTGCGCAAAATCCACCCGGTTCAGGATGGCGTCGATCCCCATGGCCTGCAGGTTCGAGACAAAGGGCTGCACGATCCGCTCCAGCACCGGGCTATCGAGGAGGAACTCCATCTTCAGCACCTCACCGGCCGCATTGCGCCGCATCCCGTCATCGCCCACGATCCAACCCGCCTCATCCAATAGCATCATTGCACGGCGCAGGTTGCGGCGGTCCGACGGGCGATTTGCCTTGGATGTATGCGCCATCACCGCGGGTTCGTTCAGCACCGCGGGATCAATCTGGTCGCCCAGGGCTTCGAGCACCTGTTTCTCCAACCCCTCGGGCAGGCCTTTGGCCTCAAGTGCCGTATCCTGCCAGAAGGAGGAGCGATGGCGGAACAGCCCGTATTGCAGGCTTTCATTGGTCCATTCGAAATTATAGGCCAGTTGCACTGCCTCGCGCACGCGGATGTCCTGAAACACCGGGCGCAGCAGGTTCATCACGAACCCATTGGCCGCAGGCACATTACCATCCGGGATGGCATCCTTGATCACATCGCCACGGCTGACCGCGTCAAAGTCATAGGCCGTGGCCCAGTTCTTGGAGTTGTTTTCGGTGCGCAGGGTATAGACGCCTGCCTTGAAGCCCTCCATGGCGGCAATGGCATCGCCAAAATACTCCACCCGGATGCGGTCGTAGTTGTGGCGCCCCTGGTTCACGTTCAGATGCCAGCCCCAGTAATCGGGATTGCGGCGATAGGTGATACGCTGGTTCACATCGAATGTGTCCAGCACATAGGGGCCAGAGCCCACACCCGGATCCAGACGCGGTTCATCCAGGCGACGGTTTTCCGGGTCCGCCTCGAACCAGGCCTTGGAAAACACCGGCGTTCCGCCCACCTGGGTGATCATCGCCCGGCGCGGAAAATCGGGGGAGAAATGGAACTTCACCCTATGGGCATCCAGGGCTTCGGCCTTGGGGATGCGCTTGCGCACCGCTTCGGCGTAGGATTTCAGCCCCTGATCCAGCAGGATGTTGTGGGAAAAGACCACATCCTCGGCCGTGACGGGCGAGCCATCGGAAAACCGCGCTTCGGGGCGCAGATTGAAGATCACCCAATCCTGGCTTTCGGGGTACTCCAGGCTTTCGGCGATCAGCCCGTAATAGGAGCCTGGTTCGTCATAGGATTCGACCATGAGACTTTCCAGGTGGTAGGAGGCCAGGGCCCCTGCCCGCCCCTTGCGGGTAAAGGGGTTCATGCTGTCGAAGGTTCCGACCGCCGAAAAGGACATCTCGCCGCCCTTGGGCGCGGCGGGGTTCACATAGTCGAAATGGGCAAAGCCTTCGGCGTATTTCAACGCCCCGAATTCCGCAAAGCCGTGGCTATTGATAATGGTTTCTGATGCCCGCGCCGGAGCGGCCAGCATCAGAAACATGGCCGCAAGCAGCACGGCCCCTTGCATGATCCATGCCGCAGGAGAGCGCAGGCCAGTTTGCGCCATCGATACTGCTTTGGCTTTGGGGGTTCGTGATTTCATCTGCCTTAACCTCCGCTGTCCGGTGTTCAAGCGATCCGGATTTTTCCCGTATTTCAAGCTAATGGCAGGCGGGCGCAACATTCAAGTTGTGATGCGGTCACAATCGATTTTGGCCGGGGCGATTTCACGCCGATTTTCGCGGCAGGGACAGATCCCGGCACAGCAAAAAGGCCGCTGTTCAACAGCGGCCCCTTGCAATGTCATGCTATCTTGCAGCTCAGTCGTCGAGGCTGTCCAGATAGGCAATGAGGTTCACCCGATCCGAGACCTTCTTCAGGCCCGAGAAGGACATGGAGGTGCCCGGTGCGTAGCCCGAGGGCTTTTCCAGGAAGGCGTTGAGGTTTTCCGCGCTCCAGTCGCCGGACATGCCCGCCAAGGCGCCGGAGTACCCGAAACCGGCGGCGGCTGCCTTGGGGCGGCCCACAACACCGTAAAGGGAAGGACCGGTCGCATTTACGCCGTCTTCGAGTTTGTGGCACGCAGCGCATTTCTTGAAGACCTTGGCGCCTTTGCCAACGTCTGCAGAAGCCAGCAGCTCTTCGAAGCTCACCTCTTCCGCTTCTTCGGTTGCGCCACCTGCCTCTTCCACTTCAATCACGTAAGAGGCCTCTCCGTGGCTCTCAACGTGGTACAGCTCCTCTGCGGCCCATTTGCCGAGAAGAAGCACGAGGAACGCGCTGCAGACGCCTGCAGTCGCTTTGGTAAGGGTCATCGTGTCAAACATGATCGCGAGTCCATTTCAGCTGTCTGAAGGCGTGTCTAAGGCTTCCCCTCTCAAGTGGCAAGGTGTAGACAGCGCGACGAAATGCCTGATTATCCAAGTTTTGCAGGAAAGTCGCACTCATGTCCGGAAGAATCGCCATTCAGGGGGAACTCGGCTCCTACAGCCACGAGGCCTGTCGCAACGCCCGTCACGATATGGAAGTGCTACCCTGCCGCAATTTCGAGGATGTCATCGAGGCCGTAAAAAGCGGTCAGGCGGACCAGGCGATGCTGCCGGTTGAAAACTCCACCTACGGGCGTGTAGCCGATATTCACCGGCTGCTGCCACATAGCGGGTTGCATATCATCGACGAGGCCTTCGTGCGGGTTCACATCAACCTGCTTGGTGTGCCGGGCGCCCGGCTGGAGGATATCCGGGAGGCAAAGTCGCACCTGGTCCTGCTGCCGCAATGCGGCCAGTTCCTACGCCAGCACAATATCGAAGGACGTGTCAGCCCCGACAACGCCCGCGCCGCCCGCGATGTGGCCGAGGCAGGAGACAAACACGTGGCGGCCCTGGCCAGCGAGTTGGCCGGGGAAATCTACGGGCTGGACGTCCTGGCCCGCCATATCGAGGACCATGGCGACAATACCACCCGCTTCCTGATCATGTCGCGCGAACCGGACGACAGCCGCCGCGGCGCCCATGGGATGATCACCAGCTTCGTCTTCCAGGTGCGCAACATTCCCGCCGCCCTCTACAAGGCGATGGGCGGTTTCGCCACGAACGGCATCAACATGACCAAGCTGGAAAGCTACATGGTGGATGGCTCCTTCACCGCAACGCAGTTCTATGCCGATATCGAAGGCCACCCCGAAGACGACAATGTCAAATTGGCGATGGACGAACTGGCCTATTTCACCACCAACGTGGAAATTCTGGGTGTCTACCCTGCCGACAACGGACGGTACTGATCCCAGCACATGGGAATAATGCGGTCAGCATCAAGTGCGTCCTGATCATCATTGCGGGGATAAGGTGAGAGGTTGGACATCGACCCAAGCGGGGCTCGTTGTGGCTGCTTCCTTCCGGACCTGACCAGGTTGGCGAGGCGCCTGCCCGCGCCAACCTCTCGAATCCCGATATAGGCGGCAGCAGCGGCAAAGACAAGGCCCGCAGAGCGCAGGCAACCGCGATGATCAGATCGCAAGCATCAGCTTCAGGAAACCGCTGGGGGTGATCCCACGGTTGCGCACACGTCCTTCCGGCAGCTCATCCAGGTACTCCCTGGCCGCCGGGCAGGTATAGACGGCCGCTTCGGTGTCCGGCAGGGAGGAGAAATGCCAGGGATAATCCTCTGCCAGCAAGGGATCCTCCGGCAGGCGGCCCGCCACGTAATCGCGGATCACATCCCTGATCCGAACCGGCGGCAGCGGCACGTTCGCCGCCTCCTGCACCATCTGGAAATTGCCGCCACCGCTGACCCGGTAGCTATTGGCGACCACGGCGAACTGCTGATCCGGCGCCACCGGGCGCCCGTTCCAGGTCAGGTCCCGAATCCGCGAGGCTTCGGGATTGATCCGCTGCCCCGAGACGGCAAAACGGGAGGGGGCCGAAAGATCGATCTCATACTGCAGGCCGAACAGCACATCGAAGTTGTGGCCCGCCCGCTCGGGATCCACCAGGTCCACCCCGCTTGAACCGGGCGCGATCCGGTTGAACACCCCGGCGGACATTTCCAGCCAGTCCTGCACCTGCGCCCCGGTCGCGACCACCAGCCGCAACTCGTTCGGGAAGACGTGCAGATCGGCCACATTGCGCATGCACAGGGGACCGCGCCCGATATCGGTGTAATGTCCGGGGCCGGAGCGCCCGCCGAATTTGCCAGGCGCCGCCGCAGACAAAAGCGGCAGATCCCCGGCTGCCGTTCCCCGCAGGAACGGCCGCGCCGCCGCCGCCTGTGCGGCCGCCGCCAGTTCCAACCCCAGATCTTTTCCGAACAGGGTGAAAAAGGAATGCAGCGGCACATCGCTGAAGCCCACGGGCTGGCGCATGCGGTCTCGGGTGGCCTCATGGGCCGGGCTCAAGACCTGCACCAGTTCCTCATCCTCTTCGGCAAGGGAGTGAAGCGTACCATCGTCGTGACGGTGACAAATCGGATGCAGCGCGGCCTCCCAGCCCGTCAGCTCCCAGCCGCCCGCGCCGTGCTCCACCGCCAGATCGATCTGCCCCAGATGCGAGCCATGCGCGCCCGCCATCACCACCGGCTTGTCAAAGACATGATCCGGATGCGGCAGCGTCTTATGGGTATGCCCCCCGATCACCGCGTCTATTTCGGGGCAATCCGAGATCGGCAGCAGGGCATTTTCCATGCCAAACACCGCGTCACGCGCGCCCATCCCGGTATGGGCCAGGGCGATGACGATATCACAGCCGTCCTGGCGCAACCGGCGGGCCGTCTCCCGCGCCGTCTGCACCATATCGGCAACGACCACCTTGCCCTGCAAAAGATGCGCATCCCAGGTTGTCGTCTGCGGCGGCAGCACCGACAGCACCCCGATCCGCACCGGCGGCGCCGTGCCACAGGCGGGTACGATACGCTCGACGATCACCTCCCGGACAAACGGCAGGTCCCGCCCGGGGTCCACCGCCGTCATATTGGAGCAGACCACGGGACAGCTTGCCTGTTGCAGAACCCGCGTCAGGGTCTCGAGACCGAAGTTGAAATCGTGATTGCCAAGCCCGATCACATCATAGCCGAGCACCGCAAACGCCTGCATCAAAGGGTGCGGATCCATCGGCTCCTCGGAGGAGGTTTCGCCAATCGGCGCCCCCTGCAACGAGTCGCCATTGTCCAGCATCAGACAGGCGCCGCCCGCGGCCTCGACCTCCTGCCGCGCCCGCCGCGCCAAGGTGGCGACCCTGCTCAACCCGACGCTGGGATCGGGGCGGTCAGCATAATAGTCGTGACTAAGCAGATTGCTGTGCAGGTCGGTTGTCGCCAGCAGGCGTAACACCCCTTTGTTGTCCGAGTGGGGATGCACCGGTCCTGTCATGTGTCTTTCGCCGCAACGTGCACGGTCTGCTCCGATCTTCATATTTGGCCCCGCCCTGAACCGAGCGCGTTAACCCTTTTGAATCAGCCTTTCACCGATTTGCAAAGTCACCATTTTTGAGGATGTTAACGATTGTGGCACGGATGCCGATGATTTAGCCGATATGACGCCAATTTCCAGCGCCAGACCGGTTGGGCACCGACAAACCACCGTGTATCGTCGCAAAAACCGACGTGAGGATCTGGATTGGCGGGCTGGTCATCCCGCGTCTTTGCAGCCATCAATCAGGAAGGGCGGCATCTGGCAGCGGGTCCGCAGCCAAGAGAAGGACGACAGGATGAAACGGGCCGAAGAGGTGACATTTGGCGGCGGCGGCGGTTTGGATCGCTCTGCCCATCTGCGCGGCGACGCGGCGGCACTGGATGCGGTCTGGAGCGCAGCGGAAAGCAAGGTGCTGTTGCTGTGGCGCGGCAAACCGCTGTGCCTGCGCTCCGATCCGGCGCGGGGACCGGACAGTCTGGCCTGGTTGACGGGCAGCCATCCCGTGGCCGAGACCTATCGGGACACCAGGATTTTCCTGGGCCATCTTGCCGAAGGACCAGCCGTCTTTGCCTGCGACATCAGCAGTTGGCAGCCGGACGCGATTGATGAAATGGCCCTGGCCAGCTTTGCGGATGTCAGCGAACAGCAGCATCCGGATCTGCCCGACGGCTATGCCTTTGCCGAACTCCGGCGTGTGATGACGCGGCTTACCCCGCTCGAGGCCGAAGTGGCGGCCACCGCCAGGGCGCTGTTCTCCTGGCATGAAACCCATCGCTTCTGTGCCCGCTGTGGCCAACCCAGCGACATCGCCCAGGCGGGATGGCAGCGAAACTGCCCTGCCTGCAAGGCCTCGCATTTCCCGCGCACCGACCCGGTTGTGATCATGCTGATCACCCATGGCGATGCGGTGCTCATGGGCCGTTCGCCCGGCTGGCCCGAAGGGATGTTTTCCCTGCTGGCGGGCTTTGTCGAACCCGGAGAGACGCTGGAGGCCGCCGTGCGGCGCGAGGTTCTTGAGGAAGTCGGCGTCACGGTCGGTCGGGTGAACTACCTGTCGAGCCAGCCCTGGCCGTTCCCCATGTCGCTGATGTTCGGCTGCAGCGGAGTTGCGCTGGATCGTGAATTGACCATCGATCCGCAGGAAATCGAGGATGCGATCTGGGTCAGCCGCCAGGAGATGATGACAGCCTTCGCGGGCGAACACCCGATCCTCAAGCCCGCCAGGAAAGGTGCAATTGCGCATTTTCTGTTACAAAACTGGCTTGCGGACACGTTGGATTAAGGGGATGATCCGCCCCATACACAGCAGATTGATCACCAGGACAAACAGGCGGTAAGTCATGGATTTTACGAGTAAGCAGGACATTGACGCACCCATCGCCGAGGTCTTTGAGGTCCTGTCGGATTTTGACAGTTTTGAACGTTCTGCCTTTCGTCGCGGTGTCGAGGTTCAGCGCCTGGGCGATACTGCCACGCCGCAAAGCGGGCTTTCGTGGGATGCCACCTTTACCTTCCGCGGCAAAAAGCGCGATCTGAGGATCGTTCTGAAGTCCTTCGAACCGGTGACGGGCATGGTCTTTTCCGGAGAAAGCGGTGCCATTCAGGGAGCGTCAAAGATCGAACTCATGGCGCTGTCGCCCAGTCGCACGCGCATGTCGATCACCCTGGATCTGTCTGCCAAAACCCTCTCCGGTCGGCTGCTGCTGCAATCTCTGAAGTTGGCGCGCGGGTCCATCGACAAGAAGTTCAAAGCCCGTGCCGCCGATTTCGCCAGGATGGCGGAAGACAGGATCAGTCAATCGGCCTAAGGCTTAGGCCCCATCCATCGATATATCCAGCCCCCCTTTCGCGCAATATGTCCCGGCAGCCTAAATCAGGATTGACGTGTCGCCCCTTCCCCCGCTAGCCCTTGAGCAGATGGTGCTTGAGGCGCGCTTTGCGGGCCTTGACTGAAAAGGGAATGTGGTGCGCTTGGACCTGTTTCAGGACCTGATCAAATCCACAACTGCCCCCGCAACTGTAGGCGGAAAGCGACGTCGGAAGATCCACTGACCACCGGGCAGATGCCCAAGGCCGGGAAGGACCGAAAGAGCAATGACCCGCAAGTCAGGAGACCTGCCATCGTGACACTCGAAACCGGGCGGGGCGTCCGAAGCGGGTGCGTGGACAGCAGCGCCCTGACCTTTGGGTCACGCACGGTCTGTTCCATGCCTCCCCCCGTTGCCCTGCCCCCTTTGCGCGGAGGGCGCGATGATACCCAGACCCAAAACACATCGGATCGCGGTGAGCGATTGCAGGCACACAGGCGCCACCTGCCCCGCGCTAGAACGCATGCTGAAGGCGCTGTGCCAGGCGCTGAACAGCGCAAAGGGCCTGACCGACGAGGATTTTGAGATCAGCGGAGAAAGCCAGTTGGATGGCTGCGACAGACAATGTGCCGCCAGGTTCTTTGCCTCTCACGACCGCATTCGCGTGTTCGGCGGTGCCGAGGCATCGGCCCAGCAGTCCGGTCTCGAGCGGTTTGCCGACATGCTCCTGACCTCTGAAGGCAGCGCCTTGCCCGCCGGGTGTCTGCCCTCCCCGCCATGCGCGATGGGTCAAGCCCTCCCCCAGAAGACGGCCCCGGATACGGCCAGCTACAGCATCGATGCACACCAGCCATGACCGTGGGATCGTGGACTGTGGGAGCGTAGGTTGTGGGTTCCTTTCCTCTTCAGCTGGGAAACATTCAGACCTAAGCCTAGGAAACGCCACCGCAGCGCGCAAGGCGCGCTGCCGGGCCCAACGGGCCTATGCCCCCCCTTGGGGGCGGTGGCCGGGCGGGAGAGCCTCGTTGCACGGATCGCCTGTCAGTTCAGCCCGGTCCCGTTGCCGCAAGACAGGCAAGATCAGCCACCTGTCGCCCAGGCCATTTGCGCTTCCGTCTCGATGGCACAGGGGCGTGTCATGCGCAGCCGGGCAAGGGCCTTCTCTGGCACCTCTCCGCATTCGATCAGCAGACGCAGCACCGCCATGCCGGACCGCCCGCAGCCGCCACGACAATGCACCAAGACGCGGCCGCCGCCCTCCAGCGCCTGCCGGGCCGAAGCGCTGACCGCGCGCCAGGATCTGCTCACCTCGCGATCGGGCACCCCGAAATCGGTAACGGGCAGATGGGCCCAGCGGCTTCCCATGCTTTGGAAATCGACCCCCAGGGTTGCCGCTCCGACCGCCACATGTTCGGCCTCGGTGGTCAGGGAGATGACCAGGCCGGGCTGCCAGTCGTGAATAAGCTCCATGTCCCCCTTGTAGTCGCCCATGGCGCCCGGCAGGGGGCAAAGCGCCAGGATCGCGTTGGCAGCCGATAGCGCATAGATCGTAAAGGGCACGACGGCCTGATCAGGAGATTGATCCGAATGCGTTTCACCCATGGAACATCTTCCACCACCTCATCTGCGTCAGCCACGCCCCGGCGCGGCATGGGAAAACTGTGCCACCGGCAACGCCAGGCGGTCAACAGCGGTGGACGAACCCCTCTGGCTTGCCTACCCTGTAGCGCGGCCCCAACGACCACCCGAATCCGGCACGAGACAGCATGATCGACACTCCGACCCCCGACCAGGACACCCCAGCCACCGATTCCGCGCAGGAGGCCCCGGTCCAGTATCAGGTCCTCGCGCGCAAGTATCGCCCGGAAACCTTTGCCGATCTCGTCGGCCAGGACGCCATGGTGCGCACGCTGAAGAACGCCTTTGCGGCAAACCGCATTGCCCAGGCCTTCATCATGACCGGCATTCGCGGCACCGGCAAAACCACCACCGCACGAATCATCGCCAAGGGCATGAACTGCATCGGGCCCGATGGCACCGGCAGCCCGACAACCGAACCCTGCGGGGTCTGTGAACATTGCGTGGCGATCATGGAGGGGCGCCATGTGGATGTGATGGAGATGGACGCCGCCAGCCGCACCGGCGTCGGCGACATCCGCGAGATCATCGATTCGGTGCAGTACCGCGCCGCCTCGGCCCGCTACAAGATCTACATCATCGACGAGGTTCACATGCTGTCGACCAGCGCTTTCAACGCGCTGTTGAAGACGCTGGAGGAACCCCCCGCCCATGTGAAGTTCATCTTCGCCACCACCGAGATCCGCAAGGTGCCGGTGACGGTGCTGTCGCGCTGCCAGCGTTTTGACCTGCGCCGGATCGAGCCGGAGGTGATGATCGACATGCTGCGCCGGATCGCCACCTCCGAAGGGGCCGAGATCGCCGAGGACGCGCTGGCGCTGATCACCCGCGCCGCCGAAGGCTCGGCCCGCGATGCGACCTCGCTGCTGGACCAGGCGATTTCCCATGGTGCTGGCGAAACCACCGCCGATCAGGTGCGTGCCATGCTGGGTCTGGCCGACCGGGGCCGGGTGTTGGACCTGATGGACATGATCCTGCGCGGCGATGCGGCAGCGGCCCTGACCGAACTCAGCTCCCAATATGCCGAGGGCGCCGACCCGCTGGCAGTGCTGCGTGATCTGGCCGAGATCACCCATTGGGTCTCGGTCGTGAAGATCACCCCCGATGCCGCCGAAGACCCCACCATCAGCCCCGATGAGCGCGCCCGTGGCCAACAGATGGCCGCGGCCCTGCCGATGCGGGTGCTGACCCGCATGTGGCAGATGTTGCTGAAGGCGCTGGAAGAGGTTGCCGCCGCGCCCAATGCGATGATGGCCGCCGAAATGGCGGTGATCCGCCTCACCCATGTGGCCGACCTGCCCAGCCCCGAAGAATTGGTCCGCAAGCTGCAGGACATGCCGCCCCCGCCGCCCGGTGGCGGGGGCGGGGTGCCCATGCACGGCATGGGCGCGCCTGCGGCGAGCGGGGGAGGCGGGGCCTCGGCTATCGCCTCGTCCCCGCTGCAAGGCGCACCGGGCGGTGGCCCCTCCGGCGGCATGACCATGTCGCATGGTCAGGGGCAGGTCACCGCGCTGGCTCCCGCCGCGCAAAGCGCCCTCGCCCGCTATCCGAGCTTCGAGCACGTGGTGGAACTGATCCGCACCAACCGGGACGTGAAACTTCTGGTGGAGGTGGAGACCGGTGTGCGCCTGGTCTCCTACCAGCCCGGCCGGATCGAGTTCACCCCCCATGCGGACGCCCCCCGCGATCTGGCCGCCCGCCTTGGCACCGCCCTGCAGAACTGGACCGGCAGCCGCTGGGTGGTCACCATCGCCCCCAATGGCGAGGCGCCGACCATTGCCGAGATCCGCGATGCCGCCGAGAACGCCCTGCGCGAAAAGGCCACGGAGCACCCCCTGGTTCAGGCAGTCCTTGAAAGCTTCCCCAAGGCAAAGATCACCCGCATCCGCACCGCGGAAGAACTGCAGGCCGAGGTCCAAGCCGAAGCCCTGCCCGAGGTGGAGGACGAATGGGACCCCTTCGAGGACAGTTGAACGGCAGAGCCTGTCCCGCGCCACAATAGTGGCACCCGGACCTATTGAGGGATGCCAACGGGAGCCTGCACATCCATGATGTGCCGCGCGGCGGGCGGGAACTGCCCCGTGAGTTCAGACGCCATGCAAATCCCTTGTGCCAGGGCCCCGCACCCCATATCTAGGCACCAAACCAGACTTCAGGAGAGATACCATGCTCAAAGGCCTCGGCGGTCTTGGCGATATGGCCAAGATGATGAAATCGGCTCAGGAACTGCAAACCAAGATGACCCAGATGCAGGAAGACCTGCACAACGTCATGGTCACCGGCGAAGCGGGCGCGGGCCTGGTGAAGGCCACCGCCTCGGCCAAGGGCGACCTCAAGGCGCTGGATATCGACCCGTCGATCTTCAATGGCGATGACAAGGAAATGGTCGAGGACCTGATCCTGGCCGCCATCAAGGACGCCCAGTCCAAGGCGGCAGAAAAGGCGCAGGACGAGATGACCAAGCTCACCGAAAGCATGGGCCTGCCCAAGGACATCAAGCTGCCGTTCTGAGCAGGGCGCAACCTGAGACACCCAGACAAGGCGGCTTCGGTCGCCTTTTTTTCTGGCCGCTGCCACAGCGCAAACAAAAGCCGAACATCTGCCCCTGCTCCCCTTGCCTTTTCCGCCTGCGATGCGCCTATATGGGCTGAAACCGCGAAGGCCGCTCCCGAATGCAAGACCGCTCCACCAGCGATATCGAAAACCTGATCGACCTGATGGCGAAACTGCCCGGCATGGGGCCGCGCTCGGCCCGCCGCGCGGTGCTGCACCTGGTGCGCAAGCGGGGGCTTCTGCTCACGCCGCTGTCAGACATGATGAGCCGTGTGGCCAGCACCGCCCGTGAATGCCTGAACTGCGGCAATGTGGGCACCAAGGATATCTGCGACATCTGTGCCGACGAAAACCGTGCCAACGGAGAGCTTTGCGTGGTGGAAAGCGTCTCTGACCTTTGGGCGATGGAACGCGCGGGCGCCTTCAAGGGACGGTATCACGTGCTGGGCGGCACGCTTTCGGCGCTGGACGCCATCGGCCCCGAGGATCTGCGCATTCCCCGCCTCGTGGACCGGGTCGGCAGCGAGGCGATCAGCGAAGTGATCCTGGCGCTCAACGCCACCATCGACGGGCAGACCACCGCCCATTACATCGCCGATCAGCTGACCGGCCAGGTCAGGCTCACATCGCTGGCGCAGGGCGTGCCCATCGGCGGCGAGTTGGATTATCTCGACGATGGCACCATCAGCGCCGCCCTCAAGGCGCGCAAGGACCTCTAGCTCCTCCTGTATCGGAGAAAGGGTCTCCGGCGCGCCTCGTCGTGAGATCCATGGTCCCTCCCCCGGCTCTCTGTCCCCGCACGCAGATGTTGTGACCCAACGGCGAAATTGACAGCAGCCCCGGCCCGGCGATTGACTGCGGACAGGCATCGAATAGGGAGGATCACCGGTGACGATCATCAGGGCAGAGAGCGCCGCGATTGTGGCTGAGGTGCATGTCACGACCGGCCAGGAGGTGCCCGCCGATACGGTCCTGCTGGCCACCGAACTGATGAAGATGCGGCACGAGATCCGCGCGCCTCATGGCGGCATTGTCCGCACTGTGCACATCAAGGTCGGGGACGAGCTGCAAGGCGGCGCAGCTCTGGTCACGCTGGAACCCGCCGAGGTCGCGGGCCAAACCGCCGCCACCAAGGCGGAAGACCGCCCGGATATGGCGGACTACAAGGCGCGGATGGCGCTGTTGCAGGATGAGGCGCGCCGCGATGCCGTTGCAAAGCGCCATGCGCAGGGCGCGCGCACCGCGCGTGAAAACATCGACGACCTGTTCGATGCGGGCAGCTTCACCGAATACGGTGCTCTGGCGGTGGCAGCCCAGCGCGGCAGTCGCGATCTGGAGGATCTACAGGCCCGCACGCAAGGCGATGGGATCATCTGTGGCATCGGCACGGTTGCCGGGCGCCGGGTGGCGGCGATGGCGGTCGACTATATGGTTCTGGCGGGCACCCAGGGTTTCAATCACCACCGCAAGATGGACCGGTTGATCGAGGTCGCGGGCCGCGATCAGCTGCCGATCGTGCTCTTTGCCGAAGGCGGCGGCGGGCGGCCCAATGATGGCGATGCAGCCCTGATCATGGCCGGCTGGCTCAACGTCACTTCCTTTCGCCACTTCGCCGCCTACAAGGGCCCAAAGATCGGCATCGTTGCGGGCTATTGCTTTGCCGGGAATGCCGCCCTGTTCGGGGTCTGCGATCTGCGCATCGCGACCCGGAACAGCTGGATCGGCATGGGCGGCCCGGCGATGATCGAAGGCGGCGGCCTGGGCACGGTCGCCCCCAAGGACATCGGCCCCAGCGCCACGCAGGTGGAGACCGGGCTGATCGACATCCTGGCCGAGGACGAGGCCGAAGCGGTTGAAGCGGCCAAACAACTATTGGGACTTTCACAGGACAAGCCCCAGCCGAAAGAAGGCGACCGCCCGGAACTGCGCAAGCTGATCCCGGTGGACCGGACGCGCGCCTATGACATGCGCGACGCGATCAACGGTATCGTGGACGAGGACAGTTTCCAGGAACTGCGCCGCGGCTTTGGCATCGGCATGATCACCGGGTTCGCCCGCCTGTCTGGCCGCGCTATCGGCATTGTTGCCAACAACCCGCTGCACCTGGGCGGCGCCATCGATGCGGCGGCCGGAGACAAGGGCGCAAGGTTCCTGCAGCTGTGCGATGCCTGGGGCCTGCCGGTGGTGACCTTCTGTGACACCCCCGGTTTCATGGTCGGACCCGAGGTCGAGAAAACAGGCCAGGTCGCCCATGTCTCGCGGCTGTTCCTGGCGGGGGCGCATTTCAGCCAGCCTCTGGTGACGCTGATCCTGCGCAAGGCCTATGGGCTTGGCGCCATGGCCATGGCCGGAGGCGGACTGGATCGCCCGCATTTCTGCTGTGCCTGGCCCACCGGCGAGGTCGGCGCCATGGGGTTGGAAGGGGCGGTGAAACTTGGTCACCGGGATCACCTGGCGGCCATCAGCGACCCGCAGGAACGCGAGGCAGAATACCAGCGGCTGGTCGACTCGCTCTACGAGCGGGGCAAGGCGCTGAATGCCGCCAGCCTGTTGGAGTTCGACGCGGTGATTGATCCGGCAGAGACACGAGAGGTCCTGCACCGGGCCCTGGCCAGCGCCGGGCCTGCATCGCCCGGCCCCCGCTATGCGGATGCCTGGTAACGACGCGCAAAAAGAAAGAGCCACGCCGCATTGGCGTGGCTCCCACAACTCACGAGTGCACAGGCACAAAATCAGAAACGGGGGTCGATTCCGTTGTCTTCATCCTCATCGTCGTCATCACCGCCCGCGGGCAGGTTGAAGAAGCTGTCCGCATCACGGATCGGCTCATCATCCTTGCGTTCGTCGTCGGAGCTACCGCCCAGAGTGAAGGTCTCAAGCCCTTCGATCGCGCTCGGGATCTTGGGTTCAGCATCCATCTCCAGCGATTGCTCGGTCGAGACCAGTTTGCGGCGCTCGTCGTCGCTCATCACGCCGCCCTCGGCAGCCTTCTTGGCGGCGGCCTTCTGCACGGCTGCGTCCAGTTCGGACTGCTTGCACAGGCCCAGCGCCACCGGATCGATCGGCTGCATGTTGGCGATGTTCCAGTGGGTGCGCTCGCGGATCGACTGGATGGTCGGCTTGGTGGTACCTACCAGCTTGGCGATCTGGCCATCGGACAGTTCCGGGTGGAACTTCACCAGCCACAGGATCGAGTTCGGACGGTCCTGGCGCTTGGACAGCGGGGTGTAACGCGGGCCACGGCGCTTTTCCTCGCCGGCAGCTGCCGGGTTGAACTTGAGCTTCAGCTTGTGCAGCGGATTGGCTTCGGCCTTGTCGATCTCGTCCTGGGTCAGCTGGTTGTTCGCGACCGGGTCAAAGCCCTTCACACCGGCAGCCACATCGCCATCGGCAATGCCCTGGATCTCCAGCTCGTGCATGCCGACGAAATCGGCGATCTGCTTGAAGCTGATCGTGGTATTGTCCACCAGCCACACGGCGGTCGCCTTGGTCATCAACGGTTTTGCCATGCGCGTATCTCCTTAAAACACGTTTGCCCCACGAACACCCACGTACATCTTTCCCGTCGCCTGAAATAGGCTGCCCCGAGGTCTGGGGCGGGTTTCCGTTGTCGGGGAACTTCAGTCCTATATAGTCGCCTTGTTTTCATAAGGAAAGAGGCGATGCGCAGGTTCTTGCTGGCAATTGCAACCGTGGTTTCAGGGTTGGTTTCGATCCCCGGGCACGCCGAAAGCGACCGGGACAGGGAGATTTCGGGAGAGTTCGACTACTATGTCCTGAGCCTCAGCTGGTCGCCCAACTGGTGTGCGATCGAAGGCGATGCCAAGGGATCGGATCAATGCGATGACCGCCACGATCACGGCTGGACCCTGCATGGGCTGTGGCCGCAGTACCACCGGGGCTGGCCGGATTTCTGCCGCACGGTTGAGGCGCCCCCCAGCCGCCGTCAGACCGCCGAGATGGCCGATATCATGGGCAGCCCGGGGCTGGCCTGGCATCAGTGGAAGAAACACGGCAGCTGCTCGGGCCTGTCGTCGACGCAGTATTTCGCTCTCTCGCGAGAGGCTTACGCGCAGGTCACCCGCCCGGCGATCTTTCGCAAGCTGGACAAGACCGTGAAACTGCCCGCCTCGCTGGTGGAAGAGGCCTTCCTGAAGGAAAATCCGCAGCTGAGCCGCGACAGTCTCACCATCACCTGCCGCGATGGCCACATCCAAGAGGCCCGCATCTGCCTGTCGCGCAGCCTTGATCCGGTGCCCTGCGGCCGCGATGTGATCCGCGACTGCACCTTGAAGGATGCGCTCTTTGCGCCGGTCCGCTGACCGGGAGGCGCCAGGGCGCCCCCCGATCCTGCTGTTCAGGCACTGCGGTTAAAGGTCCGCGACCTTCAGGACGATCTTGCCGATATGGCCAGAGCTTTCCATGCGGGCGTGGGCTTCTGCGGCCTCTTCCAGCGGATAGGTGCTGTCCATCACCGGTTTCATCCGCCCCGCCTCCACCAGCGGCCAGACCGCCTCGGCCAGATCCTGCGCGATGCGCGCTTTGGCAAGATCGCTTTGCGGGCGCAGGGTCGATCCGGTCACCGTCAGGCGGCGGGCCATGATCTGGGCAAAGTTCAGCTCGGCCTTGGGACCGGACAGAAACGCGATATGCACCAGGCGGCCATCATCGGCCAGCGCCCGGATGTTGCGGGGGATATAGTCGCCCCCGACCATATCCAGGATCAGGTCAGCACCACCTTCGGCGCGCAGCACCTTCACGAAATCCTCGTCGCGGTAGTTGATCGCGCGCTCGGCTCCAAGATCGAGACAAGCCTGGCATTTCTCATCGGATCCGGCGGTGGTGAAGACCCGCGCGCCCAGCGCCGAGGCCAGCTGGATCGCGGTCGTGCCGATACCGGAGGAGCCACCATGCACCAGGAACCGCTCTCCCGCCTTGAGCCCCCCGCGGGTGAAGACATTGGACCAGACGGTGAAACAGGTTTCCGGCAGGCAGGCCGCGCGTTTCATCGATAGCCCCTTGGGAATCGGCAGGCAATGGGCCGCCGGGGTCACCACATATTCGGCATAGCCGCCACCGGGCAGAAGGCCGCAAACCTTGTCGCCCACGGCGTATTCGGTGACGCCCGCGCCGATGGCCACCACTTCGCCCGACGCCTCGAGCCCCGGCAGATCGCTGGCTCCTGCAGGCGGATCATAGGCCCCTGCGCGTTGCAGCGCATCGGGGCGGTTGACCCCGGCATAGGCCACCTTGAGCAGCACTTGCCCGTGACCCGGCGTGGGAACCGGCCGTTGGGTGAGGGTCAGAACCTCTGGCCCTCCCGGCTGTGAGATCTCGATCGCGCGCATTGTTTCGGGCAAACCATCGGTCATGCAAAGGTCCTTTCCCTGCCGTAGTATCCTTGATGCCCGTGATAGCACCGGCACGGGCACACTCAAACCCTGCTGACGTCCTGTTCCAATCTTCGTTGCGTCCCGGCGCGGGCACAGGCCGTTATCGGCGGCCCTGACGCCCGGGCATGTGCTCGGCCTCTCTCGGCTTGCGGATCTGTCCCGCCAGCCAGGCGGGCCCCGCCAGCAGCGGCTTCAAAAGCGGGTTCTTCTGCACATCCGCCTTCAGTTTCTCGAATTGCATCACATTGTCGATGCGCCGGTCCAGAAACTCCCAGGTCGCCTGGTGACCGGGCGTCTCGTCGCCCAGCCAGAACAGCACGGTGGACGAATAGACGCCAGAGAGGGTCGCGCGCTTGCTGTACCAGTTGATATCCTCGGAGGTATCGCCAAGGGCCGTCCAGATCGCATCCACCGTGCCCCAGATCGCCTTGGCCCCATCGGCGGCATGGCTGGGCAGCGCAAAAAGAGTCACCCCCCGGCGTACCGCTTCCTTGTCCTCGACCGCCTCCAGGCGGAATCGGACGGCGGCGGCAATCTTGTCGCGAAACCGAAGGCCCGTCAGATCCTCTGTCGCCAGCCGCTGCAGCATCACCTGATCCCCGCGCCGGTGATAGGCCAGCGCCAGATCCACGGCCCCGCGTGGGCACAAGGCCCGCGCCAGGGTCGGATCAATACCGGTGTCTGCCACGGCTGCGGCAAATGTCGCCTCGGTCCAGCCATCAAAGGCCACATGCATGAGTGCCGCATCCAATAGCGCATCCATGTTCAGCGCCTCTGTGCCTTCCGTCCTGTCGGATGTCATGCCGGTTGCCTGCTCTGTCATGCTGCTTCTCCGTAACGATTGAATGCAGGGGCTGCGCACCTCTGCCGGGCCAGAATGAGCCATCCAGCCCAGTACTAGACATGTTAGATCGGTTTTGCTATACGGCCACCTCCTGCAAATCCTTGCAACTCAACTTAGAAAGGTGGTGAAAACCACATGCAGGTTAGTGTTCGTGACAACAATGTCGATCAGGCGCTTCGTGCCCTGAAGAAAAAGCTGCAGCGCGAAGGTGTGTTCCGCGAGATGAAGCTCAAGCAACATTTCGAGAAACCCTCCGAGAAGAAAGCGCGCGAGAAGGCTGAAGCGATTCGTCGTGCCCGTAAACTGGCGCGTAAGAAAGCACAGCGCGAAGGTCTCCTCTAAGATCTTCCTCCGGTTTTTTCTGGATGCTTTTGACGACCCCCGCGGCCCTGCCCGGGGGTTTGTCGTTTCTAGAGCCTACAATTTACGACTCCATAACGATATTCACTAGGCAATCACTAAACTTATGCGTGTATCGTGCGCGGCAAGTTGCTATAGTCGGCTCAAGGGCCACTGAAACCTCGGATCGTCTTGGCTCATGGTCCTTTTGCCGAAGCTGGAACAATCGGCATATCCCCGGAGGTGGTACCGCCCTCCCCCAAACTGGCGTCGGCCTTGCTTCCTGCACCCAAGGCCCGTGACCCCTCCGGGGAAATCAACACAGATGGCCTTGGCGCCGAATGGTATCGGAGCCTATGGGTCTTCAGGTATTGCCCCTGCAGATTCTCCTCTGCATCTCTGCCCCGCTTGCACCGCACAGATGAGACCCAAACCGTCATCAAATGTCATAGTCTGCGATCACCCGGCCCCTAGTTCACCAGCCCCCATTTCACCGGCACCTCCAGCGGCCCGCGGAACGCCCAGCCGCCAAAACGGGCCGGACCCTCCAACGACAGGTCTGGCATTCGCTCAAACAACATCGGCAGCGCCGCTTCGGCGATCAAGGCCCGAGAGATCCAGGCCCCCGCGCAGAAATGCGGGCCTGCGCCAAATGAAATAGCTGCGCTGATATCCTGATGCAGATCATAGCGATCCGGCCGGGCAAATACCCGCTCGTCCCGATTGCCAGAGCCGAACATTAGGAAGACGCGGTCCTCTGGCTGCAGCGCCACACCGTTGAGCACATAGGGCTGTGCCACCCGGCGCGGCGACATGCCGATAGGTGACATCCAGCGCGCGTATTCCTCGAAGGCCCGCATCCATGTGGCCCGTCCGGACCTCACATCCTGCAGTTGCTCGGGATGTTGCAGCAAGGCCCAGACCGTTCCGGCGATCGCATCGCGCGGCTCGTTCTGCCCGCCAGAGATCGCCAGCTTGATATTGGCCCTGATCTGGCTTTCCGGCAGCCCCGCCTTCTGCTGCTCCCGCAGAAGGGAAAACGCACCGGCACCGGATCCCGCCTCCCACATGGTGCTGATATGGTCGTCGATCAGGCGGGTACTGTCGTGGCAGCGCGCCTCCACCGCCGCATCGCCCGCGTAATTTGCACAGCCATCGATCATGCCCTGGCTGACCGCGTCCATCTCGTCGGCGCGCATCCGGGTCAGCCCGGTCACTGCCTTCAGCGCCTCGGCCGAAACCGGCATGGCAAAGTCGCGCACCAGATCGCAGCGCCCCCGTGGCGCCAGATCCTGCAGCACCTGCGTGGTTGCCGCGCGAAACTGCGCCAGCCAGTGCTGTTTCACCGTCTTGGGCGACACCGCCGGAAAGATCGCCTTGCGCTCGGCCATATGGTCCGCGCCGTCTTTGCGCATCATGTTCTGCCCCATCAACCGGGTCATCAGCCCCTCCGGCTGATCCGAAGAGAAGACATCAGTGCGCTTTTCCTCCCGGAAGATGTCATCACGCCGGGAGATCAACACCGCGTCAAGCTGCGGCACATAGGCCACGGGCGCCTCTACCCGCAGACGGGCCAGGTCGGGATATGGGTCCTCCCAAAACGCCTGTAGATCGATTTCATAGACCGGTCGTGCCATTGCTGCCCTCCCCCGCTGACCTCTCTGAAAGAAGACTGCGCGGCACCTGTTGTCTTGTCAACTCATCTGACATAGCCTGCGGGCATGAGTGATCTGACCGACGAGATGTTCCTGTCGCTGCCCGACGGCAGCAAGGATAGCCCCGCAGCCCCGACGCTGGACTATGATCGCAGCCCGGTCGTTACCGTGACATTCGCGGGCAACCGGCTGACCCGCAATGCCACCCGCGCCTACCAGCAGGAATTCGGCATCGGGGTGATGGATTGGCGCATGCTGGTGATGCTGACCCGCGATCCCGGCTGCTCGGTCGGCCATGCCGCGCGCGTGACGGGCATCGACAAGGCCGCCGTCAGCCGGGCGCTTCACCGCATGTCACAGGCTGGGCTGGCACGAGCCGAGGTTCTGGGCGGCGATGAACGCCGCAAGTCCTGGTTTCTGACAGAGGCTGGTCATGCGCTCCATGCCCGCATATTGCCGCGCGCGCTGGAACGGCAACGCGACCTGCTCAAAGGGTTTTCCACCGAGGATCTCAAAGCCTTCACCGGCTACCTGCAGCGGTTCCTTGAGAACATGGCGGACGAAGACACCCCTCCCCCGGATGAAAATAGCTGACATCGGCGAAACGCGCCCGCCGCGCGCCCGCGCGGCGCCGGGCCCAACGGAGGCGACACAGCCCATGGGCTGTGCCAGATCGGGCGGGAGCCGCCCCCTGCCGCGTCCCAGCCGTTCAGTAGATCTTTGGCACGTATAGCTCGTCCGGCAGGAACCGGCGCTCATAGTCGGGATTATACTCCCGATCCGGCAGGGTCACCTTCTCCTGGGGCACATCCTCATAGGGGACCTTGGTCAAGAGGTGCTCGATACAGTTGAGCCGCTCGCGCTTCTTGTCGTTGCCCTCGACGATATACCAGGGCGCCTCGGGGATATTGGTGCGTTCCAGCATATCCTCCTTGGCCTTGGTGTACTGTTCCCAGCGGATGCGGCTTTCCAGGTCCATGGGCGACAGTTTCCACTGTTTCATCGGATCGTGGATGCGCATCATGAATCGCAGCTGCTGCTCTTCGTCGGTGATCGAGAACCAGTATTTCAGCAGGATGATCCCCGACCGCACCAGCATACGCTCGAATTCCGGAACGTCCTGGAAGAATTGTTCGACCTGATCGTCGCTGGCAAAGCCCATGACCCGCTCCACCCCGGCGCGGTTGTACCAGGAGCGGTCAAACAGCACGATTTCACCGGCCGCGGGCAGGTGCGGCACGTAACGCTGGAAATACCACTGGCTTTGTTCACGCCGCGACGGAGCCGGCAGCGCCACGACGCGGGCCACCCGCGGGTTCAGGCGCTGAGTGATCCGCTTGATCACGCCCCCCTTGCCGGCACTGTCACGCCCCTCGAACAGGATGCAGACCTTGGCGCCGCTGTGCTGCACCCAGTCCTGCAGCTTGATCAGCTCTGCCTGCAGGCGCAGCAGGTTGCGGAAATAGACTTTGCGGTCCAGCATCTCGGGGTGTTGCGACCGGTAGATCTTGCGCAGCTCCATCGACAGCATGGGCTCGGCAAATTCGATCTCGAAATCCTCGTCCAGCGTGTCCTGAAGCTCGGCATCCAGCCAATCGAATGAATCAGGGGTGGTATCGCTGGTCACGGTGGAGCTCCTTCACTCAAAATATCTCTGTTCTGGCCGCTTTAGAGCAGGGATGTGATTGTTTGATGTCAGATCTGCATCTGTTGCCGGACCGCAGGGATTTTGCCGCCACGCGGTCACGGTCCTCTCTACAAGCGGCAAATCGCCTGACCAGAAGGGAATCGAAAATCAGGACCGCCTGCAAGGGCAAAACAGCCCTTCGGCGGCCATATGCCTGTCTCAGCCGCGCGCCGCTGCCAAAATCATGTCTGATGCCTTTTCCGCGATCATGATCGTCGGCGCATTGGTGTTGCCGCTGGTGATCGTCGGCATGACGCTGGCATCCACGACACGCAGGCCAGCGATGCCACGTAGACGCAGCTCGGGATCCAGAGGCGCGCTCTCCTCCGCCCCCATATGCACCGTGCAGGTGGGGTGGAAGATCGTCGTGCCGATATCCCCCGCCGCACGCACCAGATCCTGTTCATCGTCGGACACAAGGCCCGGCTTCATCTCTTCCGGCGCGTATCCCTGCATCGGCGCCTGCGCCATGATCGCCCGTGCCTGACGGATCGCGGCTACGGCCACCTGCCGGTCTCCTTCGGTCGACAGGTAGTTCGGCTGAATGCTCGGCGCCGCCAATGGGTCGGCAGAGGTGATCTCCACCCGCCCCCGACTTTCGGGACGCAGGTTGCAGACGCTGGCCGTCAGCCCCGGAAAATCATGCAGGGGCTGACCAAAGGCCTCCAGCGTCAGGGGCTGCACGTGGTATTCCAGATCCGGGGTCTCCAGATCGGGCCGCGAGCGGGAAAAGGCGCCCAGCTGGCTTGGCGCCATGGACATCGGGCCAGACCGTTTCAGCGCATATTCAAGGCCGATCTTCGCCTTGCCGACCAGGGAATTGGCCAGCGTGTTGAGAGTATGGGCCCCGCTCAGGCGCCAGGCACAGCGCAGTTGCAGGTGATCCTGCAGATTGGCGCCGACCTGCGGCATATCCCGCAGCACCTCGATCCCGTGCGCCTGCAACAGCGCGCCGGGACCCAGGCCCGACAGTTGCAGGATCTGCGGGCTGTTGACAGCGCCTGCCGACAGGATGACCTCACCGCGGGCACGGGCAGTGCGGATCTCTTCCCCTTTTTGATACTCGACCCCGACGGCGCGCCCCTCCTCGATCAGGATGCGGCGGGTATGCGCCTGAGTTTCGACCTTCAGCCCCTGCCCGGTCGCCGTGCGCAGGAAGGCCTTGGCCGTATTCATCCGCCAGCCAGAGCGTTGATTGACCCGGAAATAGCCGACGCCCTCGTTATTGCCAGTGTTGAAATCCGTGACCTTGGGCAGCCCCCAGGCAGAGGCCGCCTCCATCCAGTCATCCAGCACGTCCCAGTGCAGACGCTGGTTCTCGACGCGCCATTCGCCACCTGCCCCGTGCAGATCAGAGGGGCCTTCGACATAGTCCTCGGACTTCTTGAAATAGGGCAGAACATCGTCCCAGCCCCAGCCTGCAAGGCCGCGCTGCCGCCAACCGTCATAATCGGCGGCTTGCCCACGCAGGTACAGCATTCCGTTGATCGAGGAACAGCCGCCCAGCACCTTGCCCCGCGGATAGATCAAGGCGCGCCCATTCAGGCCCGGATCGGCCTCGGTGCGATACATCCAGTCGGTGCGCGGGTTGTTGATGCAGTAGAGATAGCCCATCGGGATATGGACCCAATGGTAATTGTCACGTCCCCCGGCCTCCAACAGCAGTACGCGCTGCCCGCCCTCGCTGAGCCGCTTGGCCAGGACACAGCCCGCACTCCCGGCGCCCACGATGATGTAATCAAATTCCATGGTCCAGCCCCCGTCGTTCAATATCCCTTCTCTTGAAGCAGATACGACTCGGAATTGTAAGACAAATAAAAGTCTGCCGCACCCGACCAGATCACCAAGCCCTCCCGCGCCCGCAGATGCGCCGACTGCGTCGCCACCTCTTGGCGGCCTTGGGCGTGGCAGCGCGCAGCGCGCGCTGCCACGCCCAACGGGAGGTGGTCTTTACAAAAAAAAAGGCCGCCGACGGGCGGGAGTACCACCGGGCAAGCGCGAACAGCGATTCAGACAGGCAGAGCCGTGGTCTTGAACACCGTGCGCAGGGCAAAGCTGGATTGCATCTGGGCAACGCCGGGCAATCGCGTCAGATGCTGGCGATGAATGCGCGCGAAGTCATCGGTGTTCTCTGCCACCACCTTCAGAATGTAATCCGCCGTTCCCGCCATCAGGTGACATTCCAGAACATCCGGGATCCGCGCGACGGCCTTTTCAAAAGCGTCCAGCAGTTCATCCGCCTGCCCCTGCAGGGTGATCTCCACAAAGACCGTGGTCGGCACGCTCAGCTTGCGCGCATCCAGCAGGGCGACATAATCCTTGATGTAGCCCTCTGCCTCCAGCCTCTGCACCCGGCGATGGCAGGCGGAGGCCGACAGGTTTACCCTCTCGCTGAGGTCCGCGTTCGAGATCCGGCCCTGCCGTTGCAAGACCTGCAGAATACGACGATCCGTCGAATCAAGTGACATATTTGCGAAGCCCTTTGCGTTTGCTGTGCTATTAGTCGAATATTCTTCGAACTGCATCTTTTTATTCTGCCCAATAAAGAAGCACATTGTCCCGGTATCGACATAGGCTCTTTCTGCATCAGGGAGGAAACAGCATGAAAATCGGATGCCCGACTGAAATCAAACCCCAGGAATTTCGCGTCGGCATGACACCCGATGCCGCCCATGAAGCCATTGCCCACGGTCACGAGGTGCTGATCCAGACCGGCGCCGGTGCGGGCGCGGGCTTTAGCGACGCCGATTACGCCGCCGCCGGAGCCCAGCTGGTCGATACGGCCGAAGAGATTTTCGCCACCGCCGAGATGATCGTGAAGGTCAAGGAACCCCAGGCGGGTGAGCGCAAGATGCTGCGCGAGGGCCAGCTTCTGTTCACCTACCTGCACCTTGCTCCCGACCCGGAGCAGACCCGCGATCTTCTGGCTTCGGGCTGCACCGCAATCGCCTATGAAACCGTCACCGACAGCCGCGGCGGCCTGCCGCTCCTGGCCCCCATGTCCGAGGTTGCGGGCCGTCTTGCGCCGCAGGTCGGCGCCTGGACCCTGCAAAAGGCCAACGGCGGGCGCGGCGTTCTGATGGGCGGCGTTCCCGGTGTTGCTCCCGCCAAGGTCGTCGTGATCGGTGGCGGCGTGGTTGGCACCCATGCAGCCCGCATTGCGGCAGGCATGGGCGGCGACGTCACGGTTCTGGACCGCTCCCTGCATCGCCTGAAATACCTGGATGACGTTTTCGGCAGCACCTTCCGCACCCAGTATTCGACAGCCGCCGCCACCGCAGAACTGGTGCGCGAGGCCGATCTGGTGGTCGGCGCGGTTCTGGTGCCGGGTGCTGCGGCACCCAAGCTGATCTCGCGGGCGCAGCTGAACGAAATGAAACCCGGCGCGGCGCTGGTTGATGTGGCGATCGACCAGGGGGGATGTTTTGAAACCTCCAAAGCCACCACCCATGCCGATCCGATCTACGAGGTCGATGGCGTCATGCATTACTGCGTCGCCAATATGCCCGGCGCCGTCGCCCGCACTTCGACCCAGGCCCTAGGCAATGCCACGCTCCCCTTCCTGCTGGCGCTTGCCGACAAGGGCTGGAAACAGGCCTGCCAGGATGACCCGCATCTTCTGGATGGGTTGAACGTCCACGCGGGCCAGTTGACCTACTATGCCGTCGGCAAGGCGCTGGGGATCGATGTCGTCTCTCCCGCTCTGGCGCTGAGGTCCTGATCTCCGCGACCCCGCCAACCCGCCATGATTTGCGCCGCCTCCCTCCCCTTGGGGCGGCGCTTTTCATTTCGGGTCCAGGCCCCAATCCGCCACATGCCCATTCGGCGTTGCGTCAGGGAGTACAGAATTCCCCCTGACTTTTATGAAAATCAAATACAAGACGCGACATCTCGGAGTAGAATACAACTCCAGACCTCAATGAAATATCTTCATGGGGCAACGCGCGAAACAAGGGGCATTCGACATGCTGAAAGAATTCAAGGACTTCATTGCCAAGGGCAATGTCATGGACATGGCCGTCGGGATCATCGTTGGCGCCGCCTTCACCGCCATCGTCAAGAGCATGGTCGGGGATCTGATCAACCCGATCATCGGCCTGTTCCTGGGCGGTGTCGATTTTACCAACAGCTATCTTGTCCTTTCGGGCGAGGTGCCAACCGGTGCCAGCCTTGAGGCCGCCCGGGAGGCTGGCGCAGCCGTCTTTGCCCATGGCGCCTTCATCATGGCCGTCATCAACTTCCTGATCATCGCTTTCGTCGTCTTCATGCTGGTGCGCTTTGTGAACAAGGCGAAAGAGGCTGCAATCCGGGCAGAGGAAGCCGCGCCTGCGGAAGAGGCCCCCGCCGGTCCGAGCGAGCTGGATGTTCTTCTGGAAATCCGCGACGCACTGAAGAAACAGTAACCGCAGGTCCGGGATCGGCTTCCGGTACCGGACAACATTTTTGCCCATGGGCCGTCAGCCTCCTGCTGGCCGCCCATGGCATAGGCACGGCTCCCTTGGCCCTGCCCTACACAGAAAGACAATGTGACATGGAAGACTTGATCGAACAGGCGGGTGCCTATTGGCCATTGGTGATCAGCTCGGCAAAGGCGCTGGTTGTTCTGGTGCTTGGCTGGATCGCCACCGGCATGATCAGCACCGCTGTGCGAAGCCGCATCAACAAGACGCCTCAGATCGATCCCACCTTGGGGAATTTCGTGGCCAGCATCGTCCGTTGGGCGCTGCTCGCGGTGGTTCTGGTCGCCGTTCTGGGGATCTTCGGCATCGAGGCGACCAGCCTTGTCGCCATGCTGGGTGCGGCGACCCTCGCCATCGGCCTGGCGCTGCAGGGCACGCTCAGCGATCTGGCGGCAGGCTTCATGCTGATCCTGTTTCGCCCCTACAAGCTTGGCCAGTTTGTCGATATCGGCGGCACCTCGGGCACGGTGAAGGATCTGAACCTCTTCGTGACCGAACTGGCGACGGCGGACAACGTGCAGATCATCATCCCGAACGGCAAAGCCTGGGGGTCGATCATCACCAACTATTCGGCGCATGACACCCGCCGCGTGGATCTGGTGTTTGGGATCGACTACAGCGACAGTGCGGACAAGGCCAAGGGGATCATCCTGCAACAGGCGGCAGCCGATGCACGCGTGATGACAGATCCCGAACCCTGGGTGCGGGTCACCAATCTTGGCGACAGTTCGGTGGACCTGACAGCACGGATCTGGTGCAAAGCCTCGGACTATTGGGAGCTGAAATTCGCCATGACTCAAGCGGTAAAGGAAGCCTTTGACGCCGAAGGCATCTCCATCCCCTATCCCCACAGCGTCGAGATCAAGAAGGACGAGTAGCGCTCCCGCCCGTCTTCGGGGCTGATACCCCTCATCCCGTTGGGCCCAGCGCCCCGCCATTGGCGGGGCGCTGTCGCATTCCACTGCATCCTTGTGGACATGGCAACCGTTCAGAAATGGCGCAACCGCGCCGAGCGCCCGCGCGGCGCCCGGCCCAAGGCTGTAATCTGTCGCCAAAGGCGCAGGTTCAGGGGCGGGAGCACTCCGTGACCCGGCTCATCACAAGCGTCTGCTTTCCCTGATAGATGGCAGCCTGTTCCCGCACCCTGTAACCCAATTTCAAGGCCACCTTTTGCGACACGGCATGCGCCGGATCAAACAGGCAGACAGTTTCAGCCCAATCCTTGGCTGCATCGGCCCAGTCATGCATTGCGGTCACCGCCTCGCCCGCGATGCCGCGGCCATGGGCATGAGTCGCAAGGACCCAGCCCGCCTCGGGGATCACCGCAAGCGGCGGGTCTATTTCACGTTTGAAATCGGAAAACCCAACTTCGCCGAGAAAATCGCCGGTCGAACGCTCTGTTACCGCCCAATACCCATAGCCCATGGCCTGCCAATGACCCATGTTGCGCAGAAGACGCGACCAGGAGGCCTCGGGCGTGGACGGCACGCCACTGATGTGCCTGACCACCACCGGATCTGCCCAGAGCGCGGCAACATCGGGGAAATCCTCCACCCGGTGCGGGCGCAGGATCAGCCGCTCGGTCTCGAGGATCACATCGCTCACGCGGGCAGCTTGCCCGTCAGCACATAGGTCAGGATTTCAACCACCTGGCGCGGCTCCTCGGCCACGGCAAGGGCTGCGGCATGAACCTCTTTCAGGGCGTGTTGATGCTCCGGCAGGCTCAGCACCACGATGGATTTCCCCAAGGCCGCCGCATAGCCAGCATCAAAGGCTGCATTCCACTGGCGGTATTTCTCGCCAAAGCGCACGACCACCAGATCGGCATCCTCGATCCCCTTGCGGGTGCGGATCGCATTGACCATGGCCCCCTTGTGATCGTGCCAGTATTTGTTCTCTTCCGCCCCCAGGATCGCCACGCCGCAGTCGTCGCTGGCCGCGTGATCGGTGACCGGGCTGTCGAAGGCCACATCCAGATCCGCCGCTCCGGCCACAATCTGTTCGCGCCAATCGGTGTGGATTTCCCCTGAGAGATAGACCTTGAGTGTCATTGCGTCCTCCGTTCGCTGGTTTCCCTTGCTTAGACCGGATCGCGGCCATGGGCCAGAGCAGCCACCTGCCCCGGTTCGAATCACCTGCGACGGGCCACCAGAAACCGGCTCGGAGGATCGGCGGGGTAGTTGCCCGTCTCGATAATCTCAAAACCCGCTGCCTCGACCCGCGCCTGCCACTCCGCAATCGACAGGAAGCGCACCACCTTTGGCGCCTTTCCAATCAGCTGCATCACCGGGATCATGCCCCGCATCATCAGGCGCTGGAAGCCGCTCTTGCTGTCCTTCAGGCAGGGCGTCTTGGAGATGAACAGCCCGCCGGGGCGGATGCTGTCATGAATGCGGGCAAGTGCCCCATCCAGACCGCCGACCAGATGAAACAGGTTGAAGGCCATGACAACGTCATACGGTCCCGCGGGCGCCCCGGCGATATCACAGACGCTAACGCGCAGGTTGCTGGCGCCCGCCTGCTCTTTCTTCTGCCGCGCGATGGCGATCATCGAAGGCGCCAGATCCGTGGCCGTGTAGCAGGACACCGCATCGCGCAGATGCAGCGCCGTCGTGCCGGTACCGCAGCCCAGTTCAAGAACCCTCTGATCAGGTCGCAGATAGCTGCGCACCCGTTCCAGGGTGTAGTCATAGGCCGCCTGGTCCCCGACCGGCCTGCGTGCGTATCTGTCCGCGATCCCGTCCCAGAACTGTGCTGATGACTGCATGATACCTGTCTCCTTTGCCGATAAGATAGGAGCGCCGCTTGCATACGGGAATTGCCCAATTACGTAGGCAATATATACATAAATGCATGACACGCTCACCCGACAGCTTTGACTGGAACCATATCCGTGCCTTTCTGGCCACCGCAGAAGAGGGCTCGCTCTCGGCCGCGGCCCGCCGTTTGCGTCTCACGCAGCCGACACTCAGCCGTCAGGTTGCCGCATTGGAGCAGGACCTGGGACTGATGCTGTTTGAACGTATCGGGAAGTCCCTGCAGCTGACCCAAGCCGGGGTCGAGTTGCTGGAACATACCCGCCCCATGGGGTTTGCAGCTGACAGGATTGCCCTGGCGGCCATCGGCCAGTCGCAATCCATCACGGGCACGGTGCGGATCACCGCCAGCGATCTCTATTCTGCCCATGTCATGCCGCAGGTGCTGCGCCGTCTCTCAGAAATGGCGCCGGAGCTGACGGTGGAGATCATCGCCGCCAACGACATTCGCGATCTGATGCGGCGTGAGGCGGATATCGCCATTCGCCATGTCCGCCCCCAGCAACCCGAGCTGATCACCCGACTGCTGCGGGAAGACACCGCGCATTTCTATGCCGCTCCGCGCTATCTCGATCATGCGGGTGAACCGGCGCACCTCAATGATCTGGGCAACCACGATTTTGTCAGCTTCGGCAGCGCCCGGGACATGATCGATCATCTCGCCCCGCTGGGGATCACGCTGACCGAGCGCAACTTCCGCTACGGATCGCAAAGCGGCCTGGTGGCCTGGGAGTTGGTGAAACAGGGGTTCGGGATTGCGCCGATGGCCGACCGGGTCGGGGGAAAGACGCCCGAGGTCACGCGTCTCTTCCCTGAGATGGCACCGATCCGATTTCCGGTCTGGCTCACCACCCACCGAGAGCTGCACAGCAGCCGCAAGATCCGGCTGGTCTTCGATCTCCTGGCAGAGGTGTTTTCCGCAAAATGAAACCGCGCCCCGAAGGGGACGCGGTTGAATTGCATCATAGGGTAGCTTTGGCCTCAGCCGCGCAGGCTGCCGCCAGTGGCCTTGGTCACCTTGGCAATGATCTTCTCGCTCACCGCCTCGATGTCCTTTTCCTTCAGCGTCTTGTCCACGGGCTGCAGGCGCACTGTGATGGCCAGGGATTTCTTGCCCTCGCCCAGGCTGCCACCGATGAATTCGTCAAAGACGCGCACATCCTCGATCAGGGCCTTGTCGGCACCGGCTGCGGCATTGACCAGGGTCAGCGCCTCGACGCCCTCATCCACCACAAAGGCAAAGTCACGCTCGACCGCCTGCAGGTCGCTGATCGCCAATGCGGCGCGGGTGGCCCCCGCATTGCGCGGCAGCGGCACCTCGTCGGGCCAGATGGTGAAGCCCACCGCCGGACCCTTGACGCCCATTTCGCTCAGCACCTTGGGATGCAGCTCGCCAAAGACGCCCAGCACCTTTTTCGGCCCCAGGCAGATCTTGCCGTGGCGGCCCGGATGCCACCACCCCTGCGCGCCGCGCAGGATCTGAACCTTGGCCGGGGCAGCGATGGCGGCCAGAACCGCCTCGATATCGGCCTTGGCATCGAATGTGTCCACGGGACGCGAGGCGCCATGCACATCCTTGGCACCGGTGCGTCCGACCAAGAGACCAGAGATCAGGTTGTGCTGCTCCCCCGGCTCCCCGCCATGAAAGGCCGGGCCGACTTCGAACAGAGCCAGGTCCATATAGCCGCGCGCCTGGTTGCGGGCGGCGGCCTGCAACAATCCCGGCAGCAGGGCGGGACGCATATGGGACATCTCGGAGGAGATCGGATTGGCCAGCATGGTTGCATCGTCACCGCCACCGAACAGCGTGGCCGAGGCCTTGTCGATGAAGGTGTAGCTGACGATTTCATTGTAGCCGAGGCTGGCCGCGGTGCGCCGGGCCATCTGTTGGCGGCGCTGCTGCGGGGTCATAACCGGTTTCGGAATGCCCGGCGTCAGACGCTTGAGCGGCTTGCCTTCCAGTTTCGTCAGCGAGGCGATACGGGCGACCTCTTCCACCAGATCGGCCTCGCCCTGAACATCGGGGCGCCAGCTGGGCACATGGGCCATGTTGCCCTCAAGCCGGAAGCCAAGGCGGGTCAGGGTCTGGCGCTGATCGCTTTCGGGGATATCCATGCCGACCAGCGACTGCACTCGGCTTGCGTCCAGCTTGTAGGCGCGCGAATGATCCGGCACGTCGCCTGCGATCACCACTTCAGACGGCTCACCGCCACAGAGGTCGAGGATCATCTGGGTGGCGCGATGCAGCCCTTCCAGGGTGAATTCCGGATCCACGCCGCGTTCGAACCGATAGCGCGCATCCGAGTTGATCTTGAGCGCGCGGCCGGTGGTCGCGATCTGCACGTGATCCCAGAAGGCGCTTTCGAGGAAGACATCGACGGTCTCCTCGGTGCAGCCGGTTTCCTCGCCGCCCATGATGCCGGCGATGCTTTCGGGGCCATTGGCGTCCGAAATCACCATCTGGCCCGCGCCAAGGGTGTATTCCTTCTCATCCAGCGCCAGCAGGGTCTCGCCGCCCTTGGCGCGATGAACCCGCAGATCGCCCGTCACCTTGGCTGCGTCAAAGACGTGCAGCGGGCGGTTCTGGTCGAAGGTGAAGAAGTTGGTGATATCCACCAGCGCCGAAATCGGGCGCAAGCCGATGGCGGTCAGCCGATCCTGCAGCCACTGCGGGCTGGGGCCATTCTTGACGCCCTTGATCAGGCGGCCGGTGAACAGCGGGCAGCCGTCCAGCGTGTCTTCGTCGATGGTGACCTTGATCGGGCTTTCGAAATCGCCGGGGATCGCCTCGTATTCGCGGGTTTTCAGCGTGCCCAGACCACGGGCCGCCAGATCGCGGGCAATGCCGTAGACGCCCAGCGCATCGGGGCGGTTCGGGGTGATGGCAATCTCGATCATCGGATCGACCTTGGAGGGGTCGTTTTCCGCCAGCCAGTCGATCAGCCGGTCGCCCACCTCGCCCGAAGGCAGTTCCACGATGCCGTCGTGATCCTCGCCCAGCTCCAGCTCGCGCCAGGAGGCCATCATGCCGTGGCTTTCGACGCCGCGGATCTTGCCCACCGACAGGGTGATATCAAGGCCGGGCACATAGTCGCCGGGTTTGCACAGAACCACGGTGATGCCTTCGCGCGCATTGGGGGCGCCGCAGACGATCTGCTTTTCGCCCTCGTTGGTCATCACGCGGCAGACACGCAGGCGGTCGGCATCGGGGTGCTGCTCGGCGCCCACGACCTTGGCCAGGGTAAAGCCTTTCAGCGCATCGGCCGGGTTCACGATCTCTTCGACCTCGAGGCCGAGATCGGTGAGGGTTTCGGCGATCTCCGCGACAGAGGCATCGATGTCGAGGTGGTCTTTCAGCCAGGAGAGGGTGAATTTCATGTCTCAGCGCCCTTTTGGCAGATGAATGCGGTTCGAACAGGCAATGGCAAAGATTGCCCGGTGTTTCAAGGGCCGGAACGCGTTCCAATAAACAGTGCCTGCCTACAGGAGAAGTATTACAACGGTTGTGGTCTGCCGGACAAAAGGCACGAGGCCGCCCGGGTGGGCGCAACGCGCCCGCCATGGGGGCGGGCGGGCGCGTGCCGAGCCGCAAGCGGCCCGGTCGAACTATTCGAACCGAAGGAACCTCAAATCAACGTCATGTGTTTCGAGACCAAGCTCGTTCCGAAGCTCATTACGTAGTGCAATCAGCACCGGCTTAATATCGGCATGACCAGCATTCGCCACAAAGCCACCAATGCTCTCATGCGCCGCCCGGCAAACATCTTCTGAACCAAACAGCTGAATATCTGCCAATGCCCCTTCCATGTTTTCGCGTAGTTGCTTCGCTTGCTCGTCGTCTGACGGTTTTCGTTCAACACACGCCTCCAATCGACGATAGGCATCAATCAAGAAATCCACATTGCGTGCACGCTTCTCGGAAATCAGTTCTTTGCGGATTGAAGTTTTGAAAACAATCAAAGATCCAATAATGGCAAAAAGCGGGGGAACAAAGAGGTTAAGCAGCGTAATGAGTGTATCAGAATCCATAGCACCTTCCCCAAAAAGCAAAAAGGGCACTCTTAGCGAGCACCCCCTTATCAATTCCGCGTGTTATGTGTGTGTCAACGGCTGAGGCCGCCATGCAGGGCCGGCACGTCAAGGCAGCTGAAGCCATAGTGGCGCAGCCAGCGCAGGTCGCTGTCAAAGAAGGCGCGCAGATCGGGGATGCCGTATTTCAGCATCGCCAGACGGTCGATCCCGATGCCGAAGGCAAAGCCCTGGTATACGTCGGGGTCGATCCCGCCGGCGGCGATCACCTTGGGATGCACCATGCCGGAGCCGAGGATCTCCATCCAGTCGTCACCCTCGCCGATCTTCAGCTGGCCATTGTCCCAGGAACAGCGGATATCCACCTCGGCCGAAGGTTCGGTGAAGGGGAAGTGCGAGGCGCGGAAGCGCAGCTCCACGTCGTCCACCTCGAAGAAAGATTTGACGAATTCCTCCAGCACCCACTTGAGGTTCGCCATCGAGATGTCTTTGTCCAGCGCCAGGCCTTCGACCTGGTGGAACATCGGCGTATGGGTCTGGTCGTAGTCGGCACGGTAGACACCGCCGGGGCAGATCACCCGCAGGGGCGCGCCCATCTTTTCCATCGACTGGATCTGCACAGGAGAGGTGTGGGTGCGCAGCACATGCGGCGGGCGATCATCGCCTTCCGCGCGGTGCATATAAAACGTGTCCATCTCGGCGCGGGCCGGGTGGTGGCCGGGGATATTCAGCGCGTCGAAGTTGTACCAGTCGGTCTCGATGCGCGATCCTTCGGCGACCGAAAAGCCGAGTTCGGCAAAGATCGCGGTCAGCTCTTCGCTGGCCTGGCTGATCGGATGCAGGCTGCCCTGGCGCTGGGGCCGGGTCGGCAGGGTCACATCCAGCCACTCGGTGCGCAGGCGCTCATCCAGCGCGGCATCGGCGAGTGCCGCCTTCTTCGCGACAAGGGCCGAGTTGATCTCATCCTTCAGCGCATTGAGCGCCGGCCCCACGGTCTGGCGTTCCTCGGGCGTCATCTTGCCCAATTCGCGCATCTTCAGGGCCACCTCGCCCTTCTTGCCGACGGCGGCGAGGCGGATCGCCTCCAGCGCGTCCTCGTCCTGGGCATCGGCAATCTGCCCCAGATATTTTGCCTTAAGATCGTCCATGACGGTCCCCTGAATTTTGCTTGCCTTCTGCTACCACACGCGCCGCCAAACGCAAGGGCGGCTGAGCCCCCTGCCCCATAGCAGGGCTGCATCCGTTGCGACAAAACCTGCCGTCCCGCCCCTCGATAGCTTGCAAGCGTGAGCCAGACGCCCCATCTTGGCGCCAAGATCCCAGATCATTTTTTCAGAGATTGATAGTATGAGTAATCCCGTCACCCGCAAGCTGACCACGATCCTGGCCGCCGACGCCGAGCGCTACAGCGCAGCGATGGAGGCCGATGAGGTAGCAACCTATGCCGCGCTCAAGGCGGCGCGAGCGGTATTCTTCAAACTGATCGACCGTCACGGTGGACGGGTTGCCAATACAGCGGGCGACGGGCTGATCGCCGATTTCCCTTCGGTTGTCGAAGCCACCCATTGCGCCATCGAGGTGCAGCAGGAACTGGCCGCCGAGCATAGCCTGCTCAGGTTCCGCATCGGCATCCACCTAGGCGATGTGATCTGCGACGGGGATGACCTGCTGGGCGATGGCGTCAACCTGGCGTCGCGGCTGCAGACCATGGCCGAACCCGGCGGCATCCTGATCTCGCGCCAGGTCTACGACCAGGTTCACAACAAGCTGACCATCGGGTTCGAGTACTTAGGCGAAAAATCCGCCAAGAACCTCCCCGAAGAGGTCTCGGTCTATCGGATCACCACGGCAGCTGCCACTGCGGACCGGTTTGAGAAGGTGAAACCCCAGGTCAGACCGGCCCAAGCCAACAAACCAGACCGCCCGGCACGACCCGAGAAGGTCGCGCATGTCTGGGATGGCGACCGGACAGACCAAGGGGCCCAGCCTGCCCCGACAGCCCCATCTGAAGGGCGCTCTGCCGCGCAGTCGGCCCTGCAGGCCGCAAAAGAGGCTTTTGGCGGGCTGAAGACACCGACCCAGCGCCTATACCTCTTTGGCGTTGGCGGCGCCGTGCTGCTGAACCTGGTCACCGGAGGCCGTTTCTGGCCCGCCTGGCCGGTCCTCGCCCTTGCCCTGGTTTACGGGCAGATCAACGGCAACGGGGCATTGGGGTTCAAACCCTTCCTGTCCATTCCCGTTCGGATCTGGATCCTGGCTTTGTTCCTGATCTGCATCAACTTGATGACCACAGCCTTCCCCTGGGCGATCTTCCCTGTTGCGGCACTGGTGTTGGGCGGTCGGGTCATGGGCGGGCGAGGTGAGCCTGGTGCAGAACCCGAAGAACAGGCCTGATCCCCGGACATCACCAGAAACGAAAGAACCCGCCGGATCACTCCGACGGGTTCGGCTGTCTTTCGACAGAATGTCTTTGACGCCTGACTTAGGCGGCCAGCTTAGGCAGCCAGAGCGGACTGGGCCTGCTTAACGATCGCACCGAAGGCTTCGGGCTCGTGCACGGCGAGATCCGCCAGGACCTTACGGTCGACTTCGATACCGGCCAGGTTAAGGCCGTTGATGAAGCGCGAGTATGTCAGCGATTCGTCGTGGCTGCGGACAGCGGCGTTGATGCGCTGGATCCACAGGGCGCGGAAGTTACGCTTGCGCGCCTTACGGTCGCGGGTTGCGTACTGGTTGGCCTTGTCGACGGCCTGACGGGCAACCTTGAAGGTATTCTTGCGGCGGCCGTAGTAACCTTTGGCTGCCTTGATGACCTTCTTGTGACGGGCGTGAGTTGTGGTACCACCTTTAACGCGGGACATGTGTCAAATCTCCTCTTAGCGGTCGTAGGGCATGAAGCCCTTGACGATCTTGGCGTCGGGGGCGGACAGGGTCGTGGTGCCGCGGGCATCACGGATGAATTTCTTGTGACGTTTGATCATGCCGTGGCGCTTGCCGGCCTGACCTGCCATCACCTTACCGGTGGCGGTCACCTTGAAGCGCTTTTTGGCGCTCGATTTCGTCTTCATTTTGGGCATTTCCGTCTCCTTCAATGCAGGTTCGGTAGATACGCGACTCGGCATGCCACTCCGGCCGGCCGCGTGAACAGGGTCGCCGTTTACGAAAACAGGGTGACAAGGGCAAGCGGTTTCTTCAGGAAAAGCGCCCCAGAACGTTGAAAAACACCTCGGGCAGTTCCTCCAGCCGGTATCCGCCCGGCCGCATCCGCGCCGCATAGAGGATGAAACCGGCGCTGATGACCAGCAACAAAGCCCCAAGGCGCGGCCATCTTCCATCGCTATAGGCCGAAACGAGCGAGAGAACTGCAAGACACCCCAGGAAAAACCCCAGAACGATCGCCAGATCACTGTCCATGTGTCCCCCTTCCCGCCATGGGTCGGGGAACAGCCTATTCCGGGTCGGTGCTGTAAATCAAACGCTCATCACAAGGCGCCACGCGCAGGATATTGGTGGTGCCGGGCACGTTGAAGGGCACACCGGCGGTGACCACGATCTGATCGGTCTCTGTTGCAAAACCGCCCGCACGGGCCGCACGGGCCGCATTGACGACCGCGCCCTTGAAGCGTTCCTGGCCGCCGGTCACCACGCAGTGGCAGCCCCAGCTAAGCGCCAGGCGCCGCGCGGTTCCCTCCAACGGGGTGAGCGCGATGATCGGCACGCCGGGGCGTTCGCGCGCGGTCAACAGCGCGGTGGTGCCGCTTTGGGTGAAACAGCAGATCGCCTTGATATCGGTCTTCTCGGCAATCTCACGCGCGGCCGAAACGATGGCATCGGCAATGGTGCTGCCCTTGGAAGACCGCGACGAGGCGATGATCTGCGCGTAGGTCGGGTCCATCTCCACCTCGGTGGCGACATTATCCATGGTGCGCACCGCCTCTACCGGATAGTGGCCGGCAGCGGATTCCGCGCTCAGCATGATGGCATCTGTCCCCTCGTAGATCGCGGTGGCCACGTCCGAGACCTCGGCGCGCGTCGGCATCGGGCTTTCGATCATGCTTTCCAGCATCTGCGTGGCGACGATCACCGGCTTGGCGGCTGCACGGCATTTGCGCACCAGCCGCTTCTGGATCGGCGGCACCGCTGAAACGGGCAGCTCCACCCCCAGATCACCCCGCGCCACCATGATCCCATCCGAGGCATCCAGGATATCCTCGAATTGCTCCACGGCAGAGGGTTTTTCGATCTTCGACAGAACCGCAGCACGGCCATCGACCAGCCCCTTGGCTTCGAACACGTCCCTGGCCCGCTGCACAAAGGAGAGAGCAATCCAGTCCACCCCCAGGGTGCAGGCGAATTCCAGATCCTCGCGATCCTTTTCCGACAGCGCCGCCAGCGGCAGGACCACATCTGGCACGTTCACCCCCTTGCGATTGGAGATGGTCCCTCCGGTCACGACGACGCAATCGGCAAAATCGCTGCCGCAGCGTTCCACCCGCAGGCGGATCTTGCCGTCATTGACCAACAGATGCGCGCCGGGTTCCAACGCCTGGAAAATCTCCGGGTGCGGCAGGCAGACCCGCGCCGCATCGCCATCGGTGGGGTCCAGATCCAGGCGGAAGGCGGCCCCTTCTGCCAGATCCTCGGCGCCATTTGCAAAGACGCCAACCCGCAGTTTCGGTCCCTGCAGGTCGGCCAGAATGCCGATGGAGCTGTCCAGGTCCTTCTCGACCTGACGGATGATCTGGTGCTTCTCCGCGATCTCTGCATGGGTGCCGTGGGACATGTTCAGCCGGAACACATCGGCGCCGGCCTCATGCAGGGCGCGGATCATGTCATAGGTTTCGGAGGCGGGTCCCAGGGTGGCAACAATCTTCACGCTGCGTGAACGTTTCATGGGCTGTGTCCTTCCGACATCTGGTCTGTGACAGGCGGGTGTTACCGCAAACACTGTTGAGGGTGCTTATGACCCAATTCCTATTTTGCCGCAACTGCCCTAAAGGTATCGTCAACAAAAGATGACGGACTTATGACATACACTCCCTTCTTCGTGCATGGGGCCGATCGCCCGGCCCGCTGGCTGATCACCTGCGATCATGCGACCAATCACATCCCCCCCTTCGTGAACGGCGGCGACCTTGGTCTGCCGCATGAGGATATGGAGCGTCACATCGCCTACGACGTGGGCGCCTATGCTGTCGCGCGCCACCTGGGCGAGATGCTGAATGCGCCGGTGGTGGCCTCCAATTTCTCGCGCCTGGTGATCGATCCCAACCGCGGCGAGGATGACCCGACCCTGTTGATGAAGCTATACGATGGCACCATCATCCCGGCCAACCGCCATGCCGATGCGGCCGAACGCGAGGCACGGCTTGACGCCTGCCACCGCCCCTATCACAGGCAGGTGGCCGGGCTGGCGGCGCGGCCGGGCACCGTGATCCTATCCATGCACTCCTTCACCCGGCAGCTGCGCGGGCGTCCGCCGCGCCCCTGGGAGATCGGCATTCTCTATCCTGAAGGAGAACGGTTCTCTCCGGCGCTGATCGAGACACTTCAGGCCGAGGGTGACCTTTGTGTCGGGATCAACGAACCCTACACCGGCTACCTGCCCGGCGATGCGATCGACACCCATGGCACTGCCCATGGCCGCCCCAACACGCTGATCGAGCTGCGCAACGACCTGATTGCCGATGCCGCCGGGCAGCGGCAGTGGGCAGAGCGGCTGGCGCAGGTGCTACCTCGAGCCCTGGCTGCCTCCGGGCTCTAGCCTGCGCTTGCCTCCGGGCGGCCGCACCCACATAGTATCGACAGCAAGACACCGGGAGACCCCTATGGACCAGCAGACAGAGATCGAACTTCAGGCCGCCGCATTCCGCCGCCTGCAGAAACACCTGATGGAAGATCGCACCGATGTGCAGAACATCGACCTGATGAACATGGCCGGGTTCTGCCGCAACTGTCTCAGCCGCTGGTACCAGGAAGCCGCCAATGAACGCGGCATCGAGATGGGCAAGACCGAAGCGCGCGAGATCTTCTACGGCATGACCATGGATGAGTGGAAATCCAACTACCAGACCGAGGCCAGCCCGGAAAAGCAGGCCGAGTTCGAAGTCGCCTTCAAGGAAAACGTCACCGACAAGGCCTGAGCGCTATCCCCAAGCCTTCTCTGCACCGCTGGCGACCGATGCGCACAGCGGCGCACAGGATCTGTTCGCTGCTGGGGATACCTCCGGCGGCGGGCAGTTATTAACATCTGAACCAACAACATGTGGTCAAGGAGGTTCGGATGCGTTCACGGATGCCCAGCTATTTCATTTCCCACGGCGGCGGTCCCTGGCCGTGGATTCCCAATATGAGCGCCGCGCTCGCGCCGCTGGCAGAGGCGCTTGCCCGGATGCCCTATGAGATCGGTGAGCGGCCAAAGGCCGTCCTGATGATCTCGGGCCATTGGGAGGCGGAGAGCTTTACCGTCATGACATCGCCCCGCCCGCCGATGGTCTATGACTATTACAACTTCCCGCCGGAAACCTACGAGATCCAATATCCCGCTCCGGGCGCGCCAGAGCTGGCACAGCGCACCGCGGATCTGATCGCAGCGGCGGGGTTGCCGGTCTCGATGGACGCTGAACAAGGATACGATCACGGCACCTTCGTTCCGATGGCGGTGATGTACCCAGATGCGGATGTGCCGCTGTTCCAGGTCTCCATGCGCCACGGGTACAGCCCGGCTGAGCATTTCGCCCTTGGCCGCGCCCTTGCGCCCTTACGCGAGGAAGGGGTGCTGATCGTGGGCTCCGGCCTCAGCTATCACAACCTGCGCGAATTCGGTCCACGCGCGAAAACCCCGTCAGAGGCCTTTGACACCTGGCTGACAGAGGTGATGGCCCTGCCAAGCGCAGAACGGACAGAAGCGCTGCTCAACTGGGAGAGCGCGCCTTACGCCCGCGCCTGCCACGCGCAGGAAGATCACCTGGTGCCGCTCTTTGCCGCACTCGGCGCCGCCGAAGAAGAACCGGCAACACGGGTCTATCACCAGACGGACATCTTTGGCGGCGTCACGGCGTCAAGTTTCCGGTTCGGCTGACGCAGCCCTTGATGGAAGGCCGAGATCCCCAACAGCCATGGCCCTGGCAAAGGCTTCACCTCTTCCAGAGCCGGCCGCCTACGGTTCCGCGTCCCGGAACACCTGCACAAGCGCATCACCGCGCCGGGCGGGACCGGGAACGCGCTTGGCAAGGATCAGGCCTGAATAGGGCGTTGTGACCTCCTTGGGGGGCGCCCAAGGCGTATCGGGGCGATGGATGTAACCGATCGCTTCTCCCTCCTGGACCGTGTCTCCGATGTCGCGCAGGGGCACATAGATCCCCGCCTCATAGGCATAAACCGACCCCTGCGCATGCAAGGCGCGGGTGCCCCGCTGCACATCAGGCTCATACCCCGGCAACACCCCAAGACCATGCAGAATCCGCCGCAGCCCGCGTTCCGTCACCTTCAGGATCTCAGGATCCAGCGCGCCGCCGCCGCCAAGCTCCGCCATGACCGAAACAACCCCCTTGCGGTTGGCCCCGCCCATCGCCGTGCGCGCGGTGGAGTTCGGCCCGCCACCGCCGGTGAAGACCCAGGCGTAGGGCAGGTCGAAGGCCGCCTCTAGCCGCTTTAGCAGCGCGGCCTCTTCCTGGGTCCAGCCCTGTCCCCGCAGCAGCGTCGGCGGGTAATAAAGCGATGATCCGCCGGAATGCAGGTCCACCATCACATCGCAGAGCGGCAGCAACTCCTCTTCGATGTAGTGGGCAATCACCTGACTGGGCGTGCCACTGGGGTCGCCCGGAAACAACCGGTTGAGGTTACCGTCATCGATTGGGGAAGTGCGCAGGCCCGCCTCTGCCGCCGGTGCATTGGCCATGGGCAGGAAGATCACCCGGCCACGAATCTCCTCCGCCGCCAGGCTGCGCGCCAGGTTCGAGATGGCGATCTGACCCTCATATTCGTCGCCATGGACACCGCCCATCAATAGAACGGTTGGCCCCTCCCCGTTACAAAGGCACACCACGGGAACCGGGATCCAGCCATAGGCACTGCGATGCACCGAATGAGGCACCCGTAAAAAGCCCTGCTGCCGCCCCTCGGCCCCGAAATCCACCTCCGATGTGACGGGGGAGACCATGCCTATCAGATTGCGGCCTTCACGGATTCTTCCAGGTAGATCTCGCGCAGGCGTTTTGCGATCGGGCCGGGCGTGCCATCGCCCAAGGCAACGCCGTCGATCTCGACAACCGGCATCACAAAAGCAGAGGCAGAAGTGGTGAAGGCTTCGTCCGCCTCTTTCGCCTCGTCGATGGTGAACAGACGCTCTTCGATCTTCAGCTGTGCCTCTGCCGCCATGCGCAGAACCGCCTTGCGGGTGATGCCGTGCAGGATGTCATTGGACAGCGGGCGGGTCACGATCACGCCATCCTTGACGAAATAGGCGTTGTTCGAGGTGCCCTCGGTCACATAGCCGTCTTCCACCATCCAGGCGTCATCGGCACCGGCCTTCTTGGCCATCATCTTGCCCATCGACGGGTACAGCAGCTGTACCGTCTTGATGTCGCGGCGGCCCCAGCGAATGTCCTCGATCGAGATGATCTTGGCGCCCTTCTTGGCGGCGGGGCTGTCGGCCAGACCGGGTTTGTTCTGGGTGAACAGCACGATGGTCGGCTTGGTATCCGCGCTCGGGAAGACGAAATCACGGTCGCCATCGGAACCACGGGTCACCTGCAGGTACACAAGCCCTTCGTCGATACCGTTCAGTTCCACCAGCTTGCGGTGGATTTCCAGGAGTTCTTCCTTGCTGCAGGGCTCAGCCATGTCGAGTTCGTCCAGCGAGCGTTTCAGACGCACGGCATGGCCTTCGAAATCGATGAGCTTGCCGCCCAGGACCGAGGTCACCTCATAGACCGCGTCCGCCATAAGGAACCCGCGATCAAAGATAGAAACGGTGGCTTCGGTTTCCGGCAGATAGCTGCCATTCACATAAACGGTGCGGGTCATAGTGTGTCTCCTGCTCTGGACGCGACGATATGGGTTGACGGATCAAGACCGCGTCGCGATCACTGTCGCAACTGGCCTAGCGAGAATTTTCAAAAAGGGGAAGCCACAATGCCCGCAACGCAATCCGCAATGATCATGTTGGTTGCGGGGATCGGAATTCCCGTGCTGGCTGCCTTGAATGCCGCCCTGGGTCAGCGCATGGGCTCGCCCGTGGCGGCAGGTGTGATTTTATTCCTCGTGGCCCTCCTCACGACGGGCATCGTGTTCCTGATGGCGGGCGGCTCCCTGAAAGCAGCGGTCGGCGCCCCACCCCATCTGTTCCTTGCGGGCTGCCTCGTGGCCTTTTACGTGCTGACCATCACCTGGGTCGCCCCAACCTTTGGCGTTGGCAATGCGGTCTTCTTCGTGCTGATCGGCCAGTTGATCTCGGCTGCCATCATCGACCATTTCGGCCTGTTCGGTGCCGCGCAGCACCCGCTGACATTGGCCCGCGCCGCTGGCATCGCCGTGATGGGCGCGGGTGTCTTCCTGACCCAGATCGCAGGCCGCGCCTGAGCGCTGCCCCAACCAGGCCTCAGCCCCAAAGCGCCGCGCTTGGCGGATGCACACCGGCAGCGTCATATTCCATTGTTACCTCGCGATCTTCGGACAGAAGCAGCGGCCCATCCAGATCGGTGACCATCGCCCCCTGCGCCAAGAGCGCCGCAGGCGCCATCGCCAGCGACGAGCCCATCATGCAGCCGACCATCACCTTGTAGCCTTCGGCCAGCGCCGCCTCGCGCAATTTCAGCGCCTCGGTCAACCCGCCGGTTTTGTCCAGCTTGATGTTGACCACATCGTATTTGCCCTTGAGTTTCGGCAGGCTGGCACGGTCATGGCAGCTTTCATCGGCACAGACGGGCACCGGGCGTTCCATGCCGATCAGCGCGTCGTCCTCACCGGCAGGCAGGGGCTGCTCCACCAGCGACACGCCCAGGCGCACCAGGTGCGGCGCAAGCTCTGCGTAAACCTCGGCGCTCCAGCCCTCGTTGGCGTCGATGATGATCTTGGCATCCGGGGCGCCTGCGCGCACGGCCTCAAGGCGGGGCATGTCATCGGCGGTGCCCAGCTTGATCTTCAACAGCGGGCGATGAGCGTTCTCAGCAGCCTGCTCCCGCATCACCTCGGGCGTGTCCAGCGACAGGGTATAGGCGGTGATCTCCGGTCCCGGCTCCGGCAGGCCCGCCAGTTCCCAGACCCGTTTGCCCGCCTGTTTCGCCTCCAGATCCCACATCGCGCAATCCACCGCATTGCGAGCCGCCCCTGCGGGCAGCAGGGATTGCAGCTCTTGCCGGGTGAAATGCGCAGGCAGGCCGGTGATCTGGGCGGTCACGCTCTCGTTCGTTTCATCATAGCGCGCATAGGGCACGCATTCGCCCCATCCGGTCACCCCGTCCTGTTCAATCCGAACGGTCAGCACCTTTGCCTCGGTCCGCGAGCCGCGGGAGATGGTAAAGGCCCGTGCCAGTTTGAATTGATCCGGCGTCACGGTGACTTTCATGGGTGATCCTTTCGAGGAATGGATTGGGACTTTGGTTGAATGGACGTAAAAAGGGCGCCTGTTGCCAGACGCCCCCCTTAGAAATCAGATTGCGGCGAGCGCGTCCACCAGGCGGCCCGCGCCGTGACGGTAGGGGTCCACGGCAGGCAGACCCATGCGGTCTTCCACTTCTTTCAGATAGGCCACGGCCTCTTCTTCGCCCAGGTGCTGGGTGTTCACCGAAATGCCGACAACCTGGCACTCCGGGTTGGCCTTGCGCGCCAGCGGCAGCGCGGTGTCACGCAGCTCTTCCAGGGTCGGCAGGCTGTAGCCCGGCAGGCCGCGCATGTGTTCGCGGGTGGGTTCGTGGCACAGGATCAGCGCATCGGGCTGACCGCCATGCACCAGCGCCATGGTGACACCGGAATAGGAGATGTGGAACAGCGATCCCTGGCCCTCGATCAGGTCCCAGTGATCTGCGTCGTTGTCCGGGGTCAGGTACTCGATGGAGCCCGCCATGAAATCGGCAATCACCGCATCCAGCGGCACGCCATGGCCGGTGATCAGGATGCCGGTCTGGCCGGTGGCGCGGAAGGTGGATTTCATGCCGCGCTTCTGCATCTCGGCATCCATCGCCAGCGCGGTGTACATCTTACCGACCGAACAATCGGTACCAACGGCCAGGCAACGCTTGCCGGTCCGCTTGACGCCATTGGCGATCGGGTATCCGACGGTGGGCACCCGGACGTCATGCAGGGTGCCGCCATGGGTCTGGGCCGCAGCAACCAGATCGCCTTCGTCGCGCAACAGGTTGTGCAGGCCAGAGGCAATGTCATAGCCCATCTCAAGCGCCTTGATCAGCACTTCCTTCCACGCGGGAGAGATGATGCCGCCCCGGTTGGCAACCCCGATCACCAGGGTTTTGGCGCCGGCCGCCTTGGCCTCTTCCAGGGTCATCTCGGTCAGGCCCAGATCCGCACCGCAGCCCGGCAGGGAGATCTGGCCGACCGCATGATCCGGGCGCCAGTCGCGGATGCCGATGGCAACCTTGGCCGCAAGCATGTCAGGCGCATCGCCCAGGAACAGCAGATAGGGTGTCTCGATCATCTCGGGGCCTCCGTGGTTCAGTGATTCATCGCGAATGTTAAGTGCGCCACCCCGCGAAACGGTCCCGATTTTGCATTTGCACAGCCCCCCTATTCGAAGATTCTTCGACCATATCGATATCTGATCGAAGATTTCCCCGCAGAAGCCCTGTCGCTTGCGGGGATCTACGTCCAAACAGAAGAAACCCATGCAATCGCAGCAACTCAATGCTGCAATTGCAAACTACGCCTTGCAAGCAGAGACGCAATTTCATACCACAATGGCAGTCAAATTCGTAATTTCCTTACCCAGCAAGGAGAGCCACCATGAGCTTTCGCATCCAGCCCGCCGCCCCGGCACGCCCCAACCGCTGCCAGCTGTTCGGCCCCGGCTCCAACACCAAACTCTTTGCCAAGATGGCCGCCTCGGCTGCGGATGTGATCAACCTTGACCTGGAAGATTCGGTTGCGCCCACCGACAAGGACGTGGCCCGCGCCAATGTGATCGAGGCGCTGAACACCGTGGACTGGGGCAAGAAATACATGTCGGTCCGCATCAACGGTCTGGACACGCCCTATTGGTACCGCGACGTGGTGGACCTGCTGGAGCAGGCAGGCGACCGGCTGGACCAGATCATGATCCCCAAGGTCGGCTGCGCGGCGGATGTCTACGCCGTGGATGCGCTGGTCACCGCGATTGAACGCGCCAAGGGCCGCACGAAACCGATTTCCTTCGAGGTGATCATCGAATCGGCAGCCGGCATCGCCCATGTGGAAGAGATCGCAGCCTCCTCTCCCCGTCTGCAGGCGATGAGCCTGGGGGCTGCCGACTTTGCCGCCTCCATGGGCATGCAGACCACCGGCATCGGCGGCACGCAGGAAAACTACTACATGCTGCGCGAAGGTGAAAAGCACTGGTCCGACCCCTGGCACTGGGCCCAGGCCGCCATCGTCGCCGCCTGCCGCACCCATGGCGTTCTGCCGGTGGACGGCCCCTTCGGCGACTTCTCCGATGACGAAGGCTATATCGCGCAGGCAAAACGCTCGGCCACGCTGGGCATGGTTGGCAAATGGGCCATCCACCCCAAGCAGATCGCCCTGGCCAACAAGGTATTCACCCCTTCGGAAGAAGCTGTTGCCGAGGCCCGCGAGATCCTCGCCGCGATGGAGCAAGCCAAGGCCAATGGCGAAGGCGCCACGGTTTACAAGGGGCGCCTGGTGGATATCGCCTCAATCAAACAGGCCGAGGTGATCGTCGCCCAGGCCGAGCTGATCGCCGCAAGCTGACCCTATCGACCGAGGCCGAATTACGATTAAACTGGAAGGGGCGCCGATCAGGTGCCCCTTTTGCCGTCCGGAGGTGTCCCTTGGCCGATCTCACCCTGTTTCACACCGCCAAGGCGCATGTGGAGACCTTCGACCGCCTCGCCCCGGATGCGGATCTAACCCATGTGGTGCGCCCCGACTGGCTGGAACGCGCCCAGGGCGGCATAGATGCAGCGCTGCGCCAAGACATCACCCAGGCCATTCAGGCCGTTCAGGGTCCGGTTTTGTGCAGTTGCACCACCATCGGTGATGTGGCTGAAAAGGCAGGCGCCACCCGCATTGACTGGCCAATGATGCAAAAGGCCGCCGAAATCGGCGGGCCGGTGATGCTGGCCTATTGTCTCGATAGCACCCGCGCGCCCTCCACCGCTCTGTTGGAACGTGCCTTTCGGGAGCGGGGCAAGAGCGCAGAGATACGCGCCCTGCCGCTGACCGGCCTGTGGCATCACTTCACGGATGGCAACAACGATGCGTTTCACAGGCAGATCGCCACTTGGGTGAACACCTCCCTCACCCTGGTCGCAGACACCTCCTGCGTGGTGCTGGCGCAGGCCTCGATGGCGGGGGCCGCCCCATTGATCGACAGCACCGTACCGGTGCTGACCTCGCCCGACACCGCGGTCCGCGCGCTATTGAAGGACGCCTAGGCGCGCATGTCCTTGGGCGAGCCCATTACGACATAGGTGGTGATCGCCGTCACATAGGGGGAGGTGCCCAGAATATCCGTGTGAAACCGCTTGTAGCTGGGCAGATCGGCGCATTCGACGCGCAGAAGATACTCGATGGTACCGGTGATATTGTGGCACTCCACCACCTCGGGCGCGGCCTGCATGGCGCGTTCGAAGGCCTCCTGCGCCTCCTTGGTGTGCTCGCCGAGGCCCACGCCGATATAAGTGACAAACCCCACCCCCATCGCCTCGCGGTCCAGAACAGCCTTGTAGCCGGTGATGACGCCTGTTCGCTCCAGCTCCTGCACCCGGCGCAGACAGGCCGAAGGCGACAGGCCCACACGTTCGGCCAATTCAAGATTGCTGATCCGCCCATCGCGGGACAGCTCTTGCAATATCTGCTGATTTATTCGGTCCGTTTTCGCCATTGATTGCAAAAATAGAAGGCAGACGCACAAGAACGCAATTTCATTTTGCGTTTCGCGCGTCAAATTGACGGTCATGACCTATGATCTGATCCTCGCGCTTGCGCTTTTTGCCTTCGTCTCCTCGATCACGCCGGGGCCCAACAACCTGATGCTGATGGCCTCGGGTGCGAATTTCGGGTTCCGCCGCACCATCCCGCATATGCTGGGGGTGGCGCTGGGATTTGTCTTCATGGTGATTCTGGTGGGCGCCGGGCTGATCCAGATCTTCGACGCCTTCCCGATCAGCTATACCGTTCTCAAGGTGGTCTCGGTTCTCTACCTGCTGTACCTGGCGTGGAAGATCGCCAATGCGGGACCGGCAGAGACCGGCGACACCAAAGGGCGCCCGATGACATTCGTGCAGGCCGCCGCCTTTCAATGGGTCAATCCAAAGGCCTGGGCGATGGCGCTGACCTCGATCAGTGCCTATGCGCCGGATCAGACCATCTGGGCGATCCTCCTGGTGGCCGCGCTTTTTGGCGCGATCAACCTGCCCTCGGTCAGCTCCTGGACCGTGCTGGGGCAACAGATGGCCCGTATTCTGACCAATCCGCGCCGCCTGACCCTGTTCAACTGGGTGATGGCCGGCTTGCTGGTTGCCTCGCTCTACCCGGTGATCTGGCCGACCTGAGGCTATGTGCGCCCCGTAATCCGCAGCCCAAATTGCAGGCCTGCCGCATCTGCCGAGTTGCATCTGCGCCCACACAAGGCCATATACGGCGAAACCGCGTGAGCGAGGCGACATGACCCAATATCTGGAATTCGAAAAACCGCTGGCCGAAATCGAGGGCAAGGCAGAAGAGCTGCGCGCTCTGGCCCGCACCAACGAAGAGATGGATGTGGCCGACGAGGCCGCGGCCCTGGATGCCAAGGCCGCCCAGTTGTTGAAGGACCTCTACAAGGACCTGACGCCCTGGCGGAAATGCCAGGTGGCCCGTCACCCCGAGCGCCCTCATTGCAAGGATTACATCGAGGCGCTGTTCACCGAATACACCCCCCTGGCGGGCGACCGGAACTTCGCCGATGACCTCGCCGTGATGGGCGGTCTTGCACGTTTCAACGATCAGCCGGTGATGGTGATCGGCCATGAGAAGGGCGCCGACACCAAGTCGCGCATCGCCCATAACTTTGGCATGGCCCGCCCCGAAGGCTACCGCAAGGCGGTGCGCCTGATGGAGATGGCGGGCCGTTTTGGTCTGCCGGTCATTACCCTGGTCGATACCACTGGCGCCTACCCCGGCAAGGGGGCCGAGGAACGCGGCCAGTCCGAGGCGATCGCCCGCTCCACCGAGATGAGCCTAAAGATCGGCGTGCCTGTCGTATCCGTCATCATCGGTGAAGGCGGATCGGGTGGTGCCGTTGCCTTTGCCACGGCGAACCGCGTCGCCATGCTGGAACATGCGGTCTACTCGGTGATCAGCCCCGAAGGCTGCGCCTCGATCCTGTGGAAGGACGCCGAGAAGATGCGCGAAGCCGCCGAGGCGCTGCGCCTGACCGCGCAGAACCTTCTGGAACTGGCCGTCATCGACCGCATCATTGCCGAACCGATGGGTGGCGCCCATCGCGATGCCAAATCCACCATCGATTCTGTCGGCGCCGCGATCACCGCGATGCTGGACGAGTTGAAAGGCAAGGACGGTGCCGCGCTGATCAAGGACCGCCGCCAGAAGTTCCTTGATATCGGCTCTAAAGGGCTGGCGGCTTGATCACGTCACAACAGTCCTGAAACCAGAAACACTCCCGCCCAGGTTCAGGCGGGAGTGTTTTCGTTTAGGGTGTTTCACAGCCCGCTATTTCTGCGGGTCCTGCGAGATGTTGCGGTCGTAGTCCAGGCGCTCGGCGGCCTGCAGGGTCAGGATCTGGAACAGGCGCGACGCCTCGTCATCCGATCCGACGGGGGCACCCCCCTCTGCGGCGCCACCACCCCCGAAGACATAGGTCGGCACATTGCGGCGGGCAAAGGCTTCGGCCCACAGGCGCTGGATCTCCACCTCGGCGTCGAGTTTCTGCGCCAGGGCATTGTCCGCCTCCAGGATCTGTTGCTTGGCATAGGCTTCCGCCTCGGCGGCGACTCTTACGGCCTCGGCATCGATGCGGGCCTTCTCCAGCAGGATTTCGGACTGTTCGCGCGCGATCCGCGCGGCTTCGCGTTCGCGTTCCGCCGCGGTGATGGCCAGTTGTTTTTCGGTCTCAGCGTCGGTGGTGCGTTCGATCTGGATCACCTTGGCGGCGGCCTGACGTTCCGCCACTTCCCGTTCACCCCGCGCCACTGCCAGGAGCTTTTGTTCTTCTTCCTGAATGCGCTGTTCGCGGGCGATGGCCCGATCCGCCGCCGCCTGCTGGCGCAGTGCCATCCGGTCCTTGAACTTCTGGTTGGGGTTCACATCCGTGACCCGTGCCGAGGTCACCGAGATACCGAACTTCGTAAAGCTCTGTTCCTTGCGGCGCGGCTGGCCCGTCTCATCCAGCAGCTTTTGCACCACAAAGATCGTCTTGGAGTCATCTCCATATTGCTCCTGGTTTTCCCCCAAGGCGGCATTGGCGCTACCGCGGCGGTCGGCCTCGGCCGAAACCCGCTGTTCGATCCGGCGCACCAGGTAGATGCCGTTTTCCATCTGTCGCTGGAATTCATTGTTGAATTCGGTCTTGCCGCCCTGGAAGTAGTCTTCCGCCGACATCAGGGCGGCCGTCGCCCCGAGGGTTTCCTCAAATGCGGGAACCAGTTCGGTGCGCAGAAGGTTTTCCGGGGTGCGGTACTGGCGGGCCAGGCGCAGGAAGGCCTCCTGATCGCTTGGCAGCTCAAAACGCGCGGTGGCCGAGACGAAGGCATCCACCTGGTCGAGGAAGACAAGCGACTTCGGAGACAGGTTCGCGCTCATCTGGCTGCTGTCGGTTTCCGCCGTGACCTCGCCCCGCCCCGTGGCCGATGCCTGCACCGACATGGCGTTCTTCCAGGCATTGTAACGCCCGAACAGATAGAGGTTATAGCCGGTGTCCGAGACCATCTTCTCTTCGCCGAGGATGGTGCGCACGTGGTATTTGAAGCCGGGTTCGGCATAGAAGAACATACCCTGGAAGGTGGAGAGGACAAAAAGGAGAATACCGCCCACCTTGACCGCCCAACCGGCCATGTTGACGGCACCGTCCAGATTGGGGTTGTCGGGGAAATCAAGGCTGCGGCGAATGACAAACCCTGCGGCAATGATGAAAAGACCGAGTATTGGCATAAAGAGCATTCGAAAAATCCATCCAAGATAAAGGCAAACTGTCGAGCACGGCCCCGCGTGGTGCCGCGATGTCGTCAAGCATACGGCGCAGACGCCCTATCTGCCCATGGGAATTTCCGGCGGCCTTTGTCCACTGGTGCCAGGGATGCGCCCGGATTTGGCCGGATGTGATCTGATTTGGCGGGATCTAGCCGGGACCTAGCCTGCCAGCAGACGCAATCCTTGCGTCACATCGGATCGAACCGCCAGCCGCAACCCCGGCTCATCCCCCGCCTTCAGCGCGGCGATGATCAGCTTGTGATTGTGCGGCGGCTCGGTGCGGCGCAGACGGCCATAGAGCGCGCGCATGGTGGGACCCAGTTGCAGCCAGACGGTTTCCGCCATCGCCAGCATGGCCGGGGCCTGCGCGCGCAGGTAAAGCGTGCGATGGAATTCCAGATTGGCCCGGATATAGCCCACCGCATCCCGTTTGGAGACCATCTCGGCCACGGTGACATTGATCGCCTGCAACCGGTCGATCAGCGCCATATGGGCGCGCGGCAACGCCCGGCTGGAGAGTTCCACCTCCAACAGCGATCTGAGGGCAGCCAGTTCCTCGATCCGCTCGTTGCTCAGCTCCGGCGTCGACACCCGGCCGGAGGAGGACAGGAACAGCGCGCCTTCGGCCACCAGGCGACGCACCGCTTCGCGCGCGGGCGTCATCGAGACATCGAATTCGCGACCGATCCCGCGCAGGGTTAAAGCTTCCCCCGGTGCGATCTCCCCATGCATGATACGGGTGCGCAACGTCCGGTAGACCCGGTCATGGGCCGAAGACAGCCCTTCAGAGGTTGAACGTGAGGGTAAAGACATAGCCTGTTGTGATCACAAATGGATCAGAGGTCAATCCCGGAACCGCAAGGGGCTTTCAGCCCCCCGCGCCAGTCTCAAGACCCGAACCGGTAGCGGTGCAGCGCACTGCCATTCTCCCGCAGCCAGGCGCGCGGTGCCGCGTAGTCTCCGTAAAGATCCTCCACCAGCGACCAGAAGGCGGCAGAGTGGTTCATTTCCTGCAGATGCGCCACCTCATGGGCCGCAACATAGCGCAGCACCTCCGCCGGGGCGAGGATCAGGCGCCATGAATACATCAAGGCCCCGGCAGAAGAGCACGAGCCCCAGCGCGACCGCGTGTCGCGCAGCACGATCCGCGAAAACCCGCGCCCCAGCCGCGCGGCATATTCGTCCGAAGCCCCGGCCAGACGGTCCCGCGCCAGTTCCCGCAAGTATCGCTCCAACGGCTTTGCAGGACGCGCCCCGGGCACGGCAATCTCGCCCCCGGTGATGCGCACGCCGCGCCCCTGCCCCGGCACAACCTGCAATTCTTGCCCCGCAACGGGCAGCAGGGTTCCGAATGTCACATCCACATTATCGGGACGCCGCGCCAGATGGCCCCGGATCCAGCCTTCCTTCTCGACCGCAAACTCCAGCGCCTCGCGTTCCGGCAGGGTCCTGGGCAGGGTGATCGTGACACGCCCGTCCAAGGATGAGACCCTGAGACTGATCCGCCGCGCACGGGCAGAGCGGCGTAGAATCAGCGGCACCGGCGGGTCTCCTGGCAGGTGATGGGCGCTCATCGGCTCTCCTTTGCGGCAAAGGCTTTGACAGTGCATCCCTCATATGGCAAGGCACCTGAATCGTCTACGACTCACCAGTAAATCAAGGGGATCCACATGCCCAAGGAAGAATGGGGTGTAAAGCGCGTTTGCCCGACCACCGGAAAACGCTTTTATGACCTGAACAAGGACCCGATCGTCAGCCCCTACACGGGCGAGGTCGTCGCGCTCGACACCGGCAAGAGCCGCATGATCGAAGCCGACTCGGAAGATGCGGCAACGCTGAAAGCCAAGGAAAACATCGAAGGCGATGACGTGGTTCTGGAGGATGACGAGGACGTCGATCTGGATCTGGGCGATGATGTTCTGGACGATGACGATGATGACAACGTCTCGCTGGACGACATCGCGGATGTAGCCTCCGAAGACGACGAGTCCTGATCCGATCCGGCGGTATGGAGGGCAGAACCACCTGCCCTCCCGGCACCGCGTCCAAAGGCATTTTGAGGCCCTGCTTCAAGCCAGAGGACAGCGACCGAAAAAATCTCTGAACGATGATGCATTTTGCGCTTGCAGCCTGCGCCATCGTCCCTTAAACGACCTCTCACACCGATAAGGCAGCCGCCAAATCGGATGGAAATGGGGCCTTAGCTCAGCTGGGAGAGCGCCTGCATGGCATGCAGGAGGTCAGCGGTTCGATCCCGCTAGGCTCCACCATTTCTCCAAATTTCACCAGCACATATCCCGCCTCTGGGCCGGGTCATTGATGTGCGCTTTCTCGGTCGACGCGTGATTGGCACGGCCGCTCAGGCACGCGCCCTGCGTCAGCCCTCGCTTTTCTGCCAGGGCGGCGAAATGGGGGCGCCGTTGACGCGCACCTCACCCTGTTCATTGTCCAGCACCACGGGGTTGTCGAAGATCTCCAGCGTCGGACGCACGCCGAACCGGCCCTCCATCCAGTCCGCCCAGCCATCATGGAACCAGGCCTCTGCATCGGCGCGGGTGGCGAATTCGTAGATACCACCGCCGCCTGCCGCGCAGTTGAGGAAGTACTTGCGGCGCAGCCCCTTGACCTCATGAAAGATCTTCGTGGCCTCGACGGATTGCCCTGTGACCAGGTCGGTGTCCCGTTTCGGTCCCTCCAAAGGGATTCTGACGATAGCGATTATCATGGCGATGGCCCTCCCCTGCCCGCGGCAAGTCTAAGGCCATCGCCCCGTGCGATACAATCGCACCTGTCAGCCTTGCGGCAAGGATGCCGTGATTGCCAGCTCAAGCTTGTCGACCACTTCGGTGATTTGCTCGTCACTGATGATGAAGGGCGGCGCCAGGAGGATGTGATCGCCCATGCGGCCATCACGGGTGCCGGACATCGGATAGCAGATAAGACCCGCCTCAAACGCGGCCTTCTTGATCTTTGCCGCCAGCCCCAGCGCGGGGTCAAACGGCGTTTTGCCGACACGGTCCTGAACCAGTTCGATCCCGCGGAACAGCCCGCGACCGCGAATATCCCCCACTTGGGCATGCTGGCCGAAGCGATCCTCCAGCGCCGCCTGCAGACGCGCGCCCTTCGTGGCGCAGCGGGAAATCAGATCGCGCTCCAGCATCTGGCGCACCACCGCCAGACCGGCGGCCGTGGCCACCGGATGGCCGATATAGGTGTGCCCGTGCTGGAAGAAGCCGCTGCCGCCCTCGATTGCCTCGTACATCTGCCGGGAACAGAGCATCGCGCCGATCGGCTGATAGCCGGCGCCAAGCCCCTTGGCGATGCAGAGGATATCGGGGGAAACCCCGTCTGCCTCGCAGGCGAACAGATGCCCGGTTCGGCCCATGCCGCACATGACCTCATCCAGGATTAACAGCACGCCGTATTGGTCACAGATCTCGCGGATGCGCTTGAAATAGCCTTCAACCGCAGGCACCGCTCCCGAGGTCGCACCCACCACCGGCTCCGCCATGAAGGCCATGACCGTTTCCGGCCCCAGGCGCAGGATCTCGGCCTCCAACTCGTTCGCGACACGCTGACCGTAATCGAAACTGCTCTCGCCCTCGGCCCGGTCCACATATTCATAGCAGGGCGCGATATGGGAGACCCCGATCAGAAGCGGGTCGAACTGCTGGCGCCGCCAGGCATTGCCGCCCGCCGCAAGGGCACCCAGGGTGTTGCCGTGATAGCTTTGCCGCCGCGCGATCAGATGGCGGCGCTCCGGCTCGCCCTTTTCAAGGAAATACTGTCGCGCCAGCTTGATCGCAGATTCGGTCGCTTCCGAACCGCCGGAAACAAAATAGACCCGGTCCAGATCCCCCGGCGCATTGGCGATCAACAGATCCGCCAGCGCCTCGGCCGGTTCAGAGGTCATGAAGCCGGTATGGGCAAAGGCCAGCTTGCCGACCTGCTCCTGCACCGCCGCGATCACGGCGGCGTCGGAATGCCCAAGGCACGACACCGCAGCCCCGCCCGAACCATCGAAGTAGCGCTTGCCGGTGGAATCGATCAGGTAACAGCCCTCGCCGCCCACGGCGGTTGGCAGCTTCGCCTTGGTGTGACGGGGAAATACATGCGACATGTTCAGCCCTCCTTCAGGCAGTGACCCGCGGTTTGCGCGGCGTTGACAAGGGCCGCGACCGAGGCTGCATTGTCCTGCAGCAGCGCACCGTCCGGCGTTTCCAGGTTATTCTCAAATCCTATGCGCGCATCCCCTCCGGCAGCAATCGCCGCGAGTAGGCAGGCGCGTTCATTGCGGCCAAAGGCGCAGGCGGTCCAGGCGAGGTCCAGGTCGGCAGTTGCACTCAGGAAGCCCGCAAGGTGATCCGGTTCCGCCAGGACGGGCGGCGCGTATTGCCCCAGGACAAAGATCGCCTCCCTCATGCCCGACGGCACGGTCCCGTCCTTGTACCACGCCCGCAACTGCTGGATGCAGGACGGCCCATATAGAATATGCTGCACCCGGGTGCCCGCCTCGGCGCTGATCGCATAGGCCCGCGCCGCAACACCCGGATCCCGCGCCATTTCCCGCACCGAGACCGAGGCCCACGGAGGGCGCAGCTCTTCCAGGCAGTGCAGCTGATCCTGCGGGCCATATACACCCGCGCTTTCCGTGGTGATCTGCACCGCCATGCCGGGCACGGCCTGCGCAAGCACCGCCAGCGCCTCGCGATAGCGCCCCGCATCCAGCGAGTGCCGCCCGGCGTCGTCGCGCACATGAAGATGCAAGGCCCCGGCCCCAGCCGCATGGCAGCGGGCGGCGGTCTCAACCACCTCCTCCACCGTGATCGGCAAGGCGGCATGATGCTGTTTGTCCCGCCGCGCCCCGTTTGGCGCCACCATCACCCTGAAATCCGCCACAAGAAGGCCTCCGTGCAATTGCCTGGCCCCGTCTTGACCGAAATAAAGAGCGCTCTCAATCACACCAATAAAGATCAAATGATCTTCCTATTCGGTGAGCCTGCTGATACCCGCCTCTGCAGGAGGACCCGTGCTATAAAGGCCACCAAACGCCGGTTTTCCTGGCAGTCTCCAAGCGGGCATTCATCACAAAAGCAAGAGTCCCCAGCCCGCACCGCCAGCTGCAAAACAAAGGTTCTATGAACAATTGCAAGGGGTTAGTCTGTTTACCCCGAAATCTGCTCAACACACGGCTGCTCTGGCCACACGGCCCGCCTTCATCTGGACCTATCAGAAATGATCAAATTGGCGTTTCGTCAGATCTGAGAGAGTCCCACTGCGCCAGGGCAGCCCGGACCGCAACCCGAACAAGAACATAAACCATGGGAAGGACATGTCATGGACGGCACGTTCAACGAAAACGATCTCAGCCGCGTCGTGGACGCCGACAAGGCCCACGTCTGGCACCACCTGATCCAGCACAAGCCCTTTGAAACCACCGATCCGCGCATCATCGTCGAAGGCAAGGGCATGCGGGTCTGGGACCAGAACGGCAAGGAATGGCTGGATGCCGTCTCTGGCGGCGTCTGGACGGTGAACGTCGGTTATGGCCGCGAGGAGATCTGCAAGGCGGTCTATGACCAGTTGATGAAGCTCTGCTATTTCGCGCAGTCCGCGGGTTCGATCCCCGGCTCGCTTTTCGCAGAGAAACTGATCGACAAGATGCCCGGCATGAGCCGCGTCTACTACACCAACTCCGGCTCCGAGGCGAACGAGAAGGCCTTCAAGATGGTGCGCCAGATCGCGCACAAGAAATACGGCGGCAAGAAGAACAAGATCCTTTATCGCGACCGCGACTATCACGGTGGCACCTTGGCGGCCATGTCCGCAGGCGGCCAGGAAGAGCGCAACGCGCAATACGGCCCCTTCGCCCCCGGTTTCGTGAAGGTCCCGCACTGCATGGAGTACCGCAAGCACGAACTGGGGCTTGAGCATCTGTCGGGCGAAGAGTTCGGCATCGCCGCCGCCAACCTGATCGAAGAGGTGATCCTGCGCGAAGGCCCCGAAACCGTCGGCGCGCTCTGCCTGGAACCCGTCACCGCCGGTGGCGGCGTGATCGAGGCGCCCGAAGGCTACTGGCCGCGCGTTCAGGAAATCTGCAAGAAATACGATATCCTCTTGCACATCGACGAGGTCGTCTGCGGCATCGGGCGTACCGGCACCTGGTTCGGCTACCAGCACTACGGCATCCAGCCCGACTTCGTGACCATGGCCAAGGGTGTCGCCTCGGGCTATGCGGCGATTGCCTGCATGGTGACGACCGAGGAAGTCTTTGATCTGTTCAAGGACGATGCCAGCGATCCCATGAACTACTTCCGCGACATCTCCACCTTTGGCGGCTGCACCGCCGGTCCTGCGGCGGCACTGGTCAACATGCAGATCATCGAGGACGAGGGCCTGCTTGAGAACTGTACGGCCATGGGCGAGCGGATGCTGGCCAACCTCAAGGCGCTGCAGGAAAAGCACCCCGTGATCGGCGATGTGCGCGGCAAGGGTCTGTTCCTTGGCGCCGAACTGGTCAGCGACCGCGAAACCAAGGAACCTGTGGACGAGAAGCAGGCCCAGGCGGTGGTCGCCGAAGTGGGGGCCCAGGGCGTCATCATCGGCGTCACCAACCGCTCGATTCCAGGCAAGAACAACACCCTGTGCTTCAGCCCCGCGCTGATCGCCACGGCGGCGGATATCGATGCCATCACCGATGCGGTGGACGTGGCCCTGACCAAGGTCTTTGGCTGACCCCGCCAAAGCGGACGGACAAGATCAGCGAAAGGCGGCCCTTCTAAACGGGCCGCCTTTCGTCCTGTCCGGCACCGCGACATGAAAAGGAACAAAGACATGTCCCCCCTCCCCTGGATGACGCCCACCGAATTGCGATCCGCGCAGGTGGCACTGGTCCCCCTGTCCCAGGATCACGCCGCCGATCTGGCAGAGGCTACCGCAGACGGGGCGCTGCATCGGCTCTGGTACACCTCCGTCCCCACTCCGGAAGCCGTTCCCGCCGAGATCGACCGCCGCCTGGCGCTGCTCGAGGCCGGCTCCATGGTGCCCTTTGCCATCCTCGATCCCGAAGGGCGCGCCGTGGGCATGACCACCTATATGAACATCGACCATGGCAACCGGCGGGTCGAGATCGGCTCCACCTGGTACCGCAAATCCGTACAGCGCAGCGGGCTCAACACCGCCTGCAAGCTTTTGATGCTGCGCCACGCCTTTGAGGATCGCGATGCCATCGCCGTGGAATTCCGCACCCACCGCCTGAACCGGCAAAGCCGCGCAGCCATCGAACGGCTCGGCGCGCAACTCGACGGCATCCTGCGTGCCCATATGATCCTGCCGAACGGCACCCAGCGCGACACCGCCGTCTATTCCATTACCGCTGCCGACTGGCCCGCGATCAGGGCCAACCTGGAGTTCATGACAAGCCGCTGACACTTTCCCTGTGGGTCAAGGAGGCCGCAAGGCCCCGCCGTCAGGCGGCGTGTCCTTGACGCACGCATTAAAACAGACTCGCACAGGGCCCTTGAGGGGCAAAGCTGCCCCTTAAGGGCCATCTCGGCAAAAGGAAACGCCGCGCGTCAGCGCGGCGCCAGGCCCAACGGGAGAGGGGTAATCTGCAGATTGCCCCGATCCGGGCGGGAGCACCCCGCCCACGGGATAGCTCACAGCATCTGAAACAGGATGCCAGACAGGATCGCGCCACTCACGCCCAATATCAGATAGGTGGCAAAGACCTGCGGCTTGACCAGCGACCAGACCGCCGCCATCGCCGGGATCGAACTCACCGCCCCTGCAATCATGAAGGCCATGGCCGCACCGGCACTCATCCCCTGCTCCACCAACCCCGCCAACAGGGGCGGCGCCACATAGGAGTTGAGATAGGCAGGCATCCCCACCAGGGCTGCCACGGCAATCGGGCCGACCCCCTCGCCGCCGACGAGACCGGCGATCATATCCGCAGGCACGTAAGACACCAAGAGCGCCTCCAGCACATAGGCCAGCGCCAGCCATTTCAACAGGAACAGACCGTTTGACACAAACTCTCTGCGGAATGTCTCACGGCGGGCAGCTTCCCCCCAAAAGGCCCAGACCGGCTTGGCATCCAATTTCGGAGCGCCGCAGCCGCAGCAGCTGGATTTCTGCACCTGCTTCAGCGGATTTGCGAATACCCCATAGCCCATCAGCGCCTTGATCGCAAAACCGCCGAACAGGCCCAGCCCCACGGCAGCTACCGCCTTGCCAATGGCAAAGGGCCAGCCCAGCGCCCCGGCGGTGATCAACAGGGTCGGCGGATCGATCAGCGGCGAGGACAGCCAGAAGGCCATCACCGCCGACAGGGGGGCGCCCAGCGCCAGGAGACCGGCAATGAAGGGGATCACCTCGCAGGAACAGAAGGGCGCCAATCCCCCGAACATCGCCGCCAGGACAATCATCCGCACCTCGCGCCCCTCAAAGGCGCGCGCCACCATGGTCTCGGCGCCGGTTGCTTTTAGATAGGACAAAAGCAGCACGGCAAAGAGGATATAGCGCCCCGTGTGTGCAAGGGCCTTCAGCGCAAATGTGACCACGGTCTGAAAATTCCCCGGATCCAGCAGGGCCACCGCAACAAGCAGCAGCGCGCTCAGCGTCCAGGGCGTCTTCAGCCAGCGCATCGCCTGTTGCGAGGCACTCGGGTTTTGAGTGAGATCAGCCATCGTTCGCGGCCTCCCGTTGTTGATCCGAACAGCATTCGCTGAGGATGAAATCTGCCAGCTGTCTGAGGCGGGTGAAATCGGCCCGGTTCAGTGTCGCACGACCCATCTTTTCCTGAATCACGACCCCCGCCCCTGCCAGAAACTTCAGATGATGCGCCAGGGTCGAGGGCGGCAAACCGGTCCGCTCCTGCACCTCCTGCACCATCAGGCCCGACTGGCCTGCCCGAATAAGACAGCGCAGAACCTTGAGCCGCGCCTCGGATCCCATGGCCGCAAAACCGCTGGCCGCTTCTTCCCATTCCATCTTGGCACCTCAATTAAACTACAAATCTAGTTATATAGATTCGAAGTAGGAGGCAAGGTGGAAATCGCATGGGCGTCGGTAAGTCCAGATTGCACTCCACCTAAGGCCAGCCTACTGTCGCGGCATGGCCATTTCCGTCGATACCTTCTTCCTCAATCCAGATGCCCAAGGCACCCTGCAGGCGCAGATCCAGGAGATGATCGCCGAAGGTGTTCTGTCGGGGCGTTTCCGGATCGGAGAGAAACTGCCCTCGTCGCGCAAACTTGCCAGCCACCTGGGGATCAGCCGCATAACGGTGACGCTGGCCTATACGGAACTGCTGGCCAATGACTACCTGACCTCGCGCGGACGGTCCGGGTATTATGTCTCGGAAAGCGCTCCCATCCCCCCCAGCTACACGCCACCACAAAGCTCGAATGATGCGGTGGATTGGTCCAAGGCGATCGCGCAGAGCTTTACCGGCGGCGACACCCCGCACAAACCGCAGGATTGGCGCAGCTACCGCTACCCCTTCATCTACGGACAGGCCGATCCGGCCCTGTTTGATCATGCCAACTGGCGGCTCTGCGCCTTGCGCGCCCTGGGCCAGAAGGATTTCTCCGCGCTTACCAATGACTATTTCGATCAGGACGACCCCTTGCTGATCGAATATATCGCCCGCCACACCCTACCCCGCCGCGGTGTCATCGCCAGGCCGGAGCAGATCCTGATCACCCTCGGCGCCCAGAACGCGCTTTGGCTTACGATCCAGCTGCTGCTCAACCGGGGGCGCAAGGCCGCGATCGAGGATCCGACCTATTACACGCTGCGCGACCAGCTTGCCCATATGCGCTGCCAGATGGACTGCATCCCGGTGGACGGTGACGGCCTGCCGCCTGACGAGATCGCAGAGGACACCGACGTGATCTTCTGCACCCCCAGCCACCAAAGCCCCACCACGGCAACCATGCCCATGGCCCGGCGCAAGGCACTGTTGCAAAAGGCCCATGACATTGACGCCGTGATTGTCGAGGACGACTACGAATTCGAGATGTCCTTTCTCGGCGCCCCTTCGCCCGCGCTGAAATCCCTCGATACGGAGGGGCGGGTTGTCTATATCGGCAGCTTCTCCAAATCGCTGTTTCCCGGGCTGCGGCTGGGCTATCTGGTCGGCTCGGAGGCCTTCATTCGCCAGGCCCGCGCCCTGCGCGCCAGCGTCCTGCGCCACCCGCCCGGGCATATCCAGCGCACCGTCGCCTATTTTCTGTCACTGGGACATTACGACTCACAAATCCGCCGGATGGCGAAAGAGTTGCACAACCGGCGCCTGGTGATCGAGGAGGCCGTCGCCACCCACGGGCTGGAGATCTCGGGAGTCGGGGTCTATGGCGGCTCTTCCCTGTGGATGCGCGCACCCGACGGGGTCGATACCGTGACCGCTGCAAAGCACCTGAAGGAAAAGAGCGTCATCATAGAGCCGGGCGCCCCCTTCTTCTCGGCTGATCACCGTCGCAACAATTATTACCGCCTCGGCTATTCGTCCATTCCCGCAAACCGCATCGAACCCGGCCTGGCCTTGCTGGGCGAGGCCCTGCGGGCATAGCACCGCCCTTATTCGGCAGCCCTCCCGCGCCTTTGCCCCGCATTCAAGATGCGCGGCAAAGCCTTGGGCGTGGCGCCGCGCAGGGCGCGGCGCCACGCCCAACGGGAGCAATGCATCTTGGATGCAGAGGCGACGGGCGGGAGCGCACCGACACCGGTTTCACGCGTTTTCGGCACCCGGAAATTCTGGCCCTACTCGCATAATAAACTGGCCCTAACCCACCCTCGCGCGACAGCCTAAACCGGAGATAATGTCCGGCGTCTGTCGGCTCTGTCTGCGTTGCATCAGGAGCACCCACATGAAAATGACCACCGAGGAAGCCTTTGTTAAGACCCTGCAAATGCACGGGATTGAACATGCTTTCGGGATTATCGGATCCGCCATGATGCCGATTTCGGATCTCTTCCCCAAGGCAGGCATTACCTTCTGGGACTGTGCGCATGAAGGCAGCGCCGGCATGATGGCCGATGGCTACACCCGCGCCACCGGCAAGATGTCGATGATGATCGCCCAGAACGGCCCCGGCATCACCAACTTCGTCACCGCCGTAAAGACCGCCTATTGGAACCACACGCCGCTGCTGCTGGTCACCCCCCAGGCCGCGAACAAGACCATCGGCCAGGGCGGCTTCCAGGAAGTCGAACAGATGAAACTGTTCGAGGACATGGTCGCCTACCAGGAAGAGGTCCGCGATCCCTCCCGCGTGGCCGAAGTGCTGAACAGGGTGATCATGCAGGCCAAACGTGCCTCGGCCCCGGCACAGCTGAACATTCCGCGCGATATGTGGACGCAGGTGATCGACATCGAACTGCCCGCCATCGTCGAATTTGAACGCCCCGCCGGTGGCGAAAGCGCTCTGGCCCAGGCCGCGGACCTACTGTCCAACGCCAAGGCCCCGGTGATCCTGAATGGTGCTGGCGTGGTGCTGTCCAAGGGCGGTATCGCTGCCTCGGGCGCATTGGCCGAACGCCTGGATGCGCCGGTTTGCGTCGGCTACCAGCACAATGACGCCTTCCCCGGCTCGCACCCCTTGTTTGCAGGCCCGCTGGGCTACAACGGCTCCAAGGCGGCGATGGATCTGATCAAGGAGGCTGATGTCGTTCTGTGCCTTGGCACCCGGCTCAACCCCTTCTCGACCCTGCCGGGCTACGGGATGGAATACTGGCCGACCGAGGCCAAGATCATCCAGGTCGACATCAATCCCGACCGTATCGGCCTAACCAAACCCGTCACCGTGGGCATTGTCGGCGATGCGGCCAAGGTCGCAACCGCCATCCTGAACCAGCTGAGCGACAGCGCCGGAGATGAAGGTCGCGATGCGCGCAAGGCCAAGATCGCCGAGACCAAGTCCCGCTGGGCGCAGCAGCTCAGCTCGATGGACCACGAGGATGACGATCCCGGCACCACCTGGAACCAGCGCGCCCGCGCCGACAAGCCGGACTGGATGAGCCCCCGCATGGCCTGGCGCGCGATCCAGTCGGCGCTGCCACGCGAGGCGATCATCTCCTCCGACATCGGCAACAACTGCGCCATCGGCAACGCCTACCCGTCCTTCGACGAAGGCCGCAAATACCTGGCGCCCGGCCTGTTCGGCCCCTGCGGCTATGGCCTGCCTGCCGTGGTCGGCGCCAAGATCGGCTGCCCGGACGTGCCGGTCGTCGGCTTCTCAGGTGACGGCGCCTTCGGCATCGCAGTGAACGAGCTGACGGCGATTGGCCGCGATGAATGGCCTGCCGTCACCCAGGTGGTCTTCCGCAACTACCAATGGGGTGCGGAAAAGCGCAACTCGACCCTGTGGTTCGATGACAATTTCGTCGGCACCGAGCTGGATCAGCAGGTTTCTTACGCCGGGATCGCCAGCGCCTGCGGGTTGAAGGGCGTCGTCGCCCGCACCATGGACGAGCTGACCGCCGCCCTTACCCAGGCGGTCGAGGATCAGAAGAACGGCATCACCACCCTGATCGAGGCAATGATCAACCAGGAGCTGGGCGAACCCTTCCGCCGCGACGCGATGAAAAAGCCGGTTGAAGTCGCGGGCATCTCCGCCGACGACATGCGCCCGCAGCAGGTCGGCTGAACGCAATGATGCTCCCTCTCGATCTGCCATTTGATCTGAATGCAGGTCAGGGGGGCTTTCTGGCCGCCGCATTATTCGTGGCGGCCTTCATTCGCGGCTATTCGGGATTTGGATTTTCCGCGATCTTCATCATCCTGGCCGCCCTTGTGACCAATCCGCTGCCGCTGATCCCGGTGGTTTTCGCCTGCGAGATCGCCATGACCGCCTTTCAGGCGCGCGGCATCCGCCCCCATGTGGACTGGCGCCGCACGCTGATGCTGCTGGGTGGGGCAGCCATTGCCACGGTGCCTGCCGTGACCGTCATGGCGCGCCTCGGAGAGGAACAGGCACGGCTCGTGATTTCCGCGCTGGTGCTGCTGCTGAGCCTGATCCTGCTCAGCGGCTGGCAGCTGCGCCGCCCGATTGGCGGGCTCGGCAATCTCGGCGTCGGCGTGATCTCCGGCATGGCCAATAGCGCGGGCGTCGGAGGCTTGCCGACCGCTGCCTTCCTGACCGCACAGCCCATCCCGCCCGCCGTGTTCCGCGCCACCATGATCGTGTTCCTGACCGGAATCGACATGATGGCCCTGCCAGTGATGGCGGCCAACGGGCTGACGGGTACCGATACGCTGATCGGCGTCGTCCTTGCCTTCCCCATCCTTGGCGCCGGGATCTGGGTCGGCAGCCGCCGTTTTGCAACTGCCGATCAGGCCAGCTTCCGCCGTGGAGTTGTCATCCTGCTGACCGCACTCGCCGCGCTCAATATCGCGCGGGTGCTGTGATGAAACCCCGAATGCGTGCCGGTCGAACCGATCCTCAGGCCTGCGCTGCGGTCAGCACCGTGGCGGCGACGATGTCCTCGACACTGGCGCCGCGGCTGAGATCGCAGACCGGTCGCGCAAAGCCCTGCAGGAACGGACCCAGCGCCTGGGCTCCCGCCAACTCCTGGCAGAGCTTGTATCCGATATTGCCCGCATCAAGGTTCGGGAACACCAGCACATTGGCCTCCAGCGGTTCGATCCCCTTCTTGGCGGCAATCGTAGCGTTGAGGGCCGCATCCGCCTGCACCGGCCCGGCAAAGCCCGCACGCTCGGCCGCCTCGCGCACCCGCGCAACGCTGTCTCCGTCGCCCGAGGTTCCGGTGGAAAAGGACAGCATCGCCACCCGCGCCGCGCCCAAGAGCGCCTTTGCCGAAGCGGCAGAGGCACGTGCGATATCGGCAAGCTGGTCCGCATCGGGCGCCACGTTCACCGCGCAGTCGGCAAAGACCAGCTCGCGCCCATCCGGGAAGAGCATCAGGAAGAAGGACGAGGGCACAGACACCCCTTCGGCCAAGCCGATCCCGATGCTGGCGGCCTCGATCACCCGGCGAGTGGGCACATCAGCGCCCGCCACCATGGCATCTGCCTCTCCCACGGCGACCATCGCGGCAGCGCGGTACAAGGGCTTGGAAATCATACGTTTTGCGATTCCCTCTTTCAGACCGCGCGCGGCGACCAGGGCCTCCACATGGGCCTCGGACGGTTCTGCCAGCGGCAAGGCTTCGCACAGGCCATCGCGGCGCAGCTGCGCAACCGCCGCTGCAACGCGGGCATCCTCCATTTCGGGAAAGACCACCCGCGCCTGCCGCGCCTTGGCGGCCTCAACCGCATTTTCCAATACCGACATATCATTCTCCCTTGCCATAGGAAGGAGCCAGCTATGAGCGAAAACGTCAAGATCAACCGGGGCCTCAAAGGCGTCTATTTCGAGCGCTCGGGCGTTTCCGACATCGATGGCGCCAAGGGCGAGCTGAGCTATCGCGGCTATTCGATCCACGATCTGGCCACCCATTCCACCTTTGAGGAGGTCTGCTACCTGCTGATCCACGGCGAGCTGCCGACTGCGCAAGAGCTGGCCTATTTCGATGCGCAACTGAAGGCGGCGCGGGTCCTGCCGCAGGAGGTCCACGCCATCATCCGCGCCTGCAAGGACGGCCATCCGATGGATGTTCTGCGCACCGCCGTTTCCGCCCTGGCCGCGCTGGACCCCGCCAGCCAGGCGGTGGGTGAAGAGGCCTTTGTCGCCAATGGCATCCGCCTTACCAGCCAGGTGCCGATGATCATCGCCGCCCATGAGGCGATCCGCAACGGGCGCGATCTGGTTGCGCCGGATATGTCCCTGGGCCATGCCGCCAACTGGCTGTGGATGCTGAAGGGCGAAAAACCCAGCGCGGATGCGGCGCGTCTGGCGGATGTGGATTTCATCCTGCATGCCGAGCACGGCTCGAACGCCTCCAGTTTTGCGGCCCGCGTCACCATCGGCACCGAGGCCAATCTTCATGGCGCCATCGTCACGGCGCTGTCGACCCTGGCCGGTCCCGCCCATGGTGGTGCGGCAGAGGACGTGATGAAGATGGTCCACGAGATCGGCACCCCGGACAAGGCCGCCACCTATGTGAAGGCCAAGCGCGCGGCCAAGGAGGCCGTTACCGGATTTGGTCACCGGGTCTACCGCAAGGAGGATCCCCGCGCCCGCCACATGCGCGAGGGCGTGCGCAAGCTGGGCGAGGAAATGGGCGCCCCCGAGTGGTACGAGATCCTGCAGGCGGTGGTCGAGGCGATGTCTCCCTACGCGCGCCACGGGCTGAACGTGAACGTCGATTTTTATTCCGGCGTGATCTACCAGCTGCACGGCATCCCGATGGACCTTTATGTGCCGATCTTTGCCATCGGTCGCATGCCGGGCTGGGTGATCCAGTGCATCGAACAGCAGCGCGGCAATATCCTGATCCGCCCGCTGACGCTTTACAACGGACCGGAACCGCGCAGCTACACGCCCCTTTCACAGCGATAAAGGCAGCCTCTCGGATCGGGAAATCGTCCCAAACTCTCGCCTCCAGGGCGGAAATTGTCTCGCAGAGACGCAAAAACCACCCTAGCCTGACCACAGATTTGGATCTCGCAACAGAATGACCCAGACGCGCATGAATACCGTCGCACAGCCCTCAGGCAACCGGATTGCACTGCTGAAATCACGCGCTCAGGAGCTGTTTCCCGGCGTCGCCATCTCGGTGATCGTCGCGATGACGGCGCAGTTCCTCGCCGAGCAATACGCAACCCCGGCCATGCTCCTGGCGCTGTTGCTGGGCATCGCGGTCAGTTTTCTGGGCGAAGAGGGCAAGACCGTGCCGGGGGTCGCCTTTTCGGCGCGCGCCCTTCTGCGGTTGGGGGTGGCGCTGCTGGGGGTACGGGTGTCCATGACCATCATGATGGGACTGGGGGTGGAGCTGATCCTGCTGACCATCGCCGGTGTCGTTGCCACCATCGGATTTGGCATGCTGGTGGCGCGGTTCTTTGGCCATCAGTGGCGCTTTGCCCTGCTGACCGCCGGGTCGGTGGCCATCTGCGGCGCCTCGGCGGCAATGGCGATCAGTGCCATCCTGCCCCGCGATGACCGCTCCGAGGAACGGCTGGTCTTCACCGTCATGGGGGTCACCGTGCTGTCGACCTTTGCCATGATCGCCTATCCGATCCTGGCGAATTATCTTGCGTTCAACCATCTTGCGGCGGGCGTCTTCATCGGCGGCACCATCCATGATGTGGCGCAGGTGGTTGGCGCCGGTTTCTCGATCTCGGAACAGACCGGCGACACCGCCACGCTGGTGAAACTGATCCGTGTCTCGATGCTGGCGCCAGTGGTTCTGGTCGCATCGCTGGTGATCCGCGCCCGCGTCTCGGTACAGAGCGAAGGACAGCAGCCGCCGCTGCTTCCGGGCTTTGTCGTCGCCTTCATTATCCTGGCCGTGCTCAGCTCGTTTGAGCTGATCCCGGTGCAGCTATCGGCGGTTCTGAGCGATACATCGCGCTGGCTGTTGCTGATCGCAATTGCCGCCGTGGGCATGAAAAGCAATCTGAAACAGGTGCTGTCGGTTGGAGGAGCCGCCATCGCCTTGATCATCGTTGAGACCCTGTTCATCGCAGGGTTCGTTCTGACAGGTATCAAGCTACTGACCTGACGGAGCAAAGCACAGGGAGGCCAGATGACAGTCCAGCAACCCCGGGTGAACACCTCACCCGACGTCTCGGAAGAGGTGCGTCAGACCACCTGCTATATGTGTGCCTGCCGCTGCGGCATCAATGTGCACATGAAGACCGGCAGCGACGGCAGGAAACAGGTCGCCTATATCGAAGGCAACCGCGATCACCCTGTGAACAAGGGCGTTCTCTGCGCCAAGGGCAGCGCCGGCATCATGCAGCACAATGCGCCCTCGCGGCTGCGCGCGCCACTGCGCCGGGTCGGTCCGCGCGGGTCGGGGCAGTTTCAGGAAATCACCTGGGACGAGGCGCTGGATCTGGCGGTGTCCTGGCTGGAACCCTTGCGCAAAACTGCACCGGAAAAGCTGGCTTTCTTCACCGGACGGGATCAGTCGCAAAGCTTCACCAGTTTCTGGGCGCAGAACTTCGGCACGCCCAACTATGCGGCGCATGGGGGCTTTTGCTCGGTCAATATGGCAACGGCCGGGATCTACACCATGGGCGGCGCCTTCTGGGAATTCGGCCAACCCGACTGGGACCATACCAAGCTGTTCCTGCTCTTTGGCGTCGCGGAGGATCACGACAGCAACCCGATCAAGATGGGCATTGGACGGATCAAGGCACGCGGCGCGCGGGTGATTGGCGTCAACCCGATCCGCACTGGCTATAACGCGGTGGCCGATGACTGGGTCGGCATCACGCCGGGCACCGACGGGCTATTCATCCTGTCGCTGGTGCATGTGCTGCTGAAAGCCGGGAAAATCGATCTCGACTACCTCAGCCGCTACACCAACGCCCCGGTTCTGGTGAACGCCAGCGAGGGGCCGGAACAGGGCCTGTTCCTGCGCGATGAGGCAGGCAAGGAGCTGGTGATCGACCGCAAGACCGGCAAGCCCGCGCCCTTTGACCAGCCCGGCGTGCGCCCCGATCTGCATGCCACCTACCGCCATGCGGGCGTCACGCACCGGCCTGTGTTCCACCTCATGGCGGAACGCTACCTGTCAGATGACTACGCGCCCGAAACGGTGGCCGATCACTGCGGCATTCCGGCAAGCCGCATTCGCGCCATCGCCGCCGAGATCGCCCGCGTCGCCTTTGACGAGGCCTTCGAGATCCAGCAGGAATGGACCGATTTTCGTGGCGAGACGCATCAGACCATGGTGGGGCGGCCCGTGTCATTCCATTCGATGCGCGGGGTGTCCGCCCATGCCAACGGCTTCCAGACCTGCCGGGCGCTGCATGTGCTGCAGATCCTTCTCGGCACGGTGGAGGTTCCGGGCGGCTTTCGCTTCAAACCGCCCTACCCCAAGCCCGCGACCGCGCATCCCAAACCCCACTGTGGCGTGAAACCCGACTGCGCGCTGGATGGCCCGCATCTGGGGTTCGTGCACGGCCCCGATGATCTGGCCCTCAAGGAAGACGGCAGCCCGGCGCGTATCGACAAGGCCTTTACCTGGGAAAACCCGATGAGCGCCCATGGGTTGATGCATATGGTGATCTCCAACGCCCATGCAGGGGACCCTTACAAGATCGACACGCTATTCATGTATATGGCGAATATGTCGTGGAACTCCTCGATGAACACCCGCGGCGTGATCGAGATGCTGACCGATACCGATGCGGACGGCGAATATGTCATCCCGCGCATCATCTATTCGGACGCCTATAGTTCCGAAATGGTCGCCTATGCCGACCTGATCCTGCCAGACACCACCTATCTGGAGCGGCACGACTGCATTTCCCTGCTCGACCGCCCGATCTGCGAAGCGGATGCCGCCGCCGATGCGATCCGCTGGCCGGTGGTGGAGCCGGACCGGGACGTGCGCGGTTTCCAGACCGCTCTGGTGCAACTGGCAAACCGGCTAAAACTGCCTGGCTTCACCGCCGAGGACGGCAGCGCCAAGTATCAGGATTACGCCGATTATATCGTCAATCACGAACGCAAGCCCGGCATCGGCCCGCTTTCGGGATGGCGCGGGGATGGCAGCGAGTCCGGGCGCGGGGCAGCAAACCCCGCGCAACTGGACCGCTACATTGAAAACGGCGGTTTCCACGTCAGCCACATCCCCGATGCGGCGCTCTACTACAAACCCTGGAACAGGGCCTATCAGGACTGGGCGGTGGGCATGGGCCTATATGACAAGCCCGAACCCTACCTGTTCCAGCTTTATGTCGAGCCGCTCCGCCGCTTTCAACTGGCAGCCGAAGGATACGGGGAGCGCCAGCCGCCCGACCATCTGCGCGCGCGGATCACGGCCACCATGGATCCGCTGCCGATCTGGTATGAGAGTGATCAGCAGGGCAACGCGGGTTTCACTGTCAACGCTCTGACCCAGCGCCCCATGGCGATGTATCACTCCTGGGGCAGCCAGAACGCCTGGCTGCGGCAGCTGCATGGGCGCAATCCCTTGTATGTGCCGACAAAACTGATGCGCGAAAACGGCTTGTCTGATGGCGATTGGGCGCGGGTCTCTTCTCCGCACGGGGAGATCACCGTGCCAGTGATGGAGATGGCCGCGCTCAATGAAAACACGGTCTGGACCTGGAATGCCATCGGCAAGCGCAAGGGGGCCTGGGCGCTGGACGAAAACGCGCCCGAGGCCACCAAGGGCTTCCTGCTCAACCACCTGATCCACGAGCTGCTGCCCCCCAAGGGCGACGGGTTAAGATGGGCGAACTCGGATCCGATCACCGGCCAGGCCGCCTGGTTCGACCTCAAGGTGAAGATCGAAAAGGCCGCGCCGCCGGACGGCATGAGCGAAAGCCAGCCTGCCTTCGCGCCGATCACCTCGCCGGTGGGAACGGGGCCAAAGGATCTGAAATGGAAGGTGGGCAAATGACCGAATTACCTGCACAGACAGACCGCAAGATGGGTCTGGTCATCGATCTGGATACCTGCGTCGGCTGCCATGCCTGCGTGATTTCCTGCAAGGGTTGGAACACCGAAAACTACGGCGCGCCGCTGTCGGATCAGGATCCCTATGGCGCCGATCCCTCCGGCACCTTCCTCAACCGGGTGCATTCCTATGAGGTGCAACCACAGGCCACAGGCGCCCAGCCCGCCCCCGCTGCCCAGCTGGTGCATTTCCCCAAATCCTGCCTGCACTGCGAGGATGCCCCCTGCGTCACCGTCTGCCCCACCGGCGCCAGCTACAAGCGGGTCGAGGATGGCATCGTTCTGGTCAATGAAAGCGACTGTATCGGCTGCGGGCTTTGTGCCTGGTCCTGCCCTTATGGCGCGCGCGAGCTGGACCTGGCCGAAGGCGTGATGAAGAAATGCACCCTCTGCGTGGACCGGATCTATAACGACAACCTGCCCGAAGTGGACCGCATCCCCGCTTGCGTGCGCACCTGTCCCGCAGGGGCGCGGCATTTCGGCGATCTCGGAGATCCGGACAGTGATGTCTCGCAACTGGTCGCAGCGCGCGGCGGCATGGACCTGATGCCCGAGATGGGCACCAAACCCGTCAACAAATACCTGCCACCCCGCCCCAAGGACCGGATCGAGGATCAGATCGACGTGCTGGCTCCGCTACTGGCGCCTGTCGCGGAAGAACCTACCGGCTTCCTTGGCTGGCTGGACAAGGCGCTTGATAAACTGCCCGGAGGAAATTCCTGATGCATCCGGCCCCTTCCGTCATCATTTTCACCACCCTGTCAGGGCTTGGCTTTGGACTGCTCGCCTTCCTCGGGCTTGGCATGCCTTCGGTCACCGGCTGGGTCGCCTTCGTCTTTTACGCCATCGCCTATGCGCTGGCCGTGGGCGGACTGCTGGCCTCGACCTTTCATCTGGGTCACCCCGAACGCGCCTGGAAGGCCTTCAGCCAGTGGCGTACAAGTTGGCTCAGCCGCGAGGGATGCGCTGCCGTCGCCGCGCTGGTTATCATGGCAATCTACGCTGCCGGTGCCGTTTTCCTTGAGACCGACTGGCGTTTCTTAGGTGCCCTTGGCGCGGTACTCAGCATCGGCACGGTCTTCACCACGGCGATGATCTACACCCAGCTGAAGACGATCCCACGCTGGCATAGCCCGCTGACACCCATGGTGTTTCTCAGTTTCGCAATCGCGGGCGGAGCCCTGTTGGCCGGACGCGAAAGCCTTGCGCCCTGGCTCTTGGCCTTGGCCGGGGCGATTCAGCTCATCTATTGGGCCAAGACGGGTAAGCCGCTGGCGCAATCCGGCACAGACATCGGCACAGCCACGGGACTGGGGGATCGCGGCGCCGTGCGTGCATTCGAGCCGCCGCACACGGGCAGCAACTACCTGCTGCGCGAATTCACCTATGTGCTGGGCCGCAAACACGCGCTGAAACTGCGGGTGATCGGCTTTGCCCTCGCCTTTGCCCTGCCGATTGCGCTGATGGTCATCCCCTTCTCGGGGCTGATGCTGAAGCACCTGATGGCGGGCCTTGCGGTGCTGCTGCATATCGCCGGGGTCGCCTGCCTGCGCTGGCTGTTCTTTGCCGAGGCCGAACATGTGGTCGGCCTCTACTACGGTAAGCGCTGAACCTGACTTGAACACAAAGAAAAAGGCGGCCCACCCGGAGCCGCCTTTTTTGACAACTGTTCAGATGTGCCTTACAGCAAGCCTGCGTGTTTCATGGCCGCGTCGATCGCCGCCTTGGTGCTGTCTTCCAGCGTGGTCAGCGGGCAGCGGACCTCTTCGCTGCACAGGCCCAGTTTCGACAGGCCGTATTTCGCGCCCACCAGACCCGGCTCGATAAAGATCGCCTCGTGCAGGGGCATCAGGCGGTCCTGATACTCCAGCGCGGTCTTGTAATCGCCCGCCAGGGTCGCCGCCTGGAATTCGGCGCAGAGCTTCGGTGCCACGTTCGCGGTGACCGAGATGCAGCCGACGCCGCCATGGGCGTTGAAGCCCAGCGCGGTGGCGTCCTCACCCGACAGCTGGATGAAATCCGCACCGCAGGAGGCGCGCTGCTGGCTCACACGCTCCAGCTTGCCGGTGGCGTCCTTGACGCCCACGATCCGCGGCAGCTTGGCCAGCTCACCCATGGTCGCCGGGCTCATGTCGACCACCGAACGGCCCGGGATGTTGTAGATCACGATCGGGATATCGGCGCAGTCGTGCAGCGCGGTGAAATGCGCCGCCATGCCGCGCTGGGTCGGCTTGTTGTAATAGGGCGTCACCACCAGGGCCGCATCGGCGCCGATGCGTGCGGCGAATTCGACAAAGCGAATCGCCTCGACCGTGTTGTTGGAGCCAGCGCCTGCGATGACCGGCACCCGGCCCGCGGCGGCCTTCACCACCTCGGCGATCACGGTTTCGTGCTCTTCGTGGCTCAGCGTCGGGCTTTCGCCGGTGGTGCCCACGGGGACCAGACCGGTCGAGCCTTGCTCTATCTGCCATTCTACCAGGTGTTTGAGCGTATCCAGATCCAACTCGCCGTTGCGAAACGGAGTGACGAGGGCTGGCATAGAGCCTTTGAACATGGGCACGCTCCCTTAGTTGCGAGTGATCGGCAGGCAAAGCCCCGCCGGAATGGTGGACATGACCGGGATTTGAGTTGATACCGGCCCGTCACGGCTTATCGTCAAAGCCTCTATCCCCTGTTCACAAGAAAATGCAAGAGATGACACGCATTCTGACCTTCATTCTACTGGTCCTCCCGCTTCTTGGCGCCGATCCCGCCCGCGCGGACCGCCTGTCAGAGGCGCTGGACCTGGTGCGGGACAAGGACTGGAACGCGGCAGGGGAACGGGCCGGGCCGGAAACCACGGTTGCCCGCGATATCGTCGAATGGCATCGCTTGCGCGCGGGCGAAGGGACATCGCGGGATGTGATGTCCTTCCTGGCGCGGCGCCCGGACTGGCCCGGCCTGCCCTACCTGCGACAGCAGCAGGAGGAAAACCTGGCCAAGGCGCCGCATCCCGTCACGATTTCCTTCTACTCGAACCACAGCCCCAAGACCGCCGAAGGCGCGCTGAGCCTGGGCCGCGCATTGATCCGGGCCGGGCGGCGCAGCGAGGCTGAGGCCGAGATCATCCGCGCCTGGCAAACCATGCCGATGACCGAAGAGCTGCAGTCTGCCTTTCTTGCGGATTTTGGCTCCCAGCTCAGACCGCATCACGTGGCCCGCCTGGATCGGCTGTTGTGGGATCACCACTTGGTCAGCGCCCGGCGCATGCTCGACCTGGTGCCGGATGGCCCCCGCAAACTGGCCGAGGCGCGCATCGCCCTGCAGGAACGCACCGCGGGCGTTGATGCCAAGATCGCCGCAGTGCCCGGCGATCTGAAAGATGATGCGGGCCTTGCCTATGACCGTTTCGACTGGCGCGATCAGAAGGGGCGACGCGAGGGCGCCATCGAGATGCTGATGGAGCGCAGCACCAGCGCCGACAGGCTTGGCCGCCCCGAAGACTGGCTGCGCCGCCGCCGCGATCTTGCCCGTCAGGACATGCGTGATGGCAATAACGAACGGGCCTACCAACTGGCCGCGCATCATTTCTCGACCCCGGACGCGGGCTATGGCTATTCCGATTGCGAATGGCTGGCCGGCTATATCGCCCTGCGCAAGCTCAATGATCCAGCGCTCGCTGCGCAGCATTTCGAACGCTTCCTTTCCTCCGTCGAGACGCCCATTTCCATCGGGCGCGGCGGCTACTGGCTGGGCCGCGCCTATGCAGCGCTTGGCCAGGTGGAACAGGCCCATGCCGCCTATGCCAAGGGTGCCGCCTATCAGACCTCCTTCTACGGGATCCTCGCCGCCGAGGCACTGGGACGTCCATTCGATCCAGAGCTGGCAACCCCGCCTGCCCTGCCGGGCTGGCGCAGCGCGCGTTTTCTGAACTCTTCGGTGACCGAGGCCGGGCTGCAGCTCTTGCGTGCCGGGGAGCTGTCCCTGGGAGAGCGTTTCCTGACCCATCTGACTGAAAGCCTGCCCCCCCAAGAGGCCTTGCAGCTGGGCCAGATGGCCGTCGAGATGGGTCAACCCCACCTCGCCGTGATGATCGGCAAACGGGCCGCGCAAGACGGGGTCGAGCTGAAAGGCGCATACTACCCGCTGCATCCGGTCGCCGAGCAGAAACTGCCCATGGCACCTGAGATGACCCTCGCCATCGCCCGGCGCGAAAGCGAATTCGACGCGGGCGTGATCAGCCATGCGGGCGCGCGCGGGCTGATGCAGGTGATGCCCGCCACCGCAAAACTGGTGGCCGGGGAGCTGGGCATTTTGGACGATCACAAGACCGCCCGCCTGACCGCCGAATGGGATTACAACGCCACCCTTGGCGCGCAGTATCTCGCGCGCCTGGCCGAGGAATTCGGCGGCAACGTGGTGATGATGGCGGCCGGCTACAATGCCGGCCCAAGGCGCCCCCTCGCCTGGATGGAGCGCTACGGCGATCCCCGCGACGGCACCCCCGACATCATCGACTGGATCGAGCACATCCCCTTCAACGAGACCCGCAACTACGTGATGCGCGTGACCGAAAGCCTGCCGGTCTACCGCGCGCGGCTGGGCAAGGCGCCCCTGCCGATCCCGTTCTCGCGCGAGCTGAAAGGCTCAACCCTTGCGGCGTTCACGCCATAGGGTGAAGAGCCCCGCCGCCACAACGATACCGGCGCCGAGCGCCACGTTGAAGCGGATCGTCTCGGCAAAGACCACAAGCCCCAGCATAGCCGCCCAGGGCAACTGCAGATAGGCAAAGGGCTGCACCGCGCTGGCCTCGGCAGCCTCGTAGCAGCGGATCAGAAGGTAGTGCCCAAGTGCCCCGGTCAGGCACAACAGCCCCATCCAGCCCCAATCCGGCGCGCTCATCGCCTCCCAGTTCCAGAGGCCGATCGGCGTCATGAAGACAACGCCGACAACGCCCACGTAAAAGAAACTGGTCGCCGAATTGTCCTTTCGCGCCGCATAGCGCGTCAGCAGCCCGTATAGGGCAAACATCAAGGCCGCCAGAAGCGGCACAAGGGCCGCGGGTTGGAAGACGCCAACGCCGGGTTCCAGGATGATCAGCACCCCCAGGAAACCGACCAGAATCGCACTCCAGCGCCAGATCCCGACCTTCTCGCCCAGGATGGGTCCCGACAGCGCCGCGATCAACAAGGGGTAGGAGACGAACACAGCATGGCTTTCCACCAGCCCCAAAAGGGTAAAGGCCAGCACCATGACGCAGATTTCGGCCGCGCAGATGAAACCGCGAAAGATCTGCAGCCAGATCTGCCGGGTGCGGGCGACCTTTTTCAGCCCGCCGGGCTGGCGCAACGCGATGGACACCACGAAGAGCGACAGGAACCAGTAGCGGATCATCACCACCATATAGACGTTGTATTCCCCCGCCAGATGGCGCGAGATCCCGTCCTGCAGAGCAAAGACGATGGTGGCGCCGATCATCAGCAGCACGCCAAGGCGCGTGTTATCTCCTGCCGCGTGGGTCTCTGTGCTGCTCATGCCAGTTCTGCCTTTGTCATATGTCTCTTGCGCCCATAGCCCGGGATGCGGGTAACGGTGAAACCCGCCGCCTCCAGCCCCCGACGCACGAAGCCCGCCGCCGTATAGGTTGCTGCCGTGCCGCCGGGCGCCGTGTGCCGGGCCACTTCCGCCATCAGATCCTCGCCCCACAACTCGGGGTTCTTGGCCGGGGAAAACCCGTCCAGAAACCAGGCATCGGCCTGCCCTGTCCACTCCGGCAGCGACAGGCGCGCGTCGCCCCTGACCATCTGAAACTGCAGGGTGTCAAAGGTGCAGCTGCCCTCCCCGCTCCATTTTGCCAGAAATCGTTCGGCCCAGGGGGTGACGGCGGGAAAGGCCGTTTGCGCCTTTGCCATATCGGCGGGCACCATTGGGAAGGCCTCGAAGCTGGTGAACCGTAGCGCGCCGCTCTGCCCGCTTTCCTCCCACAGTTTCCAGGCAGCAAGCAGGTTCAGCCCGGTGCCAAAACCCAGCTCCGCAATGTGAAAACCGGGGGCAAAGCGCGTCGGCAGATCGTTCCCGGCCAGAAACACATGCTCTGTCTCCGCCAGCCCGTCCTGGATCGAGAAATAGGGATCGTCGAACTGGTCTGACACCGGAACGCTGCCGTCGCGCCAGCTGAGGCTGGCCTGCTGATCACGGGCTTGCCGATCACGGGCCTGCTGGTCTGCCATGCTGTTTTCCCCTAAGTGATATGGCGAAGTGGCGCGACACTGGCGAAAGGGCGGGCGAATGGCAATGGCAGATATCACGGCTGATATCACTGTGCGCGGGGCAGGCATCTTCGGCCTCTCCATCGCCTGGGCCTGCGCCCGGCGCGGCGCAAAGGTGCAGGTGATCGATCCCTTCGGCCCGGGCGCCGGCTCCAGCGGCGGCCTTGTGGGCGCGCTGGCGCCACATGTGCCGGAGAACTGGAACCCCAAGAAGCAGTTCCAATTCGAAAGCCTGTTGAGGGCCGAAGGCTTCTGGGCCGAGGTGGAACAGGCAGGCGGCGTTTCACCCGGATATGGGCGCACAGGACGGCTGCAACCGATCAATGACGCCCGCACGCTGGAGCTGGCCCGCCAGCGCGAAGCCACGGCAGCAGAGCTCTGGCGGACAGAAGCAGGACCACAGGCCGAATGGAAGGTCCGCCCGGCCGAGGCATTCGGAGACTGGGCACCGCCCAGCGCCACCGGCCTCGTGATCCACGATACGCTCAGCGCCCGCATGCACCCGCGCCGCGCCTGCGCTGCCCTCGTGGCGGCCCTGAAGGCGCAAGGTGTTCCCATCCTTTCAGACGGGGACGATCAAGGACAGGTTGTCCACGCCAGCGGATACGCGGGGCTACAAGACCTGAACCGACTGCTCGGCAAACCCATCGGTAGCGGCGTCAAGGGACAGGCCGCCCTGCTGCGTCACGACGCCGGAGAAGTGCCCCAGCTCTATGCCGACAGCCTGCACATCATCCCGCATGCGGACGGTACCGTAGCCATCGGCTCCACCAGCGAGCGGGAGTTTGATGACGCGGGAAGCACAGACGAACAGCTGGACGATATCCTCACCCGCGCCCGCGCTGCTCTCCCTCTACTGCAGCAGGCCCAGGTGATCGAGCGCTGGGCCGGGGTCCGCCCCCGCGCCAAGTCCCGCGCGCCCATGCTGGGCGCCTGGCCGGATCGCCCCGGTCACTTCATCGCCAACGGCGGCTTCAAGATCGGCTTTGGCATGGCCCCCAAGGTGGCCGAGGTCATGACCGACCTGCTTCTGGAGCAGACCGACAGCATTCCCCATGGGTTCCGCATCGAAGACAACCTCTGAGGCGCGCGTTTCTGCTGTGCTCCGGGTCAAGGGAGGCGCAGCCTGCGCGCATCGCGCGCCTTGCCCTTGACGCGAAGCGCAACCCCCACAATCGGGATCGCGCTTTTGAGGGGCAGACCTGCCCCTCAAAACGCTTCTCAGCCCCTTTTGCGCCGCGCAGCGGCGCCGGGCCCAACTGGCAGCGTCATATTCGCAGAATATGGCCCGGCAGGCGGGAGCCCTTCCGTCAGGCCCCTTCAGCCGTGGCACTCATGCATTGCCGCCCATCGGGGCCGCGCACCCATAGATCATTCCCGTTGCGGCAGAAGGTAGCTGTTTCAAAATGCATCAAGGGGGAAGAGGCCCGGAAGGAAAACCGCTTCAAGGGGCCGATCACCTCTTCCGCCAAAAGCATCAGTTTCTGCGCCAGCAGGGGGCCATGCACCACCAGCCCCTCATAGCCCTCCACATCGCGCGCATAATCGAGATCATAGTGGATCCGGTGCCCGTTGAAGGTCAGCGCCGAGTAGCGAAACAGCAGGGTCGAGGAAAACATCTCCTCCCGTGCATCAGTCTCATCCTGACGCGCCTCAGGCGCAATCGGCTGTTGCGCCGCCGGATCAGGATCCTCCCGATAGACCAGATCCTGCCATTCCGTCAGACACAGCCGCCCCTCCTGCCAAACCTCGTGCCGCAGGGTCACAAAGGCCAGCGGTCCGCTGCGCCCCTCTTTGTGTTCCGCGCGCTCCAACACCGAGTGTTTCTCGGCCCGGATCCCGGCGCACAAAGGCGCATCGAACTGCAAACGACCACCCGCCCACATGCGGCGCGGCAAGCCCAGGTCGGGGATCAACCCGCCAGCCGCACCCACGCGCGGATGGCCATCCCGCCCCAGACATTCAGGCGGCTGGGGCGCCCAGAAGTAGAGCTGATGGAAAAACGGCGGCAAGGGGCTGCCTGCGCTGATCGTCGCCTGCCGCCCCAGCGCCACCTCAAAGGCAGCGGCGCGGGCGGGATCCATTACGTCGCTCTGACGCTCTTCGGTCGGGGTATCTGGCTGCTCTGTCATGGCGCGACTTTACTCCGCCCCGCCAAAAGGACAAGCGGCGGGAGACCTCCGCCCCGCCCGGCACCATCGGATCAACGGCCGATTTCTGCGCGCAGCTTTTGCATCAGCGTCTCAAGGGTGTTGCGATAGAGATCGCTTTTCAACTGCCCCTGGTCGTCAAACTCATTGGACGAATTCGCCAGGTGCAGCTCAGGCCCCGAAATGAGGCGCGGCTGGAACGGCACCATGAAGCCGCGCAGCACCATCTGCGCCCGCTCGCCGCCTGCGCGCCCCGCCGCTGCCGACATCACCGCCACGGGTTTATCTGCCCAGGGGGCGCCATCGGTCCGGCTCACCCAGTCCAGCGCGTTCTTCAAGGCCCCCGACGGTCCCTTGTTGTATTCCGGCGTGGAAATCGCCACCGCATCGGCTGCGGCAATCTGATCCGCCAGCGCCTGCACCGCAGCAGGCACGCCGACCCGCTCCTCGTCATCGCCATTGTAAAGCGGCAGGTTCAGATCACCTTCGACATGGGTGGAGGGGCCAAAAAAGCGCGCGGCCTCCTTCAGCAGCAGGCGATTGCTCGCCCCCGCACGCAGAGATCCCGACAGAGTGAGAAGCACCGGATTGCTCATATCAATGTCCTTTGAGTTCAAAGCCGCAATGGCGCAGACCTTAGATCGGCCCGTTTCAAAGGCAAAGACCTGTCGCTGCGGAGCCTATGTGCATCAGTTCACAGCCGCGTGCCCAAAAGAGCGCGCCCGCTACTGCGGGATGATCACGATCTCCACCCGCCGGTTCTGCGCCTTGCCCTCTTCGGTGAGGTTGCTGGCAACCGGCTCCGCCTCTCCGCGACCGATGGTGCGGATCCGATTGTAGGGCACGCCGCCCGCCTGGATCTGATCGGCCACCACAGATGCGCGACGCTCGGACAGGCCCTGATTGTAGGCCGCATCGCCATCGCTGTCGGTATGGCCGATCACCTGCACTGTGCTATTGGGATAGCGCACCAGACTGTCCGCGACCTTCAGCAGGTCCGCGCGGATCGACGGCGTAAGATCCGAGCTGTCGGTGGCAAAGGTCAGATCATCCGGCAACAGCAGGATCAGCCGGTCTCCGGTATTGACGATGGCAATGCGATCATTAGCGATCGACTGTCGCAGCTCGGCTTCCTGCTTGTCCAGTTGGCTGCCGATCAAACCGCCCGCAAGGGCACCAGCGGCGGCGCCACCGATCACGGCTGCGGTCTTATTGCTTGCTCCCGAAAGGGCACCGATGCCGGCCCCCAGAATACCGCCTGCGATCAAACCCTGGCGCTCCTTGCTGGGGCTGCCATCCCTGTTCAGCATGGCCGGGTCGGTACAGGCGCCAAGGCCAAGAACCAGACTCACCGCCGCCACGGTCGAGATTTTCAAAATCGTCATTTCCTTCAGCCTTTTGCCTGCTCCGCGTGGCGTGCAGCCTGGCCCGAGCCAGCTGCAGTCATGCCTGTTTTGCGGGCAGTATTGCGGCTGTCCCATCCCCGTTCAAGACCCGTTCACGAAAAGACCGAGGCCCTTAGGCGGATTGCCGCCCCTCCACGCTGGCCGCGATCTTGCTGTCGTCCTGTGCCGACTCGAAGGCCAGCATGGCCCGTTTGACCCCCGTGCCCCAATGATATCCGCCCAGGGCGCCGGATTTGCGCAGGGCGCGGTGACAGGGAATGAGCCAGCTGACCGGGTTCTTGCCCACCGCCGTCCCCACCGCCCGCACCGCACGGGGGGAGCCTATGGCGCGCGCCAGCTCGGAATAGGTGGTGACATGGCCCGAGGGGATGCGCAGCAGCGCCTCCCAGACCTTGATCTGAAGCGGCGCCCCGATCATATGCAGCGCCGCCTCCCCGCGTTGGGAAAAGATGGCCTCTGCCAGCGGACGCAGCCCCATGGGATCCTCGACGAACGTCGCACTGGGCCAGCGGGCGCGCATGTCGGCCATGGTTGGTTCAGCCCCGACCTCTGCCGCGAAGGCCAGCCCGCAGATGCCTTTTTCGGTGCCCATGACCAGAGCCAGGCCAAAGGGGCTGTCAAACCAGCCCCAGCGGATCTGCAGCCCCGCGCCTTTGCGGGCATATTCGCCGGGGCTCATCGCCTCCCAGCGCAGGAAGAGATCATGCAGGCGTCCCGATCCCGACAGCCCCACCGCATGGGCGGTCTCTAGCGTGGAAAACCGCTCCTGCAGCAGCGTCTTTGCGTGACCCAGCCGCAGATATTGCTGATAGCGCTTGGGAGAGACGCCCACCCAGGCCGAAAACACCCGCTGAAAATGGGCCGGACTCATCTGCATACGCGCGGCCAGCATCTCAAGGCTCAGATCTTCCCCGCCCGCGTCGATCACCTCGATCGCACGCCGGATGACGCCGTAGTGATAGCTGTCTTCTTGCGCCTGACCGGTCATTGCCTGCTCTCCTGCGTTTTGCACTCCGGAGAGAGTAACCAAGAGCTGCGCGCCAAACGACCCGGATTTTGCGCTTTGCTGCCGATGCCCCTGTTCCAGAGGCAACAGGTCGCAAGCCCTGCGAAACCAAGGAGACGTTTTTCGTTTGCGTGGTCGGACACGGATCGGCAAAAGGGGCGGCATGGCAAAGCAACTCGATTACCACACCCTGCGAGAGATCTTTTCGCGGTTTCAGGCAGCCGAGCCGGAACCCAAGGGCGAACTGGACCATGTGAATGTCTACACATTGGTGGTGGCCGTCGCCCTGTCGGCACAGGCCACGGACGCAGGCGTCAACAAGGCCACGCGCGAACTGTTCAAGATCGCGGACACCCCGCAAAAGATGCTGGACCTCGGCGAAGAGGGGCTGATCGAACATATCAAGACGATCGGCCTGTTCCGCAACAAGGCCAAGAACGTCATCAAGATGGCCCGCATTCTGGTCGATGATTACGGCGGCGAAGTGCCAAACTCCCGCGCCGCGCTGCAATCGCTGCCGGGGGTGGGTCGCAAGACCGCCAATGTGGTTCTGAACATGTGGTGGCACTACCCGGCGCAGGCGGTGGATACCCATATCTTCCGGGTCGGCAACCGTTCCGGCATCTGCCCCGGCAAGGATGTGGACGCGGTCGAGCGCGCCATCGAAGACAATATCCCGGTCGATTTCCAGCAGCACGCCCATCACTGGATGATCCTGCACGGCCGTTATCACTGCAAGGCACGCAAGCCGATGTGCGGCACCTGCCTCATCCGCGACCTGTGCCAATACGAGGACAAGAACTTATGAAAACCTACCAGATTGTCGGCATCGGCAACGCCGTCGTCGATGTGATCAGCCAATGCGACGACAGCTTTCTTGACCATATGGGGATCGAGAAGGGCATCATGCAGCTGATCGAGCGCGAACGCGGCGAGGTTCTGTATGGCGCGATGGAAAGCCGGGTGCAGACGCCCGGCGGTTCGGTCGCCAACACCATCGCCGGCGCCGGTGCGCTGGGGCTCGATGCCGCCTTTATCGGGCGGGTGCATGACGATGCTTTGGGCCGCTTCTATGCCGACGCGATGAACGAGGATGGCGTCGATTTCGTCAACCCGCCAGTACCGGGCGGTGAGCTGCCCACCTCGCGGTCGATGATCTTTGTGTCACCCGACGGCGAGCGGTCGATGAACACCTATCTTGGGATTTCCTCCGAGCTCAGCTCTCCGGACGTACCGAACGAGGTCGCCGGGCAGACGCAGATCATGTTCCTGGAGGGCTATCTCTTTGACAAGGACAAGGGCAAGACGGCCTTCATGGAGGCCGCACGCGATTGTCGCCTGGGCGGCGGCAAGCCGGGTATCGCCATCTCCGACCCCTTCTGCGTCGAACGCCACCGCGCCGACTTCCTGTCGCTGATCGAGAACGAGCTGGAGTTCGTGATCGGCAACGAGGACGAGATCCGCTCGCTGTTTGAAACCGACGATCTGGAAGAGGCGCTGGCCAAGACCGCCGCGATCTGTCCGCTGGTGGTCTGCACCCGCTCCGGTGACGGGGTCTCGGTGATCGCCGGGGAAACCCGCATCGATGTGCCCGTCACCAAGGTGGTGCCGGTGGATGCCACCGGCGCCGGCGATCAATTCGCCGCCGGCTTCCTGTTCGGTCTGGCCACGGGCCGCGATCTGGAAACCTGCGCCAAGATCGGCAATGCCTGCGCTGCAGAGGTGATCAGCCATATCGGACCGCGCCCCGAACAGGACATGCGCGAGATCCTGAAGGCCGAAGGGCTTCTCTGAGAACGGGCGGAAAAGCTCCCGCCGGTCGAAGATGCCCTAAGGGTCACCATCTCCCGTTGGGCGTGGCGCGGAGCGGCAAAGCCGCTCCGCGCCACGCTCGCCCCCGCCGTCCGCAGGACGCAAGGGCGCAAGCCCGCGCAGGATGTCAGCGGCTGCCTGCCGCAACCAGGGCCTTGGACAATAGCGCCTTGAAGCGCTCGACATCCTCAGCGGCCATCTCCCCAAGCAGACCGGCCTGCGTCGCCACATGCGCTTCAACCGCGTCATTGATCAGCCCCAGGCCTTGATCGGTCAGCCCGACCAGGAAGCTGCGACTGTCCGCCGGGTTCACCTTGCGCGACACCAGCCCATCCGCCTCCAGCCGGTCGATCCGATTGGTCATCGTCCCCGAGGCCACCATGGTCGCCTTCAACAGATCGCCCGGCGACAACTCATATGGCACACCGGCCCGGCGCAGGGTCGCCAGAACGTCGAACTTGGCCGCGTTGAGACCAAAACGCTGAAAGGTCTTCTGCATCTCGGCCTGATAGGCCAGATAGAGACGCCCCACCCGGCCGATGATCCCCATGGCCGTGACATCAAGATCCGGCCGCTCCCGTTCCCATTGCTGGGTGATAAAATCCACATGATCCATGTATTCTGTTTCGCGGCAAAATATCTTGACGTCAAGATGAAAGCGATTTATCTCGACCTCAAGATACACATGGAGATGACGCTGATGCAGACCCGAGACCTGATCCTGACCGCGCTGGCACCGGCAATCTGGGGCAGCAGCTATATCGTGACGACCAATTTCCTGCCGGGCCATTCGCCCTTTACCGTGGCCCTGCTACGCGCCCTGCCTGCGGGGTTGCTGTTACTGCTGCTGGTGCGCCAGTTGCCTCCCATGACCTGGGTGCCAAAGCTGCTGGTCCTGGGCGCGCTCAACTTCTCGCTGTTCTGGACCTTTCTGTTCCTGTCCGCCTATCGCCTGCCGGGAGGGGTCGCGGCCACTTTGGGCGCGGTTCAGCCGCTGGTGGTGGTCTTCCTGTCGGGGCTGGTCCTGAACGCCCCCATCAGACTGGCCTCAATCCTGGCTGCAGCCCTCAGCATCGCCGGTGTTGCCCTCTTGGTCCTGACACCCGCGGCGCAGCTGGACACGATCGGCGTTCTCGCAGGGCTTGGCGGCGCGCTCTCCATGGCCGCTGGCGTGGTGCTGACGCGCAAATGGCAGCCGCCGGTGCCGCCGCTGACCTTCACCGCCTGGCAACTGACCGCCGGGGGCCTGCTGCTGATCCCGCTGACCCTCTGTACCGTGCCCGAGATACCTCGTTTCACTGCAGAGAACATTCTTGGCCTTGCCTACATGAGCCTCATTGGCGGTGCGCTGACCTATATCCTGTGGTTCCGGGGGCTGGCGCGGATTGATCCCTCCGCCGTCTCGCTCCTGGGCGTGCTCAGCCCGCTGACGGCGGTGATCCTGGGCTGGCTTTTCATGCAGGAAACGCTGAACCATTATCAGATGATCGGTGCGGCTCTTGCGCTTTTCAGCCTCTGGCTGGGTCAGCAGGGAGCCAAAGCGCCTCGGCGCGGCAGCCCCTCAAACCCCTTGAGTGCTGCCGCCAAATAGGCGGTCCTGTCACTGTGGAGCAAGCGGCACGCAGGCCGTGCCACGGTGACAGTCCAGCACCTGTTTGCGCAGCGCGTGGATATTCCCGGCAAAGGCAAACTGGCCGCAGGGATCGAACCGGACGATCAGATCACGGCCGCGCTGCTCGGCAAAGATCAGGTACTCCACACCCGATTTTGCCCTGCCGCACCAGGGCCCCATGCATTGCACCTCGATCACCACATCCGCCCTCACGGCGCGGTCAAAATCCCGCGCACCCAGAAGCGCGCCATTGAAGCTCCCACGAAACTGGGTCACAGGAGGGGCAGCGTTCGGATTGCTCGCAGGCGCCCGCGGCAGGCGGCGTTCATCGAATGAGAGCCGCCCCTGGAGAATGGCGTAGGAGCGGTTGGAACTGGCGGCCTTGAGATAGGCATCCGTAACACCCCAGGGCGCGCAGCTGAGCGCCTGTGCCGATGTTCCTGCCCCCAGCGCCGCCAAAGATGCGACAGCGACCGCGAAGCTTCGCAACAGGTGCGGCAAGCGTCTCATCCTAGAGGTGCCTCCTGAATTCCTCGACCACCCGCGCGTAGACCTCGCGTTTGAAAGGCACGATCTTTTCCACCAGATGCTCTACCGGCTGCCAGCACCAGGCAGAGAATTCGGGGTGATCGGTGTCGATGCGCACCTGATCGTCAGAGCCCAAGAACCGCATCAGATACCATTTCTGTTCCTGCCCGCGATAGCGTCCGCCCCAGAAGTTCGGCACCACGTCATGCGGCAGATCATAGGGCAGCCAGGTTTCGGATTCGGCGATGATCTCGACCAGCGAGGGCAACACCCCTGTCTCTTCCTCCAGTTCGCGCAGGGCTGCGGTGCGCGGATCCTCGCCTTCGTCAATGCCGCCCTGGGGCATCTGCCAAGCATCCTTGTAGCGGTCCGAGCGCTGGCCGACAAAGACCGCCCCGTCGGCGTTGATCATCATGACGCCCACATTGCGGCGATAGGGCAGTTTGGCGATGTCTTCCGGTGTCATGGGTCTTCCTTGGATCTATCCTTGCCATGATTAGACCTGCTGCCGCCGGGGCACGCAAGGGGGTGACGCCGCGTTGACAGGTGACAAACCCCGCGCCAAGCGCGATCCTGCGGCCCAAAGGATAGGGAGAGTGTCGATGACTGCGTACCCAAAACTGCTGGCGCCGCTGGATCTGGGGTTCACCACGCTGAAGAACCGCGTGCTGATGGGCTCCATGCACACCGGTCTGGAAGAGACCCGCGACTGGAACCGGGTGGCCGAATTCTACGCCGAGCGCGCACGCGGTGGCGTCGCCCTGATGGTGACGGGCGGCATCGGTCCGAACCTCGAAGGCTCGGTCCTGCCGGGGGCTGCGATGATGACCACCGAAGAGGATGTGAAGAACCACAGCATCGTCACGACCCGCGTGCATGAGGCAGGCGGCAAGATCGCCATGCAGATCCTGCATGCGGGCCGCTATGCCTATGGCCCGAAATGCGTGGCGCCCAGCGCCGTGAAATCGCCGATCTCCCCCTTCCCGCCGAACGAGCTGGACGAAGAGGGCATCGAAAAACAGATCTCGGACATCGTGAATGCGGCGCGTCTGGCGCAGCAAGCCGGGTATGATGGGGTCGAGATCATGGGCTCCGAAGGCTACTTCCTGAACCAGTTCCTGGTCACCCATACCAACAAGCGCACCGATGGCTGGGGCGGCTCCTATGAGAACCGCATGCGCCTGCCGATTGAAGTTGTGCGCCGCACCCGCGAGGCGGTCGGCTCCGATTTCATCATCATCTATCGCCTGTCGATGATCGACCTTGTGCCCAATGGCTCCACCCATGACGAGGTGGTACAACTGGCGCAGGAAATCGAAAAGGCGGGCGCCACCATCATCAACACCGGCATCGGCTGGCACGAGGCGCGCATTCCGACCATCGCGACCTCGGTGCCACGCGCGGCCTTTGCCTGGGTGACGAAGAAACTGATGGGCAAGGTCTCGATCCCGGTAGTGACCTCGAACCGGATCAACACGCCCGAGGTGGCCGAAGAGGTGCTGGACACCGGCTGCGCCGATATGGTGTCGATGGCGCGCCCCTTGCTGGCCGATGCGCATTTCGTGGCCAAGGCCGAAGACGGCAAATCCAGCCGCATCGCGCCCTGTATCGCCTGCAACCAGGCCTGCCTTGACCATACCTTTGGCGGCAAGCTGACCTCCTGCCTGGTGAACCCCCTCGCCTGCCACGAAACCGAACTGGTGATCGAACCGGCTGCCGCGGCCAAGAGCGTCGCCATCGTCGGTGCCGGCCCCGCGGGTCTGTCGACGGCCCTCACTGCCGCCCAGCGCGGCCATAAGGTGACTCTGTTCGACAAGGCGGATGAGATCGGCGGCCAGCTCAACATGGCGAAACAGGTGCCCGGCAAGGAAGAGTTCTGGGGGCTGGTGGACTGGTACCGCGCCATGGTTGCTGACGCGGGTATCACGCTGGAACTGGGCCGCGAAGTGGCGGCCGAGGATCTGACGGGCTTTGACGAGGTGGTGATCGCCACCGGCGTCACCCCGCGCGATCCGGGCATTCCCGGCCAGGACCGCGACAACGTGCTGAGCTATATCGACGTTCTGCGCGGCAAGGCCGAGGTCGGCAAGCGCGTCGCGGTGATCGGCGCGGGTGGCATCGGTTTCGATGTCTCCGAATACCTGCTGCACGAGGGCAAAAGCCCCACCGAGGACCTGCCGCTCTGGATGAAGGAATGGGGGGTGACGGACCCCGCCGAGCATCGCTCGGGCCTGGCCCCCGAAGGACCGCAGCCCGAGGCCCCCGCCCGCGAGGTGACGCTACTGCAGCGCAAGGCCCAGGCACATGGCAAGGGCCTCGGCAAGACCACCGGCTGGATCCACCGCGCCACGCTGAAAATGAAGGGCGTGAATTTTGTGGGCGGCGTGAACTACGAGAAGATCGACAGTGATGGCCTGCACGTGAGCTTTGGCGAAGCGCGGGAGAACCCCACCGTGATTGCCGCCGACACGATCGTGCTTTGTGCAGGCCAGCTCTCTGAACGCTCCTTGGCGGATGCGCTGGAGGCACAAGGCATCACGGCCCATGTGATCGGCGGCGCGGATGTTGCGGCGGAACTGGACGCAAAGCGTGCCATCAACCAGGGCACCCGGCTGGCCGCAGCGCTCTGACCGGTCGGGAGGCCTCACCCAGCACGGTGGCACTCCCGCGCCTGCAGCTGTCCCGGCTGCGCCGAGACCCCTTGGCAGCCTTGGGCATGGCACCGCGCGATGCGCGGTGCCACGCGCGAACCGGAACCTTTTCCGCAACGCCGGACACTGGCTCCCGGACGGACAACAGTCTAGGCTACGCGCACATGCACCTTGAGGGAGATCCCGCATGCCGATCTGCGCCTATGACCTTTGGCCCGATGGGAATTGCCGCAAGGCCCCCGATCTGAAGCCGACAGGTCGCGGCAGCCTGCGCTGGCTGCATTTCGACCTTGGAGACCCGGAGTTGGCTGGCTGGATCGCAGAGCACCTGCCCCCGATCCCGGGCCGGGCGCTGACGGAACAGGAAACCCGCCCACGCTGCGACGCTCTGGGCGATGGGCTGATCCTGAACCTGCGCGGCGTCAACCTGAACTCGGGCGCGGCAGCTGCGGAAATGGTCTCCCTGCGCATGTGGGTCACCCCCAAGACCATCATCACCGTGCGCAAGCGCAAGGTGTTCGCCCTGGATGACATCCGCCAGGGCTGCGCCAACGGCACGGGGCCTGGCACGGTCGGTCGCTTCCTCGACCAGCTCATTCACGGGCTGGCCTTACGCGCACGGGACGTGGTGCTGGACCTGACCGCGGCCACCGAAACGCTGGAAGAACAGATCGACGAGGGCAACCTGCCGGCCGATGATGCCCTGAAGATACCACGGCGCGACGTCTTGAAACTGCACCGGTATATGGAGCCGCAGCGCGTCGCCCTCACCCGCTTGCAACAGCTGGGCGACCGGATCATGACCCCCGAGGAACAGACCGATTTGCGGGAGGCGGTCAACCTCGTCACCCTCAGCGATGAGGCCCTGACCTCCCTGAACCACCGGTTGGCGGTGATCCAGGACCATACGGATGCGGAACTGGCCCGCAAGATGAGCCGCAACAGCTATATCCTGTCGATCGTAGCCGCCGTGTTCTTGCCGCTGGGTTTTGTCACCGGACTGTTCGGCGTGAACGTCGCGGGCATGCCCGGACTGGAGACACCGCTGGCCTTTGCCATCCTATGCCTTGCGCTGGTGGCGCTCAGCGCCGCGATGATCGTCGTGTTGCGCTGGTCCCGGCTGTTCTGACCCCCTTGAACCGCCACGACAGGCCGCAGACTCAACCATGTAGATTGCGGCTGTCGCCCGGCGCCTGATCGCGATCCTCCATCCCATAATCGCGGATGACACCGGCCACCCGCAGGCGGTAGCCGGAAAACAGATCCTCGCGCCCCTGTTTCTGCGCTGCCCGATGGGCCGATAGCGCCCGCCAGCGTGTCACCGCCTCTTCATCCTCCCAGAACGACAGCGACAGGAGTTTCTCCGGGTTGGTCAGGCTCTGGAACCGTTCGACCGAGATGAACCCCTCCATGTCCTGCAACAGATCCCGCATCCGGGCGGCGACCTCCAGATAGGCGTCCTTCTTTCCCGGCGCCGGGGTCACTTCGAAAATGATGGCAATCATGCGCTGTCTCCATGCGGTGTGGAGACCAGTTTGAGCCACGTCCGATCCTCGCGGACAAGGAATTTCTCGCGCTGGGCAAACTCGTAATTGCTGCGACCCAAGGGATCTTCGGCAAGGCGGGCGCGATAGGCCTCGTAGGCGGCCAGGTTGTCAACAGTATAGATCCCGTAGGCCAGCGTCGATGACCCCTCATGCGGGGCAAAGTAGCCGATCAGATCCGCACCACAGCGCGGAATCGCCTGCCCCCAGGCTTTGGCGTATTGAATGAACTGATCCCGTTTGGTCGGATCGATCTGATAGCGGATCACACATGTCAGCATCAAAAACTCCTTTGGCGTGCTGTTTGACACTGAACCCCTAGCGGCCAGAACGTGGCTCATGTTTCGCTGCGGAGCGAAGCGATCTCTTCCCCAAAAGAGCCATGGCCGGTTCAGATCGATGCGGTCACCCACGGTGCGTTTCGCAGACGTAAACGATGCGGCAAAAACCCCGCAATTATCCCAAGCTCGCCCCGTTCTTGCCCGAATTGAACGGCAAACCCTTAGGTCAGACGCAGAGTTCGAGGACGGGCAAAATGGATCGACTGACCGAAATGGAGGCCTTCGCCAATGTGGTGGATCAAGGTGGTTTCACCGATGCGGCACGCAAGATGGGGATCTCCAAGTCGGCCGTCTCCAAACATGTCTCCAGCCTTGAGGCCCGCCTTGGCGCCCGGCTTCTGAACCGGACCACCCGGCGTGTGTCGCCCACGGAAATCGGGCTGGCCTATTACGACCGGGCGCGACGCGTTCTTAACGATGCCGGCGAAGCGGACGCCCTGGTGACATCGATGCAATCGGCCCCCTCCGGCCTGCTGCGAATCTCGGTCGCCACCGATTTCGGGGTCAATCACCTATCACCGGTCCTGTCGGACTTCCTGCGCGATTTCCCCGAGATCACCGTCAACATGGTGTTGAACAACCGCTATGTGGAGCTGATCTCGGAAGGTTTCGACATGGCGCTGCGCATTGGCGAGCTGGAAGACAGCTCCCTGCGTGCCCGCAAACTGACCGAAACCACCAAGCGCATGATCGCCTCGCCCACCTATCTGGCACAATACGGGCGCCCGCAGAAGATCGACGATCTCAACGAACACAAGCTGTTGCACTACTCGAACCAATCGAGCGGCAATGTCTGGAAGATCACCGCGCCCTCGGGCGAGAAACGCCAGGTGCGCACCACCGGCTGGCTGTCGGTGAACGACGGGCAATCCCTGCTGAACGCCGCGATTTCCGGCCTCGGCATCGCCTATCTGCCCAGTTACCTCTACTCCGAAGCCATGTCCGAAGGGCTGGTGGAGGACGTGATGCCCAACCTGCCGATGGAAACCCAAGGGATCTATGCGGTCTACCCGCCCGGCAAGTTCACCCAGCCCAAGGTGCGCGCCTTCATCGATTTCCTGGTGCATGCCTTTGCCGACCGAGACCCGCTGAAGTGGTGACCGGCTTCCGCAACTGACATACCTCCCCGTGAAGACTGGCCCCCGCATCGCTGCGAGGGCTTTTTTCATTTCGGCCTGTCAGATGTCGATCCGCAGGTGCGGCACCCCGTCCGAAGTCTTTTCGCGCGAGGTTCCGGCAGGGCCGACAACGCCGCTGATCCTTTTGCGGAAGTTTGAGAAACTGTCGAAGGTGACCACATCGACAGCCTCATCCAGATCCAGCACCAGGCGGAACCAGCCGGAGCGTGGCATCTCGACCGAGAGCACCGTCGCAGCAAAGGGCTGCGACAGGTAGTGGCCGGTGACCCGGCCGCCCGGCACGAACCCGTCCGGCGGCCGATTGCCCAGCGCCGCATGAAAGGTGTTCCAGTCGCGATAGCCGTGCTGGCTTGCGACCAGTTCCAGGCTGCGGCTGTGGCTGATCTGGCGTCCCTCTGCCGCAAGACCCTCGCGCAGACGCCGGGCCTGTGCCTTGGCCTCGACAAGGGTGGGGAGATTGGCGTTCATGATGTTGCCCCCTTCTCGGTTGTGGCAAACCCCAGGACCATCGTCCCCCTTCCCCCCCTGCCCGTCAGCATCGTGAGGGCCAGCAGGAGCAGCAGCGCCTCGGCCACGGGTCCGGCCCACCAGATCGCAGCTGCACCGAACCAGAGCGGCAAGGCGAAGGTCAGCGGGATGGAAAAGGCAAAGGGTTTGGCAAGCCCCAGGAGTGCCGCACGGCGGGCATCGCCAATGGCCTGGAAATGCGCCCCCAGCATCATCAGCGGCCCCGCGATCAGGAACAAGGCGACGATCACCGGCATGATCGCGGCCACTTCTGCCACCACCGCAGTATCGCCCACAAAGGCTGATCCAATCTGTGCCGCAAACAGGCTGAACCCGCCCTGCACCATGCTGCAAAACGCCAATGCAATCAGAACCGCCAGGCGCAGGGAGGTCTGACTGCGGTCATGAAGACCGGCGCCATGGTTGTTGCCGGTAATGCTTTGCATCGCATGAGACAGTCCCAGAAGGGGCAGGAAGGCAAATGTCATAACACGGGTCACGATCCCATAGGCGGTGACCGTCACCGCATAGTCGGGGCTCTTGACCATCTGCAGCGCCATCAGGATCGAGGTGGATCCCAGTGCCAAGCCGACAAACCCCAGGCTTTGCGGGGTGCCGAGCGCTAAAATTCGGCGGCTTTCTCCCAGCCCCGCATGGCTGAGCAGGTGCCTTGGATGAAGGGTCGTGCGCCGACGCTGGCGAAAGGTGAAGATCGCCGCGAGTGCCAGGACCTGCGCCAGAACGCTTCCATAGGCAGATCCCGCCACACCGAGGTCAAACACCGCAATCAGGAGGTAGTTGAAGCCGATATTGCTGATCGACACCAACAGGCTCATCGCGGCCATGATGCCCACATGCCCTTCGTTGCGCAGCGCATCGGAGTTGATCGCCAGCACAAACATCAGCGGCGAGGCGACCACCAGGATGCGGATGTAGCTTTGGGCCAGTGTCGCCAGGGTGGCATCGCCTTCGGCGGCCAGCAGCGTCACCTCGTGCCCAAAACCCGAATAGGACAGGATGAGACCCGCCGCCACGATCAAGGCCAGCCAATGGGCCGAGGCATAGACCTGCCGCGCCTGATCCAACCGCTGCCCGCCCAGATGCCGCGCCACCAGGCTCGACATTCCGGAAGACACCAATGTGGAACAGGCCACGATCACCATGAAGAACGGAAACATCAGCGTCACCGCCGCCAATGCCTCGGGGCCGACGAAATGCCCTAGGAACAGCGCATCCACGACCGTCAGCAGGCCGTTCATGCTCATGACAAAAATGATGGGTATCGCCGTCTTGGCGAATAGGACCGGCAATCGCCCGGTCAGATAGGGGTTGGGAGTCGGATCTTGCATCGCTTTTCAGCCCTCATGCATGGATCTCGCTCAGTGGATGGGACCCGCATTGCCACCCGCGCGAGACGCAGGGGGGATGATCAAAGAGATGCTATGCTACAGAACTTCACCAAGACAGGAGACTGTCTGCGGGAGGCGGGCGTCTGCGACCCTGCGCCCACATAGGGGACCGGGTCCGGCTGCGTCAAGGGGCAGATCGATCAAAACAGGCCGCGTCGCCTGATCCCCACACCAGCCACAGCCCGGGTCGCAAGAGGAATTTGACTGCTTCTAGGGACGCTCGCGGGGCAGCAAGACCACCTCGACCCGGCGATTGGCTTCGCGCCCCTCTGCCGTCAGGTTGGAGGCGATCGGCGCCAGATAGCCCGCCCCCTCCACCGCGATCCGTTCGTCCGCAACACCGGCATTCTGCACCAGGTGGTCCTTCACCGCCTGCGCCCGGCGCTGCGACAGCCGGGTATTGTCCTCAAGCCCGCCCACCGTATCGGTATGCCCGACCACGACCACGGAATACTCCGGGTGTTCGGCCAGGAAGGCCGCCAGCGCTGTCAGGCTCTCGTAGCTCTCCTGCCCCAGGGCAATGGCGCCCGATCCAAAGTCGAGATCGCCCAAGATCGCGTGCCCCTCACTCAGCAACTGCGCCTTGAGGGCGCGCGGCGCGCTGCCAGCCTCTTGCGATGCGTCCACCGCTGGGGGCTGCACTGGGTCAGCTCCGGCAGGTTGTACGGTCTCGACGGGAGGCGTTTCTTCGGGCGTGACCTCGATCAGTTGCAGATAGTTCATAGACCCGCTGCGCGACACCAGAAGTGACAGCGCGCCGTCGCCTTTGACCATGGAGAGGAAGTGATAATTGCCGATGTTGACGGCCATGTCCGGGGCCGGAACCACCTCGATGCCGAAGCGGAAATCAAAGCCCCCGCAAAGGCGGGTCTCGCATTGGAAAACCGCCTCATAGCCGTCACTCAACAGCTGTTCACGCAACGGCGCCAAGATCTGAAGAACAGTCGAGCCACCCTGGATCTTCCAGGTGCGGCGCAGGATACGGCCTTCCATCGTGCGCACCGGCACGCCATCCGCAGCCGCCGGTCCAACCGGCAGGGCATAGGTGCCAAGCGGCGTATCCCGCTGCGCCAGGGCCTGGCCCCCCGCAGGAAGGGACAGATCCGCCAGCGCGGGGGCGGCGGTCATCAATAGCACGGCCCCCGCAAGGGCCGCACCATGGGATATGGCACCGCGTCCGATCACCGGAACTGGGCGTGATATTCGTCGTTTGGAACCATTGCAGTGCCGCTGGCGACCCGGTTGGTCATGTTGAAGAAGGCTGCAACATTGGCAATGTCCCAGATATCGCGATCGCTGAATCCCACATCGCGCAGGGCCTGCCGGTCCGCCTCTTCCACCTCGGCGCTGGCGCGGGTCAGTTGCAGGGCGAAATCCAGCATCGCACGCTGGCGCGCGTCCAGCGGCGCAACCCGGTAGTTCATCACCAGCATCTCGCCCAGCTTCGGATCGCCCGACAGCTGGCGCACCGCAGCGCCATGGGCGGCCAGGCAGTAGAAGCAGCGATTGTAGGAAGAGACCACCACGGCGATCATCTCCCGCTCCAGCTTGCTGAGGTTGCTGTCGCCCAGCATCAGGTCGTTGTAGAGCGCGGTAAAGGCGTTCAGCTTGTCGATGTCAAAGGCATGGGCGCGTAGAACATTGGGCACCATGCCCAGCTTGTCCTGGCAGATATCGAAATACTTCTGCGTGGCAGGCGGCAGCGGATCCACCGGCGGCAGGTCAAGTGCGGTGGGGCTTTGCTGGTCGGTCATTGGAAATTCTCTCCTCCCTCAGGGTTTATGCCTGTAGTGGTACTGCCCCACGAGATCCATTCCAAGTGAGGCATAAAGACCATTCGCGCCGGCATTCGCCTTGGTGCAGACCAGCGCGAGTTCCTTGGCGCCCTGTTCCACCGCCCAGAAGGCCGCCTGTCGCACCATCCAGGCGCCCATGCCCCGGCGCCGCTGATGCGGCAGGATCTCCAGCGCATGCACCATGGCGACGCCATCGTGGATGGCGACGAACCCCGCGCCCGCCGGCTTGTCATTGTAGCGCCCCAGAAGGGCTGTCTTTGGCCCCGCCGCCCGCTCCATCACCGCCACGCGTTCGGGGCCGATGCCCCCGGCCGCCCAGGTTTCGCGCTGGATCTCCAGGGGTTCCCAGACGCAGAAGGTGGTGACACGCGGGATGGCGACATCGGTCAGCTGCGCGGGCGGGCAGCTCCAGATGTTGACCGGGTCCTTCACCTCGTAACCCCGTGCCTCCAGCTGGGCGTCCAGTGCCGCGTCCCCGTCGCGGATCATGAACAAGGCATCCTGCCCCATCGTCTGCATCTCCGCTTCGGCGGCGGCGATATCATCGCCGCTGACAGGGCCGTTTGCCGTTGCCGCAGACACCCGGCTGCCACCGCCCTGCCCTTCGCGCAGGGTGATCGGCCCCAAGTCGCGCTTGGAGGCAGGCGGCCAGGTGCCATCCACCACGGCATAGTAGCGAGGATCGGTTTTCATGGTCGAATTGCTCAAAGTCCCACCTCCCGTGCAAGCCGCGTCACCGCCGCATCCACCTGCGCACCATCTGCGCCACGCACCACCACATTGGCGCCAAAGACCCCATCCTTCTGGAACGGGTAGCAGCCGATCGACAGATCCGCGAAATCCGCAGCCAGCGCCGACAGGATCCCGGCGATTTCCCCTTCGCCACGCATGATCCGCAGGGTCTGCGACAACAAGGGGCTGCCGCCGGTCAATGTCGGCAGGACGCTGGCCACCATCGCCTCGAACACCGACGGCACGCCTGCCATCACATGCACGTTCCGGAGCGTGAAACCGGGTGCTGCCGAAACCGGGTTGTCGATCAGCGCGGCCCCATCCGGGATGCGGGCCATACGCAGGCGGGCTTCGTTCAGCTCGGTTCCCGATTTGTCGTAATGCGCCTGCAGGATCGCACGCGCATCCGCGCGCACGCCCAGATGCGCGCCGAACGCCTTGGCGATGCAATCGGCGGTGATGTCGTCATGGGTGGGACCGATGCCGCCGCTGGTAAAGACGTGATCGTGGCTCTCCGACAGGGCGGTGACGCCTGAAATGATCGCCGCCTCGTCATCGCTGATCATGCGCACTTCGCGCAGGTCGATGCCGTGTTTGGTCAGCTCGCCCGCCAGGAAATGCATGTTCGAATCGCGCGTGCGCCCCGACAGGATTTCATCCCCGATGACCAGCATTGCAGCGGTTGGATTGCCCATGGCGCCTCTCCTCTTGATCCGGTGTTACGGCAGGTATAGGCCCAAGAACATGCGCTTTGGAACCCCTCTGATCCCCGCCCGCCTGATCCGCCGCTACAAACGCTTCCTGGCCGACTGCCAGCTGGAAGACGGGCGCGAAGTAACCGCCCATTGCGCCAACCCTGGATCGATGATGGGATTGGCCGAGCCGGGCATGAAAATCTGGCTAGAGCCCAATGATGACCCCAAGAAAAAGCTGAAATACGGCTGGCGGCTGGTCGATCACGAGAACGGTCATTTCACCGGGGTGGATACCTCGGTGCCGAACCGCGCCCTGAAGGCCGCATTGGAAGCCCGCCAGATCACTGAGCTGGCAGAATATGAAACCCTGCGGGCCGAGGTGAAATATGGCGAGAAAAGCCGCATCGATTTCTTGCTGAGCCAGCCGGGCCTGCCCGACACCTATGTTGAGGTCAAAAGCGTCACCCTGTCACGCCAGCCGGGGCTGGCCGAATTTCCCGACAGCGTCACCGCGCGCGGCACCAAACACCTGGGTGAGTTGGCCAATATGGTGGCGCAAGGGCACCGGTCCGTGATGCTGTATCTTGTGCAGCGGAGCGATTGTGCGGGCTTCAGCCTCGCTTCGGATATCGATCCCACCTATGCGGCGGCTTTCGGTGCGGCGCGCGATGCAGGTGTGGACTGCCTGATCTACGGCACCCGGCTGTCGCCCGAAGGGGTCGAGATCGGCGGGGCGCTTGAAAACAGGATTGCCCGCTGAAAGTCTCATTTGGTCAGCCCCTCTGGCCCTTTTGCCTCTTTGCCCCTAAATAGGGCCATGAACCCCCAGCGATGGAGCCATACCCCATGAGATCGAAAGACGGTCGCACCACCAAAGACGGTATCCGCATCCACGAGCAGGCCGATTTTGCAGGCATGCATGTGGCCGGTGCGCTGGCGGCAAAGATCCTGGACGATATCGCGCAATATGTCTTTCCGGGCCAGACCACCGGGGAAATCGACCGAGTGATCGAAAAGATGGTCGAGGACGCGGGCGCCAAATCGGCAACCATCGGCTACAAGGGCTACCAGCACGCCAGCTGCATTTCGGTGAACCATGTGGTCTGCCACGGCATCCCCGGCGACAAGAAGCTGAAGGATGGCGACATCCTGAATATTGACGTGACCGTCATCGTCGATGGCTGGTTCGGTGACACCAGCCGCATGTTCGTGGCAGGCAAACTGTCGCGCAAGGCCGAGCGGTTGATTCAAGTGACCCATGATGCGCTGATGAAGGGGATCGAGGCGGTGAAGCCCGGCAATACCTTTGGCGACATCGGCCACACCATCCAGGCCTATGTGGAAAGCCTGCGCATGAGCGTGGTGCGCGATTTCTGCGGTCACGGGCTGGGCCAGGTCTTTCACGCGCCGCCCAACGTGCTGCACTATGGCCGCCCCGGAACCGGCCCGGTCCTTGAGGAAGGCATGTTCTTCACCATCGAACCCATGGTGAACCTGGGCCGTCCCGAGACCAAGATCCTGGCCGATGAATGGACCGCCGTCACCCGCGACAAATCCCTGTCGGCACAGTTCGAACATTCGATCGGCGTCACTGCGGATGGTTTTGACATCTTCACCCTGTCACCCGGCGGAAAGTTCCACCCGACCTACGGCTGATTGCCCTCAGCCCGCTGCGGGCCTGCCCAGGGGCAGGCCGGTCAGCGCCGGTACCGCGTCCATTTTCGCGAAAACTTCCGCGCCTTCGGCGGCCAAGGCCTCTTCACCGCCATGCGGCGCAAATCCAAGACACCGCATGCCCGCGCGGGCAGCGGCTTGTGCGCCGGTGGGGCTGTCCTCGATCACCAGGCAATGACGGGCCTGAACACCAAAATGACTGGCTGCAGCCAGGAACAACCCCGGTTCCGGCTTGGCCACACCAAGGCTATGGGCCGAGAACATCGCCTGCGGGTGGAACCGCTCCCACAGCCCGTTCTGCCCGAGCGTGATGCGCATTTTCTCCTCGCTGCCATTGGAGGCAACGCAGGCCGGAATACCGTGATAATCCAACAGCGCCAGCAGATCGGCAACGCCGGGCACCAGCCCGACCCCCGCGCCCAGACGGGCATAGGTTTCCGCGTAGATCTCTTCAATCCAGTGGTCGGGCAACTCAGCACCAAGGCTTCGCGCCTTGTCCATCACGCCGGTCATGGTGCTGCCGACAAAATGCGCCATGGTCTGGGCCAGGGTCAGTGACAGGCCATATCGGGCAAGATTGTTCATGAGCGCTTGATTGGAGACCGTCTCGCTGTCCACCAGCACGCCGTCGCAATCGAAGATCACCAATTTCGGAGTGGGAAAGGTCTTGGGCATCTGAGGCACCTTCAATACTGCCTAAACGAATACCGCCAACAGCTATTGCCTGAACCGGCAGAGAGCAAATCCAACGCAGGCCGTTTCCCGCCGAGCCCATTTCACCCTGAAACACTGCGCCACATCAGGGAGATATGGGTATCGCCATACTTGCGGCTGTCCTGCGCCTCATAGCCCTGTGGCGGCTGCATAGGCGCGTTCTCCTCCCAGACGATCAAGGCGCCCGGCGCAATCCAGCCGCCTGCCTCGGCCTGCGCCAGCGCCTTTTCCCCAAGCCCCTTGCCATAAGGGGGATCCAGGAAGATCACGTCAAAAGGCACGTCAGGGTTCTGCCCCAGTTTCAGCGCGCTGCGGCGGATCAGGGCAGTGCACTCCTCGGCGCGGCAGATCGCGATATTCTTGCGAATAAGCCCCTGCGCCACCCGCCCGTCATCGACAAAGGTGACCGAAGCCGCCCCGCGTGACAAAGCCTCAAGACCCAGCGCTCCGGTGCCCGCAAAGACATCCAGCACCCGCGCGCCATCAATGGCGCCGGTATGCATCAGCACATTGAACAGGCTTTCCCGCACCCTATCCGTGGTGGGCCGCAGATGCGCGCCTGAATCGCCCTTGCCCACGGCCGCAAGCGCACGGCCGCGAAACGCGCCCGCGATGATCCTCATGCCTTCAGGAGCGGCTTCAGGTCGGCCTCGGGATCGGCGACCACGGATTTGTCAGCCGTCTTGCCGCCATCGATCAGCCGCTTACCCACCATATAGGCGCGCGGGTCGTTCATCGCGTCGACCGCCAGCAGTTGATCGCCCTGATAGTACCAGAAGGACACGGTCTGCCCGGCACCCTGACGGGTGACCACAGTGTCATAGCCGCTGTTCAGACCCGCGATCTGCAGCTTCACATCATATTGATCCGACCAGAACCAGGGCTGCGCCACATAGTCCTTCTCCGCGCCCAACATGTTCTGCGCGACGATTTCAGCCTGATCGATGGCATTGGGGACGCTTTCCAGGCGGATACGTTGCCCTTTGTAGGGGAAGGATGCACAATCCCCCGCCGCCCAGATCGACGCATCCGAGGTGCGCCCCTGCGCATCAACCCGAATACCGTTTTCAAGCGTCAGACCGGCCTGTTCGGCCAGCGCCGTGGCGGGAGCGATGCCGACGCCGACCACCACGAAATCGACCTCAACCGTGCTGCCATCGGACAGAACCGCGCGCGTGACCTTGCCAGCCTCGCCTTCCAGCCGCTCCAGCCCGGTGCCCTCGCGGATGTCGACGCCATGCCCCTTATGCAGGGCGCGGAAGTAATCCGAGGTTTCCGGCGCCGCCACCCGCTGCAGGATCCGATCCGCCATTTCCACCAGGGTGACGGTCAGCCCACGTTTGGCACAAACGGCTGCGGCTTCCAGCCCGATATAGCCACCGCCCACGATCAGAACCCGCTTGCCTGTCGTCACATGCGGCGCCATAGCGTCCACATCCGCCAAGCCTCGGACCACAAAGACACCCTCAAGATCGCCGCCGATTGCGGCAGGCAGGCGCCGCGGTTCCGATCCGGTGGTCAGGGCCAGTTGGTCATAGGCGATGATCTCCTCATCTAGGGAAACCGTCTTGGCCACCGGATCGATACCGGTGACAGAAGTGCCCAGTTTCAGGGTGATATCGCTGTCCGCATAAAAACTTTCGGGGCGTAGGAACAGGCGCTCCTTCTCCATCTCGCCCAGAAGATAGGCCTTGGACAGCGGCGGACGCTGATAAGGCGGCGCGGCTTCGGCGCCGATCAAGGTGATCTCGCCCGTAAACCCCTCCTTGCGCAGCTTCGCGACAAGAGAAGAGCCGGCCTGACCTGCTCCGATGACAACGATATGGCTCATGTCTCCCCCAACTTTCTGATTGTGTTCTGATCCCTGTCAGCCCGGACCCTATATGGCACCGCTAGGAAAACGCAATCACGACCGATGCTAGGCCCCTTGGTGATTTCCGTCACAGCCCCCTACCACTGCGCCAAACCGCTTGGACGAACCGCTTGGAAATGGGCGCAGACTTGTCCCGGAACGCAGGAAGCCGCCCTTGGGCGGCTTGTTCTTGTATATTGGTTGCGGGAGCAGGATTTGAACCTGCGACCTTCAGGTTATGAGCCTGACGAGCTACCTGGCTGCTCCATCCC
>NZ_JARCJD010000050.1 GCF_028890115.1 Phaeobacter sp. QD34_24
TGGTGAAGATTTTTCGATGCGGGCCGGGGTGTGAGTTTGCGGCTTGGTGGACGGGCGGCCCGCGTTGGAAAATCTCCCAAGGTGGAAGCCGCGGGGACTTGGCGGTGTCTATGGGGATTGTGTGCGAGCGGGCGATAGGGCCTCTGTTTTTGCGGACCGGTTTGCACCTTGCGGAGCGGTATTCGGAGGTGCCATCTCGCGTCTTGAGGCTTTCGGAGTAGCCCATGTCGCCAGCATCGCTGCCAGATCGGATCGAGTCTTCAATTCGGCGCATCTCGACCAGCCCGGTGCAGCTTGTTGCCGCCGGTTTGAGCGCGTGATCGGTGACGGGCATTCAGTCATGCGGCCTGCTCCCGAGGTGGTGCGCGCGACATTGGTTTCTGTCCGCGACGGAAGATTTCGACCACGCGCATGGGACCACCGCAGCAGGGGCATGGTTCGCGCAGGGTGAGCGGGGATGTCTCTGTTTCTTCCTGCGCTTCCAGTGCAGGTGGCTGCTGCCCGAGCAGGTCGCGGATGCGGGCGATGTTGTCCTTGCGTGTTGCGCTGGCCAGCAGGCCGTAGTGCCGGATGCGGTGGAAGCCATCGGGGAGGACATGCATCAGGAAACGGCGGATGAACTCAGGCGTGGCGAGACGCATCACCTTTTGGCGGTCACCGCGTTTGATCCGGTAGTCCTTCCAGCGGAAAGCCACGGTGTCGGCATCCGCGCTGACCAAGCGATGGTTCGAGATGGCCACACGATGGGTGTACCGGGACAGGTATGCCAGCACGGCCTCTGGCCCACCAAAGGGCGGTTTGGCGTAGACCACCCATTCGGTCTTGCGAAACGGAGCGAGCCATTGGGTGAAGGCGGCGGTATCGGCCAATCCCTCGTGTCCACCGAAGAAGGCAAGCTCGCCTGCTTGGTGCAGCGCCAACAGTCCTTCAACGAACAGGCGACGGAATAACCGCGCCAAGACCCTCACATGCAGGAAGAACCCTGGTTTGCAGGCGACCCACTTGGTGCCGTCCGGTGACAGGCCACCGCCAGGGACGATCATGTGGATGTGGGGGTGATGGGTGAGTGCCGATCCCCATGTGTGCAAGACACTGGTCAGGCCCACCTTCGCCCCCATACGTTTGGGATCAGCGGCAATGGTCATCACCGTTTCTGCTGACGCCTTGAACAGCAGGCCGTAGACCGCCCGTTTGTTCCAATAGGCGATCTGCGCGATCTCTGCGGGCATCGTGAACACGACGTGGAAATACTCGACAGGGAGGAGATCCTCCGCACGTGCTTCCATCCAATCGCGCGCCGCCGGGCCTTGGCACTTTGGACAGTGGCGGTTTTTGCACGAGTTATAGGCAATGTGTTGATGATCGCATTTGGTACACGCGGCCACATGCCCGCCGAGCGCATCGGTTCGGCAGGCTTCAATCGACGACATCACTTTGAGCTGGGAGAGGCTGACATGCCCGGCATTGGCCCGCCGCCACGCGGGGCCATATCGTCGAAAGATGTCTGCGATCTCCAGCTTGGGACGGGGCAAGACCCCGGCGCGTCACTCCAGGCTTCGCCGCAAGGTCTGATCCTGCAGATTGGCCAGCATCTCATATGGGCTGACGGTGTCCTTAATCGTTTTGGTGGCCACATGAGTGTATTGCGCCGTTGTCGTCAGCTTGGCGTGGCCCAGGAGCACCTGAATGACGCGCACGTCTGTGTTCGCCTCAAGCAGGTGCGTCGCAAAGCTGTGTCGCAGTGTGTGCAGCGTGGCGGGTTTGGAAATGCCCGCCATGTGCTTGGCCGACGTAAACGCCCGGTTCAGCTGGCGCGATGAGATCGGGTTGATCTTGGGCTTGCCTGGGAAGAGCCATCCTTCGGGCCGCGCCTCTTTCCAATACTCACGGAGCAAACCCAGCAATCCCGGAGACAGCATCACCTTGCGATCTTTGCCGCCCTTCCCCTGGTCGACGTGGATCAGCATCCGGTCGCTGTCGATGTCGCTGATCTTGAGATTGCACACCTCAGAGGCGCGCAACCCCGCACCATAGGAAATGCTGAGGGCGGCCCGGTACTTCAGCCCCGGTCCCGGTGTCGCCATGAGCAGGTCCGACACCTCTTGCACGCTGAACACCGTCGGTAGCTTCTTGGGCTGCGTCTTGAACTGCATGAACCGCTTCATATCCTCGCGTCCGCAGGTGATGCCGAAAAAGAACCGCAACGCCACGATCCGCGTGTTGAAGGTCGAGGGCGTCACCCCGGTATCGGTCATGTGCAATTGATAGGCGCGCAGTTCCTCGGGCGTGGCAGTATCTGGTGAATGGCCAAGGAACGCGGCAAAATCTTTGATTGCCCGGATATGCGACTTCTGAGCTTTGTCGCCCATGCCCCGAATACGCATATCCTCCATCATCCGCGCACGAAGCGGGCTCATCTTCTCCTCTGTCATGGAAACCTCCTGTCCGATTGAGAAACCTCAATCGTCAGACAGGTCAGCAAGATCGCAAAATGCGCGCCCTTAGGATCGGCTCAACACTGCAGCCACAAGCGCCATTGCCGCGAAAGCGGCTTCGTCCAAGGG
>NZ_JARCJD010000051.1 GCF_028890115.1 Phaeobacter sp. QD34_24
ATACGGCGTTGGACAAGCCGACATATCCAAGCCCGGCAACAGCAATATGCATCAATAGCTCCTTCCGGGCCGTGTTTCAGGGGCAGAGTGTAAAGATCTCATGGGCCACGCAATAAAAGGTGGATATGTATGAATGGCAAGCCGTGCATGCCCAGAAAGCTTTGCTGGTGCCATCTTTTATTCTGCTTGCTTTCGCGCAAGAGAGGGGATTTGGCGCAAGCCAGTTTAGAATGCGCCCCCGCGTGCAAAATTGTAAATCCCATTCAGGAATGTCACCGAGTTTGCAAAGCAGAAAGGTCACCACAGGGAGCGACGGAAGCAAGGCTTTGCAGCCCGGAGACCTCAAATATCGCAGGGCTGAAAAGCCTTGTGGGTGTTAGTTGGATGCTTTTGAAAGCTTGAAAAAGGCCATAGATGCTGCTGCAAAAACTAAAGCACCGAACATGCATGTTGTGAGTACGCTGCGCAGGTTGCCTTCGCGCCATGGCAGTTCCGGTCGGTACCAGAAGTCGTAAAGGTTCAGGCCAATCAAACCCAAACAGACGAGCGCCAAAAAGGCGGGTATAATGGAAGCCGTCCGCATAACCGACCCGATCTTTGTTCTATTCTGCCGCGTGCGCAATCTTCTTCTTGGCCCGCGATCCTGGCGGTCTGCCTGGCCGACGCCCGTTCGGCTTGTAGCCCATCTTCTCTGAGTTTGTCCGCACCTTCGGCTTAGGCGGTGCGGCGTCCTGCATCTCTTTGACATAGGCCAGAACCGCACCGAGCCGCTTGTTCTCGGTGACGGCTGCATGGGTGACGCGCTGGTCCATATCAAAAATCCTGTAGGGCAGGGCTTGGCCTTTCCAGCGCACCTCGAACCGCCCATCCACAAAGACATAGGTGTCCACATATTTGCCGACCAGAGCGCGTGACAGTTCGTTCTCTTCGAGCATGATCCGCTTGCGGTCATAGGAAAATGTCAGCTGCTTGCCGACATAGCGGTTCTCACGCCAGCACAACACTTCTGCCAGCTGATCCGGCTCCACATTCAACACCCGGTGCAGGTTGTCCGGTTTGGCCGGGGCCTTGGCAAATTTGACGTTAAAGCGGCTCTTGAAGCCTTCAAGAAAGGCGTTTCCGGCTTCCATGTCCGAAACGCCTGCCAACCTCAACTCTTTGACAAGCCGGTCCTGAAGCGTCCGATTGGCCCGTTCTACGCGGCCTTTGGCTTGAGAGCTGTTGGCGCACAGGATCTCGATGTTCAGCTCATTCAACGCACGCCCGAACTGCGTCATGCCTGCTCCATTCCTGGCGTCTTCTTTGGCGACTCGGAATACCGAATGCTTGTCGCTGTAAAAGGCCACCGGGCGCCCATGCTGAAGCAAATAGCTGTCCAATGCCTCGAAATAGCTGAACGTGCTCTCGGACTTCACAAACCGCAGCTCCATCAAGGTGCTGGTGGCATCATCGATGAAGACGAGCAGGGTGCAGGGATCACCTCGATCCTCAAACCAGCGGTGATTGGAGCCATCAATCTGGATCAACTCACCATAGCGTTCGCGCCGTAAGCGAGGTTGATGGAATGTCCGGCGCTGTTTCCGCGAGAGCCAGATCCCGTCTTCGATCATCCATTTGCGCAAGGTCTCACGAGACACTGTGAACCCGTGATGCTCAGCCAGCTTCTCAGCTGCCAGTGTTGGGCCGAAATCCGGGTAATTCTCTTTAACCAGGCTCAGAGCATAATCGCGCTTTGCATGATGGATACGATTATTTGGAGGCTTGCCGCGCGCCTTATGCCGGATGGCTGAGGCGCCGTCCTGGCGGTATCGCTTGAGAAGCCGGAACACTTGCCGTCGTGTCAGATTCAACAGGTTCGCCGCATTGTCTACCGTCAGTCGACCATCATCGACCTGCGCCAAAACCTCAACGCGGTTCAAATCGCGCTCACTCATCATCACCCATCCCATGTCCACTCATCCTCGCTACCGTATGCAAGGAGAGTGACACTTCTGCTTTGCTGATGGGTGACATTACTGCTTTGCGTGATGGTTCAAGGGTCGTTGCGACGTTTTTCTCTATCTTAGCTTCATCATCTCTTCTCTGAATGCCTCGCTTGG
>NZ_JARCJD010000052.1 GCF_028890115.1 Phaeobacter sp. QD34_24
GCACCCGTTCTCATCGACCCTGGTTTGAGATAGAAGTGAGTTGGCCCTCGCAAGGGCCTCCTCGTAGTGATTGTTGATGACGTCCAGCAGCCAAAGCTCGCTATCATCCTGAAGTTCGAAATACAGATCCTTCATTCGATGATCTCCACTTCTCCGTATGGGGTATTGCGGTCGAGATAGTCGCTGACGCGCACCGTCTCGAAGTCAGGCCCATAGATCCTGCCACGCTCGATCCAGTAGCCAGGTTTGACCCAGATCGCTCGCGCAAAGTCTTTGCCACCCCATTTGACCTTGGTTTTCTCCCATTCGAGGTCATCCATGAGATGCTTGGTTTGGTTCATGTTTGCATTGAGGTTCTGCCGGACGAACTCAACCACGTTAGCTTCAGGCAGAACAACAAGACCGGCCTCGTTCAAAAGTTCCTCAAGCTGGTCGACGATGGTCTGGCGGCCCACCTGCTGAAGGCGCTTCATGATCGGCGTCTGGTGGTCAGCGATGTTCAGGCTCTTGGCGTTGAAGCCCTCGGGAAGTTGCCGTTGCATCAGCGCGTTATAGACCCTCGCCACGTTTGCCGGTTCATCCAGGAACGCATGGACACGACCAACAAGCGATGAGAACTCACCGGCTGTCTCACCGCCCGCCCGGCCATCGTGGTTTACGTCGATGACCAGATAGCGCCGCTCGCCTTCCTCCATCCATGTTGGTGGGAAGTTCGAGGTAAACAGGAAGCAGCAACACTGTTTGGCCCGCTCAGCCTCGAAACCTTTCCGCTCGATGAGCACATGCGGGTCGGTGATGAAGGTCTTGATGGCGTTCGCCTGCGTCGATCCGGGTTTGATCTGGGTTTCCTCGCAGATCACCAGCTTGCTCGTCAGAACAGTCGAGTTGAACTGCTGGGTTAGCTTGCTGATGTTGTTCTGCGTGACCGAGTTACGAACCCCGAACAACTCGGCAAGAATGCGGGCGGTGGTGCTTTTTCCGGTGCCTTTACCCCGCGAGTAAAGAAACGGTGCCCAGGCAGGTTTATCGCTCTCGTTCTGAAGGCACCAAGCCGTCCAGTTCAGGAAGGCTTCGCGGTCCAGCGCGTTCTGGAAGAACTGGTCGAAGAACTCGCCAACAACGTCAAGATCAGCGGAGTTCAGCTTGAGGCTCCGATATTCCGGTTCGCTCCAGGTATTGGCGGAAACCGTGCCGCGCTTCATGACGATACGGTTAGGATTGCCCGGTTCGCAGATGGTTGCGCCGCTCCAGACCTGGAAGCTACGTGCCCGGTCAGTGTGCCGTGTGTCGATAAGCAACTTGAACAACGCCTTGATGATGTTGTTATTCAGAGGAAGGGTCGGATGCTCTTCGGCGATCAGGTTGAGGATCTTCATCTCAACGTCGACGCGGGATAGCGGTGTACCCAGATGCTCTATGTCGTAGAACTTGTTATCGCGGCGAACGATCTGGCTGCCATAGGCTGCAGCGAGGAACTTGATGTGCTTGAGGTCTTCGGTGGTGGGGACGGTTGGCTTATTGCTTGCCATTGATGGTTATCTCCCATCTTTCATGCACCGGATGATGTGACGCGCGACTGTTCTGGAGAAAGCTGATCAGGCTCTTCTGACGGCGTCGACCGGGTGCATAATCGCGTGTGTTCTCTCCATTAGAGTGCCCTGGAAGACCATTGAGGTGAATTTTCGCACTAAGCCCCTTATTTTTATTGATAAAATGAGGTTTCAGCCTTTTCGAGGCAAAATGT
>NZ_JARCJD010000053.1 GCF_028890115.1 Phaeobacter sp. QD34_24
GAGGCTGTGTGAAAACTCCCTTGCTGATCTGAATGATGGTATGATTTCTGCATTCGGTGCGGAGGCATTTTATGGGTCAGTTTATTGAGGGCATTGATCGACATCAGGCGATGTTGCTGCCTGAATGCCTTAACGACTACGTGGGTGAAGACAGCGCAGTTCGAGCGATTGATGCGTTCGTTGAGATGCTTGATCTTGCCGTGCTGGGCTTCAGCGCGTCGCCCGCTGCGACGGGTCGACCCGGCTATCATCCGGGGCTGATGCTGCGAATTTACCTGTACGGCTATCTCAATCAGGTCCAGTCATCGCGGCGATTGGAGCGTGAGTGCGGGCGCAACTTGGAGCTCATTTGGCTGACGGGCCGTTTGAAGCCGGACTTCAAGACAATTGCGGACTTCCGCAGGGATAACGGCCCCGCGATCCGCAAGGTCTGTCAGCAGTTCGTCGCGCTATGTCGCGACATCAACCTGCTGGATGGGACCCTCGTTGCTATCGATGGCAGCCGGTTCAAGGCGGTGAATGCGAAGGCCAAGAACTACACGCGTGGCAAGCTGCGTCAGAAGCTGGGCGAGATTGACAAGGCGATTGAACGATATCTGGGTGAGTTGGATCGCGCCGACGAGGTGTTTGAGCAGACCGGAACGGTATTGCCCGAAGCGCGCATGGAACGCACCCTGCGAAAGCTGGAACATCTGCAAAAGGAAGCCTGTCGCTACAGATCGATCGAGAGACGCATGGATGAAACGGGCGAGGCACAGGTGTCGCTGAGTGATCCCGATGCGCGCTCCATGGCGACAACGTCCCGCATGCCGCGCGTCGTGGGATACAACGTCCAAACGGCGGTGGAGGCAGATAACCACCTTATCGTCGCCCATGAAGTCACCATGCAGGGTTATGACAGGGATGCTTTGTCGATGATGGCGGTGGCCGCCCGCGATGCGATGGCCACAGATCAGATCGAGGTCATCGCGGACAAGGGGTACTACAAGAGTGAAGAAATCCTGGCCTGCGAAGAGGCCGGTATCGCGGTCGTTGTCCCCAAACCTCAAACATCGAATGCTGGTGCGCGCGGGCAGTTCGACAAAGCCGATTTTGCCTACGACGCTGCGGCTGACGCTTACATCTGCCCGGCAGGCCAACAACTGATCTATCGGTTCACGGGTCAGCAAGACGGCAAAGCGATCCGGACCTACTGGTCCAGCCACTGCGAGGGTTGCGTGCTCAAATACAAATGCACGAACAGCAAAGAACGTCGCATCCGTAGGTGGGAACATGAAGATGTTCTGGAACGTGTTCAACAGCGCCTGGACAAGGATCCCACCCAACTGGCTGTGCGCAGCATGACGGTCGAACACCCCTACGGCACGATCAAGTCATGGATGGGTGCGACGCACTTCAAGATGAGGCGGCTGAAAAACGTCGCCACCGAGATGGCCCTGCACGTTCTTGCCTACAATATGACCCGCGTCATGAAGATCATCGGCATCCCAGCCCTGATTGCCGCGATGAGGGCCTAATCCGCGATGCTTTGGCAAAAACGGCTTCTTGAAAAGGGAAACTGACCCAGAGCGCCGCAGAGGCGGAATCCTGGCCGAGCCTGAAGTTTCCAATTGAACCGATTGGCAAATCACGCTCCAAGACCCAAACTCGGGGAAAGCTGGGCAACACCAGCCAGTTTCCACACAGCCTC
>NZ_JARCJD010000054.1 GCF_028890115.1 Phaeobacter sp. QD34_24
GCGGCACATTCTAAACTGGGTTGCGACAAATCCCCTATCTTGCTGAAAAGCAAGGAGAACGGACATGGCCCACACAGAGCTGGATTTGCGTGAGAGACGCGCAATCGAAGACATGTTGAATGCAAAAGTGCCTGTAAGCAAGATCGCAGCAGAGATTGGCAGGCATCGCTCGACCGTCTATCGCGAGGTCAAAAGGAACGGTTTTGACGACGACGATTTGCCTGAACTGAACGGCTACTACGGCGTTATGGCGCAGCGTGAAGCCTCGAAGCGCCGCGCACGAAGACGCAAGCTGGTGCGCCTTGAAGACTTGCGCGCGCATGTCATCGCGCAGTTGAAGATAGGCTGGACGCCGGAACAGATCGCGGGTCGCCTTGGCTTTGATGGCCAGCCCGTGCGTGTCAGCCACGAGACGATCTATGCTTACGTCTACAGCCCCGAAGGACAGTCCGAACAACTGGCTCGCCATCTCCCCAGCCGTCGCAAGAAGCGGCAACCACGCTACGCCAGACGGCCCAGAGGCCAGGTTTTCCCACCGGATCGGTCCATCCATGAACGCCCGGACTATGTGAAGACCCGCGAAACTTTCGGCGAATGGGAAGGCGATTTGATGATCTTTGAACGCGCGCAGGGCACCATGAACGTCGCTTCGCTTGTCGAACGCAAAACCCGGTTCGCTGTCCTGTTCCGCAACAACGATCGCAGCTCGACCCACTTCATCAACAAACTGATGGACGTGATGGAACCCCTGCCCCAGCCCGCCCGCAAGTCGATCACCTTCGACCGTGGCTTCGAGTTCCGCGCCTGGCGCAAACTGAAATCCGGCATCGGTACCGAAAGCTGGTTCTGCGACCCACAGGCACCATGGCAGAAAGGATCGGTCGAAAACCTGAACAATCGTGCACGCAGATATCTCCCCCGAGACACCCAGCTCGCGGCGCTCTCAAATCGCAATATGAAGGCGATTTGCGACCGCCTGAACAGCACGCCCAGAAAATGCCTCGGCTGGCGAACCCCAAGCGAGGCATTCAGAGAAGAGATGATGAAGCTAAGATAGAGAAAAACGTCGCAACGACCCTTGAACCATCA
>NZ_JARCJD010000006.1 GCF_028890115.1 Phaeobacter sp. QD34_24
CGATTGGCAAATCACGCTCCAAGACCCAAACTCGGGGAAAGCTGGGCAACACCAGCCAGTTTCCACACAGCCTCTCCGCATAGCTGACCAACACGACCTGCTGACACCCCCAAAGAAAAAGGGCCCGGAGAACCGGACCCTTTTGGAAATCGCTTGGGGCTGATCTTACGCCAGCGAGGCGTCGATGCCCTTGCAGGCTTCGACCAGGCCCTGAACGGCCTTGACGGAGGTGTCGAACATCTCCTGCTCGGCTTTGTTCAGCTTGATGTTGACGATCTTCTCGATGCCGCCAGCGCCGATCACGGTGGGTACGCCCACATACATGTCTTTGACGCCGAGGTCGCCGTCGCAATAGGCGGCGCAGGGCAGGACGCGCTTCTGGTCCTTGAGGTAGGCTTCGGCCATTTCGATCGCCGAGGTCGCCGGGGCGTAGAAGGCGGAGCCGGTTTTCAGCAGGCCCACGATCTCGGCGCCGCCGTCACGGGTGCGCTGAACGATGGCGTCCATTTTCTCTTGCGTGGTCCAGCCCATCTCGACCAGGTCGGGCAGCGGGATACCGGCAACGGTGGAGTAGCGCACCGACGGCACCATGGTGTCGCCGTGGCCGCCCAGAACGAAGGCGGTGACGTCTTTCATGGAGACCTGGAATTCTTCGGCCAGGAAGTGGCGGAAGCGGGCGGAGTCCAGAACGCCGGCCATGCCGCATACCTTGTGCGCGGGCAGGCCCGAGAATTTCTGCAGCGCCCAGACCATCGCGTCCAGCGGGTTGGTGATGCAGATCACGAAGGCGTCGGGGGCGTTGTCGCGGATGCCTTCGCCAACGGATTTCATGACTTTCAGGTTGATGCCCAGCAGGTCATCGCGGCTCATGCCGGGCTTGCGCGGCACGCCTGCGGTCACGATGCAGACGTCTGCGCCCGCGATATCGGCGTAGCTCTGGGTGCCTTTCAGCGAGGCGTCAAAACCTTCGGAGGGGCCGGATTCTGCGATGTCCAGCGCCTTGCCTTCCGGGGTGCCTTCGGCAATGTCGAACAGAACGACGTCGCCGAGTTCTTTCAGAGCTGCAAGATGGGCAAGGGTGCCACCGATCTGACCTGCGCCGATAAGGGCGATTTTGGGTCGTGCCATGGGGAAATCTCTCCGGTCCGGTTGAATTTGCAGCGATGCCTAAGCCTTAACGCTGCTTCGCGCAAGTGTTCTGCGCTGCGGCACGGGTTTTGCGCCGCTTGCCGCCTTTTGAGGCCTTCGGCTAAATGGTTTTGAAATAAGGGAGTTCCTTGCCGTGCAGATCCTGGAGGCCGGTCCGGTGTTTTTTGCCTTTGCGGTGCCTGCGGTGGTCTTTGCCGGGGTGTCGAAGGGGGGCTTCGGCTCGGGCGCGGCCTTTGCCGGCGTTTCGATTCTGGCGCTGATTGTCGAGCCGGGTCAGGCGCTTGCGCTGATGTTGCCGCTGTTGATGTTGATCGATGTCGCAGCGCTCAAACCCTATTGGCGGCGCTGGAATGGAGGCGATGCGCTGCTGCTGATCCTGGGCGGGCTGCCGGGGGTTGCCCTGGGGGCCTGGCTGTTTTCGGCCATCGACGGCGATGCAATGCGGCTGTTGATCGGCGGTCTTTCTGTCGCATTTGTGATCTGGCAGCTGCGTGCCCGGTTCGGCTGGGTGGCAAGGTCAGATCCACACATGCGGGGATCGGGCAGGGGAATTGCCAGGCGGATCACCAGGCGGATCACCGGGCTGAGCGCAGGGGCGACTGCCGGTTTCACCAGTTTTGTCAGCCACGCGGGCGGGCCGCCGGTGGCGGTCTATCTGCTCAGCCGGGGGCGGGCCAAGACCGAATACCAGGCGACCACGGTCCTGGTGTTCTGGGTGCTCAACCTTGCCAAGGCAGTTCCCTATGCGAGCCTTGGCCTGTTCAGTGCCGAAACGCTGACACTTGGGCTGATGCTGGCGCCATTTGCGCTGTTTGGCACATGGGCCGGGGTCCGGCTGCACCACCACATCCCCGAAGGCGTGTTTTTCGCCATCGCCTATGTGCTGTTGACCGTGACCGGTGCCAAGCTGATCTGGGACGGGCTGGCGTGACCCCGGAGCGGGCCGCACATCAGGCGGTCCGATCCATGGGATGCACACACAGCCCCGAGTAGGGATCCGGGATCAGGCGTCGTTGTCGGTGTTGGGCAGGGCTTCGGCCAGAACCTCATACGACTGGCCCGAGGCCATCAGGCAGGTCAGCCCGTTCGGCATCGTGACGGTGATGGTCCAGGTGCCGGATTCGGGAGAGGCAAAGGTCTCCATCACCATGCCCTGGCCGCCCAGACCAATGCTCTGGCGGCTTTCGCCGTATTTCTCGGCCAGTCGTTCCACGACCACCTCGCGCGGGGCGCAGTTGCGGCCCTGTGCAAAGGAGCTGGTTGCGGTCAGGACCAGAACGGCCAGGCCTGCTGCTGTTTTGAACATCGTCTTCTTCATGGGTTTTACCCTTTCCCGAACGGCCTGACAGGGAAGGAGGCAACAAGCTGCCTTCCTCCGAAGTCCCTAACACTGGGCCGGTTTTGCGTGACGTAATCGTTATGCGGGCCTTTGGCCCAGAGGAGTGCCGCAGCACCTGTGGCTTGCGGCGTTCTGTGCGGACCGTCCTGGCCCCCGGGCAGGCGGATCATGGAGGGATCTGCTGTGTCCCGGACCGGCTGCGCGATAGAAAAACTCTGCCAAAGAGGTGCTGACAACTGGTTAATCTGGTGTGCATTCACGATTCGCTTCAGATTTCAAGTGGTTCTTTGTGGGGATTTTGCGATTTTTGCGCGAAATGCAGGCGTTTCTGCGCTGCGGCGGGAATTATCTTGAAAGTATCTATTCGAATCTGTACCGGTTTGCGCAACAAAATGACTTGGAGACTTCAGATGGACCCGCGTACCCGCCCCTATCGTTCGGTATTGTACATCCCCGGCTCAAAGCCGCGCGCGCTGGACAAGGCGCGTTCCCTGCCGGTGGACGCGGTGATCTTTGACCTGGAGGACGCGGTGTCGCTCGAGGAAAAGGACAATGCGCGCGACACCCTGGCGGAGGCGCTGGCGACGGGCGGCTATGGCGCCCGCGTGCGCATCGTGCGGATCAACGGGCTGGACACCCCATGGGGCCGCGCCGATGCCGAAGCCGCTGCCAAGATGGACTGCGATGCGATCCTTCTGCCAAAGGTTTCCTCCCCCGCCGATCTGGACGCGCTGGCTGAAATCACCGGTGACAAGCCGCTCTGGGCGATGATGGAAACCCCGCGCGGCATGCTGAACGCGAGTGAGATCGCGGCGCACCCGAAATTGCAGGGCATGGTGATGGGCACCAACGATCTGGCCAAGGAGCTGCAGACCCGCTTCCGCCCCGATCGCCTGCCGATGATGGCCGGCCTCGGCCTGTGCCTGCTGGCCGCCAAGGCAGAGGGCAAGATCATCGTCGATGGCGTCTACAATGCCTTCAAGGATGACGAGGGCCTGAAGGTGGAATGCGATCAGGGCCGTGACATGGGCTTTGACGGCAAGACCCTGATCCACCCGGCGCAGGTCGATGTGACCAACACCGCCTATGCGCCGTCGGAGGCCGAGATTGATCTCGCCCGCCGCCAGATCACCGCCTTTGAAGAGGTCGAGGCCTCGGGGCAGGGCGTTGCGGTTGTCGATGGCAAGATCGTCGAGAACCTGCACGTCGCCACCGCGCGGGAAATTCTTGCAAAAGCGGATGCAATCGCAGCCATTTCGGCCTAGGTGTTAACCACGTTTAACACCTTGATCGGAGACTGATATGGCACTTTTGGTCCTAGGCATCCTACTGTGGTGGGCTGCGCATCTGTTCAAGCGCATCGCCCCCGGTGCGCGCGCATCCCTGGGCGACAAGGGCAAGGGCATTGTCGCCGTTGCTCTGGTTGTCAGCATCGTGTTGATGGTGATCGGCTATCGTTCGGCTGAAAGCTATGACTTGGGGATCTACCCCCCGTTCTTCCAGCATATCAACAATCTCCTGATCTTGCTTGCGCTCTACTTCACCAGCCCCGGACCCAGCAAGGGCGCGCTCTTTTACAAGATGCGCCACCCGATGCTCACCGGTTTTGGCCTCTGGGCGATTGCCCACCTGCTGGTCAACTGGGATCCGGCCTCTTTCGTGCTCTTTGGCGGGCTCTGGGCCTGGTCGATCGTGGAGAAAATCGTGATCAACCGCGCCGAACCGGACTGGACTCCGGGGCCCAAGGGCAGCATCGCCAAGGATGGCATGTTCTTTGTCGCCTCGATCGTGCTCTTGGCAGTGATCGGCTATATCCACGGGCTGATCGGCCCCTCACCATTTCCGGGGTAACTGAGCCATGAAACTCTACCGCTTCCTGAGCGAAGACGACACTTCCGCCTTTTGTCACAAGGTGACCGATGCGCTGAACAAGGGATGGGAGCTTTATGGCTCCCCCACCCAGACCTTTGACCCGGTCAAGGGCATCATGCGCTGCGGTCAATCCGTTGTGAAAGAGGTGGAGGGCACCTATACACCTGACACAAAACTAGGAGAGCACTGATGGCCAAGACCACAGCTGCAAAAACCAATCCGGGGCGTTTTTTCGAAGACTACAAGGTGGGGGATGTGATCGCCCACGCGGTGCCGCGCACCGTTTCGGGCGGGGAACGGGCGATGTATCACGCGCTCTATCCGGCCCGCAATGCGCTCTATTCCTCGGATGAATTTGCGCGCAGCTGTGGTCTGCCCGGCTCGCCCATCGATGATCTGGCGGCCTTTCATATCGTCTTCGGCAAGACGGTGCCGGATATCTCGCTGAATGCGGTCGCCAACCTCGGCTATGCCGAGGGGCGCTGGCTGTTGCCGGTCTACGAGGGCGACACGCTGCGTTCGGAATCCGAGGTGATCGGGGTCAAGCAGAACTCCAACGGCAAATCGGGCGTGGTCTATGTGCGCACCCGCGGGCTGAACCAGAACGACGAGGTCGTGATGGAATACGTGCGCTGGGTGATGGTGCGCAAGAACAACCTCGATGCGCCTGCGCCCGAAACCGTGATCCCCGAACTCAGCAAGGTGATCCCGGCTTCGGATCTGAAGATCCCCGGCGGTCTCGATTTCAGCAATTACGATTTCACCCTCGCCGGTGAGGGCCACCGCTGGGGCGATTACGAGGTGGGCGAGACCATCGACCACGTCGATGGCGTCACCGTGGAAGAGGCCGAGCATATGCTGGCCACCCGCCTGTGGCAGAACACCGCCAAGGTGCATTTCGACGCCACCGCGCGCCCCGATGGCACCCGGCTGATCTATGGCGGCCATGTGATCTCGATGGCGCGGGCACTGTCCTTCAACGGTCTGGCCAATGCGCAGATGATCGTCGGCCTCAATGGCGGGGCGCATGCCAACCCCTGCCTGTCGGGCACCACCATCCGCGCCTGGTCCGAGGTGCTGGACAAGGCCGATACCGAGGCCCCCGGCGTCGGCGCCATCCGCCTGCGTCTGGTCGCGACCAGCGGCGGCGCGCCCTTCGCGCTGAAGGGTGAGGATGGCAAATACCTGCCCGAGGTTCTGCTGGACCTCGATTACTGGGCCCTGATGCCCAAGTAACAGGCCACCTCTGGCGCCTTTCCAGGATGTCTGGGAGGGCGCCGGTCAGGCTGTGATTGGGGCAATGCGGTCAGAGTGGCGCCAAAGCGGACAGAGCTGTGCGGCGCAGTGATTCTGCGCCTTTTGTGGCAAGTGAAGGTTTTGTGATCACTTAACTGACCGCCGTGATCACAATTCTCGTCTTTTCTGCACCGCAGTGAAAATATGGCGCGATTTTTACCGCTCCTTTGCGTGACAGCGCGCAAAAAACCGGTAAAACGTGGTCAGCTAACCGGAAAGGAGCCAACATGGCCGATGTCAATCGGGGCAATCGCCCGCTTTCGCCCTTTATGATTGGGCCGTATTACCGGCCTCAACTCACCTCCATCTCCTCGATCATGGTGCGCATCTCAGGCCTCGCGGTTCTGGGCGTGGCGCTTCTGGTGGTCTGGTGGCTGGTGGCTGCCGCGACCTCGGCCGAGTATTTTGCCATCGCCAATGCGGTGCTGACCAGCTGGTTCGGAGATCTGGTGCTGCTGGGGGCGACCTGGGCGCTTTGGTATCACACGCTGGGCCGCCTGCGTCACGTGATCTGGGATTTCGGCCATTGCCTTGAGGTCAAGGTGGCCGAGAAGCTCGGCATCGGCATGTTCGTCGGCGCCACCGTTCTGACCATCATTACCGTGCTCGTGGTGTAAGGAGACAGCCATGCGTTATCTGACCGACCGCAAGCGGGCCCAGGGGTTGGGCTCCGGGGGAAGTGGAACCCAGCAACATTGGCAGATGATGGTCCGCTCCATCATCATGGTGGTGCTGGTGCCGCTGTTCGTCATCACCTTCGGCATGGGGCTTGGCGGCTCCTACGAAGAGGTCCTGGCCTATTTCAGCCGTCCCTTCCCGGCCATCGTCATGGGATTGGCGCTGGTTGTGGGGATCTACCACCTGATGTGCGAAGCGCAGGAAGCGATCGAGGACTATGTGCACGGCACCAAGGGCAAGCTGACCCTGGTGGCGGTCAAGGCCTTTGCCTTCACGCTGATCGCGGCGAGCCTTTTTGCCCTCGTCAAGCTGGCCCTGTGAACCGGCCCTGTGAACCTGCGCGGTAAGGAACAAGAACAATGACAGCAGCATATGAATATGAAACCCACGAATATGATGTCGTGGTTGTGGGCGCCGGCGGCGCCGGTCTGCGCGCCACCCTCGGCATGGCCGAACAGGGTCTGCGCACCGCCTGCGTGACCAAGGTTTTCCCGACCCGCTCCCACACGGTTGCGGCACAGGGCGGTATTGCCGCCTCGCTCAGCAACATGGGACCGGACCACTGGCAGTGGCACATGTATGACACCGTCAAGGGCTCGGACTGGCTGGGTGACACCGACGCGATGGAATATCTGGCCCGCGAAGCGCCCAAGGCGGTTTACGAGCTGGAACACTATGGCGTGCCTTTCTCCCGGACCGAAGAAGGCAAGATCTACCAGCGTCCCTTTGGCGGCCACACCACCGAATTCGGTGAAGGCCCCGCCGTGCAGCGGACCTGTGCTGCCGCCGACCGGACCGGCCACGCCATCCTGCACACGCTTTATGGTCAGAGCCTCAAGAACAACGCTGAGTTCTACATCGAGTATTTCGCCATCGACCTGATCATGTCCGAAGACGGGCAGTGCCAGGGCGTTGTCTGCTGGAAGCTCGACGACGGCACCATGCATGTCTTCAACGCCAAGATGGTCGTGCTGGCCACCGGCGGCTATGGCCGTGCCTATTTCAGCGCCACCTCGGCCCATACCTGCACCGGCGACGGTGGCGGCATGGTGGCCCGTGCGGGCCTGCCTCTGCAGGACATGGAGTTTGTGCAGTTCCACCCGACCGGTATCTATGGCTCGGGCTGCCTGATCACCGAAGGCGCGCGCGGCGAAGGGGGGTATCTCACCAACTCCGAAGGCGAACGCTTCATGGAGCGCTATGCGCCCCAGTACAAGGACCTCGCCCCGCGTGACTATGTCTCGCGCTCCATGACCATGGAGATCCGCGAGGGCCGCGGTGTGGGTGAACATGGTGACCACATTCACCTGAACCTTTCCCACTTGCCGCCCGAAGCCCTGGCCGAACGCCTGCCGGGCATCTCGGAAAGCGCCAAGATCTTTGCCGGTGTGGATGTCACCAAGGAGCCGATCCCGGTTCTGCCCACGGTGCACTACAACATGGGCGGCATTCCCACCAACTACTGGGGCGAAGTGCTGAACCCAACCGCCGAGGATCCCACCGCCGTGGTGCCGGGTCTGATGGCCGTGGGCGAAGCGGGCTGTGCCTCGGTACACGGTGCCAACCGTCTGGGATCGAACTCGCTCATTGACCTCGTGGTGTTCGGCCGCGCCGCTGCAATCCGCGCGGGCAAGGTTGTGAACCCCGAGACCCCCAACCCCGAGCTGAACCAGTCCCAGATCGACAAGGCGTTCGATCGCTTTGACGGGCTGCGCAACGCAAATGGCGGCATTCCGACCGCCGATCTGCGTCTGGAAATGCAGCGCACCATGCAGGCCGATGCCGCCGTGTTCCGGACCTCGGAAACCATGGCCGAGGGCGTCGAGAAGATGACCGCGATCGCCGCCAAGATGGGCGATCTCAAGGTCACCGACCGCTCGCTGGTGTGGAACTCCGACCTGATGGAGACGCTGGAGCTCACCAACCTGATGCCGAACGCGCTGGCCACCATCGTCGGCGCCGAGGCCCGCAAGGAAAGCCGTGGCGCCCATGCGCATGAGGATTTCACTGCCCGTGACGACGAAAACTGGCGCGTCCACTCGGTCGCCCGCGTCGAGGGCAACAAGGTGGACCTCAGCTATCGTCCGGTGATCGTCGATCCGCTCACCACCGAGGACGAGGGCGGTATCAGCCTCAAGCGTATCGCGCCCAAGGCGCGGACCTTCTGAGCATGGCCACAGCGCATATCGAACAGACCGCATGGCAACCACTGGGCTTCGTGCCCGGTGTTGCCCTGCGCCTGTTCGGCATGCGCCGCTCGGGCAACCATGCCATCGTGGGCTGGCTGCAGCGCAATGCCCCCGGTGGGCGCTCGGTCTTCCTCAACAACTGCAAGCCGGGCCAGGATCCCTTGCGCAGCTTTCGCGGGATCGAGGTCAATGGCGCCCACGCCCCCCAGCACAAGGCGCTGCGGGATATGGCTTCGGTGGCGGGCGCGGCCGGTGACGGCGCGCTTCTGGTGATGTCCTACGAGGATACATCGCCCGCGGAATTCACCGGAGACCAACAGGTGTCCGGCGGCTTCGATGAGAGCCTCCTGAGCCGCAACGTGCTGATCTATCGCAGCTTCCTCAACTGGTCGGCCTCGCTTCTGAAGAAGATGCAAGGCAACCCCAGCTACAGCCTGGTGCGCCGCAACGCTATCTTGCTGCGCGCAATGGACACCTACACCCGCCTGTTGGGCATGGTGGAACTGGCAAAGGATCTTGCGGTTACCTGCATTTCCTATGATCGCTGGTGCCGGGAGGAGGCCTATCGCGCGGATCTGCTTGAGGAGCTGGGCCTTGAGGTTCAGGACAACGGCCTTGGCACGGTGCAGCGCTATGGCGGCGGCTCTTCCTTCCAGAAGGATGCCAAGGGCGCCGAGGATCTTCAGACCGATCAACGCTGGCGCCAGATGGCGGAGGATGCGGAATACCAGTCCGTCCTGCACCTGGCCGCGCGCGATACCGCGCTGACCGACCGGCTGTCGCGGCTGTTCCCAAGTGATGCGGCGCTGCTGGCGCGTGTGGCATCCGAAACCCCGATGATGCGCGGAGGGCTGGCATGATGGCCCCCGCACCCTTGAACCCAGGCGCCGGTTTCGGCGCCGCACTCGCTTTCCGGCAGGGCACCCGCCTCAAGCCGGTTCATCCGATCTCCTGTCTGCAGGCACCGCTTTGGTCCCTGACGATGGGCGGCTAAGCAAGGAGACAGATCTATGGTCGAATTCGCACTTCCGAAAAACTCCAAGATCACCACGGGTAAGACGTGGCCCAAGCCTGAAGGCGCAACCAATGTCCGCAAGTTCCAGATCTATCGCTGGAACCCGGATGACGGCAAGAACCCGCAGGTGGACACCTATTTCCTGGACATGGACAAATGCGGTCCCATGGTTCTGGACGCGCTGATCAAGATCAAGAACGAGATCGATCCCACGCTGACCTTCCGCCGCTCCTGCCGCGAAGGCATCTGTGGTTCCTGCGCGATGAACATCGACGGGATCAACACGCTGGCCTGTATCTATGGCCTCGATGAGGTGAAGGGCGATGTGAAGATCTACCCGCTGCCGCATATGCCGGTGGTGAAAGACCTTATTCCGGACCTCACGCATTTCTATGCCCAGCATGCCTCGATCATGCCCTGGCTGGAAACCAAGACCAACCGCCCCGCGAAAGAGTGGAAGCAGTCCATCGAGGACCGCAAGAAACTGGACGGTCTCTATGAATGCGTGATGTGCGCCAGCTGCTCCACCTCCTGCCCGAGCTACTGGTGGAACGGCGATCGCTACCTCGGCCCCGCCGCCCTGCTGCACGCCTACCGCTGGATCATCGACAGCCGCGACGAGGCCACCGGCGAGCGCCTGGATCAGCTGGAGGATCCCTTCAAGCTTTACCGCTGCCATACGATCATGAACTGCGCCAAGACCTGCCCGAAGGGTCTGAACCCCGCCAAGGCGATTGCCCATATCAAGCATATGATGGTGGAACGCGTGGTCTGATCCCGGCCTGATGGCCTGACAGGACCAATGCCGCCTCGGAGGGTTGCCTTCGGGGCGGTTTTCTTTTGCACGATGTGGCCAGGCTTGCATTTCCTGCATGGCGAGACTGCAGAAATGCATGCTGCACATTGCGCTGCGGCGCGCCTATCTTCGGCGGCAGGGAGGAAACATCCTGAAGACAAGGACATGTTTCCATGACACATTCTGTCGATCACACCGCCAAGCCATCCCAGGACAAGGCCGCTGCCGCCCTGAAGGATCTTGAACAGGCCTGGGCCTATTACACGCCGACACCGCTGCCGCAGAGGCAGGAGGAACAGCCGGTTCTCGGCTATGCCCCTTATTACCAGGCGGCCTGACACCGGGTAGCCGGGTCGGTATCCAGCCATTGATAGGCATGCGCGTTGCGGCTAGACAGCGCCTATGCCTCTGCTTCTTTTGCTCCTCTTGGCGGGTGTTCTTGCCTATTTCATCTGGCGCCGCAGTACATCCACCCTGACGCGCCATTGCCGTTGGCGCGCCGAGCGCAGCAAGGGCCAGTGGCGCTGCACCTCCTGTGGCGCCGTGCAGCCTGGCGAGGCGCAGCCACGTCACTGTCTGAACCCTGCTGGATCACGCAGGGGCGGGCGCTGAGAGTTGCTCTGGCTGTATCGCTGACGGGGGCGCTCCGGCCCACTCCCTGACAGCCACAGGCTGCCGGTCGCGGTTGGGCGTGGCGCCGCGCAAAGCGCGGCGCTGGGCCCAAGGCGGACGGGGGCATCTTTGATGCACCCAGGCAGGCGCGGGAGCTCCCGTTTTGTCCCTTCCCCGTTTTGCCCCCTGTTTGCCATGGCCAGAAAAATGAGGCCCGGCGCAGAAAACCTCTTGCACGACTCAAAACTTTGCCCGATATGCGCGAATAAGACGCCAACGCACGCGCCTCTGTCGAAAGGGCTAACAGCCCTAGGGTTACGTAGCGACGGTAACGTCTCTGATTGAAGTGAGCGGTCATAGATGGCCGGGTCTTTTGGAGATGACCATGAACGCATACGTAACCGGGCAAATCGCCCGCGGTTGTGAAGTCGTACCTGCAGCACGCCACATCGAGTATATCGCGAACACCGCTTTCGCACGTCCGACCCTGGTGGTCGACGGCGCCGCCGTGGCGCGCCAGTACCAGGCGCTGGCCGCCGGTCTGGGCCGCGCCCGCATCCACTATGCGGTGAAAGCCAACCCCGAAGCCGCCCTGCTGCGTCGCCTCGTGCGTGCGGGGTCCAACTTCGATGCCGCCAGCCGTGCCGAGATCGAAATGTGCCTGGCCGCCGGTGCCGCGCCGCATCAGATCACCTTTGGCAACACCATCAAACGCCCCGCCGACATCGCCTTTGCCTATGAGATCGGCATCCGCCATTTTGCCGCGGATGCGATGGAAGAGCTGGAGAAACTGGCCGAACACGCCCCCGGTGCCCATGTCTGCATCCGCTTGCTGGTCAATGCCACCGGCGCCGACTGGCCGCTCAGCCGCAAGTTTGGCTGCACCCCGGATATGGCCCTCACCCTGATGGACCGCGCCCGCGATCTGGGACTGGTGGCCGATGGCCTCTCGTTCCACGTCGGCTCGCAGACCCGCGATCCGATGACCTGGGGCGTGACGCTGGATCAGGTCCAGACCGTCTGGCAGGCCGCCAAGGATGCCGGTCACACCATGCGCCTGTTGAACATCGGCGGCGGCTTCCCGGCCTCCTATGTCAATACCGTGATGGGCCCGACCGATTATGCCCGCGCGGTGATGGCGCAGGTCAATGCCCGTTTCCCCGATGCCGCCGAAGTCATGGCCGAGCCGGGCCGCGGCCTGGTGGCCGAGGCAGGCGCGATCGTGGCCGAGGTTCTGCTGGTTTCGAAAAAGCACGCGGATGACCTGCACCGCTGGGTTTTCCTCGATATCGGCAAATTCTCGGGCCTTGCGGAAACCATGGACGAGGCGATCCGCTACCGTATCACCACAGAGCGCGACCACGAGCCCACCGGCGCTTGCGTGCTGGCCGGTCCCTCCTGCGACAGCGCCGATGTGCTTTATGAAAAACACCCCTACCAGCTGCCTCTGGGCCTGAAGGCTGGGGACCGCGTGGTGATCCACGCCTGTGGCGCCTATACCTCGACCTATTCCTCGGTCGGCTTCAACGGCTTCCCGCCGCTGGATGTGGTGGTGATCTGAGCAGATCCGCTCAGCAGATTTTGATGACAGCAAAGGCGTTCGGGACTTGTGCCCGGACGCCTTTGCGCATTTGCTTGCGCCGATAACAGCGTCGGTCTCTTTATGTGGTCTCTTTTCCTATTTGGCCTTTTCGGGGACGACCCTCTCACCCGACCCTGAAACAGAAGGACAGGTTGCTGCCATGACGCACCCCCACCATCCCACCCCGGCAGACGCGGCAGAGCGCAGGGCCGTCAAACCGGTGATCTGCTATCCGAACGAGACCCTGCCAGTGCCGGACCTGGCGCTGTACCGGGCGGCGCGGCAGGGGGCCACGAAGATCGGCGAGGTGCTGGTACCGCCCCGGGATGCGGCCTGTTTCGAGGTGCCCGCCGGACATTTCTTCCGCATCTCCTCGGTCGAAGGGCCGCAGGTGGGTGATCTGAACCTGTGGAACCGCAATGACCTGTCCGAACGCTTCTATTCCGGCAAGAGCCGCGCGCTGCATGGCACCCATCTGAGCACCGGCGAGCGCATGTGGACCAGCTTTCCGTATCTGCGCCCGATGGCCACCATCACCGAGGATACGCTGGGCTGGTACGGCATGGATGAATTTGGCGGGTCGGTCCACGATGTGATCGGCACCCGCTGCGATCCCTACACCGGCAACCTGCTGGCAGGCAGCCAGTATCACCAGTGCTGCCACTCCAACCTGACGCGCGCATTGGCGGACCATAGGGGCCTGAGCCTCAAAGAGGCCGAAGCTCATGTGCATGACGTGCTCAACGTCTTCATGTGCACGGGCTTCACCCGCGATACCGGCCAGTATTTCATGAAGGCCAGCCCGGTGCGCCCCGGTGATTATCTGGAGTTCTTTGCCGAGATCGATCTTTTGGGTGCGCTGAGCGCCTGTCCGGGCGGGGATTGTTCGGCGGAGCACTCCAGCGACGCGGCAGCGTGTTATCCGCTGCTGGTGGAGGTCTTTGCGCCTGCCCCCGATGCGCTTGACCCTTGGCAGAGCCCCGCCGTCAACGGCTACGATCGCAGTCACGGACGATAGGGGCGGACGATAGCGTGGAGGCTCCCGCGCCTGTGCGCCCGCCCCTAGAAGGGGCGGCACAGAGCCTTGGGCCCGGCAGCGCGCCTGCGGCGCGCTGTGTCACCGCTTGTGGGATGGACATGAAAACGGGCAGCGGAGGTTTCCACTGCCCGGTCTTGTTTCAGCTATCAGCGCTGGTTCAGCTGAAGGCGGCTTCCAGAGCGATCTCCACCATGTCGCCAAAGCTGCGTTCCCGCTGGTCAGCGGGCAGGGCCTCGCCGGTCTGCAGGTGATCCGAGACGGTCAGCACCGCCAGGGCGCGGCAGCCATAGCGGGCGGCGAGGGTGTAAAGCTCGGCCGCCTCCATTTCGACGCCCAGGATGCCGTGACGCACCATCTGTTCATTGAGATCGGGGCGTTCGTCATAAAAGGTGTCGGAGGAATAGATGCCGCCCACATGGGTGGTGACATCGCGCAAGCCAGCGGCCTCGGCGGCGGCCTGGAGCAAGGACCAGTCAGCGCAGGGGGCGAAATTCACCTCCTTGAAGATGCTGGCCGAGGGGGAGCCTGCAGTCGTGGCCGTCATGGCAAGGATCACATCACGGACCGCAACGCTTTTCTGCATGCCGCCACAGGAGCCAATCCGGATCAGGGTTTTTGCCCCGAAATCACGGATCAATTCATTGGCATAAATGGAAAGCGACGGCATTCCCATGCCACTGCCCTGAATGGTGACCGGATTGCCTTTCCAGTGGCCAGTAAACCCGAGCATGCCGCGCACGTTATTTACAAGTCGTGCGTCTTGTAAAAAGGTCTCTGCGGCCCATTTGGCTCGATATGGATCGCCGGGCATCAAAACCGTTTCGGCAATATCGCCCTTTTCGGCACCAATATGAATTGTCATGATCCCATTCCAATCTGAGACTGATCAGATTTCCAGATCGGAAATATCCATGCCGGCGGTCAAGGCTGCATGAACCCAATGAGGTTTGCGTCCGCGGCCGCTCCAGGTTTCTTCCGGATTGTTGGGATTGCGATATTTTGCGGCCGCTTTTTGCTTTTTTGCGCCGCTGCGGGCTGCACCGGCAATTTCTTCCAGCGAGAAGCCGAATTTGGCGGCTGCTTCTTCGGCGGCTTTCAGGGCTTCCTGACGCTCGCGCACTTCGGCTGATTTAATTGCAGTTTCAACGTCCGCCTTTAGCTGAACGAGTTCACTGCGGGACATGGAAGATAGGTCAATGCTCATTTTGATACTCCGGTGCATTATGGGTCACGCGGAATTCTCCGCGCGACCCCGATACTGGAATATGCAAGCTTTCACCCAAAAGTATTAGGGGGAATTTTGACCTGCGGGAAAAATACTGTGATTTCGCCTTTACGACGCAATCGCCGGAGGTTTGGCGAGTTCCACAATATCTCCCATAATTGTATTCAGCTCAAAATCCTTCGGCGTATAGACACGGGCAACGCCCATTTCCTTTAGCCGCGCGGCGTCGTCATCGGGAATGATTCCCCCCACCACCACCGGGATGTGGCCAAGGCCCGCATCGCGCATCAGGTTCATCATGTCTTCGACCAGGGGCAGGTGGCTGCCCGACAGGATCGACAGGCCGACGATATGGGCGTCGTCCTTCTTGGCCTGATCCACCAGTTCCTGCGGGGTCATGCGGATGCCGTCATAGGTGATGTCCATGCCGCAGTCGCGGGCGCGGAAGGCGATCTGTTCGGCGCCATTCGAATGCCCATCAAGGCCCGGCTTGCCGACGACGAATTTCAGGCGCCGTCCCAGCTGATCGCTGACCGCGTTGACCGCATCGCGCAGATCATCCAGCCCTTCGGTCTTGTTCGAGGGCGAGCCGGACACGCCGGTCGGTCCGCGATAGGTGCCATGCACCCGGCGCATCTCCTCGGCCCATTCGCCGGTGGTGACGCCTGCCTTGGCCGCCGCGATCGAGGGCTCCATGATATTGCTGCCCTCTTCGGCGGCCTTGCGCAGGGCGGCCAGGGCGGCCTGGACTGCCGCATTGTCCCGCTGGGCGCGCCAGTCGTTCAGGCGACCGATCTGTTGCTGTTCCACCGCCGGGTCGACAACCATGATGCCGCCATCCTCGGTCTGCAGCGGCGAGGGCTCACCTTCGGTCCAGCGGTTGACGCCGACCACGACGGTCTCGTTGCGCTCGATGCGGTTCAGGCGCTCGGCGTTGGAATCCACCAGGCGCGATTTCATGTATTCAATGGAGGCCACGGCGCCGCCCATGCTGTCAAGGTTCGCCAGTTCGGCGCGGGCGCCTTCCTTCAGCTCTTCGACCTTGCGGTCCACTGCCGGGTTGCCGTCGAACAGGTCTTCGTATTCCAGAAGGTCGGTTTCATAGGCGAGGATCTGCTGCATGCGCATGGACCATTGCTGGTCCCAGGGGCGGGGCAGACCCAGGGCTTCGTTCCAGGCAGGCAGCTGCACCGCGCGGGCGCGGGCCTTTTTTGAGAGCGTCACCGCCAGCATCTCGATCAGGATCCGGTAGACGTTGTTTTCCGGCTGCTGCTCGGTCAGGCCGAGGGAGTTCACCTGCACGCCATAGCGGAAGCGGCGGAATTTCGGGTTGTCCACACCATAGCGTTTCTCGCAGATCTCATCCCAGAGATCGACAAAGGCGCGCATCTTGCACATCTCGGTGACAAAGCGGATGCCCGCGTTCACAAAGAAGGAGATCCGCCCCACCAGCGCCGGGAAATCTTCGGGCGCAATGCGCGGGCGCAGCTCGTCCAGAACCGCCTGCGCGGTGGCCAGGGCAAAGGCCAGTTCCTGCTCGGGCGTCGCACCGGCTTCCTGCAGGTGGTAGGAACAGACGTTCATCGGGTTCCACTTGGGCACGTTGGTGTAGCAGTATTCGGCCACATCCGCGATCATCTTCAGGCTGGGTTTGGGCGGGCAGATATAGGTGCCGCGGCTCAGATATTCCTTGATCAGGTCGTTCTGAACGGTGCCCTGCAGCTTGCTGACATCGGCGCCCTGTTCCTCGGCCACGGCGATATAAAGCGACAAGAGCCAGGGCGCGGTCGCGTTGATCGTCATCGAGGTGTTCATCTGCTCCAGCGGGATCTGGTCGAACAGGGTGCGCATGTCACCCAGGTGGCAGACGGGCACGCCCACCTTGCCGACTTCGCCGCGCGCCAGCACGTGGTCGCTGTCATAGCCGGTCTGGGTCGGCAGGTCGAAGGCGACCGACAGGCCGGTCTGACCCTTGGCCAGGTTCGAGCGGTAAAGCGCGTTGGAGGCCTCGGCGGTGGAGTGGCCGGCATAGGTGCGGATCAGCCAGGGACGGTCGGCTTTGCGGTCATTCTGCGTCTGCGACATGGGCGGGCCTCACGATTCTGAGATGGGTAATTTTATTTCGCTGCGGCGATGTAAAGCGGAATAATAAACCCATGTCAATTCGCTGCAACGCGGCGAAGGCGCGCGGGTGGCTCTGATCCTGCGTCACAATTGCCGTAAACCCGCTTTGCTGCCACAGTCATCCCATGACCGCGACCGTCGAGATCCCGCTCTGGCTCTTCGTGCTGATCCTGCTCTTTGCGGCGGTCACCTTTGCCTCGCATTTCCTGTTCCCCTCGGTGCGCTGGTTCTTCCGGCGGCGGCTAGAGCGGGCGGTGGCACGGCTCAACCGGCGGCTGGAGCGCCCGATTGAGCCGTTCCGGCTGGCGCGGCGCTATGACATGATCCAGCGGCTGATCTACGATCCGCAGGTGGCGCAGGCGGTGGCCGATCACGCGGCGGCCCAGGGTATTCCTGATAATGTCGCCTTTGAGGAGGCGCGCCGCTATGCGCGCGAGATCGTGCCCTCCTTTTCCGCCTTCACCTATTTCAGCTTTGCCATTCGCGTCACGCGCTGGCTGTCCAACGCGATCTACCGGGTGCGGCTGGGTCATCAGGATGAAGAGGCCCTGCGCCGGATCGACCCGGAGGCGACGCTGGTCTTCGTGATGAACCACCGCAGCAATATGGACTACGTGCTGATCACCTATCTGGCGGCGCGGCGCTCGGCCCTGTCCTATGCGGTGGGGGAGTGGGCGCGGGTCTGGCCCCTGTCGCGGCTGATCCGGGCCATGGGCGCCTATTTCATCCGGCGCAAATCCCGCAACGAACTCTATCGCCGGGTGCTGGCCACCTATGTGCGCCTGGCCACGCAGGGCGGCGCCACCCAGGCCCTGTTCCCCGAAGGGGGGTTGAGCCTAGACGGGGCGCTGGCCGAGCCGCGCATGGGGCTGTTGAAATACATCGTCGCGGCCAAGGACGCGGCAGGTCCCAGCCGCGATGTGATCTTCATCCCGGTGGGGCTGAACTATGATTGGGTGCTGGAGGACAAGATCCTGACCTCTGCCGGGCGCGCCGGAGAACGCCGGTTCAAGGCCCGCATCGGGGTCATCATGGCGCGGATGCTGCGGCAGCTGTGGCTGTGGGTGACCGGCCGCTATCACCGCTTTGGCTATGCGGCGGTGAACTTTGGCCGCCCGCTGAGCCTGGCGGAGTTCACTGCCGCGCAACCGGTCGAAGGGCAGGGGGCCGATGATTTGCCCGCGCCCCTGTCGCAGGAGCTGATGGGGCGGATCGGGGAGATCGTGCCGGTCCTGCCGGTACCCGCGGTAGCCTGGCTGCTGCTGTCCGAAGGGGCGATGTCGCGCAGCGCGCTGGAGCACCGGCTGGGCGCCTTGCTGGAGCGGATGCCGATGGCGCATGTGCATCTGCCGCGCCACAGCCTGGCCTATGCGGTGGAAGCGGCGCTGCGGCTGCTCCTCCAGCGTGGCCTGGTGCAGCTCGAGCGGGGGTACTACCTGCCCGTGCCCGCCAAACGGGACCTGCTGATCTACTACGCCAACTCCATCCGGCACCTGGTTCCGGCGGCCTCTTTGCCGACAAATGCTGCGGATGCTAACGGGCATTCTGCATCCGCGAGGTCATAAAATTTCAAAACAACCTCAAATGGGGTTGCATTATTACCCTCACATTTCTATCTCCTAGAAAGGCCCGCGATTCTGCATTGCGGCGAAATGTTTCATACGAAGGAGGCCATCATGGCTCTGGACACGCAGACCGACGTTATGTCCTACGAGGCGCCCGAGAAGGATCTCTATGAGATGGGCGAAATCCCCCCGATGGGCTTCGTCCCCAAGAAAATGTACGCCTGGACCATCCGCAAGGAGCGCCACGGCGAGCCGAACACCGCCATGGTCGAGGAAGTGGTGGACGTGCCCGAGCTGGACAGCCACGAGGTGCTGGTGCTGGTGATGGCCGCCGGTGTGAACTACAACGGCGTCTGGGCCTCCCTGGGCAAGCCGATCTCGCCCTTTGACGGCCACAAGGCCCCCTATCACATCGCCGGTTCCGATGCCTCGGGCATCGTCTGGGCGGTGGGCTCCAAGGTGACCCGCTGGAAAGTGGGCGACGAGGTTGTGGTCCACTGCAACCAGGACGATGGCGACGACGAGGAATGCAACGGTGGCGATCCGATGTACTCCCCCAGCCAGCGCATCTGGGGCTATGAGACCCCCGATGGCTCCTTTGCTCAGTTCACCAATGTGCAGGCTCAGCAGCTGATGCCGCGCCCCAAGCACCTGACCTGGGAAGAAAGCGCCTGTTACACGCTGACGCTGGCGACCGCCTACCGGATGCTGTTCGGCCACGAGCCGCATGACCTGAAGCCGGGCCAGAACGTTCTGGTCTGGGGCGCCTCCGGCGGCCTCGGCTCCTATGCGATCCAGCTGATCAACACCGCCGGCGCCAACGCCATTGGCGTGATCTCGGACGAGAGCAAGCGCGACTTCGTGATGGGCCTGGGTGCCAAGGGCGTGTTGAACCGCAAGGACTTCAACTGCTGGGGCCAGCTGCCCACGGTGAACACCCCGGAATACAACGAGTGGTTCAAGGAAGCCCGCAAGTTCGGTAAGGCGATCTGGGACATCACCGGCAAGGGCGTGAACGTGGACATGGTCTTCGAACACCCCGGTGAATCCACCTTCCCGGTCTCCACCTTCGTGGTGAAAAAGGGCGGCATGGTCGTGATCTGCGCCGGCACCACCGGCTACAACCTGACCTTTGACGTGCGTTACATGTGGATGCACCAGAAGCGTCTGCAGGGTTCGCACTTTGCCCACCTGAAGCAGGCTTCGGCGGCCAACAAGCTGATGGTCGAGCGTCGCCTTGATCCCTGCATGTCCGAGGTCTTTACCTGGAACGACCTGCCCGAAGCCCACATGAAAATGCTGCGCAACGAACACCTGCCGGGCAATATGTCGGTGCTGGTGCAGGCGCCGAAAACCGGCATGCGCACCCTGGGCGAGGTCCTCGACGCGGGCAAATAAGCCCGGCCGACCAACGGTCGAATCGGTGACATTTGAAGGAGCGAATCATTTCCAATGGTTCGCTCCTTTTTTCATGTTGAAACATCAAATATAGACAATTCAATCTGTTACAGGCGCGGGCCTCCCCATTTTGGGGGAAGATGAACCCGCGAATATGCGTGTTTTTGTTATGAAATTACGATGCGGTCATCACTTGGAAAGCCTCAGGGGGCCGCAATGGGAGAAAATGAATGGATTTTGGACGTTCTCGTTGACCTGAGGGAGGTTGCCGCTGCAAAAGGTTTGAGGGGGCTGAGCGACCAGCTGGATACAGCTTGGGATGTCGCTTATGCGGAGATTTCTCCTCAGACTGACGACAACGGTGCGCGATCTTATGGCGAAGAAGGTAGATCTGGACGGCATTCTGGAGGATCTGGATGCCACCACGACACATGAGGGTCTGCAACAGATCACCGAACGCGTGCGCGATGCCTTCGGGATCGATCATATCGTCTATCACTGGGTCGACAGCGCCGGCGAGCAATATGGCGTCGGCACCTACGACGATGTCTGGGTCCAGCGCTATCTCGAACAGGGCTACCTGCGCACCGATCCGGTCATCATCGGCTGCTACCAGAGGTTCCATCCGGTCGATTGGAAGCGGCTGGACTGGTCCACAAGATCAGCGCGCATTTTCCTCAAGGATGCACTGGCGCATGGCGTCGGGAATCAGGGGTACTCGATCCCGATTCGCGGTCCCAACGGCCAGTTCGCGCTGTTTACCGTAAATCACAACTGCGAGGATGAAGAATGGGCTGAATTTACCGACGACCACAGCCGCGAACTGATTCTCATGGCGCATTACTTCAACCGCAAGGCGCTGGAGTTCGAACCGGATCGCGGACCAGAAAAAGCACAAACCCTATCGCCGCGTGAAATTGATGCACTGACGCTGCTGGCCATTGGCTACAGTCGTGCGCAGGTCGCACAAACCTTGTCAATTTCCGAACATACTTTGCGTGTCTACATTGAAAGTGCACGTTTTAAGCTTGGCGCGCTGAACACCACGCATGCGATTGCGAGGGCGCTCAGCTGCGGCCTGATTGTCGTTTAAGTAGCTGAAAAATAAGCGGAATCTTGCCTCTAAAATTTATCTAAACTCTTTGGCATGCTGACCTAAACGCGTAGTCTGGTCCTGCATTTCAAGCTAAAGGGGACAATGCAAATGCTGCGCTATATCTACGGACATGATCTTCACAAACACCCGGAACTGGCCCACTCCATGTTCACGGATCGTGCCGACCAGTTCCGCACCCGGTTGGGGTGGGAGGTCAATGTGGATGCCAATGGTGAGGAGCGCGACCAGTATGACGCGCTGGATCCACTCTATGTGATCTGGGAGATGCCCGATGGCAGCCACGGTGGCTCCATGCGGTTTCTGCCCACCACCGGGCGGGTGATGGTGAACGAGATCTTCGGCCATCTGACGGGCGACTGCCCGGTCGTCAGCCCGCTGATCTGGGAATGCACCCGCTTCTGCCTGTCACGCAATGCGCCGTCCAAGGTGGCCGGGGCCCTGATGCTGGGCGGCGGCGAGCTGATGCGCAACTTCGGGGTGCGCCATTTCGTCGGTGTCTTCGACAAGCGGATGATCCGGATCTATCGTGCCATCGGCTCCAGCCCCGAGGTCCTGGGCAGCGAAGGCGAAGGCCGCGACCAGATCAGCGTCGGCCTGTGGGAGTTCACGCCGGAAAGCTACGAGGTGGTGGCCAAGCGCGCCGGGATTGCGCCGGAACTGTCGCGCCTGTGGTTCGACCGGGCCTTTGGCGAATCCGGCCCGGTAACACCGATGGCGATGACCGGCTGAGGTCCCGCCTGTATCAGTATCCCTGCTTGTTCCTGGGTCGGTTGCCGCTGGTGCAGCCGACCCTTGGGATGTAGGGTCGCGGCATGACACAGCCGCCTATCCAATTCTCCGATGACCAGGCCTCCGCCTATGACAGCGTGGCCGAGCTTTTGCGTCAGGCCGGAGTGGATCTGGACGATGGCTTGTTGCATCCGCCACGGGGCGACGCCGGAGTCATGGCGGTCATCGGCAAGGCGGGATCGGGCAAGACTCTGCTTCTGGCCGAACTCTACAAGGCGCTGGAACAGGCCGGTGTCGAGGTGGTCTCGGGCGATTACGAAAGCCGCAAGAAAAGCGGCAAGCGGACCCTGGCGATCCTGGCGCCCACCAACAAGGCCGCAAGCGTGCTGCGATTGCGCGGCGTGCCAGCAACCACGATCCACCGGATCCTCTATACCCCCGTCTATGATCCCGAATTTGAACGCATTGCCGAATGGCTGGCGGGCAATGGCGATGAGCCCGAGATCGAGGGCCTCACGCCCGAGGCCCTGGCCCGCGCTGCCGCCTTTTACGAGCGTAACAAATCGATCCCCGGCGCCCTGGCGGCCGCAGGCCTGCGCGGCTCGGATTTCATCACCGGCTGGAAACGCCGCGAGGAACCCCTGGATGTCGGTTTCGTGGATGAGGCCTCGATGCTGGATGACCGCCAGTTCGAGGATCTGAAAGAGATCTTTCCGACCCTTTTGCTGTTTGGCGATCCGGCCCAGCTGGCGCCGGTGAACCAGTCCGGTGCCATGGTCTTTGACGGCCTGCCCGAGCCGCGCAAGCTGGTTTTGAACCGTATCCACCGGCAGGAGGCGGACAACCCGATCCTGGATCTGGCCCATGCGCTGGCGGACCCGCAGCTGGGATTTGAAGACTTTGAACGCATGGTCGAGGACGTGGCCCGCCGTGACCCCCGCGTGGTCTGGGGGCAGCGGGTGGAGGTGGACCTGATGGCGCGCTCTCCGGTGCTGGTCTGGCGCAACGCGACCCGCATCCGCCTGATCAACGCCTTTCGCTCGGTCCATGGCGCGCCCGAGGACGCTCTGATCGAAGGCGAGCCGCTGATCTGCGACGGCATCGAACTGCCGCTGAAACACCGCAAGAAACGGCTGGACCTTGAGGCGCGCGGTCTGATCAAGGGGGCGCAGGTGATCTACCTCGGCCCCGGCCGCAAACCGGGTTTCTCGCGCCTGCACGTGATGGGCGCCGAGGATCCGCAGGTCTCGGCCGCCTCCATCGTGAAGATCGAGAAACCGGACGAGGAAGAGCCGTTTATCCCCTATGCCGCCCGCATGGGGGCGACCTTCCTGCATGGGGCTGCGGTGACCATTCACAAGGCGCAAGGGTCGCAGTGGGAAACCGCGCAGGTCTTTGCCCCGGACATCTATGCCGCCGCCCGCATGGGCCGCGTCGAGGCCGGTCAGCCCCTGTGGAAGCGGCTCGCCTATGTGGCGATCACCCGCGCGCAGGAGCGGCTGATCTGGGTGGTGCGCAACCGGCTGGCCAAACCTTCGGGGCCGCTGCGCGTGGATGATCTGCGCGCCGCCCCGGTGGCGGCCCTGACACTTGAGGCAGAGGAGGAGGCGACGATATGAGCCGAAAGACGATCCTGATCACCGGCGCAAGCTCGGGCATTGGCAAGGCGGTGGCAGAGTTGTTCCTGAGCCAGGGCTGGTCCGTGGGCCTGCTCGCACGTCGGGCCGACAAGCTGGCCGATGTGGCGCTGGGCCATGACCGCGCCTATGTGCTGCCCGCCGATGTGGCCGATGCCACGGCGGTGGATCACGCGGTGAACAGCTTTGCCATGCAGGCGGGGCGTCTGGATGTGCTATTCAACAATGCGGGCATTTTCACGCCCCCCGGCACCATTGACGAGATCGCGCTGGAAGACTGGCATGCCGCGGTGAATGTGAACCTCACCGGCATGTTCCTGGCCGCACGGGCCGCCTTCCGCCAGATGCGGCACCAGTCGCCGCAGGGCGGGCGGATCATCAACAACGGATCCATCGCCGCCCATGTGCCGCGCCCCGGATCCGTGCCCTATGCGGCGACCAAGGCCGCGATCACCGGCCTCACCCGCAGCCTGTCACTCGACGGGCGGCCCTTTGACATCGCCTGCGGCCAGATCGACATCGGCAACGCGCGCACGCCGATGGTGGAGGACCTGAGCCATCGTCACTCCATGGCCAACCCCGAAGGCGAGGCGATGCAGACCTTCGCGGTGGAGGATGCGGCACGGTCGGTCTTTCACATGGCGGATCTGCCGTTGGAGGCCAACGTGCAGTTCATGACGGTGATGGCCACCAAGATGCCCTATATCGGCCGCGGCTGAGGGTCGAACTGAGGGGCGGGCTGGGGTGGAAAGGCGGCGCACTCCCGCCCGTCTTCAAGCTGCTAACGCAGCTCTCATCCCGTTGGGCCCGGCACCGCGCGCGGCGCGGTGCATGCGGGAGGGGGCGAAGCCTATCGTTCGCGCAAGAGCTGGAAGGCCGCCGAGGCGCCCCAGCCTGCGAGGACGGCGATCACCAGCGACATGATGCCGTAGATAAAGGGTTGTTCGCGCGACAGCGCATAGAGGAACCGCTCCAGCCCGACCTTGCGCACGTCGATCTCTGTCTCATAGGTCGAGACCACTTCGCCGCCACGGGTCAGCAGGACGCGGGTGGTATAGGCGCCTTCGGTCAGGTTCGCGGGCATGTCGATGGCGGTGCGGAACAGGGTCTGCTGATCCACGCTGACGGTTTCGGGGCGCAGGGAATAGAGCCCTTCGTCCTGGCGGATCCGCACCACGGCATCGGCAAACTCCTGGGCGTCGCGGATGTTCATCGCCGCCCCGACCGAGCGGATCGCGCGTTCGACGGACACCCGGTGGCGCAGGTCCTCGGTATCGCTGAGCACCGCATCAAAGGGGCCGCTGGTGGCGACCGCGTAGAAGCTGGGGGCTGAGTCCACCAGCACGCTGTCGGCATTGACCCAGATGCCGAGCTTCTTTTCCTTACGGCGCACGGTGACGGGGGAAGAGGGGCCGGAGACGGTCACCACCACCTCCAGCGGCGCACTGTCGGGAATGGGTGTCTCGCGTTTCACCGCGCCGAAGACGAGGATCTCTGAGCCATCGAAATCGGCGGTGATCGCGACCCGGTTCTGGCTGAGGCCAAGGACGACCTCTTCGCGCGCGTCGGCGGCGGAAAGCGCCGTTGCGCCGAACAGGGTGCAGAGCAGGAGGGGAAGCAGACGGCGCATCAATGCCCTCCTGCCACGCCGAGCGAGAACAGCTCGTCCGGCATGATGAGAAGATCCAGGCCCAGCTTGCCGCAGACCGCCAGCACCATGATGGCCAGAAGGATGCGCAGCTGTTCGGCCTTGAGATAGGTGCCGATGCGGGTGCCGATCTGGGCGCCGATGACGCCGCCCACCAGCAGGAGCACGGCCAGCACGATATCCACCGTGTAGTTGGTGGTGGCATGCAGCATGGTGGTGAAACCGGTCACAAGGATGATCTGGAACAGCGAGGTGCCGACCACGACCTTGGTCGGCATGCCGAGGATGTAGATCATTGCCGGAACCATGATGAAACCGCCGCCAACTCCCATGATCGCAGCGAGGATGCCGACCGCGACCCCGACCATGATCGGCGGGATCACCGAGATATAAAGGCCGGAGGTGCGAAAGCGCATCTTGAAGGGCAGCGCATGGACCCAGCCGCGCTGGCGCCGCACCGGTGCGCCGCCCGGTTTTCGGGATTTGCGCAGGGCATTGAGGCTTTCGACGAACATCAGCCCGCCGACGACACCAAGGAAGACCACGTAGCAGAGCTTGACCAGAAGATCGACCTGGCCGAGCTGTTTCAGGTGGTTGAAGACCACGACACCAAGGGCCGCGCCGATCAACCCGCCCGCCTGCAAGACAAGTCCCATCTTGATGTCGACGGTGCGCCTTCGGAAATGGGCCAGCACTCCGGAAAAGGAAGAGGCGACGATCTGGTTTGCCTCGGTCGCGACGGCCACGGCGGGGGGGATACCGATGAAGAACAGCAAGGGCGTCATCAGAAAGCCGCCGCCCACGCCGAACATGCCGGAAAGAATGCCTACCATGCCCCCGAGTCCCAGAAGCAGGAAGGCGTTGACCGAAACCTCGGCGATGGGAAGGTAGATCTGCATGAATCAGTTAGAGCGCTTTGCCGCGGCAAAATCAACTGGCGATGCCGCCCCGCAGCATAGAGGATCGATATTCCGGATCAATCTGGACCTATGGCGACAGCTGCAGATGAGGGAGCGCGAAAGGGCAAGGCTCCCGCGCCCGCAGGTGGCCCTGGCGCTGCGCTGACGCGCAGCGCGGCAGCACCCATGGAAAAACCGCCCGGTTTGGCGCCGGGCGGTTGCGTGGAGTGGACAGGGCCGGAAGGCCTTAGCGCTCTTTCACGTAAGGCTCGCCGCCGGCGCGCGGCGGGATCGCCTTGCCGACGAAACCGGCCAGGATCACCACGGTCAGGATATAGGGCAGGGCGTCCATCATCTGCACCGGGATGGTCACGCTGCCCAGTTCGATGTTCTGAAACCGCAGCGCCACCGCCTGCAACAGACCGAACAACAGGCAGGCGCCCATCGCGTGCCAGGGGCGCCATTTGGCAAAGATCAGCGCGGCCAGCGCGATGAAGCCGCGCCCTGCGGTCATGTCCTTGACGAAGCCCGCCTGCAGGGCAGTTGCCAGGTAGGCGCCTGCGATGCCGCACAACAACCCGCAGATCGCCACGGCGGCAAAGCGCAGACCCACGACCGAAACACCGGCAGTGTCCACAGCGGCCGGGTTTTCCCCCACCGCACGCAGGCGCAGGCCGAACCGGGTGCGAAACAGCACCCACCAGGTGAGTGGCACGCAAAGGAAGGCGGCATAGACCAGGATCGAATGGCCCGAGAGCAGCTCGGAATAGATCTGCTGGATCATGCCTGCCTCGGCAATCAGCTCGGACAGGGGGCGGCCCGAAGCCTCGGCATCGCTGGGACCGATCGCAAAGGGCAGCTCGATCCCGCCAAAGCGCCCTTCGGCCAAGAGCGAGGGCGTGCGCCCGCCCTGCTGGAACCAGTCCTGGGCGATCAGCACGGTCATGCCTGCCGCGAGGAAATTGATGGCCACGCCCGAGATCAGCTGGTTGCCGCGGAAGGTGATCGAGGCCAGCCCATGCAACCCCGCCAGTACCAGCGAGGAGACGATACCCGACAGCAGACCGAGCCAGACATTGCCCGTCAGCGCGGCCACGGCGGCCGAGAAGAAGGCCGCCATCAGCATCTTGCCCTCAAGCCCGATGTCGAAGATGCCCGCGCGTTCCGAGTATAGCCCGGCAAGGCAGGCCAGCAGCAAGGGCGTCGCCAGACGGATGGTGCTGTCCAGCACCTGGATGATGGTCAGGAACTCCATCAGGCTTTCTCCTTCCGTGCCGCAAGGAAGAGTTTTTCAAGCGGCATCCGCACCATATTGTCGAGCGCGCCGGTAAAGAGGATCACCAAGGCCTGGATCACCACGATCAATTCGCGCGGGATCGAGGTCCAGAGCGCCAGTTCCGCGCCGCCCTGATAGAGGAACCCGAACAGGATCGCGGCAAGGAAGACGCCAAAGGGGTGGCTGCGGCCCATCAGGGCGACGGCGATACCGATGAAGCCGGCGCCCTCGGTGGAATTGAGCACCAGGCGCTCGGCCTCTCCCATGACATTGTTGATCGCCATCATGCCGGCAAGACCCCCGGAGATCAGCATGGCGATCATGGTGATCTTCACCGGAGAGATCCCGGCATAGAGCGCACCCGATTCCGAATGACCATAGGCGCGGATCTCATAGCCCAGCCGCGTGCGCCAGATCAGCAGCCAGACGGCGAAACAGGCGGCGACGGCGACCAGCAGGCTGACGTTGGCCGGTGCGGATTTCGAGAAATTGATCCCGAAGGGCGCGAGCAGCTCGTGCAGGCTGGGCAGGTGTACCGTTTCGACAAACCGCGCGGTGGCCGGATCCATGGCACCTGCGGGTTTCAGCACATTAACCAGCACGTAGTTCAGCACCGCGGCGGCGATGAAGTTGAACATGATGGTGGTGATCACGATATGGCTGCCGCGCTTGGCCTGCAGATAGGCCGGGATGGCGGCCCAGGCAGCCCCGAACAGGGCGGCACCCAGGGCGGCAAAGATCAGGGCGATCGACCAGTGCGGCCAGGGGATGTAGAGGCAGACAAGGGCGACGCCAAGCCCGCCGAGCATGGCCTGACCTTCACCGCCGATGTTGAACATCCGGGCATGGAAGGCCACTGCCACGGCAAGCCCCGTGAACAGGAAATTCGTCGCATAATACAGCGTATAGCCCCAGCCATAGGTGGAGCCCAAGGCACCGGTCACCATCATCTTGACCGCAGCAACCGGGTCTTCGCCAATGGCGAGGATCACCAGGGCAGAGAGGATCGCCGCCAGCACCAGGCTGATCAGCGGGATCAGGACCACATCGGCCCATTTCGGCATCTTGTCCATCTACGCGGCCTCCCCCGCGACACCGGCCATCAACAGGCCCAGTTCCTTTTCATCGGTCTCATTGGCTGCGCGTTCGCCCATGATCATGCCGTCAAACATCACCGCGACCCGGTCCGAGAGCGACAGGATCTCTTCCAGCTCGACCGAGACCAGCAGGATCGCCTTGCCCTGATCGCGTAAGGCCACGATCTGCTTGTGAATGAATTCGATGGCGCCAATGTCCACACCACGGGTGGGCTGGCCGACCAGCAAGAGGTCGGGATTGCGCTCGATCTCGCGGGCGACGACGATCTTTTGCTGGTTGCCGCCCGAGAAATTCTTCGCCGCCAGCCAGGGATCGGGCGGGCGGACGTCGAATTTCTCCATCTTGGCAGCTGTGTCGGCGCGCAGGGCCGCGTTATCCATCAACAGACCGCGCTGGTATTCCGGCGCGTGGTGATAGCCGAAGGCGACGTTTTCCCAGGCGTGGAAGTCCATGATCAGCCCTTCGCGCTGGCGGTCCTCGGGCACATGGGCCACATGGGCATCGCGGCGCGCGCGCCCGTCCGATCCGGCACCCGTCAGGGGCAGGGGCTGGCCATTCAGGCGGACCGTTCCGGTGCCGGGGCGCATGCCGCCCAACACTTCCAAGAGTTCCGACTGGCCGTTGCCTGCAACCCCAGCGATGCCGAGGATCTCTCCGGCGCGCACGTTGAGGTCGATGCCCTTGACGCGCTCAACGCCTGCCTCATCAACCACGCGCAGGTTCTCGACTTCCAAAATCGGCTTGCCGGGCTGGGCGGGGACCTTGTCGACGCGCAACAGCACCTTTCGGCCCACCATCAGCTCGGCCAGATGCTCGGGGTTGGTCTCGGAGGTCTTGACGGTCGCGGTCATCTCGCCCCTGCGCATGACGCTCACCGTATCGGTTGCCTCCATGATCTCGCGCAGCTTGTGGGTGATCAGGATGATGGTCTTTCCTTCGGCGCGCAGCCGGTCGAGGATGCGGAACAGCTGGTCGGCCTCCGCCGGGGTCAGAACGCCGGTGGGCTCGTCCAGGATCAGGATCTCGGCCTTGCGGTACAGCGCCTTCAGGATCTCGACCCGCTGCTGCATGCCGACGCCGATCTCGTCGATACGCTTGTCAGGGTCCACGAAAAGCTCGTATTCCTCCTCCAGCGCCTTCAGCTCCTTGCGGGCGCGGCGCAGCGAGGGCGTCAGGAGGCCACTGTCCTCGGCGCCCAGAACGATGTTTTCCAGCACGGTGAAATTCTCAACCAGCTTGAAATGCTGGAACACCATGCCGATCCCGGCGGCAATGGCGGCCTGGCTGTCGGGGATCTCGGTCCGTTGTCCGTTGATCCAGATCTCGCCGCTGTCGGCCTTGTAAAATCCGTAAAGAATGCTCATCAGCGTGGATTTGCCCGCGCCGTTTTCACCGATGATCCCGTGGATCGTGCCGGGGGCGACGCTGATGGAGATGTCCTTGTTTGCCTGGACCGGGCCAAAGGCCTTGGAGATGCCTTTCAGTTCAATCGCTGGTGCCGTCATTCTGGCTCCTCAACTGTCTCGTGGATGCAGCCTCGTAGGCCAGCGCCTCCACGGTATCGGCAGCCTCTGCTGCCGGTCAGGGCGGATAAAGCAAACCCGGAGGCAGCGATTGCGGGCCGCCTCCGGGCAAAGCGAACCCCGGTCCAACGCTGCATGCTGGGCCGGGGCCTGTGCCGATCAGAACGACAGGGCCGGGCAGCTGTCGTCGGACATGTAGTCATGCACTTTCAGCTCGCCCGAGGCGATCTTGGCCGCAGCCGCATCCACCATGGCTTTCATCTCGTCCGAGACCAGCGGCGCGTTGTTGTCGTCCAGCGCATAGCCGACGCCGCCATTGGCCAGACCCATGACCGAGAAACCGGTTTCCATGTCGGGACCGTCGGTGAAGGCGCTGTAGACGGCATTGTCCACGCGTTTCATCATCGAGGTCAGGACCTTGCCCGGATGCAGGTGGTTCTGGTTGCTGTCCACGCCGATCGACAGGATGTCCTCATCCGCCGCCGTCTGCAGAACGCCCACACCGGTGCCGCCCGCCGCGGCATAGACCACGTCAGCGCCCTGGCTGATCTGCGCCTTGGTCAGCTCGGAGCCCTTCACCGGGTCGTTCCAGGCCGCCGGGGTGGTGCCGGTCATATTGGCGATGACCTTGGCGTCGGGGTTGGCCGCCAGCACGCCCTGGGCATAGCCGCAGGCGAATTTGCGGATGAGCGGAATGTCCATGCCGCCGATGAAGCCGACGGTGCCGGATTTCGACGCCTCTGCCGCCATCATGCCCACCAGGTAGGAGCCTTCATGCTCGTTGAAGACGACCGAGCGCACGTTGGGCTGGTCGACAACCATGTCGATGATGGTGAACTTGGTGTCCGGGTAATCGGCTGCCACCTGACCCAGCGCGTCGGCAAAGGCAAAGCCGGCCATCACGATCGGGTTGGAGCCGGCCTCGGCAAAGCGGCGCAGCGCCTGCTCGCGCTGGGCTTCGGACTGCAGCTCGATCTCGCGGAAGCTGTTGCCGGTTTCCTCGGACCAGCGTTTGGCACCATTGAAGGCCGCCTCGTTGAAGGATTTGTCGAACTTGCCGCCAAGGTCAAAGATCAGCGCAGGTTCCGCCAATGCGGCGCCAGCGGTCAGGGCAAGCGCGGCCGATGCGCCCATCAGGGATTTCATCAGGCTCATGTGGATACTCCCAAGTCGTTATTAATTGTTACAGCCGGTGTCCGGCCACCCGGTAAAATAGAGTGTCCGGGCACAGGTTCTAGGTGCGACAATTTAGCCTGCAGCTTTGGGACAGGGTCAACCGCTTTTTGACCCTTTGGTGGGAAATCGCGTGGGTGGCCTAGCGTAAGCTGCGTTTCATGAGCACGGCATCGACAGGCGCGGCGCCCGAGCGGGGGTAATAGCCGGGCCTTGTGCCGCAGGTCGCGAATCCGCTGCTCTGGTAAAGGGCCTGCGCCGGGGTGTTGTCGGCAGCGACTTCCAGAAAGGCCTGATCTGCGCCGCGGGTCCGGGCTTGTGCTTGCCAATCCTTCATCACCTGCCGGGCCAGACCCTGTCGCTGGTGATCGGGGTGGGTGGCGATGGTCAGCAGTTCCGCTTCATCGGCGATCACGCGCACCAGTGCGAAACAGTGCGCGTCTCCGATGGCAAATGTCAGCGGGCTGTCCAGGAGCGCGGTGAATTCCCCGGTGCTCCAGGGGCGGGATTGGGTAAAGGCCACCCTGTGGGTCGCGGCCATATCATCCGGGGTGGGGGCGCTAGCCATCGATCAGCGCAGGTGGCACATCGCGGGACGGGGCCGCATCGGCCGCCCTCAGATACAGGGGGGCAGGAGGCGCTGTCACATCGTCTTTGCGCTGGGTGGCGATGCGCGCAATCATTGCGGCCAGTCCTGCGGGGCTGGCCTCGGGCGCGAAGGTGAGCCCGGCACCGCGCGCGGCATCTTCGGCCTCCTGCCGGGGCATCAGACGCGGTGCTTCGCCCGGTAGGGCGGCATAGACCTGATCGCGCGGGGCAGGGATTGCAGCCAGGCTGCCTGTCTCGGCGCGGGCCTCGAACCCATCGACGCCAACCACCGGAATTTCCAGCCCCAGCGCCAGGCCACGCGCGGCGGACACCGCGATGCGGATACCGGTGAAATTACCGGGGCCGACGCCCACGCCGATGGCATCCAGATCGTCCCAGGTCGCGCCGCCGACCGCCAGCACCTCTTCCAGCAGCGGCATCAGACGTTCGGCCTGGCCGCGCGTCATCGGCTCCAGCGCCTCTGCCACAAGGGTGTCGCCCCGCAGCAAAGCGGCCGCGCAATGCGCGGCCGATGTGTCAAATCCCAGAACCAGCGGTTCGGCGGTCATCTTTCGTCCTTTCAAGTCGCTCAAACAGCGACAGCCGCTGTGGTCGCTTATACGGCGACGGGGCGCACCTCGGTCACTTCCGGGATGTAGTGGCGCAGCAGGTTCTCGATGCCCATCTTCAGGGTCAGCGTCGAGGAGGGGCAGCCCGCGCAGGCGCCTTGCATATGCAGGTAAACCACGCCACGTTCGAACCCGTGGAAGGTGATGTCGCCGCCGTCCTGTGCCACGGCAGGGCGCACGCGGCTGTCCAGCAGCTCCTTGATCTGGCTCACCACTTCACCGTCTTCGCCGGTGTGTTCGGCATGGCCCGAGGCCTGTTCGCCGCCCGCGTTGATCACCGGCTGGCCGGACTGGTAATGCTCCATCACCGCGCCCAGGATGCCGGGCTTGATGTGATCCCACTCCACGTCGTCCGCCTTGGTCACGGTCACGAAGTCATTGCCGAAGAAGACACCGTTCACGCCCTTTACCGCAAAGATGCGGGAGGCCAGCGGCGAGGCCTCGGCCGCTTCGGCGGTGGCGAAATCAGCGGTGCCTGCCTCCAGAACGGTCTGCCCCGGAAGGAATTTCAGCGTCGCCGGGTTCGGCGTGGATTCGGTCTGAATGAACATCTGAGGCCTCCGTTTGTCTTTGGCAGATATGCGCGCGAGGCGCCGATAAGTCAAGGTTTGGAATGGTTCTAAATTGCGCCGGGCATCGGGGAAGATCGCCTGCTGCGGCCCGCACCCGGCCAGCGGTCAGGTGATCGCTTCCAGCCGGTCCTTGGACAGATCACCCGGCACGATGGTGATCGGCACGGGCAGGCTGCCCGAGGTTTTGCTGAGCTGGTTGACCAGCGGCCCCGGTCCCTTGCGGTCGGTGCCTGCGCCCAGCACCAGGACGCCGATTTCGGGATCCGCCTCGATCTGGGCCAGGATTTCGGGGACGGGATCGCCTTCGCGGATGATTAGATCGGGGTCCACACCCTGCCGGTCGCGCATCCATTTGGCGAAAACCTCGAAATGGGCGTGGATGCGTTCGCGCGCCTCTTCGCGCATGACCTCGCCGACGCCGATCCAATGGTTGAACTCGTCAGGCGGAATGACAGAGAGGATTGCAACGCCGCCACCGGTGCTGGCCGCGCGCATGGCGGCAAAGCGCATGGCGTTCAGGCATTCGCGACTGTCATCAAGCACAACCAGGAATTTGCGCATCTATACCCTCCACAATCGCGATCAATCTGCCCGAGGGACCGGCCCCTGTCCATCCCCCTGTCCATCGCCGTGCTTGCGGGCGCTGCGCGCCACGAGGCTTGCGTACAGCATCAGCACCAGGGCCAGCACCAGAAGCCGGAACAGATGCGCCGCCGCCACGAAGGCCGGATCGGCGCCCAGGGCCGCGCCCAGAATGATCATGGTTTCCAGCCCGCCCGGGGAAAACCCCAGCAGCACATCCAGCAGCGGCAGTCCTGACAGGTAGGCGGCAGGCAGGGCCAGAGCGCCCGCCAGACCACAGGTCAACAGCACGATCACGCCGCCGGCCAGCAGGCTGTCGCGCAGCTCTCCCCAGGCCATGCCGCTGAAGCGCGTGCCAATCAGGCTGCCCATCAGCACCAGGGCGCCCTGTGCCGTCCAATCCGGCAGGCTGCCGCCCGTCCAGCCGCCCAGGTGGGCCGTGGCGGCCACGGAAATGCCTGCAAACAGCGTCGGGGCGGGAAGTTTCAGCCGCGCCAGCACCGGAGACAGCGCCAGCGCCGCGGCCAGCTGCAGGGCGATCCAACCCCAGGGGGTGACCGCGTTGCCGCCCGGCAGGCCAAAGCCCACCTCCATACCGGCCAGGGTGGCGCCCAGCGGCACCAGCAAGGTCAGGGTCATCAGCCGGATCGAGGCGAGGATGATCGGGCGCGACAGCGACAGCGACAGGCTGTCGGCCAGGGCAATGACCAGCCCCAGATGGCCGGGCGCGGCGGCCAGAAAGGATTCGTGCCGGTCAAAGGGCAGCAGGCGCGGCACCAGGCTGCGCCCCGCAAAGGGCGTGAGGATGGTCACCGCCGCCAGCAAGCCAAAGGCCACCGGCCAGCGCATCATGGCCGCGATGCTTTCGGGGCTGACCATGGATCCGATGCTGATCCCCATCACCAGGAAGGCCGCATTCCGGATCCGGGGCGCAATATCCATCGGGCCGCCCCACAGACCGGCCACAGATACCGCGATGGCCGGGCCGGCCAGCAGCGCCATGGGCATGTGAAGAAGCGAGGCGACCAGGGCGCCGAGCCCGCCGACGGCCAGGGTCAGCAGGCTTTGGTGCCCCTTACCCAAGCGTTTCATCCATGGCTGGCGGACCAGTCCCAGTACATCTCGCGCACCCGGCGGGCCATGGGGCCGATCTGGTACTGGCGGTCGTCGAATGCGGTGACCGGGGTGACCTTGCTCATGTTGCCGGACATGAAGACCTCGTCGGCCTCCTCGAAATCCTTGAAGGTCAGCACGGTCTCATGCACCGTTACGCCGTCTGCCTTGAGGTTCTTGATGTGGCGGGCGCGGGTGATCCCGGCCAGGAAGGTGCCATTGGCAATGGGGGTGAAGACCTCGCCATCGCGCACCATGAAGACATTGGCGGTTGCGGTTTCGGCCACATTGCCCATGGCATCCTGCACCAGTGCGTTGGTGAACCCCTTGGCACGCGCCTCGCGCAGCATGCGACCATTGTTGGGATAAAGGCAGCCGGCCTTGGCGTTGACCACGGCGCTCTCCAGCACCGGGCGGCGGAATTGGGTGCGGGTCAGGGTGGCGCTGGCCTCGGCCGGGGCCATGGCGATCTCTTCCAGGCAGAGCGCGAACTTGGTGCTCTCGGGCTCTGGCGCAAGCATCGTCGCGTCGCCCTCGGTGGCCCAGTACATCGGGCGGATATAGACGGCCGCGCCGGGGGTGAAGCGCTTCAGCCCCTCGCGGGCGATCTCCACCATGTCGTCCGCAGTGACCGTGGGCTTCATCATCAGCGCCGTGGCCGAGGCATTGGCCCGCGCGCAATGGAGATCCAGATCGGGGGTCATTCCTTCGAACAGCCGCGCCCCGTCAAAGACCGAGGATCCCAGCCAGGCGGCGTGATCGGCGGCCGTCATGATCGGCACGTCGCCCGCGTGCCACTGACCGTTGAAATAGGTGTGGATGGTGCTGCCAATTGCCATGGGTCGGAGCCTTTCGATCTGTCTTGCTTGCCTCGGACCCTAGGAGCCTCTTCCGGCAAGGTCCAGTGCCGCAAGCGCGCTCTTTTGCACATTGGCCCCTGCGCTTGTCCCTTGGGGCGTTGCCATTCAGGCGCGCGGGAGCGAAAGGATTCGATAGGCTGTTTCGCGCGCGAAACAACGCAACGGGGGCTGGCAACAGGCGGATGCGCGCCGCAAGGCGCGCTGGGCCCAACGGGGTGCGGGGCATCTTTGATGCGCCCAAGCCCGGGCGGGAGCCGCCCGGTGCGCTGCGGACCTCCGGGATCAGCTGCCCGGTTTCAGATCCAGCTGGGTCAGGATCGCGCCTGCGTCCTTGGCCCATTGGCCGCGCAGGTCGGCGTTTGCGATATGACGCAGGCCCATGGCCGCCAGGCCGTCGAACTTCTGAGAATTGTCCGCCCCGAAAGAGGCTGCCACCCGGGGCCACCAGTACTCGACCGCTTCCTGGGCCTGCGGACCCTCGCCATGGCTCACCAGCCGCGTCAGCCCTTCTCCGGCCAGTTCCGCGTGACGGATCTCGACCGGGAGGATCGCGCGAAAGGCCTCGGCCAGGGGCTGGTAGGACACCCGCGAGAGTTCCGCCAGCTGCACCACCACGGCGCGGCCCATCAGCAGGTTCATCACCACCGCGTCGGTCCAGCCCTCCAGCGGGTAGTTGAACACCGCCAGGCGCATGTCGTGCTTGCTGCGGCTCTGGCCGATGTCGGCGTCGCGTTCCAGCCGTGCGGTCCAGGGGTGATGATCGGCGTAGGCCTCTGTGTCGGCGCCGAAGTCCCCCATGATCTGCAGCACCTTCTCGGCATTGGCGGTCTTTTCCAGCACGATCTTGGCGGCGGCGATACGCGCCTTGATGCCGGGGCCTTCGTTGATGATATCGGCAAAACCGGCCGCCCCGGCCAATTCGCTGTCCACGAAGGTGGCCATCAATTTGAGCAGCTCGGCACGATAGCGCGGCGGCACGTTGGATGGGTTGGTGAGCTTGCCACCCTGGGCAAGATAGCTCGCAAGGCTCATGTCCTCGGCCATGGGGGTCCTCCCTCGGATCGGTCCGGGCACAATCGACGGACCTTTGAAAGCAAAGACGCGCCCCGAAGGGCGCGCCGTGACATCTGTTACTGATCGTAGTCCACGACCACCTTGTCGGTGACCGGATAGGCCTGGCAGGACAGCACGTAGCCCTTTTCGACCTCGTAATCTTCCAGCGCGTGGTTGGTGACCATCTCGACCTCGCCCTCCAGCACCTTGCAGCGGCAGGTGGAGCAGACCCCGGCCTTGCAGGCATAGGGTGCATCCATGGCGTTCTCCAGGGCGGCATCCAGAAGGGTCGTGTCCTTGTCCATCTGGATGGTCTGGGTCGCGCCGTCCAGGGTGATCGCGGCAGAGGTCTGGTTGGCGCCGCTGGCGGCATCCGCGGCGCTCACCTTGCGTTTCGCGCGCCCCGGCTGGGCGCTGGCGAACAGCTCGAACTTGATCTGATCATCCGCAAGGCCCGCGGTGCGCAGGGCGGCGGCGATGCCCAGCATCATCGGTTCCGGCCCGCAGATGAAGGCGGTGTCCACGTTCTGGATGTCGATCCAGTGTTCGAACAGCTGGGCGCATTTCTCTTCGGTCACCAGGCCGGTGAACAGATCGATCTCCTGGGCGTCGCTTTCCAGGATGTGGATCACGTTGAAGCGGCCCATGTAGAGGTTCTTCAGATCCTCCAGCTCCTCGCGGAACATGATCGTGTTCACGCCCTTGTTGGCGTAGACCAGCGTGAAGGTGGAGTTCGGCTCCGCCGCCAGGGTGGTCTTCAGGATCGACAGCACCGGGGTGATGCCCGACCCACCGGCAAAGCCGAGGTAGGATTTCTCGGCCCCTGCATCCAGCGGCGTGAAGAAGGTCCCCATCGGCGGCATCGCCTGCAGGGTGTCACCGGCTTTCAGCTCGGTATTGGCCCAGGTGGAGAAGGCGCCGCCATCGACGCGTTTGATGCCCACCTGCAGGATGCCCTCGTCCTTTCCGGCGCAGATCGAGTAGCTGCGGCGCAGCTCCTCGCCGTCGAAATCGCGGCGGAAGGTCAGGTACTGGCCCTGGGTGAAATCGAATTCCGCCGCCGCGCCATTGACGGGCTTCAGGGAGACGACAACCGCATCGCGGATCGTCTTGCGGACATCGGTGACTTCTAGATCGTGGAAGCGCGCCATGGAGATCTCCTCAGATGCACTTGAAATAATCAAAGGGTTCGAGGCAGTCCTGGCAGCGCCAGTGTGCCTTGCACGGGGTCGAGCCGAACTGGCTGACCAATGTGACGTTCTTGCTGCCGCAATGCGGGCATTTCTCGGGGCCGCCCGCAGGTTGCGGCGGGGCGATCCCGTATTCTTCCAGCTTGGCGCGGCCCTTGTCGGACAGCCAGTCGGTGGTCCAGGGCGGCGCGATCTGGGTCTTGAGGCGGATATTGTCCAGCCCGTGATCGCGCAGGGCGGTCTCGATATCCATGTTGATCACCGAGGTCGCCGGGCAGCCCGAGTAGGTCGGGGTGACGGCCACTTCCAGCGTGTCGCCATCCCAGGCGACATCACGGATGATGCCGAGATCCACCAGGGAGATCACCGGGATCTCCGGGTCGGGCACGGCGTCCAGCCATTCCCAGATCTGTTCCACGCTTGGCTTGTCAACAGTTTGGCTCATGTGGATGTCCTCATGTTCTCGGCCGGATGTTCTGGCCCGGCAGCACAACTGGCCGGGCAAGGCCCGTTCGCCGCGATGGCCGGGGCCTTAGCCCCAACCAATGGGGCCTGCGCCCCCGGTGCGTGTTGTTACCACTTGGCGCCGGGATAGGCGCGCTGCAGCCACTGCATCTGCGTCAGCAGGTGGCCCAGGTGCTCGGTGTGCATCTTGCCGGTGCGACCGCCCTTGTGACCGAAGGCGCTGTCCGGGATGGTCAGCGTTGCCTCGGTCAGGATCCGGCCGATCAGCGCATCGAAGTCGGCACGCAAGCTGGCCGGATCGGGCGCGATGCCCGCCTTGACCATCTCGGCGTCCACATCATCGGACTGGAACATCTCGCCCACATAGGGCCAGAGGTAGTCCAGCGCCTCCTGCATGCGGCGGTGGCTTTCCTCGGTGCCATCGCCCAGACCGACGACCGTGTCGGCCGAGCGTTCCAGGTGATAGGCAACTTCCTTGCTGGCCTTGGCGGCAATCGCGGCGACACGCTCGTCGCTGGATTTCATCAGGTGGCCCAGCTGGATCGAGTGCCAGGCATCAAACAGGCACTGGCGCATCAGGGTGCGGCCAAAGTCGCCGTTCGGCACCTCGACCAGCAGCAGATTGCGGAAATCCCAGACGTCGCGCAGGAAGGCGATATCATCCGCGCTCTTGCCCTCACCCTGCACTTCGCCCGCAAGGCCAAGCCACATCTGGGTCTGGCCAATGAGATCCAGCGCGGTATTCGCCAGCGCGATGTCTTCCTCCAGAACCGGGGCATGGCCGCACCATTCGCTGACGCGGTGGCCCAGGATCAGGGTGTTGTCGCCCATCCGCAAAAGGAACTGGGTAAACGCCTCATCACGGGTCATTACATCGCCCCCACTTCTTCGGGGATGTCAAAAAAGGTCGGGTGACGGTAGACCTTGGATTCAGAGGGTTCATAGAGCGGGCCCTTGTCACCGGGCGAGGAGGCCGCGATGTGGTTGGCTTCCACCACCCAGATCGACACGCCTTCGTTGCGGCGGGTGTAGACGTCGCGGGCGTTCTTGATCGCCATTTCGGCGTCCGGCGCATGCAGCGAGCCGACGTGGCGGTGGCTCATGCCGTGCTGACCGCGGATGAAGATTTCCCAAAGGGGCCATTCGTTTTTCATGGGGTGTTCCTCCTGGCTGAGGGGCCGCCCTGCCGCGCGTCACGTTTCAGGCGCGGGCAGGGGGCGGGTAAGGCTTGGATCGCTTATTCGGCGGCGTGTTTGCGCGCGGCCTTTTTCTGGGCATGGGCCAGCAGACCGTCGCGGACCCAGGCACCATCGTCCCAGGCCTTGTTGCGCGCCGCCAGACGGTCCACGTTGCAGGGGCCGTTTCCTTTGATCACGTCGAAGAATTCCGACCAGTCGGGATCGGTGTAATCGTAGTGGCCGCGTTCCTCGTTCCACTTGATGCCCGGATCGGGCAGGTCTAGCCCTAAGAATTCGATCTGCGGCACGGTCTGATCGACAAACTTCTGACGTAGCTCGTCATTGGTGTTGATCTTGATCTTCCACTTCATCGACTGTTCCGAATGGGTGGAGTCCTTATCCGAGGGGCCGAACATCATCAGCGACGGGAACCAGAGACGGTTCACGGCATCCTGCGCCATCTTCTTCTGCTCGGGCGTGCCTTCGGCCATCTTGCGGATGGCGTCATAGCCCTGGCGCTGGTGGAAGCTCTCTTCCTTGCAGATGCGGATCATGGCGCGGCTGTAGGGGCCAAACGAGGTCCGCTGCAGCGGCACCTGGTTCATGATCGCAGCACCGTCAACCAGCCAGCCCACCGCGCCGATATCGGCCCAGTTCAGGGTCGGGTAGTTGAAGATCGAGGAATACTTCATGCGGCCATCCAGCAGCATTTCGGTCAGCTCGTCGCGGGACACGCCCATGGTTTCCGCCGCGCAGTAAAGGTACAGGCCATGGCCCGCCTCATCCTGCACCTTGGCCAGCAGGATCGCCTTGCGCTCCAGCGTCGGCGCGCGGGTGATCCAGTTGCCCTCGGGCAGCTGGCCGACGATTTCGGAATGCGCGTGCTGGCCGATCTGGCGGATCAGCGTCTTGCGGTAGCCCTCGGGCATCCAGTCCTTCGGCTCGATCTTCTCGCCGCGGTCGATGCGTTCCTGAAAGGCCGCGAGTTTCTCCGGGTCGTCATTCGTCGCCTCGGATTTCACCATCTGAGCATACATGGCGCGTCTCCTCCTTTACACACGTTCCAGGATCAGGGCGGCGCCCTGTCCGACACCAACGCACATGGTGCAGAGCGCGTAGCGCCCGCCGGTGCGTTGCAGTTGATAGGCGGCTGTCAGCACCAGGCGGGCGCCGGACATGCCAAGCGGGTGACCGATGGCGATGGCACCGCCATTGGGGTTCACATGGGGGGCATCATCCGCCACGCCAAGGGCGCGCAGGGTGGCAATCCCCTGCGAGGCAAAGGCCTCGTTCAACTCGATCACATCCATCTGGTCGATGGTGAGGCCGGTACGGGCCAGGACCTTTTGCGTCGCGGGCACCGGGCCGATGCCCATCACGCGGGGTTCGACCCCGGCGGCGGCCATGCCGACGATACGGGCCATGGGGGTCAAGCCGTTCTTGGCGGCGGCGGTCTCATTCGCCATCAGGATGGCGGCAGCACCATCGTTGACGCCCGAAGCGTTGCCCGCTGTCACCGTCTTGTCGGGGCCGTTGACGCCCTTCAGCTTGGCCAGCTTTGCGGCATCGGTGCCGGGGCGGGGGTGTTCGTCGGTGTCCACGACCAGCGGATCACCCTTGCGCTGGGGGATGGTGACGGGGGTTATTTCCTCGGCAAAGACACCTGCCGCATGGGCGGCGGCCCAGCGGGCCTGGCTGCGGGCCGCGAAGGCGTCCTGATCTTCGCGGGAGATATCATAGTCCTCGGCGACGTTGTCGGCGGTCTGCGGCATCGAATCCGTGCCGTACATCTCGTGCATCTTCTTGTTCACGAAGCGCCAGCCGATGGTGGTGTCATAGACCGCATTGGCGCGGGTGAAGGCGCTGGTTGCCTTCGGCATCACGAAGGGCGCGCGGCTCATGCTTTCGACGCCGCCTGCGATGGCCATGTCATAATCGCCCGACCGGATCCCGCGGCTGGCCATGCCCACCGCATCCATGCCGGATGCACACAGACGGTTGACGGTGGTGCCGGGCACATCCACCGGCAGACCTGCCAAGAGGGCCGCCATGCGGGCCACGTTGCGGTTGCTTTCGCCGGCCTGGTTGGCGTCGCCAAAGATCACATCGTCAATGCTGGCCCAGTCCACATCGGGATTGCGCGCGACCAGTGCGGCAATCGGCGCTGCCGCCAGATCGTCGGTGCGGACTTGGCTAAGGGCGCCGCCGTAGCGGCCAATCGGGGTCCGGGTGGCATCGCAGATGAATGCATCCATGGGGTTCGCGTCTCCTGTTTGGCTCAAAAATTAGCCGACCGTGTAGTCGGTGTACATTAAAGCAGCGATTCGCGGCAAGCAAAATGTAACGCGAAAAGTTATTAATGGAGAATCTTGTAACGCATTGCCTCTCGATCCCTATTGGCTCGCCGGAGAGTGACTTAACGTCCAGACGCGCTGGGCGCGAATTTCTGTTGCGGCGCGGGTGTGCTTTCAGGCAGGCTGAAACAGAACGATCGGTCTGTTGTGGGGCGGGGAGGCTCCGGCGATGGACATCGAGGCGAGGGAGGGGACATGGCGAAGGCCTTTCGTATTGGCGGTGCCAGTGGCTTTTGGGGGGATGCCGCCCTTGCAACGCCGCAGCTTTTGGCGGCGGGCGGGCTGGACTTTATCGTCTATGACTACCTGGCCGAGATCACCATGGCGATCCTGGCCCGCGCCCGCGCCAAGGACCCTGCCGCTGGCTATGCCAGTGACTTTGTCAGCGGCGCCATGGCGCCCAATCTGGCCGCGATCGCCGCGCAAGGCGTGCGCATCATCTCCAACGCGGGCGGGGTCAACCCCGGCGCTTGCGCCGAGGCGCTGCGGGCAGAGATCGCCCGGCAAGGCTTGTCGCTGAAGGTTGCGGTGATCGAAGGCGACGATCTGGCAGGGCAGGCGGATGAGATTGCCGCCAAGGCGCCGGTCGAGATGTTCTCGGGCGCGCCCTTTCCGCCCAAGGACAGGATCGCCAGCATCAACGCCTATCTGGGCGCTTTTCCCATCGCCGCCGCCCTGGACCGGGGCGCGGATATCGTCATCACCGGGCGCTGCGTCGACAGCGCCGTCACCCTTGGCGCCTGCATCCACCACTTCGGCTGGACGGCGCGGGATCTGGACCAGCTCGCGGGCGGATCGCTGGCGGGGCATATCCTCGAATGCGGACCGCAGGCGACGGGCGGAAACTATACCGACTGGCGCGACGTGGTGGAGGGGCTGGCGGAGATCGGCTACCCCATCGCCGAGGTCAACGCCGATGGCAGTTTCGATGTGGTGAAACCCGCAGGCACCGGCGGGCTGGTCTCGCGCGGGACCGTGGGCGAGCAGATGCTCTATGAGATCGGCGATCCGCAGGCCTATATCTTGCCCGATGTGATCTGCGACTTTTCCGGCGTGACGCTGGAGCAGAGTGGCCCTGACCGGGTGCACGTCGCAGGCGCCAAGGGGCTTGGCGTGCCGGGAGAATACAAGACCTGCCTCACCCATGGCGATGGCTACCGCGCCGGGCATATCTTCACCTTCTATGGCTTGGAGGCCGAGGAAAAGGCCCAGGCCTTTGCCGATGCGGCCCTGACACGGACCCGTGCGCAGCTGAAACGTATGAACGCGCCGGACTTTACGGACGTGAGCGTTGAGCTGATCGGCGCCGAAAGCCAGTTCGGCCAGATGCGCCAAAGCCCGCCCGCGCGCGAGGTCGCTGCCAAGATTGCCGTGCGCCACGTGGATGCCCGCGCCGTCGGCCTGTTCATGAAAGAGGCAACCGGATTGGGTCTCGCCACCCCGCCGGGCCTGTCGGGTTTTGCCGGGACACGGCCCCGGCCCAGCCCGGTGCTGGCGCTGTTTTCCTACCTGACACCCAAGGATCAGGTGAAGGTGACGCTGAAAGACGAGGCCGGAGTGGTTGATGTGCCGTCTGCTGGCGCGCAGGCACCAACCCCCGCGCCGCGCCCCGCTTTGCCCATCAAACCGACCGCGAATGCCGTGGTAGAGGTCCCGCTGCTACGCCTCGCCTATGGGCGTAGCGGTGACAAGGGCGACATTGCCAATATCGGCATCCTCGCGCGGCACCCCGACTTCATGCCCTGGATCTGGGCCGCGCTGGATGAAGATCACCTCGCCCGCGTCTTTGGTCATTTCACCAAAGGCCGGATCGAACGCTTCTACCTGCCGGGCAGTGCCTCGATGAACATCCTCTTGCACGGCGCCTTGGGCGGCGGCGGCACATCATCGTTGCGCAATGATCCGCAGGCCAAGGGATATGCCCAGCTGCTGCTGGCGGCCCCGGTGCCGGTGGATGCCGCACTACTGGAAGCCAGTGACGCCAATGAATAAGAGAGACGGAGCCGTGACATGACAGTCTTTCAAAGCCGGATCAGCCCGGCCAGCGATGCCTATCAACAGAACCGCGCCGATATGCTGGCGCTGGTCGAGCGCATGCGCGATCTTGAGGCCCGCGCGGCGGCAAAGTCCGATGAGCGGCGGCCTGTGTTCGACAAGCGCGGTCAGCTCTCCCCGCGGGAGCGGATCTCGGCGCTCTTGGATCCGGGCATGCCCTTTGTCGAACTCTACAACATGGCGTCCTATCTGGTGGATGACCCGGACCCGGAGACATCCATTCCCGGTGCGTCGATCATCACCGGGATTGGCTATGTCTCGGGCCTGCGCTGCATGGTCTTTGCCGATGATGCAGGCATCAATGCGGGAGCGATGACCGGTAAATCGGTGGACAAGGCGCTGGGGGCGCTTGAGATCGCGCACCGCCAGAAGCTGCCCTTTATCCATCTGGTGGAAAGTGCCGGCGCCGATCTGATGCGCTACACGGTGGAGCTCTGGGCCCATGGTGGCGGCATGTTCGCAGGGCTTGCAAGGCTCTCGGCGGCAGGGATCCCGGTGATCACGGTGCTGCACGGCGCCTCTACCGCCGGCGGCGCCTATCAACCCGGCCTGTCGGACTATGTGATCGGGGTCAAGGGCAACGGCATGGCGATGCTGGCGGGTGCGGCGCTGGTGCAGGCCGCCACCGGAGAGGTGGCGCGCGATGCCGACCTTGGCGGCGCCGAAATGCATGCCGAGGTGACCGGACTGGTGGAATACCTGGCCGAGGATGACGCCCACGGGATCGAGATCGCCCGCGAGGTGGTGGCGGGGCTCGGCTGGGCCTCTGGAGCCGTGGCGCGGCCGGACTATGCGCCACCTGCCTATGACCCCGATGAACTGGCCGGCGTGGTGCCGGTCGATTACCGCAAACCCTATGACATGCGCGAGGTCGCGGCGCGGATCGTCGATGGCTCGGATCTCTTGGACTTCAAACCGGGCTACGGGCCGGCGACGCTGTGTCTGCAGGCGCGGATCATGGGGCAGCCCGTGGGGATCCTCGCCAACAACGGACCCATCGACCCCGATGGCGCCACCAAGGCGACCCATTTCCTGCAGGCGATGGATCAGGCGGGCACGCCGGTCGTGTTCCTGAACAATACCACCGGCTATATGGTCGGAACCGAATACGAGCGCGGCGGCATGATCAAGCATGGATCGAAGATGATCCAGGCGGTGACCAACCTGCGGGTGCCGAAGATCTCGCTCTATGTGGGGGCTTCGTTTGGGGCCGGGAACTATGGCATGTGCGGTCATGCCTTTGGCGCCGATTTCCTGTTCACCTGGCCCAATGCGATGACCGGCGTGATGGGCGGGGAACAGGCCGCGCTGACCATGGAGCAGGTCGCCCGCCGCACCGCCGAGCGCAAGGGGTTCCCGGTGGATGAGGCGCGCCTTGCCGCCCAGCGGGCCAAGATCACCGCGCATTTCGACCGGCAGTCGGATGCCTTTTATACCTCGGGCCATATGCTCGACATGGGAATGATCGACCCGCGCGACACGCGCCGGGTGATCGGCTTCTGCCTTGCCACATGTACCGAAGGGCGGGGGCGCGAGTTGCGGCCCAACGCCTTTGGCGTGGCGCGGGCGTGAAGGGAGACGGGACATGACACAGATCACCTCCATTCTGGTTGCCAACCGGGGCGAGATCGCCCTGCGCATCATGAAAACTGCCCGCGCCATGGGCATCACCTGCATCGCGGTCCACACCGAGGCGGACGCGGGCAGCCCGCATGTGGCCTATGCCGACCGCAGCATTTGCATCGGCACGGGGCCGGTGGGCGACAGCTATCTTTCGGCGGAAAAGCTGATCGCGGCGGCGCGGGAGGCGGGCGCCGATGCGGTGCATCCGGGCTACGGCTTCCTGTCGGAAAGTGCCGATTTCGCCCGCGCCTGCACGGAGGCGGGCCTCATCTTCATCGGCCCCGGCGCCGAGGCGATCGCGCTGATGGGCAACAAGGCCGCCGCCAAGCGTCGCATGATCGTGGCGGGCGTGCCTTGCGTGCCGGGCTATGAGGGCGAAGACCAGTCGGCGGAAGTGCTGGCGGCAGAGGTTGCGCGCATCGGCTATCCGGTGATGATCAAGGCCGCTGCAGGCGGCGGCGGGCGCGGCATGCGTCTGGTGGAGGCGCCAGCGGACTTTGCGAGCGCATTGGGGTTGGCGCAAAGCGAGGCGCTATCGGCCTTCGGATCAGACGAGGTGATCCTCGAAAAGGCGGTGATCCGTCCTCGCCATGTGGAAATCCAGGTCTTCGCCGACAGGGACGGCCATACCATCCACCTGGGAGAGCGGGATTGCTCGGTGCAGCGCCGCCATCAGAAGGTGGTGGAGGAGGCCCCCAGTCCGGCGCTTGATGAAGATCTGCGCGCGCGCATGGGCGCCGCTGCGGTAGAGGCCGCCCGCGCCATTGGCTATGTCGGCGCTGGCACGGTGGAGTTCCTGCTGGATGACAGCGGTGCCTTCTATTTCCTGGAGATGAACACCCGCCTGCAGGTGGAACACCCGGTGACGGAACTGGTCACCGGTCTGGATCTGGTGGCGCTGCAGATCCGCGTGGCAGATGGTCAGCCCCTTGGCATTTCGCAACAGGACGTAGCCCTGACCGGCAACGCCATCGAGGTGCGTCTTTACGCCGAAGACCCCGCGCAGGATTTCCTGCCGCAGGCGGGGCGCATCGCCCTGTGGCAGGCGCCAAAGGGCGCGGGCATTCGCGTCGATGCCGGGATTACCAGCGGGCAGGAGGTCTCCCCCTATTATGACCCGATGCTGGCCAAACTGATCGCCCATGGTGCGACACGGGCCGAGGCGCTGGAACGGCTGATCGGCGCGCTTAAGGATCTGACCCTCTTCGGCCCGGCCAGCAATCGCGATTTCCTGTTGCAGGTGTTGAGCCATCCCGAGTTTGCCGCCGGGCAGGCCACCACCGGCTTCATTGCTGATCACTTATCGGAGGCGGTGGAACCGCTTGGCTCTGCGGAGATCGCCCTTGCGGCAGCGCTGATCTACCACGCCGATCAGGTTGCAGCGGCTGCGGCCAGTGGTGTTGCTCCGGAACTTATTGGATGGTCAGGGCAAGGGGCTCTGCAATCGCGGCTGAAGCTTGCTGCCGGAGAGGCAGCGCATGATCTGCGGCTGAGCGAGGCAGGGGGCACGCTGACCGTCACCTCTGGGGAGTGGTCACATCAGGTAACGGGGCAGGGCCGGGATCTGCGCATTGATGGCGCGCGCGCGGATTTGCGCCATTCGCTGATCGATGGCGACCGGTTTTTTGTCGCGACGGGGGCGCGTCTGTTCGAGGTCGCGCGCCTCCGCGCAGGCGCCGCTTCGGCAGCGGGGGAGGCCGATGGCCAGATCACCGCGCCCATGCATGGAGCACTTCTGGAGGTCTGCGTTGCCGTTGGCGATAGGGTCGAGGCAGGTGCCCGCCTTGCGGTGCTTGAGGCCATGAAGATGCAGCATGAAATCCTGGCCCCTGCTGCGGGTGTGGTGGCCGAGGTTCCGGTCATTGCAGGCGCTCAGGTCAAGGCGGGCGATCTTCTGGTGGCGATTGACGTGGAAGGAGCGGCGCAATGAACTCGGATCTGTGCAGACGGCTTGGCATCGAGTTCCCGCTTTTTGCCTTCTCCCACTGCCGCGATGTGGTGGCCGCGGTCACCAATGCGGGCGGCATGGGAGTCTTTGGCGCCGCGATGATGAGCCCCGAGCAGCTGGAAGAGGAACTGAGCTGGATCGACGATCACGTGGACGGGCGCCCCTATGGTGTGGACCTGATTGTCCCCAACACGTTCGAGGCCAAGGGGCAGGACATCCCGGACAAGCAGATCCTGGCCATGGTCCCCGAGGGGCACAAGGCGTTTGCCGCTTCCGTGCTGCGGGACAGGGGGCTGGATCCCGGCGATCTGGAGGCACGGCGGCAGGAGATGCTGGTCTTTCGCGACAATATCAGCGCGGACGGGGCGCGGCGCAGTCTGGAGGTGGCCTTTCGCCATCCCATCGCGCTGATTGCCAATGCGCTGGGCGTGCCGCCTGCCGACATGCTGGAGATGGGCAAGGCGCATGGGGTGGCCGTGGCAGCACTGGTCGGCACCGCAGAGCATGCGCGCGCGCAGGTCCAGGCGGGGGTCGATATCATCGTGGCCGCAGGCGGAGAGGCGGGCGGTCACACCGGTGATGTCGCAACCATGGTGCTGGTGCCAGAGGTGGTACAGGCGGTGGAGGCGATGGGGGCTGATGTGCCCGTGCTGGCGGCGGGCGGCATTGCCAGCGGCGCCCAGATGGCGGGTGCCATGGCCATGGGCGCGGCGGGGGCCTGGTGCGGTTCGGTCTGGCTGACCACGGCGGAAGCCGAGACCAATCCGGTGGTGAAGGAAAAAATGCTGGCGGCCAGCAGCGCCGATACGGTGCGGGCACGCTCGCGCACCGGCAAGCCCTCGCGCCAGTTGATCAGCGGCTGGACCGAAGCCTGGGAGGGGAAATCTGCGCCCAAACCGCTGCCGATGCCGCTGCAGACGCTGGTGTCGGAACCGGCGCTGGCGCGGATCGATCAGCTAAGCCAGGCGGGGGATGTGGGGGCACAGGAGCTGGCCACCTATTGGGTGGGGCAGGGCGTCGGCCTGATGACGCAGGCCATGTCGGCGGGCGCAGTGGTGCAGGCCTTCAAGGAGGATTTCCTGCGGGGCTATGAGCGGCTTCAATCTGCCTTGGAGGGATAATCGCCTTCGTAGTGCAGCACGGTGTTGGGATAGCCGACTCCGTCGATCTCGAACAGGGTCTCTCCCAGGCTTTCAAACCCCTGCCGGTGATAAAACCCGATGGCGGGGGTGTTTTCCGAATTGGTCGTGAGCCAGGGCGCGCCAAGGCCTTTGGTGTTGCAATGGTCCAGCCCGGCCCGCAGCAGGGCCTCCCCGATGCCGCGTCCATGATGGCGCGGCTTCACGTAGAGGGTGGAAATCTCGGTATGGCGCCCGCCGACGGGAGAGGGGCGACCTTCCGTGATGCGGATATAGCCATCGATCCCGACCCGGTTCTGCGAGACGATGAGGGTCTCTGCCGGATCCCGCAGCAGGGCGGCAAAGTGGCCGGGTGTGAAGGTCTCCAGGACGAAGGCGGCGAAGGCCTCGTTCACCCCGTCGCGCAGATAGGTGCCGGTCCAGACCTCGATCGACAGGGCTGCCAGTGCCGCGCAATCGCTTGGCTGCGCGGGACGCAGGGTGATCGCGGCTGCATCGGCGGCGGGCATGCTGTCTATCCTTTGGGGCAATTGTGCCGACGGGTAGAGCAGGAAATGGCCGGGCAGGAAACCGGACGGCGCGCAATGTGACGTCCTGTGTTCCACAGGCAACGTGGGGCTCCCGCCCGCCCTGGGCCCATTGGATAATGGACCCAAGGCCGTTGGGCCTGGCGCCGCGCATCCGCGCGGCGCTGCACCGTGCGCCGCACGGTGCCATGCCCAAGCCCGGCAAGGATCATCCGGCCTTAGCCGGTGGTCCTTGTGGGCGCGGGAGCTCCGCCGATTGGTCGCGCACGCCGTGCAACTGAATACTACCGACTTGCCCGCGCCGTTGCCTCTGGCCGGGTCGCGGCCTATCCTGGGAAAAAAGCCGATGTGGCAGGAGAGTGGAACGGGCATGGCCGGGCAGAGCGAGCAGCTACTCAACGCGATCCTCAGCGATATTGACGCCGGGCGGCTCAATCCCGGCGATGTGCTGGACGAGGCCGGGCTGGTCACCCGCCACCAGGTGTCGCGCACGCCGGTGCGGGAGGTACTGATCCAGCTGGAGACCGCCGGTCTGATCCGCCGCCTGCCGCGCAAGGGGGCAGTGCTGTTCAAGCCGACGCTGGAGGAATTCCTGGCGATCCTCGAAGTCCATGCCAAGCTGGAAGGGCAGGCGGCCGGCCTTGCCGCGCGCCGCATGACGAAGGCCCAAGGTGAGGAGCTGGAGCGCATCGTCTCTGCCTGCGAGGCCCATGCCGCGACAAAGGGCGACGGAGATCCCGATGGCTATTACCAGCTGAACCTGCGGTTTCACGAGGTGATCGCGCTGGGATCGGGCAACCCCTTCCTGCTGGAGATGATCAAGACCAACGCACGCAAGCTGATGGCCTATTACCGGGCGCGCTATCGATACCCTGGCTCCATCGCGCAATCGGCCAGGGATCACCGCAGGCTGGCCGGGCTGATCCTGTCCCATGACAGCGCGGCGGCCGAGGCCGAAATGGCCGCCCATGTGCAGTTCGACCAGGTGACGGTGATGGACCTTCTGGCGGCGCTGGGCTGACCCGAGGATTTATCTTTGTGGGGGGCGGGTTTTCCCATAGGCTGCCCGCATAGAGCCCTTCATTTATTTATTTTTAGCATTCACAGGAACGACCATGACTTTTGTTGCAGAATTCGAGGAACACACGCGGCTTTCCTATCACGACATGATCGAGATTCTGGCGCAGACCCTTGCCGGTTTCGATCCGCGCTCATCGGGGGCGGACGAACTGCGCTTTCGGGTGGAATACACCCGCAGCTTTGGTCGCAATCACGAGGAGACCTATCGCGGTTATCTGGCGATCGATGGCAGCGGGCTTTCGCCGGATGCGGATGATCCGGAGCTGTCAGACGGTCTGGTCTCCGGCATCCGCATTCGGATCGGCGGAGAACGCATCCGTATCGAAACACCGGAGCTGACGCTTGCGGAGCTTGCCACAGCCAGCCAGTCGGACGCGGCGGTGACGCGGTTCTTCACGGACCAGAACTGGTCAGTGGAGGTCAATCTGGGCGGTAGCCTTCAGGGCGGAGGCGGGCTGTTGCCGCTGTATCACCAGAACGTTCCGCGCCTGGACAGCGAATTCTTCGGCGGCCCCGAAGACGACATCTTCGTGTCGGGGCGCGGTGACGATGTTATGCGCGGGCGGGCTGGCGATGACACCCTTTGGGGTGGCAGCGGAAATGACAGCCTGTCAGGAGGATCCGGGGACGATGTCCTGAGCGGCAGTGGGGGGCATGACCGCTTGCGCGGCGGCGACGGCGCAGATCGCCTTTTTGGGGGCGCCGGGCGCGACCGGTTGCATGGCGGGGACGGCAACGACCGGCTTGATGGCGGCGGCGGCGACGATACCATCGTTGCAGGTGCCGGATATGATCATATCTACACCTCCTTTCATCATACGCACGGGGGAGATGTGTTCGTCTTCTCCGACAATGACGACCTGAATCTCGTCCGGTCCACCCGTGACCGGTACAACCGGGTCGATCTGTCCCGAGTCAGCGAAATCGTGGATTTTCAGGACTTGGTGGACAATCACGTGACCTTTTACGAGGCGGGCGAATATATCCCCCCGTCAGAGCATGAGCAGGGTTACCAGGATCTGATGGGCGGGCTGAGTTTTGCAGGAGCGGTGATCGACGATGGTGCCGGGACGATCATCCTTCTGTCCGGCTATCACCGTCTAGCGCATTTCTACGACAGTAGCCCTGATTCGACGATCTTCATCTTCTGAGCCTAAGCCCCGGCCTGTTCGAAGAACCTTGCCAGGGCCTCGGCAAAGCGCGCCTGATCGGAGGTCTGCGTCAGGCTATTCACTGCCTGCGCATGGACCTTGTCCGGCAGCATGCCCTTCATTTCCTCGGTCAGGGCAGTGATGAAACCGTGGGTCATCTCTGGGTGATGCTGGGTGGTCCAGATGTGGCGCCCGATTATGAAACCCGCGATGATGCCGTTGCTGGTTGCGTTCTGCACGGCGCCCTTCGGCAAGGCGGTCACGCATTCCTTGTGAGAGCCATAAAGGCGCAAGGGGCTGGGCAGCTCCCGCGCCCAGGGCGGTGTGTTCTGCAAGGTATTGAGCGTCAGCCCCTGCACCCAACCGCAGGGGTTGTCGCCAAGGCTGCCGCCAAGCGCAAGTGCGATGGCCTGATGGCCAAAACAGGCGCCGAACAGGGGCTGCTTGCGGGCGTGCATGTCGCGGATCAGATCCATCAGCGGTAGGATCCAGGGCAGATCATCGCGGACCGAGGCCGGGCTGCCGGTGATCATCGCGCCGTCAAAGGCTGCGATGTCCGCAGGGAACTCCCCATCCTTCACCGAAAACACCGAGACCTGCCAGCCGGGGCGGGCCATGTGGATGAGTTCGGCGAATTTCACCCCGTCCTTTGGGTGGCGCACGGCAAAGTCGCTCTCGTCCGTGTTGGTCATCAGAATGGCCAAGTGCATGATTTGCCTCGCAAGATTTTCATTTACATATTTATGAGCTCCAATAATATACACAAAGCAACCATTCGGGAAGCCCCTCATGACGATCTGGACACCGCAGGACGACGGCTTTGCCGATCTCAGCAGCCACGACACATTCGCAACCGGCGCGCCGCATAACACCTTTGCCCGGCTGCGCCGCGACGACCCTTTGCACTGGACGGACTACGCGGGCGGCGAAAACTTCTGGTCGGTGACCCGCTACGAGGACATCACCGCGATGAACAAGAACACCGAGGTGTTTTCCTCGGCGCGCGGGATCCGGATGGAAGATCAGTCCTACGAGGAATATCTGGCCCGCCGCACTTTTCAGGAGACCGACCCGCCGGAGCACTCCAAGGTGCGCATGAAGCTGCTCAAGGCGTTTTCCAAGACCACCATGGCGCAATATGAGGAAGACATCCGCTCCCTGTGCGCCGAGATCCTGGATCAGGCGCTTGCGAAAGGCACGTTTGACGCCACCAAGGAAATCGCCCGGCAATTGCCGATGCGGATGCTCGGGCGCGTGGTGGGCCTGCCGGAGGAGGATCTGCCCTGGCTGGTGGAAAAGGGCGATGCGTTGATTGCCAATACCGACCCGGATTTCACCACGCATGTCCTTGACAAGATGGACACGGATGAATTCCGCATGATGCCCTTCAACTCACCCGCCGGGGCCGAGCTGTACGTCTATGCCAAGGAGCTGATGGAGGAGAAGGCGAAGAAGGGCGACACCTCGGGGGTGCTGAACCTGATCCTGGAACCGGCCAAGGATGGCTCGACCATCACCGAGACCGAGTTTCGCAATTTCTTCTGCCTCTTGGTGGCGGCGGGCAATGACACCACGCGCTATTCCATCGCGGCCGGCATTCAGGCCCTGTGCCATCAGCCCGAGCTGCTGGCGCAGATGCAGGCGGGTGGCGATGTGTGGGACACGGCAGCGGATGAGATCATCCGCTGGGCCACGCCCGCGCTCTACTTCCGTCGCACCGCAACGCGGGATGTGGAGATGCACGGCAAGACGATCCGCGAAGGCGACAAGGTGCTCTACTGGTTCATCTCGGCCAACCGCGACGAGAGCCATTTCGACGATCCCTTCCGCGTCAACCTGATGCGCAGCCCCAACCGGCATGTGTCCTTCGGGCAGTTCGGCCCGCATGTCTGCCTGGGCATGTGGCTGGCCCGGCTGGAGGTCACCGTGCTGTTTCAGGAGCTGGCCAAGCGGATCAGCCATATCGAGGCGGCCGGACCGCATAAATTCCTGCGTTCGAACTTTGTCGGTGGCATCAAGGAATTGCCGGTGCGGGTCGAGGCGGCATAGGCTGAAAACATCCGGGACACCCGGGCGCAAGCCCGGGCAGCGCCCGACCCTCTCCCCGGGAGGGCGCTACCGCGCCCACCCAGGATCGGGCGCCGCCCTCTCGATGGTGCTGCGCCACCGAATGCAGGGCCAAGCGGTGCAATAAGACTCCGCAGCCCGTCCAACTGGAAGGACCTTAAGCTATGAAGACCCGCCTGCGCGCGATGTTCTGCGATCACCTCAGCATCATGCGGGGGAAATACCTCCCCAACTCCAAGATCGGAGACGATGCCACGCGGTTCTGCCGCTCGGTCTTTGGCACCCATTACGACAAGGATCTGCTAGATGCGCCGGGGTCCATGGTCAAACAGGGCTTGCCGGATATGGAGCTGAAATGGCTCCATGATGATATCCGCGACAGCTGGCATGCCTCCACCAAGGTGGTGCTGGGCGATCTCTATGACGATGAGGGGCAGCCGCTTTCCCTGTGCCCGCGCGGGGCGCTGAAACGGGCGGTGGCGGCCTGGGCCGCGAAGGGCCTGCAGCCGAAAGTGGGGATCGAGCTGGAAGCCTTTGCCCTGCAAGCGGACGAGAACGGGCGCCTTGTGCCTTATGATGCACCGGGCGGCGTGGTCTATGGCACCGGTCCCTTTGCCGATCCTCTGCGGTTCAACGACCGGATCTGGGCGATGGCGGATGAGATGGGCTTTAGCCTCGATATGATCACCGCCGAATTCGACAGCCCGCAGTTCGAATATACGCTGACCTTCGACGATGCGGTAAAGGCGGTGGACGATATCGTGCTCTTCCGCCTGATGGCGCGGGAGATCGCGCTGGAATACGGCATTGTCCTGACCTTCATGCCCAAACCCATTGCAGAGGCGGGCGGATCGGGCATGCATATCAACTATTCCTTCGTGGATGAGGCGGGCGGCAACGCGCTGTCCTCTGGCCCGCGTGGCGGGCCTGAACACATGAATGACCTGGCGCGTGGCTGCCTGGCGGGCGTGCTGCATCACCACAAGGGGCTGGCGGGTCTGATCGCGCCCACCGCCAACAGCTATATGCGCCTGCAGCCGGGGAGCCTGTCGGGCTACTGGCAGAACTGGGGCGGCGACCATCGCAACGTCACCACAAGGATCAGTTCCGAAGGCGGCGCCAAGGCGCGGCTGGAACACCGGATGGCGGACGCCTCGGCCAACCCCTACACCGCAGTGGCCGCGGTCCTGCAGGCGTCTCTTCTCGGGGTGGACAAGGGCTACAGCCTGCCGCCGATGGAGACCGGCGACGGGTTCGACAAGACCGATGCGCGTGAGGGCACTGCCATCGACCTGAAAGGCGCCGTGGCGGATCTGGAGCGTGACACCGTACTGGCCGAGGCGGTCGGGGCCGAGCTGGTGGCCAACCACGTCTTCATGAAACGCAAGGAAGTCCGCAAGACCCGCGATCTGGAAGGTGACGGGATGCGCGATTTCTACGTGCATTTTGTTTGACGGCCCCTCGGCGAATGACCTCAGGAGAGACGACAGTGAGAGTAACGTGGAAACTCCCCGACGGGCGTGAGATCACCGGCGCGGCGGAAAGCGGCCAGAACCTGATGCAGGCGGCCCTGGCCCATGATGTGCCGGGGGTCATCGGCGAATGCGGCGGTACGCTCAGCTGTGCCACCTGCCACGTCTATGTGGCGCCAGAATGGGCAGAGGCCTGCGGCGCGCCCGAGGATTTCGAGGATGCGATGCTGGACATGGCGGATGCCCGCGATGAGACCTCGCGGCTCAGTTGTCAGATCGAGGCCTCCGATGCGCTGGATGGTCTGGTGCTGATCGTTCCTGATGCCTGACGCGGGTATCACAATGTCCGAGGTCGGGCTTTGATCCGGTCCCACGCCGCGCAGGTGAGGGGGGGCGGGGGTATCAGAGATTCCGATCACGCTCTTGCTGTCGGCCTGGATGCCGGGGCAGATCTTGTTTCTGCGATAGCCGCTTTACTTGCCATATCCCGATGCCGCGCCGCGCCAGCGGCGCCGCCGAAAGGCGCGGGCCCGAAGCGCATGCGCTTCGGGCCCGCCATGGTATCTGGTGGCCTCTGCAGGGCCAAGGGCCCTGCAGAGGCGCCCGCGCATTATCGAGGACTTAGCTGACCGCCGCAAATCCTGCATCAAGTGCGGAGAGGATCGCCTGCACATCCGCAGTCTCCAGCACCAGCGGCGGGGACAGGATGATATTGGGGCCGGACACCCGCACCATGGCGCCCTCGCGGTAGGCGATCTCCTGGAGCGTGCCGATGGTCTTCTTGTCGATCGGGGTCTTGCTGACGTGATCCCCGACCAGTTCCAGGGCGCACATCAGCCCGTGGCCGCCGCGCACATCGCCGATCAACCCGTGTTTGTCCTTCAGCGCCAGCAGGCCCTGGTGGAGCTCGGTGCCGCGCGCTGCCGCGTTTTCCGGCACGTTCAGGCGTTTGGTCTCTGCAAGGCAGGCGAGCGCCGCCGCCGCGCCCACCGGGTGGCCGGAGTAGGTATAGCCATGGCCGATGGCGGCCTTGCCCGTTTCGTCGCCTTCGAACACCTCGGCCACCGCATCCGAGATCATCACCGCGCCAAAGGGGAAATAGCCGTTGGTGATCGCCTTGGCGGTGCACATCAGGTCGGGCTGCACCCCCCAGTGACGCGAGCCGGTCCAGGATCCGGTGCGTCCGAAGGCGGTGATCACCTCATCCGCGATCAAGAGGATCCCGTGTTTCGAGCAGATCCTGCGTACGCCCGGCATGAAGCTTTCATGTGGCGGGATCACACCGCCGGCGCCCAGGATCGGCTCCATGATGAAGGCCGCGATTGTGCCTGCGCCCTGGAAGGCGATCTCATCCTCCAGCGCCTGCAGGCACAGCTGCGCCAGGCGTTCGGGGTTGGTTTCATTGAAGGGGTTGCGATAGGTATAGGGCGCCGGGATGTGGTGGCAGCCGGGCAGGAGCGGCTCGTACTGGGTGCGGAAATTGGCGTTCCCGTTGACCGAGGCGCCGCCCATATGGGTGCCGTGATAGCCTTTCTTGAGGCTGAGGAACTTGGTGCGCCCCTCCTGACCGCGGATCTTGTGATACTGGCGCGCCAGCCGCAGGGCGGTTTCCACCGAGTCCGATCCGCCAGAGGTGAAGAAGGCGCGGCTGAGGCCATCGGGGGCGAAGAACGCCTTCAGTTCTTCGGCCAGCTGGATCACCTGATCGTTGGTGGTGCCGCGGAAGGTCGAGTAATAGGGCAGAACATCCAGCTGCGCCGCGATGGCGTCCTTCACCGGCTGACAGGAAAAGCCGAGGTTCACGTTCCACAATCCCCCGACCGCATCGACGACCTCATGCCCGTCCACGTCCCGAATGCGCACGCCCGAGGCGCCGGTCACGATGGTGGGCGGGTTGGCGAGGCTGTCGGCGGGATGCGCCATCGGATGCCATAGGGATTTGGCGTTGTGTTCCTTGAGGTAGTTGGAATCTTTCATGAAATCAGCTCCTGACTGCGGCGCCATGAACGGCGGGCAAGGGGGGAAGGGCGAAAAACGGGTGTCGGCTTTGGCAGGTCATGCGGCGGCCTCATTCGGGTAATCGGCAGGGGCTGCGCCACCGATGCGGTGGGTCAGGGTGCGGCCCGCGCCGCGCAGGGCCTCGGGGATCAGGGCGGCCTGGTCCGCCGTCATGCGCGACACCGGCGCGGCCACGGCCAGCGCGCCGATGACCTTGGCATCGGGGCCAAAGACCGGCACCGCATGGGAATGGACCTCGGCCTCGAAGCCGCCGACCGACTGCGCCATGCCGACTTTTCGCACCTCGCGCAGATGGGCGCGGATCGCCTCCGGATCGGTGACCGTGGCGGCGGTGTGGCTGTGCAGCGGACCGGACAGGATGGCGTCGACAAAATCGGGTTCCGCAAAGGCCAGCACCGCAAGGCCCGAGGCGGTGCCGTGATAGGTCAGCACCTCGGCGTCCTCCATCATCACGCGGGTGGCGTGGCGCGGTGAATAAGCATGGCTGAGGGAGTTCAGCTGGCTGCCCTGCACCAGCGACAGGTGGGTGGTCTCGCCGGTCTGTGTGCTCAGATCCTTCAGCACCCGGCGCGACACCGACAGGATCGGAACGGCAGCCTCGCGCAGGGCGGCAAGGCGCAGAACCTGCGGTCCCAGCCGGTAGGAGCGGTCACCATCGGCCTGTTCGACAAATCCTGATTCCTGCAATTCGCTCATCAGCCGATAGACGGTCGCCTTGTTCATCCCCGACAGGCGCGTGAGGTCGCTGAGCCCGATCTCGGGGCGGCCATGAGAGAAATATCCCAATAAGGACAGGGCTTTGGTGACTGTTCCCATGTGGTGCGGCGATCCCGTGACTGCTGTGTGATGAGGCGAATGCAAAGAAAATCCGCCCCCGTCTTTCAATTTTGTTGACAGATAACCGGGGAGGCTGTCAATCTAAAAACAAACCAATGGTTCAAATAATGAACCAATAATAAAAGCCGAACCCAACTGACAGCAACCGGGAGACTTGCAATGAAACTGACCACCATCGTCAAAGGCGCAGCGGCAGCCGCCGCCCTTGGCCTCAGCGCCGTTGCGGCGCAGGCCGAGTATCCGGAAAAGCCGGTGAACTTCATCGTGCCCTGGCCTCCGGGTGATCTGGAAGACGTGCTGACGCGGATGATCGCCGAGGACTTCCAGGCGGAATATGGAGTTGCGGCTGCGGTGGTGAACAAGCCCGGTGGCGGCGGTGGTCCTTTCCCCGGTGCGATCGAGGTCGCCAATGCGCCCGCTGATGGCTACACGATCGGCTCCTTCGTGATTGGCGTGCCGGTGGTGGGGCACCAGATCGACATCCCGCCGCTGACCCCGGCCAAGTTCGACCCGCTGGGCATCTTCCTGACCTATCCCTTCGTGATCGCCACCTCTGGCGATGCGCCCTATTCCTCGATGGAGGAGCTGGCCGCCTACGCAAAGGAGAACGAGGTGGCGCTGGGTCATTTCGGCGATGTGCTGACGCCCACACAGGTGACCAAGGCCTTTGCCAAGAACGCCGGTTTCGAGTGGGGCTCTGACGCGGCTTTTGACGCGCTCGATTGCAACACGTTGGCTTCGGGCGATGCGGATGTGATAAACACCACGCTGCAGCTGATCCTGCCCTGCCTTGACGATGTGAAGGTGCTGGTCTCGATCACCGATGAGCGCATCCCGCTGGTGCCCGATGCGCCCGCGATTGGTGAGCTGGACGCAAGCCTCAATATCGCGCTGTGGAACGGTCTCTTCGTGACCAAGGACACGCCGCAGGACGTGCGCGCCAAGATCATCGCCGTGGCCGAGAAGACCGTGATGAGCGAGCGCGCACAGGCGGTGGCCAAGGAGACCGGCGCGCTGGTCTACTGGCAGAGTGCTGCGGACAGTGCCGCCCGCGTGGCCACTGACATCGAGACCATGGACCGTATCGGCTCCATCCTCGAATAAGTCCTCCTCCCGTATCGGGGCGCTTTCGGGCGTCCCGGTGCATGTCTTTCGCGCGACATAAAGATCCCCTCCCATGACCACAGAACGCGAACGCCGTTTCCCCGGACCCCGGCGCGGACAGCTGATCTTTGCCCTGGCCTTTGTGGCGCTCGCGGCGCTGCTGCTGGCGCTGATCGGTGAGCAGACAGCCTGGGTCAAAAAGACCAAGTTCTTTGCCCAGCCCCGCTTCTGGCCCGCCGTGGCCCTTGGCGGCATGGTGCTGATGGGGGGGCTGCATCTTTACCGGATGCCCTGGCGGCGGGTCACGCGCTATGACGGCTGGGAGGCGCGGCGCTGGGGGCAGGCGCTGGAATATGTGCTGTGGTTCATGGGCTATGTCCTGTTGGTGCCCATCGTTGGCTACCTGCCGGTGACGCTGGTTTTCGTGCCCTTGCTGACCTGGCGCATGGGGTATCGCAGCCCGCGCATGCTGTGGATCAGCGCCTGTTTCGCCATCGCGGTTGTGCTGGTTTTCAAGGGGCTCTTGTCGGTGCGCATCCCCGGCGCGCTGCTTTACGAATACCTGCCCGGTTCCCTGCGCAGCTTCGCCATTCTCTACCTCTAGGCCTTCATTTCGACGGGACCCCCGATGGACCTTATCCTTTCTGCAATCGAGATCCTGATGCGCTGGGACGTGGCGCTGGCCCTATTGGCGGGGTCGGTGGGTGGTGTGTTGATCGGGGCCATTCCCGGCGTCGGCCCGGCCGTGGCGATCGCGATCCTGCTGCCCGCGACATTCTCGATGGATCCGATCGTCGGCCTGACCGTGCTTCTGGGGATCTACGGCTCCTCCATGTATGGCGGCGCGATCCCGGCGATCCTGATCAACACGCCGGGCACGGCGGTCAATGCGCTGACCACCTATGACGGTTATCCGATGACCGCGCGCGGAGAGCCGCGCCGCGCCCTGAGCCTCGCCTATTCCGCCAGCTTCTTTGGCGGGGTCTTCTCGGTCATCTGTCTGATTCTATTCGCGCCGGTGCTGGCCAAGGTGGCACCCATGTTCGGCAGTCGCGAGATCTTCCTTGCCGCTCTGCTCGGGTTGATCCTTGTCGTCGTCGCCCATCGCGGGCAGGCGCTGATCGCGGGCGCCTTGGCCTGTTTCGGCATCTTCCTCAACACCATCGGCATGGAGCCGGTGAAATACACCCAGCGATACACCTTCGGGCAGGATTTCCTGGGCGGCGGCATCAACCTGATCGTCGTTGTTTTGGGCCTCTTTGCAATCTCCCAGGCCTTTGTGCTGCTGACGGATGAGGATGAGAAGATCCACCTCACCCGGTTGCGCGGTGGCATGTTCCAGGGATTGCGAGAGTTGTCGCGCCATCCGCGTGTGGCGTCGGTCTCGGCAGGGTTTGGCGTGTTGATGGGCATGATCCCGGGCGTCGGTGAATTCACCGCGCAGTTCATGTCTTATACCTACGCGCAAAAGACCTCGAAACGACCGCAGGATTTCGGGCGTGGATCGTCGGAAGGGTTGATCGCCGCCGAGACCGCCAACAACGCCGTGCCCGCCGCCGCCATGGTGCCGCTCTTGGCGCTGGGCATTCCGGGTGAGGCGCTGACGGCCATGATGCTGAGCGTCTTTTACGTGCACAACGTGGTGCCGGGGCCGGGGCTGTTCCAGAACGACATGGATTTCGTGGTGGCGCTTTATCTCGCGCTGTTGATCCTGAACGTCCTAGTGCTGATCTTCCTGTTGTTCGCCACCCGCAGCCTGATCCAGGTGGTGAAGATCCCCAACCGGTTCCTCGGCGTCTGTATCCTGACGCTCAGCTTCGTGGGGGTCTATTCCCTGCGCAACTCTGCCACCGACTGCGTGATGGCGGCGGCCTTTGGCCTTGTAGGGTACATCCTCAAACGCCTGTCGCTGCCCGCGGTGCCGATCATCCTGGGCATGGTCCTGGGCGGCATCATGGAGGTCAAGCTGCGCGCGGCCATGGCACGGGTCAAAACCCCCTTTGATTTCATTGACCGCCCGGTGGCGTTCATCCTGTTTTCCATCATCATACTGGTCCTTGCGCTGCACATCATCCGTGCCTTCCGCGACCGCAAGGAACTGAAGGAGGCCGAATGGCAGATCAAAACCTCATCAATGAGCTTCGGCGGGCTGATGTGGCGCCGCAAAAACTCTTTCTTGAAGGATCGTGGCAAGCAGGTACGGGCACGCCATGCGAAGTTACTTCGCCGATTGACGGATCTGTTCTGACCACCCTTGAGGGCGCGTCAAAGGCAGATGTGGAGCGTGCCGTGGCCTCGGCTCGCGCGGCCTTCGAGGATGGCCGCTGGTCGCGGCTTGCCCCGGCTGCCCGCAAGAAGGTGCTGCACCGCATCGCCGACCGGATCGAGGCAGAGGCGCTGGCGCTGGCCGTTCTGGGTGTGCGCGACAATGGCACCGAGATGGGCATGGCGCTGAAGGCAGAGCCGGGATCGGCGGCGGGCACATTCCGTTACTATGCCGAGGCACTGGACAAACTCGCCGGGGAGGTCGCGCCGACCGCCCCCGATGTGTTGGGCCTTGTCCACCGGATGCCGGTGGGTGTCGTGGGCGCCATCGTGCCGTGGAACTTCCCCTTGATGATCGGGGCGTGGAAACTGGCACCTGCGCTGGCCATGGGCAATTCCGTGGTGCTGAAGCCGGCCGAAACCGCCTCGCTGTCGCTGCTGCGCCTGGCCGAGATCTGCGCAGACTGCGGCCTGCCAGATGGGGTGCTGAATGTCGTCACCGGCGCAGGTGCGGAAACGGGTGCTGCGCTGGCCGAATCCATGGGCGTCGATGTCTTGGCCTTCACCGGGTCTGGCGCGACGGGGCGCAAGCTGCTGGAGGCCTCGGCACGCTCCAACCTCAAACGCTGCTACCTTGAGCTGGGCGGCAAATCTCCCAATATCGTCTTTGCCGACGCCCCCGATCTGCGCCACGCGGCCAAGGTCTCGGCCGCCGGGATCTTCCGCAATTCGGGGCAGGTCTGCGTCGCAGGCTCGCGCCTGTTGGTGGAACAGTCCATCCATGATGAATTCGTGGCCCTGCTGGTGGCAGAGGCCGAGGCCCTGCGCGTTGGCGATCCCCTGGATCTCAGCAACACTATCGGCGCGGTGAACTCCGAGGATCAACTCAGTCGGAACCTATCATTCATGGACACGGCCCGTGCCGAGGGCGGAGAGATCGTGACCGGCGGCAACCGCATCCTGGAAGAGTCCGGCGGCACCTATATGGCGCCCACCATCGTGACCGGTGTCGCCCAAGGTCACAGCCTGTTCCAGAAGGAGGTCTTTGGCCCGGTCCTGTCGGTCACGCCCTTCAAGACGGAAGAAGAGGCGCTGCGCCTTGCCAATGCCACCGAGTTCGGTCTCGCCTCGGGCGTCTGGACCGCAAACCTCTCCCGCGCGCATCGCATGGTGGCGGGCATCCGCGCGGGCGTGGTGCATGTGAACACCTATGGCGGCGCCGACAATACGGTGCCGCTGGGCGGTGTCGGACAATCCGGCAACGGCCATGACAAATCGCTCCATGCGCTTGATAAATACGTGGATCTCAAAACCGCCTGGATCCAGCTGTGACGGAAGGACACCCCATGCCCGACAAGACCATCCTGATTGCAGGCACCTATGACACCAAGGATGCCGAACTTGCCTATCTTGCCGATGTGATCCGGGGGCAGGGCGGCGGCGTGCTGACCATGGATGTGAGTGTCCTGGGCGATCCCAGCCAGCCCACTGACGTCAGCAAGCACGAGGTGGCCGAGGCAGGCGGCAGTTCGATCCAGGCCGCCATCGACAGTGGTGATGAGAATACCGCGATGCAGATCATGGCGCGGGGGGCGGCGACAAAGGCGCTGGAGCTGTACCGGGCTGGCACCATCGACGGAGTGATCGTCTTGGGCGGCACCATGGGCACCGATCTGGCGCTGGATCTTTGCGCGGCGCTGCCGGTGGGGGTGCCGAAATACATCGTCTCGACGGTGTCCTTTTCGCCCCTGATGCCGCCCGAGCGGATCGCGGCGGATGTTCAGATGATCCTCTGGGCCGGGGGGCTTTACGGTCTCAATTCCGTCTGCAAGGCGGCGCTGAGCCAGGCGGCGGGGGCGGTCCTGGGCGCGGCGCGCGCGGTGGAGCCCCCCAAACGCGACCGGCCCCTCATTGGGATGACGTCATTTGGCAAGACGGTGCTGCGTTACATGGTCAGCCTGAAACCGGCGCTGGAGGCGCGCGGCTATGAGGTCGCCGTCTTCCATGCCACCGGCATGGGCGGACGGGCCTTTGAAAGCCTAGCTTCCGAAGGGGCCTTTGCCGCCGTATTGGACTTTGCGCCGCAGGAGGTCTCGAATCACCTCTTTGGCGGGCTGTCGGCAGGGGCGGACCGGATGACCAATGCAGGTGCTGCAGGCACGCCGCAGCTGGTGGCGCCGGGCTGTTATGATCTGGTGGATTTCATCGGCTGGCAGGAGACCCCGCCGCAACTGCAGGGACGCCCCACCCATGCGCATAACCGGCTGCTGACCTCCGCCGTTCTGGATGCGGAGGAACGCCGTCTGGTGGCCCGTACCATCTGCGACAAGCTGGGGCAGGCCAAGGGGCCGGTTGCGGTCCTGCTCCCCAAGGGGGGCTGCAATGAATGGGACCGCCCCGGCGCCGATCTGCATGATGGTGAAGGCCTTGCCGCCTTCTGCGACGAAATGCAGGCGGCCTACCCGAAGAATGCAGCGCTGCATGCCCTCGACTGCCACATCAACGATGCGGAATTCGCGGACAAGGTGTTGGAGATCTTCGACGCCTGGGTGGCGGAAGGGGTGATTCCGGGCGGATCCGCCTAACCCTTGCATCACGCTTAATGAGTTACAGGGCGCTTGCTCATGCAGGCGCCCTTGTTACATATGGGGGCGGACCTCCGGGTCCAAACAGCATTTTCCTGTCCAACCTGTCCGATACACGCAATTATATTGCTTGCCATGGGAGAGGCCGCGGCCTAGGGTGCTGTCAAATTAGTGGAACGATGTTCCACATAGTGGAATTGAGGTGAAGCCACTCCTCGAGACCTGACCGCTGTGGCCCGCATTTGACGCCGGGTTCTTGCACACGTTGCAAAGGCAGGGCTTGGCGCAGGCAGGGGGAGCATGGCTAGATCTCGACGGGAATAGCGGTGCTGTTGCGGGCCAAGGCTGCCAGCCCCGCAAAGGAGAGGAAAAACGAATGACGGATGCCATTGGATATGAGCGCGTTGGTGATATCGCGGTCCTGAAGGCGCAGAATCCGCCGGTGAACGCGCTGGGACTGGATGTGCGCCAGGGACTGGTGAGCGGGATCGAGCGCGCCGAATCGGAGGGCGCCAAGGCGGTGCTGATTTACGGTGAGGGTCGCACCTATTTCGCGGGCGCCGATATCCGCGAGTTCGGCAAGCCGCCGCAGGGGCCCTTCCTGCCGGATGTCTGCACCCGCATCGAAGCTTCGCCGCTCTTGGTGGTCTCGGCGCTGCATGGCACCGCACTGGGTGGCGGTCTGGAGGTCGCGCTGGGCTCGCATTACCGCATCGCGGTGCCCTCGGCCCGCATCGGCCTGCCGGAAGTGCTGATCGGCGTGATGCCGGGCGCCGGTGGCACCCAGCGCCTGCCGCGCCTCATCGGTATTGACGCTTCGGTCGATGTGATCACCTCGGGCCGTCAGGTCGGCGCCAAGGAAGCGCTGAGCCTCGGCATTCTGGACCGCGTCGAAGAGGGCGAGCCGCGCGAGATCGGCCTGGCCTATACCCAGGAGCTGCTGGATCAGGGCGCAACCCGCCGCGCCATCAGCGAAATGCCCGCACCCGAAGCGGTCGATTTCGACGCGCTATACGAGACGGTCCTGAAAAAGGGCCGCGGCCTGCTGGCACCGGCCGTTGCGATCCGTGGCATCCAGGCCTGCTGCGAGCTGCCTTTTGACGAAGGGATGAAGCGCGAGCGGGAACTCTTCATGGAGCTGATGGGCACCGACCAGCGTCAGGGCATGATCCATGCCTTCTTCTCGGAGCGGGCGGTCAGCAAGCTGCCGGAACTGAAAGGTGTTGCACCGCGCGCGGTCAACAGCCTTGGCGTCATCGGTGGCGGCACCATGGGCGCAGGCATCGCCACCGCCGCGCTGCTGTCCGGTCTGCCGGTTGTCATGCTGGAAATGACCCCCGAGGCCGCAGAGGCCGCAAAGGGTCGCATTTCGGGCAACCTGCAAGGTGCCTTGAAACGCGGCAAGATCAGCCAGGAGAAATTCGATCACCTGACCGGTGAGGCGCTGACGCTGGCGACGGATTATGACGCCCTCAGCGACGTGGATCTGGTGATCGAGGCCGTCTTCGAGGAAATGAGCGTCAAGAAACAGGTGTTCGGCAAGCTGGATGCGGTCTGCAAGAAGGGCGCGATCCTGGCCTCCAACACCTCCTATCTGGATGTGAACGAGATCGCCGCCTGCACCTCGCGCCCCGAGGATGTGATCGGGCTGCACTTCTTCTCTCCGGCGCATGTGATGAAGCTCTTGGAAATCGTGGTGGCCGACAAGACCGCGCTCGACGTGGTTGCCACCGGGTTCGAGCTGGGCAAACGTCTGAAGAAGATCTCGGTCCGCGCCGGTGTCTGCGATGGCTTCATCGGCAACCGGATCCTGGCGACCTATCGCAAGGCGGCCGACCACATGGTGCTGGACGGGGCCTCGCCCTATCAGATCGACAAGGCGCTCACCGATTTCGGCTTTGCCATGGGCCCCTTTGCGGTGGCGGATCTGGCGGGTCTCGACATCGGTTGGGCCGTGCGCAAGCGCAAGCGCGCCGAAGGCATGGACCCGCGCGAACGCGACAGCACCTATGCGGACAAGATCTGCGAGGCCGGCAATTTCGGTCAGAAGACCGGCAAGGGCTACTATGTCTACGAGGCAGGCAAGCGCGGCGGCACCCCGAACCCCGAGGTGACCGCGCTGATCGAGGCCGAGCGCGCTGAGAAGGGCATCACCCCGAAAGAGTTCTCGGACGAGGAAATCGTGACCCGCTACATGGCGGCCATGGTCAACGAGGCCGCCAAGGTGGTGGGCGAGGGCATCGCGCGCCGTCCGCTGGACGTCGATATGACGCTGCTCTTTGGCTACGGCTTCCCGCGCTATCGCGGCGGGCCGCTGAAATGGGCCGATATGCAGGGGCTGGATGTGCTTCTGGCCAATATCAAATCTTATGCCGAGGGAGACGACTTCTTCTGGCAGCCCGCGCCCCTGCTTGAGCAGCTGGTCGCCGAAGGGCGTACATTTGACGATCTGAACAAGGAGAACAGCTGATATGAAAGAAGTCGTTATCGTCTCCGCCGCCCGTACCGGGCTGGCCAAGTCCTTCCGGGGATCCTTCAACATGACCCATGGTGCCACCATGGGCGGCGCGGCCGTCGAGGCGGCCGTGGCCCGCGCCGGTATCGAGGGTGCGGAAATCGAAGACTGCATCATGGGCTGTGGCGCTCCCGAAGGGGAAACCGGTGCCAATATCGCGCGCCAGATTGCCCTGCGTGGCGGACTGCCGATCACCGCTTCGGGCATGACCGTGAACCGGTTCTGCTCGTCCGGTCTGCAGACCATCGCCCTGGCCGCGCAGCAGATCATCTGCGAAGGCGCCGGTCCCATGGTTGCGGGTGGCGTCGAAAGCATTTCGATGGTGCAGCCGAAACTGCGCCCGGCACATGAGGCTTGGCTCATGGAGCACAAGCCTGCCGTCTATATGACCATGATCGAAACCGCGGATATCGTGGCCCAGCGCTATGGCATCAGCCGCGAAGACCAGGACGCCTATGGTCTGCGCAGCCAGCAGCGTATCGCTGCCGCGCAGGAGGCGGGTCTGTTCGCCGATGAGATCATCCCCGTCACCACCACCATGGCGGTGAAGGACAAGGAGAGTGGCGAGATCTCGATGAAAGAGGTCGTGGTGGACCGCGACGAATGCAACCGCCCCTCCACCACTTTGGACGGTCTGGCCAGCCTTGAGCCGGTGCGTGGCGCAGGCAACTTCATCACCGCGGGCAACGCCAGCCAGCTGTCCGATGGCGCCGCTGCTGTGGTGTTGATGGACTCCAAGGAGGCCGAGAAACGCGGTCTTGAGGCCATGGGCGCCTTCAAGGGCTTCTGCGTTGCAGGCTGCGAGCCCGACGAGATGGGTATCGGCCCGGTCTTTGCGGTGCCGCGTCTTCTGGAGCGTCACGGGCTGACCGTCGATGACATCGATCTCTGGGAGCTGAACGAAGCCTTCGCCAGCCAGGCGCTCTACTGCCGGGACCGGCTGGGTATCGATGACGAGAAATGCAACGTCAATGGCGGCTCCATCGCCATCGGCCACCCCTTCGGCATGACCGGTGGGCGGATGGTCGGCCACATTCTTCGTGAAGGCAAGCGTCGTGGTGCCAAGCTGGGTGTCGTCACCATGTGTGTCGGCGGCGGCATGGGCGCGGCGGGTCTGTTCGAAATCTACTGAAGCGCAACATGAAAACAGGCGGCGCCCGGCGAACCCATCGAGGGTCCACCGGGCGCTACCCGGCCCCTTGAAGGGGCCGTGCATTGGCCCGTCCACAGGGATCGGCCAGGAGGAGAAAGAAATGGATCTGAGCTATACCGCAGAAGAGCAGGCCTTTCGCCAGGAGGTGCGCAGCTTCCTGGAGGAAAAACTGCCCAAGGAGATGTCGGACGCCGTGCGCGAGGGACGCGGCCTGGGCAAGGAAGGCCACGACCGCTGGCACGCCATCCTGAACGAGCAGGGCTGGCTGGCGCCGAACTGGCCGCAGGACTTCGGCGGCTGCGCCTGGAACGCGGTGCAGCGCCACATCTTCGAGGAAGAATGCTGCCGCGCCCATGCGCCGCGCATCGTGCCCTTTGGCCTGACCATGCTGGCGCCGGTGCTGCAGAAATTCGGCTCCAAGGAGCAGCAGGACTATTACCTCCCGAAGATCCTGAGCGGCGAGCACTGGTGGTGCCAGGGCTATTCGGAACCCGGCGCGGGCTCGGACCTTGCCAGCCTCAAGACCAAGGCCGTGCGCGAGGGGGACCACTATATCGTCAACGGCCAGAAGACCTGGACCACCCTTGGCCAATACGCCAACTGGATCTTCTGCCTGGTGCGCACCGATCCGGACGCCAAGCAGCAGGAGGGGATCTCCTTCCTTCTGATCGACATGGACACGCCCGGCATCGAAGTGCGCCCGATCATCCTTCTGGATGGCACCCATGAGGTGAACGAGGTCTGGTTCACCGATGTGAAGGTGCCGGTCGAGAACCTGGTGGGCGAGGAAAACAAGGGCTGGACCTACGCCAAGTACCTGCTCACCCATGAACGCACGAATATTGCCGGTGTCGGCTTCAGCCAGGCGGGGCTTGATGCGGTCAAGCGCCTGGCGCGCAGCCAGATGCACAAGGGCCGCCCGCTGATCGAGAACCCCTATTTCGCCGCCCGCGTGGCGCAGGCGGAAATCGATCTGATGGCCATGGCCACCACCAACCTGCGCATCATCTCTGCCGCCGCCTCGGGGCAGGCGCCGGGCGTCGAAAGCTCGATGCTAAAGGTGAAAGGTACCGAGATCCGCCAGGAGATCAACGACATGGCGCGCCGCGCCGCGGGCGTTTACGCAATGCCCTTCGCCTCGGAAGCGGTGGAAGGGGGCAACGAGCCGCCCATCGGCCCCGAAGGCACCGCAGCCGTGGCCGCGCAGTATTTCAACAACCGCAAACTGTCGATCTTTGGTGGCTCCAACGAGATCCAGAAGAACATCATCGCAAAAGTGAAAATGGGAGGCCGGGCATGAATTTCGACCTGACCGAAGAGCGGCAGATGCTGCAGGACAGCCTGCGCCGCTTCCTGTCCGATCGCTACACCACATCGGTGCGCAACGAGATCCTCGAAAGCGAGGCAGGTTACTCTGCCGATATCTGGGGGCAACTGGCCGAACTGGGCGTCATCGGCGCGCTGTTCAGCGAAGAGGACGGCGGCTTTGGCGGCGCGGGCTTTGACATCTCCACCGTGTTCGAGGAGCTGGGCCGCGCGGGCGTGGTCGAACCCTTGCTGGATACGGCGCTGCTGGGCGGCGGGCTGATCGCGGCCCTTGGCAATGATGACCAGAAGGCGCTGGTGGAAGAGGTGATCGGCGGCGCTGTGCAACTGGCCTTTGCCCATGGAGAACCGACCAGCCGCTATGAGCTGACGCGGGTGGAAACCACCGCAACGGTCGAGGGCGACGAGATCATCCTCACCGGCAAGAAGGCGGTTGTCGTCAACGCCGAAGCGGCCGACCACCTGATCGTATCGGCCCGCGAAAGCGGCGATGTGGATGCAACGGACGGGATTTCGCTGTTCCTGGTGCCGCGCGATACGGCGGGTCTGTCTCTGCGCGGCTATGCGCTCTTGGCCGGTGGACGCGCTGCCGAAGTTGATCTGGACGCGGTGCGCCTGCCTGTCAGCGCGCGTCTAGGTGCCGCCGGAGGTGCCTGGGAGGCGATCGCCGGTGTCATCGCCCGGGCCGAGGTGGCGCTGGCCGCCGAAACCCTGGGCGCGATGGAGACCGCGACCGAGCTCACCCGCCAGTACCTGCTGACCCGCAGCCAGTTTGGCCGCCCCATCGGCACTTTCCAGGCGCTGCAACACCGGGTTGCCGAGCTGCTGATCGAGATCGAGCAGGCGCGCTCGGGGGTGATCAACGCCGCCGGTCACCTGGAGGGCGACACCCGCATGCGCGATCTCAATATCGCTGCGGCGCGCAACCTGATCGGGCGCGCAGGTCGTCTGGTGGCCGAGGATTCGATCCAGTTGCATGGTGGCATCGCCATGACGCAGGAGTATGAGCTGGCCCATATCGCCAAGCGCATCGTCATGGCCGAGCACCGTTTTGGTGATGCGGACACGCAGTTGGAGCGTTTCCTTGACCTCAGCGCCGCGTGAGAGGGGCGAGATCCGCCTGATCGAGGACCCCGGTTGCCAGCAGATGGTTGGCTACCGGACCGAGATCGACCGGACAGATGGCTCCTGCACGGTGACACTGGAGCTGGAACCCAGGCACCTCAACCGCCATGGCATCCTGCATGGCGGTATGGTGGCGACGGTTCTGGATGTGGTCTGTGGTAATACCGCCTCGCAGTATTTCGACCCCGAAAACCACGCGGATCTGGTCACGGTGTCGCTGAACCTGTCCTATGTGGCGGCGGCGCGGCAGGGGGTGATCACGGCCCGGGCGCGGCCCACCGGAGGCGGCAAGAGCATCGCCTATATCTTTGGTGAACTGTTTGATGATGAAGGGCGCCTGCTGGCCACGGCCAACGGGATTTTCAAGAGGATACGCAAATGAGCCGACTTGCACGGATGGACGATCTGGGCGACCGCGCGGTGGTCGTGAACATGAATCCTGCGCGCCGGGGTGCCCTGTCGCAGGACCTTTATGATGCGATCGAAGCAGCCCTGAAGCTGGCGCAGGAGCCACGCATCCGCGCTGTTCTTCTGACCTCGGAAGGCGGGTTCTTCTGTGCCGGCGGCGATCTCAACGTGTTGATCGACCGGCGTGGCCTCAGCGAGGACGAGCGCCGCGCCAAGGTCAACAACCTGCATGATCTGATCCGTGGCATCCGGGACTGCCCGGTGCCGGTGATCGCCGCCGTCGAAGGCGGTGCGGCGGGCGCGGGCGTGTCGCTGGCAATGGCGGCGGATCTGATCGTGGCCTCATACGGTGCCGCCTTCACGGCCGCCTATGTGAAGGCCGGGCTGGTGCCGGATGGCGGGTTGACCGCCTCGCTTGCCCGGATGCTGCCGCGCCCCTTAGCGATGGAGATGTGCCTGTTGGGCCGTCCGGTGACGGCGGGCCGTCTGGCCGCCCTCGGCGCGGTCAATCAGGTGGTGGCGCCGCAGCGGGTGCTCAGCACCGCCCATGCCCTGGCCGATACGCTGGCGCAGGGGCCTCGGGAGGCCCAGGGCACCATCCGGCAGCTGGTCTCGCATGCCTATGAGGCAAGCGAGGCGGCGCAGCTGGATCACGAATGCAGTGCCATGGCGCGGGCTGCAGGAGGCTCGGAAGCCGGCGAGGGGATCGCCGCCTTTCTGGAAAAACGCGCCCCCCAATTCGGCGGTTAGCCTCCGGGGAAGAAGAATTACGCCTGACGTGAGAGGAGACGGCGATGGAGTTTTGGCACGATCTATTGGCGGCGCAGGTGAAACTGCGCCCCGACGCTCCGGCCTTTTCTGACAGTGGCGGCGCGCAGTGGTCCTTTGCCGACCTCTCTGCCGCGGTGGAGCAGCTGGCGGCAGATCTGCGCAGCGCAGGCGTTGAGCCGCGCGACCGGGTGATGGTGGTTTCGGAAAACTGCTGTTCCGCCGTGGCAGCGATGCTGGCAGCCTCGACGCTTGGCGCCATTGCGGTGCCGGTCAATGCCCGTATGAGCGCGGGAGAGGTGGACCGCATCCTGTCCCATGCGCGCCCGGCGGCGGTCTTGTTCACCTCCGGGATTTCGGTCGAGGCCAAAGCCCATGCAGAACGCATGCAGGCCTCCGAAATCACAGGCGCCTTTGGCCGCCTGCATCTGACCAGCCCGTTTCCGTCCGACGGCGATGCACCCGACGGCGTGGCGGTGCTTTTGTACACCACGGGGACAACGGGCGATCCCAAGGGGGTGATGCTGACCCATGCAAATGTGCGTTTTGGGGGCAAGTCCTCGGCAGAGCTGCGCGATATGGCGCCGGGGGACGTGATCTATGGTGTGCTGCCGCTCACCCATGTCTTTGGCCTCGCCTCGGTGATGACGGCGGCGATCCATGCCGGTGCCGAGGTGCGGCTGGAGGCGCGGTTTTCGGCAGCCAAGCTGTATCAGGCGCTGCGCGATGGCGTGACGCGCCTGTCGGCGGTGCCGCAGATGCACGCGCTGGTGATGCAATATGCCAAGGAGCAGGGGTTGGTGCGTCTGGGCAGCGACGTGTTGCAATATGTCTCGTCCGGGGCTGCACCGCTTGATCCGGAATGGAAGCGCAAGGCGGAAGAGTTCTACGGTGTCGCCTTGCAGAACGGCTACGGCATGACCGAAACCACTGCCGGGATCTGCGCCACCAAGAACAGCCAATTGGGGGATCCTGATATCTCGACCGGACCGGCGCTGCCGGAGGTGGAGGTACGGATCGATGAAACCGTACCGGGCGGTGGTGACGGTGTGGGTGAGGTGCTGGCGCGCGGGCCGAACATCATGCTGGGCTATTACCGTAACCCCGAGGAGACAGCCAAGGTGCTGGACGCCGAGGGCTGGCTGCGCACCGGCGACATGGGGCGGCTGGACGAGCGCGGTTTCCTGCATATCGAGGGCCGGTCGAAGGAGCTGATCATTCACGGCGGGTTCAACGTCTTCCCCCCCGAGGTGGAAGCCGCGCTCAACGCCCATCCGCAGGTGGTGCAGTCGGCGGTGGTGGGGCGCCGGGCCAAGGGCGACGAACAGGTGCTGGCCTTTGTCCAGGTGGCACCGGGCGATGCGCCGGATCCGGCCGAGCTGACCAATTTCGTGCGTCAGCAGCTGGCGGGGTACAAATGCCCCGCCCAGATCATCGCGGTGGAGGCGCTGCCCGCCGCGCCGACGGGTAAGATCCTCAAGCACAAACTGCTGGATACCTTTGCCGATCAGCTTGCTTGAGGTGAGGCGGCGGCCTCCCGCCCCCTGACCGGCGGTCTGCGCTGCAGACCTTGTTCGGGGTTGGGCGTGGCGCCGCTGGCGCGGCGCAAAAGGGTCCTGCCGAGAAGCGTTTCAGGGGCAGGTCTGCCCCTGAAAGCGCGTTGTCCAGTATTGGAAAGGGAAGAGACGCCTCAAGGGTGAACCGCGCCAGGGCGCGGCCGCGTTGCGGCCCTTGACCCGAATCTCCCCCAAAGGCCATGTGGCGGGCGGGGGTGTCTGCCTCAGGCCCAGGTGCCTTCGGCGGCCTCGCGGATGGCGCGGATGTTGGTGCCATAGACCGACCGATTGTCGACCGAGCCGCCCTTGAAAACCGCCGAGCCCGCCACCAGCACATCGGCGCCCGCCGCGCGCACCTTGGGCGCGGTTGTGGGATCGACGCCGCCGTCGATCTCGATATGCACGGGGCGGTCGCCGATCATCTGGCGCAGGGTGGCGATCTTGCCGGTCATGTCGATGAACTTCTGCCCGCCAAACCCGGGGTTCACCGTCATCACGCAGATGAGATCGGTGAGGTCTAGAAGATGCGCCACCGCCTCGGCCGGGGTGCCGGGGTTGAGCGCCACACCCGCCTTCATGCCCGCGCCGCGAATGGCCTGCAGGGTGCGGTGGATATGCGGGCCAGCCTCGATATGGGCGGTCAGCACATCGGCGCCCGCATCGGCATAGGCCTCGATGTAGGGATCGACCGGCGCGATCATCAGGTGCACGTCCATCACGGTTTTCACATGCGGGCGGAAGGCTTTCACCGCCATCGGACCGAAGGTGAGGTTGGGGACGAAGTGACCGTCCATCACGTCCACATGCACCCAGTCGGCGCCTTCGGCCTCGATGGCCTGGATCTCCTGGCCGAAGTTGGCGAAATCGGCAGAGAGGATAGAGGGCGCGATCTTCACGCTGCGGTCAAAGGACATCGGGGAGGCTTCCTTCAGGCTTGGGGCAAGGTTGGGGTCTGAGGGCCATATAGACCGGCTGGCGCCTCCTGCACAGGGGCAGATTGTCTCTTGCCGGTGTCACACAGGCCAGATGGGGGCGAGCCAGATGGAGGCGAGTTCGGACTGCATGCGTATGACCGGATTGTGACAGGCGTGAGGGACTGGCCCGCGTCGCGTTACAAATAATTCACGACTCTTACACAAATGGTTTGAGCAGCCCCTTTAGGCAGTCCCGGAAACGAACGGGGGCCGATTGTGCTGCGCATAGACAAACTCACCAAACGCTTTGGCGACAAGACCGCGGTGGATGCCGCCACGCTCGATATCGACAAGCCCTGCATGATCGGCATCATCGGTCGCTCCGGTGCGGGCAAATCCACGCTGCTGCGCATGATCAATCGCCTGGGCGATGCCACCGAAGGCAAGATCCTGTTCGAGGGCCGCGATGTCACCACGCTGAAGGGCCGCGAGAAGCGCGCCTGGCAGTCCGACTGCGCGATGATCTTCCAGCAGTTCAATCTGGTGCCGCGCATGGACGTGGTGTCGAACGTGCTGCATGGCACGCTCAACCGCCGCTCGGCACTGGCGACCATGTTCAACCTTTACCCGATGGAGGACATCCACCGGGCCATCGACATTCTGGACCGTCTCGGCATTGCCGAACATGCCGCCAAACGGGCCGAGGCCCTGTCGGGCGGCCAGCAGCAGCGTGTCGCCATCGCCCGCGCCCTGATGCAGGACCCCAAGATCATCCTGGCGGATGAGCCCATTGCCTCGCTTGACCCGATGAATGCGCAAACCGTGATGGAGGCGCTGCGCCGCATCCACGAGGAAGACGGGCGCACGGTGATCGCCAACCTCCATACGCTGGATACCGCGCGCCGCTATTGCGACCGGGTGGTGGGCATGCGCGACGGGCGCATCGTCTTTGACGGGCTGCCCGAACAGCTGACCACCGGCGTTGCCCGCGAGATCTACGGCGCAGGGGCCGATTTTTCCGAAGCCGCCACATCGACCGAGATCGAGACGCTGGAGCGTGCCGACACCGCGATCCGCGAGGCCGAAGCCGCCGCGCTATGAATTCCACCCTTTTCATCCCCCCAAAGCACGACGCTTTGGGCCAACCAAACCGGAGTGACCTAGAGATGAAAAAACTGATTGCTGCCGCCCTGATGACCACCGCACTGACCACCCCGGTCATGGCCGAGGACATTCAGGAATTCCGTATCGGCATCCTTGGCGGTGAAAACGCCCAGGACCGTCTGAACAACAACGAGTGCCTGCGCGCCAAGACCGAAGAGCTGCTGGGTGTCGAAACCAAGCTGTTCGCCCCCGCCGACTACAACGGCGTGATCCAGGGTCTGCTGGGCGGCACCATCGACATGGCCTGGCTGGGCGCCTCCGGCTATGCCAAGACCTTCCTGTCCAACCCCGACGCGGTTGAGCCGATCCTGGTCAAGGTGAACACCGATGGCGGCTATGGCTACTACTCGGTCGGTTTTGCCCGCAAGGACAGCGGTATCACCTCGCTGGAAGACATGAAGGGCAAGGTCTTCGGCTTTGGTGACCCGAACTCCACCTCCGGCTACCTGATCCCCTCGATCGAGATCCCGCAGGCCACCGGCTCCACCATGGAATCCGGCGCCTACTTCGGTGAGGTCAAATTCTCCGGCGGTCACGAGCAGACCATCGTTGGCGTCAACAACGGCGACTTCGACGGCGGCGTGACCTGGGCCGACGGTCTGGGCAACTGGGAAGACGGTTACAACTCCGGCGCCCTGCGCAAGGCGGTCGATGCCGGTCTGATCGACATGAACGATCTGGTCAAAATCTGGCAGTCCAAGCCGATCCCGGAAGGCCCCGTTGTTCTGCGCAAGGATCTGCCCGAAAGCGTCAAGGTCAAGATGACCGGCCTGATGGCAAGCCTGAAGTCGATGGATGCCGATTGCTTCTACGGTGTGGCTGCAGGCGAAGCCAAAGGCTTCATGCCGATCACCCACGACGCCTACGAAGTGATCATCGAAGCACGCAAATTGAAGTCCAATTAATTTCCCAGAACCAAAACGGCGGGGTCCGGTCTTTGTGCCGGGCCCCGTATTCCTCTGAGGGAGGCTGGCCTTGTGCCATTGCCTGACCGTTAGAGCCTCATTCGAATACCAGGACATCCTCATGGCAGATCTGACAGCGGCCCCGCCCTCCGGCGCCTCCACGACAGAGGCGATCCGCGCCCAATATGTGGACCTCACGCGGCGCAAGCGCCTTTACGGGTCGATCCTTCTGATCGTCTTCATCGCCATGATGGTGGCGGGCTTCCGCACCGCCGATGACCGCAACGCCGGATCTTTTGCCGACGGGTTCACGCGCATATTCGACTACCCGGCCGAGGTGCTGAGCGAAGCCACGGAAAAGGCCGTTCAGCTGCCCGGCCATGTGATGCATTTCTTCCCGGCGCTGGTGGAGACGCTGAACATCGCCGCGGCCTCGACCCTGATCGGGGCGATCTTCGGCACGCTGTTTTCGCTCCTGGCGACACGGGGCATGGCGCTGTGGCCGTCACTGATCCCGCTGTTTCGCCGGGTCATGGATATCTGCCGGGCAATCCCGGAAATCGTCATTGCCCTGGTGCTGATCTTCCTCTTGGGCGGTGGCCCGGTGCCCGCCATGATCGCCATCGCGATCCACACGGCCGGTGCCCTGGGCAAGCTGTTTTCCGAGGTGAACGAGAACGCCTCGCTGAAGCCGATCGAGGGGCTTTCGTCGGTGGGCGCCACCTGGGCGCAGCGCATGTGGCTGGGGGTGATCCCGCAAGTGGGGCCGAACTACGTCAGCTACGCGCTCTTGCGGTTTGAAATCAACATTCGCGCCTCGGCGATCCTCGGCTTTGTCGGCGCGGGCGGCATCGGCTACGAGCTGAAGAACGCCATGTCCTGGGGCAAGGGCCGCTATGACGAGGCCGCCGCCATCTTCATCCTGCTTTTTGTCACCATCGTCGTGGTCGACCAGATCTCTGGCAAGCTGCGTGACCGGCTGATCAACGGAGCCAATCAATGACCACTCTTGATGTGAACCCGGGCGCGACCCTGCCCTGTGACGCCGCCGCGCTGAAACAGGATATGACACGGCTGTTCCGCGCCAAAAAGCTGATGGCCTTCGCGCTGCCGCTGATCGTGCTGGCCTATATGACCTATGTCTTCTTCGCCTTCGAGGTGCCGGGCCTGTGGGAGCGCGCCAGCCTGGACAATGCCCGCACCCTGGTCAGCGACAGCTACAGCTACAAGACCCATGTGACCCGCGACAACCGCGATGCCTCCGTCTCGGTCGCCATCGAAGGGGAGCGCAAGGGCAGCTACCCCGAAGGCGAGGCCCCCGAATGGGTCACCTTGGGAGAAACCACGGTGATTGATCTGGAGAACGGTCACATCGTGCGCTTTGGCCCCGAGACGGTGGAATATGACATTCCCGGTTACGGCACCGTGCGTGCCACCCCGTCGCGCAGTGCAGGCGTGCAGGCGGAACTGCCAGCGGGCGATGTGCCGGACTGGATCAGCACCTCGAAGAACCGCCTGGCGATCAAGACCGAGGCGGGCCGCCTGACCGTGACCCGCAACCGTTCGGAAGTGTTCCGCTATTTCATGGGCTGGGAGTTGTTCTTCTTTACCCTCGACAGCCCCTATCATGGCCTTGGCCCGGTGGCCCTGTTGGAAAAAGCCTTCCGCGGTGAAGCCGGTGCGATCTTCAATGACTTCTGGACCAACAAGATGTGGCGGCACCAGGATGTGGCCTGGGCCATTGGTGAGACGCTGCTGATGGCCTTCCTCGGTACCATCGGGGCAGGCATCGTGGCGCTGCCGCTGGCCTTCCTGGCGACCCGCAATTTCATGCCGATCCGCACGCTGAGGTTCGCCACCCGCCGCCTGTTCGACTTCGTGCGCGGCGTGGACAGCCTGATCTGGACGGTTGTGCTGGCGCGCGCCTTTGGTCCCGGCCCGCTGACCGGCGCGCTGGCGATCCTGGTGACGGACACCGGCACCTTCGGCAAGATCTTCTCCGAGGCACTGGAAAACGTCGACGAAAAGCAGATCGAGGGCGTCGCCTCCACCGGCGCCAAACCGATCCAGCGCTACCGTTTCGGGGTGATCCCGCAGGTGACGCCGGTTCTGTTGTCGCAGCTTCTCTACTTCCTTGAATCCAACACCCGCAGCGCCACCATCATCGGCGCCATCACCGGCGGCGGTATCGGCTTGTTGCTGACCCAGGCCATCATCACCCAGAAGGACTGGGAAGAGGTGGCCTATTACATCGTGCTGGTGATCCTGATGGTGATGGTCATGGACTGGTTCTCAGGGATATTGCGTCGCCGCCTGATCCAGAGCGACAGCGGCAAGCCGCGCCGCAAGACCACCAAGAAGCCGCCGCTGCGCAACATGCCCTTCGTGCTGCCCTGACCCTCAAAAGAAAGACCCGAGTATGGCCCGCCTCCAGGCAGATCAGCCCTTCATCCACCCCGATTGCCAGATCACCGGAAGCCACTTCGGCGCCTATGTTGAGATCGGTGCGGGCAGCCGCATCGCCAACAGCCGCTTTGGCGACTACAGCTACTGCGACCGCACCTGCGACATCGCCAATGTTCAGGTGGGAAAGTTTGCCAATATCGCCAGCTTCACCCGCATCGGGGCAACCGATCACCCGATGGAGAAGGCATCATTGCACCATTTCCTCTATCGCTCAGCCGACTATTGGGACGATGCCGAAGCGGACGCCGACTGGTTCGCCCACCGCGCCAGCCGCACGGCCTATATCGGCCACGACACCTGGATCGGCCATGGCGCGATGATCAAGCCCGAGGTCACTATCGGCCACGGCGCGGTTGTGGCCTCGGGCAGCGTGGTGACCAAGGACGTCGCCCCCTATACCATCGTCGGCGGCAACACCGCGCATTTGATCCGCCGCCGTTACCCCGAGGCGGTGGGTGAGGCGATGATGGATCTCGCCTGGTGGGACTGGGACAACGCGACCTTACGCGCCGCCCTGCCAGATTTCCGCGCGCTGAAGGCGGAAGAGTTCCTCGAGAAATACGCCTGAGTGCGAAAGGGCGGGGGCTGCTCCCGCCCGTGTCTGGCCCTTCTGGTAAGCAGGGCCGCCCCGGTTGGGCCTGGCGCCGCTGACGCGGCGCGGGGGGATATGTCAGGAAAGTGTGCTGATATGAGGTTTGATCGAAAAAGACCGTGACACGTTTTGAAATTGCTGAAACCTTATCCAAAACTGGAATTGCTATCAGAGAGGGTAACGTTCGCTTTGATTTTCCGAGAGGGAAAAGATCGGCGCCGTGGTTAGAAAATCATGTCTGATTGCTATCGGAATGGAGCTTTTGCACTTGGTGTAGTCGTCGGCGGCGGGATTACCCTAAACCTATTCCTTTGGCTTGACTATCTCTCGCTACAAAAACATGACCCCGCAACCGGGGCTGACGAGCAATCAAACCTTAGCGTGATAGGCAGTGCTTGGGATCGTTCTCTTGAGGCATTTGTCACCCCAGCCGATACCCTTGCACAGTGGATCGTGACACTGTTGACATTTGCGGCAGTGATCCTTGTGTGGCGAACTCTTGTGGCCACTCGGGAAATGGTGACGGAAACGCGGCGCATGGCCTCCGACACGCGAAAATTCGGAGACGCTCAAGTAAAGTCATCCATAGATGCTGTGCAAGCTGCGCAGGAGGCCAATGAGGTCGCCTCGAAGCAGTTCTATTCGGGCTTCAAACCTTGGATAACCGTTGAGCTCTCTGGAACATTCATTGAGAATAAAAAAGATCTCCTTGACCCAGACTGGAAGCAAGGAGAACGGCGTGAAATAAAGATGCGGGTACAGGTAAAAGTCACAAGCATCGGTGATATTCCGGCGTCTGTTGATGACCTGTCTGTCTGTCTCCTTGTGGACGAAAGTCGCGGATATATCGACGTCCCGCCTCCGGAATGGCTTCATGGGGGTCAGAAATGGCTGACCGTTCTGCAGCGTGGAGAATTTGCGGTTCTTGAGCCGGGCTTTGGTCCGCAAATTTCCCCTCTCGGTCGGCTTCTCGGCACTGCACACCTTACAGAGGAGAACCAATATCATTTTATTGGCAACCCTCCGCCAGTTATTGGTTTCGTTGACTACTACGATCCACTCGGCAACACCTACCGGCATCATTTCGCGTTCGTAGTGACAAGCGTGATGAGCGATACTTTCCAAAGGTTTGGTGGTAGAGAAAAGAATTTTGAAGAAGAGCTTTCTTGAACCTGAGTTTTCCTATCGGTAGTAACTTCTTGAGTAGCCTTCTGACACTTAATTCAATCGCCGCCTTCGAAGACGAATAAGCGCCGCGTCAGCGGCGCCCGGCCCAACGGGAGCGGATCATGTCCATGATCCAGCGACGGGCGGGAGCGCCCCGCCTTAGCTGTCCATATCGCCGTGGATGGCGAATTGCTCCAGGCCTGCCGATTGCGCCTCGATCATCCGGTAGCTTTCGCGCACGCCGGCCTCGGTCAGCTCTCGCATCACGGTCAGCAGGGTGTTGGGCGCGTGATCGGCGCAGAGCTCGGCCATATGGGCGATCTCCTCGGCAGCCACAGGCCGGGCGGCGGCCACATCGGGTGCGCCGTAGTAGCCGACGAAATGATGCGCCAGAAGGTCGGTCAGCGTCTCCAGCTCCGCCTCCTCAACCTTGGTCACCGCGACAAAGGTCACCCGGCCGCCGGTCTCCAGCCCCATCCAGCCATTGGCAAAGGCCTGGCGCTGCTTGCCGGTCAGATCCGCCTCGCCCCAGTTGGAGAATTCGAACCCGCCCGAGATGCACCACTCCCCGGTGCGCGCGGGGTTGGCAAAGACGTTTTGATCGCTCTCGTCGAAGTGGATGGCGCGGGCCAGGTGCATCACGGGGTCTCCAGAAGTGTTGTCAGGGGAATGAGGTGGGTGGTCTCACCATCGCGCAAGAGCATGCCGAATGCCTCGTCTATGCCAAGGAAGGTGCCGCTCAGGGCCTGCTGCTCGATAGGTTCACCCATGCCATGAGCCAGGCTGCGCCATTCTTCGTGCAGCGATTTGGAGCCTTCCTCTTCCCAGCGCGCGATCCAGTGCAGGCAGTGACGTGCCCAGCCTTCGACCAGGGCGGGGGCCGCCACATCGGCGCAGCCTTCGGCATAAAGCGCGGTCTGGTCCGGGGTCTCGCCGCCATCGCCATCGGCGGGCCACAAGGGCAGTTCCAGCCCGATCACCAGCCAGTCCGGCACCTCTGCCGGATCGGTGGTGCTGGCGGCGGCGCGCAACTGCCCGCAGCGGGCCCCGTTGATACGGATGGCGCCATCCCATTCCAGGTGCACGGCCACCTCGGGCGGGGCCAGCGTGCCAAGCGCATTCTGGAACCCCACGCCACAGGTGGGCAGCATTGCCATGGCCTGTGCCAGCGGCACCTCGGGCGCAAAGACCAGTGCCGCGCGCAATGTGTCATGGGCAAGGTTATAGACCACGAGACCCGCATCGCAGCCCAGGACCGCCCGTTTGCAGGCGGTCTCGAACGGATCCTCAAGGCCGGTCACCGCCGCGCCCGACATCAACGGCGGAAAGGAAAGCGCTGTGGCAGTCTCGCTCATGCGGCGCCCCGTGCGATCAGCCCCTTGGCGACATCCTGGAAGGCCTTCGCCTGCGGGCTGTCGGGCTTGCTGACCACCACCGGCGCGCCACCATCGGCGGCCAGGCGCACGTCCAGATGCAGCGGGATCTCCGCCAGGAGCGGTACGTTCAGCTTCTTGGCTTCGGCAGCGACGCCACCATGGCCGAAGATGTGCTCCTCATGGCCGCAGTTCGAGCAGATGTGGGTCGACATATTCTCGATCAACCCGACGATCGGCACATGCAGCTGCTTGAACATGTCGATGCCCTTGCGCGCGTCGATCAGGGCGACGTCCTGCGGGGTGGAGACCACGATGGCGCCGTCCACATGGGCCTTTTGCGCAAGGGTCATCTGCACATCGCCGGTGCCGGGCGGCAGGTCCACGATCAGCACGTCCAAGGCGCCCCATTGCACCTGCATCATCATCTGCTGCAAGGCGCCCATCAGCATCGGGCCGCGCCAGACCACGGCCTGATCCTCGTTGGTCATGAGGCCAATGGACATCATGGTGACGCCGTGGTTGCGCATCGGCAGGATGGTCTTGCCATCGGGGCTGGCCGGGCGGCCCGAGACGCCCAGCATGCGCGGCTGCGAGGGGCCGTAGACATCTGCATCCAGCAGGCCCACCCTGCGCCCTTCGGCGGCCAGCGCGCAGGCGAGGTTGGCCGATACCGTGGACTTGCCGACGCCGCCCTTGCCCGAGGCCACGGCGAGGATCCGATCCACGCCGGGGATCTTCTGCGGGCCTTGCGGCTGCGCGGCTTTCTTCGGCTTCAGATCCGGCGGCGCCTTGTCGGAATGGGCGGTCAGCAGCGCCGAGACCTTTTCGACCCCGGCCAGAGCCGTGACCTTGGCTTCGGCCTCATCCCGGATCGGTTCGTAGGTCTTGGCGCGCGCCGGGTCGATCTCCAGCACGAAACGGACCTCTGCCCCTTCGATGTTCAATGCGCGTACGATGCCTGCGGCGACGATATCGCTGCCGCTTGTGGGGTCGGTGATGGTCTTCAGTGCCTCGAGGACAGCTTCACGGGTGAGGGACACGCCGGTCTACTCCTTTGGTATTGTCGTTTGTCGTATTCGGACGGAACACTTGACTGAGATCTAGGTTGCTTCCTAGCATTTCGAATGGCCCGTTTGTTTTTTCTCTATCCGATCCGCTGGTGTTGCGCAGCGATCAATCGGATCAGCCCCGCGCCAGGCCGCCTTGCTGTTCTGGCTGCCGGTATCGTGTTTGTCGCGCTGATGGCCGCCGTGCCCGCGCGTGCTGAGGATCGTCTGGTGCGGATGGCGGTGCCGGAGGCGCTGGTCGAGACCGGTTTCCTGCGGCACCTTCTGCCGCGGTTTTCCCTGAAAACCCAGGTCCGGGTGCAGATCGTTATGCCCGGAGAGGCGGCGGAGGCCGCGCTTGGCACCGAGACGCGCGCGGGCGGAACACCGGTGTTCCAGGCCGGTGCGGACCTGTGGTACCTCACGGTTCTGGACAAGGACCACCCCGGAACCCAGCGATTTCTTGACTGGCTGAATTCCGAGATCGGCGCGCGCACCATCACCGCCTATGCGCCACAGGGCGTGCAGATGTTCACCCTGCCGCAGGTTCAGCGCGCCACGGTCGAGGAGATCTCTTTCGACGGCGATGCCGAACGGGGGCAAAGCCTGTCGCAGGTGATGTGCGGACGCTGCCACGTGGTGGCAGAGGACCGGCGGATGTCCGATATCGGCTCGACCCCTTCGTTTTTTGTGCTGCGCACCCTGCCGGACTGGGATTACCGCTTCCAGGCCTTCTATGCGCTGAACCCGCATCCCGCCTTCACCCAGGTGGAGGATGTGACGCCGCCCTTCCCCGAGGATCGCCCGTCCCCGATCGTGCCGGTCGCCATGACGCTCGACGATCTGGAGGCAATCCTTGCCTATGTGGCCGGCCTCACGCCGGCGGATCTGGGGGCCCCCTTGCAGCATCAGTGATCGCGGCGCTTGCTGAGGTAGTCTTCGGTGGTGCGCACGGCTGGGCGATCCTTGCCCGCGAAGGGATTGTTCTGCTGATGGAACTGCGCGTTGACGCGGCAGTCATCACACATCTGGATCATCCGCGCCGCATCGGACGTGGCAAACATCGCGTGCTTTCCGGCCAGTTTCTCGGTGATCTTCTCGATGGTGGATTTCACCCCGAACAGGCTGCCGCATTCGATGCAGGCAAAGGGTTCCTCCTCGTGCAGGACCACCTGGCTCAGCGCTTCGGGCTGCAGGTTCAGGCGCGGCTCGTAAGTGATCGCCTGCTCGGGGCAGACGTTGGCGCAAAGGCCGCATTGCAGGCAGGCGTCCTCCTGGAACCGCAGCTGCGGTTGGTCCGGGTTGTCCCCCAGCGCGCCCGAGGGGCAGAGCGACACGCAGGACAGGCACAGGGTGCAGCTGTCGGTGTTCACCAGCACCGCGCCATAGGGGGCGTCTTCGGGCAGGGGCAGCATCTCGGCCTCGGGCGCCAATGCGCGGGCCGCCTGGCGGGTGATCTGGCGGCGGGTGCCCATGGGGCGCAGCGGCGCGGCAATCGGCGCAGGCACCTGTGCATCGTATAGGGCATCGCTGAGCGCATCCGGGTCGTTGAGATCCAGTAGCGTGGCCTTCTCGCCTGCGATGGCGCAGGCGAGGTTGCATTCGCGCTCTTGCACCTCCCGGTCTGCCTTGGGCGACAGCAGAATGGACACATGGGCAAAGCCTGCTGCCAGCGCCGCCAGGATTTCGGCATGGCCGAAGGTGTTCAGCGCCTCCACCTCCAGCGGCAGCACATCGGCGGGCAGGCCGCGGCCAAAGCGCGCCGCAAGGCGGATCATCTCGGCGCCATGGGCATTGACCACCAAGAGCCGCGGCGCATGGCCGCCCGCATCAAGGTAGGCCTTTGCCAGCACCTGGATGCGGCGCATCAGGGTTTCGGTGGGCGGCGCGTCATAGGTGATCGACCCCGAGGGGCAGAGCGAGGCACAGGCGCCGCAACCGGCACAGATCATCGGATCGATGCTGACGTGATCGCCGCTCGCGGTGATCGCGCCGGTGGGGCAGACGTCAAGGCAGTTGCTGCAGCCCGTCTGGCTGGCGCGGGAATGGGCGCAAAGCAACGGTTCGCTGCGCACATAGAGAGGTTTCTCGAAGGTGCCGATCAGCTGGCTCGCCGCGAGCACCGCATCGGCCACCGCCTGGACGCCCTTTGGATCGGCGCGCAGGTAGCCTTCGCGTTTTTCATGGGCGGGAAACAGCGGCGTGCCACCGGTCAGATCCAGGATGATATCGCATTCCGAGCGCCCGCCATCGCGGGCATCGCTCCAGGTCCAGGCGCGCCCGGTGACATCGATCTGCTGCAGGGCGTCGATGGTCACGTGGAACTGGCCAAGTGCCCCGCTTGCCTGGCGTAACCGCCCCCGGATCACATCAAAGGCGCGGGTTGCCGGGGCCTCGACCGCATCGGTCAGCAGCACGGTCACACCCAGCGTATCCTGCAGCCGTTCAGCAGCGGCCAGAGCCACGTCGGAGGTGCCGACAATCAGGCACAGCCCTTCGGAGACCACATCCACGGTCTTGGCCGCGGACCGATCCACAGCCGCCTCTGCCACCAGGGCGGACATTTTGGGCAGCAGATCCCCCTTATCGGCGGTCCATCCCCCCCTGTCCCGCAGGTCGAGAAAGGCCGGGACCGGGGCGCCGATTTCCTCCGCGATCTCCTCGAAAAGGCGCTGTTCCTGGGTGCAACAAATCACTGCCTCGCCGGTGGCGATGGCGGCGGCGGCGCTGTCGGTCTGGCGGGTGCAAAGGGCGGAATGCACCTTGGAGCAGGGCAATTCGGTGGCCTGTGACAAGCCTTGCGCATCGATCTTTTGAGATCCGGAACAATCGCATAAAATCAGATGCTTAGTCATGTTTTCCTCGCTTGCATCAGGGCTGGCGTGACGGCGAATTTCCGCTGTCAGGGCCTCAGATTAGGCATGATTCGAGGGCCGCGTAAACCGGTTTGGCTGGAGCCGAGGCGCATCTTGCGGGGGCAAAATGCCGGGGTGATTCGCTGGGAATTGTGTACTGCGGTATTCCGACAAAAAAGATCGACATAGACAATTCGACCACGGCGCCTCTCTGGGTCTTGCTGGCTGCCCCAATTTGTCCGGCTGGTGCGAAATATGGCCAGACACCGCACAGCAGGCTTTCACGATAGCGCGATGATGCTGCACAGTTTCGGTGACGCAGGGAGAGCCGGGATCCAACCGACCGTGAACCAGACTTTGGACAAGACCGATGTGATGCCGCTGGGCATCGTCATCCGCCGCACCCCCGGGGTTACCCGCTGGGCCAAATGGTCGTGGCGGGTGTCCGGGGTCCTGCCGGCCGCGAAACCGGCCGATTGGCAGCTCTTGCGCGAAGAGGATGGCGCCAGTGAATTCCACGCCGCCACCCTGCCGCTGGAGCTGCACCGGGCCGACGCCGAAGCTTACATGCAGGGCCTCACCGCCGAGCCGCCCTGCGTCTACGTGATCCTGCGCGACAGCGATGATGCCGCCCGCCCGCTGGAGGTGACGCTGGTCACCGCCTCTCCGTTCGAGGCGCAGGACTATGCCGACAACGGCGAGGATATGGTGGAGAGGGTGCCGATGCCCTCGGGCCTGGTGGCCTGGGTGCGGGAGTTCACGCTCAAGCATTTCCAGGAAGAGGAATTCAAGAAGCGCCGTCGCGACAAGCGTACCGTGGGCGAGGCAGAGGACGGCGTTGGCGATCCGCGCATCGCGCAGCTGACCGATGTCTACCGCTCGCCCGCGCTGGTCAGGAAGGGTCGCCTGCAATGAGCCGCGATTTCTGGTCCCGCCGCAAGGCCGCCGTGGAGGCAGAGGCCGAAGCCGAAGCCCGCGCCGAGGCTGCAGCCGAAATCGCCGAGCGCGAACAGGCGCTGGAAGAAAAGAGCGACGAAGAGATCCTGGCCGAGCTGGAGCTGCCGGATCCCGACACGCTGGAGCAGGGCGACGATTTCAAGATCTTCCTGCGCGATGTGGTGCCCGCGCGCATCCGCACCCGGGCGCTGCGCCGCCTGTGGCGGCTCAACCCGGTGCTGGCCAATGTCGATGGGCTGGTGGACTACGGCGAGGATTTCACCGACAGCGCCATGGTCGTCGAAGGCATGCAGACTGCCTATCAGGTGGGCAAGGGCATGACCAAACACGTCGAGGAATTGGCCCGCCAAGCCGCCGAAAAGGAAAAGGCGGCGGCAGCCGGGTCAGGGAGTGCGGCAGAGACTGCCGCAGAGGATGCCGCGCCCGCGCTGGACCAAGGCGAACAGGTCGAGGAACAGGCCTGTGAACAGGCCCAAGCGCTGGCAGCAGATGCCGCCATCGAACAGGAGGCCCAGGCCGCGATGGCCGAAGATCGGCCGGTTCCGGTCTCTGCGCCCGTCACTTCTGTGCCTGCCACCCAGGTGGCTGACAGAACGGATGAAGCCGGTGATACTGATCCCCTGGACACCCTGCCGCGCCGGATGCGGTTTTCCTTTGATCAGGATCGGGCTGACGCGCGGGTGAGGGCATGAACAAGGAGTACACCATGACAGCCACCGCTGACCCTTCAGCGCCGCTGGTAAGCGAAGAGGACCGCCTGCGCGCGGATCTGTATAATTTCCTGGGGCTGATCCTGTCGGCGCCGCCGGATGAATTCCTGCTGGCCCAGACGGCGGGCCTGCAAGGGGATGACACCGACCTGGGAGTGGCGATCAACGCGCTGGCCAAGATCGCGAAGCTTTCGAAGCCTCCTGCGGTGGAGCGCGAGTTCAACAAGCTGTTCATCGGTCTGGGCCGGGGCGAGCTTCTGCCCTATGCAAGCTATTATCTGACCGGTTTCCTGAATGAAAAGCCGCTGGCACAGCTGCGCCGTGACATGGCGGCGCGCGGCATGACGCGGGCGGCGAATGTCTATGAGCCCGAGGACAACATCGCCTCATTGATGGAGATGATGGGGGCGCTGATTGCGGGACGGTTTGGCGCAGCGGCCAGCCTTGCGGATCAGAAGACCTTCTTCAACACCCACATCGGCCCCTGGGCCGGTCACTTCTTTCTGGATCTGGAGAAGGCCAAGAACTCGGTTCTCTATGCCTCGGTCGGCGCTGTCGGCCGGGTGTTCATGGAGATCGAGGCCGAGGCCTTCCGGATGAGCGCGGAGCAATCCGCATAAACCGGGGCAGAATTGCCTGCCCCATCAACGTGAGCGACCACCAAGGAGGAGACACTCACATGACCAAGAAAGCAGAGGCAGCATCGAGCCGCCGCGACTTTCTGAAAGTCGCCGCAACAACGGCGCCGCTGGCAGCAGTGGCCGTTGCGACGACCGGGGGCGCGGTGGAGGCCGCAGAACCCGATCTTGCAAAGGAGACGATGCAGGATACCGCGCATACCCGCGCCTATTACGAAAGCGCCCGGTTCTAAGGCTCCGTTCGCACATTAATGGCCTGAGGCAACTGGTTGCGTGACGCCCGACCGCCAACAGGTTTTTCGTCAACCCAGCGCGCTTTCTGAGGAGGAAGCAAGCAAGGGAGGTTCTAAATGCTTAGGAAAAAGACCAACGGGGTTGCGAGACGCCCCCAGCGGACCAGTATCCTGTCCAAAGTCGGCGAAACATCCGTCGACCGCCGCGCCTTTTTGCGTGGCTCCGGCCTGGCCATCGGCGGCCTGGCTGCCATCAGCGCCACCGGCGGGTCGGTGACCCAGGCCAATGCGGCCACCGCGGCTGCGGGCGCTGTTGAAACCGTGAAATCCGTCTGCACCCACTGCTCGGTCGGCTGTACCGTGGTGGCAGAAGTCCAGAACGGTGTCTGGGTCGGGCAGGAACCCGGCTGGGACAGCCCGTTCAACCTCGGCGCCCATTGCGCCAAGGGGGCATCCGTGCGCGAACACGCCCACGGCGAGCGCCGCCTCAAGTACCCGATGAAGAAAGAGGGTGGCGAGTGGAAGCGCATCTCCTGGGATCAGGCGATCAACGAGATCGGCGACGGCATGATGCAGATCCGCGAAGAAAGCGGACCTGACAGCGTCTACTGGCTCGGCTCGGCCAAGCACAACAACGAACAGGCCTACCTGTTCCGCAAGTTCGCCGCCTACTGGGGCACGAACAACGTGGATCACCAGGCGCGGATCTGTCACTCCACCACCGTTGCGGGTGTTGCGAACACATGGGGCTACGGCGCCATGACCAACAGCTACAACGACATCCATAACTCCAAGGCGATCTTCATCATCGGCGGCAACCCGGCCGAGGCGCACCCCGTCTCGCTCTTGCACGTGCTGAAGGCCAAGGAGCAGAACAACGCGCCGCTGATCGTCTGCGATCCGCGTTTCACCCGCACCGCGGCCCATGCCGACGAATATGTGCGCTTCCGTCCCGGTACCGACGTTGCGCTGGTCTGGGGCATCCTGTGGCACATCTTCGAGAACGGCTGGGAAGACAAGGAGTTCATCCGCACCCGTGTCTGGGGCATGGACCAGATCCGCGAGGAAGTGGCCAAGTGGACCCCCGAAGAGGTCGAGCGCGTCACCGGCACCCCCGGTTCGCAGCTGCGCCGCGTGGCCCTCACCATGGCCAACAACCGTCCCGGCACCGTGATCTGGTGTATGGGCGGTACCCAGCACACCAATGGCAACAACAACACCCGTGCCTATTGCATCCTCCAGCTGGCGCTGGGCAACATGGGCACCTCGGGTGGTGGCACCAACATCTTCCGTGGCCATGACAACGTGCAGGGTGCAACCGACCTTGGCGTTCTCTCGCACACCCTGCCGGGCTACTATGGCCTGTCCAAGGGCGCCTGGGCACATTGGGCCCGCGTCTGGGAGGAAGATCCGGAATGGCTTGCGGGTCAGTTCGACACGCTGAAAGGCGCTGACGGCAAGGACAAGAGCCTGCAGAACCTGACGGGTATCCCGGTCAGCCGCTGGATCGATGGTATCCTTGAAGACAAGGAGAACATGGATCAGCCGAACAATGTTCGCGCCATGGTACTGTGGGGGCATGCGCCCAACTCGCAGACCCGGATGACGGAAATGAAGACGGCGATGGAAAAGCTGGACATGCTGGTCGTGGTCGACCCGTATCCCACCGTTTCCGCCGTGCTGCATGACCGCACCGATGGCGTCTACCTGCTGCCGGCCTGTACCCAGTTCGAAACCCGTGGCTCTGTCACCGCGTCGAACCGCTCGTTCCAGTGGCGCGACAAGGTGGTCGATCCGCTGTTCGAAAGCCTGCCCGATCACGTGATCATGGCGAAATTCGCCAACAAGTTCGGCTGGGCCGACCGCCTGTTCCGCAACATCGAGATGGAAGACGCGGAAACCCCGAACATCGAAAGCATCACGCGGGAGTTCAACCGCGGCCTGTGGACCATCGGCTATACCGGTCAAAGCCCGGAACGGCTGAAGAAGCACATGGCCAACCAGCACACCTTCGACCGCACCACGCTGCGCGCGGTGGGTGGCCCGGCCGATGGCGACTACTACGGTCTGCCCTGGCCCTGCTGGGGCACCGCCGAGATGAACCATCCTGGCACGCCGAACCTTTACGACATGTCCAAACCGGTCTCCGAGGGTGGTCTCACCTTCCGCGCCCGTTTCGGCGTGGAGCGGGACGGCGACAACCTCCTGGCCGAGGGCGTCTATTCCGCAGGTTCGGAAATCCAGGACGGCTATCCTGAATTCACCATGGCGATGCTGCATGACCTGGGTTGGGACCAAGACCTGACCAAGGCCGAATGGGCGATCATCCAGGCCATCGCCGCCGGTGAATTCACCGATGTCGAAAGCCTGAACCTGAGCGATGCGGATTTCGAGGATGGCGAAACGCCGGATGCGATCCAGGCGATCTTTGCCAAATCGGGCGATGCGATCGGAAAGATCAACTGGAAGACCGACCTGTCGGGCGGCATCCAGCGGGTCGCGATCAAGCACGAATGCGCTCCCTTCGGCAACGCCAAGGCGCGTGCGGTTGTGTGGACCTTCCCGGATCCGGTGCCGCTGCACCGCGAGCCGCTCTACACCAACCGCCGGGATCTGGTTGCGGATTATCCGACCTACGAGGATCGCAAGTTCTATCGTCTGCCGACGATGTACGCCTCGATCCAGAAGAAGGATGTCTCGCAGGAGTATCCGATCATCCTCACCTCCGGCCGTCTGGTCGAATACGAGGGTGGCGGCGACGAGACCCGCTCGAACCCCTGGCTGGCCGAATTGCAGCAGGACATGTTCGTCGAGATCAACCCGCGTGACGCCAATAACCTTGGCGTGCGGGACGGCGAACAGTGCTGGGTCGAAGGTCCGGAGGGCGGCAAGGTCAAGGTCATGGCCATGGTCACCGAACGGGTCGGCGCGGGCGTTGCCTTCATGCCGTTCCACTTCGGCGGTCATTTCCAGGGCGACGACCTGCGCTCGAAATATCCCGATGGGGCTGATCCGTATGTGTTGGGCGAAAGCACCAACACGGCGCAGACCTACGGGTATGACAGTGTGACCCAGATGCAGGAGACCAAGTGTACTCTCTGCAAAATCATGCCAGCGTAAGGAGTTAGAGTAATGGCAAGAGCGAAGTTTCTCTGCGATGCCGAACGCTGCATCGAATGTAACGCCTGTGTCACCGCCTGTAAGAACGAGCATGAGGTGCCCTGGGGGATCAACCGTCGCCGTGTCGTGACCATCAATGATGGCAAGCCCGGCGAACGCTCGATCTCGGTCGCCTGCATGCATTGCTCGGATGCGCCCTGTATGGCCGTTTGCCCGGTGGATTGCTTCTACCAGAACGAGGAAGGGGTGGTTCTGCACTCCAAGGACCTCTGCATCGGCTGTGGCTACTGCTTCTACGCGTGCCCCTTTGGCGCGCCGCAGTATCCGCAGGCGGGCAACTTTGGCAGCCGTGGCAAGATGGACAAATGCACCTTCTGCGCCGGTGGCCCGGAGGAGACCCACTCCAACGCGGAGTTCTCCAAATACGGCCGCAACCGGATCGCAGAGGGCAAGCTGCCCATCTGCGCCGAGATGTGCTCGACCAAGGCGCTGCTGGCCGGTGACGGCGACGTGGTGTCGGCGGTCTACCGCGAACGCGTCGTGGCGCGCGGTTTCGGCACCGGTGCCTGGGGCTGGGGTACGGCTTACGACCAGAAGGGCGGCTAAACCCGCCTTTTCAGGGTAAACTAGGGGATGGCCTGCAATGCGCGGGCCATCCTGCCCTACGTGATTCACAGATGACACACCCGTACGACACACCCGTCCGTACGTACGACAGACTCGAAGGAGTGTGGCTCATGCTGCGCATGGTTTTCGCATTTGTTCTGCAATTGACGCTGCTGGTCGGCGCGGTGCAGGCACAGGACACGACCGCGCCAATCGCGCCGGATCGCAGCGCCACCGGCGGCGCGCAGACGCTTGAAGATATCCTCGCCCGGCAGCGGGGCGAGAGACTGGACGACTCCTTCCGCCGCGATGCCACCGGCAACCCCGAGATCGCTGCCGGTATCACCGAACAGCTGGGCACCCTTGGCGGCGCCTCCGATCCCGAGGTCTGGCGCCAGCTGCGCTATGGGTCGGCCGATGTGACGGTCTCGGCCGGGGGCGAGGTTGCCAGCGTGCTGATGCAGGACGGCGGCATGACCTGGCTTTCCTTCCGCGACGGGCCGTTGCGCAGCTACGGGGGCTGGCTGCTGCTTGGCACCATCGGCGCTCTGGTGGTGTTCTTCCTCTTGCGCGGGCGCATCGCCATAGATGAAGAGCTGACCGGGCGCACCGTAACCCGCTTCAAGTTCATCGAGCGCATGGCCCATTGGACGCTGGCGGGCTCCTTCATCGTGCTGGGTATCACCGGACTTCTGACCCTGTTCGGCCGCGCCTTCATCGCGCCCTACCTTGGCAAGGATCTCAATTCCTTCTTGCTGATTTATGGTAAATGGCTGCACAACTCGGTCGCCTGGGCCTTCATGGTGGCGCTGGTCCTGGTCTTCGTGATGTGGGTGGTGCACAACATTCCGAACCGCACCGACCTGGTGTGGATCCGCCAGTTCGGCGGCATCATCGGCAAGAAACACCCGCCCGCAAAGAAATTCAACGCAGGCCAGAAGGTGATCTTCTGGTCGGTGATCCTGTTTGGCGCCTCGATCTCGGTCTCGGGGCTGTCGCTGCTGTTCCCCTATGAGCTGCCGCTGTTCGCCAAGACATTCGCGGTGCTGAACGATATCGGCGCACCCCAGTGGATCGGGCTTGGCACCCTGCCGGAACAGCTGTCGCCGCAGGAAGAAATGCAGTTCGCGCAAGCCTGGCACGCCATTATGGCCTTCGTGCTGATGGCGATCATCATTGCCCATATCTATATCGGCTCGGTCGGTATGGAGGGTGCCTATGATGCCATGGGATCGGGGGAAGTGGACGAGGCCTGGGCCCATCAGCACCACTCGATCTGGCTGGAGGAAGAAAAAGCCAAAGCCGCCGCAAGCGCCAAGGGCGCAACCCCGGCGGAATAGGCCTCCACAGACCGAAAGCAGATGCGTCTTCTTGCCAGCCTGACCCTTGTTGCCTGTCTCTGCGCCGGATCGCTTCCGGCGCAGGAATTCGTGACGCTCAAAGGACACGGCGGGCCGATCATGGGGGTGGCGACGGCGCCTTCGGGGCAGGTGGCCAGCGCCAGTTTCGACAATTCGGCAGCGCTTTGGCAGGCGCGCGCGCCGCAGTGGCTGGAGGGCCATGATGCGGCGGTGACGGCGGTCCGTTTTGTCGGGCAGGATCGCCTGGTGACGGGGGGAGACGATTTTGCCCTGCGTCTTTGGGCGCCCGATGGCAGCTCAAAGCTGCTGGGGCGGCACAAGGGCAAGGTGCGCGGGCTGGCGGTGTCAGCCGATGGGGGCGCCATTGCCTCGGCCAGCTGGGATGGCAGCATCGGGATCTGGCCACTGGATGGCGCGCCTGCGCGGATGATTGAGATCGGCAGTGGGGTGAATGACGTGGCCCATGGGCCGGAGGGTCTGCTGTTTGCCGCAACCATGGACGGGCGCGTCCTGCGGATCGATCCCAAGGGGGATGGCGCGCCGCGTCCGCTGGCAGAGCAGGGATTTGGCGTCAACCGCCTGATCGTCGATGCGACAGCAGGCTGGCTCGCCTATGGCGCCGTCGATGGGGCGACGCGTATCATTGACCTGAACGACGGCGCTGCAATCGCGGATTTCACCCTCGACCGCCGCCCGATCCTGGCCATGGCCTACCATGCAGCCACCGGCCAATTGGCGGTGGGTGATGGGCACGGCTATATCATGATGATCGCCACCGGGCAGGGCAGCGCCAACGAGAATGATGGCTGGCGTATCGCCCGTGATTTCCGCGCCACCCGCAAGGGCCCCATATGGGCGCTTGCCTTTTCCCCCGATGGCAACACCATATGGGCCGGAGGGTTGGATGACGTGATCTATGGCTGGCCAGTGGCACTGATGGGAGACTTCGATCCCGCCATGGGGCAGGAGCGCACATTCCTGCGCCCGGCCGACAGCATGCCCAACGGCGAGCGGCAGTTCATGCGCAAATGCTCGATCTGCCACGCGCTGACACCTGGCGACAGCCGAAAGGCGGGGCCGACGCTTTATGCGTTGTTCGGGCGCCGTGCGGGCAGCCTGCCGGGATACCGTTATTCGCCGGTTCTGGATGGATCTGATATCATATGGACCGACGACACCATTGACGCGCTGTTCGATCTGGGGCCGGATCACTATATTCCGGGTTCCAAGATGCCGATGCAGCGCATTACCGCCGCCGAGGATCGCAAGGATCTGGTGGCGTTTCTGAAACGCGCAACGCGACCGGAGGAGTGACAGGATGAAAGCGATGATTGCAGGCTTTGCGGCGATTGCCGTGATTGCCGTGGGGGCGGATCTGGCCTTGGATCGTGCAGGGTTTGCCGCTGATGAGAAATTCTCTGGCCAAGCGGTGCGACTGGATTGAACCAGCCTGTGATCTCTGCCGCCCCGCGCGATGAATACGGCGAAAACCTTGCCGGTGCCTCGATCCTGGTGATCGATGACGAACCGGGCATGCGCAATTTCATGACCAAGATCCTGAGCCCCCGCTGCAAGCGGGTGGAGCAGGCGAGCTCTGCCGCCGAAGCCTCGCAGATCCTGGACAAGGCCCATTTTGACCTGGTGATCCTGGACAATATCATGCCCGGCAAGACCGGCCTTGAGTGGGTGCAGGAACAGCGCCGGGTGGGGCTGTTTGCCGATACCATCCTGGTCACGGCCTATGCGGATCTGGAAACCGCGATCCTGGCGCTGAGGGCCGGGGTGGCGGATTTCGTGTTGAAGCCTTTCCGCGCCAACCAGATCCTGAACTCGGTGGCCCGCGCGCTGGATCGAAAATACCTGCGGCGGGAAAATTACCTGCTGAAGCACGAACTTTCGGCCGAAGGGGCGACGGCGCGGGGGCGGCTGCTGGGGAAATCGGCGGCCATCACCCGGGCGCGGGAGATGCTGACCCGGCTGGCGCCGCTGCCGACACCGGTGCTGTTCACCGGTGCCAGCGGCACCGGCAAGGAGATCGCCGCCCGCACCCTGCATTCCCTGTCGGAACGCGCGGAAAAGCCATTCGTGGCGGTCAACTGCGCCGCCATTGCGCCGGATCGCATCGGGCAGGAGCTGTTCGGGGTGCTGGATGACAACGACCGGCGCCGGGACGGATTGTTCCTGCATGCCGACGGCGGCACCCTGTTCCTGGACGAGGTGGCGCAGATGCCCGATCAGGTGCAGGCGGCCCTGCTGCGGGTGCTGGAGGATCAGCGCGTGCGGCCCGTGGGCGCCGAGCGGGACATCCCGCTGAACCTGCGGTTCCTCTTCGCCACCAATGCCGATCTGGAGCAGGCGGTGGCCGAGGGGCGGTTCCGCGCCGATCTCTATCACCGGATCAACGTGGTGAAGATCGAGATGCCGCCCTTGCGCGACCGCATCGAGGATATCGTGGAACTGGCGGCGCTGTTCATGGAGCAGTTCTCGGCAACGCTGGCCATGCCGGCGCTGGAGCTGGACGAGGAAACCCTGCTGAAATTCTCGCGCTACGAATGGCCCGGGAACGTGCGTGAGCTGCGCAATCTCATCGAACGTTCGGTGATCCTCGGCGCCTTCCCGGAGGAGTTTTCCGGCAAGGGATCGGTCACGGGACCGGCGGCGATCGAAACGCTCGACCTGGTCACCCAACGGCACATCATGCACATGCTGGACGCCTGCGAGGGTAACCGCGCCGAGGCGGCCCGGCGCCTGGGAGTGTCGCGCAAGACCATCGACCGCAAATGCGCCTCCTGGGGGGTGTGACGGGGGGCGGGCCTGACGCGGGGCGGGAGGCTCCCGCGCCTGTTGCATGATTTGCAGGGCAAATCCCGCAAAATAGCCTTGGGCCCAGCGCTGCGCTATTGCGCAGCGCGCGCGTGCATAGATGGCTGCGCTATTGCACAGCGGGGGCGCGTCTAGTCGCGGCGTTCCGGCAGCCAGATCGAAAAGGCAGCCCCGCCTTCGGGGCGGTTCCGGGCGGTGATGATACCGCCTGCATGTTGGATCAGGGTCTGGCTGATCGACAGGCCGAGGCCGGTGCCTTCGCCCGGTTTGGTGGTGAAGAACGGGTTGAAGACCTCGGCGATATGCGCCTCATCGATCCCGGTGCCGCTGTCCGAAACGGTCAGGCAGGCGCCGGGCGCACCATCGCGATCCTGAGCCGCAAGAGAGAGGGTCAGGGTGCCGCCGTCCTTCATCGCGTGGACCGCATTGATGATCAGGTTGATGATCACCTGCTGCAATTCGCCCGGATCGATCCGCACCAGCGGTGCAGCCCCCAGATCACCGGTCACCGTAATGTCATGTTTGGCGATCAGGTGATCCACCAGCACCAGGCAATCGGTGATGACATTCGCGATATCGACGCTTTCCTCGAAGGTGCCGAATTCCGAGGGCCGGGCGAATTGCAGCAGCTTGCCGACGATGGCGCCGATCCGCATGACCTGATTGTCGATGAGGCCCAGCTCGGTCTGTACCTCATCCGCTGCGGGCCCCAGGGTCATCCGCATCACATCGACATTGCCCTGGATCACCGCCACGGGATTGTTGATCTCATGGGCGACACCTGCGGTGATCTCACCGATGGAGGCGAGCTTTTCGTTCAGAACCAGTTGTTTATAGGTCTCTTCCAGCTTGCGGTTGGCGGCCTTCAGCTCGCTGGTGCGCTGATCCACGCGGGCATTCAGCTCTTCGGCCCAATCGCGCAGCTTTTGGTCGCGCTCCTGGATCTGGTCCAGGAGCGTATCCAGATGGCTGGCCACCTGGCCAATCTCGTTGCGGCTGCCCACATCGCCGTTGCGGGCCGCAAGGTCGCCGCGCTCCACCTGTTTCATGGTGTCGGTCATCCGCTCAAGCGGCGCAAAGATCCCCTTGGCCAGCTTTAGAAACAGCGGCGCCGAGATTGCCAGAACCAGAAGGAACACCCCGACGATGGTCCAATAGGCTTCGGATTTTGCGGCATTGTAGGGGGCTTCCAGAAATCCCACATAGAGCATGCCGACACGGGCGCCGAAACTGTCGGTGAGCGGCAGGTAGCCCGAGATATACCAGTCGTTGACCACAAAGGCCCGATCAAGCCAGGTGCGCCCTTCCTCCAGTACCAGGGTGCGCACCGCCGCAGAGACCCGTGTGCCAAGGGCGCGCACCTCCTCGAACAGGCGCACATTGGTGGAGACCCGGGTATCCTCCAGAAACAGCGTCGCCGTGCCCTGCCGGTTGCCGCCGTCCTTGTCGCCGAGATAGACCAGCGCGTTCAGCCGGTCGATGAAATCGAGGTTGCGATTCAGCAACAGCCCGCCGCGCAGGACACCGTTATGGCCGGGCATGATCACCGGGGCCGCGGTATGGACCACCATGCCGCGATCCTCGATCCGGCGCGTGGTTGGGGCGGCGGCTTCGGTTTCGATCAGCGGGATGATGGCGCGTTCCTGCAAGGCTGGCGACAAAAGCGCCAGGTCAGCGGCGGAAAAGATATCGATCTCCGAGGCCAGCCGTCCACGCGCGGCGGTCTGCACCACGGGCCATTTTCCCTGCGCGCCACTCAGCGCCGTCAGAGGCAGATATTCCAGGAAATCCAGCTGCATCTGGGGTCTGCGATCGCTCAGAAAGCGGCTCACCGCTTCCGGTCCCTCCTTCAGCGCGGTCTCGAAAGCGGTGGATTGCGCCAGGCTCAACAGGCTGTTGGCGCTACCGGTCTGCAGATGGCCAAGATACTGTTCCGCGATCCGCAGATCGCTGTCCACCTTGGCGATCAGCACCGCGTCGTAATCCGCGTTCCAACGGGTCATCGCCAGGATCAGCATCAGCGGCATCAAAACGCTGAGTGGTACAAGCGCCAGCAAGAGCAGGCGTAGGCGAACGGATTTCAAGGTGTGGCCCCTCCCATGGCCGGGGCACTGTGACATCGCTTCCATGAGGAGGGCAAGGGGCAGGCCCGCATAATCGACCTGGCAGGGATCAGGCGGGAATGACTTTCCCGGCCCAGTCGAAGACCTGGCCGCTGACACCGGGGTGCAGGTCTGCGATGACCTGCGCCAGACAGCTGGCGGCGTGGTCTGCTGTGAACAGCTTTTCCTTGGGAACCGCGCGGCTGAAGGGCCGGGAGAGATCCGTGTCTACCGTGCCGGGATGCAGACCGGCGCAGATCAGCTGCGGATGGGTGCGCGCCATCTCGATCGCGTAATTGCGCAGAAGCATGTTCAGCGCCGCCTTTGAGGCGCGATAGGCGTGCCAGCCGCCCAGGCGATTGTCCGAGATTGAGCCCACCCGCGCCGACAGCGCCGCAAAGACCGCGCGGCGGTCGCGCGGCATGCGGGGCAGCAGGTGTTTTGCCACCAGCGCAGGCCCGAAGGTATTGACTGAAAACACCTGCTCAAAGGATGGCAGGCTCTGTTGTTTCAGGGATTTCTCGGGCCTGAGGGCCGTACCGTCCGACAGAATGCCGACGGCGACGATCACCAGATCGGGGGCCTCCACACGGGCCGCGAGGGCCGCAAGACTGTCCTCATCGGTGATCTCGGCCTTGTGAGAGATGACCGGACCGGGGGCGGATACGGTACCGCTGCGGCTGACCGCATGGATGGCTTTCACGCCGGGCAACGCTGCATAGTGGCGCAGCAGGGCGTCTCCGATCCCGCCGCTGGCGCCAAGGATCACCACCTCTTTGGGGGCAGGCTCTGCAGACATGGATGGCCCTCACATCAGTTTCAGGAACAGGCGACGGGGCAGGACTCGGCCAAGGGTGAAGACCCAGGAGAAGGGCGCGGGAAAGGAGGTGGAAAACCGCCCGCTTCGCATTGCCTGCAGGCAGCGGCGCGCGGCCTCTTCCGGCTCCATGATCTGCGGCATCCTGAATTTGTTCTTGTCCGTCAGGCGGGTGCGAATGAAGCCGGGGTTGATCACCTGCACGCGCACGCCGGTGCCGCGCAGATCTGCCTGCAGGTTCTCGCCCAGGTGCATCAATGCTGCCTTGGAGGCGCCATAGCCGATGGCGCCGGGCAGGCCGGTGTGCCCCGCCAGCGAGCCGATCAGCACGATATGGCCGCTGTCCCTTTGACAGAACTGTGGCACGATCTGCCCCAGCACCCGCATGGCGCCCATGAAATTCACCTGGCACATGGTCTCTACCGCCTCCGGCTGCCAATCCCGCGCCGCCAGCGGATCATAGGCGCCGGCGCAGTAGATCACCCCATCCAAGGGGCCAAGTGTGGCCATGGCCTGCGACAGGCTGTCGGCGTCGGTGACATCCAGCGGCAGCGATGTGGCATCCCTGAGCCGCGATGCAAGCACGTCCAGACGCGCTGCATTGCGCGCCGACAGGATGAGCCGCGCACCGGCCTCGTCCAGCGCCTCGGCCAGGGCATAGCCCAGCCCTTCGCTGGCGCCGACGATCCACCATCTGCGGCCCTGAAACATCTCAGCCCTCCTCCGGTCGCATGGTGGCGATCAGCTCTGCGACCTTGATGCCGAACTTGCGCATTTCCGAGCGGTTGAGGATGGTGCCGTTGTCCATCAGGTACATCCAGTCGGTGACGTCCAGCACATGGCCACCGGCATCTTCGGGCAGGCGGATGCGGTAGGAAAGCTGTACCGTGGCGCCCAGCTGGCGCCCTGTGCCGGTGCCGATGATGTCGTCGGCGGTGGCGGTGAAATGCCCGTCACTCCCCATGGTGAGGTTCCATTTGCGGGCCTGGGTGCTGCCATTGGCGTAAGAGAAATCCTCGCTCAAGGTGCCGCTGCTGCCGTCCCACTCCCCCCGCATCCGCGCCACGAAGCGAGAGACCACGCGCCCGCGTGGCCCGTAGATCATGCCTTCCGAGATCAGATCGCCCGACAGGCGTTCCTGGATGTCAAAGGCGGGGCCGGTGCCCGCGTATTGCTCCAGCCGCTGGGAGCGAAAGCCGAAACCGGGCCGCCAGAGGGCCAGCACAATGGCTGCAACAAGAAGGAGAAGGATCAGTTTCATGAAAAAGAGACCTCGCGCGGCAAGCGCACCACCAGGGCGATTGCCAGTAGCTTGATAAGACAGGGAAGAACCGCATAGGCGAGCGTGAGCGCCTGCAGGGCGGCGGCGCTGTTTGGCTGACCCGGCTTGAACCCGCTGAGCTCCAGCAGCGGCAGCAGGATCAGCGCGGCAGCGGCGAGGGCGAGTTTCGCTGCAAAGCTCCAGAGACCAAAGGCCTGCCCGGCCTGAATCCCTGCCCGCGCCAAGGCCGAGGAAAACAGGACCGGCAGGATCACCATATCCGCGCCCAGGGCGGCGCCCGATCCGAGGCAGATCAGGGCAAAGGCCAAGGCGGCGCCTTCGGGCAATGCGGCGGCGGATATGAAGGACAGGATTGCCAGGGTCATGGCGGGAACCAGCACCTGCCGCGCGCCGTATTTGGCGCTGGCACGGGTCCAGAGGGGAACCGACAGGCCTGCAGCCAGGAAGAACAGGATCAGAAAGGGACCGGCCAGATCCGGCAGGCCCAGCCTTTCCTCCACGAAGAACAGGAACAGGGTGGAGGTCATGGCAACCGGCAGGCTGTTGATCAGCGCCAGCACCAGCAACCGGGTGCCCCCGGCATCGTGCAGCGCGGCCCAGGAGATCGGCGCTTCGGGACGGGCGGGCAGGCGCCAAAGGGGGCGCGTCAGCAGCCAGACCAGAAGGCAGACAAGGGCCAGCAGCACGCCAAAGGCGCCGTAGCCCTGACCCGCGGCGCCAAGCGCCACCAGAAGCGTCGGGGCAAGCGCGGCCAGGATGATGCCGGTCAGGCTGCCGCCCTCACGCCAGGCGGCCATGCGGATCAGCGCCTCTGACGATCCGGCCAGCGACAGGCTTTGGCCGTAAAACAGGATGGTGCCCAGGCTATAGGCGCTGAACAGCAGCACCAATGCGACGACCAACCAGACCAGCGTGCCCGAGGCTGGCAGCAGCGTGTATAGCAGCAGGAACCCCGCAGCCATGCCAAGGCAGGCCACAGCGGCAAAACGGCTGCGTGCCTCGGGGTGGCGGTCGATCAGCCAGCCAAGGGCGGGATCCTGCACGAAATCAAGCACCCGGATCCCGGCCAGCACCGCGCCCAGCGTCGCCAGGCTCAAGCCCAGCTCGGCGGTGGCATAGCGTGGCAGGTGAATGTAAAGCGGCAGCCCGGCCGCTGCCAGCATCAGGGCAAACAGGCTGATCCGGGCGGTGTGCATGTCATTGCCCCCGCAGTTCGGCCGACAGGCGCGCCGAGCGGCTGTTCTCGGAGAGCCAGATACCGAGGAAGCGCTTGCGCAGCTCCTCATGGCGGATCGCGCAGGTGCGTTCTCCGTTCAGATACAATTCCATGCTGTCCGGGCGTACCGACACGGCGGTGAAGACATCGCCCTTGTTCACATCCCGAAAACAGCTGCCGAGCTTGCGCACCAAAGCCTCAAGATCGGGGCGTGTGCCTTCGATGCGCTGGAGTTCAGACCGGGTCGATTGGGTCAGATCGGCGCGGCTGATGCTGCGGAAGTACTCGATCTCCAGCGCCAGGGGGCGGTTCCAGTCGAACTGGTCGGCGCCATCGGTGTGCAGGCGGGCGCGATAGACCGCAAGGCCCAGCCAGCGTAGGGTGGCGCTGCCCAGTTCGACCGGCTGCACCAGCCCGTAGCTGCGCAGGTTCGCCAGCGCCGGGGCAGGCAGCACCAGGGCCGCCACAGCTCCGGTGATCAAAGCCCTGCGCAGAAGGTCACGCATGGCTCAGCTCCACCTGCACCACATCGGTCTGGCCAACGGCAAAGGAGCCAGCACAGATTTCCAGGTAGTAGCGCCAGTTGCGCAGGAAGGCGGCATCATAGCCCAGCTCCATGATCTTGGGCGCGCGCTCGCCCAGCCGCTCGGCCCAGATCCGGCAGGTGCGGGCGTAGTCCTGCCCGAAGGCAAAGGAGTTGGTCACCTTCAGCCCCGCCTGCCGCGCCTGGTGTGAGATCACCGCATCCGACAACAGCATGCCACCGGGGAAGGTGTACTGGCGGATGTAGTCCGAGGAATTGCGGTAGATGTCGAAATAGCTGTCCTGCACGGTGATGGCTTGCACCAGCGCCTTGCCGCCCTCCGCAAGGCGCGATTTGACGGTTGCGAAATAGCTCGGCCAATAGCGTTCACCCACCGCCTCGATCATCTCGATGGAGACGATATTGTCATAGGTGCCGCTGGATTTGCGGTAGTCGCACAGCTCGATCGCGGCGCGCCCATCCAGCCGCGCATCGGCATAGCCGTGCTGGCTGGGTGAGATGGTGAGCCCGGTCACATGGCGCCCGGTATCTGCGGCACGTTCGGCAAAGCCGCCCCAGCCGCAGCCGATTTCCAGAATGCGCTCACCTCCGGTCAGTCGGCTGAGCGCGCGGTCGTACTTTCGGGTCTGGGCGCGCTCCAGATCGTTGTCGCCGGGTGCAAACAGGGCCGAGGAATAGGTCATGCCACTGTCGAGCCATAGCTGGTAGAACTCGTTGCCGACATCGTAATGGGCTTTGATGTTGCGGGATGAGCCACGGATCGAATTGGCGCGCAGGATGCGGTCCACGGCGCGGAACTTCAGCCCGCTCCAGAAGCTCGGGTAGGCAAAATCGCCAAAGTAATCGAGGTTCAGAAGGGCCACCTGGATCAGGGTCTCGATGCTGGAGGTCTCCCACAGGCCCTCGATGTAGGTCTCGCCAAGGCCGATGTCGCCACGCGCTGCCATGGCGGTGATGGCGGCCCAATCGAACAGGACCATCTCGGCCTCAGGCGCGCCCTGGCCGAAATCATGCACTTCGCCTTCTGGGGTGGTCAGGCGCAGGCTGCCCTTTCGGATGCGGGCGCAGCTCTCAAGGAAATCACGTTTTACGCGGTTGGTAATGAAAAGCATCAGCTGACCTCCTGTTTCGGGGGCAGGGGGCGCCGACGATAGGGCGCGCCCTTGAGTTTGAGTTTCAATGCCTGCCAGTGGATCAGGGCGATGGTACGAAAGGCGCCAAGCGGGCGGCGCAGGCTGGCACGCAAAAGCGAGGCATTGCTGAGCGGTTGGCGCCGCCCGGCAAGGGTGGCAATCACGCCGTCCGCCCCGTCTTCCAGGGCGATGCGAATGGCGATCCGGTCCGTGCGGATGTCGAAATGGAACCGGTATTCCCCCGCGATCTTCTGGAAGGGCGAGACGTGGAATATCTTGCGCGCCGTGATCTCGTCCGGGCCGGATATTGGCGCGAACCCGTCCCGATGACACAGGTAGCTGTGGCGGTCTCCGAAGGTGTTGGAGACCTCCGCGATAACGGCGCGCAGATCCTCGCCTTCCATCGCCAGCCAGAAGCTGACAGGATTGAAAGTGTACCACAGAAAGCTGGGTTGCGTCAGCAACAGGATCCGCAGCCCTTCAAGGTCCAGACCCGCGCGTGCAAAGACCTCTTGCGCCCAGGGCAGGCCGCGCCCGGCGCCGACGGGGCCGCCGTGGTTGCGATCATCGACCGAGGCCAGGTTGAAGCGATTGCGCGAAAACAGCCCCGGTCCTGCGTCGCTTTCCGGGTCGATCAGCACGTAATCGACACCATAGCGAAAGGCATTGCGGATGCTGCCGCGCCGCGCGTGTGTGGTATGGCCCGCGATGTGGTCGGGCCAAAGAGGTGCGGCAAACAGGTTCATGCCGTGATCCGCGCGGCTGTTCTGGCCTCGATCGCGCGGGCGACGCGCACGGCACTGGCGAACCCGTCCTCGTGGAAGCCGTGGCGCAGATAGGCACCGGCAAACCAGGTGTTGTTCTGCCCTTGGATTTCCTCAATCTGCTTTTGGGCGCTGAGGGCGGCGCGGTCAAAGATCGGATGGCGGAAGGTGTTGACATCATAGATGGTGTCGTCACGCACCGGTTGGACCGGGTTCAGAGAGATGAACAGCGGGTCGTCTTCGGGGATGTTCTGCAGGCGGTTCATCCAGTAGGTGACGCCAATCGCCGGGCGGGTATCGCGGGCCTCGGCCTTGTAGACCCAGGAGGACCAGCAGGCGCGCCGTTTCGGCATCTGGGCCTCATCGCGGTGCAGGATCACCTCGTTGTCTTGATAGCGCATATTGCCCAGAAGGGAGGCTTCCCGGGCGGTTGGATCCGCCAGAAGGCGCAGGGCATCGTCGGAATGGCAGGCCGTGATCACCTGGTCGAAGTCCTGCGCCTCGCCCGTGGGCAGGCGAAGGGTCACGCCATCGGGGCGCCGTTCGACGGACTGCACCGGTGTGCCGGGGCGCAGGGTGCAGCCCTTGGCCAGAAGATGCGCTTCCAGCCTGCGCAGATATTCGATGCTGCCGCCCTTCACGGTCCACCATTGGTGCTGTCCGGTGGCGCTGAGCAGCGCGTGGTTGCGGAAGAACTGGACCAGGGTGCGGGCAGGAAAGCCGTGGATTTCCTCCATCGGGGTGGACCAGATGGCGCCACAGATCGGCATCAGGTAGTAGCGCTGGAACCAATCGCCAAGGCGCAGCTCCTGCATCAGCTGACCGATGGTGACATCGTCGCTTTGGGCGGCCTCCACCGCGTGGGCGTTGAAACGCAGGATGTCGCGCACCATCGCGTAAAAGGCCGGACGCGCGGCGTTCAGCGGTTGGCCGAACAGCGACCGGAGATTCTTCAGCCCGTATTCCACCGCGCCCCCGTCGATGCTGGCGCCAAAGGTCATGTCGCTTTTGACGATGGGCACATCCAGATCGCGGAACATGGCCGTCAGATGCGGGTAGTTCACGAAGTTGAAGACGATGAAGCCGGTATCCACAGGCTGATCGCCCCGGCGCCCGGCCAGCACGGTACGAGCATGGCCACCAAGACGCGGCGCGGCCTCGAACAGGGTCACGTCGTGGCCGGGGGACAGCCGATAGGCCGCCGCAAGGCCGGAAATACCACCGCCGACAATGGCAACGCGTTGGCGAGGAACTGGGGGGGCATCAAATGACATGGCAACTCCGTGGCTTTTCAATCAGTACGCAGGCTCATCGGGGACGGATCAAAACTTTGTCGAAAGGGTGGGGAAACGGCGGCTCTGGCGTGCGACAGGACAAGGGGAAGAAAAAACTTGCGCAGCTGTGATCCGGATGCGGGGTGGCAACGTAATGGACATATGTTGGAACTTGACCCCGATCCCGCACTTGAAGCGCCCGCGCCACCGGTTACGGTGAACGCTGCGGCAGCGCGCCCGCGCGAAAGGGAACAGGTGGACAGAAACAGGCTCTCAGAGCAGACCCAATGGATGCTGGCGGTACGGGACAACCGGGACCGGGCGGCCTTTGGGCGGCTGTTCGACTATTTCGCGCCACGGCTCAAAGGGGTGATCTGCCGGTCCGGCATTTCCCAGGGCCAGGCCGAAGACATCGTGCAGGACGTGATGCTGACCGTCTGGCGCAAGGCGCATCTGTTCGACCCGCAGCGGGCGCAGGTGTCGTCCTGGATCTACCAGGTTGCGCGCAACCGCCAGATCGATGTGATCCGAAAGGAACGCCGCCCCGTACCCGAAGAGCTGAAGCAGCCCGAAGAGGTTCAGGAAGACGCCAGTCAGATCGTGGCCCTGGAACAGGAGACCACACGTCTGAGGGACGCACTGAAGCGGCTGAAGCCTGCGCAGCGCGAAATGGTGGAAAAGGCTTACTTTGGCGAGTTGAGCCATTCCGACATCCGCGCCGAGACGGGCCTGCCGCTCGGAACGATTAAATCCCGCATCCGGCTGGGGCTGGAACGGTTGCGGCACGAACTAAAGGGAACGGACACGACATGAGCGGCATTACCCATCATATTCCTGATGAGCTGCTGATCGCCTATGCTTCGGGGACACTCGATCCGGCCTTTGCGCTGGTGGTGGCGACGCATGTTTCCATGTGTGATGAAAGCCGGGCGCGTCTTGGCGCCCATCAGGCTGTTGGCGGTGCGCTGCTGGACAGTCTTGCCCCGCCCGAGGACCAGGGGATCTCCATCTCCGCCGATATGAAGGCCCGGTTGATGGATGCGCTGGACGATCCCTACGAGGCACCGCCAAGCTATGGCGCCTCCGGCATCTTCCCGGCCCCGGTGATGGAGGCGCTGGGCGGTCTGCCACCCAAGTGGAAACCGCTGGGCGGCGGCGTGCGCCAGTCGATCCTGTCGCGTGGGACGGGCGGCAGCGTGCGGCTTCTGTACATCCCCGGCGGCCAGGCCGTGCCTGACCACGGCCACAACGGGCTGGAGCTGACCCTGGTGCTGCAGGGGGCGTTCTCCGATGAAACCGGCCGCTTTGGCGTCGGAGATGTCGAGGTTGCCAACGCTGATCTGGAACATACTCCCATCGCCGAAGAGGGGCCGGCCTGCATCTGCCTGGCGGCCACGGATGCGGCGTTGCGGTTCCGCTCGCTTATCCCGCGCCTGCTGCAGCCCGTCTTCCGTATCTGAGGCGCCGCTGCGGGGCTTTCCCTGCCGCAGAGACCGGCGGGGAGGTCGACCGAGCGCTCCACCTGGGACCCTGGTTCAAGGGTTGTTAAGGTCTGTGGCCTATAAGGGTCACTCCTTACTGGGGAGTGGGGCCATGCTGTTTAGATTTCTTGGGTTTCTTGCTATCGCGCTGAGCGTCCTTGCGGCGGGCATTGTCTATGCCACGCGCAGCAGCGTCTTTGAGGCGATGCGCCGCGAGTCGGTCGACAAGGCGGTGCACCATGCGACCTATATGGCGTCGCAGATCCGTGATCTCGAAGGTCTGCTGAACAGTGCAACCCCCGCTCCCGATCAGTTAAACCAGATCCGTGACCTTCGACACCTAGGCGATGTCTTCCGCTTCAAGCTTTTTGATGCGGCCGGGCGGCTTGTCCTGGTGTCGGATGATCCGTCGCTCAAGGGGGGCTTGCCTCAGACCCTGGGCGAACCCGATCCCGAGGCCGTGAAGGTGATCGCATCCCATGTGTCCTTTGCCGAGGTGAAGGACGGCACCGAGAAGCCGAACCGCCCCGATCTATATGCCGAGGCCTATGTGCCACTGCTGGACGCAGAGGGTGAGATCTTCGGCGTGGCCGAGGTCTATATCGATCAGACGGATACCCACGGATATTTCCATGAAAGCTTCAGCCGCTTTGCCGTCCTCCTGACAACGGTCTGTGCGCTGCTGTTCTCGGTTCCTTACATCGGCTACATGCTGCAGAGACGGCGCGCCGAGCATTCACAGGAAGAAGTGGAATTCCTTGCCAGCTACGACTCTCTGACCGGGTTGATGAACCGGCGCGAGTTCCTGCAGCAGGCTGATGCCTTGAGGGCCGAGGGAGAGCTGTCGGCCATCTGCTATATGGATGCGGACAAGTTCAAGGCGATCAATGATGTTCACGGGCATGCAGTGGGGGATGCCTATCTCGTGCATCTTGCGGGGATCCTGCGCAGCTGCACCCATCACAATGATCTTCTGGCCCGGTTTGGCGGGGATGAGTTCGTCATCGGCTTCCGGAACCTGGATCACGACGGGGTGGTCGCACGTGTGCGCAGCATTATCGTCAACGCCTCTGAAGAGTTCCATCACGATGATGCGGTCATTGCCGGTTCCATGAGTGCGGGCATTGCGCTGTTGGGCAAGGATACCTGTCTGGATACCACGCTGTCCTACGCCGATGCCGCGCTTTATCATTCGAAATCGAACGGTCGGAACACCTTCTCGGTCTACGGCGAGGAAATGGGCGATGAGTATCGCAAGCGCATGGCGCTGCACGCCCGGCTGCGCCAGTCGACCAAGGAAAAGAACTTTGCCATCGTCTATCAGCGGCTGGTGGATGCGCAATCAAAACAGGTTGTTGGCTATGAGGCGCTGTTGCGGATGAAGGACGAGGACGGCTCGGAGATTGAGCCCTCCATCTTCATCCCCGTCGCCGAGGAATTGGGCCTGATCGCAGATATCGGCGCCTGGGTGATCCGGAAAGCCACTCGTGAGATCGCGCAGCTGGACGATCACAGCACCGTTGCGATCAACCTCTCGGCGGCGCAGCTGTGCGATGGCAGCCTGCCCGACATCGTGCGCTCCGCGCTGGCAGAGGCTGAGCTGCCGGCGCACCGGCTGGAGCTGGAGATCACCGAATCCCTGCTGTTGGATGACGATCCGGCGGTGGCCTATCAGATCGACTGCCTGAAGGAGATGGGCGTCTCGCTGGCCATGGACGATTTTGGCACCGGCTATTCCAGCCTCAGCTATCTGTGGCGCTTCGGCTTTGACCGGCTCAAGGTGGACCGTTCCTTCGTGACGGCGCTGGACCGCGATCCGGAACGCTCCCGCCAGATCATCGAGGCCATCCTCCTCTTGGGTGATCGTCTCGACATGCGGGTGACGGCGGAAGGGATCGAAACGCGGGAACAGTCCGAGTATCTGTCGCAATTGGGTTGCGACATCCTGCAGGGCTACCTCTATGGTCGCCCCACATCCCTGGACGGGATCGAAACCCCGGAGGACTCCGAGGATCCCGGCACGATTTCGCGCGCCTCCTGAGCCTAGCTCGCCAATGGCATCTGCGCGCCGTGCAGCAGCCGCCCCATGTGGCGACCGGTGTCCAGCATCCGGTTGGCAAAGCCCCATTCGTTGTCATACCAGCTGACCACCCGCACCAGACCTTCGCCGGTTACGGCCGTTTGCGCCGCGGCAAAGCAGGAGGAATGCGGGTCGTGGTTGAAATCGACTGAGACCATCGGATCCTCCTCATAGGCGAGGATGCCTGCAAGATCGGTGTCCGAGGCCGCGCGGATGGCGGCATTCACCGTTTCAACCGTGGCAGGGCGTTCGGGCATGAAACTCAGATCCACAACAGATACGTTCGGCGTCGGCACCCGGATCGCCGATCCTTCCAGCCGTCCCTTCAGATGCGGCAGCACCTCTGCAATGGCGCGGGCCGCGCCGGTCGAGGTGGGGACCATCGACAGCGAAGCCGCACGGGCGCGATAGGGATCCTTATGCGGGCTGTCATGGGTGGGCTGATCGCCGGTATAGGCGTGGATCGTGGTCATGTAGCCGGTCCTGATCCCAAAGGCGCGGTCCAGCACCTGCGCCACCGGGGCCAGGCAGTTGGTGGTGCAGGAGGCGTTGGAGACGATCACATCCTCTGCCGTCAGATCCATATGGTTGACGCCATAGACCACGGTACGGTCCGCATCCTTGCCGGGGGCCGAGATCAGCACCCGTTTCGCACCATTCTGCAGATGCGCCGCCGCCGCGTCGCGGGCGGTGAACAACCCGGTGCATTCATAGGCGATATCCACATCCTGCCAGGGCAGATCCGCCGGGTTGCGTTCTCCGCTGAGCCGGATCGTCTGGCTGCCGACCCGCAGCACCCCGCCTGACAGCGCGACAGGCGCGCGCAGACGGCCATGGACGGAATCGTATTTCAGCAGGTGCAGCAGCATCTCCGGCGGTGCCAGGTCGTTGATCGCCACCACTTCGATATCCTTGTCGCCGCGCTCCAAGAGGGCGCGCAGCACGCCGCGGCCAATGCGGCCAAATCCGTTGATTGCGATCTTGAGGGTCATTGTCTCTGTCTCCGTGCGGCGGGCCTGCGGGTGCCCCTTGGGTATGGAATGGAGTTTGGTATCGCTAACATTGGGGGAATCGTTATCGATAACGGATTTGAAGATCAACCCCGCTCGCGGAGTTTTGACGCCCAAGGGGCGCAGCCCCTTGCGGCGACGGGCAAAGTGCTGGACGATGCGCCCATGACGAAGAAACTGTTGCTCAAGGATGTCGCGCGCCTCGCCGGGGTCAGCGAGATGACCGCCTCACGGGCGTTGCGCGGGACGGCGGATGTCTCCCAGGCGACGCGGGCGCGGGTCGAGGAGATCGCCCGCACCCATGGCTATGTGCCCAACCGCATCGCCGGGTCGCTGTCGTCGCAATCGGTGAACCTGGTGGCGGTGGTGGTGCCCTCGCTGAACAGCTTCGTCTTTCCCGAGGTGCTGTCGGGCATATCCTCGGTGCTGAAGGAGACGCCCTTGAAACCGGTGGTGGGGGTGTCGGGCTACGAGCTGGAAGAGGAAGAAGAGGTTATCCGCGAAATGCTCAGCTGGCGGCCGTCGGGGCTGATCGTGGCGGGGCTGGAACATTCTGAGGCGACCCGGCGGATGATGGCGCAGGCCGATTGTCCGGTGGTCGAGGTGATGGATGTGGACGGCATCCCGGTGCGCCATTGTGTCGGCATTTCCCACCTTCAGGTGGGTCGCGACATGGCGGCGCAGATCCTGGCGCGGGGCTATCGGCGGATTGGCTTCATCGGCACCAAGATGCCGCAGGATTTCCGCGCCCGTAAACGGTTTGACGGCTTTGTCGAAGGGCTTGCAGAGCAGGGCGTCGCGCTCTTGGATCGCGAACACTATGCCGGAGAAAGCTCGATCCAGACCGGGCGCCAGCTGACCGCGCAGATGCTGGAGCGCAACCCTGACCTTGACTGTATCTACTATTCGTCGGACGTGATGAGCGTCGGCGGGCTGATGCATTGCCTGGGCGCCGGGCTGACGGTGCCCCAGGATGTGGCGCTGGCGGGGTTCAACAACCTGCAGATCCTGCAAGGCCTGCCGCTGGAGCTGGCCACCACCGATGCCTGCCGCCGCGAAATCGGTGAGAGGGCGGCAAAGATCGTCTTGCAGGCGCGCGACGCAGAAAAGCCGCTTGATCCCATCTGCACGCGGCTTGGCCCGCAGATCAGCCTTGGCCAGTCGCTTTAGGTGCAGGTCGGCCCGGGGCTGAGGATCGCCTCCATCCCTGCGGTGCAGAAATCGATCAGCTGGTCCACCTGCGCCTCTGCCGCGCCGGGGCTGAGCGCCTCGATCCGCCAGCCGGTGTTGAGAAAGGCCAGCATGGCGGCGACGGAATAGACCTGGCCGGTGGCGGCGGCCTGCCGTTCGGCGGCCGGGTAGAGCGCCAGGATCTCTTCGATGAACCGGTTCGCGGTGGGGTCGAAACACTCCGCCGCCAGGGGGCGCCAGCGCGGATCGGCGGAGACATGCGCCACCAACCGGCCATAGTGCTGCCAATGCGCACCCCCGTTGCGGGCCAGCGTCACATAGGCCCGCATGAAGGCATCCAGCAGCCCGCGCAGGGTCACATCCCCCGACTGTTTCAACGCCTCCAGTTCCGTCAGGCGCAGCGCCGCCAGCTCATCGGCGCGGCGGGTGACGGTCTGGTGAAACAGCTCTTCCTTGCCGCCGCCATGGTGATGCACCAGCCCCACCTGAACCCCGGCCAGCGCGGCGATGTCGCGCAGCGATGCCCCTTCGAATCCGCGCTCGGCAAATAGCTGTTCGGCAGCATCCAAGATGCGTGCCTTGGTCTGCAGCGACCGGGCCGATGGGGCGCGTTTGCGTTGTTTTTCCACGAAAAACTCCCTGTGACGAAAATATCTTGCCTTATTTTGAACGATTGTTCAATCTAAAGCCGGAGGACAGGGAGGAAATATGACGGAAACGCGCGGGCGCTATGCCCTTATCGGCGCTGGGCCGATGGGGCTGGCTATGGCCAAGGTATTGGTCGAGCAAGGCATTCCCTTTCAGGGGTTTGAGCTGCATTCGGATGTGGGCGGTTTGTGGGACATCGATGGGCCAAAGTCCACGATGTACGAAAGCGCGCATCTGATCTCCTCCAAGCGGATGACGGAATTTGCCGATTTTCCGATGAAGGAGGAGGTGGCCGAATACCCCTCGCACCGGGACCTGAAAGGCTATTTCCACGATTTTGCCGATCATTTCGGGCTGCGGCAGCACTACCATTTTGGCGCCGAGGTGCTGAAGACCGAACCCCTGGGCGGCCCCGGCGAGGGCTGGCGTGTCACCTGGCGCGATGCGGAAGGTGAGCATAGCGAAGACTTCGCAGGGGTGCTGATTGCCAATGGTACCCTGTCCGAGCCGAACATGCCGACATTCCCGGGAGATTTCGCGGGGGAGCTGATCCACTCCAGCCAGTACCGCAGGGCCGAACAGTTCGGCGGCAAGCGGGTGCTGGTTGTGGGCGCGGGCAATTCGGGCTGCGACATTGCGGTGGATGCGATCCACCATGGCGCCACTTGCGATCTGTCGATGCGGCGCGGCTATTACTTCGTGCCAAAATACGTCTTTGGCAAACCGGCGGACACCATGGGCGGGTTGATCCAATTGCCGATGTGGCTGAAGCGGCGCATCGACGGGTTGATCCTGAAATGGTTCGTGGGCGATCCGCAAAAATATGGCTTCCCGAAACCCGACTACCAGCTTTACGAAAGCCACCCGGTGGTGAACTCGCTGGTGCTTTATCACGCGGGGCATGGCGATCTGAAGATCCGCCCCGATATTGACCGGATCGATGGCAACACGGTGCATTTCACCGATGGCAGCCAGGCTGACTATGACATGATCCTCGCCGCGACTGGCTACAAGCTGCATTATCCCTTCATCGACAAGGATCTGCTGAACTGGCAGGGCGCCGCGCCGCATCTCTACCTCAACGCGATGCACCCTGCCCGCGATGACCTGTTCGTCCTCGGCATGGTCGAGGCCAGCGGCCTTGGCTGGCAGGGACGGCACGAGCAGGCCGAGATGGTCGCCCGCTACATCAAGGGGCTGCAGATCGGCAGTGCCGAGGCCAAGGCCCTGCAGGCAGAAAAGGCCGCAGGGTTCGAGCGCGCCACCGGCGGCATGGCCTATCTGAAACTCGCGCGCATGGCCTATTACGTGGACAAGGCGACCTATCGCAAGGCGGTCACCGGTTGGATCAAGCGCCTCTCAGGGGCGGGCGCATGAACGGGATTGATGACGTCGCGCTGAATTTCAGCCCCGCCTCTTTGACGCTGCTGAACGGGATCCTGGCGGTGGTGATGTTCTCCATCGCCATTGACCTGAAGCCGTCCGATTTTCACCGGTTGCGGCGGGCGCCGAAACCCTTGATCGTGGGCCTCATCTCACAGTTCCTGGTGCTGCCGGTGCTGACCTTCGCGATGGTCTGGCTCACCAATCCGCGCCCCTCGATCGCGCTGGGGCTGATCCTGGTGGCGGCCTGTCCGGGCGGCAATATCTCCAATTTCATCACCCATCGTGCGGGCGGCAACGCGGCCCTGTCGGTGTCGATGACCGGCTTTGCCACTGTGGGGGCGATCCTGCTGACGCCGGTCAATATCGGTCTGTGGGGTGGGCTTTACCCGCCGACACGCGCGATCCTGCAACAGACCGAGATCGACCCGGTGCAGATTGCCATCACCGTGGGGCTGATGCTGGTGCTGCCATTGGTGCTGGGCGTGCAGCTCAATATGCGCAAGCCGGATCTGACCGCGCGCATTCGCCGCCCGCTGCAATGGCTGTCGATGGGCATCTTCATCGCCTTCATCGTACTGGCGCTGGCGGCCAACTGGGGCTTCTTCCTGCAGTTTGCAGGCGCGGTCGCCGGTCTTGTGGTGCTGCACAATGCGCTGGCGCTGGGCGGTGGCTGGGTCACGGCGACGCTGGCGGGGCTCTCCCCCTATGACCGGCGCGCGGTGACCATCGAGACGGGAATCCAGAACTCCGGCCTGGGTCTGGTGCTGATCTTTGCCTTCTTCGGCGGGCTGGGCGGCATGGCGGTGGCGGCGGCCTTCTGGGGAATCTGGCATGCCATATCTGGCCTTGCCCTGGCAGGGCTGATGGCGCGGACGGAGGCGGCACGATGACTGAGGGAGCCTTGACCAGGACCGTTCTGATCACAGGTGCTGCCGGCATGGTGGGCCGCGTCCTGCTGCAGGAATTGCAGGGCTGCCGCATCATCGCTTCGGACCTTGCGCCGCCCAAAGACCTGCCCGCAGGGGCGGAGTTCTGCCGCATGGATGTGACCACCGATGATCCCGCCCGTGTTATTGGCGAGGTGAAACCGGATGTGATCGTGCATCTGGCCTCCATCGTTACCCCGCCCAAGGGCAGCGGGCGCGACTTTGCCTATGCGGTGGATGTGGAGGGCACCCGCAAGGTGTTGCAGGCCGCCGTTGCCAACAGGGTGGGGCGCATTGTCGTCACCTCCTCCGGCGCGGCCTATGGCTATCACGCGGATAACCCGGTGCCGCTGCGCGAGAATGATAGCCTGCGCGGCAATCCGGAGTTCGCCTATTCGGATCACAAACGTCAGGTCGAAGAGATGCTGGCCAACTACCGCCGTGGAGCGCCGCAGCTGGAGCAGGTGGTGCTGCGGGTCGGCACGGTTTTGGGAGAAGGCACCGAGAACCAGATCACCGCCCTGTTCCACCGTCCGCGCCTGCTGGCGGTTGCGGGTAGCGAAAGCCCTTTCGTGTTCATCTGGACGCGGGATCTGGCGCGGATCCTGTCTCGGGCCGCAACGGATGGCCCTGCGGGGGTCTTCAACGTGGCAGGGGACGGCGCCATGGGGGTGACGGATCTGGCGCGGGTGCTAAAGAAACCCGTGCTGCGGCTGCCGCCCTTTGTGCTGAAAGCGGCGCTGGCCTTGGCAAAACCCCTGGGGTTGACCCAATACGGGCCCGAGCAGGTGCGGTTCCTGCAATACCGGCCGGTGCTGGACAATAGCGCGCTGAAGGCCGATTTCGGATATACGCCCGAGCTGACCAGCGCCGAAGTCTTTGATCTATGGAGGCGTCAGGCAGGCCTATGAAGACAGCCATTATCTCTGGCGGCGCGGGCGGCTTGGGCCGTGCCCTGTCTGCCGCCTTGCAGGACCGCAGCTGGCGGGTGATCCTGCTGGACCTCGATACCTCGGGGCTGGAGACAAGCGAAACCCAGATCCCGATTCAATGCGATCTGACCGATGGGGAGCAGCTGCGCCAGGTGTCAGAACAGATCCTGCAGCAATACCCGGTGATCGATCTGGTGATCTACAATGCGGGCATCACCCAGATCGGTGGTTTTGACACCATTGATGAGGCGAGCCACCGCCGGGTGTTCGAGATCAACTACTTTGCCGCCGTCGCCATGGCCGGGCATTTCCTGCAGGCGGTGCGGCGCGCGGGCGGCACCCATATCGCCATCTCCTCGGTGGCGGGGTTCACGCCGCTTTTTCACCGCACCTCCTATGCGGCCTCGAAACATGCGCTGGAGGGGTTCTTCAAATCCCTGCGCTCCGAGGAAAAGCCCCACGCGGTTGATGTGCTGATTGCGGCGCCGTCTTTCGTGGCGACCAATATCGGCAATGATCAGCGGCAAAGCGATGGCACCGCCCGACCCGGATCGGCCAGCGACGGGGTGGATTACATGACCCCCGAGGCCGCTGCCCGGGACATCCTGCGCGGATATGACCGGCGGCAGCCGATGATCCCGGTTGGACGCGTGGCGCGTCTTGCCTGGTGGATAAACAGCCTGGCGCCCCGGCTGTATCAGCGGTTGATGGAGCGGCAGATCGGCGGCCACGACTCTTGATCAGGCAAGCCGAGTTCAGTCTTCCTCGGTCAGGACCGGCAGGGAAAATCCGGTCTTGACCCGGTTCATCACCACCGAGGTGCGGAAGCGGGCGATATTCTCCTCGTCAAAGAAATGCCGCCTGCTGAAGGCTTCGAAGTCGGGCATGTCGCGGGCGGTGAGGATCAGGATGAAATCCGCATTGCCGGTCACGTAGTAGCATTGCATGACCTCGGGCGCCTCGATCATGCGGCGGCGAAAACGGTCGATGTCGCTGGGGCGCTCGCTTTGCAGGGTGACCTCGACGATCAGGGTCAGGCCGCGTCCCAGCTTGTCCGGGTTCAGAACGGCCACATCGGCGGCCACATAGCCTTGTGAGCGCAGCCGGGAGAGCCGCTTGCGGCAGGCATCCGGGGACAGTCCGACACGCTCCGAAAGCGCATCGGCGGTCAGCCGGTTGTTGCTTTGAATGGCCTCAAGGATCAGCCGGTCGAAACGGTCCATATCGCTGCCTTGGTCCTTCTTCGTCTGCTGAGGGATCCTGTCCGGTTTCCTGTATGATTTGCAAGTTTGTTCCGTCTATGGTTCGAAATACCGTGTTAGATGTAGAATTGCTTCCGTTTTTCGGCCCGGATCGCGCGCATATTTCCCACAAACCGCTGGCGGCACCGACTACTCTGTGGCGGAATTCGCAGGCAGCAAGGGAAGATCGGGCATGGATGGGGGCCTCAGCAATACGCTTGAAAACGATTGGCGGGCGCGGGCCGTGCCCTTGACCGGCCCGGAGGCTGACATTCTGCCCAGCGTGGACGCCGAGGCAGTTGCCCGGTTGCTGGCGCTTTGCCCGCGCCATGCGGTGACGCCTTTGATCGATGCCGTGGATCTGGCGGCGGTGGCGGGTGTTGCGCGGCTCTGGATCAAGGATGAGCGCGTCCGGATGGGGCTTGGCAGTTTCAAGGCGCTGGGCGCGGCCTATGCCATTGCCCGTGAGGCGGCAGAGGTTCGGGAACAGGCAGGAGAGGCCGCCCCGGCCTGGGAGGAGACGCTGAAAGGGCGCACCTTTGCCACCGCCAGCGCGGGCAACCATGGCCTGTCAGTCGCGGCGGGCGCCCGGCTGTTCGGTGCGCAGGCGGTGATCTACCTGGCCAAGACGGTGCCCGAAGCCTTTGCCGAACGGCTGCGCGCCAAGGGCGCCGAGGTGGTGCGCGCGGGCGCGGATTACGAGGCAAGCATGGCTGCCGCCCAGGCTGACGCTTTGGGAAATGGCTGGACGCCTCTCTCGGACAGTTCCTGGCAGGGCTACACGGAGTCTGCGGTGGCGGTGATGGAAGGCTATCTGCAACTGGCCGCCGAGGCGGCAAGCCAGATCGAAGAGGTGCCTACTCATATTCTGCTGCAGGCCGGGGTCGGCGGGCTGGCGGCGGCGGTGGCGGCCTATGCGCGGCATGTCTGGGGCGATGCGCCGCGAATCGTGGTGGTGGAACCCGAGGCCGCACCGGCCCTGATCGAAAGCATCCGTGCGGGGCATCTTGTGGACACCCATGGGCCGGAGTCCGCCATGGGACGGCTCGATTGCAAGACGCCCTCGTTGGTGGCGCTGAACGGCCTGGTGCGCGACGCAGACCGCTTTGTCACCATTTCCGAAGAAGAGGCCGCCGAGGCAGTGAGTACATTGGCGGATCACGGCTATGCGACGACGCCGTCGGGCGGGGCGGGGCTGGCGGCGCTGCTGGCGGGGCGGGTGCCCGGCTGCGGTGCCGATGCGCGGGTTCTGGCGATCCTGAGCGAAGGGCCGGAAGATGGCTGACCCGGCACGCGGTTTTGCCCTGTCCGAATACCGGCGCCGCTGTGATGCGCTGCAGGCCGGGATGGCCTTGGCAGGGATGGATGCGCTGCTGCTGACCACGGCGGCGGATATCTTCTATGTGACGGGCTTCCTTACCCGGTTCTGGGAAAGCCCGGCGCGCCCCTGGTTCGTGGTGGTCCCGGCGAAAGGCGATCCGGTGGCGGTGATCCCCTCCATCGGCGCCGATCTGATGGGGCAGACCTGGATTTCCGATATCCGCACCTGGGATGCGCCGGACCCAAGCGACGATGGCGTCAGCCTTCTGGCGGCGACTTTATGCGATCTGGTACCCGCCGAGGGCGCGATCGGCACGCCCATGGGGCTGGAAACCCAGCTGCGCATGGCACTCAGCGATTACATGGCGCTGACCGCCCGGATCGCACCGCGCCGGATGGTGGATGCGACCGATGTGGTGCAGCGGGTGCGCGAGGTGAAGTCAGAGGCCGAGGTCGCCAAGATCCGCGCCGCCTGCGCCGTGGCGGATCGCACATTCGCCCGCGTGCCGGAGTTTGCAGGTCTCGGGCGTCCGCTGGATGCGGTGTTTCGCGATTTTCAGCGGGTTCTGCTGGAGGAGGGCGCGGACTGGGTCAGCTACACCGCAGGCGGCGCCGGGCAGGGTGGCTATGGCGATGTGATCTCTCCGGCGACGGCGCAGCCTTTGGCGCGGGGCGATGTGCTGATGCTGGACACCGGCGCGGTGCGCGACGGCTATTTCTGCGATTTCGACCGGAACTATGCCATTGGCGCGGTTGCCGTCGATACCGCCCTGGCCCATGCGGCGCTCTATGCGGCTACCGAACTGGCGCTGGACACGTTGCGCCCCGGCATGACGGCGGCGGATGTGCACCGGATCCTCTGCGACGGGCTGGGCGCAAACGGCGCCACGCCGGGCGGCGGGCGGCTGGGACACGGGCTGGGGGTGACCTTGACCGAATGGCCCTCTTTCACACCCAAGGACCGATCGGTGCTGCGGGCGGGAATGGTGCTGACGCTGGAGCCGGGGGTGGAAATCGCACCGGGCCGCATTCTGGTGCATGAAGAGAATATCGTGCTGCGCGAAGATGGGCCGGAGCTTCTGTCCGCGCGCGCCCCGGCAGAATTGCCGGTTCTGGAGTGAGGGCATGGATCGCTTTCCCTATGACCTGACCGGTCCCATCGGCAGTGGTGCCACGCTGGGGCTGATCGTCCTGCAGGTGGACGAGACGCTGGAACAGGACATGCGCCGCCTTTTGCCGGGCGGCGATGTGGCCCATCACGTGACCCGGATCCCCAGCGGCGATGAGCTGACGCCTGACACCATCGCCAGCATGGAGCGGACCCTGCCAGCGGCGGCGGCCCTGCTGCCTCCGGCGGCGAAGTTCGATGTGATCGGCTATGGCTGCACCTCGGGCACCACGCTGATCGGCGCCGACCGGGTGGCGGATCTGGTGCGCCAGGGCGCCGCCACAGCCCGTATCACCGATCCTCTGAGCGCGGCTCTGGCGGCGCTGGAGGCCTTGGATGCCCGGTCGCTGGCGATCGTGTCGCCCTATGTGGAGAGCGTCAGCGCCCCGGTGCGCCGCGCCTTCGAGATCCGCGGCCATGATGTGCCCGCCACCGTCTCCTTTGGCGAGGAGGTTGAGGCACGGGTGGCGCGGATCGACCCGGCCTCGATCCGGGCGGCGGCCGTGTCGGTTGGGCAGGAAGCCGATGCTGTCTTCCTGTCCTGCACCAACCTGCGCACGCTGGATATCATCGACGGCCTGGAAGCGGAGCTGGGCAAGCCGGTCCTGAGCAGCAACCAGGTTCTGGCCTGGCATATGGCGCGGCTTGCGGGCGTCGAGGCCGGGATCACGGGTCCCGGCCAGGTGTTTCGGCTGCCACCGGCAGCGGGCTGATACCGGCCGGGGAGCTGCGCCCTGGCTTAACCGCTTGCCTGCGCCAGCCACAGATACAGGGGCAGGCCGACGGTGATGTTGAAGGGAAAGGTGACCCCCAGCGACATCGACAGGTAGATGCCGGGTTCGGCGCGCGGCAGGGCGATGCGCATGGCTGCGGGCACCGCGATGTAAGAGGCCGAGGCCGCCAGCACCATGAAGAGGAAGCTGCCGCCATCCGACAGGCCGGTCAGCCGCGCCAGCGCCAGGGCCATCAGGGCGCCGATCACCGGCATGGTCACACCGAATGCAAACAGGCCCGGCGTGAGCTGCCCCCGGTTGGAGATCAGGCTGCGCCCGGCGGCCAGGCCCATGTCCAGCAGGAACAGGCATAGGATGCCGGTGAAGGGGCCGATGATGAAGGGCGAAATCGTTGCAAGACCGTCATCGCCGGTGATGGCGCCAATGGTGAAGGCCCCCACCAGGAGAACGATGGACCCATTGGCCAGAAGATCGCGCCACAGCCCTTTGGGGGTGTCCTGCTGTTCGCCGCCACGCCGATGCGCCAGCCACAGGGCGGAGAGGATGGCAGGCACCTCCATCGCGGCGGCAACGGCGACCATATAACCTTCGTAGGCGATGCCGCCCAGCTCCAGCAGGCTGGTCGCGGTGACGAAGGTCACGATGGAGATCGACCCGTAGTGACCGGCAAGCGCGGCCGCGTTCAGAGTGTTGAGCCTGGTCATCACCTTGAGGAGGCCAAAGGCCACGAAGGGGATGACAAAGGACAGCAACACGCCAGCGGCAAGGGTTGCGAACAGATCGGGGCTGAGCCCGTGCTGCGCCAGGCTGGCACCGCCTTTGAAGCCGATGGCCAGTAGCAGGTAGATCGACATGAACTTGGCCGCGCCACTTGGGATCGACAGATCGCTGCGGGCAAAGGCGGCGGCAAGACCCAGGGCAAAGAACAGGATGGTGGGGACCAGCAGGCTGTCAATTATCTGTGCCACGGTTTGATTCCTTCATCAGTGGGCGTCTGTCGCGGCCTGATGACTTGATTTTTCAGATAACTAAAATACAAGAATTCTAACTGTTGCATAGTTTAAGGCTATGAATGATGCGGCCAACTCTTCGGCAATTGGAATATGTGGTGGCGGTGGCGCGGCTGGGGCGGTTCGGTCTGGCGGCAGAAACGCTGAATGTCAGCCAGCCGAGCCTTTCGGCGCAGATCGCGGAGGTCGAAGCCGATCTGGGCGCGCGGCTGTTTCAGCGCAATCGCTCAGGGGTGACGCCAACACCGCAGGGAGCGGATGTGATTCGCCGTGCCCAGAAGATCCTGCGCGATGTGGAAGACCTGCGGGCCTCCATCACCGGAGCGGCGCCCTTCGGCGGGCGGGTCCGGCTTGGGGTTCTGCCCTCCATCGGGCCCTATCTGTTGCCGCAGGTGATCAGCGCCCTGCACCTGTCGCACCCGGATCTGCGCTTTATCCTGCGGGACGAGAACACGCAAAATCTGGAGCAGGGCCTGAAATCGGGGCGTCTGGACCTGATCATCTCAACGCCGGAAGATCACCCCAACACGTTGCAAAGAAACCTGTTTTCGGAACGGCTGTGGCTGGCGGTGGCGCGCGATGACCCGCTTGCCCGGACCAAAGCCCCGGTGGCTACCCAGGATCTGAAGGGGCGGATATTCCTGACGCTGGACCGGGGGCACCGATTGTCGCGGATCGTCTATGCGCTGGCCTCGGATTGCGGTGGCATCGTGTCGGATGAATATGAAGGCACCAGTCTGGATGCGATTCGCCTGATGGCAGCCTCTGGCGCGGGGGTGGCGATCCTGCCCGAACTTTACGCACGGGTGCAGGCCAAGCAATGCCCTGAAGTTGTGCTGAGACCGCTGGAGGTGCCGGGGGCCAGCCGCAGGATCTCGTTGATGCAGGTGTTTTCCGAGCAGGAGATGAACGGCACCGAGATCCTGGCGGATGCCCTGTTGACCCAGGCCGGATCCGCCGGATTGAGCATAGAAAAGACTTCTATTTGAAAGGGTTGCACTTTTCGTGGCGGGATATGGAATCGGCGCGGGGGCGCTGGTGCGAGGCTTGGCGCGTTTTCCGGCATCTCGCCAAAAATGTTTTAAGGTTTAATATTTTAATGTTGAAATAATGAGGGGAAGCTGCCTAGAGTTTTCATGTCGGCACCCGCCCCGAAGGTCCAGTTCGAAGAAGACCACAGCGGCGGGGCATGCTGGCGAAGGATCCGGCGCCTTAACTGCACCACGACCCGACTTCGGGCGCAAGGTGTCCCCATCAGAGGGAAAAGGCCAGGAAGGACTGGCGCCACCGGCCCATAGCGGAAATAGTGGTGGCATGGAGATAACCGCGGCAAACGCGGATCCCGGTCCAATAACTGCAATAGGGAGACTTTGGGAAATGAAAGCAATCAAGACTCTGGCACTGGCAACCGCCGTTTCGGCCCTGGCCGTGGCGGCGCAGGCGGACACCAAGATCGGCATGATCACCACCCTTTCGGGCGGCGGTGCGGGCCTTGGCGTCGATGTGCGCGACGGTTTCATGATGGCCATCGAAAAGGCAGGCCGCAGCGATGTGGAAGTGGTGATCGAGGACGATCAGCGCAAGCCTGAAACGGCGGTACAGCTGGCCGATCAGATGATCCAGTCCGAGAAGGTCGATATCATGACCGGCATCATCTGGTCGAACCTCGCCATGGCCGTTGTGCCTGCCGCCACCGCGCAGGGCGTGTTCTACCTGTCGCCCAATGCTGGCCCCTCGGCCCTGGCGGGCAAGCGCTGCCATGAGAATTACTTCAACGTCGCCTGGCAGAACGACAACCTGCACGAGGCGGCAGGCGCCTATGCCAGCGATACTGGCTACAAGAACAGCTTTATCCTGGCGCCGAACTACCCGGCGGGCAAGGACGCTTTGACCGGCTACAAGCGCATGTACAAGGGCGATCTGGCCGGTGAGATCTACACCAAGCTGGGCCAGACCGATTACGCCGCCGAGATCGCCCAGATCCGGGCCTCGGGCGCGGATTCGGTGTTCTTCTTCCTGCCCGGCGGCATGGGGATTTCCTTCCTCAAGCAATATGCCGACAGTGGCGTCGACCTGCCCGTGGTGGGCCCGGCCTTCAGCTTTGACCAGGGTATCCTGCAGGCCGTGGGTGAGGCCGCTCTGGGCGTCAAGAACACCTCGCAGTGGAACAAGGATCTGGACAACGCGGCCAACGCCGAATTCGTGGCGGGCTTCCAGGAGAAATACGGCCGTCTGCCCTCGCTTTATGCCAGCCAGGGTTATGACACCGCCAACCTGATCCTGAGCGCGCTTGAGAAGGCCGATGTCTCCGACAAGGACGCCTTCCGTGCGGCGCTGGAGGCGGCGGATTTCGCTTCCGTGCGCGGTGAGTTCAAGTTCGGCCCCAACCATCACCCGATCCAGAACATCTACGTGCGCGAAGTGATCAAGGAAGGCGATGTCTTCACCAACAAGATCATCGCCACCGGTCTTGAAATGCGCGGTGACGCCTACGCCGCCGAGTGCAAGATGTAAGAGACCTCCAATCCGGTGGGGGCGCTGACCGCGGCGCCCCCAATCCGGCGGAACAATTCCATGTCCATAATCCTCATTCTTGAGCAGGTCCTGAACGGGTTGCAGTTCGGGGTCATGCTATTCCTCATGGCTGCGGGGCTGACACTGGTCTTCGGCGTCATGGGGCTGATCAACCTTGCCCATGGCGCGCTGTATATGGTGGGGGCCTTTGCCGCCGCCGCCGTGGCGGGGCTGACCGGATCCTTCCTGTTGGCGCTGGTGGCTAGCCTTGCGGCTGCGGCCGCAGCTGGCGCCATTGTCGAGGTCGCGGTGATCCGGCGGCTTTATGATCGCGATCACCTGGACCAGGTGCTGGCCACATTCGCGCTGATCCTGATCTTCTCCGAAGGCACGCGCTGGATCTTCGGCTCCTTTCCGCTGTTCCTGGATGTGCCGGACTACCTCTCCGGCCCGGTGAGCCTGCCCGGCGGGATCGAATACCCGCTCTATCGGCTGACGATCATCGCCATCGGACTGGTGGTGGCGGCGGCGCTGTTCTGGCTGATCGCGCGCACCCGGATCGGCATCCAGATCCGCGCAGGCGAGGCGGATCGTGAGATGATCGCGGCGTTGGGGGTGGATATTTCCAGGCTCTACACGCTGGTTTTTGCCCTTGGCGCGGCGCTGGCGGGGCTGGCCGGTGCCCTGGTCGGCGCGATCCAGTCGGTGCAGGTCGGCATGGGCGAACCCGTTCTGATCCTGGCCTTCGTGGTGATCGTGATCGGTGGCATCGGCTCGATCAAGGGCGCGCTGGTGGGCGCGGTCCTGGTGGGGCTGACTGACACGCTGGGCAAGGTCTTCCTGCCGCAACTCTTTGGCCTGTTCATGGAGCCCGCAAGCGCCACATCCGTGGGGGCGTCGCTGGCTTCGATGCTGATCTATATCCTGATGGCGCTGGTCCTCTTGGTGCGCCCGTCGGGCCTATATGGGGGGAGCAACTGATGCTGACCCGCGAAACAACCTTGAACATTGCGCTGGCGGCGGCGCTGCTGGCGGTGCCGCTTCTGGCGCTGGCGATGGACGAGATCTTTATCATCACGCTCGCCACCAAGGTCGCGATCCTGGCGCTGGCGGGTGTCGGCCTCAATATCGCGCTGGGCATCGGCGGGCTGGTAAGCCTGGGGCATGCGGCCTTTTTCGGGATCGGCGGCTATGCCATGGGGATCCTGGCGGCCCACGCCCAGAACTATGAGCCGATCCTGGAGGCGCCCTTCCTGATCGAAGGCACCAACCAGATGCCCATCATCTGGCTGGTCGCCATCGTCGCCAGCGCCTTGGCGGCGCTGGTGATCGGGGCGCTGTCCCTGCGCACCTCGGGCGTCTATTTCATCATGATCACGCTCGCCTTTGGTCAGATGCTTTACTACTTCGCGATCAGCTGGTCCGCCTATGGCGGCGAGGATGGTCAGTCGATCTGGGTGCGCAACGAATTTCCGGGGCTGAATACACTAGATCCGATCCAGTTCTTCTTGATTGCCTATGTGATCCTGTGCGTGGTGCTGGTCTTCTCTGCGCGTCTTGCACGTTCGCCCTTTGGGCTTGCCCTGGCGGCGGCCCGGCAGAGTGAGGAACGCGTGATGACCGTGGGCCTCACGCCCTTTCATCTGCGGCTGGTGGCCTTTGTCATCTCGGGCGCGATCACAGGTCTTGCCGGCGCGCTCTATGCGGACCTCAACCGGTTCGTGAGCCCCACCATGCTGAGTTGGCACACTAGTGGCGAGATCATGGTCTTTGTCATCATCGGTGGGGTGGGACGACTGTTCGGCCCGGTCGTGGGTGCGGCGGTCTTTATCCTCTTGGAACACATTCTTGGCGGGTTCAGCGAATACTGGCAGATCTTCCTTGGCCTATTGCTGCTCTTGATGGTGCTCTTTGCACGCGGCGGGCTGATCGGAGCCATTGCCGGACGGGAGGTGGCCCATGACTGACATGACCCCGGTTCTGAAAGTCGAGGGCATCAGCAAAAGCTTTGGCGCGCTGAAGGCCAGCGACAATGTGAGCCTTGATCTGCGGCCCGGTGAAATCCACGCCTTGATCGGCCCCAATGGTGCGGGCAAGTCGACCCTGATCAAGCAGATCTCGGGCAGCCTCAAGCCTGACAGTGGTAGGATCGAGGTGCTGGGCCGCGATGTCACCGATCTGGATACGGTGGCGCGGGCGCGGCTGGGGCTGGGGCGGACCTTCCAGATCTCGTCCCTGGCGATGGAATTCACGGTGCTGCAAAACGTGGTCCTTGGCGCGCTGGGTGCGCGGGGGCGGGCGTTTTCCTTCTTGCGCAACGTGATGAAGGACAAGGCGCTGCTGGAGCCTGCGCAGCGCGCCTTGGAACGCGTCGGCCTGCAGGACGAGGCGCAGCGGCGCACTGCGGATCTGTCGCACGGGCAACGCCGCCAACTGGAGGTCGCCGTGGCGCTGACGCTGCAGCCGAAACTCTTCCTGATGGATGAACCGATGGCGGGGTTGGGGGCAAGCGGATCAAAGGCCCTGACTGGTTTCCTCGATGAGTTGCGCCATGAGGCGCCGATCCTTCTGGTGGAACATGACATGGACGCGGTCTTTGCCCTCGCCGACCGGATCAGCGTGCTGGTCTATGGCGCGGTGATCGCCACCGGCACGGCGGATGAGATCCGCGCCAATGCAGAGGTGCGCCGCGCCTACCTGGGAGAGGAGGACGCCGCATGAGCCTGTTGTCGCTGAGCAATATCGAGGCCTCTTACGGCCCCTCGCAGGCGCTGTTCGGTGTCTCGCTGGATCTGGCCGAGGGCGAGGTCGTCGCCCTTATGGGCCGCAACGGCATGGGCAAGACCACCACGATCAAGTCGATCTGCGGCATGGTGCAGCCCTTTGCCGGGGATCTGCGCTTCGATGGGCATGACCTGCGGCAGCTGGCCTCGCACAAGATCGCGCGGCTGGGCATCGGTCTGGTGCCCGAGGGGCGGCGCTGTTTCGGCCCGCTGACGGTGGAGGAAAACCTGACGGCTGCCGCGCGTTCGGGGCCTTGGGATTTTACCCGCGTCGCCGGGCTGTTTCCGCGTCTGAAGGAACGGCGTGACCAGACCGCCAGTTCGCTTTCTGGTGGCGAGCAGCAGATGCTGGCCATTGGCCGCGCCCTGATGACCAACCCGCGCCTCTTGATCCTGGACGAGGCAACCGAAGGCCTGGCTCCGGTGGTGCGACAGGAAATCTGGGCAGCGATTGCGCAGCTGAAGCGCGAGGCGGGCCTGTCGATCCTGGTGGTGGACAAGACGCTGAAGGAGCTCGCCCAGATCGCCGACCACGCGGTGATCCTGAACCGGGGTCAAAGCGTCTGGACCGGCAGAATGGACGCGCTGACCCCGGATCTGACCGACCGTTACCTGGGCGTTTGAAATCGGAGCAAAGTCCAGATCCGTCCGCGTCTCTGCGCAAAGGGCGCGGGCGGGCGGATCGCCGGTTCGATCAATGGCCAGTCCGATCAATGGCCCGTGCGCTCACATGGGAACCAGCCTGCCGCCCTGAAGCTCCAGCCGCTCCGGTGCCAGTGCCGCGCGAAAGGGAGTGGAATGGCTGACCAGCAGGATGGCTTGCGGCAGGGACAGCAGGATCTCTAGCAGCCGTGCCTCGTTCTCGGGGTCCAGCGCATTGGTCGGCTCATCCAGTAACAACGCCTCCGGCTCCATCGCCAGAACCGTTGCCAGGGTGATCAGACGCTTTTCACCGCCTGACAGCTTGTGGGTGCTGCGATCCTTGAGATTCATCAGATCCAGATCGCCCAGCACCCGATCCACAATCGCCATCGCCTCGTGCCGGGATTTGCCCAGGTTCAAGGGGCCAAAGGCGATATCCTCGGCCACCGTGGGGCAGAACAGCTGATCGTCCGGATCCTGAAAGACCAGCCCGATGCGGCGCCGGACCTCGTGAAAATCGGCCTCTTCCTTGCGGTCTTTGTCAAAGATCCTCACAGCCCCCGACGAAGGCCGCTGCAGGCCAAGGGCGATATGCAGAAGGGTGGATTTCCCGGATCCGTTCGGACCGGTGATCGACAGCCGTTGCCCTGCCTGCAGGTGCAACGAGGCCCCGGTCAATACCGGCGGTTGGCCGGGATAGGCAAAGCAAATCTTTTCAAGTGCGATGATCGTCATGCAACATCCAGAATGATCAGGCCAAGGCAAAGCAGGGTGAAGCCAGTGCCAAAGGTGACGTCCCGGCGGGCCAGGGTAAACTCCTGCAGCAACGGCATCCGGCCCGCAAAACCGCGACATTTCATTGCCCCAAGAATACGTTCGGAGCGCTCAATGGCCCGCACCAGCATCATCCCGACCAGATAGCCAAAGCTGCGGTAGCTGTGCCAATTGGTGCCGGGCCGAAAGCCGCGGACCTTCATCGCGGCCCGCAGGCGCTGATATTCGCCATGCAGCACGTCAAGATAGCGGATGGTGAACATCAGCAGATGTACCAGCGTTTCAGGGCAGCGCAACCGGTGCAGCGCATGCCCAAGGGTGACCGGCTCCAAGGTGCCGAGCAGCACCAGCACTGCCAGGATCACCGCATTCGCGGTGAGCGCGATTTCGACGGCCTGCCACAGCCCCTGCCAACTGGCCGCAAGCCCCCACAGAACAAGGATCGGATCGCCGGGAACCGTGAAGGGCAACAGCAGCAACATGACCAGGATGAACCCGTCCATCATCGCCATCCGCCTGAGCGTCCGGCGCCATGGCAGCCGCGACATCACCAGGAGCGACAGCGCGATCGCCAGCGCCGCAAAAAGGGCGGTCAGCGACGACAGCGCAACCACCACGACCGCGAAGACACAGGCCATCACGATCCGCAACCGCGGATCGAGCCGGGCGATCAGCGCCTGGCGGGCCAATGCGCCAGAACCGGCAAGCGCCTTCTCTTGGGGACCAAGAACATGTGTCATCGCGCGCCCAACTTGCGCCGCGCGGCAAGGTAGAAGCCAAGCCCGAACAGCCCAAGGATATAGCCGATGCCGCCCAGGATGGTCTGGACATCGTTCTGCTCCCGGTAGGCGGCAATCTCGCGGCGCAAGGGGCGTATCTCGTCGCGCAGGAGGTCGGCAATGGCTTGGCGCTCTTCTTCGGTGAGCGATGCCACAGCGACAGCAGCGGTGGTCGGCGCAGCAGGTTCTGTGTCAGCGTTGGAAGGCGCAGCCTTGGGGGGGATGACACCCATGATCCTGGCCACCTCCCCGGCAGGCATGGTGACTTTGGCCACATGCCCGGCGCCGAGATCGGCAAAGAAGGTATGCGACACCGCCCGTGTCGGCGTGTAGACAAAGAACCCATCCGCGTCGGATACGGTCCGGCCCAGTTCCGCGCCATCCGGGCCGGTGACGATGATCTCCGCCCCCCTTGCCATCGCCCCGTCGGAAAAGCCGATTTCCCCTTCGATGGTTGCGCCGGAGGCAAAGACCCCGGCAATCACCTTATGTGCAGCTGCGGGTAAAGGCGCGCAGCACAGGGCAAGGAGGAATGCCAGCCGTTTCATGCGGGTGCCCTGGTGAAAAAAAGCTCTGGCTTTGCCTTGCGGGCCAGAAGGATGGCAAAGCCCGTGAGCACCGCTTCGATGGCCATCACCGGGATATGGGTCAAGAACACCAGTTTCGCGGCAGGCAGGAACTGATCCCCCGACAGGGCCAGCGCGGCCCCCACCATGACCGTGGTTGCAGCAATCGCAAAGGCCCCACCGATGCCGCCCCAGATGGCGCCGTGGACAGGCGTGCCGCGCCCGATCAGCGGTCGCAGCAGGACCCCAACCAAGACAGCAGGCAGGGCAATATTGAGCGTGTTGATGCCAAGGACGGTCAGACCGCCGAACCCAAAGAAAACCGCCTGCAGCAAAAGCCCCACGAAAAGCGCCGGAAAGGCGGCCCAGCCAAGCATCAGCCCGGCCAGACCGTTCAGGATCAAATGCACCGAGGACGGGCCGATCGGCACATGGATCAGGGAGGCCACGAAAAAGCTGGCCGAAAGAACGCCGGCCGTGGGAATGCGATCCAGATCCAGCGATTTCAGCCCCCAGGCAATCCCCCCGGCGGCCGCGAGTGCGCCGCCGATCACGACTGGGTTGGAAAGGGCTCCGTCGACGATATGCATGCCGGGTTACTCCAGATCCCAGGCGCGGATCCAGATCACCGCATCCTGGCTCAACGCCTTGCCCTGATGCGTGGTCTCGGGGCCAGTTCCGAGGGCGGCAAAGCCCCAGTATCCAGCCTTGGGAATGCCGAAGGTGAAATACCCGTTGTCGTCCGAGATCGCGACCAGCGCCCCGCCGGGCAGGGGCGAAATCACGGGCTCCTTGGCGCCCGTGCCCTGCATGTCGGGGGCGGCCGCGATATATTCGATTTCGATCTCGGCACCGGCCACCGGTTTCCCTTGGCTCAGGACGCGGCCGCTGAAGGTGGAGCCTGCAATGATATTGTAGGGTTTGTTCAAGGGTTGGATCTCGGTGGCCAATCCCTGCGGCTGATCCCAGTCGGTGGGCAGCGCGTTCCGGTTCAGATAGGCCTTGGTGATCTGCTGGATGTAGATATCCTCGGATTCTTCGTAGTAGGGCGCCGGTACGGTCACCAGCACATAGTCGCCGGAGCGTTTGACCGGCACCGATCCCACGAAGGCCTTGGCACTGTTTTCGGGCCCTTGAAAGGTGGTTTCCCGAAGGCTGCCCATCAGGTCGGTCTTTTCGCCGTTGTGGATGACGTAGAACTCTTCCGGTTTTTCCAGCGCCATCACGTGACCGGCCTCTAGCGGATGCCAGAAGACCAGTTTCACCGGAATCTCGCCGGGATGCGCGATCATCGTCTCTTCGGTATATTCCAACAGGAAATGCGCCTGCGCCAAGACCGGCATCATTGCCGCCGTGGCCGCTGCCAAGAGCAGTTTCTTCATTCTTCGTTCCTCACCTCGTTGCGCCTTCCCCGGCGCATTTGTGCAGTTGGCTGAGGGGGATACGAAGCCAGTTGCCACTCACGGCAAGCGGTTCCAGCGCACACCCCGTCGCCGGTGATGGTCGCCCTTTCCGAGGGCGCTAATCCGGCAGGTATCCTGACTTGCGGGTCGTCACACTTGGCTGGCCTTCCCGGGAGATCCCAGTGGCATTGTCAGCCGTGCTCGCCGCCTACAGTTGCGGGGGCAGTTGCAGAATTGGCTTGTCGCAAGCCGCACTGCATTCCCTTTTGCGTCCAGAGCGAACTCCGGAACCGGACATGAGATCTGTCATGCCAGAAGAAAAGAGATCCGGTCAACAACCGATTGTCGCTGTGCAAGGAACCAGCAGCGGACAGAGCGCCTGCGTCAGGGTTTCCCCGCCCGACGGAACAGCCCGCGATCGCTTGCGGCACGCCCTTCACGTCGTTCTCGTTTCGGGCCATAAAACCTGCGACAGGAAACGGAGCACCGAAATGGCGAAATGCCTCATGCTTGATGTTGACGGCGTCTTGATCGACGGCCGCCCAACAGACGGTCAAAGATGGGACAAGGAGCTAGAGCAAGATCTCGGAGTGCCTTCGGAGGCACTGATCAACGCGTTCTTCAAATCCCAATGGGCAGAGATCGTTGTCGGTCGGAAAGACCTGCTTCCGGCACTGGGCAGTGTGCTGGAGCGTATTGCCCCGCAGGTTAAGCCCCAAGAACTTGTCGACTACTGGTTCAAGATGGATTCACGCATTGTCGATGACGTGCTTGCAGACTGCCGGGCCGCAAGATGCCAAGGCATTCCGATCTACCTGGCAACCAATCAAGAGCATATGCGGGTGGAGCACTTGCGACGAACTCTGGCTTTGTCAGAGGAAGTCGACGGCATCCTATATTCGGCACAAGCCGGTTTCAGGAAGCCCCAGGCCGAGTTTTTTGCCTATGCGGCGCAGGCAACCGGATGTCAGCCGCACGATTTGCTGCTGGTTGATGATACGGTCGCAAACGTCAAGGCCGCCCGCCATGAGGGCTGGGAGGCGGTTCATTGGGACGGGAGCGAAACCCTGTCCATGATACTTGACCGATGTATCAGGCGATAAGGGCGCAAGGCAGAGCAACGGTCGGGACACTCACCGAGACGCCTCCATGTAGACGCCCCGTGCCGCCGTTGCTGGGTCTTGGGCCGTCTCGGCCATGTTTCAGCGCACGCCAAAGTGATCGCAGCGGCCTTGCGCATGAGGGCATGGCATTCGACATCAGCCCTGTAAAAACAAAAGGATGCCCCCCATGCTCAAGGCGGTTTTGTACCGGATGGATTTGCCCAATTACACCTGTGGCTACGGCACCGCTGCGCGCGATCTTCTGCGCCGCGAGAAGTTCGAGATCGAGGAGCACATCCTCAGAACGCGCCATGAAACGGATGCCTTCAAGGACAAGCATCACATCACCACAACGCCGCTTGTGTTCATCGACGGGGAGAAGATCGGCGGCTATACCGAGTTGAAGGCCCACCTGAAGGCGCAAAAGGTGGCGGCGAAACGGTTCTGGAAACGCTGATTGCCCTATGTCGCGTCGCGGGTCGTGCCAGAGAGCGCATCTCACCCGCGGCGTCTGCCTGGCAGTGATCCTGAACTGCGGCCACAGCGCCTGGACCGGGAGAATGGAGAGCTGACGCCGCATCTGATGGACCAGTATCTGGGGGGCAAGTGACAAAGAGTACTGGGTGTACCTGTAATGAGGTTTAGTCTCTGATTCCACTTCTCACCGCGCATTGGTGCAGTCGTGCTGCGAAATACGTGGCGAAGATCTCGTTTTCAGGATACTCCTCTGATGCCTTCCAATACGCACCAAGGCGTCCCGTAAGGCCAGCGATCCAATCGGCAGCCTGCATTGTCTGATAGCGGTGGCTTTCTAATTGAAAAGGAGGCTCGACAAGGCTGCGCCGTCTGTCTGCACCATACATTGCGATCGCTGCCTGTGTGACCAGTGCAGACCTCTGGTCATGCTCGTCGAGGGCAAGGAGAAACTGCCCACAAGGATCGCAGTCATCCATACAGTACTGGTCAATCCGTTTGATCGCTTCACGAAGGATGTATCTGTAGAGAGCATTTGCATCGTGGTCTTCAGGGGAGGCGTGTTTGCCCTGGCCAACATAAAAGACAAATCCGCCAAGCGCGTCTATCTTATTTAAAAGGCGGTTAGTGAAGTTACGGAGCTCTCGATATTTTCTTACGTTCCGGACTGTGTAGAGACTTGAGCCTTTCTTCTCCCAAACGGACGGATGGGCATCTGAGCGGTCAAGCTCGAACTTTAGTAATTCACATTTCCTCTGATAGAACCAAGTTCCAAAGCTCCGTACTTCTTCAATGGGAAGCACAAGCCCAGCAAGTCCGAAGACTGGACTATCGTTGTGCTGACGGTCGTTGCGGCTAATGTAGGGGCCGATGTGACCGAACTCATCTAAATAGGCAATATAAGTCAAAAGAACCTCAAAAACACGAAAGCCCGCGCTTACGCACGGGCCTCGGAATGAGGGCAACACAAGTCTGCGCCTCGTAAAGGAACGTAGGTAATCGAAGTTCCATTGTCAAGCGCGTTAAGCGCGCAATTTCTGCTTGTAAAGAAAGGAAACAAACGACTTTGCAGAACCCGGAGCGCCTTCTTCTATTTTCCTACCACACCCCATGCCGCCGCCGCACCGTTTCGGGACGCCCCGGCAACGAAAGACTCGCATCTCCACGGGCGCTGCGGGCGATCACTTTGCCCTTGGACACAACGGCCAGCCGGGTTGGGCGCAGGCGGACGGCTTCGGTCGGGGTGCTGGCGTCCAGAACCACCAGGGAGGCATCGCCGCCGACCTTCAACCCGTACCCCTCTAGCCCCATGATCTGGGCGTTGACCTCGGTCACCATGGTGAAACAGCGGGCCATCTCGTCGGGGTGGCTCATCTGCGCCACGTGCAGGCCCATGAAGGCCACATCCAGCATGTCCGCGGTGCCAAGGGAGTACCAGGGATCCAGCACGCAGTCCTGCCCCCAGCCGACCGGGATGCCAAGGGCCTGCATTTCCTTCACGCGAGTGAGCCCTCGGCGTTTGGGGAAGGTGTCGTGCCGCCCCTGCAGCATGATGTTGATCAAGGGGTTGGGGATGGCGGAAACCCCGGCCTCGGCCATCAGCGGCAAGAGCTTTGAGACATAGTAATTGTCCATCGAATGCATCGAGGTCAGGTGACTGCCCGCAACCCGCCCCTGCAGGCCCAGCCGCTGGGTTTCATAGGCCAGCGTCTCGATATGGCGGGACAGGGGATCGTCGCTTTCGTCGCAGTGGATATCGACCATCAGACCCCGCTCGGCGGCGATTTCGCAGAGGTCGCGCATCGAGGTGGCACCGTCCTGCATTGTGCGCTCGAAATGGGGGATGCCGCCGACCACATCGACCCCCATATCCAGCGCGCGGATCACGTTCTCGCGGCCCGTCTTGCTGCGGTACAGCCCATCCTGCGGGAAGGCGACCAGCTGCAGGTCGATATACTCTTTGACCTTTTCCTTCACCTCCAGCATGGCGGTAACGGTGTTGAGGTGATCGGGCGTGGTGTCCACATGGGAGCGGATCGCCAGCGTCCCCATGGAGGCGGCCCAGTCGCAATAGGTCAGCGCGCGCTCCACCATTTCCTCCACCGTGGCGATGTCGCGCAGCTCTCCCCAGAGGGAGATCCCTTCGAGCAGAGTACCCGAGGCGTTGAGCCGGGGAATGCCGTAGGACAGCGTCGCATCCAGGTGGAAATGCGGATCCACGAAGGGCGGGGAGACGAGGTCTCCGCTGGCGTCGATCACCTCACGCGCTTCGGCCTCTAGCTGGGAATCAATGGCGGTGATCTTGCCGCCCGCAATGCCGATATCGGCGACGGAGCCATCGGGCAGGGTACCGCCCTTGACGATCAGGTCGAACATCATCTTTCCCCCTTGTTGAAGGGCACCATCAGGGCCGCCGGGATCTCGGCGCGGCGGGACATCACCACCAGCGCCAGAATGGACAGGATATAGGGCATCATCAGGAAGACCTGATAGGGCACCACGGCGCCGATGCCGGTTTGTTGCAGGCGTATCTGTAGGGCGTCGAAGGCGGCAAACAGCACCGCGCCCAGCACCGCCTTGCCCGGTTTCCAGGCGCCAAAGACCACCAGCGCAATGCAGATCCAGCCGCGCCCGTTGACCATGTCGAAGAAGAAGCTGTCAAAGGCAGAGAGTGTCAGAAAGGCACCGCCCACCGCCATGAAGCCGGATCCGACCACAACCGCGCCCATGCGGATCGCGGTGACCGACAGCCCTTGGGCGGCGACGGCTTGCGGGTTTTCCCCGGCGGCGCGCACCGCAAGGCCAAGGGGCGTGCGATAGAGCACCAGCGCCGTCAGCCCTGCCAGAATGAACGCAGCATAGGTGAGCGGTGTTTGCGAGAACAGCGCAGGGCCGACCAGTGGCAGGTCGGACAGAAGCGGGATCTCATAGGGCTGGAAAGCGGTGATTTTCGGCGGGGATGACACCTCGGGCAGGACCACGCGATAGGTGTAGAAGGTGAGCGAAGTCGCCAGCAGCGTGAGGCCAACGCCGACCACATGCTGCGAGAGGCCAAAGGGCACCGAGAAAATGGAATGCACCAGCCCCAGCATCATCCCGGTCAGCAGGGCCACGGCAACCCCGCCCCAAAGCGGCAGACCGCCCCAGACCGCGATCCAGCCGGCAAAGGCACCCGCGACCATGATACCCTCGATGCCGAGATTCAGAACCCCGGCGCGCTCGCAGATCAGCTCTCCGATGGTGGCGAAGATCAGAGGCGAGGCGATGCGGATGGCGGCGGCCCAGAAACTGGCGGACAGCAGGATGTCGATCAGCTCCATGTCAGTCCCTCCGCACGCGGAATTTGGTGAGAAGGATCGCCAGCACCATGAACAACAGCGCCGAGGCGAGCATGATATCGGCGAGATAGCTCGGCACACCCGCCGCGCGGCTCATGCTGTCGGCGCCCACAAAGATGGCGGCCACGAACAGCGCCGCGACAACCACGCCCAGGGGGTGCAAGAGCGCGAGCATGGCGACCACGATGCCGGTGTAGCCAAAGCCAGGTGACAGATCGAGCGTCAGGGAGCCTTTGAGGCCCGAGACCTCGGAAAACCCCGCAAGGCCCGCAAGCCCCCCGGACAAAAGCGCAGTCTTTAGGATGACTTTGGTCACGGGAATGCCGGCGAATGCGGCCGCCTCGGCGTTCTGGCCGACGGCGCGCATTTCATAGCCGAGCGTGGTGAGGGTGTTGATCACCCAGACCGCGATGGCGGCGATCAGCGCCAGGGCAAAGCCCCAGTGCAGGCGGAGCCCTTCGACGATGCGGGGCAGGCGGGCCTCAGGGATCAGTCGCGCGGATTTAGGCCAGCCCATGCCCATCGGGTCTTTCAGCGGCCCTTCGAGCAGGTAACTGACAAAGAGCAGAAAGATGAAGTTGAACAGCAGCGTGGTCACCACCTCGTCAACGCCCAGCCGGGTCTTGAGCAGGGCAGGCCCCAGCAGGATCAGCGCACCCGCCAGCATGGCGGCGATGGCGCAAAGTGCCAGCATCAGCGGCGCGGGCAGGGACAAGGCACCGGTGCCCAGAACGACGGTGATCACCGCGCCTGCGTATAGCTGAGCCTCGGCGCCGATGTTCCAGAGCTTGGCGCGAAAGGCCACCGCGATGGCCAGCCCGGTAAAGATCAAGGGCGTTGCGCTGTTGAGCGTCTCCAATATGGCGAATTTCGACCCGAAGGCGCCTTTCAGGATCAGGCCGAAGACCGCGAATGGATTGCCGCCCGCAATCATCGCCAAAAGCGCCGCCACCACAAAGGTCGCGCCAATCGCCAGCGCAGGCGGCAGGATGCGCCGCCCGAAGGAGGGCGCTGCTATGGGTTCAAGCCGCATCTGTATGCCCCTTCTCAAAACCCTCGCCCGCCATCCAGCGGCCCAGATCCTCGGGGCGCATGGTGCCGCGGGCAAATTCCGGGCTGAGCCGCCCTTCGGAGATCACATGGATCACATCGGACAAGCGCATGATTTCGTCGAGGTCTTCCGAAATCAGCAATACCGCAGCGCCGCGGTCACGGGCCTTGGCCAGTTGTTCATGCACATAGTTGACCGCGCCAATGTCCAGACCGCGCACCGGCTGGTTGGCGAGGATGATGTCCGGTGCCCCCTCCAGCACCCGGCCCAGGATCAGCTTCTGCATATTGCCGCCCGACAAAAGGCGAATGCGGATGTCCGGGCCGGGGCAGCGGATGTCGTAGCCTGCGATCAGTTTCTGGGCGAAGGCGCGCGCGCCGCTCCAGTCAAGCCAGCCGCGCGAGCTGAACCGGGTGGCATAGGTTTCAAGGATGGCGTTTTCGGTGAGGTCGAAATCGGCGATGGTGCCGGTCTTGTGCCGGTCCTCGGGAATGCGGGCCACGCCATTGGCGATGGCGGCGCGGGGCGACCAGCCTTTTGGAGAGGCTCCGTGCAGCTCCATGCTGCCGCTGGCCGGGGCGATGAGGCCCGAGATCAGATCGGACAGCGCCGCCTGCCCGTTGCCGGACACCCCGGCCAGCCCGGTGATCTGACCCGCGCGCAGGTCAAGGCTGACGCGGGCAAGGCCCGGTGCGGATCCTGCCCCCGGCGTGGTCACATCGCGTAAGGTCAAAAGCGGCGCGCCGGGGTTGGCAGGTGCGATGCTGGGTGCGCTCACCTCGGCGCCGACCATAAGCGCGGCCAGTTCCTCGCCATGGGTATCTGTGGTGGCGCGTTCGGCCACAAGGCGGCCGTGGCGCAGCACCAGCACGCGGTCGGAAATCGCCATGACCTCATGCAATTTATGGGAAATGAAGATCACCGACAGCCCCGAGGCAATCGCCTCGCGCAGGGTGGCGAACAGGGCGTCGGCCTCCTGCGGGGTCAGCACCGCGGTGGGTTCGTCCAGGATCAGGATTTTCGCATCCCGGTACAGGGCCTTCAGGATCTCGACCCGCTGGCGTTCCCCCACGGTGAGACGGCCCACCTTGGCGCCGGGGTCGACCTTCAGGTGAAACCGCTCCGACAGGGCACGGATGCGGGCCTTGGCGGCGGCGGGTTTGAGGCTGGCGGTACTGAGCGCATCAACCCCCAGCACGATGTTTTCCCAGACCGTCAGGTTCCCGGCGAGGGTGAAATGCTGGTGCACCATGCCGACGCCAGCGTCCAGCGCGGCGCGCGGATCGCCTGCGGGCAGCGGCTGGCCGAACAGCTCGACCGATCCTTCATCGGCGGTGTATTGGCCGAAAAGGATATTCATCAGCGTGGTCTTGCCCGCGCCGTTTTCCCCTAATAGAGCGATCACCTCGCCCCGGTGTAGGGCAAAGCTGACGTCTTCATTGGCGGTGACGGGGCCGAACCGTTTGGTGATGCCGTCAAGGCGCAGGACAACCTGCGCCTTTTCTTTTTGTGTCATGAACGCGCAGCCCGGATCACGAGGATTTGGGTTCGTCGTCGTTGATCGCAACGGTGTAGGAACCATCCTTGATCGCGGCGGTGCGGGCGGCGACCAGATCCAGCGCCTCTTGCGGGATCTTGCCTTCGAAGGTGCCATAGGGTGCCAGCGAGCAGCCGCCTTCCTTCATGAAGGAATAGGTCCCGTAATCGGCGGCGCTGAAAGAGCCCGCCTTGACCGCTGCAATGGCCGCATCCAGCGTCGGCTCGAAATGCCAGATCGCCGAGGCCACCACGGTTTCGGGGTAATCGGCCTGGGTGTCGATCACGTTGCCGATCGCCAAAATACCCTTTTCCTTGGCCGCATCCGAGACGCCAAAGCGTTCGGCATAAAGGATATCGGCGCCGTTCTCGATCATGGCGAAGGCGGTTTCTTTTGCTTTTGGCGGATCGAACCAGGAACCGATGAAGGAGACCTGGAACTTCATTTCCGGGTTCATCTCGCGCGCACCGGCCATGAAGGCGTGCATCAGGCGGTTCACCTCGGGGATCGGGAAGCCGCCGACCATGCCGATATTGCCGGATTTCGACATGGCGCCCGCGATGATACCCGACAGGTAGGCCGCATCCTGGATGTAGTTGTCAAAGACCGAGAGGTTCTGGATCGCAGCGTCTTCCTTGAAGGAGGAGCCCATCAGGAAGGCCACATCCGGATAGTCGGCCATGACCTCGCGCGCCTCGGCCTCGACGCCGAAGATCTCACCGATGATCATCTGGTAGCCCTGTTCGGCATATTCGCGCATGACGCGGGAATAGTCCGAGTTCGAGGTGTTCTCGGAATAGGTATAGCTGATGTCGCCGCGGTCCTGCGCAGCGAGGGCGGCCACGTGAATGCGGCTGACCCATTGCTGTTCGACCGGTACGGTATAGATGCCCGCAACCTTCAAAGGCTCGGCCGCGAACAGGGTGTTCGGAGTGGCCAATGCGCCCGCAGTCAAGGCAGCAGCGGCGCTGGTGGTCAGGAAGTGGCGACGCGACAGAACGCCCGTGGTTTGATCTTTCATGGAACAATCCCCCTGTTGAAATCAGCCCCTGTTAAATCCGGGACCATTGTCCAATCGGTAAAAATCTTAGCCCGCGCAGACAAGCGGGCCGACGTTGGAAGCTTATTCTTTGAAGCCTGCGCTCAAATTATGGGCGTTTGCAAGAATTTTCGCCACTTTGCGCGCCGCTGAGCGGATGGGGGAAGGGCGTTGGCTTAGGGGATATGCCGCGCCCCGGATCCGGGGCGCGGCCTTGGAGGGCAGAGCCGTATCTAGGCGTCTTGCCCGTCGAAGACACCGGCATAGGCGATGCGCAGATCGCGTTTCAGGATCTTGCCGCTGGCGTTCTTGGGCAGGGCCTCGGTCAGGGCGATATGCTTGGGGCTTTTGAAGTGGGACAGCGTTTCGCGGCAATAGTCCATCAGCGCCTCGATGGTGACCTCCTCGCCCGGTTTCGCCACGACAATAGCGGTCACCGCCTCGATCCACTTGGGGTGGGGCACGCCGAAGACGGCGACCTCGGCCACGGCGGGATGGCGGAAGATGGCTTCCTCCACCTCGCGGCTGGCCACGTTTTCGCCGCCTGTCTTGATCATGTCCTTCTTGCGGTCGACGACATAGAGATAGCCGTCCTCGTCAAACCGCCCCAGATCGCCCGAGTGGAACCAGCCGCCCTCAAACGCTTCCGCCGTCTTGGCGGGATCCTTGTAGTAACCCAGGATCAGATGCGGGCTGCGGTGCACGATCTCGCCCACCTCGCCCACGGGCAGGTCGTTGCCCGCATCATCCACCACGCGGGTTTCCACATTGAGCGCGGGCCGCCCGGCAGAGCCGAGCTTGCTCAGCTGTTCATGGGGCAGGAGGATGGTGGCGACGGGGGCCATTTCCGTCTGGCCGTAGAAGTTGAACAGGCGCAGGTTCGGCAGGCGCGTGGTCAGTTCCTCGATGATCGCGGTCGGCATGATCGAGGCGCCGTAGTAGCCCTTGCGCAGGGCGCTGAGGTCGGTCTTGTCGAAATCCGGGTGGCGCAGCAGCGCGATCCAGACGGTGGGCGGGCAAAAGAGCTTGGTGACGCCCTCGGCGGCGATGGCTTCCAGCATCTTGCCGGGATCCGCGGCCTCCATCAGGATGCTGGTCGCGCCCAGATACAGGTCCGGCGTCAGGAAGCAGTCGAGCTGCGCACAGTGGAACAGCGGCAGGCAGTGGAGTTCGATGTCGTCGGCGGCCATCTCGCCATCGCTGATGCAGCTGCCGTATTGGGCAAAAAGCGCATCCGAGGACAACAGCGCGCCCTTGGGGCGGGATTCCGTGCCGCTGGTGTACATCATCTGGATCGGATCATCGCCTGCGATCTCGACATAGGGCGCGCTATCGTCGGCGTGGTCGAACAGCGGCTCGGCGGCCTCCCAGCCGGTCGGCAGGCTCTCCATTGCATGAGAGATCGACAGGCGGAACTGCATCGGCTGATCCAGCTGCGCAAGGGCCGCATCAGCGGTGGCGCAAAGGGCGTCCTCGGAAATGATGGCCCGGGCGCCGGAATGATCCAGGATATAGGCGACGTCCTCGGCGCTGAGCATGAAATTGACCGGGGTGGTCACCGCACCGAGCCGCGCCAGCGCCATGCGAAAGACCACGAAGGCGCGGTTGTTATGGGAAAAGAGTGCGATGCGGTCGCCCTTGGTGACGCCGCGTGCGGCCAGCGCATTGGCGCAGCGGTTCACCAGCCGGTCAAGCTCTGCGAAACTGTCGCGCTGGCCGCGAAAGACCAGCGCGGTCTTGTTCGGTGTACGGGCGGCGCTGCGGCGCAAGAGATCGCCCAGCTGCTGGCTGCGCGCGCGGGCGATGGTGGCGGAGAGCTGCGAGTCCTGTGGATCGGCGGGGGCCGGTGTTGTCATGTTTTCCTCCCTGGTTCTGGCGGCGATCCTGCCAACTGCCCAGATTTCGTCAAGCATTATAAGTCTCTATCCCTTTGTCACGCTGCGTGCCGCCCCCGCGCCGCGCTGGATTTCAATTCAGGCTTTGGTTTCAGCTTGAGCCATGTCAAAGTCTCTGCATTGCAGCATGCCTATCCCTTTGGGGCAGAGGTGATTATGAAAGACGTCGTTTTCAAAACCGAAGGTGTCACCAAGGTCTATGACACCGGCACCCAGAAGGTGCATGCGCTTGCCGGGGTGGATCTGGAGCTGTTCACCGGCGAATTGGTGGTGCTGCTGGGGCCATCGGGGAGCGGCAAGTCGACGCTGCTGAACATTCTGGGCGGGCTGGATCATGCCACTGATGGTCGGGTCTGGTTTCGCGACCAGGAGCTAACTCGCATGAATGACCGTGGCCTGACGCGCTATCGGCGCGATCACGTCGGCTTTGTCTTTCAGTTCTACAATCTGGTGCCCAGCCTTACGGCCTGGGAAAACGTGCAGCTGGTGACCGATGTGGCCCGCAACCCGATGCCGCCCGAAGAGGCGCTGAAGGAAGTCGGCCTGGGCGCCCGCATGGATCACTTCCCGGCAGAGATGTCAGGGGGCGAACAGCAGCGCGTCGCCATTGCCCGTGCCATCGCCAAACGCCCCGAGATCCTGTTGTGCGATGAACCGACAGGCGCCTTGGACAGCAAGACCGGCGTTCAGGTGCTGGAGGCGTTGCAGCGCATCAACGAGACCACCGGCACCACCACCGTGGTGATCACCCATAACGCGGCGATCCGGCAGATGGCGCATCGGGTGATCTGGTTCCAGGACGGCAAGATCCGCCTGGTGGAGGAAAACGCCACCCAGCTCGCCCCTGCCGAGATCGAGTGGTAGGGCGATGGAGGCGCTGGATCTCAAGCTCCTGCGCAGTTTCCGCCGCCTCTGGGCGCAGGCCCTGGCGATTGCCCTGGTGCTGGCCTGCGGGGTTGCGATCCTCCTGATGGCTTTTGGCATGCAGCGGGCGCTGAGCGACACCCGCGCGGCCTATTACGAGCGCAACCGTTTCGCCGATGTCTTTGCCAAGGCAACCCGGGTGCCGGATCACGAGATGACCCGGATCCTTGCCATCGACGGAGTGCGCGCCGGCGAAGCACGGGTGGAGCATTACGCGATCCTCGATCTGCCGGGCAAGGTGGAGACGGTGACGGGCTTGGTGCTGTCCTTGCCTGTGAATGGCGGGCCGGTGTTGAATGTGCCGCTGCTGCGCTCCGGGCGCCTGCCTGAGGCCGATGCCTCGGATGAGGTGGTGGTGAACGAACCCTTTGCAGAGGCGAACGGGCTGAAACCCGGTGATCGCTTCAGCGCGAATCTGGATGGCAACCGGCGCGAGCTGCGCATCACCGGCACGGTGCTGTCGCCCGAATTCATCTACACGCTTGGCCCCGGCGCACTGATGCCGGACAATGAAACCTTCGGGATCCTCTGGCTGCCCGATCGCGTGGCCGAGGCGGCCTTTGACATGCAGGGCGCCTTCAACAGCGTTTCGGTGAAACTGGACCCCGCGACCCGTGAAGAAGAGGTGATCGACCGGATCGACGATATCCTGGCGCCCTATGGGGGGCTTGGGGCGCATGGGCGCGATCTGCAGCTCTCGGACAGTTTCATCGATGCGGAACTCAAGCAGTTGAAGAATACCGCCCTGATCCTGCCGCCGATCTTCTTTGGAATCACGGCCTTTCTTGTGAACATGGTGATCGGCCGCATCATCCTGCTGGAACGCAGCGAGATCGGCCTGCTGAAGGCGCTGGGCTATTCCAATGCCGAGGTCTGCCTGCATTACCTGATGCTGGCGGGGCTGATCGCCGGTCTCGGCATCCTGATCGGCTGGGCGACAGGCAGCTGGCTGGCGCGTTCGCTGGCTGAGCTTTACGCGCAGTTCTTCGAGTTTCCCTATCTGATCTTCCGCACGCCGCTGGATGCCTATGGGCTGTCGGGGGTGCTGGCGCTGCTGACCGCGGGCCTGGGGGCCGCGCAAAGCGCGCTGCATGTGGCGCGGCTGGCCCCGGCGGTGGCGATGTCACCGCCCGCACCGCCCCGGTTCAAGCGCAATGTCTTTGATCGGCTGCTGACCCGTCTGCGCCCGTCGCAGGCGGTGATGATGATCCTGCGCAGCCTGGTGCGCTGGCCGATCCGTTCGGCTCTCAGCATTCTGGGCCTGTCGCTGGCGGTCTCGGTCCTGGTGGCCTCGGGGTTCATCGAAGGGGCGCTGGATGAGATCATGGAGACCTCCTTCTACCAGGCCAACCGGCAGGATGCGGCGCTGATCTTCTCGCCGGAAATACCCGAAACCGCCCTGGCCGATGTGGCGAACCTGCCCGGCGTGGTCAGGGCCGAGGGGCAGTTCTACCAGGCGGCGGTGCTGCGCAATGGCCATCTGAGCAAGGATCTGTCGATCGAGGCCCGCCGCCCCGGCGCCGATCTGGCCCGGATCCTGGATGCGGAGGGGCGCGTGGTGGAGCCGCCCGAAGGCGGGATCCTGTTGTCGGAACGGGTGGCCACCCAGCTGATGGTGCAGCCCGGAGACATGATCGATGTGGAGCTGAAGGGCGGGCGGGCCGAGACCTACAGTGTGCGGGTCTCGGGGATCGTGACACAGTATTTCGGCCTGGGCGCCTATATGAACCTCGACAGTCTCAGTGCGTTGTTGCGGCAGGCACCTCGGGTGAACGTGGCGCATCTGCGGCTGGACCCGAACGCGCTGCCGGAGCTGCATGCGCTGCTGAAGGAGACGCCCTCGCTGAGCGGCCTATCGATGATGACCGAGATCCGCCAGTCCTTCCGCGACACGATCCGTGAAAACGTGGTCATCATGAGCACGATCTACAGCGTCATCGCGGTGCTGATCACGGTGGGCGTAGCCTATAACGGCGCCCGCATCCAGATGTCCGAGCGCGGGCGCGAGCTGGCCAGCCTGCGCATCCTCGGCTTCACGCGGGGGGAGGTCTCCTTCATCCTGGTGGGGGAAACCATGTTGCTGGCGCTTCTGGCGCAGCCGCTGGGCTGGGTGCTGGGGGCCGGGATCGCCAAGATCCTGGCCGAGACCTCGGCCAGCGATCTTTATTCGATACCTTTGGTGCTGAAACCGGCGGGCTTTGCCACGGCGAGCCTGGTGGTCCTGGGAGCGGCTCTGGTGTCGGTCCTGGTGGTGCGGCGGCGGCTGGACCGGCTGGATCTGGTCCAGGTCATGAAAACGCGGGAGTAGAGAGACGATGCTGAGAACACGCACGGTTGTCATGGCCGGATTGGTCCTTCTGGTGACGGGTACCCTGGGATATGTCGCCCTACGCCCCGAGCCGGTCGCGGTGGATTTGCACGAGATCGCCCGTGGTCCCCTGCAGGTGACGGTCAATGCCGACGGCAAGACCCGGATCCGGGAAATCTACGATGTGTCGGCGCCGATCACCGGTACCGCGCAGCGCGCGCCCGTCCGGGTGGGGGATGTGGTGGTGGGCGGTGAAACCGTGGTCGCGGTGCTGAAGCCTGCGACAGCCAACCTGCTGGATGCGCGCAGCCGCAGCCAGGCCGAGGCCGCCGTGCGCGAGGCCGAAGCGGGGCTTGCCGTGGCACGCAGCCAGATGCGCCAGGCCTCGGAAACGCTGACCCTGTCGGAAAGCGAATTCAATCGCGCCGACACATTGGTGCAGCGCGGCGTGGTTTCCAAGACCCGGCTGGAAGAGCTGGAGCAGAGGCTGCATATCGACCGCGCCGCGATGACGGCGGCGGTTTCGGCGCTGGAGATGGCCAAGGGCACCCTGGATCGCGCCCGCGCCGCGCTGATCGAACCCGGTGCACCCGAGGCGGGCAGCGCCTGCTGCCTGACGGTGACAGCACCGATGTCGGGGCAGGTGCTGACCGTCGATGTCTTGAGCGAACAGACCGTTCTGGCGGGCACGAGGCTGATCTCGCTTGGCGATCCGGGCGATCTGGAGATCGTGGCGGATCTTCTCTCCACCGATGCGGTGCGGCTGAAGGAAGGGGATCGCGCCATCGTCGAACGCTGGGGCGGCGCGCAGGAGCTGGGCGCCCGGGTGCGGCGGATCGAACCGGCCGGCTATACCAAGGTTTCCGCCCTCGGCATCGAGGAGCAGCGGGTGGATGTGATCCTCGATTTCACCTCCCCGCCCGAGGATTACGCTGGGATGGGGGACGGGTTCGCCGTCTTCCTGCGCGTGGTTGAATGGGAAAGCGATGACGTTCTGTCGGTGCCGCTGAGCGCGGTCTTCCGCCGGGGGACCGACTGGGCGGTCTTTGTCGAAGCAGACGGGCTGGCGCAGCGGCGGCGCGTCTCTTTGGGGCGGCGCAACGATCACATGGCCGAGGTGCTGGACGGGCTTGCCCCCGGCGATGCGGTGATCCTGCACCCGTCGGATTTGATCAGCGAAGGCACATTGATCGAGCCGAGGCCCGACGCGCTGTGATCCGCGCCACAGGGGGCGGAGGTCAGCCCTGCGGCAGCCGGTTCTGCGGCACCCGCCGGAAGACCCCGTTGGAGGTCGCGATCAGGGTGCCGTCCTCAGCCTCCAGCCGCGCGGAAATGAACAGGGTGCTGCGGCCGCCGCCGGTGATCTGACCGGTCGCCGTCACCCGTCCTCCGGGGGCGGGCGCGATGAACTGGGTGGTCAATGAGATGGTCAGAAAGGGCGCGCGGCCGGTGGGGTCGACGCTCATCGATCCGGTGGCGCCGCTGGCGCTGTCGAGCAGGGTCGTGGCGATACCGCCATGCAGCACCCCGTGACGGTTCAGGTGGCCATCGTTGATATCCAGCCAGCAGCGTGCGCCGCCGTCGCCTGCGCTGTTGCTCACATCCAGCACATAGCCGATCAGCCGCTGCGGGCCGGTTTCTGCGTGGATGATCAGGTCGGGGGCGGACATATGCGGTTCCTTTTGGATGGTCTTCGCGGGACCTGGCCGGGGCAGGCACAGACGGCGGTCACTATGGCCCCCGATACGAGAGCGATACGGAATTGAAATGCGCGGTTGCTGGCTGTGGCCTGGCTTATCCCCGTTGCACCAGGGCCGGGCTCTTGCCGGTCATCCGCTCGAGGTTGCGCACGGCGGCCTGCAGTTTCGGTCCGACTTCGGCCTCCATCCGCTCCTGGCTCAGCATTTCGGGCGTGGCACCGCAGGTAAAGACGACGGGTTCGTCGAATTCATGGCTGCGGAACGGAACTGAAACGGCGTTGACCGTGCTGGCATAGCGCAGCCCGTGCCCCGCGATCACGAAGCCCCGTGCCACCAGTTGCGAATAGGCATCCTCGCGCAGGCCGGTGACGGTGACATCAGCTTCCTCCAATGCGTCTCCGTAGGTTTCCAGATAGGCGGCGAACTCCCGGTCGGACTGGGCCGCCAGCTGGGCCTGCCCCGATGACGAATGGGTCAGCGGAATGCGGTGTCCCACCTCCAGCCAGATGGAAGAGGCCTGATGCGGGCGCCAGGTCTTGGTCAGCAGGATCTTCTGCTCGTCCCGCACCCCGATCAGCACCAGGGTGCCGGTCTCATCCGCCAGGGGCTGCATGATATCCGTGGCCGTATCGACAAAAGACACCGAGGCCGAGGCGACATTCCCCAACGCCAGCAGGGCGGGGCCGGGGCGGTAGCGGTCATGCCGGTGCCCGTGCGACAGATATCCCAGCGTCTGCAGCGTGAAGGTCAGCCGCGAGACGGTGGATTTCGGCAGGCCTGTGCGCTCGGACAGTTCCTGGTTGCTGAGCCCATCGTCGCTGGGGCGAAAGGCGCGCAACACGCTCATCCCGCGCGCCAGGGTGGTGGCGAACCGGCGATCGGTCGGGGCTTCCTTGGCCATATCTGTCGTTCCCGTCATGCTTTGGTTCAGACCGGATTACATCATTGAGTTCGGTAGAAGCAATGAAATCGCGGGAAAGACCATCAGAAGGATCAGAACGATCACGTCCACGGACAAAAATCGTGCGATCCCGGCAAAGATCCGGTCGATCGGCGCCTCCTTGCCCACCACATTGGCGATGACAAAGACGTTGAGGCCCACGGGCGGGGTGATCAGGCCGATCTCCAGGAGCTTGATGACCACCACGCCGAACCAGATCAGGTCCAACCCGTAGGTTTCCACCAGCGGCACCATCAGCGGCAGGGTCAGCACCATGATCCCGATGGGATCCAGGAACATGCCCAGAAGCAGGTAGATCAGCGCAATCGACAGCATCAGCCAGAACACCGAGAGCTCGGCTGCGGTGACCACATCGACAATGGCGGGGGCCACGCCGGTCAGGGCCACGAAGGCGACAAAGATCTTGGCCCCGGCCGCGATGAAGAAGATCGAGGCGGTCTGCAGGCAGGTCTCGCGGAAGGCTTCCCAGATCGAGGCCATCGTCAGCTTGCGCTGAGCGATACCGATCAGCACGGCAGCGCTGAGGCAGACGGCAGCGGCCTCGGTCGCGGTGAAGATGCCGCCGTAGATGCCGCCGATGATCACCAGGAACAAGACCAGCGCGGGCCAGGCCAGAAGGGCGGCACGGAAGCGCTCGCCGTAGGTGATTTCGCTCGTGTCAACGGGGGCCGAGGCGGGGTCGCGCTTGACCCAGAGATAGATCACCAGAACGAAGCCCGCCAGCGTCAGCAGCCCCGGCAGGATGCCCGCCACGAAGAGCTTGTTGATCGAGGTTTCGGTGAAGATGCCGTAGATGATGAAGAGAACGCTGGGCGGGATCAGCGATCCCAGCGTGCCGCCGGCGGCGACCGAAGCGGTGGCCAGGCGGTTGTCATAGCCCATGCGCAGCATTTCCGGCGTGCAGATCCGCCCCATGGTCGAGGCGCAGGCGATCGACGATCCGGTGATGGCGGAAAAGCCGCCACAGCCCATGACCGAGGCCATGGCAACGCCGCCGGGCACAGCCGACAGCCAGACCCGCGCCGCGTGGTAGATCCGGGTGGTGATGTCAGCCTTGTAGGCCACATGCCCCAGCGCGATGAACAGTGGGATCATCGACAGGTCATAGGAATGGATCAGGTCGAAGGAGTTGGAGAAGACCATCGACGTGGTGGCCTTGATCGCGCGTTCCGGCATGAAGGTGCCGGTGCGGAAGGCGAAGATGCAGAAGGTGCCCACGGCGGCGACGCCTGCAAGGGTGAAACTGATCGGCACCCGCAGCGCCAGCAGGATCAGAACGGCGGCAAAGGCAATCAGCCCGATTGTTGAGGCGTCCATCAGTCCAAACCCTCTGCATGTGTGTCGACAAAGTTGAAATCACCTGTGCGGATCGCGCGTATATCCTGCACCACCAGCACCAGAAGGCGCAGCCAGCACAGCGAGATCCCAAGCAGGAAGACGAGGCGTCCGGGCCATTTCGGCAGCTCCAGATCGCCATAGAAGAACCCGCCCGAGGTGAAGGTATGCGCGAACTCGCGCCCGCCTGCGTAGATCAGCGGCATCAGCGCAAACAGCCCCACAAGCGAACCGAACACCGCCAGCCAGGCCTGTGCCCGATGAGGCAGTTTGGCGGCAATGAACTCGACCGCCACATGGCTGCGCGCCAGCGTCGCCGCGGCGAGCGGCAGAACGATGGCGGCGACCATCAACTCGCGCACGATGATGATCGTGTCGGGCAGGGCAAAGTTGAACAGGGCGCGCGAGACAACGCTGGCCGTGATCAACAGACCCAGGGCGATGACGGCAGCCACCGCGAGGTTCAATAGGAAGCTTTCCAGCGCTTTCAGCATTGGCGTCTCTTATCTGTCAGGCAGTTGGGAAAAGAACAGGGGCGGCACACGGCCAGCCCCTGCAAGGATAGGCCCCCCGAGGTGGACAGGCCACCGAGACTGAGGAGGGGGGACCTAAGACCTGTTTCAGCGCGCCCAGGGGTAGCCCTTGCTGTCACGCTCTTCGGTGTATTTGGCGATCAGGCCGCGGTATTCCGCCAGGAGGGCGGCGCCATCCATGCCCGCAGCGTTCATCTGCTCGACCCAGGCGTCGATGTATTTGCCGCCTGCGGCCACCAGCTGAGCGCGCTCTTCCTCGGGCAGGGTGATGACCTCGATGCCCTTTTCCTTCATGGTCTCGATTGCGGCATCGTTCGCGGTGGTGATCAGGCGGCCGAATTCATCCGCCATGCCACGGCCGGAGTCCAGCAGCACCTGCTGCTGTTCACCCGACAGGCTGTCGAACACATCCTTGTTCATCAGGATGCCGACGGCTCCGACCTGGCCCCAGTTCAGCAGCGTGTAGTTCTCCATCACCTCCTGCTGCTTCAGCGCGGTCACCGCGTAGGAATAGCCCTGCGAACAGTCCAGAAGGCCGGTGTCCAGACCCTGGTAGGCCTTGTAGATGCTCATGTTGACCATGTTGCCGCCGAGTTCGCCGAACACCTTGCCATAGGCGCCGGTGCCGCGGATCTTGCGGTCCTTGATGTCCGCGACCGAGCGGATCGCGTCACCGGTGCAGCCGATATGCACGGCCGAGGTGGTGAAGGTGCCGATGTAAACCAGGTTCTTCTTGGCCAGATCCTCGGCGATGACCGGGGAAGAGCGCATCAGCTCGTCCGTGGCGCGCATGCCGACCCAGGCGTCGGGGTTGTCGAGCGGCAGATCCGCGATGCCGTAGGACTGCATCTCCTGCGGGTAATAGACCGCGATCACAGTGCCGAGGTCCGCAACGCCGTCGCCGATGGATTGCACCGCGGCATTGGCCTTGAACAGGGCGCCGCCCCATTGCACATCGATCTTCAGGTCGCCGCCCGAGGATTCGCCAACCTTGTCGGCAAACCACTGCAGCGCTGCAGCGCGGGCGCCGCGATTCGGACCGGCCTCACCGTGGATCAGCGTGGTTTCAGCCGAGGCTACACCGGCAAAGGCCATCAGGGCCGCAGGCAGAAGGGCGGATTTCAGGCGCGATTTAAAAGGGGTCTTCATGATGGTCTCCTCCCAGAGATATTCCACTATGCAGAATTAAGTTCCGACAATGGAAATTCATGGCGGATCGACAGGAGAAAGGCAACAGGATTTTTGAGCCCCTTCGCAAAGGACGTAACGCAAGGGAAACGCGCTGCGATGCGGCATTGTTGTGAAGGGCGTATCAGAGGTTGAAAAGCGGTCCTGGCGATGGATCCGCAATGGTCGGTGGATCAGGCCAGGAAATCGCGGGCGCGGGCGTTTCTCAGGGTGTCCTGCGGGCTGCAGCCGTAGCGAGATTTGTAATACTGGGAAAACCGGCCCAGGTGGGTCATCCCCCAGCGTTCGGCGATTTCGGTGACGCTGTCATCGCGGCGGCCCTGGAGCAGATCCTCATGCGCCCGTTGCAGGCGGGTGGCGCGCAGATAGGCCATGGGCGCGGTGGACAGGAAGCGTTTGAACCCCATCTGCAGGTTGCGCGCGCTGACCCCGGCATAGGCGGCGATCTCGTCAATCTCCAGGGGGCGGTCCAGGTTGGCCAGCATATAGGCCTGCGCCCGGCGCACATGGCCGGGAATCACGGAGGAGGTCACCCGCCGCAACTGGTCTGAGTAATTGTGCCGGTGCGCCTCCAGAAGCCCGGTCATGACCGTGCTTTCCATGTAATGGGTCAACAGCGGACTGTTGCTGGCGGCAACGGGGCTGTGGGCGTTTTCCGCATCGGCCACCAGCATGTGCACCAGCCGCAACAGCCGCGCGCCGGCCCCATGAGACAGATCCAACGCCCCGTCGAATGTGATGGGGTGATCGGTGCTGAGGCCAAGGTTGGCATTGGCATGGGCATGCAGCGCCCGGCGGCTGATCTGCAGCAGCAGCTGCCTGCAGCTTTCCTCCCAGATCATCGTGGTTTCCCGATGTGGATTCAGCACCGCCGCGCGGCGCGTATCGCTGGTGTAGCTGTCGGCGCCGTTGATGATGGCGGCACTGCCGCTGAGCGGGATCTGCACCAGGTAGAACTGATCAAGGCGTCCCGGCGCGATCTGCGTCTTGGCGCCATATTCGATGTAGTTGAGCGACACCCGCTCGCCCGGCACATGGTGGTGGCGGGCGGCAAAGGGCGCCTTGCCGATGGTATGCAGCTCATGGGGACAGAAAATGCGGCCGACGGCCTCGCGGGCCTCGTCCAGATCTTGCGTGCGGAACCGTGCAAACCGCGCCAGCGGTGCTGCCGGTCCCCGGTCCGCCTTATGCTGCGTGTCCTGCGGGGCTGGCATCTGTCGTCCTGTTGAACCTGGCCGAGCATAGCATGAGACCACCCCGGCACATAGCGCGGCGTCGTTTCCTTCGTTTTTTGGATAATGGCTGCGCCCAACGGATAGCCCGGCGGCGATTGGGCGGGAAATCCTGTCTCCCACAACAATGCAAGAACCACAACAGCACGACAGGGATATGACAGATGAAGGGATTGGACGGCAAGGTTGCCATCATTCCGGGCGGCGCCACCAAGATCGGCGCGGCCATCGCAGAGGCGTTTCGCGCCGCCGGAACAAAAGTGATGATCGCGGACATCAACGAGGAGGCAGGTCAGGCTCTGGTCGCCGAGGGCATTGCCTTTTGCAAGACCAACCTGCGTGAAGATGCCGATATCGAAGCCTTGGTCAAAGCCACCAAGGAGCAGTTCGGGCGTATCGATTTCCTGGTGAACGTGGCCTGCTCCTATCTGGACAACGGGGCGGAGTCGACGCGGGCCGAGTGGCTGGAAAGCCTGGATGTGAACATCGTCGGCTCGGTCATGCTGATGCAGGCCGCGCGCGAAGAACTGGCCAGGACCAAGGGCGCCATCGTCAATTTCGGCTCCATCTCGGCGCGCGTCGCGCAGAAGGGGCGCTGGCTCTATCCGGTGTCCAAGGCGGCGATCCTGCAGCTGACGCGCAACCAGGCGATGGATCTGGCCCCCGATGGCATCCGCGTCAACGCAGTCAGCCCCGGCTGGACCTGGTCCAACATCATGGACGAACTCACCGGTGGCGACCGGGCAAAGACCGACGACGTCGCCAAGCCGTTTCACCTGCTGGGGCGCACCGGCAACCCGGAAGAGGTCGCCAATACGGTGCTGTTCCTCTGCTCGGACGAGGCGGGTTTCATCACCGGCACCGATATCCGCGTGGACGGCGGCTATACCGCCATGGGGCCCGAACGCGACGAGGAAGCCATCGCCCAGCTGATGGCCTGAACCGCGCAAAGACAAAAAGACAGGGAATAACGACAATGAGAAAGATCACCATCATCGGCGGCGGCCAGTCGGGCCTGCAACTGGGCCTTGGCCTGCTGAAAAAGGGCTACAAGGTGCGTATCGTGCAGAACCGCACGGGCGAGGACATCAAGGCCGGCCGGGTCATGTCCAGCCAATGCATGTTCGGCGAATCGGTGCAGAACGAGCGCGATCTCGGCATCGATTTCTGGACCGAGGATCAGTGTCCGCCGGTCGAAGGCATCTCCTTTGCCGTGCCGCACCCGGAACAGGCAGGTGCCAAGGCGATTGACTGGACGGGGAAACTGGACCGCTTTGCCTATTCGGTGGACCAGCGGGTCAAGATGCCGGTCTGGCTGGATGAATTCGAACGCCTTGGCGGCCAGCTGGTCATCAAGGAGGCCGGGATCAGCGATCTGGAGCTTTACGCCCGCGAGGATGACCTGGTGCTGGTCGCCTCGGGCAAGGGCGAGGTCGGGCGTCTGTTCGAACGCGACGCCGAGAAATCCCCCTATGACGCGCCGATGCGGGCGCTGGCGCTGACCTACGTCAAGGGCATGACCCCGCGCGAGGACCATTCCGCCGTCTGTTTCAACCTGATCCCCGGCGTGGGCGAATACTTCGTCTTCCCGGCGCTGACCACCACCGGCCCCTGTGAGATCATGGTGTTCGAGGGTGTACCGGGTGGCCCGATGGATTGCTGGGGTGATGTGAAATCCCCCGAGCAGCATCTGGCGAAATCAAAGGAGATCCTCTCGACCTTCCTGCCCTGGGAGGCAGAGCGCTGCGCCGATATCGAGCTGACCGATGACAACGGCATCCTTGCCGGTCGCTTCCCGCCGACGGTGCGCAAACCGGTGGCAACACTGCCGTCGGGCGCCAAGGTGCTGGGCATCGGCGATGCGGTCTGTCTCAACGATCCGATCACCGGGCAAGGGTCCAACAATGCCTCCAAGGCGGCGAAGGTCTATATGGACCGGATCCTGGCGCGGGACGATCTGCCCTTTGACGAGGCCTGGATGCAGGGCACCTTCAATGCCTATTGGGATTATGCGCAATGGGTGGTGAACTGGACCAATATGATGCTTTTGCCGCCGCCACCACATGTGCTGAACATCATGGGCACCGCCTGTGGCGAACAGCGTCTGGCCGACCGGATCACCAACGGGTTCGACGATCCGCGTGATTTCTTCCCATGGTTTGCCGATCCGCAGGCGGCCGAGGCCTATCTTGCCGAACTCCAGGCGGCCTGAGGCATGAGCATGAGCGTCGATCAAGCCAGCTTCCGCTCGGCCATGGCGCGGTTTCCGGGGGCGGTGACGGTGATCACCGCCCTGTCGGGACCGGAAGCGGGGGCAGAGCGGCGCGGCATCACCGCCACCGCCGTCTGCTCGGTCTCGGCCGATCCGCCCAGCCTGCTGGTCTGCGTCAACCGCGCCACCGGCACCCGCGCCGCGATCCACGAGACGGGCCGTTTCAACGTCAACCTTCTGGCCAAGCCGGACGATCTCCTGGCGATGCAATTTGCAGGCCAGGGCGGCGTGACCGGAGAGGAGAAATTCGCATGGGGAGACTGGAACGCCGATAGCCGTGGCCTGCCGCGGCTGGCTTCGGCGCTGTTGTGCTTTTCCTGTGATGTGAGCGAGGCGACCGAGGCGGGCAGCCACACGGTCTTCATCGGGCGGATCACGGACATCGCGCAGGGCGAAGGCGAGCCGCTGCTCTATGAACGCTCGGGCTTCCAGTGTCTTGCCCCGATCTGAAACCCCGGCGGATCGGGAGGATCCGCCGAGACTGGCGTATTAGTTCAAAACCGCGTTGGTCACCGTCAGCGAGTTTCCGATCGCCGCGGCGGTGACTGCGGCGGCGTTGGTGACCTGACCGCTGACAGAGGCGGTGATCGCGCCGGTGTTGAGCTGCCCCATAGCCGAATGGACGCCGGTTGCTCCGCTCAGGTTGAGGCTGGCCGAGTTGCCGATAGCGGCCACTGTCACGGTGGCATCGGTGACCGATCCGCTGAGCGTGGCCAGGGTCGCGCCAAGGTTCGCTTGCTGCACGGCGGTCCCCAGGTCCGACGTCAGCGAGTTAGCGATGGCGGCCACTGTCACGGCCGAGTTCACGGCGTCACTGGCGGTGATCGTCGCCTCTTCGGAGATCTCGGCAGTGACATCGCCAAGGTTCAGCTGGCCGTTGAGAGCCATGGTCTGGGAGACAGCCGTTTCAACGCTGAGGTTGATGTCGCTCAGAAGGCCATTGCCGTTTCCGTTTCCGTTGTTGTCGGCCAGGGCCGGGGCCGCCAGGCAGGTCAGTGCCGCGCAGGTGATCAGTTTCATCTTCATCGGGTGTTCCACTCGTTCAAAGGGTTTGGGGTTGGGATGCCGGGGTCTCCAGGTCCAACACGCAGACCTCCGGATCAATCTGCAGATGGGTGCGTGTCAGGTCCGCGACGGCCTTTTCGATCATCGCCCGAACCGCCATCTGCATCGGTTCCAGCGCCCGTTCGGAAACGGAGAGATCGAAAAGGTGATCGTCGAAGAATTCAAAGACCCCGGCGCGTACTTCGCGGCCGATGATCTGTTTCTGGTAGCTGACCACATCGACCACCCTCAGGCTTTGGGTCTCTACCAGCCGCAGGTCGATCGCCACGTTCATCACGTAGACCTGCGAACCGAAGCCGCCATTGCCTGCCAGGAGATCGACCGCGCTGGAGCCGATATTGTAGTTCAGCTCGGTAATACCGCCGAGCAGCACCAGGTCACTGCCGAGGACGCTGGCGGGCCGGATGTCGCGCACGGCGCCATCGTCTTCGATAAGGTTGTTGTTGGCCAGCTTCAGCTCATCCGTGGCCACGGCGGTGTCCAGCCGCTCCACCAGCGGCAGCCCGATCCGGTCCAGCGCCGAGATCGCCATCAGCGATGCCCCCTGCGTGACCCGCCGCCCGCCAAGGTTGTCGGAATACTTGCCGGTATAGTCGGTGATGGCGCCAACCGCGATCCGGGGCGCGGTTTTCCTCTCCACATGATCGGAAAGGCAGGTCAAGGCCTTGCTATAGGGTGTTTCATTGCCGATCACCGGAGCCGTTCCGATGGGGGTGACGTATTGGCCCTGCGCATCCGGGCGCATTGTCACCGAACAGGCGCTGAGCACCAGGAGCACAGGCCCGAACAGAGCGGATATGCGCGACCGGCTACTCAAGGTTCAGCCTGCCATTGAGACTGTCAGCGGCGATCACGGCGCCAGAGTTCGTCTGCTCTGCGTTCAGGATGATGGTATTGCCCGATCCGCTTTGCACGATCGAGATCGTATTGGCGATTGCCCCGATCGAGCGGCTTTGCGCTGCGGCGCCAAGAGCGCTGCCGGTCGAGATGATCCGGTTGAAATTCGCATCGCGCTGCGGCGTGATCGGGATTTCGAAGAGCGTGCCGCCATCATCGGCGCGGGCCGGGGAGGCCCCCGCCACGGCGATGACCCCAAGGATCACCGCTGCAGGTAGTCTGCAACAGAGGTTTGCGGTTTGGCTGTTCGGCGAAGGCGACCGTCTCATGTCGAAGACCCTTTCTTGTGCCGGGCGCGGGCCGACAGGCTTCGATTTGAGAATAATTTGAAAAGAATTTGCTGTATGTCCCGCCTAGGGTCAGGACCAGCCCCTAAAGGTAGCGGCTCTTCTATTCCATCGGTATCATCTGGCGCAGAAGAACCCCTCAGTTATCCTTAATTGCTGTGAGTCGCAGACGCTGGCGGGCGGGGGGTCAATATCCCCGCGCCCGGTCCACCTCATGCAAGAGCGCCTGTCCGGCCTCAAGGCGGCGCAGATTCTCCACCACATCAGCCAGGGCATCGCCCAGATGCCAGCCCGACACATGCGGCGTGATGGTCACTGAAGGATGGCGCCAGAGGGGATCGTCCTGGGGCAGGGGTTCCGTGCACAGCACATCCAGCACCGCATGGCCGGGCGTGCCGCGATTCAGGGCGGCGATCAGGGCGGCCTCATCAATCAGATCGCCGCGCCCGGCGTTGATCAGCATGGCGCCGGGCTTCATGGCGGCCAGCATCTCGGGGCCCATCAGGCCGCGTGTTTCAGAGGTCGAAGGCAGGATGGCGCAGACATAATCGCATTGGCCCAGCATCCCCGGCAGGGCGTCCGCGCCGTGATGACAGGTGATGCCTTCGATCCCTTTTGCCGAGCGGCTCCAGCCGTGTACCTGAAAGCCGAGGCCTGCCATCAGCCGCGCCGTCAGCCCGCCGATATGACCCAAGCCCAACACGCCCACGGTTGTCATATGGGTGCGTTTCGGGGCCACCGGATCCCAATGGGCCCGGGCCTGCGCCTCGGCGTGGTGCAGGAGATTACGTTGTGCGCGCAGAACATAGGCAAGACAGTATTCCGCGATCTCGCGGGCGGGCTCCTCGGGCTTCAGCCGCGCCACGCGCACATGGGGCGCCACTGTGGGATGATTGACGATGGTTTCGACGCCCGCACCCAGTTTCTGCACCAGCTTCAGGTTCGGCAGGCGTGCGGCGATATCTGTCTTGAGGGTCGAGACCGCCAGCATGGTGATCTCATCCAGGTTGCCGGGGCTGGATGCGGGGCGGATATCGGCGCCGGGGGCCAGCGCGCGCAGCTCCTCTGCCAGATCCTCTTCGCTGTACCAGCCGCCATGTCCGATGCTGATGAGTAGTGCCATTTTCGATAGTCCCTCGTCTTTGTGCCGTACGGTCAGCCTGTTACGTTCCGTCACAGTGCTGGACAGTCTTCCACGGACTAAGCCATGGTTTCGACCAAAGCGAAAGTCGTGAGGGAGGACGGTCATGGATATGAATTTCGGAATGCGGGAGGAGAACCGCAAGCTGCTTGATCGGGTCGCGGCCATGGTGCGCGACGAGATCATGCCGCTGGAGGCAGAATACCAGGCCGAGATCGGCAAGGGAGACCGCTGGACCTATACCGAACGGCAGGCCGAGATCCTTGAGGGGCTGAAGGCCAAGGCGAAGGCCGCCGGTCTGTGGAACTTCTGGCTGACCGACAGCGACCGGGGCTTTGGCCTTACCACTGTGGAATACGCGCATTTCGCCGAGGAAATGGGCAAGACCCCGCTGGGATCCGAAGTGTTCAACTGTTCGGCACCGGATACCGGCAACATGGAAGTCTTTGAGCGCTACGGCACTGAAGCAATGAAGAAACAGTGGCTGGCGCCGCTGCTTGAGGGCGAGATCCGCTCCGCCTACCTGATGACCGAGCCGGACGTCGCCTCGTCCGATGCAACCAATATCGACATGTCCTGCGTGCGCGATGGCGATGACTACGTGCTGAATGGCGAGAAGTACTGGGCCTCGGGTGCAGGTGATCCGCGCTGCAAGGTCTATATCGTGATGGTGCGCACGGGCGGTGACGATCTGCCCAAACACGGGCGCCATTCGATGATCGTGGTGGCAGCCGACACGCCGGGCATCGAGATCCTGCGCCCGATGGAGGTCTTCGGCCATGACGATGCGCCCCACGGCCACATGCATCTGCGCTTCACCAATGTCCGCGTTCCGGCCGAGAACCTGCTGGTCGGCGAAGGGCGCGGCTTCGAGATCGCGCAGGGGCGTCTTGGGCCGGGCCGCATCCACCACTGCATGCGCTCGATCGGTCAGGCCGAGGCGGCGCTGGAGCTGATGTGCCGCCGCTCGCTCGAGAAAGAAGCCTTTGGCAAGAAACTGGCGCAGCTCGGCGCCAACTACGACATCATCGCCGAATGCCGCATGGAGATCGAGATGGCCCGGCTTCTGTGCCTCAAGGCCGCCTGGATGATGGATCAGGGTGATGCGCGCGCCGCGGCGCCGCATATCTCGCAGATCAAGGTGGTGGCTCCGCGCGTGGCGCTGAAGGTGCTGGATGAGGCGATGCAGATGTATGGCGGCCAGGGCATTTCCCAGGACACGCCGCTGGCCATGGGCTGGACCTGGCAGCGCGCGCTGCGCTTTGCCGATGGGCCGGATGCGGTGCACCGCCGCCAGGTGGCACGGACCGAGCTGAAGAAATACACGCAGGAAAAGGTCTGATTCCCATGAAGGATGCGCTGTCGGCGGTGCCGTTTTTCTCGCAATCTGCCGATGGCGTGTTTGTTGGAAACGATACCGCCCGCGGCCCCTGGTCTCCGGAGCACTGCCACGCAGGTCCGGTGACCGGACTGGTGGCACGCGCCGCCGAGCGTGAGATCGGGGCAGAGAAGATGCTGGCCCGCCTGACGCTGGATATCCTGCGACCGCTGCCTCTGGCGGGGCTGGTTGTCGCGGCCGAGACCACGCGCCACACGCGCACGCTGGCGACCACATCGGTCACGGTGCATGATTTCGACGGCACGCTCTGCGTTCAGGCGACAACGATGCACCTGGTGCGCAAGGACCTGGGCGCGGTGCCAACGGCCCCCGTGACGCCGCTGCGGTTCGAGGAGGCGGTGCCGGGGCAGTTCTTCCCGGACCGTGGGCCGCACCAGAAGCCGTTTTTCGCGGATTTCATAGAGGTCGCCTACCCGCCGGGGTTCTCGGTTGGCGTGGGGCCAAAGACCATGTGGATGCGCGCACCCCGTCTCCTGGAGGGGGAAGAGCAGTCCCCGGTTCAGTCGATGTGCGCCCTTGCGGATTGCGGCAACGGGATTTCCTGGAACGCACGCCCATCCGAGATGGGCTTCATGAACACGGATCTGACGCTGCACATCCACCGCGCCCCCGAAAGCGACTGGTTGGCGTCGGAGTCGGTGTCGCACTGGCATGGCACCGGGATCGGCATGTCGCAATCGGTGCTGCATGACACCAGGGGTCCGATTGCCACCGCGCTGCAAACATTGGTGCTGCACCCACCGTCCTGAATGGGCCGGGGCTCCCGCCCATTCGCGACATTCTGTTGAATGCCGCTCACGGTTGGGCCTGGCGCCGCTGGCGCGGCGCGGGGGGCTGGGGAAGCGGTTCAGGGGCTGGTCTGCCCCTGAACGCGCCATTGCGATTTTGTCGAAGAGTGCCGCCTCAAGGGTAAACCGCGCGTGCCGCGCGGCGGCCTTGCCGCCCTTGACCCGGCTTTCGTGGGGTGGAAGTGCGCCGCGGTAGCGGCGCCGGGCCCAAGGCTTTTTGCTGCATCTTCGATGCGGGGGAAAGGCGCGGGAGCCATCCCCGCTTCGTGGGACTAGCGAGGTGTGTCTTCGGGAAAGACCGGATCTGGGTAGTCGACGCGTGCAAGGTAGAGGCCCTGTCCGGGGCAGACCGGGCCGCAGGCGGCGCGATCGCAGGCCTCTAGCGCGGACTTTACATCAGCAGGGGACCAGCTGCCTGCGCCGACACGTTCCAGAGTGCCTACGAAGCTGCGCACCTGATTGTGCAGGAAGCTGCGGGCGCGTACGTGGAAGTGCACCTCGGGTCCGGTGAAACCTGTCACGCGTTCCACCCGCAGCTCGTCCAGCGTCTTGACCGGGCTTTGCGCCTGGCAGATGGACGAGCGGAAGGTGGTGAAATCGTGCCGCCCCAGGAGGTTGTTCGCCGCCTCCTGCATCGCTGCCACATCCAGATCATGGGATATCTGCCAGACCTGTCCCGCCTCATGGGTGGCCGGGGCGCGGCGCATCAGGAGGCGGAAGAGATACTGCCGTTCAACTGCCGTGAACCTTGCATGCCAGTCATCCGCGACCCTGGCGCAGGCGGTGATCGCCACCGGTGCCGGTTTCAGGTGATAGTTCAGCGCTTCGGACAGGCGGAAGGGATCCCAGTCCTTTTGCAGGTCGCAATGGGCCACTTGTCCCAGCGCGTGAACGCCCGCATCGGTGCGCCCGGCGGCGGCGATGGTATGCTCGCCCGGTTCCAGCCGCGCCAGCGCAGCCTCGATCGCCCCCTGTACCGAGGGCTGATCCTTCTGTCGTTGCCAGCCCGCGAAAGGGGCGCCGTGATATTCGACTTTCAATGCAAAACGCGCCATGGCGGGGCGATAGCGCGGGCTGCGGCGCGAGACAAGCCCCTTGCCGCTGCGGCGCTCTGCACTGGTAACCCCGGGCCGGGCTGCCTATCTTGGTCCTGTCGGCGGAAAGGCCGGATCAGAATGCAAGGCAACAGAAGGCAGGCGCGTGGTACTGACATCCCTAGCCGACAGCACGGCCCGCCGGGTCGAGGCGCTGGGCAGCAGCCTGTCGGAGACGTTTCTGGAACCGACCGTACGCCTTGGGGTTACCGGCCTGGCGCGGGCGGGCAAGACGGTTTTCATCACCTCGCTGGTGGCCAACCTGATGAACCGGGGCCGCATGTTGCAACTGTCAGCGGCGCGGGACGGGCGCATAGAGGCCGCCTTTCTGCAGCCCCAACCCGACGACACCGTGCCGCGTTTCGATTATGAGGCCCATCTTGCGGCTCTCACCGGTCCCGCGCCCCATTGGCCCGAAAGCACCCGCGCAGTCTCTGAACTGCGGCTCAGCCTGAAGGTGCGGCCCACGGGGCTGCTGGCCGGGCTGCAGGGGCCGCGGGTGCTGCATCTTGATATCGTGGACTACCCGGGAGAGTGGTTGCTGGATCTGGCGCTGCTGGACAAGAGCTACGATCAATGGGCGGCCGAGGTTCTGGCCCGGATCGAGGCGCGGGTGCAGGCGAAAGACTTCCTGTCTGTTGTCACCGCCACCGATCCCGATGCCGCCCATGGTGAGCCGCACGCCCAGAGCCTGGCTGCGGCTTTCACCGGATACCTGCAGGCGGCCCGCGAGGCCGGGTTTTATGATTGCACGCCGGGGCGCTTCTTGTTGCCCGGCGATCTGGCGGGGTCTCCGGTTCTGACCTTTGCGCCGCTGCCGACAGGTCAAGGCACGGCGCCCCGTGGCAGCCTGCGCCGCGAGATGGCGCGCCGCTATGAGGCCTATAAGGCGCAGGTGGTGAAACCCTTCTTTCGCGATCACTTTTCCCGCATCGATCGACAGGTGGTGCTGGTGGATGCGCTTGGGGCCATTCATTCCGGCCCCGCTGCGGTCGAGGATCTGCGTCAGTCGATGGCGGATATCCTTGCCGCCTTCCGCCCCGGTCGTAATCGGTTCCTGACCCGGATCCTTGGCGGCAAGCGGGTGGAAAAGATCCTGTTCGCAGCGACCAAGGCGGATCATCTCCATCACGAACAGCATCCGCAGCTGACCGCGATCATCGAGGCGCTGACGCGGGAGGCACAGGATCGGGCACGTTTCGCCGGGGCCGAGACGGCGGCGCTGGCGCTGGCCTCGATCCGGGCCACGACCGAGGAAATGCGCCGACATGACGGGAAAGACCTGCCTTGCGTGCGTGGCACCCTGTTGGACAGCGGGCGACAGGCGGCCTTTTACCCCGGTGCGCTGCCTCGGGATCCGGGCAAGCTGTTGATCCCGGCGCGCCAGGGCGCCGAGGCCTGGCTTGAGGGTGAGTTTCAGGCGATGCGCTTTGCCCCGGCGGTGCTGGATCTGAAACCCGGAGACGGCCCGCCGCACATCCGGCTGGACCGGGCGGCGGACTTTCTGATCGGAGACCGGCTATGACCCAGATGCAAACCCTGACCCTGCGCCCGGCGCGGTCCACCGATGCAGGCGGGATGGGAGAGATCCTGCACCGGTTCGAGATGGAAACAGCTTGGATGCCGAAACAGCATTCCGGTGCCGAGGCAATTGGCTTTTGCGGGGTGATGATCGATCGTGGCTGGGTCACCGTGGTCGAGGGGGATGGCGCAATCCTTGGGTTTCTGGCCCGGGACGGGGATGAAATCTGTTCGCTCTACGTGACGCCCGAGGCCCGTGGCGGCGGCATTGGGAAACGCCTTTTGGATGCGGCCAAGATCGCGGTTTGCAAGGGTGGAAACGACGGCACCGCCGATACTGACGACAGGGACGAGAGGAACGACAGGGTCGGAGAGGCGGATCCGGCCCGGCTCAGCCTTCGCACCTTTCAGGCCAATGAGGGCGCACAGCGGTTCTATCTGCGTGAAGGCTTTGCCGAGGTCGGGCGCAGCGATGGGGCGCAGAATGACGAAGGCCTGCCGGATATCGAATATGTCTGGCCCGCGTCACCCAATCCGAAGGAGCGCGCCGGATGACCCAGGGCCCCGTTGTCTTTGATCTGGAGCATGACCCGCAGCCCGCCCCCAAGGTGAGCGATGCGGCTCCGGTGCCGGAGGCCCATACAGGCGAGGGGGGCGATACAGCCCCTGCCGCGATGGCGCGCATGGCGGTTGCTGCCACGCGCCGACCCTCGCGCGTCGGGCGGTGGTTCTGGCGCATCCTCCTGGCGGTGCTTGCCGCTGTGTTGTCGGTGGCGGCCTGGGATTTTGCCACCGGGTTGATCGACAGGATCCCGGTCTTGGGATGGATGGTGAGCGCGGGGCTGGTCCTGGCGCTGGCACTGGCGCTGATCATGATCTTGCGGGAAGGGCTGGCCCTCGCGCGGCTCCGGCGCATTGACGATCTGCGCCAGGCGGCGATCCAGGCTCGCAGCCTGGCAGCGGAGGGGCCGGTAGCGGTTCAGGCGTTTCAGGCGCGGCTGGTCCGGTTTTACGCTCATCGCAGCGATCTGTCCTGGCACCGTGCCCGACTGGCAGAGCGCTCTGCGGAGCTGATCGATGGGGATACGGTTCTGGATCTGATCGAGGATGAACTCCTGGCCCCACTGGACGCGCGTGCCCTGGCAGAGGTGGAGGCGACCGCCCGGCAGGTTGCCTTGGTGACAGCCCTGGTGCCGCTGGCGCTTGCGGATGTGGTGGTGGCCCTGGTGGCCTCGGTCCGGATGATCCGCCGGGTGGCCGAGATCTATGGCGGGCGTTCGGGGCTGTTCGGATCCTGGCGCCTGATGCGGACGGTTTTGGCACATCTCGCGGCCACGGGGGCCATTGCGGCCGGGGAGGACATGCTTGATACGGTGCTGGGCGGCTCTGTCCTGTCAAAACTCTCGCGTCGCTTTGGCGAAGGCGTGGTGAATGGCGCGCTCTCGGCGCGGGTGGGGATCGCTGCAATGGAGGTCTGTCGGCCGATGCCCTTTTCCGAGCGGCACAGGCCCGCAACCCGCAAGGTGATCAAAGGCGCGCTGTCCGGGCTGTTTTCCCGCAGTAAATCCACCGAAGGATCTGGCGGCTGATCCGGCGCCAAGAAGCCGTCCGGGACAGGTCTTCGGAGGGGCTCCCGCCCGGGCCACGGCCGTCTGGCGACCGCCTTGCACGGTTGGGCCCAGCGCCGCTGTCGCGGCGCGGTCACTCTGGTCCGGAAAACCGGTGGCTAGATCCTACGGGCGCGCGGCGCCCTGCGCCGCGCCAGGCCCAAGCCTGCCAGGGTGAGGGGCGCAGGCACCTCAACCGAGGGCGCGGGAGGGCTCCGCTTCGGTCGGCATGTTGATCTGTCGCAAGACGTGCTCGGGTCAATGCGATAGTCTGGGCGGACCCGCATAAGGAAGCTCGCCATGGCAGTTGAACACGGCCACAGCCCGCAAGAAATCCAGGACCGTATCGGAGCGCCCCCGGGGCGCGGCCTGTTGCGGGATATCGTCTATGGCGGCATTGATGGCTCGGTCACAACCTTTGCCATCGTGGCTGGGGTCGCGGGGGCGGGGCTGTCGCCCTTCGTGATCGTGGCGCTTGGCCTGGCCAATGTGCTGGCAGACGGGTTCTCCATGGCGGCTGGCAACTATTCGGGCACCAAGGCCGAGCTGGACGACATCCGCCGCCTGCGCCAGATCGAGAACCGGCACATCGACACCTACCCGGACGGCGAGCGCGGAGAGGTGCGCGAGATCCTGCGGCTCAAGGGATTGAGCGGGCGGGTGCTGGAAGAGGCAACCGATGAGATCTGCAAGAGCCGCGACACCTGGGTCGATCTGATGATCGAGGGGGAATACGGTCTCTCGGGCGTCGATCCGCGCCCGATGAAGGCTGCCGTGGCCACCTTTGCCGCCTTCATGGTGGCGGGGATGATCCCGCTGCTGCCCTTCCTGTTCGGGCTTCAGAATGCCTTTGCGGTCTCATCCTGGATGACCATGGGCTGTTTCTTCGCCATCGGCGCCTTCAAGAGCCGTTGGTCCCTTGCGCCCTGGTGGCGGTCGGGCACAGAAACGCTGCTGATCGGCGGTGCGGCGGCGGCCATGGCCTATGGGGTCGGGCTGCTGTTCCACGCCTGACGGGGGCACTTGCCGTCTGGCAAATATTTCCTGCGCGAAACCTGTCAGAGGTCTTTCTACACTGAATACCATTTCCCACCCGTGGCGTGCGGCTTGGCCAGATCGCATATGCCATGATGGAAAACATGCGCCCCCTATAATTGGGGGGCGCATGTCGCATCAGTTCAGTTTCACCAGGTTCGGGTAGCCCCAGACGTCCTTGGACTTGTCGCGTGCGCTGGCATGTCCGGCGGTGATGGCCGCGCCAAGCAGACCGAAACCGAACAGCATGTGACCGGCTGCCGCGGCCTGCACCGCCTGCTGGGTCAGGTTGACCACCGATACGGTTTTGGCGACCTCGTCACGCTCCGAGCTGCAGGTGACGGTCATCGGCGGCGTCTCTTCGCCATAGCTGGGCAGGTTCAGCTGCGCCGGTGCGGTAAAGGCCGCCTTGAAATAGGGGCTGCTTGCGACACAGTCCTTCGGTCGGCTGGAGACCGGGCTTGCCGAGTAGGAATTGTCGTGCACGTATTTGATTGTGACGGGCAGCACGTTGACAGGCGTTTGCTTCTTGCCCGCCTTGGTCAGCTGAACTTCTGTCGATTGATTGCGGGAAACGATCTGCTGGCTGCCGTCCCCTTCGGCCGTTGTGGTGTTGCATCCGGCCATGAGGGAGAGCGCGCCCAGCAGCGCGGGTAGAATAGCGTATTTCACAAATAGTCCCTGTTGTTTTTGGTTGATTGTCGCAACGCAAATACCAGCCTGGGTGGCGTTGGACAACCAGGCGGCTATTGCCGGACAACCGGGCGGGCATTGAAGGGCGTTGAATGGGGCTCAGGCGTGGTTGAAAGAAGCACGGCGGTGACCGTGTCGCAGCGCTGCATGCTTTACCCTTGCCGAAAGCCGCCCTATAAGGCGCCCATGTCACACCGCGCGGCCATCATTATTCGAATTACCTACCCGGCGCTCTGATCCCCTTCGCGGGAAACGCAGGAGCCGCCGGGCAAAGGTGCTTGAGCCATCGCACCGAACCGAATATCCCAAGACCGAACAGCCATTCAAAGGACGCCACCGATGTGCGCCGATACGCCCCAGACCCCCGACTATAAAGACACGCTGAACCTGCCCAAGACCGATTTTCCCATGCGCGCCGGCCTGCCCAAGCGCGAGCCTGCCTGGCTGGAGCGTTGGGCCAGGATCGGCGTCTATGACCGCCTGCGGGAAAACAACCAAGGCCGCCAGCCGTTCACGCTGCACGATGGCCCTCCCTATGCCAACGGCCATCTGCACATCGGGCATGCGTTGAACAAGACCATCAAGGACATCATCGTGCGCTCGCACCAGATGATGGGCTACGACAGCCGCTATGTGCCGGGCTGGGACTGTCACGGTCTGCCGATCGAGTGGAAGATCGAGGAACAGTACCGCAAGAAGGGCAAGAACAAGGATGCGGTGCCGGTTGTCGAATTCCGCCAGGAATGCCGCGCCTTTGCCGATGAATGGGTGAACATCCAGCGCGAGGAGTTCAAGCGTCTGGGCATCACCGGCAACTGGGCCGATCCATACCTGACGATGGATTACCACGCCGAGGCGGTGATCGCGGGCGAATTCCAGAAGTTCCTGATGAACGGAACGCTCTATCAGGGGTCCAAACCCGTGATGTGGTCGCCGGTGGAGAAAACCGCCCTGGCCGAGGCCGAGGTGGAATACCACGACAAGGAAAGCTTCACCATCTGGGTGAAGTTCAAGGTCGTGCGTGGACCCGATAACAATTTTGGCGACACTCTCGCCAAGATTTATGTCAATGAAGAAGAAGGCAGAAGGCACGCGGAAGAGCGGATCTCGCGGCTTCTCGACGCCTATGTTGTGATCTGGACCACCACTCCCTGGACCATGCCCTCGAACAAGGCCGTGGTTTACGGCGAGGACATTGCCTATGGCCTCTATGAGGTGACCGGCACGCCGGAGGAATCCTGGGTCAATGTGGGCGACAAATACGTTCTGGCCGACAATCTGGCGGCGGATGTGTTTAAACGCGCCCGCCTTGAGGACGGCCAGTGGACGCGTGTGGATGATGTTGACCAGTGGGAGCTGAAAGGGCTGCAATTGATGCACCCGCTGGCGGGCGCCGAAGGCGGCAATGGCGAATGGGACGACATCCGCGATTTTCGCGCGGCCGATTTCGTGACCGACACCGAAGGCACCGGTTTCGTGCACTGCGCGCCCAGCCACGGGATGGAGGAATTCGAACTCTACCGTGACCTTGGCATGCTGGAGCAGGTCATCACCTATAACGTGATGGACGATGGCTCGTTCCGCGCCGATCTGCCCTTCTTTGGCGGCAAGTATATCCTCAACCGCAAGGGCGGCGAGGGCGATGCCAACAAGACGGTGATCGACAAGCTGGTCGAGGTCGGCGGGCTGATGGCGCGCGGCAAGATCAAGCACAGCTACCCGCATTCCTGGCGTTCCAAGGCGCCGATCATCTATCGCAACACGCCGCAGTGGTTCGTGGCCGTGGATCGCGAGCTGGGCGATGGTCAGGATACCTACGGCAAGACCATCCGCGAACGCGCCCTGACCTCGATCGATCAACTGGTGAAATGGACGCCGCAGACCGGGCGCAATCGCCTCTATTCGATGATCGAAACCCGCCCCGACTGGGTGCTGTCGCGCCAGCGCGCCTGGGGCGTGCCGCTGACCTGCTTCACCAAGAAAGGCGCCCTGCCGACCGATGCGGACTTCCTCTTGCGCAATGACGAGGTGAACGCGCGTATCGTGGCCGCCTTTGACGAAAAGGGCGCCGATGTCTGGTACGAAGACGGCTTCAAGGAACAGGTTTTGGGCGGCATCGTCGATCCGGAGGCTTATGATCAGGTCTTTGACGTGCTGGATGTGTGGTTCGATAGCGGCTCCACCCATGCCTTTGTGCTGCGTGACCGCGCCGATGGCACCGAGGACGGCATCGCCGATGTCTATATGGAAGGTACCGACCAGCACCGCGGTTGGTTCCACTCATCCCTGCTGGAGGCCTGCGGCACCCTGGGCCGCGCGCCCTACCGCAACGTGGTGACCCACGGCTTCACGCTGGACGAGAAGGGCATGAAGATGTCCAAATCCCTTGGCAACACCATCGTGCCGGAAAAGGTCGTGCAGCAGTACGGCGCCGATATCCTGCGCCTGTGGGTGGCCCAGACCGACTACACCGCCGACCAGCGGATCGGCCCGGAGATCCTGAAAGGCACCGCCGACAGCTATCGCCGGCTGCGCAACACCATGCGCTTCATGCTGGGCAGCCTTGGCGATTTCTCGGAAGATCAGCGCGTTGCCCCCGCCGACATGCCCGAGCTGGAGCAATGGGTGCTGCACCGCCTGGCCGAGCTGGATCACACCGTGCGCGAAGGCTACAAGGCCTTTGATTTCAACGGCGTGTGGCAGGCGATCTTCAACTTTGCCACGGTGGATCTGTCGGCCTTCTACTTCGACATCCGCAAGGATGCGCTCTACTGCGATGGCGATACGGCAAATGCCCGTGCCGCGCGCACCGTGCTGGACATCCTGTTCCACCGGCTCACCACCTGGCTGGCGCCGGTCCTGGTCTTCACCATGGAAGAGGTCTGGTTGGAGCGCTACCCGGGTGACGACAGCTCGGTGCACCTGGTGGATATCCCCGAAACGCCCGCCGATTGGCTGAACGAGTCGCTGGCGGCGAAATGGGCCGCGATCCGCCAGGCCCGCCGGGTGGTGACCTCGGCGCTGGAGATCCAGCGCACCGACAAGGTGATCGGTGCCTCGCTTGAGGCCGCCCCGGTGGTGCATCTGCGCGATGGCGATGTGCTGGCGGCGCTGAAATCGGTGAACTTCGCCGATATCTGCATCACGTCTGACGTGGTCTTGACCGGCGATCCCGCCCCGGCCGAAGCCTTCCGCATGCCCGAGGTCGACGGTATCTCGGTGGTGTTTGAAAAGGCCGAAGGGCAGAAGTGTCAGCGTTGCTGGAAGATTCTGCCGGATGTGGGCAATCACGCCCATGCCGGTGTCTGCGGGCGCTGCAACAGCGCGCTGGGCTGACCCGGATCCACAGGGCGATCTGGCAGCCGTTAAAGGCTGCCGCGCCGCCGCGACCCTCGATGGGTTGCGGCGGCGCTTTTTTGTTCAGTCGAATGGGGTTTAGGCGGCGACCACCTGTTTGGAGGCGGCGTAGCTTGCGCAGGCCTCGATCACGCTCATCGGCAGCGGGCCAACCGCCCGCCCGGACATCAGCGCCATGTACTGCTGCCATAGGGCCTTGGCGGCAGAAGAAATCTGGGATTGGGCCGCCGCTGCGGCAGTGCCGCTTTGCCCCGCGCTTACCGGTGGGTTCTGCCACTTTGGGGCCAACCCCATTTGCATGACTTGCTGCAAATGGCTTTGGGTTCCGGGCAAGCGGTCGCCCTGTAGTCCAATCCGGCGCTGTTCCCGATAGGCCATGCCCCGGTCGCTGCCCTCGATCGGCTTGGTCGGGGTGAGCGGTGTTTCTTTCTTGGACAGGGCCGTGAGGTGATAAACGGTATGGTCGCGCAGATCCGGATCGACACGGATCGGACGATGAACCTTCAGTCCGTTCTTCCAAAGTGTATGGGGTTTATCCAGTGTCAGCATGACTCTTGTTGAACCTTTGGTTACCATTCCCATGGCGTCTTTGACGCCTGCCGCCCGGGACCGCTTCGTGTTCACAAAGGCTAATTGATGCTTAAGTCCGGGCTTTCCAGTTGTATTAAATTAGCAGATTCGCTGCAGGTCGCGCACCTGTGCCCTGGGAGAGGCGAGCAGGTCAGAGGGTTATCAGACCTATACCAAAGTGTATAAGCGCAGCGCTGTGCAGGTGCGCACTGTCGCAAGCCGCCAGGGCGCCAAGAGAGGCACCAGTAGAGGCGCCGGGGAAAATGGTACCAGGGAAGCAGGGGACGAAAGAAAGACAATGGAGCGGCACCGCAGTGCATGCCTGCAAACGCCGGTGGGGTGCATCACTCTGATCGCGGCCGGAGAGGCGATCACCGAACTGTCCTGGAGTGCAGCGGGAACGGCGGCGGCCTCTGCAAGCGCGCAAGCCGATGATGTGCTGCGGCGCGGGATCGAACAGCTCGACGCCTATTTCGCAGGAGATCTGCGGATTTTCGATCTGCCGCTCTTGGTCGCGGGATCCGATTACCAGCGTGCGGTCTGTGCCGCGATCGCCGCGATCCCCTTTGGAGAGACCCGCAGCTATGGTCAATTGGCCGAGCAGCTGGGCAGTTCGGCGCAGGCGGTGGGCAATGCCTGTGGCGCCAACCCCATTCCCATAATCATTCCCTGCCACCGAGTGTTGGGCCGAAATGGTCTGGGAGGGTTTTCCGGCCAGGGGGGTGTGGAAACAAAAGTGGCCCTCCTGCGCCATGAAGGCGCGGCGGGCCTGTTGATTTGACAGGTGAGCGGGCAGCAGCGCTTGTAAGGTGACGCCGTTCGGAGCGCTACCGACCGATGAATTCGTCAGGAAAACAGGGTCTTCATCTGTTCGTATTCGGACATGGCACCGGTGCTGGATGGCGCGCCGTCGCCCGAGGCGAGGTCCAGCACCATGGCCTCCATATCGGCGCCACTGGGTGCGGCCGGTGCCGTCGCGGGGGCGTTCTCTGCGTCGACGATTTCCAGCGCAGTGGCGGGATCGCCTTCGCTGAGATTTTCGACCGAAAGCTTGAATTCGCCCAGTTCGTCGGATTCGAATTCCACCTTCAGGCCACCATGTTCACCGCTTTCAAAGGCGATCTTGATTTCACCCTGGTCGGTCTCGGCCTCGATTTCGACGCTCAGCCCGCCTTCATCCCGCGAGACTTCGATCTTGAATTCACCGGCTTCGATCTCAAATTCGAGCTTCAGCTTTATCTCGCCGAAGCTGCCGCTGAGCAGGGCATCGATCCCGGAGGCTGCCGGTGTTTCTGCAGGTGTCTTTGGGGGCGGCTGCGTGGCCTCCATCTTGGCGGCTTGCTTGGCGCGCCAGCCCCAGGCCTTGGCATGGTCGGGCGGGCCAGACTGTACGGCATGTTCATCCGAACCGTGACGATGTTGGTGGTGATGCATGTGAATGGAGTGGGCGTTCGAATGGCCGCCCAGGGCGGAAAGCGCAGTCATGTCGTGGTCTCCTGATGGGTCGTCACACGATCGGACGAGTGGGATTGAGGAGACATCATTGCAAATGGGGTTTAATTGCTGATGAGTTTGGGATTGCAAAACTGCACAGGATTTGAGTGAGCTTTGCCATGTATTTGCAAGCTGCCGTTCTGTTTGACTTTTTTGACGTTCACCGCTGTGCGGGGCTGTCTCAGCTGCGCTTGGGTGGGATGATCTGCTGCAGGATGCCGACAAACAGCAGGTAGAGAGAGGTCACCACCAACCCCCAATGCGCCCAGCTTTCGGGGTGGAAGTCGATCCAGGCTGCATAGCCCGCCAAGAGCGTCCAGATCAACGCGACGGGCAAAGAGACCTTGCGCCAGCGCTCAGTGCGCACCGGGTGAATGAACTTCAGCGGCAGGAACATGGCGATTGCCAGCAGCGTGACCAGCGCCAGGCTGGTCCAGTGGCTGGGCTCAAGGGCGAAGATCACCAGGACCAGCATGTTCCAGCATCCCGGAAAGCCGGAAAAGGAATTGTCCTTGGTCTTCATCCGGGTGTCGGCGAAATACATCGCGCTGGCAAAGGTGATCACGATGATGGCGAACCAGCCGGTCCAGCCCGCCATAAGCCCGGATTGGAACAGGGCAAAGGCCGGGATGAAGACATAGGTGAGGTAGTCGATGATCAGGTCCAGCAGCACCCCGTCGAACTGCGGCGCATAGCGTTTGACGTGATAATGGCGCGCCAGCGGCCCGTCGATACCGTCCACGGCAAAGGCGACCACCAGCCAGAGGAACATCAGGCTCCACTCGCCCTTGGTCGCCGCCAGCATGGCCAGCATGGCAAAGACGGCGCCGGTGGCGGTCAGAAGATGGACAAGGATGGCGCGGATCTGAGGTCTCATTCATCCGTGATGGCGAATTTGCCTCAGGCCCGCAAGGGTTCAATGCAGGGTTTTGTTCCCCTGCGGCCCTGCATCGGCAAAGAGGCGCAACTCTTCGGCGATGGCATCGGGCGTGGGCCACTGCGTGACAGGGACCGAGCGCGGGCAGCGAATGCGCGAAACAGGCGGTGCGGGCACGGCGGGTGCCTGGTCGAGGAAGAGGGCCGAATCGTGAAACATGGGAGCATCCTTTCTGGAGCGGGAGTGTCCATAAAAGCCCCGGACGTGGTTAAGGACAGGTTGCGGATTGCCGTCGAATTATCTTGCATTTTAAGGATGTTGCGGGTCGTCCGGCCATCTTGGTGACAAGTCTTTCACATTCCGTGGGTGGAATGTAACATTTTCAGCAACCCGATAGCGTTGTCGGGGCGACCTTGGAGGAGAAATCGGATGACAGATCGCAAGGCGCACTGGAACGCTGTCTATACCCGGAAAGATCGCTCGGAGGTCAGCTGGTATCAGGCCCATCCCGAGGCCTCCTTGAAGGCGCTTTCTCTGGTCGGCAGGCAGGACGTGCCCTTTGTGGATATTGGCGGTGGGGCCTCGGATCTGGCGAAGATCCTGTCAGAGCGCGGATGGCGGGATCTGACCGTGCTGGACATTTCCGAGGCTGCCCTTGCGGTTGCCGGGCGCAGGTTGGGAGAACAGGCCGCAGGCGTTGCTTGGATCGTTGCCAATATCACCGACTGGACACCGCCGCGCCGCTATGAGGTCTGGCATGACCGCGCGGTCTTTCACTTCCTGACCGATGAGAAGGACAGGGCAGCCTATGTTGCGGCTCTGAAAGCCGGGGTGTGCTCTGGCGGGCATGTGATCCTTGCCACTTTCGCACCGGACGGGCCGGAGAAATGCAGCGGCTTGCCGGTCCGCAGGTATTCCGCCGGTCAGTTGGCGGCGGAGCTAGGCTCCGAATTCGATCTGCGTCATCACTGGCGGGAGATGCATGAGGCGCCCGGAGGCGCAGAACAGTCCTTTACCTGGACGGTCTTTCAGCGTCGCTGAATGAGGTCCGCACGCCTGTCAGCGCGTCTTACGCCTTGGGATGGCTCCGGTTGTAGACCTCCATCAGATGCGCCGTATCCACCGCCGTATAGGCTTGGGTGGTCGAGAGCGAGGCATGCCCCAGAAGCTCTTGTATGGCGCGCAGATCTCCACCTGCTTCCAGCAGATGGGTGGCAAAGCTGTGGCGCAGCGCATGGGGCGTGGCCGAGGCGGGCAGGCCCAGCTGGGCGCGGGTCTTGGCCATGACACCCTGGATCTGGCGGGGGTTGAGGGCACCACCGCGCACCCCGCGAAACAGCGGGCTGTCCTTGTCCTGCGGGTGCGGGCACAGGCGCAGGTAGCGATCGACTGCGGCGCGCGCGGCGGGGATCACCGGGACCACGCGCTCCTTGTCGCCCTTGCCGGTGATGCGCAGCACCTCGGGCAGGGGGGCATCGCAGCCCCTGAGGCCAAGCGCTTCGGAAATCCGCAGGCCGCAGCCATAGAGCAGGGTCACCACAGCCACGTCGCGGGCGGCGACCCAGTCGGTGCTGGATTGCAGCTCAACCGTTTCAAGGACCGCGCGGGCGGCATCCTCGGCCAGGGGGCGGGGCAGTTTCTTCTGGAACTTCGGCGCCCGGGCGGCCAGCACGGCGGTGGGTTCGAACCCTTCGCGCGCGGCCAGCCAGCGGTAGAAATTCTTCACCGACGAGAGCTTGCGCGCCAGCGAGCGCGCGCCGGTGCCCGCGTTGCGTTCCGAGGCCATCCAGGCCCGCATATCGGCGGTGGAGATCCGCGCCAGCGCGCCGAGACCCTGCGGCGCACCGTGATGGGTGCTCATGAAGGCCAGAAAACCGCTTACATCCGCGCGATAGGCGGTGATGGTGTTGTCAGAGGCGCCCCCCAGTGCGCTCAACCCCTCCAGCCAGTGCTGAAGGGCGTCGCGGCACGCCGGAGAGATCAGGTTCATGCCAGCCAGCGGCGCATGGTGCGTTCGAAGACGCTGGCAAAGAAGGCCAGAAGATCGGTGCCTTGCTGGGGCGAGAACTGATGCGGGTCTTCCGCCCCCAGCACCAGCATGCCGGGCAGGCGGCCAGGGCCGAAATCCAAGACCAGGCAGGCCTCGGAGCGGATCCATTCCGCCTTGGTGCCATAGATCCGCGCGCTGCCGTTTTGTACCTGGCGCAGGCTGATCTGCCGATCGGTGCCGCCCCGGCTGCCTGCGGCGGCATAGTCCGCAACGAACCCCGGAGCCACCGGTTTCAGCACATCGCCGATGCGTTCGGCGGCACTATTGCCATCTTCCTGTCGGGTTTCCAGCACCAGGGCCAGCGCATCGACCCGCAGGATCTCGGCCATATCCTGGTTGAGACTGGCCAGGAAGCCGGGGAAATCCTCGGGATCCAGCAGGCGCAGGATGGCGCGGTGGATCTGGTTGGTGCCCGCGAGGTTTTCGTAAGCGGCGGCGATCACCGAGCGGTGGGTGTCCTCCAGCCGGTCCAGCCGTGCCTCCAGCCGTTCCATGGCAATGCCGCGCAGATCGACGATATTTGTCCCCATGGCGCGCTCATTGGCGCTGACGAGGGCGTTCATCAGATTCGGGTCTTCCAGAACCGCATCCGGTTTTTCCAGAATCGCGGCGCGGAGGGCGTCATCAAGGGGGGCACTGCTGCTCATGTAGGAACCTCTGCTGGGTCTTTGGCCCGGGTTATAGCATGGGTTTTGGCGGATGCCGGCGAAAAATGTGGTAGTGAGGGAAAATCGCCGAGATGTCTTGGGCGCGAGACAGGGGAGGCTCCCGCCCACTGCGGGACAGTCGGAGACTGGCCCTTGCCGGTTGGGCCGGGCGCCGGGCTGACGCCCGGCGGGGCGGTCCTTGCGGACCTATTGTTGTGCGGAGAAGCGTTTGAGGGGGCGGTCTGCCCCCTCGAAAGCGCCCTATCGATTGTGTTTGAAGAGGCCGCGTCAAGGGTGGATCGCGCGCTGCGCGACCGCTGTCGCGGCCCTTGACCCGGCATTCTGGGCCTTGCGGCATGAAAAAGGCGCCCTGAACCAGAGCGCCTTGTCAGATCGGGTATGCTGACCGTTCGATCAGAGGATCTTGATGTCAGCCGCCTTGATGTCGGCGAGGAAGGCATCAAGGCCCTTGTCGGTCAGCGGGTGATTGACCATGGATTTGATCACGGCGGGCGGGGCGGTGATCACGTCGGCGCCGATACGGGCAGAGTCCAGAACGTGATTCACGGTGCGGATCGAAGCGGCGAGGATCTCGGTCTCAAACCCGTAGTTGTCGTAGATGGTGCGGATGTCCTCGATCAGCTCCATGCCATCGAGGTTGATATCGTCCAGGCGCCCGATGAAGGGAGAGATGAAGGTCGCACCCGCCTTGGCCGCCAGAAGCGCCTGGTTGGCGGAGAAGCAGAGGGTGACGTTGACCATGTGGCCGTCGTCGGACAGCACCTTGCAGGCCTTCAGGCCATCCCAGGTCAGCGGCACCTTGACGGCGATATTCTCGGCGATCTCCACCAGCTTGCGCCCTTCGGCGATCATGGTCTCGGCGTCGGTCGCGGTCACTTCGGCGGAGACGGGGCCGTCGACCAGATCGCAGATCTCCTTGGTGACCTCGATGATGTCGCGGCCGGATTTCTTGATCAGCGAGGGGTTGGTGGTGACACCATCCACCATGCCAAGGTCGTTGAGTTCGGCAATGGCATCGATTTCGGCGGTATCTACGAAGAATTTCATCTGACGTAATCCTCTGGCGTGGGTTGGCCTTGTTTAGACTAGCCTTTACCTCATGGGAGAGGCATTAAAAAGCCCCGGCGGGGCGCTGGGGCGGAAGGTAGGCAGCGGTGAGCGGACAGGAGCATTTCGAGGCAGGGGAACGGGTGGCGGTGCTGACCACGCAACCGCTTGACCGGCTTCTGGATTACCGTGCGCCGGAAGGCGGCTGTTTTCTTGGCGCCTATGTGGAGGTGCCCCTGGGTCCGCGCAAGGTCTTGGGCGTGGTCTGGGGGCCGGGTGCGGGCGGCTTTGATTCGTCGAAACTGCGCAGCGTCATCCGCGTGCTGGATGTGGCGCCGATGCGCAGCGAGATGCGCGCCTTCCTTGGCAAGGCCGCCGACTACACGCTGACACCGATGCCCGCGATGCTGCGGCTGGCGAGCCGCGCGCCGGGGCTGTCTGATCCGCCCTCGATGCGCAAGATCCTGCGGCGCGGCGATCGGGACCCCGACCGGATGACCGATGCCCGCGCTCGGGTGCTGGACACGATCGAGGAATATGGCGGCCTCGCCTTCACGCCGAAAGAGCTGGCGGACATGGCAGGCGTCACCCCATCGGTCGTGAAGGGCCTGGTGAAACAGGGCGCCCTGCGCGAGGAGGAAACGCCCCGCGATCTGCCCTATCCGCATCTGGATCCCGATCTTCCCGGCAAAGAGTTGACCCAGGATCAGGCGACGGCCGCGGCGGCACTGGAGGAGGGCGTCAAGAGCGGCGCCTATGGCACCACGCTGCTGAAGGGCGTCACCGGGTCGGGCAAGACCGAGGTTTACCTGGAGGCCGTGGCGGCTACCTTGCGCGCCGGGCGTCAGGCACTGGTGCTGTTGCCGGAAATTGCACTGACGGCGGAGTTCCTGAAACGGGTCGAGGCGCGGTTCGGCGGCACCCCGGCGGAATGGCACTCGGGCGCCACCATGACCGAGCGGCGCCGGGTCTGGCGCATGGTCGGGCAGGGCAAGGCGCAACTGGTGATCGGCGCGCGCTCGGCCCTGTTCCTGCCGTTTCGCGATCTGGGTCTGATCATCGTCGATGAGGAGCATGATACCTCCTACAAGCAGGAGGATGGCGTCCTTTACAACGCCCGTGACATGGCGGTGCTGCGCGCGGCCATGTGTTCGGCCCAAGTTGTGCTGGCCTCGGCCACGCCCAGCCTGGAAACCTGGGCCAATGCAGAGGCCGGGAAGTACAAGCGGCTGGATCTGAAATCCCGGTTTGGCGCCTCGGTGCTGCCGGAGATGCGCGCGGTGGATATGCGGTCCGAGGATTTGCTGCCCTCGACCTGGATCTCTCCGACGCTGAAATTTGCCATGAAGGCGCGGCTGGAGCGCGGTGAGCAGTCGTTGTTGTTCCTCAACCGCCGGGGATTTGCGCCGGTGACGATCTGCCGGGCCTGCGGTGCGCAGGTGGCCTGCGATCACTGCGACAGCCGCATGGTGGAGCACCGCTTCCTGAAACGGCTGATGTGCCACCAATGCGGCGAGACAAAACCCGTGCCCGAGGTCTGCCCCTCCTGTCAGGTCGAGGGCAAGATGGCCCCGGTCGGCCCCGGCATCGAGCGGCTGGGTGAAGAAGCGGCGGCACTGTTCCCCGAGGCGCGCATCGCGGTCCTGAGTTCGGATCTGTTCGGATCGGCCCGCGCCCTGAAACAGAGGATCGAGGAGATTGCGGCGGGGGAGGCGGATATCATCCTTGGCACGCAGCTGGTGGCCAAGGGACACAACTTTCCGCTGCTGACGCTGGTGGGGGTGATTGACGCGGATCTGGGCCTGCAGGGATCGGACCTGCGCGCGGCAGAGCGGACATTCCAGCTGATGCGGCAGGTTGCGGGCCGGGCGGGGCGTGCGGAAAAACCCGGCGAGGCGCTGTTGCAGACCTTCCAGCCCGAGCACCCGGTGATCCGCGCGATCCTGTCGGGAGACGAGGAGGCCTTCTGGAAGGCCGAGGCCGCCGAGCGGCAGGCCGCCGGGGTGCCGCCCTTTGGCCGCATGGCGGGGATCATCCTGTCGGGGCCAGATCTGGCGCAGGTCTTTGATCTGGGCGAAACGCTGGCGCGCAACGACGGCGCGCTGCGCCAGATCGGGGCGCAGCTCTTTGGGCCTGCGCCTGCGCCCATTGCCCGCATCCGGGGGCGCCACCGGGTGCGGATGTTGGTGAAGGCCGCCAAGGGCGCCCCCCTGCAAGAGGCCATTGCCCGCTGGATCGCGCCCTTGCGGCTGAAAGGCGATCTGCGGCTCAGCGTCGATATCGACCCGCAGAGCTTCTTCTGAAGGCCAGAAAACGGTGGGACTTTTCTCCTCAGCGTTGCATGGTGCTGGCCGATAATTTGCCGAAAACTGCTGAGAGCGATTATGAAAGACGATTTCCTGGACCCGGAGGCCGGGCGCGCCACCGTTTACGAAACATCAGAGGGGCTGCGGATCGTCGTACCCTCCAAGAAACGCATCCTGATTTCCCTGTTTCTTTGCTTTTGGCTTTGCGGTTGGGCCTTCGGCTGGATCGCTGCGGCCGGGACTTTGTTTTTCGGAAACGCTGGGGGTGGAAGCCTGTTCCTTATCTTCTGGCTCTGTGCCTGGACGGTAGGCGGAGCTTTCGCGATTGGCTTGGCCGGATGGATGCTGTTTGGCAGGGAGGTCGTTTTTGTGACGCCGCAAGGCATCCACATTACGCGCAGCATCGGGGCCTTTCGGCGGGGCAAGAACTGCAAGGCCGAACACATCTCGGATTTGCGCAGCGTCGATGAAGGCACCCCTTCGATGTTTGGCAGTCGCAATATGCCGGTCTGGTTCATGTCCGGGTTTTCGTACGGTGCCATCAAATTCGACTATGGCTCTCGCACGCTTGGGTTCGGCTTGGAGCTGGAGCGCGGGGAAGCCAAGAAGATCGTCGGCCTGATGGCCGAGCGTTTCGACTATCTCAGGTCATAGTTCGGACCTCAAAGATCCTTTGTCACGCCAGTGCGCGTTCGGCGCGTTGATCGACCAGAAGATCGGTGACCATGGCGCCCACCCACATGCAGAACAGTGCCAGCCAGGCGGTTCCGGCAAAGATTGATCCGCCGGTGACGCCCGCGCCGATGGCGCAGCCACCTGCCAGCATGCCGCCAAAGCCCATCAGTGCGGCGCCGATCATCGCCTTGCGCATGGTGACGGGACCGTCAAAAGCCTGGATCTTCATCTCTCCGGCAAGGGTGGCGGCGATCATCGCGCCGATGAAGACGCCAGGCACCAGGCCCACGTCGAATTCCAGAATGGCGTTGCGATCCAGGAAGAACATCAGCGTATGGGCCGAGGGTCCGGTGAAAGTGGCGCTTTCGATCTGCACCGGGTCAAAGGCCACAAGGCTCAGGCCATGGGTGAGCACCCAGCCCAAGGCGACGGCAAAGCCCACGCCCGAGGCAAACACCAGCCGCGCCGCGCCGATACGGTTCCTGCGCGACAACCACAGTGCCAGCACCGCAATCGCCGCGCCCAGTGCCAGCCCGCCCCATTCTGGCAGGCCCGCGACGGCCATCAGATCCATGTTGCGCCCGCCTGAGGTGACCCAGAGCGCGGCCAGCTTGTCGCGCAGGGGCGAGAGCACGCCCGCAAGGCTCATCTGGGCCACAACGGCAAAGATCAGACCCGAGACGACAGACCGCAGGTTGCCGGTGGCCGCCAGCACCAGCAAGCGACCCGAACAGCCCCGCGCCAGCACCATGCCCGCGCCGAACAGAAAGCCGCCGATCACGGCGCCGGACCAGCTGCCGGGCACGGCCATCATCCGCGCATCCGCTGAACTCATCAGCCCCAAAAGCTCGGCCGCCTGCACCCAGACCACGGCGGTGGAAAAGGTCAAAAGCCACACCGCGACCTTGTCTTCCATCCGCCCGCGGGCGAATTCCACCGCCGCGGCGCGCAGGCAGAAGCGCGAGCGCTGGGCGGCAATGCCAAAGGTCAGCCCGGTGGCCAGGCCAAACAGGGCCGCCGTCGGAGCCTCTCCGATACGTTCGACAATTGATACCAGATCCATAGCGCGTCCCCTGATCCATGCACGCATCCTAATATGTATGAAATGTGACCCTCGCATTGATGCAGATCAGATGTGCGCGCGGTGTTTTGCCCTCGCCAGAACCGGGAAAGAGGCGTAAAGGCTGATTTCATGTTCAAGCCGATCCCGATAGAGAGCGCGCGCGATCTGCCGCGCTGGCGCCGCCCGACCACGCTGCTGTTCGTCATGGCGCTCTGCATGCCGATTGCCTTCAACGCCTGGAATGCGCTGCTCAACAACTTCGTGATCGAGGTCGCTGATTTCGACGGCGCCGACATCGGCCTGCTGCACACGGTGCGCGAGATCCCCGGCTTTTTGGCCATCGGGGTGATCGCGGTGATCATGCTGGTGCGCGAACAGGTGCTGGGTCTGGTCTCACTGATGCTGTTGGGGGCGGCTACGGCGGTTACGGCCTGGTTTCCGTCGCTGGGCGGGATCCTGACCATCACCATGCTGTCCTCGATCGGTTTTCACTACTACGAGACGGTGAACCAGTCGCTGCAGCTGCAATGGCTGCCGAAAGACCGCGCACCGCAGATGCTGGGCTGGCTGTTGGCGGCGGGGTCGGCGGCGACTCTGGTGGTCTACGGGCTGATCGTGCTTCTGTGGGAGCCTTTGAGCCTCAGCTACAATGTGGTGTTCATGACCGCAGGCGGGGTGACGACGCTGCTCGCCCTTGTCTGCCTGATGGCCTACCCGCAGTTCGAGGCGCCGCATCCGCAGGTCAAGAAGCTGGTGCTGCGCCGCCGTTACTGGCTTTATTATGCGCTGCAGTTTATGGCCGGTGCGCGGCGGCAGATCTTTGTGGTCTTTGCGGGCTTCATGATGGTGGAGAAATTCGGCTTTGACGTCCACGAGGTCACCGGATTGTTTCTGATCAACCTGGTGATCAACATGGCCGTCGCGCCGCTGCTGGGTCGCTTCGTGGCCACATTTGGCGAGCGGCGCACGCTGATCTTCGAATATGCCGGTCTTGCCACCGTCTTTGCGCTTTATGGCGGGCTTTACTGGTTTGGCTGGGGTGTGTTGCTGGCGGCGACGCTCTACGTGATCGATCACGTGCTCTTTGCGCTGGCGCTGGCGCTCAAGACCTATTTCCAGAAGATCGCAGATCCCGGTGACATCGCGCCCACCGCCGCCGTGGCCTTTACCATCAACCATATCGCGGCGGTGTTCCTGCCGGTGCTCCTGGGCATGCTCTGGGTGATCTCGCCCGGTGCGGTCTTTGGCCTGGCGGCGGCGATGGCGCTGGTATCGCTGACGCTGGCCTGCCTGATCCCGCGCCACCCCGAGCCGGGCAACGAGACGGTGTTCTCCAAGTACCTCTCTGCCGCGCCTGCCGAGTGAGGCGTTCGGTGCTTGTGCTTGACGCCGGGCCGCGCGCGGCCTAGGCGCATGTCAGCAATCCCTGGAGAGACGCCATGCCCACCTTCACCGCCCTGACCACCCTCACCGGAAAAGCCAAAGCCGAGGCGCTGGGCGAGGCGATGGAACGACTGATGCCCGAACCCACCGGCGTCGGTGTCTTCGAGATCGAGGATGGATCCGGCCTCTGGGAGGTTGGCGGCTATTTCACCGAAGCCCCGGACGAGGCGGGGCTGGCGCTGCTTGCGACGATGCATGAGGCAAAACCCTTTGCCGTGTCTGAACTGCCGGAAACCGATTGGGTTGCCCATGTGCGCCGCGAGCTGGCTCCGGTGGAGGCCGGGCGGTTCTTCGTCTACGGCAGCCATGACGCGGACAAGGTGCCTGCGGGCAAGATTCCGCTGCTGATCGAGGCGGCGATGGCATTCGGCACCGGCCACCACGGCACCACGCTGGGCTGCCTGCGCGCCCTGGATCATCTGATCGACACCGGGTTTGCCGGCGCCAAGGTGGCTGACATTGGTTGCGGCACCGCGGTTCTGGCCATGGCGGCGGCTCGGGTCTGGGACGGGCAGTTCATCGCCAGCGACATCGACGAGGTCGCGGTCGAGGTGGCCGAGGCCAACCTCAAGGCCAACGACATGGCCGGGCAGGTGACCTGCCTGGAGGCCGCCGGGTTCGATCATGCGGATCTGAAGGCCGCGGCGCCCTATGACCTGATCTTTGCCAATATCCTGAAAGGGCCGCTGGTGGCCCTGTCGCCCGATATTGCCGCCAACCTGCGCGCGGGCGGATATGCGATCCTGTCCGGTATCCTCAACGATCAGGCCGACAATGTGATCGCGGTCTACGGCGAGAACGGCCTTGCCTTGCAGCGCCGGGATGAGATCGGCGAATGGACCACGCTGCTGTTGAAAAAAACGGGCTGATTGAACCAAGTTTATCGAGAATTTTAGAAAACTGCCCAAAACTTGCCACATTTCCGTCGCATGGTGACTCATCCGCTGGTGGGGGCCAGTTCGGGGAGCTCATGGTATGGGCAAACAACATCGAGAATTCAACGCGCGTCTGCGCCGTCTTGAAGACAAGCACGAGGCCATGTCATCGGGCTATTCGGCGCATGTCGGCTCGGACGGGCTGATCATGGTGAAGCCGCGCAGATCGCGTGCGTCCCGGTCTCGGGTGACGCCGCGCGCTGTCGTCTTTCTTCTCTGCTCCGTCTTCCTGTTCAAAGGGTTCCTGATGGCGAGCTTGGGCTTTGCAAGCTACGATGCACGCGTGGCCGAGCTGTCGCGCGGCATTGCGGTGGAGCGGGCCGGGGCCTTTGTCATGCAAGCCGAGCCGATTTCCGTCCTGATCGGACAAAAGCTGCGCCCCTACGTGCATTGATGGGACCCGATCTGCCTGCGTCGCAGGCTCTGTGATCAAATGAAAAATAAAAACGCCGCAGCCCGGGTCGGGTCTGCGGCGGTCTTGTCTGCCCCCGAGGGAAAAGGGTTGGCAGTCAGATTGCTGGGTGATCAGCGGTGCGATTTGCCCAGGGCAATATCGTCGATATCGCCGCGGCACATGCCGATATCGGCCAGATCGCGGTCGCTGAGCGCCGACAGGGCGTTGCGGGTGGCGCGGGCGTCGTTCCAAGCCACGGCCGATGCCAGGGCATTGTCCAGAAGGCCGCCGATACGACCAAACAGGCCGGTGGAGCCATAGGTGGTGCGGGTGGTGTCAAATGCAGCCATATCCTTGTCCTCTTGGGTATGTGTTTCAAAATGCGCCGGGGCCGTGAAGTGGTGCGAGTGGGCCGTTGCGCGTTAAGCGGCAGGTAGAGGCGAAATCTTCCCCCAGCAAGATCGATTTTTGCATAGCACTACGCGCTTTTTGCATAGCTCTCGCCCTTGCAAATAAGGGGAATGCGCCAATTGGGAGCAGGCGGCTGCAAAATGTCGCGACCAGACATCGATGTGGCGTTTTCGTCTCTTGTTTTCTCACCCCAAGGGAGAAGGCCAAGGCAAAAGCGATTGGCTATGTTCGCCTTTTGTGCTAACTCATTTCAAAACAATTCGAATGAACAGGCAGGGGCAGGGCGGATATGCGGATTTTGGGGATCGATCCGGGGCTGCGGACCCTGGGCTGGGGGATCATCGAATCGCAAGGCACGCGGCTGTCCCATGTGGCCAACGGGCTGTGTCATTCCGATGGCGATGATCTGGGCGAGCGGCTGTTGTCGCTGCACAATCAGGTGGGCGAGGTGATCGCGCAATATTGCCCGGATCAGGCCGCCATCGAACAGACCTTCGTGAACAAGGATGGTGCGGGCACGCTGAAGCTGGGGCAGGCGCGGGGCGTCGCGCTTCTGACCCTGGCCAAGGCCGGGCTGCCGGTGGGCGAATATGCCCCCAACCGCGTGAAGAAAACGGTGGTGGGCGTGGGACATGCGGACAAGGGGCAGATCCTGCATATGGTGAAGCTGCAGCTGCCCGGCTGTAACCCCAAGGGCGCCGATGCCGCCGATGCGCTGGCCATTGCCATTTGCCATGCCTATTACGGGGGCACGCAACAGCGGGTGTTGAAGGAGGTGCGCGCATGATCGGCAAGCTGACCGGACGGCTGGAGTATCGCGCAGCGGACCACGTGCTGATCGATGTGCGCGGCGTCGGCTATATCGTCTATTGCTCGGATCGCACCCTTGCGGCCCTGCCCGGCGTCGGTGAACCGGTGGCGCTTTATACCGAACTCCTGGTGCGTGAAGACCTGATGCAGCTTTATGGCTTTCCCTCGCTGGTGGAAAAGGAATGGCATCGCCTGCTGACCTCGGTGCAGGGGGTGGGGGCCAAGGTTTCGCTCGCCATCCTGGGCGCGCTTGGTCCCGACGGGGTAAGCCGCGCCATTGCCCTGGGCGACTGGGCGGCTGTGAAGGCCGCCAAGGGCGTCGGCCCCAAGACCGCGCAGCGCATCGTTCTGGATCTGAAGGACAAGGCACCCGGGGTGATGGCCATGGGCGGCACGGTGTCCGAGGCGATGGAGGGTCCCTCGCTTGCGGATGTGGTGGAGCCTGCCGAGGCTACGCCTGCGCCGAAAAAGGGGAAAGCGGCCAAGCCGAAACCGCCCTTGGGTGCGGCCGCCGCCTCTGCCGGGGCGCTTTCGGCGCTTTCGAACCTCGGCTATGGCCCGTCCGAGGCCGCCGCTGCCGTGGCCGAGGCTGCGGGTGACAGCCCCGAGGCCGGAGAGGCCGAATTGATCCGCGCGGCCCTGCGCCTCTTGGCGCCAAAGGGGTAAGCCGTGATGATTGATGCAGATCCGACCCTGCGCCCCGCGCCCCTGCCCGAGGACAGCGAACAGGACAACGACCGCGCCCTGCGCCCGCAAGGCCTGTCGGAATTCATCGGTCAGGCCGAGGCCCGCGCCAACCTGCGCGTCTTTATCGAAAGCGCCCGCCGCCGCGGCGAGGCGATGGATCACACCCTGTTTCACGGGCCACCGGGCCTGGGCAAGACGACGCTGGCGCAGATCGTGGCGCGGGAGCTGGGAGTGAATTTCCGCATGACCTCGGGGCCGGTTTTGGCCAAGGCGGGCGATCTGGCGGCGATCCTCACGAACCTCGAGGCGCGCGATGTCCTGTTCATCGACGAGATCCACAGGCTCAATCCGGCTGTGGAGGAGGTGCTTTACCCGGCGATGGAGGATTTCGAGCTGGATCTGGTGATCGGCGAAGGCCCCGCCGCCCGTACGGTGCGGATCGAGTTGCAGCCCTTCACCCTGGTGGGGGCGACGACGCGTATGGGGCTTTTGACCACGCCGCTGAGGGACCGGTTCGGCATTCCGACACGGCTGCAGTTTTACACGGTGGATGAGCTGCATGAGATCGTCAGCCGTAACGCCCGCAAGCTGGGCGCGCCGGCGGATGACGCCGGCGCACGGGAGATCGCGCGGCGCGCGCGCGGCACCCCAAGGATCGCCGGTCGGCTCTTGCGCCGCGTGGTGGACTTTGCGGTGGTCGAGGGCGATGGAACGATCACTCGTGATCTAGCGGACGGTGCGCTGACGCGGCTTGGGGTGGACAACCTGGGCCTGGATGGAGCGGACCGGCGGTATTTGCGACTGATTGCCGAGAATTACTCAGGCGGGCCGGTGGGGATCGAGACCCTGTCTGCGGCGCTGAGCGAAAGCCGTGATGCGCTGGAGGAGGTGATTGAGCCCTACCTGTTGCAGCAGGGGCTGATCCAGCGCACTCCGCGTGGGCGGATGCTGGCGCAGAAGGCTTGGATGCATCTGGGGATTGCGCCGCCCAAATCGCAGAGTGATCTGTTTTCCTGAGAGGCAGCCTCTCCCGCCCGTCGCTTTGGCATTGAAAATGCCGTGCTCCCGTTGGGCAGGGCGCCGCTAACGCGGCGCGAGATTTGCTGAGAGGTGTCTTGAGGAGCAGATTTGCTCCTCAAGACACCAGTCCCAGTATTGGCAGTCCTTTGCCGCCTCAAGGGTAAACCACGCGTGCCGCGTGGCCGCATGCGCGGCCCTTGACCCGGAAAAGGACAGGGGTACGCCCTGGGGCAGCCGCGTCGCGACAGCGGCGCCGCGCCCAAGGCCGCCAAGGGGTATCGGCGCAGCCGATGCATCTGCGGGCGCGGGAGCACGCCCTTGCCGTTCGGGGCAGAGCAGCTTAGACGCAGGCGGAAACAGACGGGCAATCGTAGTGGAGCCGTTCTCATGACACTGGACCTGACACCGGATCTGATCGAAGCGCTGTTTCTGCGAGGGGATGGAACCTACGCCTTTGCGCGGTGGGGGCGACCGATTGCGCCGATCGTCGTTGGGGTCGAGGAAGAGACGCTCAAGACCCTCAAGGGCGCGCTGGAGGCCGTGGTGACCCTGGCAGGGCACCAGATGGCAGAGACCGACCCGGAACTCGGCAGCAATCTCATGTTCTTTTTCTTTCGCGACTGGGATGAACTGCTTGAGGTTCCCGATCTTGACCGCCTGATCCCCGATCTTGCCCCGCTTGTTGCGCGGCTCAAGGCCACCGATGCCAGCCAGTACCGGGCGTTTCGCTTTGACGATCAGGGGGGCATTCAGGCGGCCTTTGTCTTCCTGCGCATGTCCGGCGATCTGGCGAAGATGCCTGCCGAGACGCTGGCGCTCACCCAGGCGGTGCAGGTCATGCTGATGTGGGGAGAACAGGCCTTTGCCAGGCAATCGCCGCTGGCCGTGCTGCCCGAAACCGGCGCCACCATCCTGCGCCCCGAAATTGCCGGGGTCATTGCTGCCGCCTATGACAGGATGATGCCGGTGGCGGCGGATGATGCTTCTCATGCCTTACGCCTGTTCGCACGGCTGCAGGGGGCGACGCCGGGTCACCCCATTCAATAGGAGGCCGGTCCATGCGCGCCTTTGTCGGGCTTCCCCTGCCGGATGAGGCTGCTGATGCACTGGAGCGCCTTCAGGCAGAGATCCCGGTGGGTCGCGTCGTCGTCGGCGAGAACCTGCATCTGACGCTGGCCTTTCTGGATGACCAGCCCGAGGTTGCGCTTCAGGCGCTCCATCAGGAGTTGTCGCAGATTGCGGCCGCGCCGCTCAGGCTGAACATCAAGGGGCTGGATCTGGTCGGTGGGCGCAATCCACGCATTCTGTTTGCGGCTGTGGAGCCGGATCCAACCCTCTCACGCCTGCGCGATCAGGTGCGGCGGGCGGCGGAGCGGGCCGAGATCCATTTGCCCCGCGAAAGGTTCCGCCCGCACATCACCCTGGCGCGCTTTTCCCGCGATATGCCGAACCTGCAGGCGCGCCGATTGGGGGAGTTCCTTCAGGCGCTTGGGGATTTCTCTTTGCCCGACGTGCAGATTGATCGCACGGCGCTTTTTCGTTCGACGCTCAGCCCTGATGGCGCCCGCTATGATATCTTGGCCGACTATCCGCTGAACGCTCCGGACTGCGAATAGGTCTGCCGGGCTTGCTGCCACTTGGAGCGCGCCTTAGGGTGCGACCAGCAGCAGGAGAGGGCAGAAAATGACGCATGAATTCCCGGTACGGGTCTATTACGAGGACACCGACATGGGCGGGATCGTCTATCACGCCAACTACCTGCGCTATATCGAGCGCGCCCGCAGCGATTGGGTGCGCAGGCTTGGCAACGATCAGAACGCCATGCGCGATGCGGGTCTCATCTGGGTGGTTCAGCGGATCGAGGCGGATTATCTCGCCCCTGCCAAGTTCGAAGACGATCTGACGGTGGAAACCGAGGTGGAGAAACTGACCGGCGCGCGCCTGACCATGCGCCAGCTGGTGCGTCGCGGCGATACCCCCCTGTTCAAGGCCGTTGTCACGGCAGTTTGCGTGACCGCAGCCGATGGTCGTCCGACTCGCTTGCCGGCAGAGATTCGCGCATTGCTCTAGCTCCTGCCGCCTGTTTCATTGGCTTTTCGCTTCAACTTCGGCTAGCGTTGCGCCAATCAAGGCCGCAGATAGACGGTCCAAAACGATAGAGCAGGCTAATGGAAGCAGAAACTCTGGCGCTGGCGCAGGAGATTGATTTCTCCATGTGGGGCCTTTTCGCGCGGGCCACCATCACCGTGAAACTGGTGATGCTGATGTTGATCGCAGCCTCGATATGGTCCTGGGGCATCATCTTTCAGAAACTGATCACCTACCGCAAGGCACGGGCCGAGGCGGCGGCCTTTGAGGCTGCCTTCTGGTCCGGGGAGCCGCTGGACGGGCTGTTTGACCAGTTGGGGCCGGATCCCGCGGGCCAGTCCGAGCGGATCTTTGCGGCCGGCATGGCCGAATGGCGCCGCAGCCACCGCAGCGATGGCGGTTTGATCCCCGGCGCTCAGGCGCGGATCGATCGATCGATGGATGTGGCCATCGCCAAGGAGGCGGAAGGCCTGCAGAATGGATTGCCGGTGCTGGCCTCGGTCGGCTCCACCGCGCCCTTCATCGGCTTGTTCGGCACGGTCTGGGGCATCATGCATGCCTTTGTCGAGATTGCCGAGCAGCAGAACACCAACCTTGCCGTGGTGGCGCCGGGCATTGCCGAGGCGCTGCTGGCAACGGGGCTGGGCCTTCTGGCCGCGATCCCGGCGGTGATCTTCTACAACAAGCTGAGTGCCGACAGCGACCGGATCATCGGCGGCTATGAAGCCTTTGCCGACGAGTTCGCCACCATCCTCAGCCGCCAGCTGGATTCCTGAGCAATGGGCGCGGCTGTTCAGCAAAGGGCGTCGGGGGGCGGACGCCGTCGTGGGCGCGGCCGGGGGCGGGTGCAGCCCATGGCGGAGATCAACGTCACCCCCTTCGTGGATGTGATGCTGGTGCTCCTGATCATCTTCATGGTGGCGGCACCGCTGATGACCGTCGGCGTGCCGGTGGAATTGCCGAAAACCGCTGCGGGCGCGCTGCCGGGCGACGAGGAAGAGCCGCTGACCGTGACCATGACCGCAGGCGGCGACATCCAGATCCAGACCACATCGGTGCCACGCGCCGAACTGGTGGCCAAGCTGCGCGCTATCGCCGCCGAACGCTCCTCCGACCGGATCTTCCTGCGCGCCGATGGCGCGATTGCCTATAGCGAGGTGATGCAGGTCATGGGGGCGCTCAACGCGGGCGGCTTTGCCAATGTGGGCCTTGTCACCGACACGGGCGGCCCGGCGCTGGATGGAGCATCCGTCGGCGCTGCGGGCGGTGGCGCGGACCAATAGGCGGGGGCACGGCACGTGCAGACCGGAACCAAGATCTCTCTTGCAGGGCACGCGCTGCTCCTGGGCTGGGCCGCCTTTGGCGGGTGGTTCCAGTCTGAACCCGCGCCCGTCGCAGTGCAGGAGGTCACCCTGATTTCCGCCGAGGAGTTCGCGCGCTTGAGCCAGGAGCGACAGGCGCCGGTGGTGGCGCCCGATGCCACCCAGCTCACGCCGCCGGAAGAAAGTGCCGCGCCGGAGGTCTCCCTTCCGCCCGAGCCGCGCCCGGAGCCGGAATCCCCGCGTCCTGAATCGCTGCGCCCTGAACCGCTGCCCGAGCCCACTCCGGATCCGGTGGTGGAGGATGTACCGGTGCAGGAGCCCGACCCGAAGGTGCCGGATACCCCGCCGGACGTGCAAAGGCCGCCTGAAACCCTGCCGGAAACGGCCGTGGTCCTGCCGCCGCAGCCCGAGGCACCGCAGCTTGCGCCGGTGGACCGGGTCGCGCCCGTGCCCGTGGCCCCGCCGGAACCGGATGTGGCCGTTGATGAGGTGGAACAGCCAGAGGTCTCTCCCGATGCCGGGGCCGAAGACCCGCAAGAGGTCCAGGAGGCCACCGCTCCGGAAGCTGCAACCGACCGGATCGTGACGGAGGAAAACCGCGCGCAGGACAACCAGCCCGAACAGCAGGTGGTGACGGCCCCCAGCCAGTCTCTGCGCCCCAGATCCCGCCCGGAACGGCCCAGGGTCGCGGCCACGCCGCAAGAGACGCCACAGTCCGACACTCCGGTTGAACGCTCGGCCGTGGAAGATGCCCTGGCGGCCGCCCTTGCAGGCGGTGCCGATGTGGAGGCGCCCGAACCCGCTGGCCCACCGCTGACCAGCGGCGAGAAGGACGCGCTGCGGGTGGCGGTCTCCCAGTGCTGGAACGTGGGATCATTGTCGTCGGATGCCCTGCGCACCACCGTGACCGTCGGGGTGAGCCTGTCCCAGGATGGCAAGCCCGACGTGGGGTCGATCCGCATGCTGTCTAGCACGGGCGGCTCGGCGGCCGCGGCAAAACAGGCCTACGAGGCCGCGAGACGGGCAATAATCCGCTGCGGTTCACGAGGATTTCAACTTCCCCCCGAGAAATACGCCCAATGGCGTGATATTGAGATGACATTCAATCCCGAAAGGATGCGGATCAAATGAGCACCTATCTGGCACGTTTGGCGGTTCATGGCCTTGCCCTTTGCGCTGCGGCCCTGGTGATGGCAGGCGCGGCGTTGGCGCAAACCGGGCCGCTCAGGATCGAAATCGATCAGGGTGTGATCGAACCCTTGCCCTATGCGGTGCCGGATTTCATCCCCGAGGATGCGGCGGCCTCGGAATATGCGTCCTTGATTGCCCGGGTGGTGGCGGCGGACCTGAGCGGCACCGGCCTGTTCCGCGAAGTGCCCGCCTCGGCGCATATCTCCAAGATCACCGGTTTTGACGATCCGGTGCGTTTCGCCGACTGGAAGGCGGTCAATGCCCAGGCGCTGATTGCTGGCGCCGTCACCGTCAAGGGGCGGCAGCTGACCGTGCGCTTCCGGTCCTATGATGTCTTTGCCGAAAATGAACTTGGCGGCGGCTTGCAGTTTTCCGGTTCCACCGATGGCTGGCGGCGGATGGCCCATAAGGTGGCTGATGCGGTCTACAGCCGGATCACCGGCGAGGGCGGCTATTTCGACAGCCGGGTGGTCTTCGTGTCGGAAACCGGTCCCAAGAACGACCGGCGCAAGCGCCTGGCGATCATGGATTATGACGGCGCCAATGTGCAGTATCTGACCAACAGCGAGGCAATCGTGCTGGCGCCGCGGTTTTCACCCACCGGCGACCGGGTGCTTTATACCAGCTACGAGACCGGTTTCCCGCAGATCCATGTGCTGGACGTGGGCAAGGTGCAGCGGCGGATCCTGTCGACCGATGAGGGCATTATGAGCTTTGCGCCGCGGTTTTCGCCGGATGGGCGCACCGTGGTCTATTCCCAGTCGCAAGGCGGCAACACGGATCTGTTCACCATGGACATTGCCAGCGGTCAGCGCAGCCGCCTGACCACGGCGCCCTCGATCGAGACCGCCCCCTCCTTTTCGCCTGACGGCAGCCAGATCGTCTTTGAAAGCGACCGCTCCGGCGCACCGCAGCTCTATGTGATGCCTGCCTCGGGTGGCGCGGCGCAACGGATCAGTTTCGGTACCGGGCGCTATGGCACGCCGGTCTGGTCGCCGCGCGGGGATCTCATCGCTTTTACCAAGCAGAACAAGGGCCGCTTTCACATCGGCGTCATGCGGGCCGACGGCAGCGAGGAGCGCTTGCTCACGGCGTCCTTCCTGGACGAGGGGCCGACCTGGTCTCCGAACGGGCGGGTGATCATGTTCACCCGCGAAACCCAGGGCGCAAGCGGACGCGCCCTGCTTTATTCGGTAGATATCTCGGGGCGGAACCTGAAACCGGTGCGCACCCCTGATGGGGCGTCGGATCCGGCCTGGTCACCGCTGCAGAACTAGGCCCTGTCGGTGAAACGAACGCCTTTTGGGCATAAATACCAGCATGGCGGCCTCACTCAACATATGGTAGGTTGCCGACAAGAAACGCGAAGGGATTGAGTATGAGCGGTTTGAACAAGGCACTTCTGGTGGTCGCGGCCCTCGGTCTGGCGGCCTGTGGCGATACCTCCTGGGACGATACCCGCTTTAACGGCACGGGCGCCGGTGTCGGCGCGGCGGGCTCGGCCTCGGATCCCGCCAGCCCCGCCTATTTCCAGGAGGCCATCGGCGATCGGGTGCTGTTCGCGGTGGATCAATCCACGCTGTCTCCCGAGGCCGAGGCGGTTCTGCGCGGCCAGGCAGGCTGGCTGCTGACCAATACGGATTACAATGTCACCATTCAGGGCCATGCAGACGAGCAGGGCACCCGGGAATACAACCTGGCCCTAGGCGCCCGCCGCGCCAATGCGGCGCGGGAATTCCTGATTTCGCAAGGGGTGGCGGGCGATCGCATCCAGGTGGTCAGCTTTGGCAAGGAGCGCCCGCTCGAGATCTGCTCGGCCGAAAGCTGCTATGCCAAGAACCGCCGCGCGGTCACGGTACTGGCCAGCGGGCTGACGGGGTAACGCCATGAAACTGATCCGTGCCGCCCTGATTGCCACGACCGTATGCGCGCCGCTGCCCGCTTTGGCGCAGGATCAGCAGACGCTGGCGGATATTCGACAAGAGCTGACCGTGCTGCATGTGGAGATCCAGCGGCTCAACCGCGAGCTTTCGACCACCGGCGCGCCGTCCACCAATCTGGCAGGTACATCGGTTCTGGACCGGGTCGCGGCGATCGAGATGGAACTGCAGCGGCTCACCGCCCAGACCGAACAGCTGGAGTATCGGATCAACCGGATCGTGACCGATGGCACCAACCGGATCGGTGACCTTGAATTCCGCCTGGTGGAGCTTGAGGGCGGCGATATAGCGGCGCTGGGCGAGACCACGACCCTTGGCGGCGATGGCGCTGCGCAAGACACTGGAACGCCCGCACCTCTGCCCACCGCTGCCGAGGAACTGGCCGTGGGGGAGCGCGCCGATTTCGATGCGGCCAAGGCTGCGCTTGATGCGGGCAGCTATCAGGCGGCAGCAGAGCAATTTGCGGCCTTCAACGCGGCCTATCCGGGCAGCCCGCTGGCGGTTAAGGCCGATTTCCATCGCGGTAAGGCGATGGAGGGCATGGGCGACACCCGCGAGGCGGCCCGGGCCTATCTGGCGGCCTTTACCGGCGATGCGGTTGGCCCGGTGGCGCCCGAAGCCCTGTTCGAGCTGGGCGCGGCCCTGGGCCGGTTGGGGCAGATGGATCAGGCCTGTATCACCCTGTCGGAAGTGGGCGCGCGGTTTGCCGGTCATGACACCGTCGCCAAGGCCAAGGCCGAGATGGCGCGGCTGAGCTGTTCTTGACGCAAGACACCGCCGATATTCTAGAACATCTGCGCGCCGGGCTGCCTGCGTCGCTGCCAGAGCGGGTCGGGGTCGCGGTCTCTGGCGGCAGCGACTCGGTCGCACTTCTGCATCTTCTGCATCGCTGCCTGCACCCTCAAGGGATCGAAATCTGCGCGGTCACTGTCGATCATGGTTTGCGTCCGGCCTCTGCCGCAGAGGCGCAGCAGGTTGCAGGTCTTGCGCGGGACCTGGGCGTTTCCCACGACATTCTGCACTGGCATGAAGGGCCTTCGGTCGGCAACCTCCAGGACCAGGCCCGGCGCGCGCGCTATGCCCTGATGGCCGAATGGGCCGCGGGCAGGGGGATCTCGCATCTGGCACTGGGCCATACGGCGGACGATCAGGCCGAGACCCTGTTGATGCGCTTGAAACGTGCCTCGGGCGTGAGTGGCCTTTCGGCCATGTCGGTGACGCGGCGGATGGGGGCGGTGACCCTCTGGCGCCCGCTGCTGGAGCTGCGCCGCGCCGAGCTGCGGCAGTATCTGTTGGATCAGGGCGTCAGCTGGATCGAGGACCCTTCGAACCAGGATCCGCGATTCGACCGGGTGCGGATGCGCGCAGCGCTGCCCCTGCTGGAGGATTTGGGGCTAGGTGTCGAGGCGCTGGTGACGGTTGCTCAGAACATGGCCCAGGCCCGGCAGGCGCTGGATCACTATGCTGACCGTGCGGCGCGGGATCTGGCACGGGTCCGTGCCGGCGCAATCTCCCTCGATGGCGCGGGATTTGCTGCGCTGCCCGATGAAATTGCCTATCGATTGCTCACCGCGGCAATCATTTGGGTCGCTGGCGCGCAGTATCCGCCACGCCGCGCACCGATGATGGCGGCGCTCGCCGCCGCGCGCAGCGGGCGCGGGCGTACCCTGTCGGGGGCGCGTATCCTGTGCCGCAAGGGCCAGGTCTGGATCTGCCGCGAAGCGCAGGCACTACGGGACAGGACCTGCAGCGTGGATCGGGTCTGGGATAGTCGCTGGAAGCTTTTTGCTGAAAATGCAGAGGCTTGCCAGATCCGTGCCCTGGGGCCGGAGGGATTGAGGCACTGCCCGGACTGGCGCGACCTGGACCTGCCAGGACCGGTTCTGGAGGTCACGCCCGCCCTTTGGTGCGGCGATGAACTGTGCGCGGCGCCCCTGGCCGGATCCAAGCAGGGATGCCGGGCCGAATTGATCCGGGGTGAAGAAGAGTTCCATGCATCCTTTTTATCGCATTGAACCTCACTGAATGTTCCCTATTTTAAGCGCAACGCAGGCGGTCCTTGTGCCGTCTGGAACATTGGGAGATTTTCCTTGGGCAATGCACGCAATATCGCCTTCTGGGTTGTTCTGTTCCTGCTGATCCTGGCGCTGTTCAATCTGTTCAGCGGGTCCGGCAGCACCATGCAGAGCCGTGAACGCACCTATTCCGACTTTGTTGCCGCCGTCGAGGGCGGCCAGGTCGGCACCGTCACGCTGGACGGAGAGCAGGTGCGCTACACCACCTCGGACGGGCAGAGCTATGTCACCATCAAGCCAGGCGACGCCGAAGTCACCTCGATGCTGATCGAGAACAACATTCCGGTTCGCGCCGAAAAGCAGGAGCAGTCGGGCTTCCAGTCCTTCCTGATCACCCTCCTGCCGTTCCTGCTGTTGATCGGGGTCTGGGTCTATTTCATGAACCGCATGCAGGGCGGCGGCAAGGGCGGTGCCATGGGCTTTGGCAAATCCAAGGCCAAGATGCTGACCGAGAAACATGGTCGCGTCACCTTTGACGATGTTGCCGGCATTGACGAGGCCAAGGAAGAGCTGGAAGAGATCGTCGAATTCCTGCGCAACCCGCAGAAATTCTCGCGCCTGGGCGGCAAGATCCCGAAAGGCGCACTGCTGGTGGGCCCTCCGGGCACCGGTAAGACGCTTCTGGCCCGTGCCATCGCGGGTGAGGCGGGCGTGCCCTTCTTCACCATTTCCGGGTCGGACTTCGTTGAAATGTTCGTTGGTGTCGGTGCATCGCGTGTGCGCGACATGTTTGAACAGGCCAAGAAGAACGCGCCCTGCATCGTCTTCATCGACGAGATCGACGCCGTGGGGCGCCATCGTGGCGCCGGGTATGGCGGCGGCAATGACGAGCGCGAGCAGACGCTGAACCAGCTGCTGGTGGAAATGGACGGCTTCGAGGCCAACGAGGGCGTTATCATCCTCGCCGCCACCAACCGCCGCGACGTTCTGGACCCCGCACTGCTGCGTCCGGGTCGCTTTGACCGCAACGTCACCGTCGGCAATCCTGATATCAAGGGCCGCGAAAAGATCCTGGGCGTGCATGCGCGCAAGACCTCGCTTGGCCCCGATGTGGACCTGCGCATCATTGCGCGCGGCACGCCGGGGTTCTCGGGTGCGGATCTGGCGAACCTGGTGAACGAGGCCGCGCTGATGGCGGCCCGCGTCGGTCGTCGCTTTGTCACCATGGAAGACTTCGAGAACGCCAAGGACAAGGTGATGATGGGGGCAGAGCGCCGCTCGATGGTGCTGACCGCGGATCAGAAGGAAAAGACCGCCTATCATGAGGCCGGTCACGCCGTGGTGGGTCTGAAACTGCCCGAGTGCGATCCGGTCTACAAGGCGACCATCATTCCGCGCGGTGGCGCCCTGGGAATGGTGGTGAGCCTGCCCGAGATGGACCGTCTCAACTGGCACAAGGACGAGTGCGAGCAGAAGCTGGCGATGACCATGGCCGGCAAGGCCGCCGAGATCATCAAATACGGTGAGAACCATGTCTCCAACGGTCCGGCAGGCGACATCCAGCAGGCCAGCCAGCTGGCGCGCGCCATGGTGATGCGCTGGGGCATGTCCGACAAGGTCGGCAATATCGACTATGCCGAGGCGCATGAAGGCTATAGCGGCAACACGGCCGGCTTCTCGGTCTCGGCCCACACCAAGGAGATGATCGAGGATGAGGTGCGCTCTTTCATCCAGAACGGCTATGAGCGGGCCTATCAGATCCTGACCGATCATCATGACGAGTGGGAACGCCTGGCGCAGGGCCTCTTGGAGTATGAAACCCTGACCGGGGATGAGATCAAGCGTGTGATGAACGGCGAGCCGCCGCATTCCGGTGCGGATGAGGGCGACGATGCCGACCAGGGCAGTGCCTCGATCACATCGGTGCCCAAGGCCAAGCCGAAGAAGTCTCCGCCTGAAGGGGGCATGGAGCCTGAACCCTCGGCTTAAGCAGCATCGAAAGCTGTGAATACTGTGAATAAGATGAGGCCCGGTCAGTGACCGGGCCTTTTTGGTCTTCGGTAGGTGCAAGGTTTGCGGTGGGGGATGGCGCGGGGGCGCCGGGCAGCTTTGCTGCCCGGCGCCCCCGCGCCCGGTCGGATCGCTTTCGCGATCCGACCGGCTCTTGTGGCCACGTTGTTTTCTCTCTGGTCGTTGTGGTGTCGATCTGTATGGTCCTTCGCAAAACCATGTCCATCTGCCGAAGTTGGCTCCAATAAAAGGAACGCCGGGATGCCTGTGTTGCGCAAAACCGAATTTATCGGAGAGATCACCTGGATGGGGCAGGTGCCCGCGGGAGCAGGCCTCAGTGCTACGCCGAGAGATCATCTGGACCTTGGCTTTCACGGCATCGCAGGAGAGCGCCACGAAGGCGCCCTGCGCGCCTCCTGCGTGCGGGTGAAGAACCTCTATCCCCAGGGCACCGAGATCCGCAATGTGCGGCAGCTAACGATCCTGTCGGAAGAGGAACTGGCGATGATCGCCGCCGACATGGGGCTGGAGCGGATCGATCCCGCATACCTTGGTGCCACGCTGGTTCTGCGTGGCATTCCCGATTTCACCTTCATCCCGCCGAATAGCCGCCTGCAAGGCCCAGGCGGCATCACCCTGACCGTGGATATGGAGAACCGCCCCTGCGTGCTGCCGGGGCGCGAGATCGAGACCGACCACACCGGCTATGGCGCCAAGTTCAAACCCGCAGCTGAAAACCGGCGGGGAATCACCGCCTGGGTCGAACGTCCCGGCCGCCTGTCCCTGGGCGATCAACTGGCGGTATTTGTCCCCGACCAGCGCGCCTGGGCGCCCTGAAGGGCGCTCCAAAGGGGCACATTGCGTTCCTTTCGGACACTCAGGGTTCCGATCGAAAGCAGCGAACGCCGTTTCGAGGCGCGATAATGTCGGAAAACAGGCGCGCGATTTGCCGCAGTCTGGCTAAGTCTGGGTCAACCCCGGCCCGTGCGCCGGTCAACCGATCAAACAGGTCAGGAACCCGGCCATGAGCTACAAGAGTGATATCGAAATCGCCCGCGAGGCAAAAAAGCTCCCGATTCAGGAGATCGGTGCCAAGCTGGGCATGACCCATGACGACCTGCTGCCCTATGGCCATGACAAGGCGAAGGTGAGCCAGCCCTTCATCAACTCGGTGCAGGACAAAGAGAACGGCAAGCTGATCCTGGTGACCGCGATCAACCCGACCCCGGCGGGCGAGGGCAAGACCACCACAACCGTGGGGCTCGGCGACGGTCTGAACCGCATCGGCAAGAACGCGATGATCTGCATCCGCGAGGCTTCGCTCGGGCCGAACTTCGGCATGAAGGGCGGCGCGGCCGGCGGTGGCTATGCGCAGGTGGTACCGATGGAGGATATGAACCTCCACTTCACCGGCGACTTTCACGCGATCACCTCGGCGCATTCGCTACTGTCGGCCATGCTGGACAATCACATCTACTGGGGCAACGAGCAGGACATCGACATCCGCCGGGTGCAATGGCGCCGGGTCGTCGACATGAACGACCGTGCCCTGCGCCAGATCAACGTTTCCTTGGGGGGGGTTGCCAATGGTTTCCCGCGCGAGGGTGGCTTTGACATCACCGTGGCCTCCGAAGTGATGGCGATCCTCTGCCTTGCCAAGGATCTGAAGGACCTGGAACAGCGCCTGGGTGATATGATCGTCGCCTACCGCCGCGATCGCAGCCCGGTTTTCTGCCGCGATATCAAGGCCGAAGGTGCCATGGCGGTGCTGTTGAAGGATGCGATGCAGCCGAACCTGGTGCAGACGCTGGAGAACAACCCGGCCTTCGTGCACGGCGGTCCTTTCGCCAATATCGCGCATGGCTGCAACTCGGTCATCGCCACGCAAACGGCGCTGAAAGTGGCCGACTACGTGGTGACCGAAGCCGGTTTTGGTGCCGATCTGGGCGCCGAGAAGTTCATGAACATCAAATGCCGCAAGGCTGGCCTGGCCCCCGATTGCGTGGTTCTGGTGGCCACCGTGCGGGCGATGAAGATGAACGGTGGTGTCGCCAAGGCCGATCTTGGCGCGGAAAACGTCGAGGCGGTGATGGAAGGCTGCGCCAACCTCGGCCGCCATATCGGCAACCTGAAATCCTTTGGCGTACCGGTCGTGGTGGCGATCAACCACTTCGTCACCGATACCGATGCGGAAATCCAGGCGGTCAAGGACTACGTGGAAACCCAGGGCTCCGAGGCGATCCTGTCGCGCCATTGGGAGCTGGGTTCGGAAGGCTCCGAAGCGCTGGCCCGCCGGGTTGCGGAAATCGCCGACAGCGGCGTCAGCCAGTTCGCGCCGCTCTACCGGGACGAGCTGACCCTGTTCGAGAAGATCGAACGCATCGCCAAGGGCATCTACCGCGCCGATGAGGTGCTGGCCGACAAGAAAATCCGCGACCAGCTGAAACTCTGGGAAGAGCAGGGCTACGGCCATCTGCCGGTCTGTATGGCCAAGACCCAGTACAGCTTCTCCACCGACCCGAACCTGCGCGGTGCGCCCACCGGGCATTCGGTGCCGGTGCGTGAGGTGCGTCTGTCGGCAGGGGCCGGTTTCGTCGTGGTGGTCTGCGGTGAGATCATGACCATGCCGGGCCTGCCGCGCGTGCCGGCGGCAGAAAACATCCACCTGAACGCCGAAGGACAGATCGAAGGCTTGTTCTGAGGCGAAATTTAAGCAATCTGCGGCTCGGAAGGGGCTTCCGGGCCGCATCGCGTTTCGGGGCCCGTTTGGCGCCCCACAGCAAGAGGATCAGGACAGATGGCAGCGACTCTTATCGACGGCAAGGCTTTTGCGGCCAAGGTACGCGAAAAGGTGGCGGGCCATGTGGCACGTCTGAAGCAAGAGCACAGGATCACAGCGGGCCTTGCGGTGATCCTGGTGGGCGAGGATCCCGCGAGCGAAGTCTATGTCGCCGCGAAACACCGCCAGACCGTGGAGGTCGGCATGGCCTCCTTCGAGCATAAACTGCCCGCGGATGTCTCCGAGGCGGATCTCTTTGCTCTGATCGACCAGTTGAACGCTGATCCCGCCGTGCATGGTATCCTGTGCCAGTTCCCGGTTCCGGATCACCTGGATGAGCGCGCCGTGGTGGCGCGTATCGATCCGGCCAAGGACGTGGACGGGCTGAGCGTGGTCAACGCGGGCCTTCTGGCGAGCGGTGAAAAGGGGCTGGTGTCCTGCACGCCGCTGGGTTGCCTGATGCTGCTGCGCGACCAGATCGGCGACATGACGGGGCTGAATGCCGTGGTCATCGGCCGCTCCAACCTCTTTGGCAAGCCGATGGCGCAGCTCTTGCTGCAGGAAAACTGCACCGTGACGATTGCCCATTCGCGCACCCGCGACCTGCCCGAGGTCTGCCGCCGCGCCGATATCCTGGTCGCCGCCGTGGGACGTTCCGAAATGGTGCAGGCCGATTGGGTCAAACCCGGTGCGACGGTGATTGACGTTGGCATCACCCGCGTGCCGCACCCGGAAAAGCCCGGCAAGACCAAGCTCTTGGGCGATGTGAACTTTGCCCCGGTGTCAGAGGTGGCAGGCGCCATCACCCCGGTGCCGGGCGGCGTTGGCCCGATGACCATCGCCTGCCTTCTGGCCAACACGGTCACGGCATGCTGCCGCGCGCATGGGCTGGAGGAACCCGAAGGGCTGACTGCCTGATCGGTTTGATCTTTTCCAGAAACGATGAGCACCCGCCGCAGGTTTTCGGCGGGTGTTTTTGCATGGCCTAGGGGCTGACCGGCACCATGGTGCCCTGCAGAATGGCGATCAGCTTTTCCTCGCTGCCGGTGATGGCATGCACTTGCGAGGTCACCACCACGAGCCGCCGACCGGGCTTGATCACCGTGCCGGTGGCACGCAGACGATCCCCGATCCCCGGCGCAAGCAGGTTGATCTTGATCTCGGCGGTCATCACCTCCTGATCATCGGGCAGCAGGCTGAGGGCTGCATATCCCGCCGCGCTGTCGCCAATGGCAAAGGTGAGCGCGGCATGGGCGGCGCCATGCTGTTGCAGGCTGGTCGGCAATAGGGGGGCCGAAATCACCACCTTGCCCGGCTCCACGCTGTCGAGGGTGGCGCCAAGGGTGGTCATCATGCTTTGGCGGTCAAAACTGTCTTTGATGCGTGTCGTTGTCATGGCGTGAGCTTAGAAGCCTTCTTTCCCCTTGGGTGCAAGACGTTACGTCAACGCGGCATCGGGCAGGGCAGCGCGGTGGGGCCGGTCAGGATCGCCAGCGCCTGCGGTGCCATCAGCCCGGTCAGTGCCGGATCACTGCTGCGCAGGCCCCCGGTGTAGGTTCCGAATGCGGGCAGGATCAACCGGGTTTGATCCAACAGGAAAGCAGGCCGCGCGCTGCCCCGGCTGAGGCGCGCCTTGGGGTGATAGTGGCCCGAGACCTCCCCGGGTGCGGCATCGCCCCGCGCGATATGGCGAAAGGTCAGCGCGCCGATGGCGATCTCGTCGCAAGCTTGCCCGCCAAAACCTGTGGCACCCGGGTCGTGGTTTCCCTCGATCCAGATCCAGTCCCGCGCCGCCACCATCTGGCGCAGGTCTTTGGCCTCTGGGTCAGGCAGGGCCTCGGCAGCGGCCAGATCGTCGAAACTGTCACCCAGGCATAGGATGGTGTCTGGCGCGAACTGGTCGATCAGAGTGCTGAGCCGTTGCAGCGTATCGTGGGTCTCATAGGGGGGCAGGGCGCTGCCGCCGCGCCGGAGCTGGCGTTCGGATTTGCCAAGATGCAGGTCCGACACGCACAACAGGCGCTGCGCCGCCCACCACAGGGCACCGCTGCCCAGGGCTGTTAACCGGGTGCCTGCAAGGGTGAAGTCATAGCCGCTCATGCCAAGGTGATCGCCGTATTTCCGCCCGCCTGCAAGCCTCATTGCGCGAGGGTTTCAAGACCCGAGGCGCGCATCAGCTCGGCCGCCTCCTGCTGCATCAGCTTTTCGGCGCCCGCGCCCTGGATCGGCACCTTGCCCATCTCCAGCAACAGCGGCGCGGCGAGGGGGCTGATCCGGGACAGGCGGCGCAGGCTGAGGCGGCCACGGATGCGTTGGGTCATCTCCTCGATCCGGGCGAAATCCACCAGCCCGCTCATGGCTTCGTCGCGGGTGATCTCCAGCAGCAGGTGATCGGGGTCATATTTGCGCAGCGTGTCATAAAGGATATCGGACGAAAACGTTGCCTGCCGCCCCGATTTGCGGTTGCCGGGGGTGTTGCGCTCGATCAGCCCGGCGATGGTGGCAGAGGCGCGAAAGGCGCGTTTCATCACCGCGTTGCCCGCCAGCCAGCGGTCCAACCCGTCGCGCAGGGCATCGCCATCCAACAGCGGCGCAGGATCTTTGACTTCGGATAGGCTCCAGATCAGCGTCGCATAATCGGTGGCGACAAATCCAAGAGGATCAAGGCCCAGCTCCTCCATCCGCTTGGTCACCAGAAGTCCCAGCGTCTGCTGCGCGTTGCGCCCGGCAAACCCGTAAAGGCAGGCATGTTCGCGCCCCTGGTGCGGGAAGGTCTCGATCAGCATCTGGCCCGCGCGCGGCAGCTCCGAGACCTCGCGCTGCAGCGCCAGCCAATCGGCGGTATGGGCGGGCAGATCGGGCCATGTGTCCTGCGCCAGAAGGTCGAGGATCCCCTGGCTCAACTGGGTGGAGGTGGCGAATTTGGTGCCGGAAAACACCGCGATCTTGGGCTTGCGGCCCTTGTCGCGGCTGACCTCCACCGTCATTTCGCGCAAGGATTCATAGCGCACGATCTGCCCGCCAATGAGGAAGGTATCGCCGGGGGTCAGGGTGGCGGCAAAGGCTTCCTCAACCTCACCCAGGGGTTTGCCGCCCCGGCTGCGCTTCATGCGCACCTTCAGAAGGTCGGCGTCCTGGATGGTGCCGATATTCATGCGGATACGCGCGGCAGAGCGCGGATCGCGCAGCTGCCACAGCCCGTCGGGGCGCTGCAACAGGCGCTGCCACTGATCATAGGCGCGCAGGGCATAGCCGCCGGTGGCGCAGAAGTTCAGACAGGCGTCGAACTCGGCCCGGGAAAGCTCCGAATAGGCGCCGGTGCTGGTGATCTCGGCAAAGAGTGTGTCGGCATCAAACGGCCCTGCGCAGGCGGTGATCAGGATATGTTGACACAGCACATCGCGGGGGCCCGGCGGGCGGGGATCCCCGTCAAGCCTGCCTTCCTGTACGGCCTTCAGCGCGGCTTGGCATTCGACCACCTCGAACCGGTTGGCAGGCACCAAGAGCGCCTTGGAGGGAGCGTTGTAGCGGTGATTGGCCCTACCGATCCGCTGCACCAGCCGCTTGACGTTCTTCGGCGCACCAATCTGGATCACAAGATCCACATTGCCCCAGTCGATGCCAAGATCGAGTGACCCGGTACAGACCACCGCGCGCAAGGCTTTGGTGACCATTGCCGCCTCGACCCGCGCGCGCTGTTCGCGATCGAGTGAGCCGTGGTGGATGGCGATCGGCAGGGCGTCTTCATTGGCAAGCCAGAGGTTGTGAAAGAAGATCTCGGCCTGGGCGCGGGTGTTGTGAAAGATCAGCGTGGTCTGATGGGCGCGGATCTGCTCCAGCACGGAGGGGATCGCATAGGCCGCGCCACCGCCCGCCCAGGGGGGCGCCTCGGCGGTTTCCAGCATGGCGATATCGGGGGCGGGGCCGGGGTCGGCCTGCACGATATGGCAAGGGTCGGGATGCCGGGCGAGGTAGCGGCCAATCTGTTCGGGGTCATCCACGGTGGCCGAGAGACCCACGCGACAAAGATCGGGGCAGAGGCTTTGCAGGCGCGCGAGCGCCAGCATCAGCTGATCGCCGCGCTTGCTTTCGGCCAGGGCGTGGATCTCGTCGATGACAATGCGTTTGAGGCCTCGGAAGGTGCGTGCCGCGTCCTCGTAAGACACCATAAGCGCAAGGCTTTCCGGTGTGGTCAGCAGGATATGGGGCGGATCGGCGCGCTGGCGTTTGCGGCGCGACTGCGGCGTGTCGCCGGTGCGGTCATCGATGCAGATCGGCAGGCCCATCTCGGCAACCGGGCCGGTGAGGTTGCGCTTGATGTCCGCTGCCAAGGCTTTCAGAGGGGAGACGTAAAGCGTGTGCAGCCCCTCGTGGCCGTCGGTCGCAAGTTCGGCCAGGGTAGGCAGGAAGCCAGCCATCGTCTTGCCGCCCCCGGTCGGGGCAATGAGCAGGGTTGAAGGATCCTGCGCACGGGCCAGCATCTCCGCCTGGTGGGGATGGATGGTCCAGCCTTTCGTTTCGAACCAGCCGGAAATCTGAGCGGGAAGGGAGGTCATGGTTCGAGTTTAGAAAGAAACCTGATCCGAGGAAAAACTCTTTTGCGATTGTCCGACGGAGACGCGCCTTTGCAACGTGTGATGAATGAAGAGGTTTTCAAGACTGGAGAGAGAAGATGAGCACGCTGCGCACCTGGGCCACCCCGCTGACAATCGGAAGCTTCCTGCTGATGGGGGTGACGGGGCTGTTGATGTTCTTTCATCTCGACAGCGGTTTGAACAAGGTGGTGCATGAATGGGCTGGCTGGGTCATGGTCGCCGGTGTGCCGGCGCATGTTCTGCTGAACTGGCGGGCGTTTTCCGTCTATTTCAAACGTCCGGTCGCGGTGACGATCATGGCGCTCTCCGCTGTTGTGCTGGCCGGATCCTTCGTGCCGGTGTCCGGTGGCGGCAGCCCGGTCAGGCCGGTGATGATGGCCGTGACGCAGGCCACGGTCGGGGCGGTGATCGGGGTGAGCGGCGTGCCAGAGCAGGAGGCGCTGTCGCGCCTGGGCGCGGCGGGCTTTGATGCGACATTGGAGATGCCCCTGCCGGATCTGACCGGAGGCGACAGGGAAAAGGAAATGGCAATCCTGTCGCTGCTGTTCCAAGGGTGAGATTGGGGGCGGGATCGCCCCTATTTCACGATCTCCTCGTCCTTGACGAACATGTTCGCCCAGGCGCGATCGATCAGATCAGGGCTCATCTGGTAGGGAATGCCCTCGAAATCGCAGATCGCCATCATCTGGTCGATCAGGAAGACCGGCTGGTAGTTGGCGTAGACATTGTCGATGGTCGGGTATTTCGTCTTCAGAAGATGCACCAAGGTTGCCTCATCCAGCGGCACGCCCTTCTTGCGGGCCACCAGGGCAAAGATCTTCAGGAAGTTCTCTTGGTCCGGTCCGTCGATCTTGATCTTGAAGAAGATCCGGCGCAGGGCGGCCTGGTCGAAGATCTCGTTCGGGTGGAAGTTGGTGGAGAAGATCACCAGCGTGTCGAACGGGACCTCGAACTTTTCGCCCGATTGCAGGGCAAGGATATCGCGCCCCTCTTCCAGCGGCACGATCCAGCGGTTGACCAGCGCCTGGGGCGGTTCGGCCTGGCGGCCAAGGTCATCGACGATGAAGATCCCGCCGGTGGATTTCAGCTGCAGCGGCGCCTGATAGGTGCGCGCCGTGGGGTTGTAGACCAGGTCCAGCATCGACAGGGACAACTCCCCGCCGGTCACCACGGTTGGGCGTTCGCATTTGACATAGCGGGTATCGAACCGGCGCGGGCGGCGCAGGGCGTTGGGGTCTTCGGCCTCTTCCTCGACCGCAGTGTGGACGATGGGGTCGTAGACGGTGATCACCTGACCGGCATATTCGATGGCGCGGGGCACATAGACACAATCGCCAAGCGCATCGCGAATGCCGTTGGAGATCGAGGATTTCCCGTTGCCGGGCGGGCCATACATCAGGATCGACCGGCCCGCGCTGACCGCCGGCCCCAGGTGGTCCAGCAGGCTGTCGGGCAGGATCAGGTGACCCATGGCCTGTGTAAGCTGCTGACGCGTCACCATGGTATTGCGGATCGACTGACGCTCCACCTGCTCGCGGTAGACATCAAGCGGCACCGGCATGGCGCCATAGTATTCCGACTGGCTGAGCGCATCCAGCGCGCGCGCGCGGCCCGCATCGGTCAGCTGGTATCCCATCTCGTTGCCGCTATTGGCGTTGAGCGTGCCGGTGGCCTCCAGCAGTTTCTGTTCGCGGGCCATATCGACCAGTTCTTGCGTCACCGGGATCGGCAGGCAGATGGCCGCGGCGATATCGCTGACCAGGTTGGCGTTCTTGCGGAACATCGTTTTCAGCAAAATATCCCGCATCATCACGATGGGGAGCTGCATCTGGGCAAGGCCCCTGGGCGCTGGGGGCGCCACCACGGCACTGGTCTGCATGTTCATGTTTCGGCCTGTCTGTTCAACCTGCTCCCCTGCTGGCGGGTTGGCGAGCGGGGGACGCAGGGGCGTCCGCCCTGGGTGCCCGCCAACAGGGGATCCACTCCGGGGTCATAGCCTATGCATCACTGTGGCAAGAGAACGGCAATGCTGGTGCAATTCCGGGAAGGCAGGGGCGATTTTGCGCTGATTTTAGCGATCAGCCGTCAGTTCGGCCGGGGGCTGCCGAACAGCGCGCCAAGGATCAGGTAGATCGCCAGGGTGCCGCCGAGGCACAATCCCATGGGGAACTTGCTGCCCACATTCCAGCTGAGCCACTCGGGCGCCAGCCTGCGCAGGGGCGTGTATTTGACCAGCCTGTGGGTGACGAACCCGGCCAAGAGGTTGGCGGAGAAGATCATCATCAAGGCGGGCAGGTCGGCAAGCGCCACCAGGGGTGCTGCGGCGCCTGCGAATTTTGCATCACCCGCGCCGATCATGCCTGCGGAATAGAACAGGAAGCCCATCGTGATCCCGATGGGAAGATGCAGCAACTGCCAGCCATAATCGGCCCAGGTCGGCATCACGAAGAGACCCACCACAATGTAGATCAGCCCAAGGCAATCGTTGATCCAGTTGGGGATACGCATGCCGCGCAGGTCGGTCAGCGCTGCCGCATAGCAGAGCGGCAGCACGAAGGGCAGGAACCATTGGGCGGCATGGACCGGGACGGCCAGGTGCACCATGGATCAGCCGTTTTCAAGCGCCGCGAGCGAACGGGCGGCGGCCTCGAAATGCTGCGGATGGGTCGCCAGCGCCTCGCGCAACAGGTTCTCGCCAGTTTTCACATCACCCTGTTTCACCGCCGACAGGGCCAAAGTGTGCAGCAGCTGCGCCCGTTCGGTCTGATCCAGCGGGATCACCGGCAGGGTGTAGTTGCGCTGCGCGCCACGGGCCAAGACCAGGTTGTTCTTGGCGGTAAAGAGCGTCGGATCCTGGCGAATGGCATCGCTGAACAGGCGCTCGGCCTCGGCAAAGCTGCCGCGCGAGAGTTTCGAATAGCCCCAGTTGTTCATCACCTTGGCGGGCTGGGTGGTCAGGCCGGTGGCGATTTCATAGAAACTGTCGGCCCGTTTCCATTCCTTGTTGGCATCCGCCACCATCGCCTCAAGCCGGTAGCGGCGGTAGGTCTCATGGGTGGGGGGCACGGAATCCAGCGCCTCCTTGGCGCCTTTCCAGTCACCGACGCGGATCAGCGCATCCGCAAGCGAGACACGATCCTCGACCGTGGCCTCTGCATGGGCGGCGACCTTCTTCCAGGCGCCGGCGGCCTCGGTATTGCGCTTGGCGCGGATGTAAGACGCGGCCAGTCCACGCTGGAAATCGATCCGTTCAGGCGAGGATTTCAGGGATTTCTGGAAATAGCTCACCGCCTCGTTCGGGTCGGCGACCGTCATCATCACCTCGTTGAGGTTATGCGCGTCAACGACATTGACCTCTTCAAAGGCGCGTTCAACGGTTTCCTTGCCATCGGGTTTGACGCAGGCCGACAGGGCCAGAACGCCGACAAGGCCTGTGGTCACAAGAATAAACTGGCGCATTTTATGCGTCCTTTTGCTGCTCTGCCCTATGCGACCCTTGCGCGTTCCTAGGGATCTTTGCCGATCCGATAGCTGCCGCCGCCTTGCCGCATCAATGTGAAGTCGCTTCGACTTTCGTTTTGCGGATCACTATGCGCGGAATTTTCAAGTTTTTCGAGAGCCCGCCGCAAATTATCCCGGATTGCGTCACTTTCGCCATTGTCCAGCGCATAGGCGCGACGCAGGATCTGCACCGCTTCGGGGGTTTTGCCCCGCTCCATCAGCACGACACCAAGGTTGTTCAGCGCCTCTGGCCAGTCGGGCGCGGCCTTGGTGGCGCGGCGCAAAAGATCTTCGGCCTGTCCCAGGCGACCCAGGCCCAGGTTGGCCGATCCCATGCTGGACAGGACTTCTGCCGTCAACCCTTGCTCCAGTGCCGCGCGGTTGAAGGCATCCAGCGCCAGTTCATATTCCCCGGCATCCATCAGCCGGTGACCCACGATCAGGCCATCTTCGGCCTGTTTGCGAAGATCCACGCCCGGTGCCCAGGGGCTGGCAGGCGGGGCCCCGGTTCGCAAGGAACATGCCCCAACAACAGAGACCGCCACCAGAGCGGCAGCGGCAGTGAGAAGGCAGGGGCGGCGGCGTGCCGCCCTGCGCCGATCGGCCATGATCAGTTACCCATGTTGCCCATGTTCAAGATGCCCTGCACCGAGGGTCCGACCAGAATGATCAGCAGCGGCGGCACCGTCAGCCCCATTGTGGCAAGAGTCATTTTCACTGGCAACTTGTTTGCGGCCTCTTCGGCGCGCATCACGCGTTTGTCGCGCATCTCATCCGCATAGACCCGAAGCGCATCGGCGATCGAGGTGCCGAAGGCCTGCGACTGGATCATCACGGTGGTGAAGGAGGAGACATCCTGCACGCCGCAGCGGGTGCCCATGTCGCGCAGCACCTTTTCCTTTTCCTTACCCGCCTTCATCTCATAGGCGACCACTTCGAATTCTTCGGCCAATGCTGGGTAGGAGGCGTGCAGCTCCTTGGCGACGCGGACAATGGACTGGTACAGCGACTGGCCCGCCTCGACGCAGACCAGCATCATGTCGAGCGCGTCCGGGAAGCCCTGGGTGATCTGTTTCTTGCGCTCTTCAATGCGCCGGGTCACCCAGTATTTGGGCAGCATGTAGCCTGCGCCGCCGGGGCCGATAATGCGCAGGGCCAACTGGCTGCTGTCATACTCGGTGCCCGCGTTCAATCCAAAGACATAGAACAGACCGGCCCCCAAGCCGATCAGGCCCAGGGCGAATTGTGCAAAGTGGAACAGGCGCACAGAATCCTTGGAGGCATAGCCTGCCTGGCGCAGCTTCAGCTCCATCGCCGACAGTTCCTCGGCGTTCTGAGGTTCCAGGAAGGAGGCGAATTTCTGCAGCTGTTCGTTGCGGCTGTTCTGACGCAGACGTTCCTTCTGCGGCTTGGGCCGGGTTTCCGGCGCCATGTTCTTTTGCAGCTTCTTCAGCGGATCCTCGGGCTGGTTCAGAAGCAGCGGAATGGCCAGAAGGATCATGAACAGCCCTGCCAGCCCAAGTGCCAGCAGCGGGCCGAAGGCGCCGAACTGATCGGTCAGAAAGCCGTTGATGTCGGACAGGATGGACATGGGGGGCGCTCCTCAGACCTCGATATTCGTCAGCATCTTCATCACGAAGAGGTTCACGGTCAGCATGATCCCGACCAGGAAACAGGCGGGAATGAACCAGGGATGATCGAGCACATTGTCGTAATAATTGGGATCCTTGACCAGGATGCCGGCCAGCGCCAGCAGCGGAAAGCCGGACAGGAACTTGCCCGACCACTGCGCCTCTGCGGTGATGGCCTTCACCTTGCGGAACAGGCGGAAGCGGGCGCGGATCACCTTTGCCAGACCGGCCAGGACCTCGGCCAGGTTGCCGCCCGATTGCTGTTGGATGGTGACGGCGACGGCCAGAAAGCGCAAATCCTGCATGTCCAGGCGTTCGGCCATTTCCTTCAGCGCTTCGCCCACATCGCGGCCATAGGCGGATTCATCCGCGATCATGCCCAGTTCAGAGGCCAGCGGGTCCTCGATCTCGTGCGAGACAATCTGGATCGCCGAGGAAAACGGGTGCCCGACCCGCAACGAGCGCACCAAGAGCTCCACCGCATCCGGCAGTTGTTCCTCGATCATCGACATGCGCTTGCTGGCCTTCTTGTTGACCCAGAAGAAGACCCCGCCGATGCCGATGATGACGGCCCCCAGCGCGCGCACCGGCAGCGGCGCGCTGGTGGCGACGCTGAGACCGATGAAGGCAATGACGGCAACGCCGCCCATGATCATCATCAACTGTTGTGGCGTAAAGGCGATGGCGGCCTTCTGGGCGCGGTCGGCCAGCAGCGAATAGAGCGGGATGGATTGGGTTTTCCCGTGCTGTTTCAGCTCCTTGCGCAGCTGTTCCAGCACTTCTTCGCGGGTGCTGCCCTTCTCCATCATTTCCAGACGGCGGCTGACCTTGCTGTTGAGGCTGATCGACTTGCCAAAGGCGACAAGGTAGATGCCCTCGACCAAGACGATGACGCCGACGAAGATCAGGCCGTAAATCAGCGGTTCTGCAGGAATTTGCATCGCGTCTACTCCATCCGCGTGGGTTCATAGATCGAGGGCGGCAGGTCGTAGCCCCACAGCCGGAACCGTTCCGAATAATGGCTGCGCACGCCGGTGGCGGTGAAATGGCCGATGATCTTGTTGTCCGGTGTCAGGCCGACACGCTGGAAGCGGAAGATCTCCTGCATCGAGATCACATCGCCCTCCATGCCGGTGATCTCGGTGATCGAGGTCATCCGGCGCGAGCCGTCCTGCAGGCGCGAGGCCTGTACAATCAGGTTGACAGCCGAGGAGATCTGGCTGCGCACCGCCTTGATCGGCATTTCGATCCCGGCCATGGCGATCATGTTCTCAAGGCGCGATACCCCGTCGCGGGCCGAGTTGGCGTGGATCGTGGTCATCGATCCGTCGTGGCCGGTGTTCATCGCCTGCAACATGTCGATGACCTCTTCGCCGCGGGTCTCGCCCACGATGATGCGGTCGGGGCGCATCCTGAGCGCGTTCTTCAGACAGTCGCGCGGAGAGACTTCGCCTTTGCCCTCGACGTTGGGCGGGCGGCTTTCCATTCGGCCCACATGGGTCTGTTGCAGCTGCAGTTCGGCGGTGTCCTCGATGGTGAGGATCCGTTCAGAGTCGTCAATGAAGCTCGAGAGAGCATTGAGCGTCGTCGTCTTGCCCGAACCGGTCCCGCCCGAGACGATCACGTTGAGCCGGGTGGAAACCGCCGCTTGCAGATAGGCGGCCATTTCTTCGGTGAAGGCGCCAAAATTCACCAGGTCATCGATGCCCAGCTTGTCTTTCTTGAACTTCCGGATCGACACCAGCGAGCCGTCCACCGCGATGGGCGGCACCATGGCGTTGAAGCGTGACCCATCCGCCAGGCGGGCGTCCACATAGGGGTTGGATTCATCGACACGCCGCCCCACCGCCGAGACGATCTTGTCGATGATCCGCATCAGGTGCTTTTCATCCTTGAAGGTCACGTCGGACAGCTGCAGCTTGCCTTCGCGTTCCACGAAGATCTGTTGTGGACCGTTCACCAGGATATCGCTGACGGTCTCGTCCTGCAGCAGCGATTCCAGCGGCCCCAGACCGGTGACCTCGTCATAAAGCTCCTTGTTGAGCGTCATGCGGTCTTCGCGGTTGAGGACAATGCCCTTTTCTTCGAGGATTTCGCCTGCGATCTGTGCGATCTCTGCGCGCAGTTCTTTCTCGCTGGCCTTTTCAAGGGCGGCCAGGTTCAGGTTCTCCAGCAGATCACGGTGCAATTGCACCTTGATTTCGCCCAGGCGTTCCTTGCGCTTGCGCTCCTTGTCGACAGGTGCGGCTTCGGCCTGGGTGCGGGTGACCGGGCGGCGCAAAGAGGCGCTGGGCTGCGGTTTGGCTTCTGCCGTCGCTGCGGGCGCAGGAACAGGCGTTTCGCGTTTCGCGGGTGCCGGTTTTTTGTATCTGGAAAACAACTTACTACCCCCCGGTAATCATGTGCTCTATGCGGCGGCGTCGGCCTCGCCCTGGCCAAGTTCGTGCAGCGATTGAGCCAGTTTGGCGATTTCCTTGCGCAGCGGGTTCTTGGCATTGGACAGGGCCAGGGGCAGGCCATGATCGCAGCTTTGCGTCACCGGCTTGCCACCATCCGGCAATTGCAGATCGATGGAGATGCCAAGGCTGTCGCCCATACGTTTCACCCGGGATTTGCCGCTCAGATCGGTGAATTTCGGTGCCCGGTTCAGGGCAAAGCGCAGCTTGTCGAAGGGCAGGCCCTCGGATTGCAGCGCCCGTTTCATCCGCACCGTGTTCTGGGCCGAGCGCATGTCCAGCTCGATCACCGCGAAATAGACATGGGCCAGCTGCAGCATGGTTTCGGACCATTGCACCAATGTATGCGGCAGATCCACCACCACAAAGTCGAAGTGGCTTCGGGCCATCTCGATCACCCGCTCCACGTCCTCGGGGGTGATGATTTCCAGCGGGATCATATCCGCCGGCGCTGTCAGCACCTGCAGCTTTTCCTGGAAGGGCAACAGCGCCTGACCGAAGATCTCTTCATCCAGGCTGTCGGTCTCGCTCAGCATTTCCATCACCGCCTCGCGGCGGGGCAGATCCAGATAGGTCGAGACAGAGCCATGCTGCATGTCGAAATCCAGCAGGCAGACACGGGGTTCCTTGCTGTTGCTGAGTTCGGCCAGTTCCCAGGCCAGGTTCACCGCCAGGGTGGTCGATCCGGTTCCGCCCGCCATCCCGTGGCAGACGATCAGCGCCCCCTCGCGGCGGCTGCCGCTTTTCAGCTGGTGGGTATTGGCCACCGGTTCGGGCTGCGGCTCTGGCGCGCTGAGCCGGTCAATCGCCGCCTGCAGCTCTTGTTCCGGCAGCGGATAGGGGATGAATTCGTCAGCCCCCTGGCGCAGCAGGGAATGCAGCGCCGCCGGGGTCACGTCCTCGGCGATCAGGATGACCTTGATGCCCTTGGCATGGGCCTGGGTGATGATATCGCCCATCAGGGGCAACTCGTCCTCATCCTCGCAGTCCATCGCCATGGCAACGAATTGCAGGGAGTCGGCTTCGGGCTGCCCGAAGAAGGCCAGCGCCTCGGAAAACCCCAGGTCGCCCCAGGCTTCCCCCAATGCCATTTCCATGTCTTCGATCAAGAGGTCGAAGTTCTGCACATCGCGGCTGATGGTGCAGGCAACAATGGCAGGTGTATCAGGTTGCGGTTGTCCGCTGCTCATCGCCAAGATCCTCTAGTCTCAAAGAAGTCGGCCCCCCATCACGGGGCGCACTTCACCTCTTGTAGCGACTGTCCGTTAAGATCTTGACCACAATTGGGCCAAAAGCCTCCAATTGTAGGGAAAAGTTAAGGGGTTTTAAGACGGTATTTTAGTCCAGGGTGCTTTGCAGGGTCTGTTCGGCCGTCAGGGTCGTTGCCGGCACCGCGCTTGCGACATATTCCCGGTAGATGATCTGGGCATATTTTCCGTCCAGAACCGTAGGGTGACGCTTCAGGAAGCCGCTGACCTCGGTGACCGTGCGCCGGTTGCGCCGCTCACGCTGCTGCGTGACGATCAGCGGCTGGGTTTCGCCGTAAGACACCATTGCCTCTAGGCGGGAGCGGCTAATTCCCTTTGATACCAGGTAGTTGACAGCGGCCTGGGCGCGGCGTTTGCCCAGGCGATTGTTATAGGTGCTGCTGCCGACCGCATCGGTGTGACCATAGACGCGGAAGCGCACTTCGGGGAACTGTTTGATCCAGTGGGCCTGAAGGTCCAGCGTCGCGCGGGCGGCCGAATCCAGCCGGGCGCTGTCGAAGTCGAAATTGATCGTGGTGGGCACTTCCTCGGCGAAACGGCCAGCCAGTTGGATGGCAAAGTCCCGCTCGCCGCTCATCACCGCAGCATTGTTGGTCGTGGAGTTGCCAAAAATCGTGCCGGAAAGAGGTTGACCTGCCTCGCGCGTACAGGCGGTGGTGGCCAGCAAAAGCGCCAGGATGGCGGATGTCTTGATCATGTGCTCCATCGTCCCTTTGCTCAGTCCATTACATAGCCGTAGGAGCCGTTGAAATCCTGCTTCGCCACTTCGCTGGCCGGGCCGGAGCGGCTGCGCGCGGTGCGACCGAACAGGAACAGGTCCGCTTCGCTGGGCGGTTTGATGCGATCGGTGGGCAGGGTCAGCGCTTCGCCACGGGTCGGGGTGACCAGATGGGCGCTCACGATGATCACCAGCTCGGTCTGTGAACGCTGATAATCGGCGCTGCGGAACAGGGCACCGAGCACGGGCACATCGCTGAGCCAGGGCAATTGTGACGAGTTATCAAGGAATTCGTCCTTGATCAGCCCGGCAATGGCAAAGCTCTCGCCATCGCGCATTTCCACCGTGGTCGAGGTTTCGCGGCGCGAGAAGGCGTTGATCGACAGGCCGTTGAGTTCGAGCGAATTGGTGGGGTCGATGGCCGATACAGCAGCCTTCAGCTCCAGGTTCACGATGTCTTCATCCACCACCCGGGGGATGAAGTTCAACTCGATCCCGAAGGGTTTGAATTCGACCGTGATCAGCCCGTCCTCCTGAGCGACGGGAACCGGATATTCGCCACCGGCCAGGAATTTCGCCTCCTGCCCGGACAGGGCCGACAGATTGGGTTCTGCCAGGGTGCGCACGACACCCTTTTGTTCCAGCGCCTCCAGCAGCAGGCCGACCTGGACCGACCCGACGTTGAAGCCGAACAGAACCGCGCCGGTATTGCTGTTGGCGGCCGGGATGTTGCCGGTCAGCGCATTGGTCAGGCTGCCCTGGTTGTTCAGCGTATTGACCCCGCCGTTGACGCCAAAGCCGCTGCCGCCATTGACGCCGAGCGACGAGCTGAGCGATTTGGAGACCGAGCGCTGCATCTCGGCAAAGCGCACCTTCAGCATCACTTGCTGGACGCCACCCACCGACATCAGGTTGCTGACCCGATCCGGCGCATAGCGTTCGGCAAGATCCAGCGCCCGCTGCAACCGGGCTGAGCTGGACACCGTGCCGGACAGCACGATGCCGTCATTGGCGGTGCGCACTTCGATCTTCTCTCCGGGCAGGATCTGGCGCAGCCGTTCCTTGAATTCGGTGACATCGGCGGCCACGCGCACATCGACGTTGGTAATCAACCGACCCGAGGCATCCAGCAGCGTCAGCGTGGTCAGCCCCGGCGATTTGCCAAGCACGTAGATGGTGCGGTCGGACAGGGACGAGATATCCGCGATACTGGGATTGGCGATGCTGAGTTCGGCAAAGGGCACGTCGCTTTCGACCACCACGGCGCGGTTCATCGGCACGTCCAAAGAGGCAGAGGCCCCCTTTTTCACCACGCGCAAGCCATTGGCCATGGCGCCGTCGGAAACGGCCATAGACATCAGCGATAGCCCGGTCAGGGCTGCCGCAACAAACCTTCGAATTGCCATGTGACCTGCCTTTCCGATCACGCCTCAACTTCGGATCTTTTGCCCGATAATTCCCTACACTGTGCGGCAGTTCCAAAAATATTGCAAGAATCAATGGGAAAGCCTGTCCGGATGCGGCGCATTTCTGTGGGGCAGAGGCAACATGAAGCAGGACAGCCGCCCTGTTTCGGGGCGGCTGTTCGATGTTTAAGGGCTTGGTATAGCTTGGCTTTCCTGTCTGCTCTGCGCCGTTGGGGTCAGTTCGAGCAGGGGATCGGGATTTCCACGACCTCTGCGCCGCGCCTTGTGCGGATTGTGCAGACCCGTTCTTCCTGGGCCGCCACTGGCGCCTCGACCGCAGACAGTCCCAGGAGCTTGCGCTGATCCACTTCGACCATGGCTGCGACGGTGTCATCCTCGGCGCCGACAAGGGCGAGCGACAGCTTGCCGGTGCTTTGCGCCTGGGCCAGGGCGGCCACCTGTGCGGGACGGGCCGACACGGTGACGGTGCGGGCGATCACGGCGCCGTTGATATCGCCGCCTGCGCTTTGATCGACGGCGATCAATTCCACATTGGCTTCGATCAGCCGGGTCACATCCCCCTGGGCGCCGGGGTTCGCACCGCGCACGGTGCCGGTCCAGTAGACATCGACCCGGTCACCGGGACGCAGGAAGCCCGAGACGCCCGAGGCCACATCGACCTTGATCGCAAAGGCGCGCATGCCGCGGGCCAGACGCGAGGTGATACCGGCATCTTCACCCGGCGCGGTCAGCTTGACCGCCAGCAATGCCTCGTCCTTTTCCATCGCGCGAAGCACCACGCGCGGGTCATCGGCGCGATCTGGCGGGAACAGCGCCTCAAGGCTGGTAAAGGCGCCTTCGGGAATGGCGTCTTGGGGCCAGCGCACCTTGCGCACAGCCTCCTGGGTCAGCCGCTCACCGTATTTCAGTGCCTTGGTGGCAACAAAAACATCCGTGGTCGGAACAACTTCCGCACGGTTCGCCCTCTCGCGGGCAAGTTCATTCTGATAGGCCGAAATGTAGTTCTTCGCCATCATAACGGCGCCACCGGCCAGGGCGACACCGACAATAAGCACAAGTCCGAAAACCGCACGCATTGTGGTCCCTTTCATTATACGAGCCCGGCTCCGCAACACGCGGACCCGGTGCATGGGTCAATCAAAACGCTGCATACATTCTGTCGGCAGTCCGCCGGTCTGTGGCGATCAGCCGAACGACCAGTTCGACATATAGGCCATCAGCGCATTCGCCAGACCCATCGCTCCATCCTCCATCGCGGAGGCGATCAGCACGGTCAGGCCGACAATGGCAGCGGTCAGAACGACCCAGTCGACCGTCACAGCGCCTTCATCCCGGGCCAGAAAAGACCAGATCTTTTTCATCGCGTTCACCTTTCGCAATAGGAAGGTGGAGAAGAAAAGGGCCGCGTCTTCGTTTTGAAAGACGCGGCCCCAAAGCTCTTGCCTAGGGTCAGGACTCATAGCCAGTAAATGACGAGCGCTGCGAGTGCGATGGCTGACAGGAAGACCTTTGGGCACCTG
>NZ_JARCJD010000007.1 GCF_028890115.1 Phaeobacter sp. QD34_24
AGGTGCCCAAAGGTCTTCCTGTCAGCCATCGCACTCGCAGCGCTCGTCATTTACTGGCTATGAGTCCTGACCCTAGGATGTGCGACATGGTTCATCCCATGCAACGCTGCAACTTGGCAGTGCTGCGCGTCGAGGTTGAGGATCTCACAAAGGGTTTCGAACATCGCGTTCCGGCTCGCGTGGTGTTCGGGGTTTCGTTCGGGGTCGGCAGTGCCCATGGGATTGAAGGAATAGGCCAGGGGATCCCACCACATCTCGCAGGAGGTCTCGAGCGGCGTCACCGCGAAGAAATCTCGGTACATAACATACATTGAGTGGATCAGGGTTTCCTTCTCGCCAAGAGAGATGTCCTGTCCCCAGATCAGCTCTGCCAGGTTACCAGGAAGAATGGGGCCGAACATCGCCTGACATCCGTTTTCAAGCGTCTCGTCGTCATAGAGGCCGACAAGGCTAGCCCCGTTTCCAAAGAGTTGAGAATAGCGGCGGGCGTGGAGGGAGGGAGAAACCTTCAGGATCGGGCACGGATCGTTTGCCCAGCGGCCCAGTTTGAAAAACTCCTGGCAATCTGCTGAGAAGAAAAGCGAGCGAAACTCTTCCAGAGTGGCCTCTCGCAGATCAATAATGCGTTTTTTGTTCATAAAATGCCCCTCCAACCCTATGGGTTGAAGGGAGCAGGATCAGGCCTGGATGGTTTGATCAATCCTCGTCCGGCAGCGCACGCACGGCGCCCTTGGCGGCGCTGGTGGTCAGCATGGCGTAGGCTTTGAGTGCCGTGGAGACCTTGCGCTTGCGTGGTTTCGCCGGTTTCCAGCCCGCAGCCTCTTGTGCTGCGCGGCGGGTGGCGAGGTCCTCGTCCGTGACCGCGAGGTGGATCGAGCGGTTCGGAATGTCGATCTCGATGGTGTCGCCGGTCTGCACCAGGCCGATGGCGCCGCCTTCCGCTGCCTCTGGCGAGACGTGGCCGATCGACAGGCCCGAGGTGCCGCCCGAGAAACGCCCATCGGTCAGCAGCGCGCAGGCTTTGCCGAGGCCCTTGGATTTCAGGTAGGAGGTCGGGTAGAGCATTTCCTGCATCCCCGGACCGCCGCGCGGGCCCTCATAGCGGATCACCACCACGTCGCCCTCCTTGACCTTGCCGGTCAGGATGTCGCTGACGGCCTGGTCCTGGCTTTCGCAGACATAGGCCGAGCCGGTGAACTTGAGGATGCTTTCATCGACGCCCGCGGTTTTCACGATGCAGCCATCCAGCGCGATATTGCCGAACAGAACCGCAAGACCGCCGTCCTTGGAAAACGCATGTTCGGCCGAGCGGATGACGCCGCCCTTGCGGTCGGTATCCAGCTCCTTGTAGCGGTTGGATTGCGAGAAGGCTTCGGTGGTGCGTACGCCGCCGGGGGCCGCCTTGAACAGCTCTTCGGCCTCGGGGTTGTTGGCGACCTTGATGTCCCATTTGGCGATGGCCTCGCCCATGGAGCTGGAGTGCACGGTGCTGCAATCGTTGTGCAGGAGCCCTGCGCGGCTGAGCTCACCCAGGATCGAGAAGATGCCACCGGCGCGGTGCACGTCTTCCATGTGCACGTTCTCGATGTTCGGGGCGACCTTGCACAGGCAGGGTACCTTGCGGCTGAGTCGGTCCATGTCGGACATGTCGAAATCGACCTTGCCTTCATTGGCGATGGCCAGGAGGTGCAGCACGGTATTGGTGGAGCCGCCCATGGCGATATCCAGGCTCATGGCGTTCTCGAAGGCCTCGAATGTGGCGATCTCGCGCGGCAGCAGGCCCTTTTCCTCGCCCACGTAGTGGCGCTTGGTGATGTCGACGATGCGGCGGCCGGCTTCGAGGAACAGCTGCTTGCGGTCGGCGTGGGTCGCGAGGGTCGATCCGTTGCCGGGCAGGGCAAGACCCAGCGCCTCGGCCAGGCAGTTCATCGAATTGGCGGTGAACATGCCCGAGCAGGAGCCACAGGTGGGGCAGGCGTTTTCCTCGATGTGCTGGACCTGTTCGTCGGTGAAGGTTTCGCTGGCGGCGGCGACCATGGCATCCACCAGGTCAATCTTCTTGGCATCGAGGTCGGCGATGTCGATCTTGCCCGCTTCCATCGGACCGCCCGAGACGAAGATCGCCGGGATATTGAGGCGCATGGCGGCCATCAGCATGCCGGGGGTGATCTTGTCGCAGTTGGAGATGCAGACCATGGCATCGGCGCAATGGGCGTTGACCATGTATTCGACGCTATCGGCGATCACCTCGCGCGAGGGCAGCGAGTAGAGCATGCCGTCATGGCCCATGGCGATGCCGTCATCCACCGCGATGGTGTTGAATTCCTTGGCAACGCCGCCTGCGGCCTCGACCTCGCGGGCGACCATCTGGCCGAGATCCTTGAGGTGCACGTGACCGGGCACGAACTGGGTGAAGGAGTTGACGATGGCGATGATCGGCTTGCCGAAATCGTCGTCCTTCATGCCGGTTGCGCGCCAAAGGCCACGCGCGCCGGCCATGTTGCGCCCATGGGTGGAGGTTCTGGATCGGTACATTGGCATGTGGCTATTTCCCTTTTTTACCCTCAGGGACATGATTTGCGACACAAATGCAATGTCTGAGGGGTGATTTTGGTTGTTTTGCTCCGATTGCCGGAGCGATTGTCGAATGGATCATGCGGATTTCCTCGATGTCGCCGCCGGGTGATTCAGGGCGATATGGGCGACAAGGCCGATCAGCAGCGCCCAGAAGGGGGCGCCAATGCCGAGAAAGCCGATGCCCGAGACCGTGCCCATGAAACACAGGAGGGCCGCCTCGCGACCCTGCGGGGCGGTGAGCGCCTGGGAGAGCCCGCTGCCGATGGTCGACAGAAGCGCCAGCCCCGCGACGGTTGCCACCAAGGCATGCGGCGCGATCAGGAAAAGCGAGATCACCGCCGCGCCGCCCAGCCCCACAAGGCAGTAGAGCACTCCAGCGGCCACCACGGCCAGATAGCGGGTCTCGGGGGTCTCATCAGCCTCGGGGCCTGCGCAGATGGCGGCAGTGATGGCGGCCAGGTTGAAGGCATAGCCGCCAAAGGGTGCCAGGATCAGCGAGGCAAGCCCGGTCACCGTCAGGGCGGCAGAGACAGGTGGCTCATAGCCCGCGCTGCGCAGGGTGACCACGCCGGGCATGTTCTGGGAACACATGGTCACGATATAGAGCGGCAGACCCAGGCCGATCATGGCCGACAGCGTGAACTCTGGCATCACGGCTTCGGGGGTGGCAAGGGTCAGGTTCAACTGGGCAATGTCTCCAAAGCCGCCCGTTGCGCTGGCCCAGGCAATGCCCGCCAGCAGCACCAGCGGGATCGTGTAGCGCGGCGTATGGAGCCTGCCGATGAGGAACGCTGCGCCCATGACCGCGACCAGCCAGATGTCCTCTTCCAGGGCAGAAAACGCCTCCAGCCCAAAGCGGAACAGGATCCCGGCCAGCAGCGCATTGGCCAGGGTGTCCGGGATCAGCCGCGCCAGCCGTTCGAACCAGCCGGTGATCCCGGTCAGCGTCAGCAGCACCGCGCAAAAGAGAAAGGCGCCGGTCGCCTCGGGCAGGGTGGTGGCGCCGCCCCCCAGCGCCAGAAGCGCCGCGCCGGGCGTGGACCAGGCCGTCAGCACCGGCATGCGGAACCACAGCGACAGGATCAGGCTGGTCACCCCCATGCCCAGCCCCAGCGCCAGAAGCCAGCTGTTGGCCTGCGCCTGGCTGGCTCCCAGTGCATCGATGGCCTGAAAGATGATCGCCACCGAACTGGTGTAGCCGACCAGGATGGCAACGGCACCGGCCGTGATATGGGACAGTTTCAACGCGGGCATTGCGGGGCTTCCTGGATGGGCTGAACGGGGGTTTTCCTGGGCTGCGGGCTCTTGTAGGGTCGGGGTGTGCGTTATAGCGCACAATATGCGCCGTGCGCTATAACGCACAAGTCCTTTTTGACGAGACCTGACACCTGATGCCGACCCCAGCCGCGCCCCCCTCCTTGAGCGAGGACAAGATTTCCCAGAATCTGAGGCAGATACGGGCCGAGGCGGGGTTCAGCCTGGCACGGGCAGCGGAGGCCACCGGGGTGTCCAAGGCGATGCTAGGGCAGATCGAGCGGGGCGAATCCAGCCCGACCATCGCGACGCTCTGGAAGATCGCCAAGGGGTTTCACCTGCCGCTGACTGCCCTGATCGAGGACGCGAGCCGCCCCAAGGTGCTGGGCGAAAGTGTCTTTCGCACCGTTCAGTTCCCCGGCAGCATCGCGGTGAAGATCGTCTTTCCCTTCGATCCCAGCCTTGGCGCCGAGACCTTTCACGTGCGCCTGAAGCCGGATCAATGCCATAAGTCCCAGGCCCATGATGCCGGTGTGACCGAGGAGGTCTTTGTGCTCGAGGGGCCGCTGGACGTTCTGAGCGACGGCGCCTGGAAGCGGCTGGAAGTGGGGGAGGGGCTGCGCTTTGCCGCCGATCAACCCCATGGCTATCGCGCAGGCACGGGCGGCGCGGCCTTTCTCAACATGCATCACTACCGCAGGCCCGAGGCGGGCAGCTGATCACGCCGCGCTCGCGCATGGATCACGATTTGGTGCCAGCCCGGATGTCGGCGCTTGTTCATTGCGGCCAGTCTCACTAGGGCTAGGGCATTGACGCAAAAGGCGATTGGAGGAGCACCGATGGAGACGCTGCGCGGCAGCCTGTTGATGGTGCTGGCCATGGCGGCCTTTGCACTGGAGGACATGTTTATCAAATCCGCCGCCCAGAGCCTGCCGGTGGGGGTGATTCTGCTGGTCTTCGGATCTGGCGGTATGGTGATCTTCGCGGGCGTGGCGCGTGCGCTGGGCCAGCCCCTGTGGAACCCGGGGTTTTGCACGCGCGCAATGGCGCTGCGCTCCCTGGCGGAGGTCGCGGGGCGGCTGTGCTTTACCCTGGCGATTGCGCTGACGCCGCTGTCGTCGGCCTCGGCCATCCTGCAGGCGACCCCCCTGGTGGTGGCAGCCGGCGCGGTGGTCTTCTTCGGAGAACATGTCGGATGGCGGCGCTGGCTGGCGATTCTCGCCGGGTTCATCGGCGTCTTGATCATCCTGCGCCCCGGCTTGAGCGGCTTCGAGCCTGCATCGCTGTTTGCGGTGGCCGGAACGCTCGGCTTTGCCGGGCGCGATCTGGCGACCCGTGCTGCGCCAAAGGACATGCACAACAGCCAGCTGGGGATCTTGGGGTTTGCCATGCTGGTGGTCGCCGGGGGCATTCTTCTGGCCTGGAACGGGGTGGGGGAGGGCGCCAGCAATGACCTGCCGCCCGCTGTCTGGCTGGACCTCACCTGCGCCACGGTCATTGGCGTTTTCGCCTATACCTCCCTCACCGGGGCAATGCGGCTGGGAGAGATCTCGGTGGTGGCGCCCTTCCGCTACACCCGGCTGGTCTTTGCCATGGTGCTTGGCATCCTGGTCTTTGGCGAGCGCCCCGATGCGCTGACCTTGGTGGGCAGCGCGGTGATCGTGGGCAGCGGCGTCTTTACCCTGATCCGCAGCCGCCGCAGCTAAGCCCCTACGCGCCATCTTGCGTCTGTCGCCGGGCGCGCTTACATCTGCCTCCCATGGCCAAACAGAAAACAGATCCGAACTACAAGGTGATTGCCGAAAACCGCCGGGCGCGGTTCGACTATGCAATCGAAGAGGATCTGGAGTGCGGGATCATCCTGGAAGGCTCGGAGGTGAAATCCCTGCGCGCGGGCGGGTCGAACATCGCGGAATCCTACGCCTCCGTGGATGACGGAGAGCTGTGGCTGGTGAACTCCTACATTGCTCCCTACGAGCAGGCCAAGATGTTCAAGCACGAGGAGCGCCGTCGCCGCAAGCTCTTGGTGTCGCGCAAGGAACTGGCACGGCTGTGGAACGCGACCCAGCGCAAGGGGATGACCCTGGTGCCGCTGGTGCTCTACTTCAATCACCGTGGCATCGCCAAGCTGAAGATCGGCATCGCCAAGGGCAAGAAGAATCACGACAAGCGTGAGACCCAGGCCAAGCGCGACTGGTCGCGCCAGAAGCAGCGCCTGCTGAAGGACGCCCGCTGATAGCGGCCAGATGTGCCGGGCAGAGAGCCCTTTGGCGCTGCCTGCGGGGCGAAATTGCGTCCTATTGTTCACGCCGTCTCAAATATTGTACCGCTTCGGCGCGTTCCCTTGCGCCTTGTGCCGGTGGGTTGTACCCATGCGCCAGCTATTTTTGCCCGGTACATATGGCCCGGAGAACCTGAAGGGGAGGTCTGAAGTGACGGATGATCCGAAAACCCTAGTGTCGACCGACTGGCTGGCGGCCCATCTGAAGGACCCCGACCTGCGCATTCTGGATGGCTCCTGGTATCTTCCAAACGAGAACCGCGATCCCAAGGTCGAATATGACGCCGCTCATATCCCGGGTGCGCGCTTTTTCGATATCGATGATGTGGCCGATCACCGCTCGGACCTGCCGCATATGGCGCCGCCGGTGGAAAAGTTCATGTCGCGCCTGCGGGCAATGGGCGTGGGCGATGGTCACCAGGTTGTGGTCTATGATGGTGCGGGGCTCAAATCCGCGGCGCGCGTCTGGTGGCTGTTCCGCCTGATGGGGCAGAACAATATCGCGGTGCTGGACGGGGGCTTGCCGAAGTGGCAGGCCGAGGGGCACGCCGTGGAGGACCTGCCGCCGGTTATCCGTGACCGCCACATGACCGTGCGGGTGCAGAACAGCCTGGTGCGCGATGTGACGCAGGTGTCGGCTGCCGCCAAGCTGGGCGATCACGAGATCATCGATGCCCGTGCTGCCGCCCGGTTCCGTGGCGAGGCGCCGGAGCCGCGCGAAGGCCTGCGTGCGGGCCATATCCCGGGTTCGAAGAACGTGCCCTACACCGACCTTCTGAATGCCGATGGCACCATGAAGGACGGGGCCGGTATCCGCGCCACCTTCGAAGGCGCTGGCGTCGACCTCAAGAAACCCGCGATTACCACCTGCGGTTCGGGCGTGACCGCCGCCGTTCTCAGCCTGGCCCTGGAGCGGATCGGCAAGTCCGATCATGCGCTTTATGATGGCTCCTGGTCCGAATGGGGCGCCTTCCCGACCCTACCCGTTGCAACCGGAGAGAACTGATGTTCGAGACCCTGAAACCCCAGCCAGCCGACAAGATCCTGGCGCTGATGCAGATGTACCGCGACGACCCGCGCGAGCAGAAGATCGACCTTGGCGTCGGTGTCTACAAGAACGCCGAGGGCGTCACCCCGGTGATGCGTGCCATCAAGGCCGCCGAGCACCGCCTGTGGGAAGAGCAGACCACCAAGGCCTATACCGGCCTTGCAGGTGATCCCGGCTATGGCGATGCGATGATCAAGCTGATCCTGGGCGATGCCGTTGCACGTGGGAATATCGCAGCCGCCGCAACCCCCGGCGGCACCGGTGCCGTGCGCCAGGCCTTCGAGCTGATCAAGATGGCCAATCCCAAGGCCCGCGTCTTCGTGTCGGACCCAACCTGGCCGAACCACATCTCGATCCTGAAATACGTCGGTATCGAGACGGTGACCTATCGCTATTTCGACAGCGAGACCCGTGGCGTGAACTTCGACGGGATGATGGAAGATCTGAAGGGCGCCGAAAAGGGCGACGTGGTGCTGCTGCATGGCTGCTGCCACAACCCGACCGGCGCCAACCTGAACGTGGCCCAGTGGCAGGAGGTGATCGACCTTTTGAACGCCCGCGGCCTGGTCCCGATGATCGACATTGCCTACCAGGGCTTTGGCGATGGTCTGGAGGAAGACGCCGCAGGCGTGCGCATGGTGGCGGCCCAGACGCCGGAATGCCTGATCGCGGCAAGCTGCTCCAAGAACTTCGGCATCTACCGCGAGCGCACCGGCCTTCTGATGGCGGTAAGCCAGGACGGCGGCGCCCAGGCGCTGAATCAGGGCACGCTGGCGTTTTTGAACCGGCAGAACTTCTCCTTCCCGCCGGATCACGGCGCGCGTCTGGTGACGATGATCCTGAACGATGACGCCCTGCGCGCCGATTGGGCAGCCGAGCTGGAAGAGGTGCGCCTGAGCATGCTGGACCTGCGCCAGCAACTGGCGGATGAGCTGCAGCGCCTCAGCGGCTCGGATCGCTTCGGCTTCATCGCGCAGCACCGCGGCATGTTCTCGCTCCTGGGCACGACGCCCGAATTGGTCGAGAAGATGCGGGTCGACAACGGCATCTACATGGTGGGCGACAGCCGCATGAACATCGCGGGGCTGAACAAGGCCACCGTGCCGCTGCTGGCGAAGGCGATCATCGACGCGGGTGTCTGATCCGCTGACGCGATTGGTTTGGAACAGGGAACGCGCTCCAGCTTGGGGCGCGTTTTCCTTTTCGTGAAGGCCTGCCGGGCTGCGGGCGGGGCTCCCGCGCCCGCAGGTGCCTTGCCTGTGGCAAGACCCCTTGGCGGGTTTGGGCCCGGCGCCGCTGACGCGGCGCAAGGGATTTCGCTGAGAAGCGGTTTAAGGGCAGCTTTGCCCTTAAACGCGCCATGCTCATTGTGAATGGCAGCGCACCACGCCTCAAGGGAACCCCGCGCGCTGCGCGTGGCCGCTGGCGCGCCCCTTGACCCGCGGTGCGCTAGAGGGCGTCGGCATTTGAGTGCGGTATGCGCCGCGTTGGCGGCGCTATGCCCAACTGTGGAGGCTCAGGCTTTGCCTTTGCCGGAATGGGCGGGAGGGATTGTCCGATGCTGGATGAAACGGGCTGAAGCAAAGAAAACGCGGCCCCGGGAGGCCGCGTTCTTTTGGTCTGTGTCAGGGAGGCTGGGGTTAGCCTGCCTTGAACTCCGGATAGGCTTCCATGCCCAGCTCCGACATGTCGAGACCGTTGATCTCGTCCTCTTCGGAGACGCGGATGCCCATGGTGGCTTTCAGGATCAGCCAGACGATGCCGGAGACCACGAAGGTGAAGGCGCCGATGGCAACGAAGCCGATGATCTGGGTCACGAAGGAGGTGCCTTCGGTGTAGAAGGGAACCGCGAAGGTGCCCCAGAAACCGGCAACCAGGTGCACCGGGATGGCGCCGACCACGTCGTCGATCTTCAGCTTGTCCAGCATCGGAACCACGAAGACCACGATCACACCGCCAACTGCACCGATCCACAGGGCGCCGAACAGCGAGGGGTCAAGCGGACCCGCAGTGATCGACACCAGACCGGCCAGGGCGCCGTTCAGGGTCATGGTGAGGTCGGGCTTCTTGAACATCACCTGGGTCAGCAGCAGGGCAGTGACAGCACCGGCGGCAGCGGCCATGTTGGTGTTGGCGAAGATGCGCGACACGTCGGTCACATCACCCACGGTGCCCATCGCCAGCTGCGAGCCACCGTTGAAGCCGAACCAGCCGAGCCACAGGATGAAGGTACCCAAGGTGGCCAGGGCCAGGTTGGAACCGGGCATCGGGATGGTCTTGCCGTCCTTGTACTTGCCGATACGCGGGCCGAGGATCAGAGCGCCTGCCAGGGCTGCGAAACCGCCTGCCGCGTGCACCAGGGTGGAGCCGGCGAAGTCGGAGAAGCCCATCTCGGAGAGGAAGCCGCCGCCCCACTGCCAGGAGGCTTCGATCGGGTAGATGATACCGGTCAGGATCGCCACGAAGATCAGGAAGGGCCACAGCTTGATGCGCTCGGCCAGGGTGCCCGACACGATCGAGGCGGTGGTGGCGCAGAACATCAGCTGGAAGAAGAAGTCCGAGCCGACAGAGGCATAGTCAAGCGAGGCATCCGCCGCGCCCAGGCCAACGGGCTCCAGAGAGGTCACCGAGAACCACGGGCCCATCACGCCCGAGATCACCCAGTCGCCCGGATACATCAGGTTGAAGCCGATCAGCCAGTACATGATGGCCGCGATCGAGAACAGCGCGATGTTCTTGGTCAGCTGCATGGTCACGTTCTTGGAACGCACCAGGCCCGCTTCCAGCATGGCAAAGCCTGCCGCCATCCAGAACACCAGGAAGCCGCCAATGAGGAACAGCAGGGTGGTGAAGATGTAGGGGTTGATATCCGGGGCTGCCGCAGCCGTGTCCTGGGCCAGCGCCAGGCCCGGCAGGGCGGCAAAGCCTGCAGCGGCAAGTGAGAGTTTCAGTTTACGCATCTGTATTTTCCTCCGAAACGGACGCTTAAAGCGCCTCGAGGTTGGTTTCGCCGGTGCGCACCCGCACGGCCTGTGCCACATCCAGGACAAAGATCTTCCCATCGCCGATCTTGCCCGTGCGCGCGGTCGAGGAGATGGTGTCCACCACCTGGTCGGCCAGTTCGCCCGGCACCACGATTTCCAGTTTGACCTTGGGGACGAAGTTCACTTCGTATTCCGCGCCACGGTAGATTTCCGTGTGGCCTGCCTGGGCTCCAAAGCCCTTGATTTCCGTTACCATCAGACCTGAAACGCCGATTTTGGTCAGCGCTTCGCGGACCTCCTCGAGTTTGAAGGGTTTGATGGCTGCTATGATCATTTTCATCTCGACACCCTTTCCTGGACCGTCTGTTCCGCTCCATTCGCACCTGCAGAAAAGCGGCGCCCCCGAGTCGGGGGAACCGGAGGGGCTGGTTTTGAAGGGGGTTGGACCGGTCTCGGCCTAAATATTTTGCTTAAAAAGTGGTCAATGCCCGCTTTTTGTGCGCTGTGAGGAGGGAGTTTGCAGCAAAACTGCCCCTCAACAAAGCAGGGGCAAGGGACTATTGTGTCCAAAACGGGCAGATTGCGCAGCATCGGGTGGCATCGGGCCGCCGGGTGACAAGGCGCCGAGCAGGATACGGATATGGCACAAGGATCAGGGCGCAGGCCGCTGGTGGCGGATAAACGCTATCCCAAGGGTGGATCCCGAAAGGGAGGCGGCTCGACGCGCCGCGCCTCTGCCAAGGCGAAGAAGTCGGCGACGGGCGGTCTACTGGCGCGTTTGTTCGGTGGCGGCAAGAAGGCGCCCTCCCAGAAACGAGCAGCCCCGCGCAAGCCGAAACCCGCGCCCAGGCGCTCTGGGCGCGCGACGCGCGGTGTCCTGGGGATCGTGCTGGCGCCGTTCCGCTGGGCCTTCCGGCTGGTCTGGGGGTTTGCCTGGCGGGTCGGGCTGGTCTGTACCGGCATTGTCGTCCTGGCGGTCGGCTATCAATACGCAAAGCTGCCGGAGGTTGCCGAGCTTCTGGATGGCCGCGCCCGCGGATCGGTGACCCTGCTGGATGAAAAGGGCGAAGTCTTTGCCTGGCGCGGGGATCAGTTCGGCGGCGTCGTCACCACTGAAACCGTCTCGAAACACCTGAAGAACGCGGTGGTCGCCACCGAGGACAAGCGGTTTTACCGCCATTTCGGCATCTCCCCGCGCGGGATTGCCAGCGCGGTGCGCATCAACCTCAGCGAAGGGCGCGGTCCTCTGTCCGGCCATGGCGGTTCCACCATCACCCAGCAGACGGCGAAACTGCTGTGCCTCGGCCAGGTCTATGACCCGGACGTCTGGGAGAGCGAACGCGCCTATGAGGCCGACTGCCGCAAGGGGTCTTTGTGGCGCAAGGCGACCGAGGCCGTCTATGCCATGGCGATGGAGGCCAAATACTCCAAGGACGAGATCCTCTCGATCTATATGAACCGCGCCTATATGGGCGGTGGCGCCTATGGCGCCGAGGCCGCCGCGCAGCGCTATTTCGGCAAATCCGCCAACCAGCTGAGTGCGGCCGAGGGCGCGATGATCGCGGGTCTTCTGACCGCGCCGTCTTCCCTGGCGCCGACGAACAACCTCAAACGCTCGCAGGATCGCGCCGCCACGGTGCTGCGCCTGATGCATGAACAGGGGTATCTGACGGCAGAGGAAACAAGCCTTGGTCAGAGCAACCCGGCCGAGCTGAGCGAGGCGGCAGAGGCGCGCGCGGGCGGCTATTTCGCCGATTGGGTGATGGATACGGTGCCGAGCTACTTTGGCGATCAGACCTCCGAGGACGTGGTGATCCGCACGACGCTGGATCAACGCCTGCAGACAGCGGTCGAGGAGGCGATGAAACATGTCTTCTCCACCAAGGTGCGCGAAGGGTCGAAAGCGCAGGCCGCCATCGTGGTGATGAGCGCAGATGGCGCCGTGCGTGCCATGGTGGGCGGGCGCAAGACGCGGGTGTCGGGGGTCTTCAACCGGGCCACCCAGGCAAAACGGCAGACCGGATCGGCCTTCAAGCCCTTTGTCTATGCCACCGCGCTGGAGCTGGGATATTCGCCGCTCGATAAGGTGCTGGACGCGCCCTATTGCCTGGATATCCCCGGTTCGGGCGAATGGTGTCCGCAGAATTACACGCGCAAATACTATGGCGAGATCACCCTGACGCAGGCCTTGCGGGATTCGCTCAATGTCCCGGCGGTAAAGATCTCCGAGGCGGTGGGCCGTGATCTGGTGCGCCGTGTGGCGGGCGATTTCGGCATCGACAACGAGATGGCCGAGGGGCCGGCGCTGGCGCTTGGGGCCTCGGAAAGCACGCTTTTGGAGATGACAGGCGCCTATGCGGGGATCCTGAACGGTGGCTCTTCGGTGACGCCCTACGGGCTGACCTCGCTCAGCCTGGTGGGGGATAGCGAGCCTTTGATGGGATCCAGCGGCGGCATGGGGGAACGGGTGATCCGCCCCGAAGCGGCGCGACAACTGGTCTGGATGATGGAGAAGGTGATTGCCGAAGGCACCGGCCAACGCGCGCAGATCCCCGGTTGGCAGGCGGCGGGCAAGTCCGGCACCACCCAGGCGGCGCGGGATGCCTGGTTCATCGGGTTCACCGCCGATTATGTGGCGGGTGTCTGGATGGGCTATGATGACAATACGCCGCTGACCGGGGTGACGGGCGGCGGTCTTCCGGCCGAGATCTGGCACGAGGCCATGGTGCGGGTGCATGCGGGTCTGGAGCCGAAACCCTTGCCGTTGCAGGAGCCGGTACCGGTGGCGATGCCGCAGCAGCCTACTTCGGAGCGGGGCAACAGGCCGCGCCTGGGCCAGGAGTTGGGCCGGGCCGTGGACGGCATCTTACGCGACATTTTCGGGAATTGATCCCGACTTAAGGGGAGGGGGATCTCCCGCCCACCTCAGTTGTCCTGACGGACCACAGATGCGGTTGGGCCCGGCGCCGCGCTACGCACGGCGCTCCCGCTCTCCCAATTCAAGCAAAGCGTCCTTTCGCAAGACGGACAGCGCCGCGCGCAGCGCGGCGCCGGGCCCAACGGGAGAGAGGCATTTTCAAATGTCGCTCTCCGGGCGGGAGGCCTTCGGCCTCCAAGTGGGATCTAAGGCAGATCAGCTCAGGCGCTTCAGCTCCGAGATCATCTTGTCGATGTCCCCGCGGTTGCGATCCAGAAGGGCACCGATCTCGGTGCGCTCGGTCAGAAGCAGGTTCACGCCTTCGATGTACATGTTGAAGAACAGATCCTTGCCAGAGCGGTCGGAGACCAGGAAGGTCACCTCGAACGGTGATTGCCCTTGCAGGTAGGCGATGGTCGAGACCTCGTACCACTTCTTGACCCGTTTGACGCCGGTGACCTCCAGCCGACCACCGATGAATTCCCGGAAGCGCTGGCCATATTTGCGGGAGATGTAGCCCTGGAATGCCTCGGAGAAGGCCCGTTTCTGGGCGCTGCTGGCGCGGCGTCCGTCCACGCCCATGGCATAGGCGGCGATATAGGAGGTGTCGCTGTAGCGCCCGAAGATACTTTCGAAATCCCGGTACATCGCGGTTTCCGACTTGCCGGAGGCGATCACCTTGTTGATGTCGGTCACTAGGTTGCCGATCAGGCGGCTGGCGGAGTTTTCATCCAGGGCAGACAGTGCCACCGGTGCGGTCAATGTTGCGGCGGCGGCGGTGGCGAGAAACATACGGCGGTGCATCGTTAAAACCCTTCGGTATCCAGTTCAAACGGATCGATCTCGGCAATCTCCGCGCTTTGTCCCAGTTCAAAGCGACGGTTCTGCAGGTAGATCAGGCGCGCCTGCGCATAGCTGTCGGCGCTTTCATAAAGAATGGAGTCGATCGTATCGGAGTATCTGCCACGATCGCCAAGCTGATCAACGATCTTCGCGTAGATCCCGATGTCATCGGCAGGACTATGCTTAGCATATGAGATCGGGTTGGTGAAAAAGTCGACAAAGACGCCGACCGCGTCGCGGGTCGTGGAGGGGCCGAGAACCGGCAGCTCGACATAGGCACCCTCTTTGACACCCCAGACATGCAGGGTTTCCCCGAAATCGGTGTCGACCTCGGGGATGTGAAAGGCGCTGGCGGGGTCAGACAGGCCGCCAACCCCCACGACGGTGTTGATTGCAAACCGGGCCAGGGCAGTGCCCGCTTCCTTGAGGTTGCCTTGCAGCAGAGCGTTGACGGCCTGGCCGGGCATCGACAGGTTTTCGGCAAAATACGAGAAGCTGGTCACCATGGGATCGGGGACGATTGCCACATACCCCTTGGAGGCCGGGCGAAAGGCAATCCGGTCGACGCCGCGGTTGAAACTGTGAACGGCGCGGTTGGTGTTCTCATACGGATCGAAGATCTCACCCGCAGCCTTCGCCGCAGGATCCTGCGTTGCACAGCCGGAGACAAGGAGCCCCGAAATCAGCAGGGCGCACACGGAAAAATATGAACGAGAAGACAATGACATCGGATCCGGGTTTTCCTTGGTCCAGAATTGGTGCACACCTTGGGGAAATATTGGGAAAATTTCTGTATCCCACCCGTACAAGGTTTTGATTGAATGACTGTGGCAATTTTGAAACATGTATCCAGCGCACAGCCGCTTCCCCCGCTTTAATATGAACTTTGGCCGTTGAACAGGTATCGGATCCGGACATGAGCGAAAAACACATCAAATCTGGGTTAGATGAGCTGCGTGCCGTGCGGCGGCGCAGCCGTGGGTTGTACTGGTCCACCGGCATTTTCAGCTTTTTCGTGAATATGCTGATGCTGACCGGTCCTCTTTACATGATGCAGGTCTATGACCGGGTCCTGGGCAGCCGCTCCGAGGCCACCCTGGTGGCGCTGTCGCTTCTGGTGGTGTTCCTCTATGGCATGATGGGCCTGTTGGACTACGCCCGGGGCCGGATCCTGGCCCGCGCCGGGGCGCGGTTTCAGGCGGAACTGGATCAGCGGGTGTTCGACGCGATGATTCGTCGCTCGGCGGTGGCGCGCGATCCGGTGGCGCAGACCGGGCTCAATGACCTTGAATCGATCCAGCGGCTGATTTCCTCTCCGGTTCTGGGGGCGGCCTTCGATCTGCCCTGGACGCCGGTGTTCCTTGCGGGCATCGCCCTGTTCCACCCCTGGCTGGGCCTGCTGGCGCTGGGCGGCGGCTCGATCCTGATCGTCATTGCGCTGCTCAACCAGCTGTTCAGCCGGGCGCCGCAGCAAAAGGCCAGCATGTCGGGTCACAAGGCGAACCTGATGTCCGAGGAAATCCGCACCGAGGCGGAGATGATCCAGGCCATGGGCATGCGCGAGGCTGCCTTTCGCCGCTGGAGCAAGGCGCGTGTGGCCGCCTTGCGCGACACTCTTTTGGCCAATGACACCGGTGGCAGTTTCACCACCCTGACCAAGACCCTGCGCCTGTTCCTGCAATCGGCGATGCTGGGGCTTGGGGCCTATCTGGTGCTGCAGGGCGAAATGACGCCCGGCGCGATGATTGCCGGGTCCATCCTGATGGGCCGTGCCCTGGCGCCGATCGAACTTGGCCTGGGGCAATGGCCGCTGGTGCAGCGCGCCATGAAGGGCTGGGACAACCTGGCAGAGCTGCTGGCCAAGGTCCCGCCCGAGCAGGAGCGCACCGCCCTGCCGTAACCCAAGGCGCTGCTTGAAGTGCAGGGTCTCGCGGTGGTGGCACCCGGCGAAAACCGCGCCTTGCTGCGCAACGTGAGCTTCCGGGTGCAACCGGGGCAGGCCATCGGGGTGATCGGGCCGTCGGGATCGGGCAAGTCCACCCTGGCCAAGGCCCTGACCGGGGCTTGGCGCCCGGCTGCCGGCACGGTGCGGCTGGATGGGGCCTCTATCGATCAATATGCGCCGGATGTCCTGGGGCGGCACATCGGCTACCTGCCGCAGCGGGTGCAGCTGTTCGATGGCACCATCGCCCAGAACATTGCCCGGCTCAGCCCGGAACCGGATTCCGAAAAGGTCGTGGCCGCCGCCAAGAAGGCCGCCGCCCATGACATGATCGTCAAGCTGCCCGAGGGCTATGATACGCCGGTCTCTGCCGGAGGCGGGCGCCTGTCGGGCGGGCAGATGCAGCGCATTGCGCTGGCGCGCGCCCTGTTCGACGATCCGGTGCTGGTGATCCTGGACGAGCCGAATTCCAACCTCGACAACGACGGCTCCGTGGCGCTCAACCAGGCGATCAAGCAGCTCAAGGCCGAGAACAAGGCGGTGATGATCATGGCGCACCGCCCGGCGGCGATCCAGGAGTGTGACCTGTTGCTGGTCGTGGATCAGGGCATGCAGACCGCCTTCGGTCCCAAGGACAAGGTGCTGAAGGAAATGGTGGCCAACCATCAGAACATTCAACAGGCGCGATCCGCCGGAGGTGTGCAATGAGCGTGGAACAGGACTGGTCCGCCCGCCGCCCCCTGATGATCGGCCTGCTGGGCCTTCTGGTCCTGGTCGGCGGTTTTGGAACCTGGGCGGTGATGTCCTCGATTGCGGGGGCGGTGATCGCCACCGGCCGGATCGAGGTGGATCGCAACCGACAGGTGGTACAGCATCTGGATGGCGGTATTGTCGCGGAGATCGGCGTCGACGAGGGCGATACCGTTGCCGCCGGCGATATCCTGTTGCGCCTGGATGCCACCGATCTCACCTCGCAGCTGATCATCACCGAAGGCCAGTTGTTTGAACTGATGGCGCGGCGCGGGCGGCTGGAGGCCGAGCGCGACGAAGCCGATGAGATCACCTTTGATCCCGAGCTTCTGGCGCTTGCCTCAGAGCGGGCCGAAGTGCGCGACCTGATGGACGGGCAGGAGCGGCTGTTTTTCGCCCGCCGCGAATCCACCGCCCGCGAGATCGAGCAGCTGGAAAAGCGCCGCGCACAGATCCAGGATCAGATCGTCGGCATCAAGGCCCAGCAGGATTCGATGCGGGTGCAGCTGGAGCTGATCGGGCAGGAACTGAAGAATCAGGAAACCCTGCTGGAGCGCGGATTGGCTCAGGCGGGCACGGTCCTGAACCTGCGCCGCACCGAGGCGAACCTGGGCGGCTCTTTGGGAGAGCTGTTGGCCAACCAGGCCCAGGCCGAGGGGCGCAGCACCGAGATCGACATCCAGATCCTGACCCTGGGCACCCAGCAGCGCGAAGAGGCGATCACCCGCCTGCGCGACCTGCGCTACCAGGAGCTGGAGCTGGCCGAGACCCGTCGCTCGATCCTGGAGCGGCTGAACCGGCTTCATATCACCGCGCCGGTGTCGGGCGTGGTCTACGGGATGCAGGTGCATACGCCGCGCTCGGTCATCCGCCCGGCGGAGCCGGTGCTGTACCTGGTGCCGCAGGATCGTCCGCTGGTGATCGCTGTGCAGGTGGCGCCGACGGATATCGACCAGATCTTTGTCGGGCAATCGGCGGCGCTGCGGTTCTCGGCGCTGGATCAGCGCCAGACGCCGGAATTGTTCGGCAAGGTCACCCAAGTTTCTGCCGATGCCTTTGAACAGGAGGGCACCGGCCTGTCCTATTACCGGGCCGAGGTGGAGCTGAACGAGGGCGAGCTGGAACGCCTGCCCGAGGGCGCGGTGCTGATCCCGGGCATGCCGGTGGAAAGCTATATCCGCACCAATGACCGCTCTCCCATGGGCTATCTGGTGAAGCCGCTTGCCGACTATTTCGTGAAGGCCTTCCGGGAAAGCTGATGCGTGCCGCTCTGGCGTGATGCCGGGGCGGTTTTGCTCTTTTCGCCCGGGCGCATCGGCGCTAGCGTCGCCTCCAGATACAGATCCGGAGGACATAGATCATGAGCATCGAAGCCAGACTTGCAGAATTGGGCGTCACCCTGCCCGAAGCCCCGGCACCGGCGGCAAACTACGTGCCTTACGTGGTGGCGGGCGATATGGTCTATGTCTCGGGTCAGATCTCGGCCGATGAAAACGGGCTGATCACCGGCACCCTGGGCGATGATATGGACGTAGAGGCCGGGCAGGCGGCAGCGAAACGCTGCGCCATTGCCCTGCTGGCGCAGCTGAAAGCGGCCTGTGGTGGCGATCTGGAACGCTTGGTGCGGGTGGTGAAACTGGGCGCCTTTGTAAACTCCACTGCCGATTTCACCCAGCAGCCGCAGGTGGTCAACGGGGCCTCCGATTTTCTGGTCGAAGCCCTGGGCGATGCGGGACGTCACGCGCGCTCTGCGGTCAGCAGCCCCTCGCTTCCCTTGGGCGTCGCGGTGGAAATCGACGCGGTGTTCCAGATCAAATGAGGCCGTCCCTGCCGCAGTCCCTGCTGCGCCTGCCGGTGGCCCATCGTGCGCTGCATGACATCGCGAAGGGTCGCCCCGAGAACAGCCGCGCGGCGATCCGCGCGGCGATTGCCGCTGGCTATGCGATCGAGATCGACCTGCAGCTGTCGTCGGATGGCTGCGCGATGGTGTTCCACGACGATGACCTTGACCGGCTGACGGATGAGACCGGCCCGGTGCGCGCCCGCAGCCGGGAGGCGTTGCGCGCCATTGCCCTGAAAGGCGGCGATGGCGAGGGCATCCCGGATCTGGCCGAGGTGCTGGACCTGGTGGCCGGGCAGGTGCCGCTGCTGATCGAGGTGAAGGATCAGGACGGGCAGATGGGTCGCAAGATCGGCCCGCTGGAGGCTGCGGCGGTCAAGGGGCTGGAAGGATACAGGGGCGATGTGGCGCTGATGTCCTTCAACCCTCATTCGGTGGAACGGCTGGCAGCGCTGGCGCCGCAGATCCCGCGCGGCATCGTCACCAGTGCCTATGTGCCGGAAGACTGGCCGGAACTGCCCCGCGCGGTGTGCCACGACCTGCGCAACATTCCCGATTTCGAACGCAGTGATGCCTGTTTCATCAGCCACGAGGCCGCGGATCTGGCCCGTCCCCGCGTGCAGGGCCTGCGGGATGCAGGCGTGCCGGTCCTGTGCTGGACGATCACCTCGCCCGCAGAAGAAGCAGCCGCGCGCGGCCTTGCCGACAATGTGACCTTTGAAGGTTATCTTTCCGCCCTGCCGACTTGATCCCTGCCCGCCAGGGGCCAGATACTGAAGCAAAACAGCAAGGGCCAAAACGGGCAGATGGAGCAGGCACAGATTGAAATCCGGGTGTTGGACAGCCTCGCGCAGATCGCGGGCCGCGACTGGGATGCCTGCGCCTGCCCCGAGGCCGCCGATGGCGGGCGGCCGCTCGATCCCTTCACCACCCACCGGTTTCTGCTGGCGCTGGAGCAAAGCGGATCTGTCGGGCGCGGCACCGGCTGGCAGCCGCAGTATCTGGCCGCCTATCAGGACGGGGTACTGATCGCCTGCGCGCCGCTTTTTGCCAAGTCGCACAGCCAGGGCGAATATATCTTCGATCACAACTGGGCCCATGCCTATGAGGGGGCAGGGGGGCGGTACTATCCCAAACTGCAGATCGCGGTGCCCTTCACCCCCGCCACCGGGCGGCGCTTCCTGGTGCGCCCCGGATATGAAGGCATCGGCCATTCCGCACTGGTGCAGGGCGCGGTGCAGCTGGCGGCGGACAATCGGCTGTCGTCGTTGCATGTGACCTTCTGCACGGAAGCGGAGGCTCAGATCGGCGAAGAAATGGGCCTTATGAGCCGCGCCACCCAGCAGTATCACTGGCTGAACGACGGCTATCGCGATTTCGAAGACTTCCTCGCGGCGCTGTCGTCGCGCAAGCGCAAGACCCTGCGCAAGGAACGGCGGGCGGCGCAGGATTTTGGCGGAGAGATCAGCTGTTATACGGGCGCCGATATCCGGGCCGAACACTGGGATGCCTTCTGGGCCTTCTACCAGGACACCGGCAGCCGCAAATGGGGCACGCCCTATCTCACGCGGCAGTTCTTCGATATCGCGCATGAGCTCATGGCCGAGGATATGCTGCTGGTCCTGGCCGAGCGGGACGGGCGCCCCATTGCGGGCGCGCTCAATTTCATCGGGCGCGAGACTCTGTTCGGCCGCTATTGGGGCTGCATCGAACATCACCCCTTCCTGCATTTCGAACTGTGCTACTATCAGGCTATCGAGAGGGCCATCGCCATGGGGTTGTCCCGTGTGGAGGCCGGGGCGCAAGGGGAGCACAAGCTTGCGCGCGGCTACCTGCCGACCCAGACGCATTCCCTGCACTGGATTGGCGATCCGGGCTTTGCCGATGCCGTCAGGCGCTATCTGGAGGCCGAACGCGCCGCCGTGGAAGAGGAGATCGAGATCCTGACGGACTATGGTCCCTTCAGAAAGGCCCAAGTGGAGGAACAGGAATGAGCGAGAAACTGTCAGATGCCGCCCGTGGTCCGCTGCTGGATCCACTGTTTCGGGCGGGCTGGAGCATGGTGGAGGGGCGCGACGCCATCACCAAGACCTATACGTTCTGCAGCTTTGATGCGGCTTTTGGCTGGATGACCCGCGCCGCGATCTGGGCCGAGAAGTGGAACCACCACCCCGAGTGGAGCAATATCTACAACCGGGTCGTGGTGGTGCTGGCCACCCATGATGTGGGCGGGCTGAGCGCGCTGGATGCAAAACTCGCCCGCAAGATGGACGGGCTGTCCGAAGCCTCTACCCGGCAGCCGGAGATGGCCTAGCAACTGGACTTCTCAGGCCGCCTGAAAAATACAGTTGCTAGGCTTTATGAGCCCGGGGCCGGACATGGGGGTTCCATCTTCGACGGGAGACGGTTTGTAACCGCAATCCGAAACGCGCCTTCGTCGTTCAAGAATGCCATGATGACCGCCAGTTGCCCATCTGCTCCGCAGCGCACCCTGACGGGGGCAAAGGTGCGGGGCGTGTCAAAAACCACTGCCTTGTTTCCGGGCCTTTTGACCAGATTGTACTGGATGCCTGCCCAGAAACCGATGAGAGAGGACGCTTCGCCGAGCTGCAATGGAGGCATGGCCGCAACGAGGCACATGAACCAATTCCCGTCTTGAGACACCGCGCTTGCAATAAGGGAGGCGCGCGGGTGTGTCACTGCCATTTCCCTCAATCCCTGAACCCTCACCAGCGGTTCCGCAGGATCAAACCCATCGAATGCCGTATTGTCCTGGTCGAAAACCAGGGCCTCGCACAGATCCGACATCTCCAGCCAATCGTGCGGCTGCCATCCTTGGGCAAGGGCCGGTGGTCCGAAAAGAATACTGACCAAGGATGACATTAAAATGATGTGCCGCATTGCTGCTCCTATTGTGCTCTGCCTTGGGGATAGCATGCGCCCCTCAGATCATCCAACAGGGTATGCGCCAGCCTGATGGTGGTCCGTCGTGCTGGGTCGCTTTTTCGGGGTCGGAACGTCGGAGGCCCGCCCCCGGAACGAGCGGATACCTGCCTGAGACATGATTACCGGTTGAGCGCCACGGGCGTTGGCGACAAGATTGAATCGGTCGCCCGGATCCCCGGTGCCAGCATCTGTCTTGCCGGGGGAGAACTGCCAGCAATTGGAGATGGCAGGGGGCAGACCATATCGACCTGCATGAAGGAGGAATGACACATGAGGGTTTGGGCGACAGCAGCAACGGCTGTTCTGATGGCATCTCAGGCATTCGCAGGCTCATACGAGGTGAGATGCGAGACACGGAAGGTGCCGTATCAGGAAACCGTGAAGGGGGGCAGCCCCGAAAAGATCATCGGCGGCGCGATCGTGGGTGGCGTGATCGGCAGGGTGGTGACCGACAAGAACGCCGGTGCGGCCGTCGGGGCCATCGTTGGCGGCGCCGTGGCCAATGAGACCAGCAAAAGCACCGTCACCAAATACCGGGATGTCGAGACCTGCACCAATGTGTTCATTCCCGATCGCATCACCGATACCGCGCAGCTGCAAAAGGTCTTGGCCGACCTGAACGCGGGCACTCCCGTCAGCAAGGAACTGACCATGGACGCGCAGTATACGATCGGTGTCGCCCATGACGGGCAGTGGGGGCCGAAGTCGCGCCTGGCGGCCGAGAAATACTTGGCAAACCTGGCTCCCGATGCGCCCCTCTATTCGCTGGTGGTCAATGATGTGGTCGTCGTCAGCTCGGCCGACGTCAATGCAATCAATCAGATCAAGGACGCCCTGCTGGAAGCCGGAGTTGCCTCGCAGATCTTCGTCGATCTGGAGTGACGCGCCGCAGGCCGTCTGAAGCCCGGGCCGACCGGCCCCGGCCACTCTGGATAAAACAAGGAAAAAGGCCGCCCCGAACAGGGCGGCCTTTTCTATTCTTGCCTTCAAGACCGGATCAGTCGTTCGGACCCAGCGCCGACAGGCCCTTCAGGATGTCGATGGCATAGGCCAGCTGGTAATCCTGTTCGCGCAGTTCGGCGGCTTTTTCGGCCTTTTCGCGATCCTCTTCGATCTGGCGGATCTCGTCCTCGGTCAGGCTGTCATTGTTCAGGCGCCCGCGCAGATCCGCCTCGGACCGGGAGCGGTTCGCGGCCGAGGCGTCCTCTTCCTCTGCACCGACGCGGCGGCGGGGCTGTTCCACCACGATGTCGGGGCTGACACCCAGCGCCTGGATCGAGCGACCCGAGGGCGTGTAGTAGCGCGCCGTGGTCAGGCGCATGGCGCCATCGCCGCGCAGGGGCATCACGGTCTGCACCGAGCCCTTGCCGAAGCTCTTGGTCCCCACCACGATGGCGCGGCGGTGATCCTGCAGGGCGCCTGCGACGATTTCCGAGGCCGAGGCCGAGCCGCCGTTGATCAGCACCACGATGGGCTTGCCACCCGACAGATCGCCCGGCGTTGCATTGAAGCGTTCGCCATCTTCCGGATTACGGCCCCGGGTCGAGACGATCTCGCCACTGTCGAGGAAGCTGTCAGCCACCTGGATCGCCTCGGTCAGAAGGCCACCGGGGTTGTTGCGCAGATCCAGCACGATGCCGTTCACCTTGTCGATGCCGCCTGCGGCCTCGATCTGTTCCTTCAGGCCGCTTTCCAGGTTGGGTGTGGTCTGGCGGTTGAAGGTGGTGATGCGCATCACAACGGTGTCGCCCTCGGTGCGGGCGCGCACGGCAGTGAGCTTGATGGTGTCGCGGATGATGGACACATCAAAGGGCTCCGACTCGCCTTCGCGCACCACGGTGATGATGATCTCCGATCCCACCGGGCCGCGCATCATATCCACCGCCTCGTCCAGCGACAGGCCAAGCACGCTTTCGCCGTCCACATGGGTGATGAAATCGCCGGCCTCGATGCCGGCCTCATCCGCCGGGGTGCCATCGATGGGGGAGACCACCTTGACGAAGCCCTCTTCCTGGGTGACCTCGATCCCCAGGCCGCCGAATTCGCCCTTGGTCTGCACCTGCATGCTGGCCGCATCGTCGGGAGACAGGTAGCTGGAATGGGGATCCAGCGACGACAGCATGCCGCCGATGGCCGCCTCGATCAGCTCTTTCTCGTCGACCTCTTCCACATATTGGGCGCGGATCCGCTCGAAGATATCGCCGAATAGATCCAGCTGCTCATAGACTGTCGCCTCGCGGGCGCCTTCCTGGGCCAGAAGAGGGCCTGCCACATATGTGGTTGCCACGATCCCTGCCAGCGTGCCGCCAAATGCGGCCATCGCAAATTTTTTCATGAAACCTTCATCCACCTTTTCCGGCGTCGAACCATGTTTCAGGATCCACCGGACTGTTGTCCATTCTGACTTCTATATAGAGCGTTTCTGTGCGGTCAGTTCCACCCCCTTCACCAATTGGTGACAAAATCGCGCTGACCTGGGGGTTCTGACCGCCCATCAGCCCGACCGGAGTGCCCTCGGGGATGACCTCACCTGCCGCGCCATAGACCTCGGCCAGGCCCGACAGGATGAACAATGTGTCGGGCTGTGGCTCCAGAATCATCACATTGCCGAGGTCCAGCAGAGGCCCGCGATAGCGGATCGTCGCCGCCGTGGGAGAGGTCACCAGAGCCCGTGGACGCGCCGCCACCAGGATGCCGGGGCGGGCAATCCCGGCTGCATCGCGCGCGCCATAGCTGCGCAGCACCAACCCTTCGACCGGCAGCGGCAGCGTGCCGCGCAGGTCGCTGACATCGGCCTGGCTTTCGATCACCTCCCCTTCGGCAATCTCCGCCAGACCGCTGGCAAAGCCGGTCAGCGTCTCGGTCGAGGAAATCAGTACCGCGGTGCGCATCGGGTCCTCGGTAAAGCGTTTCGGCAGATCGGTGCGGTCGGCAATGGCGGTAGAGAGGTCCGTGCGGGCGCTCTGAATGCCGCTGAGGCCCAGTCGCAGCTTGTCCGCCGCTGCCTGTTGCAACAGGCGCAGGGTCTGCACCTCTTCCAGGTCGCCGCGCAGGGCTTCGGCCCGGGCGTTCAATCCCGGTGTCACCTCGGCCAGCATCATCGCCGAGCGCGCCGCCCCCAGCGGCCCCGAGGGGTGTAGCATCAGCACAGGCGCGGAAGAGGTTTCGATGGTCTGGATGATGCCCAGGAGTTCGGCCACCTCATCTTCGCGGGCGCTGAGCTGCGCCAGAAGCTGGGATTCGCGCCGCGCCACGCCGCGCAAGCCGTCGCGCATGGCGGCCAGCCCCGCCTCATAGGCGCGGATGGTCTCGCTCAGCGCCTTGACCCGGTCGCGGGCGCTGCCGGCCTCCTCCAGTTGCAGGGTGGCCGCTTCCAACTGCTCTGCCGCCTGACGCGCCGCGCGCGCAGCCTCCGTTTCGGCCTGCGCCGACACGGCCAGTGCCAGGCAAAGCGCGAGACCACGGATGGGGCCGCGGCAAATGCTGGCGGCGCGCCGGATCATGCGAGCAGGCTCTCGCCGGTCATCTCTTCCGGCTTGGGCAGGCCCATCAGCGCCAGCAGGGTGGGGGCCAGATCCGCGAGGCGGCCATCGCGCAAGGTCGCCCCTTCGGGACCGCCCACCAGCGCCAGCGGCACCAGGTTGGTGGTATGGGCGGTATGGGCGCCGCCGGTGACGGGATCGACCATCACCTCGCAATTGCCGTGATCCGCCGTCACCAGCATGGCGCCGCCCGCCTTTTCCAGCGCGGCGACGACCTGTGTCAGCCCCTGATCCACTGCCTCGCAGGCCTTGATCGCGGCTTTGATGTCTCCGGTGTGGCCGACCATATCGGGGTTGGCGTAATTGGTGACGATCAGGTCATAGCCCTTCTCGATCGCCTCGACGAACTTCTCGGTCACCTCGGGGGCGGACATCTCGGGCTGCAGATCGTAGGTCGCGACCTTTGGCGATTTCGGCATGTAGCGGTCCTCGCCCACCTCGGGTTCTTCCTTGCCGCCGTTGAGGAAGAAGGTCACATGCGGATATTTTTCCGTCTCGGCCAGGCGGAACTGGGTCAGCCCCTGTTTGGCGACCCATTCCCCCAGGGTGTTGACGATGGGCGCCTTGGGATAGCAGGTGGTCATATAGGCGTTGTGACCGTCAGAGTATTCCACCATGCCCAGAAGCGCCGCCAGATCGGGCCGCGCGCCGGTGTCGAAATCGGCAAAGCCCGGCTCCCCGATGGCGCGCAGGATCTCGCGCGCACGATCCGCGCGGAAGTTGAGGCAGAAGAAGCCGTCGCCGTCCCTCAGCCCGTCAAAGCCCGCTACAACGCTGGCGCCGATGAATTCATCGGTTTCGGACTGGTTATAGGCGTGATCCACCGCGTCATGGGCACCGCGTACCCGGCGGCCCTCACCCTTGATCATGGCATCATAGGCTTCCTTCACCCGCTCCCAGCGGTTGTCGCGGTCCATGGCGTAATAGCGCCCCGTCACCGTGGCGATGCGGGCGCCCTCGGGCATCTTCTCTTTCAGCTCTTCGAAATAGCCATAGGCGGATTTCGGCGCCACATCGCGCCCGTCGGTGACCGCATGCAGCCAGACCGGCACGCCCGCATCCCGGATCGCTTTGATCGCCGCCAGGATATGGGTGATATGCCCGTGTACGCCGCCATCCGAGACCAGCCCCATCAGATGCGCGGCACCGCCTGTTTTCTTCAGCTTGGCGATGAAGTCCTGCAGGGCGCCGTTCTGAAAGAAGGAGCCATCCTCGATGGCAAGGTCGATCTGGCCCAGATCCATCGCCACCACCCGGCCCGCGCCGATATTGGTGTGGCCCACCTCGGAGTTGCCCATCTGCCCCGAGGGCAGCCCCACATCCGGCCCATGGGTGATCAGCCGCGCGGTGGGGCCCTTTTCCATGATCGCATCGAAGGTGGGTGTATTCGCCATATGGGGCGCATTGGCCACCCCCGGCTCCCCTGTGCCCCAGCCGTCAAGAATGCAAAGAACAACGGGTTTGGGTCTGCTCATCGGTAGGTCTCCGCCATGATCGGGCTGTTTCAGCGTTGAGATGCCTTCTACAGGCTTGCCGTGGATTGGGAAACCGCCGTTAGCGCCAGATGCGGCAAAGCTGCGCTGCGGGAGGCTCTCCTTGGCCGCCTATGTAGGCACGTCTCCGGCCCGTTTCACCCCATGCGCGGCAAAAGCGGCACCCGGCGGGCCAGATCTGAACCCAAGGTTTCTGCCTCATAGAATGGCGACAGGGGAGCCGGAGCCAGAAGATCCGCATTGCCGTCCAGAAACGCCTCGGCAGTGTCGTAATTCCCATTGGCCATGCGCTCGGCTGTGAGGCTCAGAAAGCCCAACGTCACGGTGGCGTTGAACTTTTCCGGCACCCCGGCATTGCTGGCCAGTTGCCGCAGGCCCCTGGCATAGATCGCTATCCCCTCGAAAACCTCGTGGGCCGACAGGATCTCATAGGCGACACCCAGATGCGCGCGATGGCTGAACCCCTCTGGCCCCAGGCGCCCTTCGGCCAGTTCCCGGGCCATCTGCGGATAATCGGTGCGTTCAAGGCTCATTCCGGATCCTCCGTCAGGCTGTGGCTGTCGGCGGCCGTCAGGTCCAGCTCGTATACCCCGCGCAGCGCGGCGATCTTTTTCAGCGTCGCATCTGAGAAGGGCGCCTTTCCCTCAAAGGCATGCAGCGCCATTCCCTCCACCAGCTCGGCCACCGAGATATCGAGATATTCCGCCAGCGCCTTCATGGTCTTCAAAAGCCGCGCCTCGATCCGCAGGCCGGTTTGTACACGTGTGACTGTCTTCATGGCGCTCTCCTTGCTCCTGAAGGGGGATATAGGAGAATGCATGTGTGTTATCAAGGTACCAAGGTGTCAATCTTGGGGCGTCAGGATATGCCGCAGCAGCGCCACCGGATGGGCTCGCAGGGACAGGCGCAGGGCGACGTAATCCTCCACCACCTCTTCGCCCAGGGTCATCTGCGGCAGGTGGGCGGCGGGCTCGTCGATGGCCTCGCCCTCCAACTCGCGCTCGAACAGGGGCAGGGGTTTCTTCGCGGTGATCGCCTTGGCCTGCCACAGCGCCTCGCGCCGCGACAGTCCCAGCACGGCAAAGGCATCGGCCTCGGCCAGCCGTTCGATCACCGGCGGCGGCAGGCCCGCCTTGCGCCAGACATCCTGTACCTCGGTGTAGCCATTGCCGCGCGCCGCGGTCAGCCAGCTGATGTCCTCGTCGCTGAGCCCCTTGATCTGCCGGAACCCCAGCCGCAGCGCCAGCCCGCCTTGCCCGTCCGGCTCCATCACATTGTCCCAGTAGCTGGCGTTGATGCAGATCGGGCGCACCTCGACCCCATGGGCGCGGGCGTCCCGCACGATCTGCGCGGGCGCGTAGAAGCCCATCGGCTGGGAGTTCAGGAGCGCGCAAGCAAAGATCCCCGGATGGTGGCATTTGATCCAGGCCGAGGCATAGACCAAGAGCGCGAAGCTGGCCGCGTGGCTTTCGGGAAACCCATAGGCGCCAAAGCCTTCGATCTGGGAAAAGCAGCGTTCGGAGAAATCGGCGTCATAGCCATTGCGCGCCATGCCGCGCAGGAACAGGCTGCGGAACTCGGACACGTTGCCGTGCTTCTTGAAGGTCGCCAAGGAGCGGCGCAGCCGGTCTGCCTGTTCGGGGCTGAAGCCCGCCCCCACCATGGCGATCTGCATCGCCTGCTCCTGAAACAGCGGCACACCCAGCGTCTTGCCCAGCACCTCTCCCAAAGCATCGGAGGGGAACTCCACCGCCTCCTCCCCGTTGCGGCGGCGAATGTAAGGGTGGACCATGTCGCCCTGGATGGGGCCGGGGCGGATGATCGCCACCTCGATCACCAGATCGTAGAAATTGCGCGGCCGCATGCGGGGCAGAAAGTTCATCTGCGCCCGGCTTTCGACCTGGAAGACGCCAATACTGTCGGCGCGGCACAGCATGTCATAGACCGCCGGATCCTCGGGCGGCAGCGTCGCCAAGGCGTAGTCCAGCCGGTGATGCTGGCGCATCAGGTCAAAGGCCTTGCGGATGCAGGTCAGCATGCCGAGGCTCAACACATCGACCTTGAGGATGCCCAGCGCGTCGATATCGTCCTTGTCCCATGAGATGACCGTGCGCCCCTCCATGGTGGCGTTCTCGATCGGCACCAATTCGTCCAGACGGCCTGCGGTGATGATGAAACCGCCCACGTGTTGCGACAGGTGGCGGGGAAAGCCGATGATCTGCCCCACCAGATCCAGTGTCTGGCGCAGGCGCGGGGCGTTCGGGTCCAGGCCGATCTCGCGCAGGCGGGCGGCACTGGCGCCGCTGCGGTCAAAACTCCCCCAGAGCTGCGAGGACATGGCGGCGATGGTATCCTCGCTCAACCCCATGGCGCGGCCCACCTCGCGGATGGCGCGCTTGCCGCGATAGTGGATCACGGTTGCACAAAGCCCCGCCCGATGGCGGCCGTAGCGCTCATAGATCCACTGGATCACCTCCTCGCGGCGCTCATGCTCGAAATCCACGTCGATGTCGGGTGGCTCGTCTCGTGCCTCGGAGACGAAGCGTTCAAAGACCATGGTTCCGGTCTCGGGGCTGACCGAGGTGACGCCCAGGCAGTAGCAGACCACCGAATTGGCCGCCGAGCCGCGCCCCTGGCAGAGGATCCCGCGCGAGCGCGCGAAATCGACGATGTCGTGGACAGTCAGGAAGTAAGGCTCGTATTTCAGCTTGGCGATCAGGGTCAGCTCATGCTCCAGCATGGCGCGGACCTTTGCCGGGGCACCGGCCGGATAGCGCCAGATCAGCCCCTGTTCGGCCAGGCGGCGCAGGCGCTGGGGCGGGGTTTCACCTGCAAGCCCCTCATCCGGGTAGTCATAGCGCAGCTCGTCCAGCGAGAAGGTGAGCCGCGCCGCCAGATCCTGCGCACGCATCAGCGCACCTTCATGGCCCCGGAATATGCGCGCCATCTCTTCCGGCGCGCGCAGGCGTTGTTCCGCATTGGCAAGGGCGGCGCGGCCCAGATCCTCCACCCGGCAACGCAGGCGGATGGCGCTGAGCACATCGGCAAGGCGGCGGCGTGATCCGTGATGCATGCGCGGGGCGGCGCTGGCCACCGTGGGCAGGCTCAGCTCATCGGCAAGGGCAGCAAGCCGGGCAAAGCGGCGCCCATCCCGCCCGTCATAGGCCGGAGACATCATCAAGTGCATCCGCCCGGCAAAGCGGCGCGTCAGGCCTTCCATATGCGGCTGCCATCCCCCCGCGCCGCCCGGCCAATGCTCCGCCTGGGGCAACAGGAGCAGGTGGAGACCTTCGGAAAATGCCAGGAGGTCGGACAGCTGCAACAGGCAGGTGCCTTTCTCGGCCCGCAGCCGCCCGGTCGACAGCATGCGGCAGAGGCTCCCCCAGCCGCTGCGATCCATGGGCAGGGCGATCACTGGCGGCGTATCGGTAAAAACCAGCCGCGCCGCCGGGATCAGACGCGGCACCGCGTAGATCGGGAATGAGGGCGCGGGCGGCACATGCGCAGGCCGTGGCGGACCGATGGGGCTGTTGCGCCGGTCCCAGGCCTGCCGCTCAGCCACGCGGCGGGCAATGTCACGCGCCGCGCTATGGGCGCGCACGATCCCGGCGACCGAGTTCTCATCGGCGATCGCCAGCGCTTCGATCCCCAGCTCCACCGCACGCGCCACATACTCCTCCGGGTGGGAGGCCCCGGTGAGAAAGGTGAAGTTGGAGAGAATCGCGAGTTCAACAGACATGACACCTATTACATATTCATGTTTTGTTCTCATTTCGAGTCATCGCGCTCACCATGGAGCCCCCTCCCGCGGATCACGCCCGCAGGGGGATCCGCGCCACGCCCAACCGGGGAAAACCCGGCTCTGCCGGTTTTGACACGGGCGGGAGCTTCCCCCCCAACCAGATGCGCAGGATCCGGGTCGCTCGGCCCTGCCACCGCTGGCAATGTCGCGTCAAAACAGGAGACAGACATGCTGAAGATCACCGCCCTTGCCACCGACACCACCCGCGCCCTGCAGGCTGGAGGTCCGGATGCCAACGGCCAGACACCGGAGCGCAGCCTGTCGGATGGCGGCGGCAACCCCTGCCGCCATTGCCTGCGCTATATCCCCAAGGGCGCGGAGATGCTGATCCTCGCCCATCGTCCTTTTCCCGCGCCGCAGCCCTATGCGGAACTCGGCCCCATCTTCCTATGCGCCGAGGGTTGCCCGCGGCACGACGGGGAGGAGATGCCCGAGGTGCTGCAAGGTTCCCCCGACTACCTGATCAAGGGCTACAGTGCAGACGACCGCATCGTTTATGGCACCGGCATGGTGGTGGAGCGGGAGCACATGATGGCGCAGGCCAAGGAGATCTTCACCGATCCCCGCGTCGCCTATATCCACATCCGCTCCGCCCGCAACAACTGCTATCAGGCACGGATCGACCGGGGGTGAATGCAAATGGGGCTGCGCCTGGCCGAGGTGGGGGCGGGCGGGGCTGCCCGGCCTATCGGCCGGACACAGGCCTGTACCTACAGCGCCTTCCCCATGGCAAAGTTGTGCAAGACCACACCCGGCGCGGAAAATCGTGGCGGCCCCGATCGGTGATGCCCTCCCCCCGGGAAGAGGAGCCGTGAAATACTGGGCCTTAGCCTAGATAAACTCGATGGAAATCTCTCCCGGAGACAGGGTCACCCCTTCGAGGCGGATGGTGCCATTTCCATGTTCGATGATGGTGTCACCATCCTCGACGTAGATCGTGGGCGTCGCCTGGATCGGGTCCAGAAACTGCAGGGTGTCCTGGCTCGGGTCAAAGTCGGTGATCACATCCTGACCGGCGTAGGTTGGATCTCCGACATTGGTCCGAAAGACAAAAACATCGGCGCCCGGACCACCCGATAATGTGTCATTGCCCGAACCGCCATTCAGGGTGTCCTTTCCGGGCCCGCCGATCAAGATATCGTCGCCGCCTTTGCCTGACAGCGAGTCATCGCCTTTGTATCCCCAGAACTTGTTATTCTTGCTGTCACCCGTAAAGCTGTCGTCCCCCCCAGAGCCTCGGATGTGTTCAACACCGGAAATGGTGGTAATCTCGATGTAGCTACTCCCTGTCTCAAGCGCGGTCACCGTTGATTCAATGGTAGAGTTTCCCAGGTCCACAACATACTCAAGGCTGTAATACTCACTGTAGAACTGATCGAAATCATCGTTTTCCAAGATCAGCAAATCACGACGCCCGGCACCGCCGATGATGCTGTCGTCTGACGCTTCCTGCCTTGCGGAACTGGCCGTCGCATCGGGCTCCAGAAGGGTCGAGGCGTTGAAAATAAACCGGTCATTCCCCTTGCCACCCTTGAGCACATCCTGCGCCGCGGTGGTTTCCATGATGTCGGTGCCGTTTGAGCCAATGACCTTGTGAACGCCACGCGTCATTTCCGACATGAAGTCCGAGAATGTCCCGTCGCCATAATTGTATGCTGGAAAGAACTCGGAGCCTTCATTTGTGACCGCGCCCGCCGCCGCGATCAGGTTTTCCAGGCGAAACCTGACACCGGTGATTGACGTCAAGGGTGCGGAAAAGCTGGAGTCGTAAATCTCGATCCCGGTGACTTTTCCGGTGACGGCCCCGGTCACGCTATCCCGTTGCAAGTTCCGGCCCAGAAATTTTACGAATACGTCGCCGCCGAAATTGTCGCCGCGTGTCACGCTCTGCTGGTCAAACGAAAATGTCCAACTGTTGCTAGAGCCGTTCAGAACATCCAGAATAACGCGCTGATAGCTGGAATTGATCGTACCATTACCAAGAACCTTCATACCGTTTTCCTTTAACAAACTGGCGCTAAAGGATGTGTCTAGATGGACAGATATTCCCCTAGCAGATCAACTTGAAACCAATGCTACGCCCGTGTGTTGCTCCAGGCAAGCCTGAGGCCTGCCATCCCGAACCCTGCACGGACATGCGGCCAAGGCAGAGAGAGCCACAGTCGCCACCTATCAGGGTGACTTCTCCATGGCATAGTTGTGCATGGAAACGCCCCGGCGCAGGAAATCGCGGCGGCCCTGATCGGTGAAGCCTTGCCGCAGGAAGAAGCGGCGGGCGGCTTCGCTGGCCTCGACGTAGAGGCTGGCAAGACCAAGCCTGCGGGCCTCTTGTTCCAGCGCGGCATAGAGCGCGGCGCCATTCCCCGTGCCCGCGTGATCCGGTGAAATGTAGAAACAGTCGATATGGCCGTCGGGCTCCAACTCGATAAAGCCCTGCGCCACATCCGCCTGATCCGCCGCGACCCAAGTGGTCCGACCATCGCGGGCGCGCTGTCGGATCACATCGGCGGGGGCTTCCTCCGGGCTCCAGGCGGTGCATTGCGCGGGTGTGTAGTCGCGGGCGCCGATGCCGTGCACGGCGGCATGAAAGATGCGGCCCCACTCAGCCGCATCGCGGTCCTCGAAGGGGCGGATGCGCATCGGGGGTGCCCCTCAGGTGGATTTGGTGAGGGCGAGAAAGACATCCTCCAGATCCGCCTCTTCCGTCTTCACATCGCGGATGGTGATCCCGGCGGCGCGCACGGCGGCCAGCACCTCTTCGGCGCTGGTTTGCTGGCTGTGATAGCGCAGAACCACGGCACCATCGCCGCGCAACTCGGCCTCGATCCCGGCCCCCTGCGGCAGATCCGTCACCGCAGAGGCCGGATGCACCACCATCGCGCGGGCATCCAAGCGCCCCAGGAGATTGCTGGTCGAATCCCGCGCCACCACCTCGCCCTGGTTGATGATGGCGATCTCGTCGCACATCTCCTCGGCCTCTTCGAGGTAATGGGTGGTCAGGATGATGGTCATGCCCTGCAGGTTCAGCTTGCGCACATTGTCCCAGAGCATCTGGCGCAGCTCGATATCCACCCCGGCGGTGGGTTCATCCAGCACCAGGATATTGGGGCGATGCACCAGCGCCTTGCCCAAGAGGAGCCGTCGCCGCATACCGCCCGACAGGGTGCGGGCATAGGCTTCGGCCTTGTCCTTGAGCCCGATCATCGCCAGGATCTCGTCGCTGTAGCGTTCGGATTTCGGCACGCCGTAAAGGCCCGCCTGCACCTCCAGCGCGCCGCGCGGGGTGAAGAAGGGGTCCAGGTTCAGCTCCTGCGGCATCACCCCGATCGAGGCGCGGCTCTGGCGCGGGTTCTCGTCCTGATCGAACCCCCAGATGGTCACCTTGCCGCTGGTTTTCACCACCAGCCCGGCCAGGATATTGATCAGCGTGGACTTGCCCGCGCCATTGGGACCCAAGAGGCCAAAGACCGACCCGCGCGGCACCGTCAGGTCGATGCCCTTCAGCGCATGTTTCTCGGGCTGGCCCTTCGACCCTTTGTAGGTTTTGCGCAGGCTTTCGATCCGGATCGCATCATCAGTCATCGCGGCTCTTGCTCCCTTGGCTCTCCTGTCGGATAAAGCCCCTAACCCATCAGCAAGAGGATCGCCAGCCGATGACCATCGAAGCGCCAGAAACCAAGATCGTTGCCAGCTACCGTGTCGCCTGTGACGGCGGCGAAGGCGCGTTGGGGCATCCGCGGGTCTACCTGCAGATCCCCGAGGATACCGGCTGGGTCGAATGCCCCTATTGCGACTGCAAGTACATCCACAAGGACTTCGAGGACAAGGCGGCCTGAACCGCCACCCCGATCCAAATGACAAAGGCGCCCCGGCAATCCGGCGGCGCCTTTGTTGTTCCTGGCCGTGATGTCCGGCCGGATGCGGGGTCAGAGGAGGTCGATATCCTCTTCCTCGGGCATCGGATCATCCTCTGCCGGGCTGTCCGTGCCGGGCTCAAGGCTCAGAGCTGCCATCAGGTCAGACCCGTCGGTCGCGTCAGATGCGAGCGACGACATCCCGTCCTCAATCGCCGCATCATAGGCCGCCAGCAGATCATCCGCGGTTTCAAAGCCGCCCTCAGGCGCATCAAGCCGGAACTCCTCCACAAGGGAGCCATCCTCGGCGGTCTGGTAGAAGACAACGGATTGCAACGCGCTCACATCGCCACCGACCTCTTCGGATGTAAAATAGGACAGGTAGTTCTCGAAGGTCGGTTCGGTGCCTTCGGGCAGGGCCAGATTACCATAAGGGTTCGGGTCGGGTTCTTCACCTAGGATATAGGTCCCGCCCAAGGGATCGCCCGCGTCCGAGAACTCCTCACCGAAGAAGACCTTTTCGTAAACGGGATCTTCTTCCGGCTCCTCCGGCTCTTCGGGATCATCGGAAACCGCCTTGATCGACCCCGCATCGGTGGTGGTCGAGGTGGCGCGGATTCCAAAGACGTCGATCTCATCGAGGCTGTCGACATCCAGCGTCAGGGTGAGCGTATCGCCCGCCTCAAGGTAGGTTTCCTTGTCGGCGCCCTCAGGCCCAAGCCCCGGATCGCTCAGCTTTACGGCCTCGTCCCACTGGATCGTCTCACCGTCCAGCCGCGTTCCGTTCATGTTCAGGGGGCCGCCAAGAGATGCGCTTGATCCCGAGAAGTCATCATCGCCGAAATAGATCGCGTTCACATCCATGGCCCCATCGGACACGGAAATATCAGCGAATATCTGTCCGTTCTGTTCATAGAGGGTGACGGTGTAAGACAGCCCCTCGACCGAATATGTGAACGCCTTTGCATGATCAGGCATGGTGCCCCCCTTTACGCAGCAGAATATTGCAGGGGCGCCCCTCTGCAGCTTTCGCCCCGACACGGAATTGGGTGAATTTAGCACAAATTCACGACAAAAGGGGGGCGGATGTGCGCTCAAACGGAAACAGAGCGTTTACGCTTGGGAAAGGGTGAACCCGAAAGAGACAGGTTCAGGTCCGGATCGCACCATCAGTCATCGCGGCTCTTGCTCCCTTGGCTCTCCTGCCGGATAAAGCCCTAACCATCTGCAAGAGGATCGTCAGCCGATGACCATTGAAGCGCCAGAAACCAAGATCGTTGCCAGCTACCGTGTCGCCTGTGACGGCGGCGAAGGCGCGCTGGGCCATCCGCGGGTCTACCTGCAGATCCCCGAGGATAGCGGCTGGGTCGAATGCCCCTATTGCGACTGCAAGTACATCCACAAGGATTTCGACGGCAAGGCGGCCGAGTGATCTGCCACATCTGATCCAGGCACCTGATCCCGGCAAGGTTTGGCAGGGCTGAAAACGCAACCGGGAAGGCGGGCGGCAGCAATGGCACAGCTCTTGATCGTGTATCACTCGCGCACCGGCGGCAGCCGTCAGATGGCAGAGGCGGCCGCCAAGGCTGCGCGCGCTGAGATCTCCACCACGCTGAAGGCGGCGGAGGGGGCCGAGCCCGAGGATCTATTGGCCCATGATGGCTATATCTTCTGCGCGCCCGAGAACCTGGCGGCCTTGTCCGGGATGATGAAGGAATTCTTTGATCGCTGTTACTACCCGGTGCTGGGGCGGATCGAGGGGCGGCCCTATGCGCAGATGATCTGCGCAGGATCTGACGGCGCCAATGCCGCCCGGCAATGCGCGCGGATTGCCACAGGCTGGCGCCTGAAGGAGGTGCAGCCGCCGCTGATCATCTGCACCGATGCCCAGACGCCGGAGGCGATCCTGGCCCCCAAGGTGATCCCGCAGGAGGCGCTGGAGCGCTGTCAGGAGCTGGGCCTGGCGATGGGAGCGGGAATGAGCATGGGGGTGTTTTGACACCTGCCGCCCCCGCATGCGCCTAGCCCGCCTGGTTGCGGATGTGATCGCAGGCTGAGACTCTGCCCTAGAGATTTTCCCCTTGACGATCAGGGGGCGGCTCTGGCTCCCCTATGTCTGGCCGATCCTGCCTTGGTCCAATTGTGTCTGGCCCATGTGCAGCGGAGCGCCTTGGCGGATCCTGTTGCATGTCTGGTCGGCTTTTATCCATTTCACGGTGCCGCAGCTTTGCGCGCCAGGCCGGTTTCATCCGGTTTCATATTGTTTGGGAATGCTATTGTGACGGTGAAGGCGTTGACCAAGACCCAAGGAGAAGAAGACGCCCAGACTGCTTTGATTCAGGCGATCTACGAGGTTGCCATCGATCCCCATGTCTATGACCGAATGGTCGATCTCTGGGGGCGCCATCTGCTGCACACCCTGGGCGAGGATCTGCAAAGCCCGCAGGACCTGTCGCCCGAGGTGGCCGAGCACCTGCTGCGGGCCTTTGAAATCCTGGACCGGCTGGGACGAAAGGAGCAACCCGCGGCAGCGCCCTTGGACCTGCAGCCGTCAAAACGGGCCGAACTGCGGCTGTCGCAAGGCGGAAAGATCCTCGATGCCAGCCCGCTGGCGGTCGAAAACCTGGGGGCGACGGTCGGCCAATCGGTTTTTGATCTGGCCCTGTCACCGGAAAGCGCCACGCGCCTGAACCAGCAGCTTGGCAGCCCCGCCAGCAATGACATCTACGTCTTCTTCGCCAAGGGGGACAAACACCCGTTTCCGATGGTGCGGCAGATCCCTTCGGACGCGGCGGGTGCCTGTGATGTCATCCTGACCGCGCTGCACAATACATGGACGGAGGCCCATGATCAGACCCTGCGCCAGATGTTCGGACTGACGGTGGCCGAAACCCGTGTGGCGCGTGAGCTGCTGACCGGCGCCACCCTGCCAGAGATCGCCTCCGTCACCGGGCGGTCGGTCGATACGCTCAGGACCCAGCTCAAGTCGATCCGCCGCAAGACCTATACCTCCAACCAGCAGCAGCTGGTGCGCATCATGACGGGGCTGGAGGCGCTGATCGCACCGGAGAGCAGCGCCTGCGAAAACACCGGTCGGACGGATCACGTCTTTCTTCTGCCGGATGGCCGCAAGATGGCCTATCGCTGCTTCGGCCCGGACCGGGGCCTGCCCTGCCTGTTCATCCACAACATGCTGAACGGACCGAATTTCCCCGCCGCCCTTGTGCGTGACATTCACCGGCTGGGGATCCGCCTGATCTGCCCCATTCGCCCCGGCTTTGGCAGCAGTGACCCTGATCCCGTCACCAAGGCCCACCCCAAGGAGGCGCCGGATCGCTTCTGCGCCGATGTGACGGCCTTTCTGAAGCACCTGGGCCATGCCCGTGTCGTGGCCGTCGGCCATATGTCCGGCGCGCTCTATGCCTATCGGCTGGCGCAGCTGCATCCCGATCTGGTTGCCGGTGTCTTCAACATCTCCGGCGCGGTGCCGATCACCGACATGCGCCAGATCCGCGCCATGCATTATCGCCAGCAGGTGATGGCCCTGACCGCCCGCTTTACGCCGCGCATGCTGCCCACCCTGCTGCGGGCGGGTATTTCCCAGATCGATTCCGGCGGGGTGGAGGCCTTCCTTAATGCGCTTTACCGCCGGGGAACCCCGGACCGGGCCATCGCGGAACGGGTGGAAAACCGCGACATGCTGTTCACCGGGTTTCGCCAGATCATCCAGCAGGGGCACCATAGCTTTGCCATCGACTCCTACCATGTGGTGCGCGACTGGTCGCGCTATTGCGACGGCCTGCAGCAGCCGGTGACGCTCATTCACGGGGCGACGGATCCGGTCGTCACCGAGGACAGCGTGCGGCAGTTCGCCGCCCGCATGGGGTTTGATGCAGAGGTCCATTCGAATGTCGGCCAACTGGTGCTCTACCACAAAAGCCGTGAGGTTCTGCAGGGTCTCAAAGAGCTTGCGGGTAAAACGCTGGGATAATTCCCCGCCAATCCGACCGTCAAAATCAGCGGCCTTACCCCATCCGGGGTATGACGGCGGAATGCGGCTTTGAATAACTCCTCGCAAGATTTGCGGAGTGCGTTATGAAAGATCTTATTTCGGTTTTGCAGGGCCATCCGGAAACGCTACAAGCAATTGGTGTATTTGGATTTTCCCTGTATATTACCGCCTTTACCCTGCTGCAGACCGGCAGGATCTGCGGCAATAGCGCTGCCTATACCTGTTTCGTGGTCGTGGCGGCCTCTTGCGTGTTGATCAGCCTGGTCAGCGCCTTCAACCTGGCCGCCTTTCTGATCCAGTCCAGCTATGTCTGCATCGGTCTTTTTGGTCTCGGCCGGCGTCTGCTGATCCACCGCATGAAGCAAGACCGCTACCGCTCGCCCCCGCTGAGACAGTCCTTCGCCGCCGCCATGCGCAAGTCACACTGAGCGATCCCGCGGCTCCGGCTCGCAGGGGCACTCTCCCACAAGGCACCTTGCTTCCTGCCCCTGCATCCTGCCCCGGCGGTCTTACCTCCTGCCGGGGCAGGCATTTCCCGCCCCCCGCCCCAGGGACGGCGAAAGGACAATTGCCCTCCCCGGCCCGATCACCGATAACGGGGCCAAAGGGGAGTATCGGCCATGAGCGAGACGCAATTCGGCAAGGGATGCCATCTTCATCTGATTGATGGGTCTGCCTTCATCTTTCGCGCCTATCACGCGCTGCCACCGCTGACACGCAAGTCGGACGGTCTGCCGATCGGTGCCGTCGCGGGGTTCTGCAACATGCTGGTCAAATATATCGAGACCAGCACCGGCTCCGATGCGCCCACCCATGTGGCGGTGATCTTCGATCACTCCGGCAAGAGCTTCCGCAACGATCTTTATGATCTTTACAAGGCCAACCGTCCGCCCGCGCCCGAAGACCTGCGGCCGCAGTTCCCGCTGACCCGCGATGCCACCCGCGCCTTCAACATCGCCTGCAAGGAGATCGAGGGTTTCGAGGCCGATGACATCATCGCCACCCTTGCTCATCAGGCGCGCGATGCGGGCGGGCGCTGCACCATCATTTCCTCGGACAAGGACCTGATGCAGCTGGTCGGCGGCGGCGTCGAAATGCTGGATGCGATGAAGAACAAGCGCATCGACAGCGACGGCGTGGTGGAAAAATTCGGCGTCGGCCCCGAGCGTGTCGTCGATGTGCAGGCCCTGGCCGGCGATAGCGTCGACAACGTGCCCGGCGCGCCGGGGATCGGGATCAAGACGGCGGCCCTGCTGATCAACGAATACGGCTCGCTCGAGGATCTTCTGGACCGGGCCGAAGAGATCAAACAGCCCAAGCGCCGCCAGACCCTGATCGAGATGCGCGACCAGATCGAACTGTCGAAAAAGTTGGTGCAGCTCGACTGCGACATGACCCTCGATTTCACGCTGGAGGATCTGGAACTGCGCGAGCCGGATCCCGATACGCTGCTGGATTTCCTGGCGCAGATGGAGTTCCGCACCCTCAGCACCCGCATGGCCAAGCAGATGGGCCGCGAGGCGCCGGTCATCCCAGAGGTGAAAGCCCCCGCAGGCTCTCCGGTCGAGGACACCCCGGCAGAGGCGGTGCCCTTTGACGCCGAAAAATATGAATGCGTGCGCGATGGGGAAGCCCTGCAGGCATGGATCGACCGCATCCGCCATCGCGGTTGGGTCGCCTTTGATACGGAAACTACCGGGCTCAATGAAATGACCGCCGATCTGGTGGGTGTCTCCTTGAGCGTTGAGCCGGGCGAGGCCTGCTATATCCCGCTCACCCACAAGGCCGAGGCGAGCAAGGATGATCTCTTCGGCTCTGACGCCCTGGCCGAGGGGCAGATGGATTTCGACACCGCCCTGTCGATGCTGAAGCCGGTGCTGGAGGATCCCGCGATCCTGAAGATCGGCCAGAACATGAAATACGACGCCAAGATCATGGTGCGCCAGCGTGGGTCTGGCTTTGAAGATGGCATCGTGGTCGCGCCCTATGACGACACCATGCTCCTGTCCTATTCCCTGCATGGCGGTGAGCACGGCCACGGCATGGACACGCTGTCCGAACGCTACCTGGATCACACGCCGATCCCGATCAAATCGCTGCTGGGCACCGGCAAATCCGCGATCACATTCGACCGGGTGCCGGTGGCTGACGCGGTGCCCTATGCGGCCGAGGATGCCGATATCACCCTGCGCCTGTGGAAGCTGTTCAAACCGCAGCTGCACCGCGAGAAGGTCACCACCGTCTATGAAACGCTGGAACGCCCCCTGTCGCCGGTTCTGGCCCGGATGGAGCGTCAGGGCATCAAGGTGGACCGCGACACGCTCAGCCGCATGTCCAACGCCTTTGCCCAGAAGATGGCCGCCCTTGAGGATGAGATCCACACACTTGCGGGCGAAAACTTCAACGTGGGCAGCCCGAAACAGCTGGGCGAGATCCTGTTCGACAAAATGGCGCTGCCCGGCGGCAAGAAGGGCAAGACCGGCGCCTATGCCACCGGCGCCGATATCCTGGAAGAGCTGGCCACCGAACACGAGTTGCCCGCCCGCGTGCTGGACTGGCGGCAGCTGTCGAAGCTGAAATCGACCTACACCGATGCCTTACAAGATCACATCAACCCGGAAACGGGCCGCGTTCATACCTCCTACGTGCAGACCGGCGCCAACACCGGGCGGCTGGCCTCGGCGGATCCGAATCTGCAGAACATCCCCGTGCGATCCGAGGAAGGCCGCCGCATCCGCGAGGCCTTCGTGGCCGAAGAAGGCAACAAGCTCCTGTCGCTCGACTACAGCCAGATCGAGCTGCGCATCCTGGCCCATGTGGCCGATATCGGCACCCTGAAACAGGCCTTTGCCGATGGGCTGGATATTCACGCCATGACCGCGTCTGAGGTGTTCGACGTACCGCTGGATGAGATGACGCCGGACATTCGCCGCAAGGCCAAGGCGATCAACTTCGGTGTGATCTACGGCATCTCGGGCTTTGGTCTGGCGCGCAACCTGCGCATCCCGCGGGCAGAGGCGCAGGGCTTTATCGACCGATACTTCGAGCGCTTCCCCGGCATCCGCAAATATATGGACAGCACCGTGGAATTCGCCAAGGAACACGGCCATGTGCAGACCCTGTTCGGGCGCAAGATCCACACGCCCGAGATCAACGCCAAGGGGCCGCGCGCGGGCTTTGCCAAACGGGCGGCGATCAACGCGCCGATCCAAGGCACCGCCGCCGATGTGATCCGCCGCGCCATGATCCGCATGCCGGATGCCATCGCCCATCTGCCCGCCAAGATGCTACTCCAGGTCCACGACGAATTGATCTTTGAAGTGCCCGAGGGTGCGGTGGAAGAGACTATCGAAACCGCCCGCCGGGTGATGGAAGGCGCTGCCGATCCGGCGGTGCATCTGGATGTCAAACTGACCGTCGATGCAGGGCAGGGGGATAACTGGGCCGAAGCGCACTAGCCCCAGAGAAGCCTTGGTGGCTCCTGCGCCTCACCTGCTGCGTGCGGGCTGCCGGTCAGCAATTGGGCAAGGTCTCGGCTCTTTTTGATTCCGTGCGGCTTGCGTCTTCAGCCGTGTTGCCAGAATGGTGGCTGGCTTCTAACCTGAGCCTGGCTTCCGGTGGGCGGGGCATTTCAGGTGAGGATGTGCATTGGACCGGCTTGGGCGTTACTTTCTGGACCGGCCCTCGTGGCTGATCGTGCTGGTGACCGTGGCGCTGGTGGCCTTGCCGCTGGCGGTCTGGCTGGATCTGCGGGCGCTGTCGGATGAAACCCTGCGGCGCCAGGCGACAAGCCTCAACGGTATCGTTTCCTCGGTGCGCTCATACTATGCACGTAATGTGGTGCAGCGGGTGGTGACATCGGATGTCGAAACCCAGGCCCTGCACAATTACCTGGAGGTGGAAGGCGCCATTCCGATCCCCGCCACCCTGTCCTTGGAACTGGGTGAGGCGATTGGCGAAGCCGAGGGCGATGTGCGCTACCGCTTTGTCTCGGACTACAGTTTTGCCGATCGCCCGCCGCACGTCCTGAGCCCGTTTGAACGATCCGCGCTGGAGCAGTTCCGCTCCAACCCGGACGGAGAGCCCTTCCTGGTCCATTCCACCGGCAATATCCGCAATCGCGAGATCACCCTGGCCACGCCGGTGGTGATGGCGGGCGCCTGCGTGGAATGCCACAACGCCCATCCCAAAAGCCCGAAACAGGACTGGAAGGTGGGCGATGTGCGCGCCGTGCAGACCGTCACCGTGCGCCAGCCGGTGGCGCTCAATCTCTGGTCCTTCAAATGGCTTTTGCTCTATTTCGCGGTTGCCGGCTCCATCGGCCTGCTGTTTGCCATGGTACAATTCCGCCTTGCGGGGCGGTTCAGCCGCATGAATGCGGAACTGGCGGCCAACAACGCCTTTCTGGCGGATATCTCGCTGAAGATCTCCAAGTACCTGTCGCCGCAGGTCTATAAATCGATCTTCTCGGGCGAAAAGGATGCGTCGATCTCGACCGAGCGCAAGAAGCTGACGGTGTTCTTTTCGGATATCAAGGATTTCACCGCCACCACCGAGCAGATGCAGCCCGAGGAGCTGACAGCGCTTCTGAACCAGTATTTCTCGGAGATGGCCAAGATTGCCGAGGCGCATGGTGCCACCATCGACAAGTTCATCGGCGATGCCATCGTCGCCTTCTTTGGCGATCCCGAAACCCGCGGCGCGCGCGAGGATGCCCGGGCCTGCGTGAAGATGGCGCTGGCCATGCAGCGGCGACTGGCAGAGCTGGAAGCGGACTGGAGCCGCCAGGGGCTGGAACACCCCTTCAAGGCGCGCATGGGGATCAATACCGGCTATTGCAACGTGGGCAACTTCGGTTCGGAAGAGCGGATGGATTACACCATCATCGGCGCCGAGGCGAACCTGGCGGCGCGGCTGGAAAACATCGCAGAGCCGGGCGGCATCGTGATGAGCTACGAGACCTACGCCCATGTGCGCGATATCGTCGAGGCCACACCCGGCGAGCCGGTGCAGATGAAGGGGATCGCCCGCAGCATCGTGCCCTATCACATCAAGAGCGTGACGCCCGATCCGGTTGCTGCCCCCGTCGCTGCGGTGGAAGAGGGCGATACGCTGACCCTGGATCTGAAGGCACTGGATGAGGCAACGCGGGACATCCTGCGCTGCGCCGTTCACGAGGCGCTGCGCAAGGCGCTGGATGGAAAGACAGCGGGCTGAAGCTCCTACGCCATTTTTTGAAATCAACGCCCGGAAACCGGCGGCACCAGCTAGCGCGCTGGGCTAGGGTGGCCCCATGATGTTCGACCTGCCTGATTCCAAAACCCTCTATGCGGCGCTCTTGGCGCGCGATGAGGCTTACGAGGGGCGCGCCTATGTGGGGGTGAGCTCGACCGGGATCTTCTGCCGCCTGACCTGCCCCGCGCGCAAACCGAAGTTCGAGAACTGCCACTTCTTTGCCACGCCCGGCGCCTGTATCGAGGCGGGCTTTCGCGCCTGCAAACGCTGCACGCCCCTGGCGGCGGCCGCCAGGGAGGACCCCATGGTGCAGCGTCTGCTTACGGCGCTGGACAAGCGGCCCGCTTATCGCTGGGGAGAGGCGGATCTGGTGGCCATGGGGCTGGACCCGTCTACGGTGCGGCGCAGTTTCCGGCGCCACTTCGGCATGACCTTTCTCGACATGGCCCGGCAGCGGCGCCTGCGCGAGGGTTTCACCACGCTGAAGGCGGGCGAGCCGGTGATCGCGGCGCAGATCGAGGCGGGGTTTGACTCTCCGTCTGCGTTTCGTGCGGCCTTTGCCCGTCTGACCGGGCTGGCGCCGGGGAGTTTCCGCTCGGATGCGCTCTTGCTGGCCGATTGGATCGACACGCCATTGGGAGCGATGATCGCGGTCAGCTGTGCACATCGGCTGCACCTTCTGGAGTTTGCCGACCGCAAGGCCCTGCCGCGGGAAATGGCGCGGCTGCAGGCCTCGCAGCCCGGCGGCATCGGCTTTGGCCGCCCCGCGCCCACCGATCAGGTGGCCGAGGAGTTGCGGCTCTATTTCAGCGGAAAAAGCGCCCACTTCAAAACTCCGCTGGCGCTGCATGGCACGGCGTTTCAACGCGCGGTCTGGACCTATCTGCAGGACATTCCCGCCGGAGAGACCCGCAGCTATTCGCAGATCGCCAGGGATCTGGGGCGTCCTTCCGCGACCCGCGCGGTGGCGCGGGCCAATGGGGCGAACCAATTGGCCGTGGTGGTGCCCTGTCACCGGGTTCTGTCGGCGGATGGCAGCCTCACGGGGTATGGCGGCGGCCTATGGCGCAAGCAACGCCTGATCGAGATCGAGGCCCAGCTGGCGTGCAGCAGGGGCACGGCGGCCTGAGCGGGCGTTCAGGCGGTTTCCACGCAGTGGCGGCGGAAGGCCCGTTTCAGCATGTCGAGTTCCGCGCGCAAAAGGTCCACCTCGGTGCGCAGGTCCTCGGCCTCCACATCACCGCCGATCAGGGTGAAATGGGCCAGCTTCTCGTCTTCGGCTGCGGTCGCGATCACGAAACTATGCACCCCGTCGGCGATGGCCTCCTGCGGGACGGGGATGGACAGCTCCCATTCGCCAGCGGTCTGCGCCGCGGCAAGGCTGATCCCTTCGACAGGCTGGTCGAGGTAGAGCACCTTGATGTCAGGCGCCGTGTCGGCGCCGGTCACGCGGCCTTCCCAGGTGCCATTGCGAAAACGGATTTTGGTGACGGTCAGATCGCTCATGTCACGTTTCCTAAAGGTTGGCGCGGCGGTGGCGCGCAAAGGTCAGATCCCGCAGGATCACCTGGTTCATTTCAGGGGCTTCGAAAATCAGATCAAGCCAGGCGGACTGGATGCGCTTTTCGTTGAGATTGGAGTAGGCCAGATCGAATTCCACCGCCACGCGGCGTTCGCCCAAAGGCAGCTCGCGCACGATCTGTTCGGTGTTGGGGCCGTGGCTGATGTTCAGCCGGGCAAAGATCTCCAGCGGTTTTTCGGTTTCCACGATGGTGTCAAAGCGGATCAGGTGCTGGCGAGTCAGGCCCTGGACCGCCTCCTGCGGCAGGGCAATCACCAGCGACAGGAAAGAGCCGTCGAAGTTGAACACATCCATGCGCAGCCCGAAGGGGGCAAGATCCTCTTCCCGGCTGTTGCGCAGCTGGCGCAGAGTCAGTTCCGAATAGGCGCAGTCGTGGAACATCTGCACCTCTTCACCCAGCTTGGCCTTGGAGGGCACCGAGGATCGCCCCGGCACCGGCAGCGGGCCGCGCCAGGCTTCCGGGCGCCAGGACCAATCGGTGCCATGCGGCGTCGGGAAGGTATTGGCTCCGATATGCGGCAGTGCCAGCCGACCTTCGGCGACATGGATGAGCTGGTCCAGGTGCGTTTTCAACTGCCGCGCCTCGCCGCGGGTGTTGCGCAATGCGGACAGCGTCGCGGTCGGCGCCTCTGCGGCGGCGCGACGCCAGTGGCGCAGGGATCTGCGGTGCAGCAGTTTGTCCAGGATCCTGCTCATATCTCGTCTTCTGACCGTTCGTGTCGTGCCGGTTTCACCGGTTTGCTTCGGGGCGATCGAAAAAGAGCGCGGCCCAAAGCGGCAATCCTTTGCAATCTAGCCTTTGAACGTCAGTCAAATAAACCTGCAATCCGCTTGGCAAGGGAGAGTTTTTTTCCCGGTGCGGTTTGATCCGCCGTCGTTGCGCCGGTCTTCGATGTCGGGCGCGCCAGCGGACGCAAGGCGCCACCAGCCGTGCGCCGGGGTGCGCCTAGGGTCGCAGGCGTGGCCGCGGGTTTGGGGGCTGTCGCCTGTTTGACAGTTGTCGGCGCAGAGGCGGCACGGGTCAGCCGTGTCATCTGCTCCAGCACCTCGGCGCCGCGAGGGCCCAGAAGGGGGCTGTCCTCCGGCGCGTAGAGCGCCAGCAGGATCACGTGATCCTCCAGCAGAAAGGCGCCGCGCCAATGTTGCGAGCTGGCGCCCTTGGCGCCATGGCCTGCCATATCCAGCTTGACCAGCGGCAGCGCCCCGTCCTCGCGCTGGTCCAGAACTTGGGCGCCGGGCACGCTTGCGGCCAGATCCGATAGCTTAGGGGCTGGAACGCCTGCGGGTGCCGCTCCCAATGTGGCGGTGATGATGGCGCCGCCGCCAAGGGAGGAGAACAGATTGCCCCCGCCCAGCCGGTCGCAGCGGGGCAGCAGCGCAAAGCCATTGGCGGCGTCGCGTCTGAGCATCTTCTTGTCAAAGCAATAGCCCCGTGGCGCTGCCAGGGTGATTTCGGCGCCATTCATGCGGGCTTCGGTCGGTTTTGCGCCGGTGCCGGTGCTGCCCGCAGCGGCAAAGGAGAAGCCGCCCTCCGGCAGGTCCGAGCAGGCAGAGACAAGGAGGGACATAAGCAGGCAGGAGGCCGCCATGGCATAGGCGCGGCCTGGGCGTCGGCTCCGCTTGCCTGCCCATGTTTGGGCAAGGGCCCTGGCCCCTATGGTCGCTCTGTTGCCCAGCTGTGCTGCTCCCCCGGCGTCAGATTATTTCGCGCCCCAACAGGAATAAGTGCCCGAGCCGTTCAGGACAAGAAATAAGACGGCCCTTTGCCCCGTAATCCTGTGCCCCGTGACCCTTTGCCCCGTGACCCTGCGCCCTGTGACCCCGCGCATTGGTGCCGCGAAATACAGGGCGGGGATCGAAAGCGATGTCAACGCCGCCCTGCGCCTGCTAGAGACGGTGGCAGGCCATCTGGCCAATGCCGAGGGCACAGCAAGGCGCCCGGGGGTGTAGCCGGACCCCGAACGGGACCGGGACAAGACGGAGGATCGAGGCCCGCATGCAGGGACGACAGGATTACACGGCCCATGAAGCCCTGGTGCGCGCGGCACGGGCAAAGCCCGAGCTGTGGCGGTTGGGGCTTGGCTTGATCCTGATCTATCTGGTGGGGTTTGCCCTGTCTTCCCTCACGCTGCCGCTGCTGGCGAAGCTGTTTCCCGGCGATTGGATCGAGGGGCTGCAGAGTGGCACAACGCCGGGGGCGATGCTGGTGCTTCTGGGGGGCTTTGCCTTCATGACCTTTGGCGTGGCGCTGACCGCGCGCGTGTTGCAGGACCGCTCCTTCTGGTCGGTCATCGGCCATCCGCGCCCCCTGATCTACCAGTTCCTGCGGGTGAGCCTGTGCCTGATCGCGCTGGGCATCACCCTGTCGCTGCTGCCGCCCTATGATATGGGCGCGCCGCTGACGCCCAACCTGTCCTTCGGGCTTTGGCTGTCGCTGCTGCCCTTTTCCCTCTTGGTGGTGCTGATTCAGACCAGCGCCGAGGAGATCGTCTTTCGCGGCTATATCCAGCAGGGACTGGCGGCGCGGTTCAAAAACCCTCTGGTCTGGCTCTTGGCGCCCTCGGCCCTGTTTGCGCTGGGCCACTACCTGCCGAATGAGGCCGGAGAAAACGCCGTGCTGATCGCGCTTTGGGCCGGGGTCTTTGGCCTGTTGATGGCGGATCTGACAGCGCGCTCAGGCACGCTGGGGCCTGCGATCGCGGTGCATTTCTTCAACAATGTCACGGCGCTCTTGCTGTTTGCCTCACCCACCAGCCTTTATGGGCTGTCGCTCTACCTGATGCCCTATGAGATGTCGGATGCACAGGCCCTGCGTCCCTGGCTCGCGGTGGACTTTGCGCTGATGCTGGTCACCTGGCTGGCGGCGCGCCTTGCGATACGCCGCTGATTGCAATTGATCGCGATGGGGCTTATCTGAGGGGCCAAACAGCCCCCACAGAGGCATGATATGAACTGGATCACCAACTACGTCCGCCCGCGGATCAACTCGATCTTCTCGCGCCGTGAAGCCCCGGAGAACCTGTGGACCAAATGCGACGAGTGCGGCACCATGCTGTTTCACCGCGAGTTGAAGGACAATCTGAACGTCTGCACCAACTGCGGCCATCACATGCACATCACGCCGCGCGATCGGTTCAATGCCCTGTTCGACGGCGGCATCTTCACCGAGATCGCGGTGCCGGAACCTTTGGCCGACCCGCTGAAGTTCCGCGACCAGAAGAAATATCCCGACCGCATGAAGGCGGCGCAGAAGAAAACCGGCGAAAAAGAAGCCATGCTGGTTGCTGCCGGTGAAATGGGCCGCACGCCCATCGTTGCCGTCGGGCAGGATTTCTCCTTCATGGGGGGCTCCATGGGGATGTATGTGGGCAATGCGATCATCGCCGCCGCCGAAGAGGCGGTGAAGCTGAAACGCCCGCTGATCCTGTTCTCGGCTGCCGGCGGCGCCCGCATGCAGGAAGGCATCCTGTCGCTGATGCAGATGCCGCGCACCACCGTGGCGGTGCAGATGCTGAAAGAGGCCGGTCTTCCCTATATCGTGGTTCTGACCCATCCCACCACCGGCGGGGTGACCGCTTCTTACGCGATGCTGGGGGATGTGCAGATCTCGGAACCCAATGCGCTGATCTGCTTTGCCGGTCCCCGCGTGATCGAACAGACCATCCGCGAGAAGCTGCCCGACGGTTTCCAGCGCGCCGAATACCTGCTGGATCACGGCATGCTGGACCGGGTGACCCCGCGCACCGAGCTGCGCGAGGAGCTGATCACCATCCTGCGCATGCTGATGGGCCTTCCGCCGCAGGTGGTGGGGGATCTGCCCGCGCCTTCGGAGACGGCGGAGATTGCGCCGCCCAAGGTCGAAAAGAGCGGCAAACCTGCCGCAGATGCAGGGGCGAAAGCCAAGTAAGTCTTGCACAACAAGATGTGCTCGCGCCGACAGCGGCGCTGCGCCCGTCTGCCAGATCCGGCGGGCGGGCTTTTTCAAAAAATCCTGTTCGGGAGCCTCCCATGACCAAAGCGCGTTCCGATGCCATCCTTGACCGCATGATGGCGCTGCATCCCAAGATCATCGATCTGACGCTGGATCGGGTCTGGCGGCTGCTCGCGGCGCTGGACGATCCGCAGGACCGCCTGCCGCCGGTCATTCATATCGCGGGCACCAATGGCAAGGGATCGACCCAGGCGATGATCCGGGCCGGGCTCGAAGGGGCGGGGAAGGCGGTGCATGCCTATACCTCGCCGCATCTGGCGCGGTTTCATGAACGCATCCGCCTGGCCGGGGAGCTGATCTCTGAGGATCATCTGACCGAGGTGCTGGACGAGTGCTATGCCAGGAATGGCGGCGTTAATATCACCTATTTCGAGATCACCACCTGTGCCGCATTGCTGGCCTTTGCCCGCACGCCTGCGGATTTCACGCTGCTGGAGGTCGGGCTTGGCGGGCGGCTGGACGCCACCAACGTGATCGCCAAACCCGCCCTTTCGGTGATCACCCCTGTGTCGATCGACCACGAACAGTTCCTTGGCAATACCCTGGCAAAGATCGCAGGCGAAAAGGCCGGGATCATCAAGCGCGGTGTGCCTGTCGTTGTCGGCCCGCAGGAGGATGAGGCGATGGAGGTGATCGAAGCTGTCGCCGCCCGCCATGGCGCGCCGCTGATCGCCCATGGTCAGCACTGGCACGTCTACGAGGAACGCGGGCGGCTGATCTTCCAGGATGAAACCGGCCTTCTGGACCTGCCGATGCCCGCGCTGATCGGCGCCCATCAGGTGCAGAACGCAGGCGCCGCTCTGGCCGCCCTGCGTCACCTGGGGATGGATGAGGCAGCCTGCGAGGCGGCGATGACACGGGCGCAGTGGCCCGCCCGGATGCAGCGGCTGAAGACCGGTCCGCTGGTGGAGGCTGCTGCGGGCGCCGAACTGTGGCTCGATGGCGGGCACAACGCGGCGGCAGGGGTGGCTCTGGCAGAGGTGCTGAAGGGGCTGCCAAAGCGGCCGACGCATCTCATTTGCGGGATGCTGAACACCAAGGATGTGAGGGGCTATATGGCGCCGCTGGCGCCCCATGTGGAGAGCCTGACGGCCATCTCGATCCCCGGCGAGGCGGCGACGCTGAGCGCCGAAGAGACAGAAGCTGCTGCGAAATCCGTGGGTATCAACGCCAGCCGTGCCGAAGATGCCCTGTCGGCGCTGGAGGCGATCGTTGCCGAAGATGCGAGCGCACGGGTGCTGATCTGCGGTTCGCTCTATCTTGCGGGCAATATCCTGCGCGAGAACGGTTGAACGACACGGGCAGGGCGAGGCGCTCCCGCCCGTCTTCGATCTTGCGGTCTCATCCCGTTGGGCCGAGCGCCGCTGACGCGGCGCGGGCTGTTTTCAGCCGTCCTGGCCCCAGTCCTTGTCCTGCATCTCGCGCAGGCGGCTTGCCGTGCGTTCAAATTCGAATGCGCCGTCACCTTCGACGTAGAGGAATTCCGGTTCCGCCGCCGCGGTGCAGATCAGTCGCACCTGTGCTTCGTACAATGCATCGATCAGGGTGACGAAGCGCTTCGCCTCGTTGAAGTTGCTGCGCGACAGGCGGGGGATGTCCTCAAGCACCAGCACCTTCACCTCTTCGGCGATGGCGAGGTAATCACCCGGCCCCAGCATCTTGCCGCACAAGTCATAGAAGGTGGCCCGTGCCACCCCGTTGCGGAAGCCCGGCAGCACCACCTCGCGACCCTTCACTTCCAGCGTCAGCGGCTGGGCATCGCCGCCCGAAAGATCCTCCCAGATGGCCCGTATCTGGGCGCGGGAGTCGGCATTCACCGGCGAGAAATAGACCGGCGACCCCTTGAGACGGTCCTGCCGGTAATCCACCGGGCTGACCATCTCCCAGACCTGCATCTTCTCCTTGATCAGGTCGATGAAGGGCAGGAACAGCTGGCGGTTGAGACCGTTCTTGTAAAGATCATCCGGCACCCGGTTCGAGGTGGTGACCACGGTGACGCCCGCCTCGAACAGCGCCTCGAACAGGCGACCCACGATCATCGCATCGGTGATGTCGGTGATCTGCATCTCGTCAAAGGCGAGAAGGCGCACCGACTCGGCGACCTCCTTTGCCACCGGCGCCAGGGTATCCTGCACACCGCTTTGACGCGCCTCGTGCATCTTGGCGTGGATCTCCTGCATGAAGGCATGGAAGTGCACCCGCCGCGCGGGGATATCACGAAGGCTATCGACAAAGAGATCCATCAGCATGGATTTACCACGCCCAACCCCGCCCCAGAGGTAGAGCCCCTTGACCTCTTCGCGCGTGGCCTTGCGGAACAGGCCGCGTTTCACCGGCGGCGCCATCAGCCCCTGGGCTATACGGTCAAATTCCGGCAGTACCGCCTGCTGCGCCGGATCCGGGCGGATCTGGCCTGCCTCGCTGCGGGTCTGATAAAGCGCGGTTACCTGGGTCATGGCGTCAGCCATAGCGCGCAGTGCAGAGGATGGGAAGGCGCAGCATTGTTTTCCAATCGCGAGCGACCGGGTTCATGCCGACAAATGGCAGAGCAAAAGGTGGATCGGCGTGATGCGAAGACGCCAGGGGAGCTTTCGGTGGCTTTGTCGTAGCGGGGTGCAACATGGCCCAGGCTGGGCGCGCGCGAGGCCGGTGCCAAAGCAAGCCACCCCACGTCAATTTGCCTCATGGCATGACGTTGACCGATTTTGGCAAACCTGTAATGAACACCCCGAACATAAGACGATGGACCGCGCGTGAAACGCAGACTGCTTCATAAATTGGGTTTGCTCTTTCCGGCGCTTACATGGCTGTTCATCCAGTTTTCCATGACTGGGATGATGATCGGCACCTCTGCTGACGCGATGCAGATTACAATCTGCTCAGCTGACGGTCTTCAGCAAATCAGCGTCAACCCCGAGACCGGTGAGCCGGTCGAACCTGCGGTGGGCGGGGAGGGATGCGAATGGTGCCAGTCCTTTGGCTCGGTCACCGATTGCGCGGATCGCGGCGAGGTGAGCTGGATCGCAATAGCCAGATCCTTTCAGCAAAAGCTGGTTCTGGCCCCACCGCCACACAAGCCGCTGCGTTTCGTGGCGGATTACGACAGCAGGGCACCCCCCTTCGTTTGAGCTTTCACACCTTCAAGGAAAACCCGGACCGCCATTGTGGCGGGGTCCGGAGCGTTTTGTGAACTCAAAGGAAAACCTATGTTCAAAGCACTTGTCCGCGGCGCCGCCGCAGCCGTTCTTGCGGCCTCCCTTGCCATGCCTGCCTGGGCTGGCAACATCACCTTGACCGATACCATGGGCCGCACCGTCGAGGTGCCCGAAGACCCGCAGCGGATTCTTCTGGGCTTCTACTTCGAAGACTTCATGGCCGTTGCTGGCCCTGAGGGCTATGACCGTGTTGTCGCCATTTCCAAGGACACCTGGGAAGGCTGGCGAAACCTGCAATGGCAGACCTATACGGCCGCGATTCCCCGTCTGACGGAACTGGCAGACGTCGGGGAGGTCGATTCCGGCACCTTCTCCCTGGAAGCCGCAGTCGCGGCACAGCCCGATGTCGCGGTTCTGGCCGCATGGCAGTTCAAGGCGCTGGGCGATGTTGCCGACCGTCTGCAAGATGCAGGCGTGCCGATCGTGGTGCTCGATTACAATGCGCAGACCGTCGACATGCATGTGAAATCGACCGAGATTCTGGGGCAGCTCATGGGAGCGGAAGACCGCGCCAAGGCACTGGCTGACGAATATGCGGCTGCGGTGGCCGAGGTCGAGGCCCGCCTGGCCGGGCTGCCCGAGGGCGCGCGTCCCAAGGTCTATGTGGAACTGGCGCGCAAGGGCAAGGACACGGTCGACAACTCCTACTCCGGCACGCAATGGGGCAGCGTGATCGACCAGTTGCAGGCGAAGAATATCGCCAATGGTCAAATCAGCAACTGGGGCAAGCTGAGCCCGGAATATGTCCTGGCGCAGAACCCTCAGGTGATCCTGCTGGCCGGCTCTGGCTGGGCGGGGCGTGACGAGGCCGTGATCATGGGGCCGGGTGTCGATAGCGCCCTGACCCATGCACGCATGCAGGCCTATATGGCGCGTCCGGGTTGGGCGGATCTGGATGCGGTCAAGGGCGGCCGGGTCTTCGGCATCTATCATGGCGGCAACCGCACGCTCTATGACTATGCGTTCCTGCAGTTCCTCGCCAAGGCCATGTATCCCGAGCATTTTGCGGATCTGGATCCGCAAGCGGCCTTGGACAGGTTCTTTGCCACCTACATGCCGGTCGCCTTCAAGGGCACCTACATGACCCAACTGCCGGGCGGAGAGGGATAATGACTGCCTCGCGTGAGGCAGGGTCTCCGCAAAGCCCGGGGGCGGTGCAAACCGCCCCCGATGGCGCCCGGCTGGCTGTGTATTGCAGCGGGGCGCTGCGGCGCCTGGCCCGACTGGCCGCTGCCGCTGCCGTTCTGGCGGCCCTGATGGTGGCCGACATTCTGACCGGGCCTGCAATGCTGGGCCTCGGGGACGTTCTGAGGGGGCTTTTTGTCCCGGCCCATGCCGACAATATGACCCTGATCATCGTCCGGGATATTCGCCTGCCCAGCACGCTGATGGCGACGCTGGTGGGCATGTCTCTTGGGGTGGCGGGGGTGCATATGCAGACCATCCTCGGCAATCCGCTGGCCAGCCCCTATACGCTTGGGTTTTCCGCGGCGGCAGGGTTTGGCGCGGCTCTGGCTATTCTGACAGGATTCAGCCTGCCCTTTCTGCCGTGGCTTACCGTTCCGTTGTCCGCCTTTGTGATGTGCGTTCTTGCCGCCGCCCTTGTCTTTGCCTTTTCAAACATTCGCGGAATGCGCCCCGAGATCATGGTGCTGGCGGGCATTGCCACACTGTTCATGTTCCAATCGGCGCAATCCCTGGTCCAGTACCTGGCTGCGCCCGAAGTGCTTCAGGCCATCGTGTTCTGGCTGTTCGGCTCCCTGCTCAAGGCCAGCTGGAACAATGTGCCGATTGTCGCCGTGGTCTTTGCCCTGACCAGCCTCGCGGTGTTGCCCCACCTCTGGCAGCTGACGGCCCTGCGGCTGGGCGATGCGCGCGCCGCGGCCATCGGAGTGGATGTGCGGCGGCTGCGGGTGAAGATGTTCGCACTGGTGGCTTTGCTGACGGCGGCTGCCGTCGCCTTTGTCGGCACGATCGGATTTGTCGGTCTGGTGGCGCCGCATATCGCCCGCATGCTTGTGGGGGAGGACCAGCGGGTGCTTTTGCCCATGGCGGCGCTGATGGGGGCGATCACCATGGCCGGATCTTCCGTCCTGTCCAAACTGGTTTCGCCCGGCGGCGTGATCCCGATCGGGATCGTCACCGCCCTGATCGGCGTGCCGTTCCTGTTCTTTCTGATCCTGCGCGGGCAAAGGAGGCATTGGTGAGCTTTCAGATCCAGGACCTGAGCGTTTCTTATGGTAAAACAGCGATCATCCGCGCGCTCGATGATCACTGGCCGAAAGGGCAGCTGACCGCCCTGATCGGCTGCAATGGCGCAGGTAAATCAACCCTGCTGCGCGCCCTGGCCGGTCTGTCCCCGATGCAGGGGCGCCTGTTCTTTTCGGGGCGCCCCCTTTCACCCGAGGATCAGCGCCGACAGGTTGCCTACATGCCGCAGGACACAAGCGCTCAGTCCTCTTTGACGGTGCTGGAGGTTGTGCTTCTGGGGCGGCTGGGGAACCTTGGTCTGCGGCTGCCCTCCGGTATGGCCGATGCGGCGATGACGGCGCTGGATACCTTCGGGCTGACCCAGCTGCATGACCGCCAGTTGGATGAGATCAGCGGCGGGCAGCGTCAGCTGGTGTTCCTGACGCAGGCCCTGTTTCGGCGTCCCAAGGTGCTGTTGTTGGACGAACCCACTGCTGCGCTTGACCTGCGCCATCAATTGCTGGTGCTTGAACGGCTGCGCCAGATCGCAAGCCAGAACGGAACCGTCATCGGCCTGGCCATGCACGACCTGAACATGGCTGCGCAATATGCTGATCGCTTCATTGGCCTGAGCGGCGGAGAGAAGATCGCCTCTGGCGCCACGACGGATGTGCTGACCTCGGACAACCTGCGCAGGATGTATGGAATTGAAGCCAGGGTGACCCGGGACACCGCAGACAACGTACAGGTGCTGCCTTTGCGGGCTGTCTAGCAACTGTATTTTTCAGGCGGCCTGAAAAATACAGTTGCTAGGATCAACGGATCCCGAGACCAGGGATCAGTCCTGGAATACGGCCAGGCCCAGCCATTCAGCGACGAGCGCGGGCGTTTCTTCGCCCTCGATTTCGATTGTCAGAATATTGGTCCGCAGGAGTTCCCGCTCGTTTCGGGCTTTGATCTCTTTCAGGACAAATCGCCCACGGACCCGTGATCCGGCTTTGACCGGGTTCAGAAACCGCAGCTTGTTCAGCCCGTAGTTGACGCTCATCACCTGCCCTTCGAGCGTTTCAAAGCAGTCGTAGGCAAAACGGCTGGCAAGCGAGAGGGTCAGAAAACCATGGGCGATGGTGGTGCCGAACGGCGACTCTGCGGCCGCGCGCTCCGGGTCGGTGTGAATCCATTGTTGATCATGCGTCGCATCGGCGAAGCTGTCGATCATGGCTTGATCCACGGTAATCCAGTTGGATACGCCGACTTCACGGCCAATCAGGGCTTCGGCGTTTGCCAGGGCGTTTTGCAGGGCGGTCATTCAAGGGCCTCCTAGTGTCTGAATGCGAAGTGTCTGAATGCGAAACGGTCGGGCCGGTCCAACTGGTCGAGATCGCCAATGATCTGGATGTCGCAAATGCTCGGATCGACGGCTCGAATGTGGACCGGTTGAATGCGGACAGGTTGAATGCGGACTGGGATTTCGCGCTCGGTAAGTTCAGGTGATGGGATTTGATCCTTTTGAAGAGAGACCAGCGGGGATGATGCGCGGCATGGTTTTCATTTGAGACACTCAAGCGTTGGCATGACATGCCTTGGATGCGGTCACGAGGTCAGACAATACGGCTTGTCAGCCGAATAGCGAGATGTAATTTTACATAGCGGAACAAAAACCTGCAGGACAGCGGCAAGGTACTCAGTAGAACTTCGCATTCTTGGGTGGACGATCGCCGACTAAAGACCTGACATTCGAGTGGGTTGGACCGGAAGGATGAGGCGCAGGTGCTTTGCTTTCTGAGGAAATCCCGAAACGCCACGGCATCAATGAGTTGAGCATGCCAAACAATTTCGAAAGAGCGATGAAACCATGACAAGCAAAGACATCAGATTTGACGGCCGCGTGGCCATCGTAACAGGCGCGGGCACGGGGCTGGGCCGCTCCCACGCGCTGGGGCTGGCTGCACGTGGCGCAAAGGTGATGGTGAACGATCTGGGCGTGGGCCGCGACGGGCAGGGCGCCTCCTCCGAGGCGGCCGAGGCCGTGGTCGAGGAGATCCGCGCCGCAGGTGGCGAAGCGCTATCGCACGGCACGGATGTGTCTGATGCGGCGGGCGTCACAGATATGGTGGCCAAGGTCATGGACGCCTGGGGGCGCATCGACATCCTTGTGAACAATGCCGGCATCCTGCGCGACAAGACCTTTGCCAAGATGGAGATGGACGATTTCCGCAAGGTGGTGGATGTGCATCTGATCGGGTCGACCCTTGTCACCCGTGCCTGTTGGCCGATCATGCGCGAGCAGAATTACGGGCGGGTGGTTCTGACATCCTCGGCATCGGGGATCTTTGGCAACTTTGGTCAGTCAAACTACGGCGCGGCCAAGGCGGCGATGGTCGGGCTGATGAACGTGTTGCACCTGGAAGGCGCCCGCAACAACATCCGTGTGAACACCCTGGCTCCGACGGCCGCGACGCGCATGACCGCAGAGTTGATGCCCGCAGATGCGCAGGCCCTGCTGGCGCCTGAAACCATCACGCCCGGTCTGCTCTACCTGGTCAGCGAAGACGCCCCGAGCAAGATGATCCTGGGGGCCGGTGCTGGGAGCTACGCGCAGATCCGGGTCTACGAGACGCCGGGGATTACTCTGCAGGACGCCGAGAATACGCCGGAAGCGGTGGCGGCGCAGCTTGGCCAGATCAGCGACCCGGCAGGGCAGGAAGAATTGGGTGATGCATTCAGCCAGACCAAGAAATACGTCTCCAATGCTGCGCAGGCCCGGGGGCTGAAGCTGGATTGGTCCTGACCCCGACGGGAGATGGCCCGGGCGCGACGCTCTTGTCGCCGCCCGTGCCCATGGACACTGGCGGGCGCAGGCAACTGGGCTTTTGGGCTCCGCTATTTTGCCTCCTGTGGCATGAATGAGTCCTGAGCCTAGGCGTGACGGGTCTTGAGAAAAGAGAAACAGCCCCCAGAATTTCCGTGCGGCGTGCTGGTCGCTGCGGTCAAGAGATTAAGTATTCGTACATTTGAATGGCAGCAGTGCCGTCAGGCAGAATCGCGGAAATCGGTTCTGCACAGTGGAATTCGATTTTCACCCTAAAAGCGCTTCAGAGCGCGCTTGCGGCCTTCATACAGGCCGACCGACGATCGCCATCATGAAACCCACACGGGGTGGAGCATTTTGGGGAGGGTGTGAAAGCCGAGGTGAAACATGCCGTATAAAACCTGGATATCTTATAAAAATGATTTAAAAGCAATTGATTAGATCTATTTTGGCGCGTTGCTGTTCTCGCCTTTATATGGCTGAGCACAGGAAGGCTGCACGCGGGCCAGTGCGCAAAATGACGTTACGACATTTGGGGCCTGAGCGGCTGCGCCAGACAAGACTGGAGCGGCAAACGCTTGACTTTAATCGGGGCTATGCAACGCTGAGCGGGCAGAGTTCGAACAATAAGGCACAAGTTCAACTTTTTCGAACTCTCATTGGGAGGAAGAAAAATGAAAACAATTATGAAACTCGGCGCCACGGCAGCCTTGTCGCTAGCGCTTGGCACAACGGCTGCGCTTGCTGAAAACGTGAAGATCGCCTTTATCGATCCGCTGTCGGGCCCCTTTGCCTCGACAGGGATTAACGGGCTGCATCAGTATGAATTCGCGGCTGAAGCACTGGTCAATGCCAATGGCGGGGTTCTGGGAGGACAGAACTTCGAGATCGTGGCATTTGACAACAAGATCAGCCCGAAAGAATCCCTGATCCAGTTGCAGGTCGCGATCGACCAGGGGATCCGCTTCATTGCACAGGGCAACAGTTCCGGTGTGGCAAACGCGCTGACCGAAGCGATCAACAAGCACAACCGTCGCAACCCCGACGACCGGGTTCTGTTCCTGAACTATTCCGCGGTCGACCCGGCACTGACAAACGACAAGTGCAACTTCTGGCACTTCCGTTTCGACGCCAATGCCGACATCAAGATGGACGCTCTGACCGACGTGATCGCGGCCAGCCAGGACATCAACAAGGTCTACATCATCGGCCAGGACTACAGCTTCGGCAAAGCGGTTGCCGCCGCCGCGGTGCGTTTCCTCACCGAGAAGCGCCCCGACATCGAGATCGTCGGCAACGAATTGCACCCGATCGGCAAGGTGAAGGACTTCACCCCCTATGCCCGCAAGATCGTCGCCTCCGAAGCGGATGCGGTCATCACCGGCAACTGGGGCTCTGACATGCTGAACCTCGGCAAGTCGGTCATCGAGAACGGCTTCGAAGGCCCGATCTTCACCTACTACGCTGCTGCTGACGGCATCACCGCCGCCTTTGGCGAAACCGGCAAGGGCTCGCTGCGCCTGGTCTCCGAAGGCCCGCTGAACCCGATCGCGTCCGATCGTGCGGCGGCCTATGTCGATGCCTTCAAGGCCAAGTACCCTGATGGCAACGTCAGCCAGGCCCGTATCACCAACGTGATCGAGATGCTGGCAAAAGCCATCAACGAGGCAGGCAGCGCCACCGACGTGGTTGCCATCGGCACCGCGCTGGAAGGCATGGAGCACGAAAGCCTCTGGGGCGGCACCATCAAGATGCGTCCCCAGGATCACCAGGCGATCCAGGACGTGCATATCTTCGCGCATACGGACGAGAACGTGAAGTTCGACTACGACAACTCGGGCTACGGCATGGTTGTCGAGAACACCGTCGCCATGGCGTCGGCCGACTCGCCAACCAGCTGCAAGATGGAACGGCCGTAAGGCCCCTGTTCCCACCCTCCGCGCCTGAAACCCGGCGCGGAGGGATTTTCTTGCCAAAAAAATACAATACCTGACTGCGGGGAGATTGAGGCATGGACCTCATATTGGTGAATCTTATCGACGGGTTGGTGACGGGGCTATTGCTGTTCATGCTCTCGGCCGGCCTGACGCTGATCTTTTCGATGATGGGCGTGCTGAACTTTGCCCATGCCAGCTTTTACATGCTGGGCGCATATTTCGCTTACCAGATAAGCACTTACGTCGGTTTCTGGATGGGGCTGCTGATTGCTCCGCCGATTGTCGGATTGGTGGGGGCAGCGGTGGAACGCTACGGCTTGCGCCGGGTGCACCAATACGGCCACGTTCCGGAGTTGATCTTCACCTTCGGCCTGGCGCTGCTCATCGAGGAACTGGTCAAATTCATCTGGGGCAATGACCAGATTCCGTATCAGATTCCGGAGATCCTGGAAGGCGCGGCCTTCTCGATCTCGAGCTATGACATCCCGGCCTACAAGGTCTTCATGATCTTCCTGTCGCTGGCGATTTTCCTGGGTCTTCTCTACGTGCTGACCCGGACGCGCGTCGGCATGATCATCCAGGCCGCGCTGAGCTATCCGCGCACGGTCGAGGCGCTCGGCCACAACGTGCCGCTGGTTTTCATGGGTGTTTTCGGCGTCGGCACGGCGCTGGCAGGCGTGGCCGGTGTGATCGCCGGTCCGGTGCTGTCAACCTTCCCCGGCATGGCCGTGGTGCTTGGTTCAATCGTCTTCGTGACCATCGTGATCGGTGGCCTGGGCAGCCTGGGCGGTGCCTTGGTCGCGGCCTTGATCATCGGCTGGCTGACCACCTTCGCCAAGGCCTACAACGTCCGGATGGAGGACATCCTGACCGGGCTTGGCTTTAACAAGCCCGATCCGATCTGGGACAGCGCCTGGCGCGATCTCTGGACCCTCACCTCGCCGCAGATTGCCGACATCCTGCCGTACCTTCTGATGGTGCTGATCCTGGTGTTCCGGCCCTACGGCCTGTTCGGAAAGCGTGACGTATGACCGATACTGCACAGACTTCTCAGGCGCGCGCCCAGGGCGGCGTGACCCTCTCTGCGGCGCTGCCGTGGATCATCGCGGGGCTGTTCCTTCTGGTGATGCCCTTCATCTTTCAATCCAACAGCGCCATCACCATCATGAACCAGATGGCGATCACCATCATCTTCGCGCTCAGCTACAACATGTTGCTGGGACAGGGCGGGATGCTGTCCTTTGGCCATGCCGTTTACATGGGCGTGGGCGGTTTCCTCTGTGTTCACATCATGAACTGGGAGATCTTCGGTTCGCTGCCCCTGCCGATCCTGCCGATTTTCGGAGGCATTTTCGGGCTGATCCTGGCGCTGATCGTCGGCTCCTTCTCGACCCGCAAGGCGGGCACGGTCTTTGCCATGATCTCGCTCGGTGTCGGTGAGTTGATCGCCGCCTGTTCCGTCATCATCGTCGTCTTCTTCGGCGGTGAGGAGGGCATTTCAGGCGACCGGACCTATGGTCTGCCCTTCTTCGGCATCGAGTTCCTCACTCAGATCGAGGTCTACTACCTGATCGCCTTCTGGCTGCTGGTGTCGGCGCTGTTGATGTACCTGTTTTCGCGCACCCCGATCGGTCGCATGGCCAACGCGGTGCGGGACAACCCCGAACGGGCCGAATTCCTCGGCTACTCGGCGCGCTGGGTGCGGTTCTACTCCTTCATCGCCGCGGGCTTTTTCGCAGGCATTGCCGGTGGATTGTTTGCCATCAACTACGAGATCCTGACCGAGGAAAACCTGAACCTGCATACCTCGGGCTCGATCCTCTTGGTGACGTTCCTGGGGGGGGTGGGCTTCTTCTTCGGGCCGATCATCGGCGCGATCGTCTTTACCTTGCTGCAGACCGTTCTCAGCCTCGAAACCGAGCTTTGGGCCCTTTATGTCGGCGCCCTGTTCGTGGCCACGGTGATGTTTTTCCCCGGCGGCCTGTCCGGGGTGCTGATGATGCATGGGACGCCGATCAAGCTGGGCAAATGGCGCATGCTCGTGAAACCCTACATCAAGGTCCTGGTCCCCGCGGTGCTGTGCATCCTCGGTCTGGCCGGGTTCATCGAGCTGATGTTCCATGCCCGCCACGCAGCCATCGGTGAAAGCGAGATGACCCTGTTCTGGACCACCTTTGACCATAGTAACCCGATGCCCTGGATTGTTTTTGCCGTCCTGGCCCTGGGGGGCTTCTGGCTTGCCCGCAAGGGAAGCCCGGAACTGACCGGGGCCTGGCATGAGGCAAACACCCCCGATGAGGTGAGCGAATGACCACTGCCCTTGAAATTACCAACCTTCGCAAGAGCTTCGGTCAGACCGAGATCATTCGTGGCGTCAATCTTGAAATCAAGGATGACGAACGCCACGCGGTGATCGGCCCCAACGGGGCCGGCAAGTCCACGCTGTTCAACCTGATCACCGGACGGTTTCCGCAGACCGCAGGCGTCATCCAGCTGCATGGCAAGGATCTGTCGGGCAAAGCCCCTTATGAGATCAACCGCATGGGGCTCAGCCGGTCGTTCCAGATCACCAACATCTTTCCCAAGATGACGGTGTTCGAGAACGTGCGCTGTTCGCTTCTGTGGTCGCTGGGCTACAAGTACTCGTTCTGGAACATGGTTTCCAAGTCGCGGGCCCTGAACGAGGGAGCCGAGGCGATCCTTGAACAGATCAACCTGACGGCGCGGCGTGATCTGCCCGCGGGGCTCTTGTCCTATGCAGAGCAGCGTGCGCTGGAAATCGGGATCACCATTGCCGGTGGCGCCGACGTGATCCTGCTGGACGAACCCACCGCCGGCATGAGCCACTCGGAAACCGACTATATCGTTGAGCTGATCCGGAAGGTGACCGTGGGCAAGACCCTGGTCATGGTGGAGCATGACATGGGCGTGGTCTTCGGGCTTGCCGATAAGATCTCGGTGCTCGTCTACGGTGAAATCATCGCAACCGGCGCCCCGGAAGAGGTGCGCGCCAACCCACGCGTGCAGGAGGCCTACCTGGGCGAGGCAATGGAGGCAGGGCACTGATGCTGGAAGTCAATGACATGCACGCCTATTACGGCAAGTCACATATCCTTCAGGGCGTGAACATGAACATCCGGGAGGGCGAGATCGTCGCCCTTCTGGGCCGCAATGGCGTGGGGCGCTCGACCACCTGCAAGGCCATCATGGGGGAAGTGGAGCCTTCGGGTTCCGTCAAGTTCAAGGGCCAGGAAATCGCCGGTCGGAAGGCCTATGAGGTTGCCAACCTCGGCATCGGATACGTCCCCGAGAACCGGGACATCTTTCCCGGTCTGACCACCCGGCAGAACCTGACCCTGGGGCTGAAGCCGGGCCAGAAGGATGGGCAGGGGCGTTGGTCGATGCAGAACATGTTCGACATGTTCGAGAACCTGGCGAACCGCGCCGATGTCGAGGCTTCGGTGCTTTCGGGTGGAGAACAGCAGATGCTGACCATGTGCCGCACGCTGATGGGCGATCCGGATCTGGTGATGATCGACGAACCGACCGAAGGTCTGTCGCCGCAGATGGTGCAGCGGGTGGCAAGCCTGCTGCAGGAAATCGCCAAGCGTGGCATTGCCACCCTTTTGGTCGAGCAGAAGCTCTCCATCGCGCTTGATATCGCGCATCGGGTCTATGTCATGGGACATGGCCAGATGGTGTTCGAGGGCACGCCGGAAGAACTGCGGCAGCGCGACGATGTGCGCAAGGAGTGGCTGGAAGTGTGATCCTTGCTGCGGCAGCGCCGACGATAGGCTGGCGCTGCCGCAAAGATCATCCAAATCGCAAGTGGTTATGACCCGCGCTTGAAAGACCCGCCGAACATGCGGTTCAGCTTGCGCATGCCGCCGATCCAGCGGTCGTAATTCTCGGTCTTCTTGCGCATGTAGCCGAGCACCTCTGGGTGGGGCAGGACCAGAAAGCTCTCTTCGCGGATCGTCTGCACGCAGGCTTCGGCAACCGGTTCCGGTTCAAGCATGCCGTCCATCGCGGCAACGCCCTCTTCATGGCCGCGCGTCATCTCGCTGCGCACGGCCTGCGGGCACAGCACCGAGACCTTGATCCCCTGGTCGCCATAGGTCAGGGCCAGCCATTCGGCCAGGCCGACGGCGGCGTGTTTGGTGACGCCGTAGGGCGCGGATCCGACCTGGTTGAGCAGCCCCGCAGCCGAGGCGGTGTTCAGCAGATAGCCACCGCCGCGCGCGCTCATGCGCGACACAAGGTGCCGTGCGGCCCAGACATGGGCCATGACATTGATGTCCCAGATGCGCTGCCAGTCCGCATCGGGAACCTCGACGCCGCCAGCCATCAGGATACCGGCGTTCGAGCAGAACAGGTCGATCGGTCCGATCTCGGTTTCCACCCGCTCGATCAGATCGGCGATTTCAGCCTCGACAGCGACGTTGACCGCATGGGCGACGCCATTGACCTGATCCGCGGTCGCCTGGGCGCCTTCGAGGTTGATGTCTGCGCAAACGATCTTTTTCGCGCCTTCCTCGGCAAAGCGCAGCGCCATGGCCCGCCCGATGCCGCTGGCGGCACCGGTTACCACGATGATCTTGTCCTTGAGTTCCATGTGCTCAGCCCCTCATGTCCACATGTTCGAACCGCCGCAGACGGTCAGGGCCTGCCCGGTCATGTATTTGCTGGCGTCCGATGCCAGATAGACCGCGACACCCGCGAAATCCTCCGGCTCCCCCAGGCGGCGCAGGGGAATGTCCTTGCGGATGCGTTCCTCGACCTCGGGATTGTCCCACAGTTCGCGGGCGAAATCGGTGCGGACCAGCCCGGGGCAGATGGCATTGAATCGCAGCCCCTTGGGGCCGAATTCCGCCGCCAGATTGCGCACCAGCCCGATCAGGGCGAGCTTGGACATGCCGTAGGTACCCAGCATCACCGAGGGCTTGAAGGCGCCGATGGAGGAGGTGAACATCATCGAGCCGCTGCCCTTGGCAACCATGTCGGGGGCGACCAGCTGGGCCAGCCAGAGGTTGGATTGCACATTGGCCTGCATGGTTTTCTCATAGGCGTCGTCGGGAATTTCCGAGGTCACCCCGTAATAGGGGTTCACCCCGGCATTGCCGACAACGACGTCGATCGCACCCAGCTTCTCGCGCGTCTGCGTCACCAGGGCTTCGAGCTGCTCCTTGTAGCCGATATTGCAGGCGATCCCGATGGCGCGCTCGGCGCCAACGGTTTCATTGATTTGTGCGGCGGCAGCATCCAGCTGATCCTGCTTGCGCGCGGAGATGACGACCTTGGCGCCATGTTCGGCAAGGCCGGTGGCCATCGCCAGCCCCATCCCCTTGGAGGCCCCGGTCAGCACCGCGACCTTGCCGGTCAGATCAAACAGCTTGCTCATGATCACGGACCCGAGAAGACCTTGCCATGCATCTCGGGCGATGCATTGGCCTGGCGTTCGTTGGAGTTGAGATAGGACTGGACCTCGGCGCGGGCGACCACGTGATGGTGTACCTCATCGGGACCATCGGCAAACCGCAGGGTGCGCTGACCGGTGTACATGCCCGACAGCGGCGACCATTGCGACAGCCCCGTCGCGCCATGCACCTGCATCGCCTTGTCGATGATCTCGCAGGCCTTTTCGGGCACCATGGCCTTGATCATGCTGACCCAGATGCGGGCTTCCTTGTTGCCAAGCGTATCCATCGCCTTGGCCGCCTTCAGCACCATCAGGCGCATTGCCTCGATGTCGATTCGCATCCGGCTGACGGTTTCCATGTTCTTGCCCAGATCGACGATGCGCTTGCCAAAGGCCTCGCGGTTGATGGCGCGCTCCAGCAGCAGATCAAGGGCTTTTTCCGCCTGCCCGATAGAGCGCATGCAGTGGTGAATCCGCCCCGGCCCAAGCCGCAGCTGCGAGATTTCAAAGCCCTTGCCCTCGGCCCACAGGATGTTTTCCTCCGGCACGCGGACATTGTTGAAGCGGATATGCATATGCCCGTGCGGCGCGTCGTCATGGCCAAAGACATGCATCGGGCCAAGGATCTCGACGCCGGGGGCATCCATCGGCACCAGGATCTGGCTCTGCTGGCGGAATGTTTCGGCATCGGGCGAGGTCTTGACCATCACGATCATGATCTTGCAGCGGGGATCGCCGGCACCGGAAATGTAGTATTTCTCGCCATTGATGACCCATTCACCGTTTTCCAGAACGGCGCTGGTCGAGATGTTCTTGGCATCCGAGGAGGCGACATTCGGTTCGGTCATGGCAAAGGCCGAGCGGATCTCCCCGGCGAGCAGTGGCTTCAGCCAGCGGTCCTTCTGTTCGCGCGTGCCGATCCGTTCCAGCACCTCCATGTTGCCGGTGTCCGGCGCCGAACAGTTCAGGCTTTCGGGGGCCAGCGGGCTCTTGCCCAGTTCGGCAGCAATATAGGCGTAGTCCAGGTTGGCCAGGCCCTCGCCGGTTTCCGCGTTGGGCAGGAAGAAGTTCCAGAGCCCGGCCTCGCGGGCTTTCTGCTTTGCCCCTTCCAGCAGTTCAAGCTGGCCCGGTGCATAGGACCAGCGATCCTTGCGTCCCTCGCCCAGGGCAAAGAACTCTGCCGTGATCGGATCCACGTTTTCGCGGATATGCTTGACCACCGCCTCGTAGAGCGGCTTGGCCTTGTCGGACATTTCCAGGTTGTTCATGTCCAGTTTTGCAGTGTTATCAGTCATAAATCGGCCTCCCGGACCAGTGTATCAAATCAGCGGTTCACCCAGTTGGGCTTGCGTTTTTCCACGAAGGCCTGCACGCCTTCCTTGAAATCTTCGGTCTTTGCCAGATCGGCCTGTACCACGCGGGAATAGTTCAGGCTTTCCGGCAGGCCTTCGGCCACAGCCATGCTGTTCAGGATCCGCTTGGTGGCCTTCACCGATGAGGGCGAGACAGAGCAGATCTGGTCTGCCAGTTCGAAGGCCCGATCCATGAGGCGGTCATGGGGCAGCACCTCGTTCACGCATCCAAGCGCCAGGGCTTCGTCGGCCAGGATGGTGCGACCGGTGATCATCATTTCCTGCGCGGCCAGTCGCCCGATATAGCGCGACAGGCGCTGCACGCCGGAGGCAGAGGCGAAAAAGCCGACCTTCACCTCGGGCAGGGCAAACTTGGCGTTCTCGGAAGCCAGGATGATGTCGCAGGACAGGGCGGTTTCAAAACCGCCGCCCATGGCAAAGCCGTTGACCGCCGCGATGATCGGTTTTTCCAGATCAAACCGCGAGGACAGCCCGGCAAAGCCGGAGGCAGGCAGCCCCTTTTTGTTGCCCCCCGAAGCGGTGGCCTTGAGGTCGTTGCCCGCAGTGAAAGCCTTGTCGCCCGCCCCGGTAAGCACCGCAACCCAGAGGTCGTCATCCGCGGCGAAGGCGTCCCAGCAATCGCTCATCTCCTGATGCATCTCGGCATTCACGGCGTTGTAGACTTCCGGCCGGTTCATCGTGACCAGCAGGATGTTTCCGCGCCTTTCGGTCGTGATAAATTCATAGCTCATGGTTTCGTTCCTTTATGCGCCAGTCTTGAGGCCGCCCAAATCCAGTTCGGTGAATTTCCCGTCATTGGCGGCCAGATCCCGCAGGGTCTGTGCAGGGGCAAAGTCCGGGTCCTCTGCGCCCAGGGTTTCCATGCGCGCGAGGATCGCCTTTGCGCCGACCATATCGGCGTAGAACATCGGGCCGCCCTTGTCGGCGGGCCAGCCATAGCCGTTCAGCCAGACCACATCGATGTCCGAGGGACGCTGGGCCTTGTTTTCCTCAAGGATCTTCAGGGCCTCGTTGATCATCGGGTAGATACAGGTCTCGATGATCTCGTCCTGCGACATGCGGGCAGCTTCGGCGCCGGTGATGTCCTTGATGATCTGTTCGGTCACGGGCGAGGGGATAGGCGTGCGCGCAGCGTCGTAGTCATAAAACCCTGCTTTCGTCTTCTGGCCGCGCCGGTCCATTTCGCACAGCGCGTCGCGGATCGGGTTGTCGGTCTTTGCCCCCTTGGACCAGCCGATATCCAGCCCGGCAAGATCGGACATCTGGAAGGGGCCCATCTTGAACCCGAAGGCGTTCAGCGCCGCATCCACGTCCCAGGGCAGGATGCCCTTGTAGACCAGCTTGTTGGCCTGGATCTGGCGAGCAAAGAGGATGCGGTTGCCCACGAAACCCGGGCAGACGCCGACCAGAGTGGCGATCTTGTTAATGTCCCTGGCCAGGGACATGCAGGTGGCCACGACGTCTTTCGCCGTCTTGTCGGCGCGGACGATCTCCAGCAGCTTCATCACGTTGGCAGGCGAGAAGAAATGCAGACCGATCACATCCTGCGGCCGTTGCGTGACGCTGGCGATCTCGTCGATGTCCAGGGCCGAGGTATTGGTCGCGAGAATCGCGCCGGGTTTCATCACCCGGTCGAGCTCGGTGAAGATCTTCTTCTTCAGCTCCATGTTCTCGAACACTGCCTCGATCACCAGGTCGCAATCGGCCAGGTCCTGCATCGACAAGCGGCCGTCGAACCGGCCCATGCGCGCTTCGACCTCGTCCTGCGGGAAGCGGCCCTTGTCGGCGCTGCGCTGATAGTTGCCGCGCACCACTGCCAACCCGCGATCCAGCGCCTCCTGGGTGGTTTCGACGATCTTGACCGGATAGCCGGCGGTGGCGAAATTCATCGCGATCCCGCCGCCCATGGTGCCCGCGCCAATGATGCCGACGGTGCGCACGGGGCGCTTTTCCAGATCAGGGGCCAACCCGGGAACCGTCCAGGCCGCGTCGCCCGCCGCCGCGATATAGGTTCCAATCTCTTCCTGAGTTGGGTGTGTCATGTCATGTCCTTTTCCGAGGTCTTTGCCTGCAACAGTTCCAGGCATTCGCGGCGCAAGCCGCGTTGATCGAGCTTGTCCGTGGCACCCCGGGGCAGGGGGCTGTCACGGAACCAGATATGTTGGGGGATCTTGAAGGCCGCGATATGCTCGGCCAGAAAGGCCTGCAGGTCGGCCTCTGTCAGCTGCGAGCCCGCGCGCAATTGCACACCCGCGCCGACGATCTCTCCCAACCGGTCGTGAGGAACGGGAAAGGCGCAGGCTTCGATCACCTCCGGGTGCCGGTGCAACGCGCCTTCGACATCCAGACAGGCGATGTTTTCGCCGCCGCGGATGATGATGTTCTTCTTGCGGTCCATGATGGTGATGAAGCCGTCTTCGTCGATCATGCCCATGTCGCCGGTGCGCAGCCAGCCGTCCTGAAGGACCTCTGCGGTGGCTTCCGGCTTGTTCAGGTAGCAGCGCATGTTGCAGGGGCTTTTGACGGTGATCTCTCCGATGCTGCCAACCGGGACCGGATTGCCGTCGTCATCAAGGAACTTGACCTCCTGCAGAGGGGGATAAAGCCGCCCGGCGGTGTTCGGCCTTTCGATGTATTCGTCGCCCACGGCCCCGATGCCGATGGCATTCGTTTCGGTCATGCCCCAGCCGGTGGCCGGTTTCGCATTGGGAAAGCGTTTCGCCAGTCGTGCCACCTGTGCGGCGGGCCGCTTGGCGCCGCCAGATCCCAGGAAATCGAGCGAGGGCAGGTCGATCCCCAGTTTTTCGGAGGCATGCATCAGGTCCGCCGATTGTGTCGGAACCCCCAGGAAACGGGTGATCTGTTCGCGGTTGATCACCCGGACGGCCTCTTCTGCATCCCACTTGTAAAGCAGTGCGAGCTTTGCCCCGGCGGGCAGGCTCAGCAGGAACATCGGATGCGTCGCCGTGACGTGAAACAGCGGCGTTACCACCAGGACCGATGGCCGTGGTGCCTCTGGCGCATCCGGTTCGGGCGGGTCGATCAGCGGTGCCATCACCGCCTGCATCAACCAGGTAAAGACCGCGTTCACGGCCCCGCGGTGGGTCTGCACCACGCCCTTGGGATGGCCGGTGGTGCCCGAGGAATACATGATTGCGAAATCGCTCTCCGGGTCAATCGGATGGTCCGGCCAGCTGTCATCTTTGATCCGGTCGCGCAGGGCGGAGTATGACAGGCCGGTCTGCCCCTCACCATCGCGCACCCCGATCAGGTTCAGGCCGAAGGTGTCTTGCAGAGGGGCCAAACGCTCCAGCCGGGGGGCATCGGCAAACACCAGAGTCGCGCCGCTGTCCGCAAGGGCGTAATCGAGCTCTTCCGTTGTCCACCAGGCGTTGAGGAACACCACCACACCGCCGATGGAAGAGATCGCCATGATCAGTATCAGAAGTTCCGGGTAGTTGCGCATGGCAATGGCGACGGGTTGCCCCGGCGTGACGCCCAGTTCATCGCGCAGCGCCCGCGCGAGCCGGTTCACGTCGGAACAGAAGGCATCATATGTCCAGCGTTCGTCCTTGAAGACCAGGTATTCGGCGGCCCCGTTTTCCTGCGCCTCCCGGCTGGCTGGCAGCAGGGCGGGCACAGTGGCGGGAATGTTTTTGAATACCCGGTATCGCGTGCCGCGAATATCCGTTTCGGTGACTTCGAAAACCGGTTCGGTTGCCGTCACATGAGCGGCTGCTTCGTCGACTGACATGCCCGACATCACAACAGCCCCAAGGTTCCGCAACAAGGCGGGTAATGCACTCTATTCATGACTTCCTCCCTGAGACGCCGAATCCTGCCGGGGGGCTGAACAAGGCGCCTTTCCTTACGGAAGGTTAAGAGCGGAAGGCATTCGCGAGCAATACCGCATGCCGGAACGTAATTTTACAAAATGGCCTGTATTGGCCGTCGAAAGGGATGATTTCGCCTTGACCGGCTTGGGGGGCGGATCTGCTCATCCTGCGCCAGAAGTCTGACGGTATCGCAGTCAGGATACGCGCAGTTCTGCTGTAATGGCGTTTTATTTCAGAGTGTTGATGGTGGTCAGGTGGACGTCCCGGCAAAACTGCCGGTCACCAAATCCACGCCCTGTCAGTGGCATGTCGCGCTTGCGAACAGGTCGCTATCCGCGGCTTGCGCGCAGCCCCTGATATTTTGTGGATTTGGTGCCAGTGGCGTAGGGGTGATGGCTCCTGAGCCTAGATGATCTCATCTTCGTCAAACATCGGGTCGTCTTCGAGCTGGCTTTCAAGATCCTCCACCGCACCCTCTGCCGTGGCGACGGACTTGACCCGGCCGATGTGGAAAACGGCGTCTCCCTCATTGACGATGGGCATGACTGCGCGCCCGACGATGATGCCGGAGAAGGGGGCTCGGACCTCCATTTCCTTTTCGCCAAAGGGGTCGGAGACCACCGCAAGAACCTCACCCTGGCGCACCAGCGAGCCGTCGCTTTTGAAGATGCGCAACAGCCCGCCCATCGGGGCGCGGAGCCATTTGCTGGACAGGCAGAATTGCGGCGCCGCCTTGGCGGAGGACACGCCGCGTTTCGAGATCATGCCCCTGTGGTTCATGACACGCAGGACGCCTGCGACCCCGGCGCGAATGGAGAATTCATCAAAACGCAGACCCTCACCCGCCTCATAGAGCAGGATCGGTTTGCCGATTTTCTTGGCCTCTCCCCTGAGCGATCCATCCCGCAGGGGAGATTTCATGATGACAGGCGCGCCAAAGACGTTGGCCAAGGCCTCCATCTCGGGATCGTCGGGAGAAATGCGCACCTGGGGGTAGTTCGTGCGATGGATGGCCGCCGAGTGAAGGTCGATGCCCAGTTCAGAACGTCCGACGATCTCGGTCAGGAACCGGTGGGCGAGGCGGGCTGCCAAAGAGCCCGTCTGGCTGCCCGGAAAGACACGGTTGAGATCACGGCGGTCGGGCAGGTAGCGCGAGTGATTGATCAGGCCATAGGCATTCACGATCGGCACGGCCAGCAGGGTGCCCGCAAGCGTTTTCATCGATTTCGACGCCAGTACCCGCCGGATGATCTCGACCCCGATGACCTCATCGCCATGGATCCCACCACTGACGAACATGGTGGGACCTGGCTTTTTCCCGTGGATGACATGCACAGACATCGAGATGGGGGTGTGGTCGGACAGGACGCTGACCGGCAGATCCACCGTGCGGCGGCTGCCGGCTTCGATAGTCCTGCCCGCGATCTCGAATGGGGTGCGTCGGACCATCAGCCTTTGCCCTTTGTCCGTGTGGTGCCCTTGGCGGCGTTCTTCTCGAGGAACTCGATCATCTTGCCGGCAATATCAAGCCCTGTTGCGTTTTCCACGCCTTCAAGACCGGGCGAGGAGTTCACCTCCATGATGACCGGACCGTGATTGGCGCGCAGCATGTCGACGCCGCAGGCATTGAGGCCCATGGATTTCGCGGCGCGTATCGCTGTTGCACGCTCCTCGGCGGAGAGTTTGACGATCTGCGCGGAACCACCGCGGTGCAGGTTCGAGCGGAACTCGCCCTCTGCGCCGGTCCGTTTCATCGCGGCGATCACCTTGCCACCGATCACGATGGCCCGGATGTCGGTGCCGCCGGCTTCCTTGATGAACTCCTGGATCAGGATATTGGTATTGGTCGCGCGGAAGGCTTCGAACACGGATTTGGCGGACCGGTTGGTATCGGCCAGAACCACGCCAAGACCCTGGGTGCCTTCCAGCAGCTTGATCACCAGCGGCGCCTCACCGGCCAGCGCCAGCACCTCTTCGGTCTGCTTGGCGTCATGGGCAAAGGTGGTGACCGGCAGGCCGATCCCGTCCCGTGCCATCAACTGCATGGAGCGCAGCTTGTCCCGCGAGCGTCCAATCGCCACGCTTTCGTTCAGCGGGTAGACCCCCATCATCTCGAACTGGCGCAACACGGCGGTGCCGTAGAAGGTGACCGATGCGCCGATCCGCGGGATCACCGCGTCATAGCCTTCCAGCTTCTCGCCGTTGTAATAGATTTCCGGACGACGCGATGCGATGTTCATGTAGCATCGCAGCGTGTCGATGATATCCAGCTGATGCCCACGTTCTTCCGCCGCTTCCTTGAGGCGTTTGTGCGAATAGAGTTTGGGGTTACGTGCCAACATTGCAATTTTCATAGGTAGTCCTTTCTACGTCGCTCCTGCGGAGGTTCGGTGATCTGATAGGTTTTGCGGGTGTGTACGGCTATGTTGTGATCCTTGAGCGCCGCGCGCCCGATGATCATCGGAAAAGTCATATTGCTGCGGTCCGTGATCGACAGGTCAATCATCCACTGCCGTTTGCCCAGCTGCAGGCGGGTGTGAATGATATAGCGATCCTCGGGGATGCCACTGGTGTTCTTGATGGCCCGGTTCGTATGATAGGGGGCCTCGATGCGGCTGACGGGCAGATGCTCTGAAATCTGGGTGCAAAAGCGGACCCAGGGCACACCATCCCGTTCAAACTCCTCGATTTCGGTCGCGTGCAGGGCCGTGGTACGGGCGCCGGTATCGATCTTCGCCTTGATCTTGTTCAGGCCCAGAAGCGGCAGGCTCGCCATCTCCATCCAGCCAATCACGGCTGGAGCAGTCTTCTTGCGGGCGGGTTTCTTTTCGAGGTCAAGCATCATCATACAAGCCATGGCATCATGAGGGTTGCAAAGCTGAGGACGAAGAAGAACCCAGCCATATCCGTTATCGTTGTCAGCAGCGGGCCGCTTGCGGCGGCCGGATCCTGTCCAACGCGTTTCAGCAGCAAGGGCACCACGCCCCCGATTGAGACCGCCAGAATGGTGTTGAGCGCGAGCGCCGCACCGATCACCACACCCAGGGCCGGGTTGCCTTTCCAGATCCAGGCCACCATGCCGATCAGCACACCCAGCGCGATCCCGTTGATGACCCCGACAGATACTTCCTTGAGCCAGACCCGCATCGCGTCAATCGGGCGAACCAGGCCGAGGCTCAGTTCGCGCATGGTCACCCCGACCGCCTGGTTCCCGGAACACCCGCTCATGTCCGAAACCATCGGCAGGAAGATGGCGAGCGCGATGACCGCGGTCAGCGTTTCTTCATAGGCCGAGATCACGCTGGCAGCGATGATGTTCAAAACAATGTTGGCCGAAAGCCACGCCAGGCGACGGCGGGACCGCAGCCATAGCGGCATCGATCGCAGCTCATCGCCGACAACACCCTGCCGTTTCAGGCTTTCGCTCTCACTGCGCTCCAGCACGGCTTCGGCAAGGGCCGATCGTGACACCACGCCGACAAGAATACCCTCCGCATCCACGACGGGAACGCCGAGGAAGGGATGTTCGTCAAATATGTCCTCCAGTTGATCCAGAGGCGTGTCGACGTTGACCGTCAGAGGAACGGTCATGATATCGGTCAGCGGCGCGCTGCGTTTGGCGGTCAGAAGCCCGCGCAGAGACACCACCCCCACCGGGCGGCCGACTTCATCCGTGATATACGGATGCTGACCACGATACCGTTCGAAATCGTCCTCTTCCGAGGCCAGCGCACGCAGGACCTTGCCAACCGTATCCGCGTCGGAGAAGCGGAACACCTCGGCCATCATCAAGCCGCCGGCGCAATCGTAATCATAGGCGGCCAGCTTGCGGATATCCGCAGCGTCTTCGGCATCCATTTCCGAAAGGACCGCCTCGGCGTCTTCGACATCCATCTCGGCGATGACATCGGCCTGAACATCCGAATCCAGCTCTTCAAGGATTTCCGCTGCCCGTTCCGGCTCAAGACGTTCGACCAATTCGGCCGCCATCTCGTCCGGCGCCTCCTCGATCAGCTCTGCAGCCAATTCCGAAGGGACCAGCGCCAGAACGCTGTCGCGCTCTTCTGGAGACAGCGACAAAAGCTCTCGAAGCGCCTCGCTGTAAGGCAAGGGGTCAAGGAGTTCCGCCAGACGCGCCGCGTCATTCTCGGCAATCGCCGCGCGAATGGCTGCGCCGACAATGGCTTCCGCTTCTGTGCTCTCAATATCCAGCATGTGCTTCCTTTCCTGTTGCCCCTCCCTACATAGTAGAATATATTTTGTCCATAGATGAAAAAAAATAACGGATATGCTGTGAGACACGACGAAACCGCCGCGAAGCTGGCCGATCTCTATACGCAACAGTTCGGAGGCAAGGCTTCCGGGCGATATCGGATCCCGGAAAAACTGCTCAGGGAATTGATGGGGCGTCGGCGTCTCTATCCAGAAGACCGGGTCGCAATATCGCGGGCACTGTTCGAGCTGGGGTATGTCTTGATCGACATGGACAGCTTCTTTGTTGTGATGAGCGTCAATTCATTCGTGAATTATCGGAGGGTCAGCAAGGAGGCGCTTTAGGCTCAGGACCCATTCATCCTATGCCACTGGCTGCGAACCCACGTCATCTGAGCGTCTTGCGTCCGCTGGCGGTGAAGGCCTAGCCTCGGGGTTTGAGGGGCATTCTTCACTTGCGGCAAGTTCCGTGGGCTCTCCTTTCATTACGTGTGGGAATGCACCGTATCCCGGCGAAGACGGGTAGGGCGATCTGGAAGACCAAACCGGAAATGGCACCGGCAGCTTCAAAAGCCCCCCTGCACCCTCACATCAATTTTCCTTATGTGACTGCGCAGATTTCTTGAATTGACGGCGGCGCCGCAATGCATAACGTCGCACTTCTGATTTGAAAGGACCCGGCATGAGCGGCGCAGAAGCACAGAAGACACCCTTGTTCACCCCGGTCTTGATCGTGGGCTGCGTGATCATCATGGTGAGCTTTGCGGTGCGCGCCTCCTTCGGGGTGTTCCAGATCCCCATCGCCGAAGAGTTCGGCTGGCTGCGCACGGAATTCTCTCTGGCCATCGCGATCCAGAACCTGGCCTGGGGCATCGGTCAGCCGATCTTTGGCGCCCTGGCCGAGAAGATCGGTGATCGCAAGGCCATCATCCTGGGCGCCCTGGTCTATGCGGCGGGTCTGGTGTTGAGTGCGGGGTCCTCGACGCCGATCGAGCATCAGGCCTATGCCTGGCTGGTGGGCTTTGGCATCGCGGGCACCGGCTTTGGCGTGGTGCTGGCGGTCGTGGGGCGGGCAAGTTCGGACGACAACCGCTCGATGTCGCTGGCGATTGTCACCGCAGCGGGGTCTGCCGGGCAGATCTTTGGCGCGCCCTGGGCGGAATGGATGCTGAGCTTCCTGACCTGGCAGACGGTGTTCCTGGTCTTTGCAGGCGTTGTTCTGACGCTGATCCTGACGCTGCCGCTGATGCGCGCGCCTGACATGGCCAGCAAATCCGAGCTGGAAGAAAGCATGGGCGCGATCCTGATCAAGGCCTTCAAGGATCCCTCCTATACGCTGATCTTCCTCGGATTTTTCAGCTGCGGCTATCAGCTGGCCTTTGTCACCGCGCATTTCCCGGCCTTTGTCACCGAGATGTGCGGGCCCATCCTGCCGGGCGGCGCGCTTTACAGCATCGGGATCACCTCGACCTCTGCGCTGGGCGCGGTTGCGATTTCGCTGATCGGCGCGGCCAATGTGGGCGGCACCCTGTTGGCGGGCTACCTGGGCAAGCGGTACTCCAAGAAATACCTGCTGGCGGCAATCTATGCCGGGCGGACCATCGCGGCGGCGGCCTTCATCATGGTGCCGATCACGCCCACAACGGTGATCGTCTTCTCCATCGTCATGGGCTCTTTGTGGCTGGCCACGGTACCGCTGACCTCTGGCCTCGTCGCGCATATCTACGGGCTGCGCTACATGGGCACGCTTTACGGGATCGTCTTCTTCAGCCACCAGCTGGGTAGTTTCCTGGGCGTCTGGCTCGGCGGGCGGATGTATGACGCCTATGGCGATTACACCTTCGTGTGGTGGATCGGCGTCGCCGTCGGCGCCTTCAGCGCCATCGTGCACCTGCCGGTGCGCGAGCGCCCGCTGCGGAGCGTGGCTGCGTAAGCTGGGCAAGGTCGTGAGCTGCCTACGAAACGAGGTGGCGGCCTGTCTGCGCCACTGCCGTGTCTCGGAGGCGCACCCCCAAGGGCAGCATTTCTAAAGCGCGTCGCGGCTGGTGCGGGTCACGGGTGGGCCGGACCACTCCATCCCCTCGGGCAGTCGGTCAGTGATGAAATGGTCCATCGCATCGAACCCTGCAACCCGGTGGGCGGCGGTGCGACCCCATTTGCTGTGGTCCGAGACCAGCAGCATCTGCCGTGCACTGGCCCGGATGGCGTTGCTGACTTCGGCGTCGAACTGTTTGAAGTCGAGAATGCCAAACTCCGGATCCAGCGCACCGGCGCCGATCACGCCAAAATCCGCAACAAAGCGCCGGTAGCCCTCCAGCGCCGAGGTGCCGACCAGATCGCGGTCTTCGGGGCGCAGTTGCCCGGCCACCACATGCACATCGCAGGAGGGCGCATTGCACATCAGGCGCGCCACCTCGAGATTGTTGGTGACGATGGTGATGTCGGGTGTCTGGACCAGCGCCTCGGCCACATATTGCACCGTGGTGCCGATGCCCAGAAGAACGGTTGAGCCTTCGGGGATCAGCGCCGCCGCCGCTGCCGCAATGGCGCGTTTGCGGTCTTCGTTCAGCGTTGCGCGGGCATGGAAGTTCAGGTTCAGCGGGTTCGACGGCGGCGCCACACCGCCATGGACGCGCCGCGCCAGCCCCTGATCGCAAAGATCATTGATATCGCGGCGGATGGTCTGGGTGGCGACGCCGAAATCGCTGGCCAGCGCGTTGATCGACTGCTGCCCGGAGGCGCGCAGCTGCTCCATGATCTGGCGTTGGCGGTCGTTGAGGTCGCTCATTCCGGCTTCCGTTCCTGCTGTCGCCGCCCCATTCTTCCCGCAGTTGGGTCAGATCGACGGCGCGATCCAATCCGGGGTAATCTCGCTCTGCCGGATGAAGCCGGTGACATCGTGGCCGGCAAACAATCCGTGGTCTGTGATCAGGGCGGTGTTCCAGCCCTGTGCCTGCGCCCCTATCACATCGGTGTGCAGCGTGTCGCCAACCATGGTGATCCTCTGCGGCGCTATGTCACCAAGGCGCGCCTGGGCCGCCTCATAGACCGACGGGAAGGGTTTTCCGTGAAACACCGGGGGGATCCCGAGGCGATCCTGCAGGGCGTGGCCATAGTATCCGGGCTCCAGCGTCAGACCCGTTTCGCGCGGGGCGACCAGATCGGGGTTGGCGACCACAACCGGGCGGGGGTGTGCTGCAAGGCTCTGTTCCAAGAGGGACTGGCGCGCAGCGGTCCAGCCTGCCGTGCTGAGCAGCAGGAAGGCATCGGCCGCCTCATAGGGGGCGGCATCGTCCTCAAGGGCCAGGGCCCGCACCGGCAGTTCCTCGGGATGGAAATCCGGCGGCGCCATCACGCCCCAGGTGCCGGTCGGTGCAATCTCTGTCAGGCAGGTCTCGCAGACCTCGCGGCTGGAGATGATCTCATCTGCGGTGAAGTCGAACCCGAGGCGGGCGAATTTCTCTGTCGTCTGGGCGCGGGTGAAGCTGGCCGCATTGGTCAACACCAACAGCGCCTTGCCCGCATCGCGCAGCTGTTGCACCCGTTCATGCGCGCCGGGGATCGGACGGTCACCGACGTTCAGAACGCCGTAAGCATCAAAGATGAAGGCATCCGTCTGTGCCATCACCTGATCGATTCCCGTGATAGGGGCGGCGGCCCCCTGTCGGCTGCTGACGGGCAGGCGCGGGCGGATTTCCTCGTATCGGGCAAAGGCCTCTTCGGGGGTCATTGCGCAGGGTTTCCTGTTGCAAGCATGTCGTCCCGCAGGCGCACAGCCAGTGCCGGATCGTCGGTGATCACCCCGTCCACATCCGCCGCCAGTCCCTTGCGGATGGCGGCTTCGCCGCGCAGGGTCCAGACCATCACCTGCAGGCCCAGATCACGGGCCAAGGCACGTTGGTCGGGTGTCAGTTCCCAGAACAGCGGGCTCCAGACCGTGGCGCCCCGATCGGCCAGATCACGCAGCATCGCCTCGGGGGTGGAACTGGCACCATCCAGCCAGGGAGACCCTTCGTAGAGGTTGCCGCTGGGGTGTATGGTCTTGCTCATCGACAGATGCGAGCGGCGGAACCCCGGCGCATGGTCGCGCGCGGCCGACAGGATCTGCCAGTTGAAGGCGTGGATCAGGCAGGCTTCTTCGGTGCCTGTGGCCGCGATCACTTCGGTTGCCGCACGTACGAAATCCGCAGGCTTTGGCTCTGATCCGTCTTCGGGATCGTGCTTCAGCTCGACCAGCACATCGATGGAGCGATCCGCCTTGGCCACCAGATCCAGCACCTCGGCCAGGCGCGGAACGCGGGTGCCGGGCAGGTCCTGCTGCTGCGGGTGCTTCTTTGCCTGTTCAGATCCGGGCCGGATGCCGCCGACGTCAAAGGCGCATAGTTCATCAAAGGTCAGCGCGCTGATGGCGGGTCCCTCCGCGGTCAGGAAGGCGCCGCTGGCATCGCGCGTCGTGTCTGCCATCAGACGGTGATTATGAGTGACAACCGGCACGCCATCGCGGGTCAGGAGCACGTCCAGCTCGATCCCGTCGGCCCCCGAGGCGATGGTATGCGCAAACCCTTCCAAGGAGTTTTCTGGCAGAACGTCCGGGGCGCCGCGGTGGCCGAATATCTTGGGCAGTTGCATCACGCTTCCCTAGTTCAAACGTTGCCCGGAGGAAAGGTCGAAGAGGTGCAGCTGATCGGCGCCGCAGCCCAGTTCCAGCACCTCGCCGCTGGCATGCTGCTGCACGCCAGAGAGGCGCACCGCCAGCGGCACCGAGGTGCCGGAGACCTTGCCGTGCACCACCGTGTCGGCGCCCAGCTGTTCGACAAAATCGACTTCCAGGTGGAACTGTGCCGCCCCCGTGGCATCAAGTGACAGGTGTTCGGGGCGGATACCCATGGCGACCTTGGCCCCTGCGCTGGCGGGGATCTCACCGGCAAAGCGGATATCGCGGCTGCCGTCCACCAGCAGGCCGCGGCGATCCTCGGTCACGGTGCCCTCGACCACGTTCATGGCGGGGCTGCCGATGAAGTCGGCCACGAACCGGCTGGCGGGGCGCAGGTAAAGATCCATCGGCGTGCCGATCTGTTCAACCCGACCTGCGTTCATGATGATGATCCGGTCTGCGAGGCTCATGGCTTCGACCTGATCGTGGGTCACGTAGATGAAGGTGGCGCCCAGACGTTGGTGCAGGGCCTTCAGTTCGGCCCTGAGCTGCGTGCGCAGCTTGGCGTCTAGGTTCGACAGAGGTTCATCAAACAGGAACACCTTGGGATCGCGCACGATGGCGCGGCCCATGGCGACCCGCTGGCGCTGCCCGCCCGACAGCTGCGCGGGCTTGCGGTCCAGATACTCTTCCAGCCGCAGGGTGCGGGCGGCCTCGGCGATGCGGGTGGCGATCTGATCCTTGGGCAGGCCCTCGTTTTTCAGGCCGTACTCCATGTTGCCGCGCACCGACATATGCGGGTAAAGCGCGTAGTTCTGGAACACCATGGCGATGTCACGCTCGCCCGGCTCAAGGTCGTTCACCCGGCGCTCTCCGATCTGCAGGTCGCCGGTGGTGATGCCTTCAAGGCCCGCGATCATCCGCAGGATGGTGGACTTGCCGCAGCCCGAGGGGCCGACCAGAACGATGAACTCTCCATCCGCGATATCCGCGTTGACGTCGGACACGGCGGTGACACCGCCCGGATAGGTCTTGCCCAGGGATTTGATGTTGAGAGTAGCCATTTATTTCTCGCTTTCGACCAGCCCTTTGACAAAGAGCTTTTGCATTAGAACGACGACCAGAACCGGGGGGATCATGGCAAGGACGGCGGTGCCCATGATGTAGTGCCAGACCGGCAGCGCCTCGCCCGAGTTGACCATGCGCTGGATGCCCATGACGACGGTGTAGAGGCTTTCGTCGGTGGTGATCAGCAGCGGCCAGAGATACTGGTTCCAGCCGTAGATGAAGAGGATGATGAACAGCGCCGCGATATTGGTGCGCGACAGCGGCAGCAGGATATCCTTGAAGAAGCGGATCGGTCCTGCGCGGTCGATGCGGGCGGCCTCGACCAGCTCATCCGGGATGGTCAGGAAGAACTGGCGGAACAGGAAGGTGGCCGTGGCCGAGGCGATCAGGGGAATGGTGAGGCCCGCGTAGGTATTGAGAAGGCCCATCTTCACCACCACGTCGAATGTGGGCAGGATCCGCACTTCGACCGGCAGCATCAGGGTGATGAAGATCATCCAGAAGAACCCCATGCGGAAGGGGAAGCGGAAATAGACGATGGCATAGGCCGACAGGATCGAGATGACGATTTTGCCGAATGTGATGACGAGCGCCATGATCAGGCTGTTGAACATCATCATGCCGATGGGCACGCCGCCCGCCTCGGGCAAGCCGCCTGCCAGAAGTTGCGAGTAGTTCTCCCAGGCCTGATCGCCAAACCAGAGCGGGATAGGCGATTGCGACAGGGCGCCGGGGCCGTGGGTGGAGGCAACCAGCGCCATCCAGACCGGGAAGCACAGGAACAGCACACCGACGATCAGGATCGCATGGGTGAGGAACGTCAGAATGGGGCGATTTTCGACCATCAGTATTGCACCTTGCGCTCGACGTAACGGAATTGGATGAAGGTCATCAGGATCACCATGCCCATCAGGATCACCGATTGCGCGGCAGAGGATCCGTAGTCCTGCCCGATAAAGCCGGTGTTGTAGACCCGGAACACCAGGATCGAGGTGGCATCGGCGGGGCCGCCCTCGGTGGTGGCGTGGATCAGGGCAAAGGTATCAAAGAAGGCGTAGACGAGGTTCACGACCAGCAGGAAGAATGTGGTGGGCGTGAGCAGCGGGAAGGTGATCGACCAGAAGCGGCGCATGGGGCCTGCGCGGTCAATCGCGGCGGCCTCGATCAGGGATTTCGGGATCGATTGCAGGCCGGCCAGGAAAAAGAGGAAATTGTAGCTCACCTGTTTCCAGGCGGCGGCGACAACGACCAGCAAAAGCGCCTGATCGCCGTTCACGTAGTGGTTCCATTCGACCCCGATGCCCTTCAGCCAATAGGCGACGATGCCGAGCGAGGGGTTCATCAGGAAGTACCAGATCACCCCGGCCAGAGCGGGGGCGACGGCATAGGGCCAGATCAGCAATGTGCGGTAGCCGGTGGCGGCCTTGATCACCCGGTTGGCGGCCACCGCCAGGATCAGCGAGATCGCCATGGCGAGGAAGGCCACCGAGAAGCCAAAGACCAGCGTGGTGCGGAAGGACTTCAGATATCCCGGATCGCGAAACAGCTCGTAGTAATTCTCAAGCCAGACCCATTCACGGGAAAACCCAAAGGCGTCTTCGATGAAGAACGAGCTTTCCAGCGCCTGGTAGGAGGGCCAGAAGAAGAAGGCGACGGTGATCGCGATTTGCGGCAGCACCAGCAGGTAGGGCAGCAGCCGGGAGCGGAAGACGACACGCTTTTGCACGGGCAGGGACCTTTGGGAGATCGTGGAAAAAGGGGGAGGCCCCGGATGGGACCTCCCGATAAAGCCAACAGGTGGGGATGATCAGTCGTTGGCTTTTTCGAACTTGCGCAGCAGGGCGTTGCCGCGCTCAACCGCTGCGTCCAGGGCGGTCTTGGCGTCCTTGTCGCCTGCCCAGACGGCTTCCAGCTCTTCGTTGATGATGTCGCGGATCTGCACGAAGTTGCCGAAACGCAGGCCCTTGGAGGCCGGGGTCGGAGCGTTCAGCGACAGCTGCTTGATCGCGGTGTCGGTCATCGGATCGGTTTCGTAGAAGCCCTGCTCCTTGGACAGGTCATAGGCAGCGGTGGTGATCGGAACATAGCCGGTGTTCTGGTGCCAGTAGGCCTGCTGCTCGGCTGCGGAGACAAACTGGAAGAAGTCGGCGACACAGGCGTATTCGGGCTTCTCGTGGCCGTTCAGCACCCAGAGGGTCGCACCGCCGATGATCGAGTTCTGCGGCTTGTCCGTCACGGCGGTGTCCACCGGCAGCATGGTCTGGCCGAATTCGAAGTCGGTGATGTCCTTCTTGAAGCCACCGTAATAGGCCGAGGAGTTGATCCACAGCGCGGTTTCGCCGTTGACGAACTGGCCACGGCTGTCACCGCGACGACCGCCATAGGCGAACAGGCCTTCCTTGCCCATGTCGGCAATGCGCTGGATGTGGTTCACAACCGCGTCGTTGTTGAAGGTGAACTCGGTCTTGAGCGAGGCAAAACCGTTCTCCTCGGTGCCCAGCGGCAGGTTGTGCCAGGCCGAGTAGTTCTCGATGTTGGACCAGGACTGCCAGCCAAAGGAGAAGGGCTTTTCAACGCCGTTGGCCTTCAGGGCGCGGGCGGCTTCCTCGACTTCGTCCCAGGTCGTGGGAACACCGACACCGGCTGCGTCCAGGGCGGTCTTGTTGTACCACAGAACCGGGGTGGAGGAGTTGAACGGCAGCGACAGGAGGTTGTTGTCGGTGTCGGTGTAGTAGGAAATCACGGCCGGCAGGTAGGCGGAGGGATCGAAGTCGATGCCTGCGTCTTCCATCAGCTTGTAGACCGGGTAGATCGCGCCCTTGTCGCCGGCGGCCATCATGGTGGCGGTGCCGACCTCGAAGACCTGCACGATGTGCGGCTGCTCACCGGCGCGGAAGGCGGCGATGGCTGCGGTCATGTTCTCGGTGTAGTTGCCCTTGTAGACGGCATTGATCTGGCAGCTGTCCGAACCGGCGTTGTAGTCGGCTGCAAACTTGTCGACGATCTCGCCCAGCTGGCCGCCCATGGCGTGCCAGAACTGCACTTCGGCTTTTTCTGCAAATGCGGCGGTGCCGACCATGGCAAAGGCGGTGGTCGCCGACAGAATGGATTTGAGTTTCATCTTCATCTCCTATCGCTGCGGTGTGTCAAATTCGGCCGCAGCAGGTCCCCGTGTTGATTCTCTATGAGTTCAATCACTCACATGAGGCGCTTTATTCTGTGTATGTAACGCTCATATGAATTCACTTAGCGTTCAGATGAACATTGCGTCAAGCGTGTGCATAATCTGCCCAGGAATTAATCATTCGCGGGATTGAGGGCCTGTGGCCTGCGTATCTGCTTGATGTCGTGGTGGATTTATGGGCTTTGCAGCGGTCGCCGGGGTGGCGCTGACGCAGATGTGAACGGCGCAGATTTTTCTTCGCCGCCGGGGGGTGACGTCAGGCAATGCGCAGCTCGACAGCCCCGGCCCGCAAAGATGCGGGCCGAGCGCTGATTCCCTGCCGGGCGCCGATGCCCGTGCAATGGGGGTGTGAGAGGGGCTTTAGGCGCCGGTGAAGGTGGCTTTGTACTGGTCGCGCAGGATGTTCTTCTGCACCTTGCCCATGGTGTTGCGTGGCAGCTCATCCAGCACCACCAGCTTGCGGGGATGCTTGAACCGCGCCAGCACGTCGCGCACCCTGTCCATGATGGCATCGGGGTCAGGCGCGGCGCCGGGTTCCGGCACGATGACGCCCAGGACAGTTTCTCCGAAATCCGGGTGCGGCACGCCGATCACCGCGCTTTCCAGCACGCCCGGCTGCTCGTCCAGCACCAGCTCGATCTCCTTGGGGTAGATGTTGTAGCCGCCCGAGATGATCAGGTCCTTGTTGCGCCCGACGATCTGAACATAGCCGTCCCTATCGATCAGCCCGAGGTCCCCGGTGATGAAGAACCCGTCGCTGCGCAGCTCGGCGGCGGTCTTTTCCGGCATCTGCCAGTAGCCCTTGAACACATTGGGGCCGCGCACCTCGATCTGGCCGATGTCGCCGTCCGGCAAAGTCGCGCCCGTGTCGGGATCGGTGATCTTCAACTCCACGCCCGGCAAGGGGAAGCCGACGGTGCCTGCACGCCGCTCGCCCTCGTAAGGGTTGGAGGTGTTCATATTGGTTTCCGTCATCCCGTAGCGTTCCAGGATGCGGTGACCGGTGCGCTCTTCGAATTGCACATGGGTTTCCGCCAATAGCGGCGCCGAGCCGGAAATGAACAGCCGCATATGCGCCGTCAGATCGCGGGTGAAACGCGGATCCCCCAGAAGACGCGTGTAGAAGGTCGGAACCCCCATCATCGTGCTGGCCTTTGGCAGATCCGCGATGATGGCGTCCAGATCGAACTTCGGCAGGAAGATCATCGACCCGCCCGCCGCCAGGGTCACGTTGCTGGCCACGAACAGCCCGTGGGTGTGAAAGATCGGCAAGGCGTGCAGCAGGACGTCGTCGGCCGTGAAGCGCCATTCGCTGACCAGGGTGCGGGCGTTGGACAGAAGGTTGTCCTGCGTCAGCATCGCCCCCTTGGAACGCCCCGTGGTGCCCGAGGTATAGAGAAAGGCCGCCAGATCATCGCCAGAGCGCGAAACCGTGGGGTAGGCCCTATCCTGGCCGCTTGCGGCCTCCATCAGGCTGCCGCTGCCATCGGCGCCAAGGGTCATCAGCTGCGCGTCCAGATCCTGTGCCACCGGAGTCAGCCCGTCCCGGCTGGCACCATCGCAGACGATCATCCGCGCACCGCTGTTGTCGATGAAATAGGTCAGCTCATCGACCGTGTAGGCGGTGTTGAGCGGCAGAAAGACCAGCCCGGCTTGGGCGCAGGCGGCATAAAGCGCCAGCGCCTCGGGGGATTTCTCGACCTGAACCGCCACGCGGTCGCCCGGCGCAAGGCCCTTGCCCGTCATCACATGGGCGATCTGTGCCGCCGTCTCGAGGAACTGTTGATGGGTGATCACCTGACCGTCCGGCAGATGCAGGAAGGCGGTGGATTTACCGGCATGGGCGCCAAACAGCCCGTCATAAAGGGGATTTGCCATGGTCTAGCTACTTTCCGTTTTCTGCAGCTGCGATGCGGCGGCCAGGGCGCGGACCTCAGCCGTTGCGGCCACTTTCTGGGTGGTGGCGAAGTGTTCGTGGTTCTGGGCGACCTTCTTGAGGTCATAAAGGTAGTTGACCATCGCGCCGCCCGACTGCGCGCGCCCCTTGTCCGAGGTATCCGCATCGGCGTGCACCGCGTGGACAATGGCGCCATTGCCAAGGTGGAACCGGGCGACCGGATCATAGGGCAGACCGCCGCGTCCCTTGGCCGACAGCAGGTAATGGGCGGCATCGGCCTTGACCCGCTCCGGATCACCGGGATCCCAGTCAAACCCTTCCTTTGCGATCCAGCTTGCCAGTCCCGGGATCGGAGAAAGCGTGACAAAGGTTTTCAGTCCCGCCAGCTCAGTCGCAAGATCGGCGGCCACCTGTTTGATCAGCGAATTGCCGAAGGAGATGCTGGCCAGTCCCGCCTGACAGTTGGAGATCGAATAGAACACCGCCGTATCGGCCTCATCTGCGGTCATCGGCGTGCGATCCTCTGCCAATAGCGCCTGAACAGAGCCCGGAATGCCCTTGGTCAGGGCCACTTCGACAAAGATCAGCGGCTCGTCCGGCATGGCGGGATGGAAGAAGGCAAAACAGCGCCGGTCTGCCGGTTGCAGTCTGCGGCGCAGGTCGTCCCAGCTGTCGATGGCATGTACCGCCTCATAGGCGATGATCTTCTCCAGGATATTGGCCGGGCTTTGCCAGTTGATCGGGCGCAGCACCAGGAAGCCCCGGTTGAACCAGGAGGCAAAGAGATGGCGAAAATCCTGATCCAGCGCCTCCAGTTCGGGGATGCCCCGCCCCAGCCGCAACAGATCCGCCCGCATCCGCACCAGGGCGCCGGTGGCGCCGGGCACGCGGTTCAGGCGGCGGATCAGCTCTTGGCGGCGGGGTTCCACCGCCGCCATGAAGGCGCGATAGCTGTCTTTCGAAGGCGCTTGTTCGTAGGCGTCCAGGCCAGTGCGCACCGCTTCGGGGTCGATGTTCAGCTGGGTGGCGATATGGGTGAAGAAGGCCAGCTTCTTTTCGTCCTCCAGCCGCTCAAAGCCCGAGATCACCTCTTGTGCCAGCATCAGGCCCGAGGTCTCCCCGGCAGAGCCGACCAGATCCTCGGCCAGCTCCGTGATCGGGCGGCTGTCCCTTTGCCCGCCCCCGGGCCACAGGTAGCGGCGCTCGAAGACGGTGGACAGAAGATCGGCCAGAAGGGTCACAGCGCCCCTCCCATCACCGCGTTCGGAAGCCAGGTGGCAAGGCCGGGGAAGAGGCACAGCAGGATGATGGCGATCACCATGCAGGCCACGAAGGGCAGCGATCCCATCAGGATGGTCTTCAGCGAGATATCCGGCGCGATGCCGTTGATCACGTAAAGGTTCAGACCCACCGGCGGCGAGATCAGCCCGATTTCCATGTTGATGGTCAGCACCACGGCAAACCAGATCGGATCAAAGCCCGCGGTGGTGATGATCGGCAACAGGATCGGCGCCGCCATCAGGATCACTGCAACCGGCGGCAGGAAGAAGCCCGCGATCAACAGGAAGACATTGACCGCCCCCATCAAGACCCAGCGGTTCACATCCAGCGTGCCGATCCATTCGGCGATCGACTGGGTGATGAAGAGCGAACTCAGCATGTAGGAGAACACACCGGCGGCGGCGATGATGAAGAGGATCATCACCGATTCCTTGGTGCTGTCACGCAGCACCACCCAGATATCGCGCGGGTTCCACAGCTTGTAGATCACCATCGCAATCACGAGGCACAGCAGCGCACCCACGGCGGCGGTTTCCGACGGCGTCGCAACGCCGCCATACATCGCGTAAAGCACGCCAAGGATGATCAGAAGGAAGGGCACCACGCGGGGCAGGATCTCAAACCGCTGCGCCCAGGTATAGCTGCCCGACCCCAGCCGCTGCGTATCGCCCGAGCGCCAGGTGGAATAAAGCGACCATCCCATGAACAGACCGACGAGCATCAGCCCTGGAATGACGCCCGCCAGGAACAGACGCCCGATCGAGGTCTCGGTGGCGATGCCGTAGACGATCATGGTGACCGAGGGCGGGATCAGGATGCCGAGCGTGCCACCGGCGGCGATGGAGCCCGCAGCCACCCCGTCCGGGTAGCCGCGCTTGCGCATCTCGGGGATGCCCATCTTGCCGATGGCTGCGCAGGTCGCCGGAGAGGACCCCGACATCGCCGCAAACAGCGCGCAGGCGCCAAGGTTGGAGATTACCAGCCCGCCGGGCACCCGGGTCAGCCAGCGCTCCAGCGCCTCGTATAGGTCGGCACCCGCGCGGGTCGAGGCGATGGAGGATCCCATGATGATAAACATCGGGATCGACAGCAGGGCAAAATTATCAAGCTTTCCGAACAGGATCTCGGGCATCAACTCAAGGCTGCGCATGCCGTCGAAGGCGATCAGGAAGCCGGCCGAAACGATCAGCAGGCCAAGCGCGACCGAGACGCCGGAAAACAGCACGAGGATAGTGGCAAGGGCGACTAGCCCGCCCAGGATAAGAGGGTCCATGGCTCAGATCTCCAGGCCGAAGGGTTTGTCGGCGCCAATCAGCAGGGCCACGAGGTCGGCAATCAGCTGCAACAGGAACAGGGCGAAGCCGATGGGAATTGCAAGGTAGGGAATCCAGAGCCGCACGCCCCAGACCGTGTCAGAGCGCCAGCCGCGCTCCCAGGCGAAATGCCAGTATTCGAACCCGTACCACAGCATGATCGCCATGATGCCGATCGACAGGATCGAGGTGAGGATGGCGAGGAAAAACCGCGCCCGTGGCGGCAGCGAAATCGGGATCAGATCCACGTTCACATGGCCGCGCAGACGCTGCACGTAGGGCAACCCCACAAGGGTCGCTGCAATGACCAGATAGATCACCGCTTCGGTCTGCCAGACGGTGGAGCCGTTCAGCACGAAGCGCACGACGATCATCTGGCATGTGATGGCCACGGCGGCCACGATCATGGCGGCTGCGCACCAGCCTGCAAGGGTCGACAGGGCCGCAACGGCCCGCAGGAACGGATTGTTCCCGGTGTTTGCGATCCTGGCCGAGCTTTGTCCTGCCATTCCCGCCTCCTGAATTTCTTGGGTCTTTGGGGGGCAGAGCGGACATGGGTCCGCCCTGCCGGTTCAGATCACTCGACGGCGAGTGCCAGGTCGAGCAGCGCCTGCCCGTCCGCAACCTCATCCACGAATTTCTTGTAGGAGGTTTCCATCGCCAGCTTGCGCCAGGCCTCGAAATCATCCGCGCTCATCTGCGCGATTTCCACGCCCGCGTCGGCAAAGACCTTGGCCGAGGCCGCATCCTGCTTCTTGGCTTCTTCCAGGTAATAGGCTTCGGCCTTTTCGGCGGCGGCCCGCAGGGCGTTCTGCTGCGCTTCGCTCAGGCCCTCAAAGGTGGACTTGTTCATCAGCAGCGGCTGATACATGAACCACAGCGCCACATCGCCGGCCGGGGTGTAGCAGCTCACTTGCTCGTAGATCCGGTAGGAGACAAAGGACGAGGACGAGGTATTCGCGGCCTGCAGAACGCCGGTCTGCATGGCGTTGTAGATTTCAGACGACGCCATCGAGGCGATGGAGGCCCCGGCGCCTGCCAGCATCTGCTCGAACGACTTGCCGGCCGCGCGGGTCTGCAGGCCTTCGATGTCGGAGGGCTTGGTGATGCACTTGTCCTTGCCGGCAAAACCGCCCGCCAGGTAGCCATGCACCAGAACCATAACGTCGTCTTCGGCCATCTTGGCCTCAAGCGCGTCCATGAAGGGCGAATTGCTGAGCCGCGCGGCATGGTCATGGTTCTTCACCAGGCCGGGCATCAGTGTCAGGTTATAGGCGGGCTGCTGACCGCCGGCATAGCTGAGCGGCAGAACGGTCATGTCCAGCTGGCCCCGGCTGAGCGGTTTGTACTGCTCGCGCGGCTTGAACAGGGATTTGGAACCGAAGATCTTGATCTCCAGATCCACTCCGGCGGCGGCGACCTCATCCGCGACGATCTGTGCGACCTTGTGGCGGATGTCCTTGTTCGACCACTGGTGCGACAGGCGCAGCTCGGTGGCATTGGCCAGAACGGCCGACGACAGAAGCGCCGCGGTGGCGACCGCAGCTTTCAGCATGGTTTTCATTTTTTTCCTCCCAGAACTTCCGGCCTTTTGCTGGCCGGAGATGCCCAAACGTAAGCGGCATGTGTTTTTCAAGTCAATCTTTTTGTATACAAGAATGCAAATCTTGAATTTGCTCAGGCGGGGTGCTACTGCGAAAGAATGGGACAGCGGCGTGCAGACACAATCGCGGAAGAGCTGGAAGAGCGGATCTTTGACGGGACGTTCTCGGATGGCGACCGTCTGGACGAGGTGCGGCTGGCGCAGCAATTCGGCGTCTCCAGAACGCCGCTGCGCGAGGCGTTTCAGCGGCTTGCCCTGTCTGGCCTTGTCGAACTGATCCCGCGCCGGGGCGCCTTTGTGCGTCAGCCCGGGCCGGTGGAACTGATGGAGATGTTCGAGGTCATGGCCGAACTGGAGGCCGTCTGCGGGCGCCTTGCGGGCAAGCGGATCTCGGATCGGGCCCTGGCCGAATTGAACGACGCCAATGCCAAATGCCAGGCTGCGCTCGCGGCGCAGGACAGCGATGCCTATTACGTGGAAAACGAACGCTTCCACCACATTCTTTACCGCGAATCGGGCAACAGTTTCCTGCAGCAGGAAGCCTGCAAGCTGCACAAGCGGTTGAAACCTTTCCGCCGTCAACAGCTGCGCTTTCGCGGGCGCCTGGCGCAGTCCATGGCCGAGCATGAGGCCGTGGTGCAGGCCCTGACCCATGGCGACGGCGATGCGGCGGCAGCGGTTTTGCGCGAACATGTGGCGGTGCAGGGCGAGAAGTTCCACACCCTGATGGCCAGCCTCAAAAGCGCAGCGGAATAGTCCCGCCCCTAGCCCCGCTTCTAGTCACGGTGATGCAGGATGCGTCCGATGGTGTTCATCAACAGCTGTGCGGCCAGGATCGAGGTGCAGCCCGTCGCGTCGTAATCCGGCGCCACTTCCACCAGATCAAGCCCGACGATATCGCCGTGCTGGGCCAGCGCATCTATGAACTCCAGAACCTCGTAATAGAGAAAACCGCCGTGGCTGGGCGTGCCGGTGCCCGGCGCGATTGAAGGGTCGAAGGCGTCGATGTCGATGGTCAGGTAGTAGCGTTCCCCGCGCGGGATTCGGTTGATCAGCGCTTCGGTGCCCATCGCACGCACATGGCGGACCGACTGGATGTCCGACCCCATGGCGCGGGCGGCGTCATAACCATCCTTTGCGGTGGAAGAGACATTGCGGATGCCGATCTGGGTCAGCCCGGTGACATAGGGCTTTTCGGCAGCGCGGCGCATCGGGTTGCCATGGCCATAGCGCACCCCGTGGCGTTCATCCACGAAATCGAGATGCGCATCGATCTGCACCACATGGATCGGATCCTGATCGTCAAAGGCATTGATGCAGGGGATATTGACCGAGTGATCGCCGCCCAGGACCACCGGCAGGGCGCCGGCCTCTAGGATCTTGCGCACGCCGTATTCGATATTGGCGTGGCTTTGCAGCGTGTCGGTGTGGATGATGTCGGCGTCCCCCAGATCCACGATGCTGACCTTTTCGGGATCCAGATAGGTGACGTCATCCTCGAAATCATAGGCGCCCGCATGGCCGAAACTGAACAGGGTCGAGGCCTCGCGGATGGCGCGCGGCCCCATGCGCGCGCCGGACCGCCACTGGGCACCGAAATCGAAGGGCGCGCCAAGCACGGCGGCATCGGCATCGATGGCGTTCCAATCCTCCACGTAAGGATATTTGCCAAAGGTGCAGATGCCGACGAAGGGCAGGTTCAGCCGCCCGCTGTCATATCCGTGTTTGCTCATGCCGCGCTCCCCATTGTCTTTGCAGCCAGTAAGGGGAAGCGGCGTGGCCCGGTCAAGCGCCGGGTTGCACCGCGTCCGGATGGGCGGCGGCAAAGGCCGGATGTCGGGCGCAGGCGGCCTCGACCGCCAAGAGGCGCGGCATGTCCGAGATATCCGCCTCCCAGCGGCGCGCGTTGTAGATCTGCGGCATCAGGCAGATATCGGCCAGACCGGGGGTGTCGCCGGTGCAATAGGGAGCTTGGTCGAACCCTGCCAGCAGGGCTTCGAACGCCTGCAGGCCGGGGCGGATGAAATGCTGCATCCAGGCCTTGGGCATATCCTCGCGCCCGCCGCTGATCTGCGTGGCGTGGCGGGCAACGGCCAGGTTGCAGACCGGGTGCAGATCGATTGCGATGGATTGCGCCAGTGCCTGCGCCTGCGCGCGCTTGGCGGGTTCTTTTGGGAGAAGGTTCAGATCGCGGGTCTGATCCAGATAATCAAGGATCGCCAAGGATTGCGTCAGCCGCAGCCCGTCGATCTCCAGCACCGGCACGAAACCCTGCGGGTTGCGCGCCAGATGTTCAGGGCTGCGTTGCTCTCCCTTCACCAGATCGACGGGGATGGATTGATAGTCGATCCCTGCCAGGTTCAGCGCAATGCGCAGCCGGTAGCTGGCCGAAGAGCGCCAGTAATCAAAAAGAACCACATCCGTCATTTTGCCTCTCCCTATATGAAACCGCACCCGAACGGGCCGGATGCGGTCTGTCATTTTGTGCCCGAGGATCAGGCCTTGTTCAATTCCTTGGCGTGCAGCCAGTCGGCGTGCTGGGGGGCCTTCTTGGTCTTGGACCATTCCTCCAGCATCTCCCATTTCACCGCGTCCAGCTTTTTCAGAAGCGCATCTTCTTCCGGATCGGGGCAGGCCAGTTCCACCCGGTGCCCGTTGGGGTCGAAGAAATAGATCGAGTGGAAGATCGAGTGATCCGTCACACCCAGCACCTCAACCCCGTTGGCTTCAAGATGTTCCTTGAACTCGATCAGGGTCGCGCGGTCCTTCACCTTGAAGGCGATGTGCTGCACCCATTCCGGGGTGTTCAGATCGCGGCCCATCTCGGGCTTGGTGGGCAGCTCGAAGAAGGCCAGCACATTGCCGTCGCCTGCATCCATGAAGACATGCATGTAAGGATCGGGTTCATGGGTCGATGGCACGTGATCCTCGGCAATCGCCAGGACAAAGTCCATCTTCAGCATGGTGTTGTACCACTCCACCGTTTCTTTGGCGTCCTTGCAGCGGTAGGCGACGTGGTGGATTTTCTCGATTTTCACTTGCTCTCCTCCGAGGGCTGAAGCGCGGCTGCCGCCAGCGCCTGTTTCAGGATTGCGCGTTTCCCGATGTGATTGGACAGGACCAGAACCAGCCGCGCATTGAGCGCGTCGCTCTCGGTCTTGCTGAGGCCTTCGTGCACGGCCAGAAGATCGGCGTAGAAATCATCTGCGCCATCGATGTTCGGGGTCAGGATCAGTTGGTCGGACATCGCTGTTACTCCTTGCCCACGGCGCGGCGGATGGCGGCGCGGAACTGGTTGTCGTCATAGGTAGAGCGGCGCGCGGCCACGTGCTGATCCGGGCGGATCAGGTAGACGCCGCTGTCATTGTCGCCGAGATACCGTTCCTTCAGCGCCAGGGTGCGGTCGTCCTTCACGGACAGCGCCAGGCGGGTGACTTCGATACCGTCTTCCTCGATCACATCGGGGGCTTCGGCGTCGATGGTCAGAAGGGTGAACTTGTCCGCCAGTTTTGGCAGCAGGAATTCATCGCCAAGCGGCGCATCGGGGCAGGGGGAGCCGGGGCGGGTGCGCGCGGGCCCATCCTGCAGCGCGTCGGCTGAATTCAAGGTGGAGCCATCATAGGTGCAGGGCACCGACAGGCGGCCCGAGTTCACCAGGGGGCGGGCAAATTCGTGATGCTCGCTGAGGTCGAGAACCGCATCGCGCAGCACGCGGGACATTTCCGATTTCGGGGTGATGAAATCGGTGGAGCGGCTGGAATTCAGGATATTCTCATCGGCGCCGTGGATGCGCTCCTGATCGTAGCTGTCCAGCAGGCTTTCGGGCGCCTTGCCCTCCATCACCAGTTTCAGCTTCCAGCAGAGGTTGTCGGTGTCCTGCAGGCCCGAGTTCGCACCGCGCGCGCCAAAGGGAGAGACCTGATGCGCCGCGTCGCCGGCAAAGATCACCCGGCCATGGCGGAACTTCTCCATGCGGCGGCACTGGAAGGTGTAGATCGACACCCATTCCAGTTCGAACTTCACATCCTCGCCCAGCATTTCCTTCAGGCGCGGGATCACATTCTCGGGGCGCTTTTCGCGCTCCTTGTCGATGTCCCAGCCCAGCTGCAGGTCGATGCGCCAGACGCCATCGGGCTGCTTGTGCAGCAGCGCCGACTGCCCCTTGTTGAAGGGCGGGTCGAACCAGAACCAGCGTTCGGTGGGGAAGTCGGCATCCATGATCACATCGGCGATCAGGAAGTTGTCCTCGAAGACGCGGCCGACGAAATCCAGCCCCAGCATGGTCCGGGTCGGGGAGCCTGCGCCATCACAGGCGATCAGCCAGTCGGCCTCGATGTTGTACGATCCTTCGGGCGTGTCGATTTCCAGCGTCACGTGATCGGGGTGGGTGCCGATGGCCGAGACCTTGTTGCGGCCGCGGATCTCTATCGGGGCGCCTTCGGCTTGCAGCTCCTTGACCCGGTTCACCAGGTATTCTTCAAAGTAGTACTGCTGCAGGTTGATGAAGGCGGGGCGCTGGTGGCCTTCTTCGGGCAGCAGGTTGAAATCATAGACCTGGCGGTCGTCAAAGAAGACCTTGCCGAGGTTCCACTGCACGCCCTTGTCGACCATCGGCTGGCCACAGCCAAGGCGATCAAGGATCTCCAGCGGGCGCTTGGCAAAGCAGATCGCGCGGGAGCCGAAGCTGACCTTGTCGTTGTCATCCAGGATCACCGCCTCGATGCCCTGCTGGGCCAGGTCGATGGCGGCGGCAAGGCCGATGGGGCCTGCGCCAATGATCACCACCTTGCGCCGCACCGGCGCCGGGGCGTCCTGATCCGCATGGCGTTCATACGGGTACAGGGGCACTTCAAAGATCTTGTTCATCTGGTGTCCTCCCAAATGGTGCCGTTTGGCACAGCTTCTCTGTTTCCCGGCCCTGTGTGATCAGGCCGGGAGGCTATGGTCATCGTTTCATGTCTTTTTGCGGGCCGGTACGATCTGGATCAAACCGGCCTACAGGTTGGATGGAACCTGGGGCTCCGCCCGTTCGGCCCTGAAACCATCCCTTGGGACGGTTTCCAAGACGGGCCTCACCCCTGCAAAGCTTCCCACATTTCCAGATCGCGCTGGGCGGTCCAGATGCGGGGGGTGTCGATGCCGCGGGCCTCGTCATAGGCGCGGGCGACGTTGAAGGGCAGGCAGTGTTCGTAGATCGCGTAGTCCTTGAACTTGGGATCGCATTCCTCGCGTACCGCGTCCCAGGCTTCTTTCAGGGTGCCGTTGCGGGCAGCCACACGGGCGGCGGGGCGGTAGGTGCTTTCGACGAAGTCGCGGGTGTTCTCGATGGCGGCGTTGACCATCTCCTTGCCAACCAGCGCATCGCCCCGGCCCGGCGCGATGGCGTCCACGTCGAAGGATTTGATGGCGTCCAGCGTGTCACCCCAGTCGCTGAAGTGACCGTCGCCGCAGTAGCAGGCCGAGTGGTATTCCACGATGTCGCCGGTGAACATGACGTTCTGGTCCGGCACGTGGATCACGATGTCGCCCGCCGTATGAGCGCGGCCGAGGTGCATCAGATCAACGCGACGGTTGCCCAGGTAGATGGTCATATCTTCCGAGAAGGTGGTGGTCGGGTAGGTCAGGCCCGGAATGCTTTCGTGGCCTTCGAACAGGCGCGGGAAACGCTGGAACTCACTGTCCCAGTCTTCCTGGCCGCGTTCCACGACCATGGCGCGGGCGGCATCGCCCATGATGATCTGCTGCGCGCCAAAGGCCGAAGCGCCCAGTACCCGCACCGCGTGATAGTGGGTCAGCGCCACATGGGTGATCGGCTTGTCCGTGACCGAACGCACGCATTCGATCACCTTGTTGGCCAGACGCGGGGTCGCCTGCGCCTCGACGATCATCACGCTATCGTCGCCGATGATCACGCCCGAGTTCGGATCGCCCTCGGCGGTGAAGGCGTAAAGCCCTTCGCCCACCTCGGTGAAGCTGATTTTCTTTTCCGTCATGTCGCCTTGCGACGCGAATGCCTTTGCCATGTGTTCAGTCCTTTTGCGGTGGGCCGAAGACCGCGCGTTAGGGGCGGACTTCGGTGCCAGTGTTTCTTGAGGTTGCGCTTAGCGCTTGTAAGGGTCGTCCAGCGCGGGCAGCACCTTGCCCACACAGTCGCCAAAGCCGATCATGTAGCCGTCGCCCTTGGCCGCACCCTTCAGGGTCAGCGTGTCGCCATCGACGATGAAGGAGCGCTCTTCGCCGGTCTCCAGCGTCAGCGGCTCCTTGCCGCCCCAGCTGAGTTCCAACAGCGAGCCGCGGCTTTCCTTGGTTTCACCGGAAATGGTGCCGGAACCCAGGAGGTCACCGGAATTCATCGGACAGCCCGAGGTGCTGTGATGCGCCAGTTGCTGCGCGGCGGAGTAGTACATTTCCTTGTAGTTTGTGCGGGCAATGGTGCTGGCCGGTTTGCCTTCGGGCGCCATGGTGACCTCAAGGTCGATGTCATAAAGCATCGGCCCGCAGTCCTTGATGTGGTCCAAGAGCTCCACTTCGCGTTCCGGCGTGTCGCAGCGGAAGGGCTCCAGTGCTGCCTTGGTCACGATCCAGGGGCTGATGGTGGTGGCGGTCGCCTTGGCCTGAAACGGGCCAAGCGGCTGGTATTCCCAGGCCTGGATATCGCGCGCGGACCAGTCGTTGAGCAGCACGTAGCCAAAGATATTGGCGTCGGCCTCCGCCACGGTGATCGGGCCTTCGGAAGGGGTGCCGACGATGGCGCCCATTTCCAGCTCGATGTCGAAACGGGCGCAGGGCGCCCAGCGGGGGGCGTCGTCATTCGGACCCTTCAGCTGGCCCCAGGGACGGCGCACATCGGTGCCCGACACGACAACCGAGGAAGCGCGGCCATTGTAACCGATCGGAATGTGCAGCCAGTTCGGCGGCAGGGCGTTTTCCGGGCCGCGGAACATGGTGCCGACGTTCACGGCGTGGTTCTTGCCCGCGTAGAAGTCGGTGTATTCGCTGACCATCATCGGCATGTGCAGCTCGGCGTCCTTCATCGGCACCAGGAGCGGCTCGACCTTGGCCTGTTCGGCAGCACCTTCGGACAGCAGTGCGATCAGCCGTTCACGCAGGGCGGCCCAGACGGCGGGGCCTTCCTCCATCAGGTCGTTCCAGAAGGGCACCTCGAACAGGGCGTAGTCGGTCAGATCGATGAGGCCCGCCTCTTCGGCGGCCTGCATGTCGAGGATCATGTCACCAATGGCGACGCCGCAGCGGGGGTCTTCCTCACCGACGGAGAAGACGCCATAGGGCAGGTTGTTCAGCGGAAAGGGCGTGTCGGCGGAATTGGCCGAGGCGACCCAGGATTTCAAAAGGGGCATGGTGTCTCCCAAGTGTTATGTGCGGGCGCCGGGATCACCCCGGCGCTGAAAACGGCTATGGCTACAGGCTTACTTCAGGCCCGGCGTGCCGTCGAATTTCTTTTCGATGTCGGACCAGCAGTCGATGTAATCGTCCTGCAGCGGCGCCTCCTTGGCTGCGAATTCGGTCAGGTGCTGCGGGAAGCGGGTCTCGAACATGAAGGACATGGTGTTTTCCAGCTTCTCCGGCCCGAGGTTCGAGTTCGACGCGCCTTCGAATGCGTTCTTGTCCGGCCCGTGCGGCAGCATCATGTTGTGCAAGCTCATGCCGCCGGGGATGAAGCCCTGGGGTTTCGCATCGTACTGGCCGTAGATATTGCCCATCAGCTCGGACATGATGTTTTTGTGATACCAGGGCGGACGGAAGGTGTTCTCGGCCACCATCCAGCGCTCGCGGAACAGCACGAAGTCGATATTGGCGGTGCCCGGCTGCCCCGAGGGGGCGGTCAGCACGGTGAAGATCGAGGGATCCGGGTGGTCGAACAGGATGGCGCCGACCGGGCAATAGGTGCGCAGGTCGTATTTCACCGGCGCGTAGTTGCCGTGCCAGGCGACCACGTCCAGCGGCGAATGACCGATCTTGGTTTCGTGGAACTGGCCGCACCATTTGATCGTCACGGTCGAGGGTACTTCGCGGTCCTCGAACGCCGCCACCGGCGCCTTGAAGTCGCGCGGGTTGGCCATGCAGTTGGCGCCGATGGGGCCACGGCCCGGCAGTTCGAACTTCTGACCGTAGTTTTCGCAGACGAAACCGCGCGCGGGGCCTTCCAGAACCTCGACCCGATACAGCAGACCACGCGGCAGGATGGCGATCTCTTTCGGCTCCAGATCGATGATGCCGAGTTCGGTGCAGAAGCGCAGGCGGCCTTCTTGCGGCACGACCAAGAGCTCACTGTCGGCCGAGAAGAAATAGCTGTCCGTCATCGACTCGGTCACCAGATAGACATGGCTTGCCATGCCGACCTGGGTGTTCACATCGCCGGCGGTGGTCATGGTGCGCATGCCGGTGAGCCAGGTCAGAGCCTCGCCGCCGTGGGCGACCGGATCCCAGCGGTACTGGCCGAGCGAGGTCACATCGGGATCGACGCAGGGTGCGGATTTCCAATAGGGCAGGTCGATCTTTTCATAGCGGTGAGAATGCTTCACCGAGGGGCGGATGCGGTAGCACCAGGTGCGTTCGACGCGTTCGGCGGTGAAGGCGGTGCCGCTCAGCTGTTCGCCATAAAGACCGTAGTTGCATTTCTGCGGGCTGTTCATGCCTTCGGGCAGGGCGCCGGGCAGGGCCTCGGTTTCGTAGTCATTGCCAAAGCCGGGCATATAGCCCTCATGCGGGCCCGCAAGCGACGGGGCCTGGATCATTTCGTGCGGATGTACAGGACGATTCATGGCGCGTTCCTCCTTTTCTGCTTGTCGGGGTAATAGTTGTTTTTGTAACTAACAAGGGCAAGGAGACCCAAATGCCCGAAAAAGATGATTTCCTTTTGCAGGATTTCCTGCCCTTCCTGCTGAACCGCGCGGCCGAGGAAAGCTCGCTCGCGTTTCAGTCCTACTACAAGAATCGCTATGGGATGCTGCGCAACGAATGGCGGGTTCTGTTCCACCTTGGCACCTATGGCACCATGACGGCCAAGGACATCGGCCAGCGGGCAAAGATCCACAAGACCAAGATCAGCCGCGCCGTGGCCAAGCTGAGCGAGCGGCGTTTCATCACTCGCAGTCGCGACGAAAGCGATCGGCGCTCTGAGCATCTGCAACTGACCCCGGCAGGAGAGGCCGCCTATCGTGACCTGCGCGGACAGGCGGCCAGCTATGACAAACAGCTGGCCGATCGGTTCTCGAAGGAAGAAGAGCAGTTGTTGCGGCGGATGCTGCGGCAGTTGGCAGGGATCGAGTCATAGACATCTGCGCAAGGGGTGCCCAGATGACAGGGCACAGCCTCATGTGGCCAGAGCGAAGGAGCGCCTGATGCAGCAGCCCGATACCCGTACCCTAGCCCTGATCACCTGGTTGGCAGAGCAGGGGCTGCGTTGCCAGGACCGGCAGGTCTTTCTCAACGGCTTCTGCGAGCAACTGATCAACGTGGGCGTGCCCTTGCTGCGGTTTCACCTGGCGCAGCGGGCCTTCCATCCGAAATTCGGCGGTATCGGCTTCAACTGGACGCGCAACGAGGGCATTTCACAGGAGCATTACGAGCACCGGGAGGCGCCACGGGATATCTGGCTGCAAAGCCCGCTGTTCCACCTGCTGTCCCGGGATCTGGAGGAGTTCCGCTCTGACCTGAATGCCGAGGATCGCCAGAGGTTTCCGATATTGGAAGAGCTGCGTCGGCGCGGTGCGACCGACTATCTGGCGCAGGGGCTGCGGTTCTCTGACGAGGACGGCCCGGTGGATCCCTACCATCCCTCCGAGGGCGTGTTGTTTTCCTGGAGCAGCGATCACCCGGAGGGGTTTTCCGATGCGGATCTTGAGCTTTTGCGCTCTGTCACGCCGCATATGGGGCTGGCCCTGAAATCCATGTCCAACCGGCAGATGGCCAGCGATCTGTTGCAGGTCTACCTGGGGCGCGATGCGGGGCGGCGGGTCCTGTCGGGGGAGATCCAGCGTGGCTCCTCGGACCGGATCAATGCGGTGATCTGCCTTTTCGATCTCAAGGGGTTCACCAGCCTGGCCGAACAGCTGCCCGGACCCGAGGTGATCGATATGCTGAACGATTACTTCGGGATCGCCGTGGCCGTGATCCAGGCGCATGGCGGCAATATCCTGAAGTTCATGGGCGATGGCATGCTGACCATGTTCAACCTTGGCTCCATCGCGCAGGATGCCAAGGCGGCACTGGATGCGGCAGCTGAGCTGCGCACGAAGATCGGCGCCCGCAATGACGCGCGGACAAAGGCCGGATTGCCCGCCCCGGATTTCACCCTGGCCCTGCACGCGGGCGATATTCTCTACGGCAATATCGGCGCCCAGAACCGGTTGGATTTCACCGTGATCGGCCCGACCGTGAACCAGACAGCCCGGATTGCCGGGCTGCACCATTCGGTCGGGCAAAGCGTGATCCTGTCCGAGGAGGTGCAGCGCGCGGGCGCTGACGCCGGGCACGATCTGGTCTCGCTGGGCCGCTACATGCTGCGCAGCGTGCCCGAACCGATCGAACTGTTCACGATCTACGAAGGGTCTGAGACCCTGCGGTAGGGCCTAGATATTGACCTCGACACCGGGCAGGTTCAGCTCTTTCATCATGTCGCGCAGCTCCTGACGGGCGGCGATGTTGGAGATGTTGAGCTGCTTGATGCCGATGTCCTTGAGATCCAAGAGCGTCAGCCCGCGCGGGAACAATTCACGGAAGATCACCCGTTCGGAAAAGCCGGGGGCGACGCGGAAGCCGATGCGCTTGGACAGCATGTTGATGGCGCGTTCCATCTTTTCCTTGTTGACCATGCGCTGGGTGCCGACGCGGTTGCGGATCACGATCCAGTCGATCGGCTTCAGCCCGGCCTGGGCGCGCAGCTGGCGGGCGTTCCAGACCATCTCGGAATAGACCGAGGGGCCGGTGATCTTCTCGCCCTTCTCGTCGGTGTGGGCCAGCAGGTCGAAATCCACGAAACTGTCGTTGAGCGGCGTGATCAGCGTATCGGCCAGCGAATGGGCCACCTGGCTGAGCCGGGTATGCGATCCGGGGCAGTCGATCAGGATGAAATCCATGTCCGGCTCCAGGCTGGAGACGGCGGCTGACAGGCGGTGATCGTAGATGTTTTCGCCCGGCTGCAGGCTGTCGGGGTCAATGTCGGGCAGCTCGTGCAGCTCGACGATGGGCAGCTCCAGCCCTTCCTGCTTCATGAAGGCCTTGCGGTTTTCCAGATACCGCCCCATCGAGCGCTGCCGCAGGTCCAGATCCAGCGCGGCCACCTTGTGGCCCATCCGGGCCAGGGCGGTTGCCACATGCATGGAGACGGTGGATTTGCCCGCACCGCCCTTTTCGTTGCCGACGACAATGATATGCGCCATTCAGTGATCCCTCTGGTTCCCCGCGCGCCCGGCGCGATTTTCTGCGGACTATAGCCAGAGCCCGAATCATTGAAAAGCGCAGAACCGCCTTAATTAGAGCCTGATCGGCGGCAGCTACAGCATCAGCCATAACAAAAACGCCGCCCGGTGGGGCGGCGTTTTCTTGATACCTGCAGGTGCTGTGGCTGATTAGAAGCCCAGACCTTCGTATTTCTTCTTGAACTTGGACACGCGGCCACCAGCGTCCATCAGGCGGGTCGAACCGCCGGTCCATGCGGGGTGCACGGAGGGGTCGATGTCCAGCGACAGCTGGTCGCCTTCCTTGCCCCAGGTGGAGCGCATCTTGATGATGGTGCCATCGGTCATCTTGACGTCGATGAAGTGGTAATCGGGATGGGTGTCGGCTTTCATGATACCACTCCTTATGCTTTGGTTTTGTAGTTTGCGTCTTCGGCGATACGGGCAGATTTGCCGCGGCGCGAACGCAGGTAGTACAACTTGGAACGACGCACGCGGCCACGGCGCACGACGGTGATGCTGTCGATGTTGGTCGAATGCAGCGGGAACACACGCTCCACGCCTTCGCCAAAGGAAATCTTGCGGACGGTGAAGGAACCGGCGATGCCCGAACCATTCTTGCGGCTGATGCAGACGCCTTCGTAGTTCTGGACGCGCGAACGCGAGCCTTCGGTCACTTTGTAGCCGACGCGGATGGTGTCACCGGCTTTGAAATCGGGGATCTCTTTCCCCAGGGCGGCGATCTGTTCCGCCTCCAGCTGTGCGATCAGGTCCATCTGATCATCTCCTAATATTTGCTCGTGGTTTGGCCCACGAAGATTTGCGCGTCCTGAGAGCTCTTGGTCTTCATCGGGTCCCGCGATGTGCAGCCCGCCAGAGGTCAGATCGTCCGTTCCTTTTAGGTTCGCTCCTGCGCGGCGCTGAGGAGGTCGAAGAAGACCGGTCAGAAGGTGCCGTGCATTGCAAAACGACTCGGGTTCGTAAAAGCGAATCCAAGTAGGCGGTCTCTAGGGGAAATGCGCGCCCGGATCAAGGGGCAGCTGCGCAATGTCCGTGCGCAGTCACTGCCTGTGCAGCAGGGCCCCGTAGAAGTTGATGCCGCGTTCCAGGTTTTCGATCGACAGGCGTTCGTTGGTGCCGTGGATGCGGGGCAGGTCGGAGCCGGTGACCTTGAAGGGGTTGATGCGATAGGCATCCCGCGCCGCCTTGCCATAGTGGCGCGCATCGGTGGCGGCAATGGTCAGGCCGGGAACCGTGGCCAGCGGGCCAAAGGCGTCCAGGATCGAGCTGCGGATCTGACCATAGCCTTCGGCCTTGGAAGAGGACACCGGCGAGGCCGGGTTGGCCAGCGCGGCATCGTAGCGGATTTCCACCTTGGGATCGTCGATGGTGCTGCGGACATGTTCTACCACATCCTCGATACTGTCGCGTGGATGGATGCGGAAATTGATCTTGGCAGAGGCTTCGGCGGCCAGGACGTTTTCCTTGCTCGACCCGGTCAGCATGGTGGGGGCGGTGGTGGTGCGCAGCATGGCATCGGTGGAGGGCGATCCCGACAGCAGGTGTTCCAGCAGGGGATTGAACAGCCAGCGATTGGCAAAGACCACCCGCTGCCCCAGCGGGAAATGCTGGCCGAGCGCGTCAAAGAACTCTTCCGAAATGCCATTCAGCCCGCCGGGCACCGGGTTGGCCTGCAGCCGTTCCACCGCGCGAGCGATGCGCCCCACGGCAGTGACGCGCGGCGGCATCGAGGAATGCCCGCCTTCCGATTGGGCGACCAGCTCCAGCGTGACATAGCCTTTTTCAGACAGGTTGATGCTGGCCACCGGTTGCTCCAGTCCCGGGATGATCTTGTCGAGCACAAAGGAGCCTTCATCCAGCATCCAGTCCAGCTCGACGCCCTGCTTCTTCAGATGCAGGGCCACGGCCATTGCGCCTAGGCCGCCCACTTCTTCGTCGCCGCCAAAGCTGAAGTAGACCGTGCGTTTGGGGGTGAAGCCCTGGGTGATCAAATGTTCGGCCGCCGTGAGCAGGGCGATGGCGGCGCCTTTGTCATCCAGCGTGCCGCGGCCCCAGACAAAGCCATCCGCGATGGTGCCGGAAAAGGGCTCGTGCTCCCACAGGTCATGGGAGCCGGGGGCGATCGGGACCACGTCATAATGGGCGGCCAGCAGGATCGGGGCCAGGTCAGGGTCACTGCCCTGCCAGGTGTAGAGCGGTGTCTTGCGCGCCAGCAGATCCCGCGACATGGTCTGATGCACCGCCGGGTAGCGCTCTTGCAGGAAGCCGAGGAAGGCATCAAAATCGGGATGGGTCAGATCGGGCGAGACGGTTTGGAACCGCACCGCTTGCGACAGGCTGGCCGTGGCCTGCTCGATGTCAGCCCCCAGATCAAAGATCTCGGCATTCTCTGGCAAGGGCTCCGGGGCATAGCGCAGGGTGTTCACCGCCAGCACGGCCCCCAGCAGCACGAATGCAATGGCCAGTCCCGCCAGAAGCCGTTTCACAAACCGCAACATCTTGACCCTCTCCCCGTTTGGATTTGAGTCTCATGATGGCGGCATTGGGCCGTCATGTCCCCCCTGACGAGACGTCAACGACCCGCGACAGCTTGGAAGACCTGCCGGGCTGCGCAAGCCCGTCGTATCAAGAAAAACACCCCCGATGCTGTGGTCGGGGGTGTTTTTATATCTGTGCGCTGCGCGTCTGGATCAGGCGGTCTGATCGTCCACTGCGGCGTCGGGCGCGTTCTTCTTGACCGACTCGATGCCATTGTCACGGCCCGAGGCGCTGGTATAGCTCTGCGAGGTGCCGATCACCTGGCCGTTGGTGGCCTTGAGGTTGAACATGAATTTCCCGGCAGAGGTTTCCTTGCGCTCGTAGCGCGCATCCTCGGGGGCGTTCTTCTTGACCGAGGCGATGCCGTTTTCGGCGCTGGCCTTCTGCTTGTATCCTTCGCTGGCCAGGATGTTCTCGCCGTTGCCCGCCTTCAGACGAAAGCGGAACTCGCCAGCCTTGTCTTCATAAAGTTCAAATTTCCCAGCCACCTTATGACCTCCTGTCATCATAAAAACTCAAGGTAGAGATAAGCACGGCTTGGCCTTCACGGCAACGGCTTCCAAGGGGAAAAGCCGGGCTGGGACATCAGGAAGGATGACCAGAGGTCAGCTTTCGTCCCGCTTGCGGCTGTAGCTTTCCCACAGGTCGGGGCGGCGCGCCTTGGTGATCTCTTCGCTCATCTGGAGGCGCCACTCGGCGATCTTGCCGTGATGGCCGGACATCAGGATTTCGGGGATCTCGCGGCCCTTCCATTCGGCGGGGCGGGTGTATTGCGGATGCTCCAGAAGCCCGGATGAAAAGCTCTCTTCCTCGGTCGAGGCCTGGTTGCCAAGAACGCCGGGGATCAGCCGCACCGTGGCATCGATCAGCGCCTGGGCGGCGATCTCGCCGCCGGTCATGACGAAATCGCCAAGGCTGACCTCCTGGATGCCGTAATGCTCTAGCACCCGTTCGTCGACCCCCTCGAAGCGGCCGCACAGAAGCGTTATGCCATCGCAGCGCGCGAGGTTCTGCATCATCTTCTGATCCATCCGGCGCCCGCGCGGCGACAGGTAGATCAGTGGCCAGTTGCCGCTGACCCCGTCCATCGCGTGCTCGATCGCATTGCCCAGCACATCGGGGCGCAGCACCATGCCCGCGCCGCCGCCTGCGGGCGTGTCATCCACGTTGCGATGCTTGCCGACGCCGAACTGGCGCAGGTCGATGGTCTCCAACTGCCACAGCCCCTCCTGCAGGGCCTTGCCGGTCAGGCTTTCACCAAGCACACCGGGAAAGGCGCTGGGAAACAGCGTCAGGATCTTCGCCTTCCACACGCCCGCCAGATCCGGCGTCGGCGTCATCAATTCGCGCGGCTTCAGGGTCGGGCGGATCGCCTTGCGGCCATGAGATTTGGCGGGAGGCTGTGCCGACGTGGGTTTGGAAGGGGTGTCGCTCATTGCGGATCTGCCATCTGTGAACGGGGTGTGCCGGTCCTATAGCGCCCATGTGCCGGGTTTGAAACCGCGAGCGCGAAGACAGGCTCAGAACAGGCCTTCGGGCGGGTCGGCGATGATACGGCCCTGCTCCAGGTCCACCGTGGGCACCGCCGCCAGGGTAAAGGGCAGAAGAACCGTGGTTTTCAACCCGGCTCCATGCAGTTCCAGCAGGTCCGAGGCGCCGTGGTTCTGCACCGATTTCACCCGCCCCAGAAGCGCGCCGCCGGTGTCATAGACCTCCAGCCCGATTAGATCGGCGTGGTAGTATTCGTCATCCGGCAGGCTGGGCAGGCGATCGCGCGGGGCAAACAGGCGCAGGCCTTTCAGGGCATCGGCCTGCTCCTTGGTCTCCACGCCGCTCAACCGGGCGGTGAAGCCGTTCTTGATCGCCGCGGTCAGCGTGACCGTGAAACTGCGGCTGCCATCCTCGGAACTGAGCGCACCATAGGTCTCGATGTCTTCGGGAATGGAGCAAAAGCTCTTCAGGCGCACCTCGCCGCGCACCCCAAAGGCGCCTGCCACCGCGCCGACGCAGATCAGATCGCTCATGGGAAAATCCTGTATGGCTGTTGATTGCTGGCCGAATTCATTCCACACTATCTGGGCTATTGGATCTTTTTTCACAAGATCTAGTTTATGGCGGGTGTCGGGCTGGCAGCACCGACAGTCCTATGCTTGCCACAAGTCTTGTTTGCGAATGTAGATTTTCCGGTTTTACGGTGCACACCGCGCAAGAGGTCGGCGATGCAGGTTGCTGTTTCGGTTCTACCCCATCTTGATCTGGCCTATATCCAGTATCGCGGCCGCTTTGCCGTTGCCGACCTGCCGCGCGTGGCCGAGGCGGTGAACAAGATCGAAGGCTACTCGGACATGGGGGCGACCTTTGACGACATGAGCCTGGTCACAGACATGGATATCGGCTTTGCGGATCTCAGCAATGTTGCGCGGCTGACCTCGGAGCGCCTGTGGGCTCAGGGGCGGGTGTTGCGCTCGGCGATCTGGGCGCCTACGGATCTCAGCTTTGGACTGGCGCGGATGTATCAGATGGCCTCGGCGATGCGGGGCAATCTGGAGGTGGAGGTCAGTGCCGATCAGGCCAGCTGCCTGGCATGGCTGGGCCTTGATTTCATATCCATCGATGAGCTGCTGAATGGGGCGCGGGTCGTGGTGCTGCCCGAACAGGCCTAGCGCGTCTCGATGACCAGGGATGCGGCGCGGCTTTCCCAGCCTTTTTGTTCCAGCTCGGGCGTATTGTCTTCGCTGATTTCCGGCTTGCCGATGCAGAAATACCCAACCAGCTGCCAGCCTTCGGGGGCGTTCAGGTCGCGGTTCAACTGCGCGGGGTCCAGGACCGAGACCCAGCCCAGGCCCAGCCCTTCGGCGCGCAAGGCCAGCCAGACCAGGGTGATGGCCGAGACCACCGAATAGCGGCGCATCTCGGGCATGCTGCCCGCGCCCAGGCCATGGCCCTTGGTCGTGGTATCGTCGCAATAGACGGCCAGCTGCACGGGCGCCTCGCGCATCCCCGACAGCTTCAGCCCGGCATAGCGTTCCGCCTGTGCGCCCGAATAGCCCTGCAGGGCTTCGGCATTGGCGGCCTCGAAATTCTTCAACGCGGCGGCGCGGGCGACTTCACTGGTGATGCGAAGGATGCGCCAGGGTTCGCTGAGGCCCACTGAAGGCGCCAGTGAAAACGCAGAGAGGCAGCGCGCAAGCACTGCCTCATCCACTGGATCAGTGCGAAACCGGCGCACATCGCGCCGGAGCCGCATCAACCGGTCCAATTCGCTGCGGAAGCCTTCCGGGAACGCGCCCTCGGTGACGGTATCCCGCAGCGTCATGGTCTTATTCCGCGTCGGCGGGTGCTTCTGCTGCTTCAGCCGCTTCGGCAGCCTTGGCGGCTTTCTCTTCAGCGCGTTCCTGAGCTTTCTTGCCGGGGACGGCTTTCTCGGGGTTGTTGCGCTCTTTCTTGGTCAGAACGCCAGCAGCTTCGAGCATGCGGGACACACGGTCGGTGGGCTGGGCGCCCTTGTCGAGCCATGCCTTGATCGCGTCGACGTCCATTTTCACGCGCTCTTCGCTGTCTTTGGGCAGCAGCGGGTTGTAGGTGCCGAGCTTCTCGATGAAGCGGCCGTCGCGGGGCATGCGGCTGTCGGCAGCCACGATGCGGTAGAAGGGACGCTTTTTCGAGCCGCCGCGGGCCAGACGGATTTTCATTGCCATGGGTTCAGTCTCCTTTGATGGCGTTGACCGGGGTGGACCCGGTTATTTCGTTCAGTCTCGTATGTGCCAGGGGATCGGGGAGGATCATTCCTGGTGTTTCTTGTGGTGGCGGATGACCTCATCGATGATGAAGTTCAAGAACGCCTTGGCGAATGCAGGGTCCAGATCTGCCTGCTGCGCCAGGTCTTCAAGCCGTGCGATCTGCTTTGCCTCGCGGGCCGGATCGGACGGGGGAAGGTCGTGTTCGGCTTTCAGCTTGCCCACCGCCTGGGTGTGCTTGAAGCGTTCGCCTAGGGTGTAGACAAGGATCGCGTCCAGCCGGTCGATGCTTTCGCGGTGGCCTTTCAGGATTTCTGCGGCACGGGCCACATCGTCGCGTGTCGTATCAGTCAATGGCCCATCCTTTCGGTTTGAACAGCGGGTCGGCATAGTGGCTGATTTCCATCTCGATCCCATGGGCGATCTGGCTGCCCTTCAGTGCCGCCGGGGACGGATGCCGGTAGACCGCATCGCTGCCGTCGATGGTTTCGGCCTCATTGTCCTTCTTGGCGCCAAGCCGTTCGGCCAGGCGGATGGAATCGAGGTTCTTGGGGTCGATGTAGCTGACCGCCGTGTCCCAGCCCAGGGTTTCGTAGAAATAGCGGCGCGCAGCACTGGTGGCTTCCAGCGCGTAGCCCTTGCCGGCCTTGTCGGGCCAGATAATCCAGGCGATTTCACGCTCGGGCCAGCCTGCGGGTTTCCAGCCGCCGGCCATGCCATAGGTTTCGTCCGTCACCTTGTCGTGGATCATCCACATGCCGAAACCGCGGATCTGCCAATGCCCCATTTCGGCGGCATAGAGCATCCAGGCCTCATAGGTGTTGAGCGGCCCGCCCATGAAACGCGCGCGATAAGACGAGAAGGTCGCCTTGAAGTTCGGGTAATCCTCGGGCTCGGGGCCACGCAGGATCAGGCGTTTGGTCTCTAGGGTGGGGATGGAGGACGTGGACATTACGCGTAGGCCTCCATGCCGCCGTCGGCCAGCTCCGCCGGGGAGAGGTGGCGCCAGAGTTCCAGCGTGCCAAGGCGCGGATGGATATAATCGTCACCGCGGCGCGCACCCAGCCGTTTCGCCACCGCGCGGGAGGCGTGATTGTCCGGGTGCACCAGGCTGATGGCGGTCTCCCAGCCCAAGACGTCATAGGCATAGGAACGGGCCGCCATGGCCGCCTCGGTCGCATAGCCCTTACCGCCGAAGCCTTCGAACAGATCCCAGCCGATTTCCGGCTCGGGCCAGCCATGGGGATTCCAGAGGCCGATATTGCCCGCCAGCTTGCCCGAGGATTTCTCGTCCACGCTCCAGCGCCCGTAGCCCAGCATCTGCCAATGGCCGATCTCGCAGGCGAGGTGCCGCCAGACCTGTTCCGGCTTCATCTGACCGCCAACGTATGTTGCGCGATCAGAGGCATAAAACTCGCACATGGTGTCGAAATCCGACAGCGCAGGGGCGCGCAGGATCAGGCGTTCGGTCTCGATGGTGGGGACGGTCACGGTCATGGGGCGTTACTTCTTCTTGCCAAAACCGGAGAGGCCACCGGGCAGGCCGCCCATGCCCCCAAGACCGGGCAGGCCACCGGGCAGACCGCCCTTGCCGCCAAGCGCCTTGGCTGCGGCCTCCATCGCCTTGGGGTCCAGCTGGCTGGGATCCATGCCGCCGGGCAGACCGCCCGCCATATCGGGCATGCCGCCACCCTTGCCGAACATGCCCTTCATGGCCTGTTTCAGCATCTTGCCTTTGCCCATCTTGCCCATCTTCTTCATCACATCCGCCATCTGGCGGTGCATCTTCAGAAGCTTGTTGAGGTCGGAAACCTCCATGCCGGAGCCCGCCGCGATGCGCTTCTTGCGCGAGGCCTGCAGCAGGGCCGGGTTGGCGCGCTCCTTCTTGGTCATCGACTGGATCATGGCGATCTGGCGCTTCAGCACCTTGTCGTCCATGCCGGAGTCTTCGACCTGTTTCGCCATCTTGGCCATGCCGGGCATCATCTGCATCATGCCCTGCATGCCGCCCATCTGGAGCATCTGTTCAAGCTGCATCTTCAGGTCATTCATATTGAAATGACCCTTCATCATGCGCTTCATCATCTTCTCGGCCTGTTCGGCCTCGATGGTTTCCTGCGCCTTCTCGACCAGGGCCACGATGTCGCCCATGCCCAGGATCCGGCCCGCGATCCGGTCCGGCTCGAAGGTCTCGATGGCGTCCATCTTCTCGCCAAGGCCGACAAAGCGGATCGGCTTGCCGGTGACCGCGCGCATCGACAGCGCCGCACCGCCGCGCCCATCGCCGTCCATCCGGGTCAGAACCACGCCGGAGATGCCGATCTTGGCGTCGAATTCCTCGGCGACTTCGACCGCGACCTGACCGGTCAGACCATCGACAACCAGCAGGGTTTCGCGCGGCGAGACCACGTCGCGCACATCCTCGACTTCCTGCATCAGGACTTCGTCGATCTGCAGGCGACCGGCGGTATCCAGCATATAGACGTCATAGCCACCCAGGGCCGCCTGCTGCTTGGCGCGTTTGGCGATGTCGACGGGTTTCTGGCCCTTGACGATGGGCAGGGTGTCGACGCCGATCTGGGTGCCCAGGACCGCCAACTGATCCATCGCGGCCGGGCGATAGACGTCGAGCGAGGCCATCAGGACCTTCTTGCCCTCTTTTTCCTTCAGCCGCTTGGCCAGCTTACCGGTGGTGGTGGTCTTACCCGAGCCCTGCAGGCCGACCATCAGGATCGGCGCGGGCGGGTTGTCGATCTTGAGCGTGCCCGGATCGCCTTCACCGCGCAGGGTTTCGACCAAGGCATCATGGACGATCTTGACGACCTGCTGGCCGGGCGTCACCGATTTGGTCACTGCCTGGCCGGTGGCCTGATCCTGTACCTTCTTGACGAAATCACGCGCCACGGGCAGCGAGACGTCCGCCTCCAGCAGGGCGACGCGCACCTCGCGCAGGGCGGTCTTGACGTCTTCCTCAGAGAGGGCGCCCTGTTTGGTCAGCCGGTCAAATACACCGGAAAGGCGTTCGGATAGATTTTCAAACATGCCTTGCGGCCTCCTTTGAGCCGGTTTCGGTTTTCTGCCCCCGGTATGTAGGGACCACGACGCCCATGCACAAATGCCCCCACGGGCGTAACACGCTGGTGGAGGGCGATCCCCGGCAATGCACGGGGACCGGAAGACATGGGAATCTTCCGGAAAGTTGCGCTGTCCCTACGCCGGATCGGTTGGGGAGTCAACTCTGCTGGGGTTTGTAACCGGAGCAGGGCGCCGCATTGTGCCTTGGGCAGATTTGCGGCATGAGAGGCAACAGCACATGACCAATAGCGGATCGACAGCCAGATGAATACCAGCGCCGGGGACATTTCGACCATGCCCGTCTCTTCAGATGCGCTCTTGGCGCGGCTGGATGACTGGGGGCTGGCCTACAGGCTTCACGAACATATCCCCCTGCGCACCGTCGAGGATGCCAAGACGGTGGAAGATCAGATCATGGAGCCGGGCCTTGCCACGCTTCGGATCAAGAATCTCTACCTGCGGGATCGCAAGAAGCGCAACCTCCTGGTCTCGGTCGAGCAGGACCGCGAGATCGACCTCAAGGCACTGGGCAAGGAGATCGGCGCGCCGGGGCTCAGCTTTGGTTCGGCGGATAGGCTGATGGAGCACCTGGGGATCTTTCCCGGCGCCGTCAGCCCGCTGGCGATGATTACCGGGGCGCAAAAGGGTGTGGCCTTCCACCTGGATCGCGCCGCGCAGCAGGCGGATGTGATCTCGATGCATCCGCTCATCAACACCCGCAGCGTCGTCATGGCGCGCGGCGACCTACTGGCCTTCCTTGACCGCATCGAGGTCGAGGTGAACTGGATCTGAAACACGGGCAGCGCCTTGCGTTTCGCATATATAAGGAATGACATCCCATGGCTGACAACAAACGTATCGTCCTGTCCAGCGACCACGCCGCCATCGACATGCGGCAGGCCATCGCGAAACATATCGCGGCAAAGGGCTGGGAGGTGGTCGATATCGGCCCCACCACCCCCGAAAGCACCCATTATCCCAAGCACGGCGAAGCAGCGGCGCAAAAGGTTGCCTCGGGTGATTGCGCGCTGGGCATCATTCTCTGCGGTACCGGGCAGGGGATCATGATGGCGGCCAACAAGGTCAAGGGCATCCGCTGCGGTGTCTGCTCGGAACCCTTCTCGGCCCGCATGACCCGGGAACACAACGATGCCAACATGCTGTCGATCGGGGCGCGCGTGGTCGGGGAATCGCTGGCGCTGGAGATCGTGGACGCCTTCCTTGATGCCGCGTTCGAAGGCGGTCGCCACGGAACCCGCGTCGATATGATCAAGGAGATCGAAGCCTGAGCGGTTTCGATCCTGCCAAAGACAAAAGAGCCCCCGGATCCGGGGGCTCTTTTCGTTTCTATGAGAGCGGGTGCGGGAGCCGGATCAGGCCGCCAGCGCCTCGATCTGGGATTTTGCCTTGGCGAGGGCGGCGCCTTCGTCGATGGCCAGGGTGTCGGCTGCCACGATCTCGACCTCGGTGATGCCCATGAAGCCCAGCATGTGGCGCAGGTATCCGGTTGCAAAGTCGATGGCCGATCCGGCCTCGGTGCCGCCCGAGGCAACCGCGATGATGGCGCGCTTGCCTTCCAGCAGGCCAGCGGGGCCTGCCTCGCTATAGGCGAAGGTCAGGCCAACGCGGGCGACCAGGTCGATCCAGGCCTTCAGGCCGGCAGGCACCGAGAAGTTGTAGATCGGCGCACCGATCACCAGCGTGTCGGCGGCCTTCAGTTCCCCGACCAGCGCGTCGGACAGGGCCAGCAGCCCTTTCTGTTCGTCGCTGCGCTGATCGGCAGGGGTGAAGTTGGCGCCGATCCAGGCCTCGTCCAGCAGTGGCAGCGGTGTCGCCAGGTCACGGCGGATCACCTCGTCAGCGCCGAGGCGCGCGACGATCTGGGCGGTCAGATCGCGGGAGACGGAGCCTTCGCGGCGGGCGGAGGAGTCGATATGCAATACGGTCTTGGTCATTGTGTTTTGTCCTGTTCTGGGGTGAAGCTTTGAAAACACAAATGTGTCATTGCAATTTTGAACGCAATTCTCGATATTATCACAGGATATGCGCAAATTTGCACATGGGGCCGCCCTCTGCAAATTGACAACGGAGAGACAGATGGAAAACTGGGATGAGGTGCGCACGGCCTATCAGGTGGCGCGTATGGGCACCGTCAGCGGCGCCGCCGAGGTCTTGGGCGTCCACCACGCCACGGTGATCCGCCATATCGACGCGATCGAGGCGCGCCTGGGAGTCAAACTGTTCCAGCGCCATGCCCGTGGCTATACCCCGACCGAATCCGGGCAGGATCTGTTGCGGGTGGCGCAGACCACCGATGACCAGTTCAGCCAGCTGGCCGGGCGGCTCAAGGGGCAGGGCGACGAGGTCACCGGCGAATTGGTCGTCACCTCCCTGTCCTCCCTGTCGCACCTTCTGGTGCCGGTTCTGACGGATTTCCAGCAGATGCATCCGGGATTGATCATCCGCTACCTGACCGGAGAGCGCCTGTTCCGTCTGGAATACGGCGAGGCCCATGTGGCAATCCGGGCCGGGAATGGGCCGGACCAGCCCGATAACGTGGTGCAACCCTTCCTCAGCCAGCGGGTCGGTATGTTTGCAACGACCGATTACGTGGAACGGCAAGGCCTGCTCGGTGGCGTGGAGGACCTGCACAACCACCGCTTTGTGGGCAGCGACAATGAGAACAGCCGGGCGCCGTTCTACCGCTGGCTGCGCGAGCATACGACGCCGGAGACCATCATGTTCCGCTGTACCGATGGGGTTGCCATGCAGGAGGCGGTGCTTGCCGGGGCGGGGATCGGTTTCCTCTCGCTCTGGGAGGCCGCGCGTCACGACAACCTTGTGCAGATGATGGAACCCTTGAAGGAATGGGAGGGCAGCCTGTGGCTGGTCACCCATGTGGATCTGCATCGCACCAACAAGGTGCAGAGCTTCCTCAAGTTCCTGAAAGAAAGGTCCAAGGAATGGGTGGCCTGACGCCTGCCCTGAAGGGGCATCTGGCCATGCTGTTGTTCTCGGCGCTGGTGGCGGGGTCTTTCTCGCTGGGCGTGATGGTGGCCAATGAGATCGCGCCCGCAGCATTGAACGCGGCGCGCTTTGCCTTGGCTGCGGTGATCATCGGCGCGGTTGCGCTTGGGACGCGGAAACTCCGCGCCAGTCATTTCCATGCGCCCTGGCGGTTCCTGGTGCTGGGCGGGCTGTTCGCGGCCTATTTCGTGCTGATGTTCTACGGGTTGAAGACGGCGGATCCGGTCAGCGCCTCGGCGGTTTTCACCCTGACCCCGGTGATGAGCGGGGTGTTCGGCTGGATCCTGTTGCGGCAGGTGACCACCCCGCGCATGGCGCTGGCGCTGGCCATTGGTGCCACGGGCGCGCTTTGGGTGATCTTTCGCGCTGACTGGTCCGCCTTCGTCGTCTTTGAGATCGGCCAGGGCGAGATGATTTATTTCCTCGGGTGCGTCTCCCACGCGATCTATACGCCCATGGTGCGCAAGCTGAACCGGGGCGAGCCTGCGGTGAGTTTCACCTTTGGCATGCTGATTGCGGGTGCGGTGATCCTGACGGTCTTTGGCTGGAGCGACATCCGCACGACCGCTTGGACCGACCTGCCGGGCATCGTCTGGGTGGGGCTGTTCTATCTGGCGATCTTTGCCAGCGCGACGACCTTCGTGCTGCTGCAATACGCGACCCTGCACCTGCCCTCGGCCAAGGTGATGGCCTATACCTATCTCACCCCCTCTTGGGTGATCGTCTGGGAAGTGGCGCTGGGCCGCCCGGTGCCCTCGGGGTTGCTGCTGGTGGGGATCGCGCTGACGGTGATCGCGCTGGTGCTGCTCTTGGAGGATGACGCGAAACCTGCCCGCGCGCCGAGCTGATCCCGCCTATTCGCGGGTCTCATCCTCGCCGCCCAGTTCGGAAGCGAGGAAGCGTTCAAAGGCATCGAGGTTCACCGGCTCGAACTGGCCAAAGCCCTGCATCCAGACCGAAGCGCCGCGCAGCGCATCCGGTTGCAGCTTGCACCATTTCACCCGGCCGCGTTTTTCCTGCGCGATCAACCCTGCGCGGGTCAGGATGGTCAGATGCTTGGAAATCGCCGCCAGCGACATCTCGAAGGGTTCGGCCACATCGGTCACGGCCATGTCGTCTTCCAGCAGCATGGTCAGGATCGCCCGCCGGGTGGGATCGGCGAGGGCGGCAAAGACGGTATCGAGATCAGCGCGGTCAGTCACCCCTTGGCGTTAGACGCAAGGGTCTGACCGGTCAAGGCCCGGCTTGGCATCACAGGCGCCCGTTTTGGGGTGATTTTCTTACTTAACCGGAGGGTTGAATGAGGATTTTGCCCTGGAATCTCCAGCCCCTGGCTGCCCGGCTCCTACATCGGCTGAGTTTCCTTGGCAGAATTGTATTTTAAATCAATCTATTAGGAGCTGTTCCGCAGTCCCATCTGAACAATTGACTCTTTACCCCGCACCCCTTAGCACCCTCATCAGAATTCGCGTGAGGATGGCGCCCGTGACAGATGATGACCAAAAGCAGCGCATGGCGCAGCTGGAGGCCAGACTGGCGGAGGCGCGTAAGGCCCAGGAGCCCAAGCCGCGCGCGGATGAGCACTATTCCCTGGCCAACCAGGCCTGGCGGATGGTGATCGAATTGGTGGCCGGTCTTGGGATCGGCTTTGGCATCGGATACGGGCTGGACCAGCTGTTTGGAACCCTGCCCATCTTCATGGTGCTGTTCATATTGCTGGGGCTTGCCGCCGGGGTGAAGACGATGCTTCGCACTGCGCAGGAGATCCAGAACGAGAAACTGGCCGAAGAGGCCGACAAAAATGCGCAAGACCGGGGCTGACCCACAAGGGGCAGCTTTCGGCGACAGGAGACACGGACAGATGGGCAAGATTTTCTTTTTCGCGGCACTGGCGCTGGTCGTCGTTTCGGGCTTCCTTTTCGCGCCCGAGCATGCCGCCCTGGCGATCCACCCGATGGACCAGTTCAACGTGAGCCCGCTTTTTGGTGATCACATCGCCTGGTACACCCCGACCAACGTGACCCTGTGGATGGGCCTGGCGATCGTCGCGGTCTTTGCCCTGCTGGTTCTGGGCTCCTCGCGCCGCGCCATCGTTCCGAGCCGCGCCCAGTCGGTTGCGGAACTGGCCTATGGCTTCATCTACAAAATGGTTGAGGACGTTGCCGGCAAGGACGGTGTGAAGTTCTTCCCCTACATCATGACCCTGTTCATGTTCATCGTGATGGCGAACTTCCTGGGCCTGATCCCCGGCTCCTTCACCACCACCTCGCATATCGCCGTGACCGCCGTTCTGGCCGCCTTGGTCTTCTTCACCGTGACCATCGTCGGTTTCGTCAAGAATGGCGTCGGCTTCCTTGGCCTGTTCTGGGTGTCGAGCGCGCCGCTGGCACTGCGCCCCATCCTGGCCATCATCGAGCTTATTTCCTACTTCGTGCGCCCCGTCAGCCACAGCATCCGTCTTGCTGGTAACGTCATGGCTGGCCACGCGGTTCTGAAGGTGTTCGCAGGTTTTGCCGCCGCTCTGGGCGCGTTCAGCTTCCTGCCGATCTTCGCCATCACCGCAGTCTACGCCCTCGAAGTTCTGGTGGCCTTCATCCAGGCCTATGTGTTCACCATCCTGACCTGCGTGTACCTCAAGGACGCACTGCACCCGAGCCACTAAGGCAGGATTGTACCCTCATCCGGGTGGGCCAGATGGCCCTCCCGAGACCCTAAATCACCAATTCCATCGTAAGGAGAGAAATCATGGAAGGCGATATCGCACAACTCGGTCAGTTCATCGGCGCAGGCCTGGCAGCAATCGGTTCCGGCGCAGCCGCAATCGGTGTGGGCCACGTTGCCGGCAACTTCCTGGCAGGCGCTCTGCGCAACCCGTCGGCAGCCGCCGGCCAGACCGCAACCCTCTTCATCGGCATCGCGTTTGCAGAAGCCCTGGGCATCTTCTCGTTCCTGGTCGCTCTGCTGCTGATGTTCGCTGTCTAAGACCTCAGGAACCTCAATCCTTACGGCCGGGCGGCGCGGATCTTCGCGCTGCCCGGTGTAACGGCAAGTTCCCAAGGAGAACGACATGGCATCAAACACGCAAGAGGCAGCACACGGCGCAGCAGATGCCGCGCACGGCTCTGCACCGGGCATGCCGCAACTGGATTTTTCGACCTTCGGAAACCAGATCTTCTGGCTCGCCGTTGCGCTGGTCGTGATCTACCTCATCCTGTCGCGCGTAGCCCTGCCCCGCATTGCGGCGGTACTGGCCGAACGCCAGGGAACGATCACCAACGACCTCGCCGCGGCTGAAGATCTGAAAGCCAAGGCGGTCGAGGCCGAAAACGCATATAACAAGGCCCTGGCCGACGCCCGCGCGGAAGCGCAGCGCATCGCCGCCGAGGCCCGTGCCGAAATTCAGGCCGATCTGAACGACGCAATCGCCAAGGCGGATGCGCAGATCACCGAAAAGGCCGCCGAGTCTGAAAAGGCCATCGCCGAAATCAAGGCGGGCGCGCTGGACAGCGTCAAGACCGTGGCCAATGACACCGCAGAGGCGCTGGTTGCAGCCCTGGGCGGCAAGTCGGACGCCAAAGCCATCGCGGCTGCGGTTGACGAGCGGATGAAAGGATAAGGACATGCGCACAGTACTGGCAATTGCCCTGACCCTTGGCGCCACCTCGCCTGCCTTTGCTGCCGGTGGTGGTATGGACCTGTCCAACACCAACCTGGTTGTTGCTCTGGCCTTCATCCTGTTCATCGGCATCCTGCTGTTCGCCAAGGTTCCGACCTTGATCGGCGGTCAGCTGGACCAACGTGCCGAAGGCATCCAGAAAGAGCTGGACGAAGCCCGCGCCCTGCGTGAAGAGGCCCAGACCATTCTGGCCTCCTACGAGCGCAAGCAGCAGGAAGTTCAGGCTCAGGCGGATCGCATCGTGGCAGCTGCCCGCGAAGACGCCGAAAAGGCCGCTGCAGAAGCCAAGGTCGATCTGGAAAAGTCGATTGCGCGCCGTCTGGCCGCAGCCGAGGATCAGATCGCTTCCGCCGAAGCTTCGGCCGTGAAGGAAGTCCGCGATCAGGCGATCTCCATCGCCGTTGCAGCCGCCGACCAGGTGATTGCAAAGCAGATGACCGCAACCGAAGCGAACAAGCTGATCGAAGCGGCTATCGCGGATGTGGACGCCAAACTGCACTAAGCGGCACCATCAACGCTGAATTCGAAAAACCCGGCCCTGGTGGCCGGGTTTTTTGTATGCAGCAACCGGCTGTGCGGTGGCCGACCTTCGCAGGCACGTGGCAGAGACGCGGCCGCTCCATTCGTCCTGCAGGACCTGTCCAAACGGGGCCTATCCATAAGGATAGGGCGTATGATCAGACGCACCTTTCCTATGCGCTTTGGTGGCGCTGCGCGATCTGCCGGATTGTTTTAAAACTGTAATCAACACGCAATGAAGGAAAGACCCATGGCAGTTGAAACAGGTATTACCAGAGCCTTTGAAATCACCGGTTCCGCGGTGAAGTTTCAGCCACTGTCCCTTCGTGCAGCCGCGGAAGCCGCGGAACCAGGGCGGATCATATCCACGCAATGCTATGGCCTCGGGCTTCCAAGCCTGAGCTATCGACGCGCTCCCAGCGGCAAGACCACCTTTCTGGAACGATTTTCAGCCGCATAACCCGTTGCGCAACGCGTTAGCCATTACACCGTATACCGGCTGTTCACACCCAAGCGCTAAACTGCCCGCACAGGCAGAGGCGTTTGGGGAATTCAGTAGATGTCGGATCTGGCGCAACAGATCAAACAGGCCATGGGATCGCATGGCTGCTGGAAGCTGCAACTGTCAGAGGCCGTGGCCAAGGGCAGGTTGAGCAGCAGTTCTCTGGAGATTTCGCGGGACGATCTTTGCACCTTTGGCAAGTGGCTGCGGCAGCTGTCTCAGGATCCAGTGGTTGCCAATGCGGCAGAGTACCGGCTCGTGGTCGAGGCCCATGCGCGGTTCCACAAGGCTGCGGGGCAGATCGCCAGATGCGTTGAAAACGGCGAGGTCGAGGCGGCAGCAGCGCTGTTAAACGGGAGTGATTTCCAGAAGATCTCGGATCGGCTCACCTCGACGATGGCGGATTGGCGCCAAAACCTGCAACCGGGTGTTTCGCACGGCGCCTGACCGGTTTCAGGATTTACTTCTTTCGTGCTCCAGCCTTTGGCGGGCGATCTCTGCATTGCGTTCGGCGCGCTGGTGATCCATCAGCGCCTGTTTCACATAGTCCAGATGGCGCTCGACCGCGGCGCGCGCACCACCCGGATCGCGGGCCTGCAGGGCCGCATTGATGGCGCGGTGCTGCTCCACTATGGCGTCATAGGTGGTGTACTGCTGGAACATGACCTTGCGATTGTAGAACACCCCCTCGCGCAGAAGGTCGATCATCGAGCGCATCATATGCAGCATGATCACGTTGTGGCTGGCATCCATGATGGCGGAGTGAAACTCGGCATCAAGCTGGGCCGCCTCTTCCGATTCAGCGGGGTTTCCTGCGGCTTCCATCTTGTCAAAGATGGTCTGGATCACCTGCAGATCATCGTCCGAGCCAAGCCGCGCTGCCCGTTCTGCCGCCAGGCCCTCAATGTCGCGGCGAAAGGACAGATAGTCAAAGACCGCTTCGTCATGGCTGGAAAACAGCTGCACCAGGGCAGGGGAGAAGGCCGAGCCAAGAACATCGCCCACAAAGACCCCGGATCCGGCTTTGGATGTCAGCAGCCCACGATCCTGCAATTCGCCGATCGCCTCGCGCAGCGACGGGCGCGACACGCCAAGACGCTCGGCCAGTTCCCGTTCGGCCGGCAGGCGTTCGCCGGGCGACAGGATCCCGCGCAGAATCAACTGCTCGATCTGGCGCACAACCGAGGTGGAGAGCTTTTCGGGTTGGACTTTCTGAAACGGCATCGGTGCCTCGGACCCTGTAACTAGACACATGGAAGGGTGGTTGAATTGGTCAAATCATATGACCGCGGCCCGCGCAAGCTTTCTAACCCGCGGCAACAAACGGAATGATCCGATCACTCTTTTGTAATAAAAGGTCAGATTTGTTGACTTAATGTTGGTAAAACATACTTTCGGCTCAAGTGGTCCAGGAGAAACGCCCATGTCGTTGAAAGAGATCTTTGCCAGTCGCGCCCTGCGCATGAAGGCATCGGAAATCCGCGAGTTGCTGAAACTGCTGGACCAGCCAGGAATCCTGTCTTTTGCCGGGGGCATCCCGGATCCCTCCCTGTTTCCGGCGGAGGCCTTTGCCGATGCCTTTGGTCAGGCGCTTACGAACGGGCAACAGGGGCAATCGCTGCAATACTCCGTCAGCGAGGGGTATCTGCCGCTGAAGCAGTGGATCGTGGAGCGCATGGGGCGGCTCGGCATCACCTGTACGCCGGACAATATCCTGATCACCTCCGGGTCGCAGCAGGCGCTGGATTACCTGGGCAAGCTGTTCCTGTCGCCGGGCGATACCGCGCTGGTGACGGCGCCGACCTACCTGGGCGCGCTGGCGGCTTTCAACGCTTATGAGCCGCGCTATGACCAGTTGACCCTAGAGGGTAATCGCACCGCGCACAGCTATCGCGATGGCGCCGAAAGCTCTGGCAGTGCGGTGAAATTCGCCTATCTGTCCGCCGATTTCGCAAATCCCACCGGGCAGACGGTGACGGAATCTGCCCGCGCCCGCATGCTGGACCTGGCCGAGGAGCTGGACTGCGCCGTGATCGAGGATGGCGCCTATCAGGACCTGCGCTATGACGGGACGCCGGTGTCGCCGATCCTGGCCATGGAACTGGGCCGCAAAGGCTCGATCGAGGACTGCCGGACGATCTATTGCGGCTCCTTCTCCAAGACCCTGTCGCCGGGGTTGCGGGTGGGCTGGGCGGTGGCCGCCAAGCCGGTGATCTCTCAGATGGTGCTGATCAAACAGGCCGCCGACCTGCATTCGGCGACCGTGAACCAGATGGCCGTGAACACCGTGGCACGGCAGATCTTCGACGCCCATGTGGAGAAGGTGCGCGCCGCCTACAAGGCCCGCCGGGATGCCATGCTGGCGGCCTTGCAGCGGCACATGCCGCCCGGCGTGCACTGGACCCGGCCCGAGGGGGGCATGTTCGTCTGGCTGACCCTGCCTGCGGGCGTGAGCGGTGCAGAACTGTTGGCGCGCTCGCTTGAGACGGTGAAGGTCGCCTTTGTGCCGGGCCAGGCCTTCTTTGCCGATGGCGGTGGCAGCAATACGCTGCGGCTCAGCTTCTCGGTGCTGGCCGAGGCAGAGATCGAGGAGGGGATCGCCCGTCTGGGGCAGCTCCTGTCCGAAGCCCCTGCCCAGACTCGGCAGCAGGCCGCGCAGATGGTATGATACGCCTCAGCTCCGGCGTTTGATGGCCGGGCAAGAGGGGTGAGGCGGCTCCGATGCGCGTTCCGACAATTGCGGTTTCTCTTTTGCTGATGGGCTGTGCTGCGCCCAGCACGCACTTCCAAGGGATCGAGCCGGTGCGGGTGACGGTGGAGGGCAGCAGCTTTGATCTGCGCCAACGCGGCACCCTGATCGAGGCGGTGCGTATCAACCCCGAATATGCGCCCCGCTTGGGACCGCTGAGGGATCGCGCGCGGCGCGCGATGGCGGCTTCCAGCGGCTGCAGGGTGCGTTGGGTGATGGGGGATCAGGCGCTATTGCTGGGGCGCCTGGACTGTCGCGATCGCCTGTGATCGCGGGTTTCGGCCTGTTTTTTCGGGTTATCCACAAGATATAGTGGCGACAGCCTGCCTTTGGTCCTGATTTGGGGGCTGCGCCGTTGACTCACGGCCTGCGAACCTGCTGAGGTTTTTGCCACGAGAATCACAAAGGGGCGGTTTTGCGCTTTTCCAAACTCAGGCTCAACGGCTTCAAAAGCTTTGTCGATCCGACCGATCTGATCATCGCGGATGGGCTGACCGGCGTTGTCGGGCCGAATGGCTGTGGCAAGTCGAACCTTTTGGAGGCGCTGCGCTGGGTGATGGGGGAGACCCGCGCCCGCGCCATGCGCGGCGGCGGCATGGAGGATGTGATCTTTGCCGGTACCTCCTCCCGCTCGGCGCGCAATTTCGCCGAGGTGAGCCTGCAGATCGACAACAGCGATCGGCTGGCGCCCTCCGGGTTCAACGACAGCGATCAGCTGGAAATCGTGCGCCGCATCACCCGCGACGTGGGCAGCGCCTATAAATCCAACGGCAAGGATGTGCGCGCGCGCGATGTGCAGATGCTGTTTGCCGATGCCTCGACCGGCGCGCATTCGCCGGCCCTGGTGCGGCAGGGGCAGATTTCCGAGCTGATCAACGCCAAACCCAAGGCACGCCGCCGCATCCTGGAGGAAGCCGCAGGCATCTCCGGCCTTTATCAGCGTCGCCACGAGGCGGAGCTGAAGCTGAAGAACACCGAACAGAACCTGCTGCGCGTCGATGACGTGATAGAACAGCTGGCAGCACAGCTATCGCAACTGGCGCGGCAGGCCAAACAGGCGCAGCGCTATCGCGATATCGGGGAAAAGCTGCGTCTGGCCGAGGGCATGTTGCTCTATCGCCGTTGGCGCGAGGCGGACGATGCCCGCCAGGCGGCCGAGGACGAGCTGCGCATCCGCATCACCCAGGCTGCCAAGGCTGAGGCGCTGAGCCGTGCTGCGGGTGAAAAGCGCGCCAAGGATGAAGAGGCGCTGCCGCCTCTGCGCGAGGAAGAAGCCATTGCCGCCGCCATCCTGCAGCGCCTTGTGGTGCAGCGCGATGCGCTGAGCGACCAGGAGGCGCAGGCGCGGCAGGCGATTGAGCGGCTGACCTCCCGCATTCAGCAGCTTGGCAATGACATTGAACGTGAAGGGGGGCTCAACCGCGATGCGGGAGAGACCATCGAGCGCCTTGAATGGGAACAGCGCGAACTCTCCAAGGCCAGCGAAGGCCATGATGATCGCCTGTCCGAGGCCGCCGAACTGGCGCGCGATGCCGGGCAGATCCTGGAGGCGCGCGAAGAGCACCTGGCACAGGTGACCGAAGACGTGGCCCGGCTTGCCGCGCGCCACCAGTCGGCCCGCCGCCTGGTCGAGGATTGCCAGCGTGCCCTGCAACGGGCGACGGACGAGGGCGAGAAATCCCGCGCCGCACAGGAGAGCGCAGAGGAAGCGCTGGAGCAATCGCAAGAGCTGTTCGAGGCTGCCGTTGCCGCCGAGGAAGATGCCCGCGAAGCCGCCGAGGCCGCCGAAGAGGCGCTGGCCGCCGCGGATGAGCTGCGCGCCGACACCCAGGAGCGCGAGACCGAGGCGCGCTCGCAGCGCTCGGAAGCCGAAGGGGAACTGGGGGCGCTCAGGGCCGAGGTGACCGCGCTGGCCAAACTGGTGGAGCGCGACACCGCCGAGGGTGGCCAGATCCTGGATGAGCTGAGCGTGACGCCGGGCTATGAAAAGGCGCTGGGTGCGGCCCTCGCGGATGATTTGCGCGCGCCTTTGGCGGAGGTGGATGGTCCCACCGGCTGGGTAACGCTGGCAGGCTATGATCGCGACGCGCCGCTGCCGGATGGGGTGGATCCCCTGGCGAAATATGTCTCCGGCCCCGAGGCGCTGGCCCGGCGGATCGGTCAGATCGGCCTGGTGGAAGGCGATGCCGCCCGCGATCTGCAGGCGCAGCTGAAGCCGGGGCAACGGCTGGTGACGCTGGACGGGGACCTGTGGCGCTGGGATGGTTACCGGGCCTGGGCCGAGGATGCCCCCAGTGCCGCCGCGCTGCGGTTGGAACAGCTCAATCGGCTTGAGGCCCTGAAACAGGACCTGGAACGGGTCGGGGCCCGTGCTGATGGTGCCCGCGCCGCCCATGAAACGCTGCTGCGCAAGCTCGAAGAAGTGTCCCAGGCGGATCAACTGGCCCGTCAGGCCCGCCGTGCTGCCGACCAGCGGGTCGCGGATGCGGCCCGCGCGCTGAGCCGGGCAGAGGCGGATCGCAACATGGCCGAGGGCAAGCTGGAAACCCTTGGCATCGCCCTGGCCCGTCACGACGAAGACGCCATGGCCGCGCGCCTGCAGCTGACCGAGGCCGAGACCGCCCATGCGGATCTGGGGAACCTCGACGAGGCCCGCGCGGTGGTGGAAGAGATCAAGCAGCAGGTGGAAGCCGCCCGTATCACCATGCTGACGCATCGCTCCTCTCATGACGAGCTGCGCCGCGAGGGCGAGGCGCGCACCAAACGCGCCCAGCAGGTCACCAAGGAACTGTCGGGCTGGCGTCATCGCCTTGAAACCGCCGAACGGCGGATCGAAGAATTGGCCGAACGGCGCGAGGCCTCGCAGGAGGAGTTGGAAGACGCCCATGCGGTGCCGGCCGAGATCGCCGAGAAACGCGAAGAGCTGAACGAGGCGATCGAGGAGGCCGAGGCCCGCAAGGCGGCCGCCACGGATGCCCTGGTCGCGGCCGAAGGTGTGCTGCGCGAGGCGGTCCAGGCGGAACGCGATTGCGAGCGGCTGGCCTCCGAGGCGCGCGAGGCTCGCGCTCGATCAGAGGCGCGGTTCGACGGGGCGCGCGAAACCGTCGCCCATGCTGCCGAGCGGATCGCCGAGGAACAGAATTGCGCGCCGCAGGCTTTGCTCGATCAGCTGGACACCGACCCGGATCAGATGCCCTCGGCCGAGGCGCTGGAGGCGGAAGTATCCCGCCACAAGCGACAGCGCGATGCCCTGGGCGCGGTGAACCTGCGCGCCGAGGAGGACGCCCGCGAGATCCAGACCGAATATGACGAGCTGGTTGCGGAAAAGCAGGATCTGGAGGAAGCGGTAAAGACCCTGCGCAGCGGCATTGCCAGCCTCAACCGCGAAGGGCGCGAACGCCTGTTGACCGCATTCGAGCAGGTCAACGCCAGTTTTGCCATGCTGTTCACCCATCTCTTTGGCGGCGGTGAGGCGAACCTGGTGATGGTCGAAAGCGACGATCCGCTGGATGCGGGCCTGGAGATCATGTGCCAGCCGCCGGGCAAGAAGCTCTCGACCCTGTCGCTCTTGTCGGGCGGTGAGCAGACCCTCACGGCCATGGCGCTGATCTTTGCGGTCTTCCTGTCCAACCCGGCGCCGATCTGTGTGCTGGACGAGGTGGACGCGCCGCTGGATGACGCCAATGTCACGCGCTTCTGTGACCTTCTGGACGAGATGTGCCGCCAGACCGACACCCGCTTCCTGATCATCACCCACCACGCGGTGACCATGGCGCGCATGGATCGGCTGTTTGGTGTCACCATGCAGGAAAAGGGCGTCAGCCAGCTGGTTTCGGTCGACCTGAAGAAGGCCGAAGCCATGGTTGCCTGATCGGTTTCCCGCCCCTTGGGGGCAACCGATCTGCGCCGTCTCGGCGGAAACTCCCCCCTGTCAGGCCGGAGAATTTCTTGTGCCAGGGCAGGCCCCGACTTAGGCTCTTGCTAAACGCCGAAAAGGAGAACCGCCATGCCCCTCGCCAGATCCCTTGCCGTCGCCAGCCTCGTGATGTTGCCTTTGGCGGCGCAGGCCGAAAACCTTTATGCCTTGGATGCAGGAAGCCTGGCGCGGTTCTTTGAGAATGAGGGGGCCGAGGTCGAGCGGACAACCGACAATGTGGGCGACCCCAAATTGCGTGTCGACTATTACGGCAGCGAATTCTCGGTCTACTACTACGGCTGCGACAACAACCGGAACTGCGATGCGGTGCAGTTCTTCTCGGGCTATCAGACCGATGGATCCGTGCGCCTGTCCAAGGTGAACGAGTGGAACATGCAGAACCGGTTTGCCCGCAGCTATATTTCCGAGGAAGGCTCGGCCCGGATCGAGATGGACATCTTCATGGGTCAGGACGGGATCAGCGCCGATGACTTTGCCCGCCAGGTTTCGATCTGGTCGCGTGCGATGAAGGATTTTGAAGAGTTCATCGGCTGGTAAGCCTTTGCCCGTGCAGCTGCAGCTTAAATCGGGGTCGGGCTCTGTCACCGGATCGTGACCCCGCCTGGCCCTCAAAACCGCTAGGCTGCGGGGATGAGATGCGCCCTGGTATCAACAGCACTGTTTCTTTTGGCGGCTGCGGCTGTGGCCGATGCGCCCGGTTGGGCTTTGCGGCCCTCAGATCGGCCATTTGATCCGGTCGAACTGGCCGCGCTGCCGGGGCAATCCTTCGTGTTCTACGATGATGGAGAGGCCCGTTTTGGTTCCGATGGAGCCTATTCCTATACCTATTCAGCGGTGAATGGCGGCGGCACCAGCTGGGGCAGCTATCACCTTGCGCCTGACGGCAGTGTCTGCATCGACTTCGTGGACGGGTTTTCCCGCTGTGATCTCTATGTTCACAGCGGCACCCGCGTGGTGCTGATCACCCAAAAGGGCGCGCGGTTTCCTGTGCGCTAAGGCCTGGGTGTCAGAGCCGGTTCAGCAGCGCAGGCGTGGGCCAGGCATCGGCTGGCAGGCCAAGGCGTTTTTGTTCACTCTGTACCGCGATCCGGGTCTTGGCACCCAGGATGCCGTCGATATCCCCCACGTCATGCCCCAGGGACCGCAGCTTTTTCTGGAGCTGCTTCATCTGCGCGCCGCTGAGGCTCTGATCGGGATTGCCTGCGTCATAGACCGCAGCGCCCTCCAGCCGGGTGGCGAAATAGGCGGCGGTCATCACGTAGGTGAAACTCTGGTTCCATTCGAAATAGACGTCGAAATTCGGATAGGCGAGGAAGGCCGGCCCCTTGTGCCCCTGCGGCAGGATCAGCGAGGCGGGCGTTTCAGGGGCGGGCAGGCGTCCGTCGCGCGCGGCAACCCCCATGCGCGCCCAGTCCGCCACACTCAGCTTTTGCGCAGGCCCGGTGAGCGACAGATCGATGCCGCCGGGCAGGCGCACCTCCTGGATCCAGGGCTGCCCTGCGCGCCAGCCGAGGTGGGACAACATCTTGGCCCCGGACATCAGCGCATCGGGCGCCGAGGTCTTGAGCGTCACATGCCCGTCGCCATCCGCATCGACGCCGTTTTCAAGAATGTCGCGGGGCAGCATCTGCACCATGCCGATTTCCCCGGCCCAGGCGCCGGTGGTGCGCGCCGGGTCGAAATCTCCGTGTGAAAACAGCTCCAGCGCGGCAAAGATCTGCGGGCGAAACAGCTCCGGGCGGCGGCAATCATGGGCCAGGGTCACCAGCGCGTTGCGGGTGTTGAAATCGCCCTGGAAGGCGCCGTAATCGGTCTCGAACGCCCAGAAGGCCAAGAGCACGCCGCGGTTGATGCCATAGGTGCTTTCGATGCGCCGGAAGGTGCTGTCGTATTTCTTTGACATCGCCTTGCCCCGGTCGATCCGGTTCTGCGAGATCAGGCGGCGCGAAAACTCGATAAAGGGTTTCTGGAACACCCCCTGTGCCCGGTCGGCGCGCAGCACCTTTGGATCCTGCTCTGTACCCTTGAAGAAGGCGTTCACCGTGGCGGGATCAAAGCCTGCTGTCACGGCCTCCTGTTTCAAGCCTGCGATGAAATCAGAAAAGCTGCCGCCGCATTCAGCCATGGCGCTTGCGGGCAGCAACGCGGCGGTTGCAAGGGAAAGGGCCAGTTTGCGCATGCCTTCGGTGTCCTTTCTAGACAGGGAGGTTGCCTTGATATGTGCTAGAAGATCACCGCGATGGCAACTGTCAACACAAGGCCTAGCGCCCAGGCCATCCACAGCATCTCGGTGCAGCGCCGGATCGCATGGGCGTCAGCGCTTTTGGCGCCAGCCTCGTGCACCCATGGAAAATCGCGCATCTTTCCGTCGTAGGATCGTGGCCCCGATAGCGCCACGTTCAATGCGCGCGCCATGGCCGCCTCGGGCCAGCCGGCATTGGGAGAGCGGTGCTGTTTCGCATCGGCCGCGATGGCGGGCCAGTCGCGCAGCACGCGGCCGCTCACCGCGATCAGCACGGCGGTCAGCCGCGCCGGGATCAGGTTCAAAAGATCATCCAGCCGGGCGGCGGCCCATCCGAACTCCTCGTAACGCGCGTTGCGGTAGCCGATCATGCTGTCGGCGGTATTGATCATCTTGTAGGCGATCAGCCCCGGCAGCCCGGCCACCAGGAACCAGAAGGCGGGTGCAATCACCCCGTCCGACATGTTTTCCGCACCGCTTTCGATGGCAGAGCGCGCCACTTGCGGGCCGGTCATGCCGTCGGTGTCGCGGCTGACGATCATCGCCACCGCCTGGCGCCCGCCCTCCAGACCGTTTCGCAGCCCTGTGACCACGGCCAGAAGATGATCGATCAGGGAGCGTTGCGCGATCAGCACGGCGGCCAGCAGGATCTCGACCAGGGGACCAAAGAGCGACAGCAGCCAGCCCAGGATCAAGCCCGTCAGGATCAGAGCCGATGCGGCCGCCACGCCCTTGATCTTGCGACCACTGCCTGCGTTCAGCCCCTCGTCCAGTGTCTTGACCAGCCGACCCATCAGCACAGCGGGATGCGGCAGACGATCCCACAGCCAGCGCGGTTCACCAAAGAGCGCATCCAGGATCAGAGCAAGGGCAAGGAGTGTGGCGGTGCTCAAAGGGCGGCCTCCAAACGGGTCCAGCCATGGTCCGGCGGCAGGCCAAGGCGCAGGTATGTGGTGGAATAGGGGAAGATGCGGCTCCAGATATGGGCGCGGGCCAGCCGATCCTGCCAGGCGGCGGCATCATCCACGCGATAGAGCCGGAACAGGTCCGTGCCGCCGACCAGTTCGCCGCCCCTGGGCAGGACCAGATCGTCGAGGCGGGCGGCATCCCTTGCCAGCCGGGCACGGGTCTGCGCGGCCCAATCGCCATCGGTGAGCGCGCGAATGCCGGTCTTCAGCGCCGGGCCGGACACGGCCCAGGGGCCTTGCAGATCGGCCAGGCGTGAAATCAGCGCCGGATCCCCGATGGCAAAGCCCAATCGCAAGCCAGCCAGCCCCCAGAACTTGCCAAAGCTTTTCAGGACCAGCGTTCCCGGCTCCTTGGCCAGGTGGATCAGGCTTTGATCCGGGCAGATGTCGCAGAAGCTTTCGTCGATGATGCGAAACGGCGTGTTGAAGTCTGAGGCCTGCCACAGGCGCCCGTCGGGATTGTTGGGATGGACGGCGACGCAGGCCTCGGCCGGCTGGGTGTCTGCGATGCGCCAGCCCTGCGCGAGAAAGGCGGCAGCGTGTTCATTATAGGTGGGCGTGTCGATCCGTACCCAGCGGGCGGCCGCCAGCGCAGGTGCCAGGGCAATCAGGGCCGAGGCGCCGGGGGAGGCCAGCACCGCCGCACCCTCTGGCACGCGCCAGAACTCGCGCGCCGCCCGGTTCAGCTCGTCGGCGGCGGTCGCATCGGGCAGGGCGGACCAATCCTCGGCTGTGAAATCGGGCAAGGGATAGGGGGCTGGATTGATGCCGGTGGACAGATCGATCCACTCCGAGCGCAGGCCGCCATATGTGGCAATGGCTGCGGAGAGATTACCGCCATGGTCGCGTGCGGTGGGTTCAGCCCCGGTATCCAGTGTCACCATTTCAGGCCCTGACTCGTGAAAGGACACCGATCACCCGGTGCCGGTCGTCAGCCATATGAAACAGGTCAGGTGATAAAGCAACTGGACACTGCAACCCAGGGCGGCATTTTGCGGGCTGGCAGTCAAAAAGGTAAGGAATTCCTTAGCTTCTTCCGTGCGGAGCCTCCCAGTCGATCACCGGGTTGATCGGCAGGATCCGGTTCGGATTGATGGTGTCGTGGCTGTAGTGATAGTGGCGCACGATGTGCTCCATGCCGACGGTTTCCTTGACGCCGGGCCACTGGTACAGTTCTCGCGTATAGGCCCAGAGGTTCGGGTAATCGATCAGCCGGTTGCGGTTGCACTTGAAGTGCAAATGATAGACCGGGTCGAACCGCAATAGCGTGGTGAACAGGCGCCAGTCGGCCTCGGTCACGCGGGTGCCCAGCAGGTATCGGTGTTCTGACAGAAGGTCCTCCAGCCAGTCGAGCGTGTCGAACAGCGGCCCGATTGCCGTATCATAGGCCTCTTGCGTGGTGGCAAAGCCGCAGCGATAGACCCCGTTGTTGAGCGTGTCGTAAATGCGTGCGTTGACCGCCTCGATCGGTTCGCGCAGCTCTTCGGGCCAGTAGTCGTCGCGATTTCCTGTGAGATCGTCAAAGGCCGAGTTGAACATGCGGATGATTTCCGAGCTTTCGTTCGACACGATGGTGTTGCGCTGCTTGTCCCAGAGGATCGGCACGGTGACCCGACCCGAATAGGTGGGGTCGGCGCGGGTGTAGATCTCATAGGCGTAATCATGGCCGAACAGGGTATCACCGGTGGCGCCATGATCGTCGGTCTGAAAGGTCCAGCCACGATCCAGCATGTCGGGGTGGACAACCGAGACAGAGATATGGTCGGCGAGGTCTTTCAACTGGCGAAAGATCAGGGTGCGATGCGCCCAGGGGCAGGCGAGCGAGACATAGAGATGATAGCGCCCGCTTTCGGCGGCAAAGCCCGCATCGCCCGAAGCGCCTGCGCTGCCGTCCGGCGTGATCCAGTTGCGAAACTGCGAGACCGAGCGCTCAAAGGCACCGCCTGTCGATTTGGTATCGTACCATGTGTCATGCCATGTGCCGTCGATCAAAAGACCCATCGTTTCGCTCCTTACCGTTCCAGACCCGCAAAATAGGCAAAGCGGGCCTGCGCGCCACGCCAACAGGCGCGCAGCTTCTCTGCGGATCTGCACAGGGGCACGTGTCCTGCGACCACATGCAGCGGATTTCAGGAAAACTTCACTTGATTTTAGGGCATTGTGAGTCACCCTAGGGCGTGCCCGCAGATCAGAAGATCCCACCAGGAAGGCAATTGCCATGACCACCTATGTTCCCAAGGCCGTTCAGGACGCATTGGACGCCGCGCGTATTCAGGGGATGAAGAAGAAAAGCCGCCTGCGTGTGCAGGTGGGCGAATCCCAGTTTCCCGTTCTGCGCATGTGGAAGGACGGCTTTTCGGTGGAAGAGGTGGACGCACCGCAACTGCGCGGCCTGGTCGATCTCTACGATGGTGCCCGTCACCTGTCGCAATGCCTGATCGTTGCCTCCGAAGCCGAAGGCGGCGAGATGCGCTATGAGTTCAAGCGGGCGACCGCGGCCGCCGAGAAGGCTCCGCTGGATTTCTACCGAGCGCCGGACGCTCCGGTTGGGCTGATCTCATACGACGGGCTGCACGGCGAGGCGTGAGACCTGCCAGCGGCGTGACCTAATGGAGAGACCTTGCCAACTATTGGCATTGGTGGGCGCAGCCATAGGCCGCGCCCTTTGTCGTTTGATTACTGCAGATCCGAGAAGGCCTCGGCCAAGCGCGCGCAGGCCTCTTCGATGCGGGAGCGTTGTGTGCCAAGGTTGAAGCGCAGGAAATCTTCTCCGCCGGTGCCAAAGGTGGTGCCGTGGTTGGCGGCGATCTTTGCGCCCTGTTCCACCCGCTTGGTGAATTCCTCGCGGCTCATGCCGGTGCCGGAGAAATCGACCCAAGAGAGATAGGTCGCGGCCAAGGGCATCGACGACAGACCGGGGATCTTGTCGATTGCGGCGTCAAAAACCTGACGGTTGCCATCCAGGTAGGCGACCAGTTGATCGGCCCATTTGGCACCTTCGGGCGAATAGGCGGCGGCAGTGGCGAATTGCCCGGCCGAGTTCGGCGCCAGGGCAAGGGCCAGCATGCGGCGCTGGAATTGTTCACGCAGGTGCGGATCGGGAATGATCACCTGACCCGTGTGCAGGCCCGCAAAGTTGAAGGTCTTGGACGGCGCGGTCAGCATCAACAGCCGCTCGGTCACGTCCGGAACCGCGTTCTGCATCGGGATGTGTGTGTGGCCGGGATAGACCAGATCGTGGTGGATCTCATCCGACAGCAGGATCAGATCGTGGCGCTTGGCAAAATCCGCAACCGCCTGCAGTTCCGCCTGGCTCCAGACCCGGCCGCCGGGATTGTGCGGCGAGCAGAGGATGACCATCTTTTCCTTGCCGGTCATCTGCGCATCATAGGCGTCAAAATCCATCTCGTAGCGACCATAAGTGTTGGTCATCAGGCATTCGACAACCTCGCGGCCCGCATTGCGGATCACCTTGGCAAAGGCGTGATAGACGGGCGTGAACAGGACGATGCCATCGCCGGGCTGAGTGAAGGTATCTAGGCACATGCCGACACCGTTCACGAGACCCGTGGTGGTGAAGATCGCGTCGGCCTCCACCTCCCAGCCGTGGCGGTTCTGCATCCACCAGCGGATCGCGTCCTTGTAGGGTTTCTCGCAGTTCACGTAGCCATAGACGCCGTGATCGGCCATCTCGCGCATCTTGTCGGTGACCGCGGGAGGTACCGGGAAATCCATGTCTGCCACCCACATCGCCAGCCCGTCATCGGGCGAGACGCCATATAGGCTCTCCATCATGTCCCATTTGGCGCAATGGGTGCCGCGGCGGTCGATGAGGGTGTCAAAATCCATGGCTCGAAACTCCGGTTGTTTGGCAGTGAAGCTACGCACAATGACGCCATGCGCAAGGGGGGCGTTGCAGGGCGGGGTGCAATCGCCTAAATCATGCCCATGAAACGACCGATCCTGATCCACCCCGATCCCCGCCTGAAAAAGGTCTGCGTGCCTGTGCCTGATGTGTCGGACGAGCTGCGCGTGCTGGCCGATGACATGCTGGAAACCATGTATGCCGCACCGGGTATCGGCCTGGCCGCGCCGCAGGTGGGTATCCTGCAGCGAGTGATCGCGATGGATTGCGTCAAGGAAGGTGAGGGCGATGCGCGCCCCCTGGTGATGTTCAACCCCGAGGTCGTCGCCTCCTCCGAGGAAACCAACGTCTACGAGGAAGGCTGCTTGTCGATCCCCGAGCAATACGCCGAGGTGACCCGCCCCAAAGAGGTGCAGGTCAAGTGGATCGACCGCGACGGGCATGAGCAGAGCGAGACCTTTGACGGGCTTTGGGCGACCTGCGTGCAGCATGAGATCGACCATCTGAACGGCAAGCTGTTCATCGACTACCTGAAACCGCTGAAGCGGCAGATGATCACCCGCAAGATGCAAAAGCTGAAACGCGAGCGCGCGCGGGAGCAGTAAACCCCCGCCCGCAGCGCCAGACGAGGGGCTTGCCCATGGCCGTTCTCCCGATCCTGAAATGGCCTGATTCAAGGTTGACCCAGCACTGTGCGCCGGTGGAGCAGGAGCCCCTCGACGATCTGATCGCCGATATGTTCGACACCATGTATGCCGCCAATGGCCGGGGCCTTGCTGCGCCGCAGGTGGGGGTGATGAAACGGCTTTTCGTGATGGATTGCACCTGGAAAGAGGGCAAGCGCTCCCCGATGGTGATGATCAACCCGTCGATCATGGCGGTGGAGCGCGTGCCGGTCACGATGGAGGAAGGCTGCCTGTCGATCCCCGGTGTCATGGTCCCGGTTGAACGCCCCGTGGCTGTCACCGTGCAATGGACCGCCGCCGAAGGGGATATTCACATGGCCGATTTCGACGGCTTCGAGGCGCGCTGCATCCAGCATGAATTCGACCATCTGAACGGCACCCTGACCCTTGATCACCTTGATCCGGCGGCCCGTGCTGCGGTCGAAGCCGAATACTCCGCCCTGAAAGGGACCACAGAATGACCGTCCGCCCCTGCCTGCCCTGGCCCGACAAACGCCTGCGCACCCGCGCCGAAGAGGTCACCGAGATCACCGACGAGATCCGCCAGATCTGGCAGGACATGATCGACACGATGGAGGCGATGCCGGGCGTCGGCCTTGGCGCCAACCAGATCGGCGTGATGCTGCGCCTTGCCGTCGTCGATGGCTCGACCGAGCGCGGCAAGGCGGTGCGCATGGCCAACCCCGAGATCCTGCATGCCTCCACCCAGCTGCGCGAACATGACGAGGCTTCGCCCAACCTCCCTGGCGTTTCCGCCAAGGTGAAACGCCCCCGCGCCGTCACCGTGCGCTACATGGATGAGAGTGGCGAGATCACCGAGCGCGACTTCGTCGGGATCGAGGCGACCTCCGTGCAGCACCAGATCGACCACCTGGACGGCAAGCTCTATATCGATCGGCTCAGCAAGGTGAAGCGTGACATGCTGATCCGAAAATCCAAGAAACTGACCGGCTAATGGGGGGATAGGGCCATGCGCGTCATCTTTATGGGAACGCCCGAGTTTTCCGTGCCGGTGCTGGATGCGCTGGTGGATGCGGGGCATGACATCGCCGCCGTCTATTGTCAGCCGCCGCGCCCGGCGGGCCGCGGCAAGAAGGACCGCCCGACGCCGGTTCACGCACGGGCCGAGGCGCTGGGTCTTGAGGTGCGCCACCCGGTCTCCCTGAAAGGGGCCGAGGAACAGGCGGAGTTTGCAGCCCTTGAGGTGGATGTGGCCGTGGTGGTGGCCTATGGGCTGATCCTGCCGCAGGCGGTGCTGGATGCGCCAAAGCATGGCTGCCTCAATATCCACGCAAGCCTGCTGCCGCGTTGGCGCGGCGCGGCGCCGATCCACCGGGCGATCATGGCGGGCGATGCGGAGACCGGCATCTGCATCATGCAGATGGAGGCGGGGCTGGACACGGGGCCGGTTCTGTTGCGCCAGGCGACGCCCATTGGCGCCGAGGAGACCACCGCCCAGTTGCACGACCGCCTGTCCGACATGGGGGCCGGTCTGATCGTGGAGGCCCTGGCGCTGCTGCCTGACCTCACACCGGACGTGCAGCCCGAAGAGGGCGTCACCTATGCCTCCAAGATTGACAAGGGCGAGGCGCAGATTGATTGGAGCCAACCGGCCGAAGAGGTGGACCGCAAGATCCGTGGCCTGTCGCCCTTTCCCGGCGCCTGGTGCGAGGTCGACGGCCAGCGGGTGAAACTTCTGGCCTCGCGTCTTGCCGACGGCAGCGGTGAGGCGGGCGAAGTGTTGAGTGACAGCCTGACCGTCGCTTGCGGCAGCGGCGCGGTGGAACTGCTGCGCTTGCAAAGAGCAGGCAAAGGCGCGCAGGACCGGGATGTCTTTCTGCGCGGCTTCCCTGTGGCAAAGGGCACGCGCCTGTAATCGGCGTGCGATATTGCGCGCACTTTCTTTTCTTTGCAGGGCCGGGATGCGATCCTGTCCCTGTTTCGCCGTGTTGTTGGAGGAAATGAGATGCCCATTGTCGCACTGATCATCATCGGGGCCGCCGCCGGGTTTCTGGCCACAAGGCTGATGCGGATCGAGGCGGATATCATCACCACCGTGGCCATCGGCATGGCGGGCGCCGTGATTGGCGGGCTGGTGCTGCGTACGCTTCTTGCGGTGATGGGGATGCTGTCGGGCTTTGTCGGCGCGGTGCTTGGCGCCCTGGCACTGATCTGGATCTGGCAGAAATATTTCCAGAAGTAAGGGCCTTAACCGCGCGGCGGGCGGCTTTTGTAGACGGGCAGGTGCCAGCCAAAGGCGATGGAGCCTGCGCGCAGAGCCCAGCAGACCACCGCACAGGCCAATAGGGCCGGGCCCGTCTCCAGCCCCATCCAGATCGCGGTGACAGCGGTGATCGCCCCTGCCATCGCGCAGGAGATGTACAGCTCGCCCTGTTTCAGAACCAGTGGCACCTCGTTGCAGACCACATCGCGCATCAGCCCGCCCAGTGATCCGGTCGCCATGCCCATCAGCACCACGATCACCGGCGGTTTGCCCATGGCGATGGCCGCGCCGGTGCCTGCCGGAACCGCAACTGCCAGGGCAAAACTGTCGAGCCAGATCACCCATTTCATCCGGCTTTCCACCAGATGCGCGGTGACAAAGACCACTCCGGCGGCACCGGTTGCCAGAAGGATGAAATTGGGATCATCCACCCAGAACACCGGGTGACGGTCCAAAAGGAGGTCCCGCACCGTGCCGCCACCCACCGCCGTGAGGCAGGCCACGAAGGCAAAGCCGACGATATCAAGCTGCGCCCGGCTGGCCACCAGCGCGCCAGTGAGGGCAAAGACCAGAACCGAAGCATAATCAAGCAGCGTCAGGACTGTCATGGGCTGCTCTCCGGGAGACTAATCAGGCCGACTTGCGTTTGCCGGGTTTGAAGGGCGCCATGCCCGCGCGGGCCAGCTCATCGGCGCGCTCGTTCTCGGGGTGGCCTGCGTGGCCCTTGACCCATTCCCAGGTCACATCGTGCTGGTGCTGTGCCGCATCCAGGCGCTGCCACAGCTCGGCGTTCTTCACCGGTTTCTTGGCGGCATTCTTCCAGCCGTTCTTCTTCCAGCCGAAGATCCAGCCGGTGATGCCGTTCTTCACATAGTTGCTGTCGGTGACCACGGTGATCTTGCTGGGGCGGCTCAGGCTTTCCAGCGCATTGATCGCCGCCAGCAGCTCCATCCGGTTGTTGGTGGTTTCCGGTTCGCCGCCCTGGAGTTCGCGCTCCTTGACGATGTCACCGCCCTCCATCGCGCGCAACAGAACGCCCCATCCTCCGGGGCCGGGATTTCCGGAGCAGGCTCCGTCGGTATATGCAAAAAGTTCAGCCATGCGCGGTCATTACTACGAAGGTTTCCTCTCCGCCAGCCAGACCTTCGCCATTTCCCTTGCGGCTGCGCGATACGGTGAACCCGGCCTTGGTCAGCAGCTGCCGCAGCTCGTCTTCGCCGTAGTAGGCGTAAAACCGGCCAAGCGAATCGCGCGCCTCTCCGTCGCCCAGCTTCATGCCGATGCTAAAGATTCCCCCCGGTTTCAGGGCGCGTTTGACGCGGGCAAGTTCAGCCGGGAAACCGGCGCGCGGCACATGCAGCAGGCTGAAATTGGCCCAGATCCCATCGTATTGCCCCATTGCATCCAGCGCCTCAAAAGGGCCGACGGCGACCTCCAGCCCGTAAGCCGCGCGGGCATGATCGGCCATCTCTGCTGAGGCATCCAATGCCTCGGCCTGATAGCCATCATCGAGCAGGCGCGCGGCCCAATGGCCCGGACCGCAGCCCAGATCCAGCACACGCGCGCCCTCAGCCAGCCGTTCGGTGAAGGCAGTATAGTCCTCCTCCTGGTCGGTGTCCTTGCTGCGGGCAAAGCCCTTGGCATAATCCGCAGCCGCACGGGCATAGACCGCAAGTGTTTCCTGATCGCTCAAATGTATACTCCGACAGAGAGGGACAGCAGCACCACTGCCGTCAACAGCAGGCGCAGCCGCATCCACCAGGGGGGTGTCAGCTCCCAGACATGGAATATGAGATCCAGCAGCAGCAGACCGGCAAAGCCATAGATCAGGTTCTTGGCTGCCACCTCGGGGCCTCCCCCGGTCATGAGAAAGGCCCATATGGCCGGGATGACCGACAGCACATAGCCAAGCGCGGCCTGGGCGCCATTGGTCCTGGTGGCAAATCCCCACAGGACGCCCGACATGAAGCTGAGGATGACCGAGCCGTAGAACAGCCCCACATAGGGGCCAACGAAACGCGGCCCCAGATTGGCGGCCCCCCAGGCCTGCAGCTCCGGGCGCAGCACCGTGGCCGCGCCCCAGACAAAGGGGATAAGACCGGCAAGGCCCAGCACAAGCGGGACAAGGGGGATCCGGGTCATGCGCGCTCCAGCGCCAGCCGCGCGGCCAGGGCGGCAAAGATCGCCGCAAAGCTGCGGTTGAGCCATGTCAGCACCCGCTCCGATCCAAGCACCAGATCGCGGGCCTTGGCGGCAAAGAGCCCGTAAAGCACGAAGACAAGGAAGGTCATGGCCATGAAGATCCCGCCTAGAAGGGTCATCTCTGCGGTGGCGCTGGTGGGATCGCCAGAGAGGAAGGGCGGCAGCAGCGCCAGGAAAAACACCGACAGTTTGGGGTTGAGGATATTGATCAGGGCGCCGCGCCGGGCAATGCGCAGCCCCGGCTGGGCGCGGGTTTCGGAGGTAATCGCCAGCGCGCCGCCTGATTTCAGTGCCTGCCAGGCAAGGAACAGAAGATAGGCAACGCCTGCGAATTTCACCAGCTGGAACAGAACCGCCGAACTGTGCATCACCGCCGCCAGTCCCAGCGTGGCGGCGGCCAGGTGGGGCAGGATCCCGAGCGTACAGCCAAAGGCCGCCCAGATCGCGGCGCGTGCGCCCTGACCAAGGCCAAGGGCCAGCGTGTAGATGACCCCGGTGCCGGGCGCGATGACCACCACCAGGGCGGTGATCAGGAATTGTAGAGAAATCATCCAAGGCCTCCTGTTTTCGCGCGGGGCGCGGTCCACCTTGTGGTAGCACGGCAGGCGCGTTCAGGGGAGTCTTAGGCTATCCGATACCGACAGTTGCTCGGCTCAGGCCGGGGTGCGCAAGACGCGGGGCACCTTGAATTCGACCCGCTCCACGGCGGTCTCTACGATCTCCACCGTCACGTCAAACCGGCTGCGGAAGGCGTCGATCACCTCGTTGACCAGTAGTTCCGGTGCCGAAGCCCCGGCGGTGATGGCGACACTCTTGATGCCATCCAGGGCGCGCCAGTCGATGTTTTCGGCCCGCTGCACCAGCTGCGAATAGGCGCATCCTGCCTTGGCGCCCACTTCGACCAGACGGCGCGAGTTGGAAGAGTTGGGGGCGCCCACGACCAGCAGCGCGTCGGATTTGGGAGCGACCGCCTTCACCGCTTCCTGCCGGTTGGTGGTGGCATAGCAGATGTCTTCCTTGTGCGGTCCGACGATCTTGGGGAAACGCGCCTCAAGCGCGGCGACGATGTCCTTGGTGTCATCCACCGACAGGGTGGTCTGGGTGACATAGGCCAGGCGGCTTGGGTCGCGCACCTCGACGGTGGCGACATCATCCGGGGTTTCCACCAGCAGCACCTCGCCCTCGGGCAGCTGCCCCATGGTGCCGATGGTTTCGGGGTGGCCCTTGTGGCCGATCATGATCATCTGAAGGCCAGCCTCCGCGTGGCGCTGAGCCTCGATATGCACCTTGGAGACCAGCGGGCAGGTGGCATCCACATAGACCATCCGGCGCTGTTCGGCCTCGGCGGGGACCGATTTAGGCACCCCGTGGGCGGAAAAGATCACCGGGCGGTCCTGCGGGCATTCCTCCAGTTCCTCGACAAAGACGGCGCCCTTGGCACGCAGCCCGTCCACCACGTATTTGTTGTGCACGATCTCATGGCGCACATAGACCGGGGCGCCCCATTTCTCGAGCGCCATCTCGACGATCTTGATCGCCCGGTCCACTCCGGCGCAGAACCCGCGCGGCGCGGCAAGATAAAGGGTGAGGGCCGGTTTGCGGGCCGCATCGCTGTCGGCCTGCTGGTCAAAGGGCATCTCTTGGGTCGTCATGGCGCATCTCCTTGCAGGGCAGAGGTAGGGTGTTCCGCCTGCAAGGTCCAGAGGCAGGAGAAATCCGCGCCTTTCGTTCCAGCCCCTAGAACCGTGCAAGGTCCAATGCCCGGGACGTGGTGAATGTCCGGCCGACTGGGGGCAGTCGGGAAAAATGACGGAATATTAACCCGATGGCGCCATGTTTTTCGGCAAAGGGGCGGCTTCGCTCGCGCGGTTCACGCATGGGTGCGCGAAGGATCCTCTGATCAGATTTAGGCAACAGCCCGGTTTTTAGGGCCCGTGGTATGGTTTGGGGGCCGCAGTGGCGGAGGCAACGAAGGCACAGAACAGCAGCCGCGTTCTTGAACGCAGCGCGATGGAAGACAATATGGATCGCCGATTCCGGACCGTCCGGAGCACGGCGGTTCTTGTCGTGGTGCTCAGCCTCATGTGGGCGGTGTTTGGTGCCTACCTGGGAGAGCCTGCGCTTGTCGGCAATGCACTGGTGGCAGGGTTCGGTTCGGCGACCGCCTGGTTCCTGGTGCAGACACGCCACAAGATGGTGGCGCGGCTGATCTGGTATACGACCGGTCTGTTTGCGGTGCTGGGGGCGGTCTTTACCCTGCATCCGGCCAGCAATGCCGAGATGATGTTCGTGGCGCTTCTGGGCGGGCCATTCATGACTTTTTCCCTGAAGCGGGAGAAACCGATCATCATCGGGCTGATCGTCGGCATTCTCTGCGCCTGGATCGCGACGCGGATTGTCGGCCACGACTACTTTGGCCCGCCGGTCTTTGATGAGGCCTTCTCGCGCAGCTATCTGTCCCTGCCGGTCATGCTGACCATCTTCGGGATCATCATGATCGAGATGATGGCCTTCGGGCAGTTGACCGATTCTTACAGCGAGGAACTGTGGCGCGCGCATCAGAAAGAGCGCAAGGCCAACCGCGCCAAGAGCGAATTCCTGGCCGCCATGAGCCATGAAATCCGCACGCCGATGAACGGCGTTATCGGCATGGTCGAGATTCTGGAGAACACCACGCTCAAGCCCGAGCAGCGGCGCATCCTGCATGCGATCAAGGAGTCCTCCTCGTCCCTGTTGTGGATTATCGATGACATCCTGGATGTGTCGAAGATCGAAGCGGGCAAGATGGAGCTTTCCAACGGGCCGATGCGTCTGCTTCCGGTGGTGGAAAGCGTCGCCGAAACCCTGCGGGCGCATGCGGATCAACAGCGGGTCGAATTGTCTTTGTCGGTGCAGGCCAGCATCCCCGATTCGATTCTGGGGGATGCGGGGCGGCTGCGGCAGATCCTGCTCAATCTCCTTGGCAACGCCATCAAGTTTTCCGCCCCGCAGGAGGGGGCGCCGACCGGGATCGTCAGCCTTCGGGTGGAAACCAGCGGCCCCGACTGGATCGAGTTCATCGTCGAGGACAATGGCATCGGCATGGATGCAGAGGTTCAAAAGGCGATCTTCCAGCCGTTCGAGCGTTCTGGCGATGTGGTGCGGCGGATGATTCAGGGCAATGGTCTGGGCCTGACCATCGTCAAGCAGCTTGCGGAGAAAATGCGGGGGGAAATCTCGGTCACCTCCACCCTGGGGCAGGGATCCGTCTTTACCCTGCGTCTGCCGGTAACCGATGCGACCGGTCCGCTGAAGTGTCTGAGCCTGACCGGGGTGCAGATCGTGGCCATGCTGCCGAAGGGCACGGATACCGCCAGCTGGTCCTCCTGCGCGCTGGCGGCGGATTGCGATATCAAGTGGGTCTCCAATCGCGACGAATACCTGGCGCTTGCCCGCGCGGCGGGGCCGGAAACGATCTTTGTGTTGTCGGCGGCCCAGTCACAGGATCGCACCAGTGAATGGCTGCGTGCCCGGATCGAAGAGGAGCTGCCGGACCTGCAGGTGCTGATGCTCAGCCGGGATCGCACCGAGGTCACGGGAAGGCGCAGCGCGACGCGCTTTGCGGTTCAGGACATGCCGGTGCTGCCCAGCCACTTTTGGGACGGGATCGCCTATCTGTCGGGGCGCAAGGAGGCGCAGGAAGAGGCGCCGGACCGCCGCGCGGTGGACCGGGCGACGCCCAGTGAGATGCGCATCCTGGTGGCAGAGGACAATGAGATCAATCAGGCTGTCTTTGAATCGCAACTGGAGCTTTTGGGCTATTCCGCCGTGATCGTGCGGGACGGCCAGGAGTGCCTGAAGGCCTGGGAGAGCGGAGATTTCGATCTGGTTCTGACCGATTGCCAGATGCCGGTGATGGACGGGTTCGAGATGACCCGCCTGCTGCGGGAGGCCGAACAGCGCGATGGGCGCAGGCCGACGCCGGTGATCGCGGTGACCGCCAACGCGCTGGACGGCGAGGCGGACAAATGCCTGGCCTCAGGGATGGACGGGTATCTGGCCAAACCCGTCACCATCGCGGCGCTGGAGCAGATCCTGAATACCCATCTGCCGATGAGCGGAGGGGCGCGTTCGCTGGCGGGCTCGGATATTCCGCCCCGCGCGGCCCAGGGGTAGAAACAGGAAAAGGCGCCCCGAACTGCGAGGCGCCTTTTGTATCTGTCAGCTTGGGAGATCGAGGCCCATGCCCTGATCAGAACCCAGCCCCAGTCAGAACCCTGCCCCGATCAGGACGGAGAGGTCACTGCGGTGCGCTGTTCGCTGGGGAATTCGCGCGGCGGACGCCCGATCACGTCCTTCAGCTCTTCCAGCTCGATGAAGTTGTCGGCCTGGCGGCGCAACTCGTCCGAGATCATCGGGGGCTGGCTGCGGATGGTCGAGACAACCGAAACCCGCACGCCCTGACGTTGCAGGCTGGCAATCAGCGGCCGAAAATCGCCATCGCCCGAGAACAGCACGATATGATCGACGCGCGGGGCCAGTTCCATGGCGTCCACTGTCAATTCGATATCCATGTTGCCCTTGACCTTCCGGCGGCCCATGCTGTCCGTGTATTCCTTGGCCGGCTTTGTCACCATGGTGAAGCCATTGTAGTGCAGCCAGTCGACCAGGGGTCGGATCGGAGAATACTCGTCATTTTCCAGCAGTGCCGTGTAATAAAAGGCGCGCAACAGCTTTCCACGGCGCATGAATTCCTGCCGCAAAAGCTTATAGTCGATGTCAAAACCCAGCGCCTTTGCTGCTGCGTATAGGTTCGAACCATCGATGAACAGCGCGAGCCGTTCGTCTTTGTAAAACATTAAATTGTCCTTCCGATGTCACCGCGTCGCCAAGTGTACCGTGAGTGAATGCAAATATGCGGCGAAACGGGTGGACTTAATGTAAGTTATTTGCCATCCGCTGCAAGCAAAAGGATTATGGGAAACGATGCCAAAATGACCGTTATCCGGTCAAATGCGTTAATCGCACTGGGGGGGAATCTCACCCGGCACGACCTGCTGCCACAGGATATCCTTGCTGCGGCCGTTGCCGACCTTGCCGTCGAGGCGGGCGATTTGACCGCGGTGTCCCGGTTCTTTCGCACCCCGTGCTTTCCTGCCGGGGCGGGTCCAGACTATGTGAACGCGGTGGTTGAACTGGAGACAGATCTGTCCGCTTCGGCGCTCTTGGAGCGGTTGCACGGGATCGAGGCACGCCATGCGCGCAAGCGGGTGCAGCGATGGGGCATGCGCACGCTTGATCTGGATCTGTTGTCTTTCGATGACCGTGTGCTGCCCGATGCCAGGAGCTACGGCCACTGGCGCGACCTGCCGCTTGAGCGCCAGATGCAGGAGGCCCCGGATCAGCTGATTCTACCGCATCCGCGCCTTCAGGATCGGGCCTTTGTCCTGGTGCCCCTGTGCGACATTGCGCCGGGCTGGTGCCATCCGGTTCTGAAGAAAACCGCAGCGGAGATGCGCGACGCGCTGCCAAAATCGGAAATTGACAGTGTAATCGCGCTTTATTGAGCCGATGCGCTCTTTTCTGCGCTTGTCAACAAAAACATATCGGCTTAGAAGTCTCCCTTCCGGACCCACTTATATTTTGGAGAGTCGCCCATGGCCCGCGTGACGGTTGAAGACTGCGTAGACAAGGTTCCCAACCGGTTTGAGCTGGTGATGCTGGCTGCCCATCGCGCCCGCGAGATTTCCGCCGGTTCGCCGATCACCGTGGAACGCGACAATGACAAGAACCCGGTGGTCTCCCTGCGTGAAATCGCCGAGGAAACTCAAAGCGCCGATGAACTGCGCGAGCGGCTGATCGAAAGCAACCAGACCCAGATCGAAGTCGACGAACCCGAAGAGGATTCGATGGCGCTTCTGATGGGGGCCGAAAACGACAAACCCACCGAGGACGACATGTCCGAGGAAAAACTGCTGCGCGCGCTGATGGAGGCCCAGGGCCAGGGCTAACCCGCGCAGATATCGCTACCTGAGGCTGCGGATCGGATATGACATCTCCCGAAATCTCCGCCGGAGATCTGATTGCTCTGGTCCGCAACTACAACCCGAAGACAAATGCCAAGCGCATTGCCGAGGCCTATGAGTTCGGCATGGAAATGCACGAGGGCCAGTTTCGTCATTCGGGTGAGCCCTATTTCACCCATCCCGTGGCGGTCGCCGCCATCCTGACCGAACAGCGCCTGGATGATGCCACCATCATCACGGCGCTTCTGCACGACACCATCGAAGACACCAAGGCCTCCTACGAGGAAGTCGCGCGCCGCTTTGGCAACGAGGTGGCGATGCTGGTCGATGGGGTGACCAAGCTCACCAATCTGCAGCTTTCGAGCCGGGAAACCAAGCAGGCGGAAAACTTCCGCAAGCTGTTCATGGCCATGTCCAAGGATCTGCGGGTGATCCTGGTGAAACTGGCCGACCGCCTGCACAACATGCGCACGATCAAGGCGATGCGCCCCGAAAAACAGGCCCAGAAGGCGCGCGAGACCATGGATATCTATGCGCCGCTGGCGGGCCGCATGGGCATGCAGTGGATGCGCGAAGAGCTGGAGGATCTGGCCTTTCGGGTGCTGAACCCCGAAGGCCGCCAGTCGATCATCCGCCGTTTTGTCACCCTGCAGCGGGAAACCGGCGATGTGATCCACCGGATCACCGGCGACATGCGCTCCGAGCTGGAAAAGGCGGGCATCGAGGCCGAGGTCTTTGGCCGCGCCAAGAAACCCTATTCGATCTGGCGCAAGATGCAGGCCAAGGATCAGGGGTTCTCGCGTCTTTCGGATATCTACGGCTTTCGCGTGATCACCCAGTCCGAGGATGACAGCTACCGCGCGCTGGGCGTCATTCACCAGCGCTGGCGGGCGGTGCCGGGCCGGTTCAAGGACTATATCAGCCAGCCGAAATCGAACGGGTACCGCTCGATCCACACCACCGTTTCGGGGCGTGACGGCAAGCGGGTCGAGGTGCAGATCCGCACCCGCCAGATGCATGACGTGGCCGAAACCGGCGTTGCGGCGCATTGGTCGTACCGGGATGGTGTGCGTTCGGAAAACCCCTTTGCGGTGGATCCGGCGAAATGGATTTCCTCGCTCACCGAACAGTTCGACGCCGAGGAGGATCACGATGAATTCCTCGAGGCGGTCAAGCTGGAGATGTATTCCGACCAGGTCTTCTGCTTCACCCCCAAGGGCGATGTGATCAAGCTGCCCAAGGGGGCGACCCCGATCGATTTCGCCTATGCGATCCATACGCGCATCGGTCACGCCTGCGTCGGCGCCAAGGTGGACGGCATCCGCGTGCCGCTGTGGTCGCGGCTGCGCAACGGTCAGTCGGTCGAGGTGATCACCGCCGAAGGGCAGACGCCGCAGGTCAGCTGGCTGGAGATCGCCACCACCGGTAAGGCCCGCACCGCCATTCGCCGCGCCCTGCGCGAGGCGGATCGGGCCCGGTTCGTGAAGCTGGGGCATGAATTGGCGCGCTCGGCCTTCGAACATGTGAACCGCAAGGCCACCGACAAGGCGCTGGAAACCGCCGCCCGCGCCCTGCGGGTCAGTAGCGTCGATGAACTTCTGGCGCGTCTCGGCGCGGCCGAGATCGTTGCCCATGATGTGGTGCAGGCGGTCTACCCCGATCTGACCGCCCACGAGAGCGATGAGATATCCATGCGCCGGGCGGTGATCGGCCTGGAGCCGGGGCAGAGTTTCGAGCGCGCGCCCTGCTGTCAGCCGCTGCCGGGCGAGCGGATCATCGGGATCACCTACCGGGGCCAGGGCGTTGTCGTGCATGCCGCCGATTGCGACCGCTTGGGCGAATATGAGGACCAGCCGGAACGCTGGGTCGATGTGCATTGGCACAGTGGCACCCACCCGGCGGTCTACAGCACGACGCTGGAAATGATCATCGGCAATGACGCGGGGGTCCTGGGGCGAATTTGCACATTGATCGGCGAGAAGAAGGCCAATATCTCGGACCTGGAATTCGTCGACAGGAAACCAGACTTTTACCGACTTATGATCAACGTGGAACTGAGGGACGTGGAGCAGCTCCACTCCCTCATGTTGACACTCGAGGCGGAAAGTGATGTCGCCGAAGTGGTGCGGTTCAGGGATAAGCCGGTGAACCGCGCGATTCCGGGATAGTGGTTCGGCTGGAGCTGGGAAGGACGCAGACCGTTGGTATTCAGGCGCCGGGACAGACGTCCGCCCCTTCGTGCGGTTGCGGATTTTTTCTGGCCCCGTGGCGGCTGGACCCGGGCTTTTCACTACGTCAAACACCGCGTCCGCAGGCTGCCCGATTCGCCTGAACGGATCGCGCGCGGGGTCTGGGCCGGGGTCTTCACCACCTTCACGCCGTTTTACGGCATGCATTTCGTCGTCGCCGCGCTCATTGCCCGGCTGATGAATGGCAATATCCTGGCCGCTCTCAGCTCTACCTTCTTTGGCAATCCGCTGACCTATGTGCCTATCGGTGTGGCTTCGTTGCAGACCGGACATTGGCTGTTGGGCACGGAATTCGACGAAGATGTCGACAAATCCCTGGTCGGCAAGTTCCTCGCGGCGGGCCATGACCTGAAAAGCAACCTCTTTGCCCATTTCACCGGCGACCCGGTGGATTGGCATGGGTTGAGCCTGTTCTATAACGAGGTCTTCTATCCCTATATGGTTGGCGGCCTCATTCCCGGTGTCATCACCGCCACGGTCTGTTACGTGATCAGCCTGCCTCTGATCCGTGCTTATCAGCAGCGCCGCCGGAGCAAGATCAAGGCCAAGTTCGAAGAGATCAAACGCCGGGCGGCTCTGGAAGGGGTCAAACCGCAAGAGGCGCCGGTGAAGAAGGGGCTGAAGACCAGCCTCAAATCCTCGCTTGGGGCGCGGGTCAAGCGCCGGGCCGACTGACCGCCCTTTGTTTCGCGGGCGGGTGAAAACGGGGTTGCCCCTGTCGATTGCCCGTCTAGTCTCTGGCGCAGGACAACCCTATCAGGATCAGGGATCATGGCAGAGACAAAGGCAGACAACCGGCTGCGGCTGGGTGTGAACATCGACCACGTGGCGACCGTGCGCAATGCCCGTGGCGGCGACAACCCGGACCCGGTGCGCGCCGCGCTGCTGGCGCAGAACGCAGGCGCCGACGGGATCACCGCGCATCTGCGTGAAGACCGCCGCCATATCATCGACAGTGATATCGACGGCATGATGAAGGTGCTGCGCGCGCCCCTGAATTTCGAGATGGCCGCAACCGAAGAAATGCAGGGCATCGCCCTGCGCCATAAGCCTCATGCGGTCTGCCTGGTGCCCGAACGGCGCGAGGAACGCACCACCGAGGGCGGGTTGGATGTGGCCGGAAACGACAATGCCCTGGCCAAGTATATTACGCCCCTGGGGGATGCGGGCTGCCGTGTTTCCATGTTCATCGCCGCCGACAGGGCGCAGGTCGAGGCGAGCCACCGCATTGGCGCTCCGGTGATCGAACTCCACGCAGGCGCCTATGCCGATGCCTGGGCCGAAGGGCGCTGGGATGCGCGCGATGCGGAACTGGCCAAGATCACCGAGATGGCCGCCTATGCCCATGAGCTGGGCCTGGAGGTCCATGTCGGCCACGGTCTGACCTATGACAGCGTCGGTCCCATTGCAGCCCTGCCGCAGGTGAAGGAGCTGAACATCGGCCACTTCCTGATGGGAGAGGCGATGTTTATCGGCCTGCCTGCCGCCATCGCCGAAATGCGCCGCCTGATGGATGCCGCCCGCAGCGGAGCGGAGACATGAACCTCAAGCGTTTCAGCATCGTTTATGTGGTCACGGCTCTTGCCCTGATCGCCATCGTCTCTGTCGTGCAGGCCGTTCTCGGTTTTCGTATCGCCAATGGCGGGATGAGCATCATCCCTGCCATCGTTGCCGGTATGATCGAAGGGCAGCGCTATGCCCGGGCCCACCGCGCGCTGCCTGAAGGCGCAGACATGTGGCGCTTTGCCAAGGCTGCGGCGCTGGTGATCCTTGGCCTGTCGCTGGTCTTTGCCGTGGTGTTCAGCCTCATCATGCCAGACCTGCGTCAGATGATGAGCGATCCGGTCGGGGCCAGCGTTCTGTTCGCGGGATCCCTGCTGCAGGCGGCTCTTGGCCTGGTGCTGGTGCGGTTCTTCGTCGGTATGGGCGCGAAATCCCAACTGACCGCGATCCGCAAGCAGGAGGAGCGGGAGTGATCCCGGCCACAGGCCCATGATCCTTGGCATCGGCACCGATCTTGCCAACATAGAGCGGATCCAGCGCACGCTGGACCGGTTCGGGGATCGGTTTCGCAACCGGGTCTTCACCGAGGTGGAGCAACGCAAATCCGAACGTCGGCGCGACGTGGCGGGCACCTATGCCAAACGCTGGGCCGCCAAGGAAGCCTGCTCCAAGGCGCTGGGCACCGGGTTGCGCATGGGGATCGCCTGGAAGGACATGTCGGTCAGCAACCTGCGCACCGGCCAGCCGGTGATGCATGTGACCGGCTGGGCAGCGGACCGGCTGGCACAGATGACCCCGCCCGGCCATGAGGCGGTGATCCATGTGACTTTGACCGATGATCACCCTTGGGCGCAGGCCATGGTACTGATCGAAGCGCGGCCCATTGCTGATCCAGGGCGCGAATCCGGTGCGGAAGCTTGACTTACCCCCTGTCGGCCCGCATGTAGCCCCGGACTCAATGCCATTACACCGGAGAGCCCGATGACGGCCAAACACCATGCCGGACATTCGATCCTTGAGACGATCAAGACCATTGTCTACGCGCTGCTGATTGCGGGCGTCTTTCGCACGCTGTTCTTCCAGCCCTTCTGGATTCCCTCCGGCTCGATGAAGGAGACGCTGCTGATCGGTGATTTCCTCTTCGTGAACAAGATGGCCTATGGCTATTCCTATGCCTCCTGTCCCAGCGTGCGCCTTGGAGTTGTCGGCCTTGATGTGGATGCCAGCGACATCTGCGGTTTCCTGGATGGCGAAAACACCCGCATCCTGGGCAGTGAGCCCGAGCGCGGCGATGTGGTCGTCTTCCGCCACCCGGTGACCGGCACCGATTTCATCAAGCGTCTTGTCGGCTTGCCCGGCGACCGGATCCAGGTCAAGAACGGCGTGTTGCACATCAACGGCAGCGCCGTGGCCCTGCAGGATGCGGGCGAGTTCGAAGAGGTGATGGAGCGTCAGGGTCCGATGGGATCCTACCCGCGCTGTGAAAACGCGCCGGTGGGGCAGGGGGCCACTTGCAAGAAATCCCGCCAGATCGAAACCCTGCCGGGCGGCACCCAGCATGCGGTCCTCAATATCGCCAATCAGGGGATGGATCACACCGGGGTCTACCTTGTGCCGGACGGGCATTACTTCTTCATGGGCGACAACCGCGACAATTCCAGCGACAGCCGCCTGCCGCAATCCGCCGGTGGCGTGGGCTTCGTGCCCTATGAGAACCTCATCGGTCGTGCGGATCGCATCATGTTCTCTTCCGCCGGGCGTTCCATGCTGTTCTTCTGGACCTGGCGCGGCGATCGTTTCTTCAAGGGCATCGAGTGAAGCTGTCCAAGGATATGCGCGCACTTGAGGCGCGGATCGGCCATCAGTTCACCCGGCCCGATCTTCTGCTGCGCGCGCTGACCCATGCCTCGGTGTCTTCGCCGACGCGGCAGGACAACCAGCGACTTGAGTTTCTCGGCGACCGGGTGCTGGGTCTTGTGATGGCCACGGCGCTGTTGGAGCATGACAAGGCTGCAAGCGAAGGCCAGCTGGCGCCGCGTTTCAACGCATTGGTGCGCAAGGAGGCCTGCGCCGATGTGGCGCGTGAGATTGATCTGGGCGCGGTGCTGAAACTGGGTCGGTCGGAAATGATGTCCGGCGGGCGGCGCAAGCAGGCGCTTTTGGGGGACGCGATGGAGGCGGTGATTGCCGCCGTCTACAAGGACGCAGGCTTTGAGGCCGCGCAGGCGATGATCCTGCGGCTGTGGGGCGATCGGATCGGCGCCGTCGAAGAGGATGCCCGCGATCCGAAGACAGCGCTGCAGGAATATGTGCAGGCCCGACGCCAGAACCCGCCATCCTATGTGCAGATCGCCCGCGAAGGGCCCGATCACCAGCCGATCTTCACCATCGCGGTACGGCTGGAAGATGGCACGGAGGAACAGGCCTCTGCCGGGTCGAAACGCCAGGCCGAACAGGCCGCCGCCAAGGCCCTTTTGACACGATTGGAGCAAGACACATGACCACCCGCGCCGGATTCATTGCCCTGATCGGAGAACCGAACGCAGGCAAATCCACCCTGTTGAACCGCATGGTCGGGGCCAAGGTCTCGATTGTCACGCACAAGGTGCAGACCACCCGCGCCCGCATTCGCGGCGTGGCGATGGAGGGCGACAGCCAGCTTGTGTTTGTTGACACGCCGGGCCTGTTCAAGCCGCGCCGCCGCCTGGACCGTGCCATGGTCGCCGCCGCCTGGGGCGGGGCTGCAGATGCGGATGTGGTCGTGCTGCTGGTCGAGGCTCATCGCGGCGTCACCGAGGGTGTCGAGCGGATCCTGGAAGGTCTGGAAGAGATCGGACAGGGCCGCACCGTGGCGCTGGCGATCAACAAGATCGACAAGGTTCAGGCCGAGGATCTGCTGGCGCTCACCAAGAAGCTGAACGACGCCTACGCCTTTGCCGAGACCTTCCTGATCTCTGCCGAGCGTGGCCACGGGGTCGATGATCTGCGCCACTGGCTGGCCAATGAGCTGCCCGAAGGTCCCTGGCTTTACCCCGAAGACCAGATTGCCGATCTGCCGATGCGCATGATTGCGGCGGAAATGACCCGCGAAAAGCTGACTCTGCGCCTGCATCAGGAATTGCCCTACCAGCTGACCGTTGAGACGGTGAACTGGGAAGAGCGCAAGGACGGCTCCGCCAAGATCGACCAGATCATCTATGTGGTGCGTGACGGTCACAAGGGCATCGTGCTGGGCAAACGCGGCGAGACGATCAAGGCCGTCAGCCAGGCCGCCCGCGCCGAGCTGGAAGAGTTCCTGGACCGCAAGGTGCACCTGTTCCTGCAGGTGAAGGTGCGGCCCAACTGGCTGGAAGAGGCCGAGCGCTACTCGGAAATGGGTCTCGACTTCAAAGACGGAAACGCATGAGCCGCCTGACCGCGCGTTTCTGGGTCGATGCCTATTTGGCCCGGCTCCGGTTCCAGGAGATTCCCGCCTTCGTGACCGCCCATGGCGATGACACTGCGGGCGCGGTTCTGGTCAAGCTGAACACGCTGGATGGCCAGGCCGAGGCCTTTCATCGCTCCTACGATCTGATGAGCGGCGATCGCAAATGGGTCTCGCTGGCCGCCGGGGCAGAGAGGGATGTGGATGCCGCCATCACCAAGCAGCGCGGCTTTGATCCCGACCTCTGGGTGATCGAGGTCGAGGACCGGCAGGGGCGGCACCTGCTGGATGAACCGGGGTTGGACTGACTGCGCGTTCTTCCGGCTCAGGCGGACTGATCCGGGCGCAGGCAGGCCGGTTCGAAAAAGAACGAGACGATCTTCTCATCCCGCAAGACAACGGTGACAGCGCTGGTGCAGTTGCTGTCCGTCGTTGCCTGGCCGTTGAGCGTCGTGGCGTCGGAGCCGATGTGAACGCGGGTGAAGCTGCTGCTCGTATAGACCTGAAGATTGCGGAACCGCTGCTCCAGGGCGGCGGGAGAGATGTCTTTCTGGGTGTCGGAATGCAGGCGTGTGTAGGCGGCCTCGTAATTCTGCTGGCTCAGGATTTCAATGAACTCCTTGGCAAGGGCGCGTTCCTGTCTGCTGAAGAAGGACACCGCGCCGACGAACAGGAGAATGAGCAGGAATATCGTGCCGCAGATCTTGATGATCCACCCAAAGGCTTTCTTGATCAGGTTCATTTCAATTCATCCGTGTTGATGGTGGCATCCTTCCACAAGCCATCGTGAAATGGTAGCGGTTGTGGGCGAAGGACAGGCTGAATTTATCGGGTGGACGAGGGAAGAGGAGCAGATGGACTGGCGCGATCACGGCATATTGTTGAGCCTGCGCCGCCACGGCGAAAGCGCCGCCATCATCGATGTCTTTACCGAAAGCCATGGCCGCCACGCCGGTGTAGTGCGCGGCGGGGCCGGACGGCGGATGGCGCCGATCCTGCAACCGGGGGCGCAGCTGGATCTGACCTGGCGGGCGCGGCTGGAGGAGCATCTGGGCAGCTATCAGGCCGAGCCTTTGCGCAGCCGCGCGGCGGCGGCCCTGTCGGGGCGGCTGGCGCTGGCAGGCCTCAACGCGGTGACGGCGCTTCTGTCCTTTTGCCTGCCCGAACGTGAAGCCTATCCTGCGCTTTATGCCCGGACCGAGCAGCTTCTGGATCTGCTGGAGCAGGAGCAACTCTGGCCTTTGGCCTATCTCCATTGGGAGGTGGCTTTTCTGGAGGAGATGGGCTTCGGTCTGGACCTTGCCGCCTGTGCCGTCACCGGTTCCCAGGAGGGGTTGATCTATGTCTCGCCCAAGACCGGGCGCGCGGTGTCCAAGGACGGCGCGGGGGATTGGGCAGATCGCCTGTTGTCATTGCCGCCGGTGCTGCTGGGACAGGGCGAAGCCGAAAACGGAGAGATCGCCCTTGCCCTGCGCACCACCGGGCATTTTCTGGAGCATCACCTGGCGCCCTCACTCGGCAACCGCCCCCTGCCAGAGGCGCGGGGGAGGCTTCTGGACCTGATCAGCCGTCTGTCGTGACGGCGCAGGTGCTGTGCGCTGGTGAGGGTGGCTCTTCAGCCGTCCTCGTTTTTGATGAGCGTCGCGATCTTGTCGCCGATGGCCGCGCTGCCCCTGATCGACGGGTGAATGCGGTCCACCGCGTGAAAGCTGAGATCCCCATGCGGCACCAACCCGTCAAGCGAGAGGAAGAACAGACCTTCGGTGTCCTCTGCCAGCAGGGCGATGCGGCGGTCCAGCTCTTGTCCGTCTGTCTTGCAATGATCGATGGGGGAGCCGCGCCCGGGGCTGCGCAGGTATCCGGTGTAGATCACGCGGGCGCCGGTTTCCCGTAGCTTTCTCATGAGATCGGGAATTGCGCCGCTCTGTGCATCCTCGGCGGCCAGACGATCCAGTTTGCGGGCGCAGGCGATGCAGCCGCAGCCAAGCCACAGATCGTTGCCGCCGCCATTCACCACGATCCAGTCCCAGTCACCGGCACGGAACTGTTTGCGGATGTTCAGCCCCGCAGCGCCGGTCAGCGGCAGCGGGTAGATCATCCGGGCCCCGATGACCGAGCGGTCCACGACCGGCTCTTTCAGGGCGTCTTCGATTGCATCGGATACCGCCTGCCCGGTGCCGCCATTCCAGGCCAGCATGGAATCCCCCATCACCAGAATGCGGGCCTCGGGCTTGCGCGCGGGTGCCTCACCGCAGCCGATGAGGGAAAACAGCGCAAAGAGGGCGATCAGGAACGGGCGCAAGAGGGTGGTCATCCTGAAAACCTATCGCCGGGCCGGCTGCAGGGGAACGGGAAACTGCACGCCTGCGGTCGGTCACAAAAAGAAGCCCGGCACAAAGGCCGGGCCAAGTCGGGGATGTCCCCGGGGAGTGATCGTTGAGAAGGGGGCCTTTAGGCCAACAGGCGACGCGCGATCACCTGGGCCTGGATTTCGGCGGCCCCTTCGAAAATGTTCAGGATCCGGGCATCGCACAGCACGCGGGAGATCTTGTACTCCAGCGCAAAGCCGTTGCCGCCGTGGATCTGCAGGCCGTTGTCGGCCGCCGCCCAGGCCACGCGGGCGCCGAGCAGTTTTGCCATGCCAGCCTCAAGGTCGCAGCGATGGCCGTGGTCCTTTTCCCAGGCCGAGAAATAGGTCAGCTGGCGGGCCACCATGATCTCGACAGCCATCATCGCCAGTTTCGACGACACGCGCGGGAAGTTGATCAGGGACTTGCCGAACTGCTTGCGGTCCTGGGCGTATTGCATCGCGATATCCAGCGCCGATTGCGCCACGCCAATGGCGCGGGCGGCGGTCTGGATGCGGGCGCTTTCAAAGGTCTCCATCAGCTGCTTGAAGCCCTTGCCCTCTTCGCCGCCCAGAAGGTTCTCGCCCTTGACCTTGAACCCGTCAAAGCCCAGCTCGTATTCCTTCATGCCGCGATAGCCCAGAACCTCGATCTCGCCGCCGGTCATGCCTTCGGTGGGGAAGGGGGTCTCGTCGGTGCCGGGGATCTTTTCCGCCAGGAACATGGACAGGCCGCGGTGATCGGTGGTGTTCGGATCGGTCCGCGCCAGCAGGGTCATCACATGAGTGCGCGCCGCATGGGTGATCCAGGTCTTGTTGCCGGTGATTTCATAGTCGCCCTCGGCATTCTTCACCGCGCGGGTGCGCAGGGAACCCAGATCGGAACCGGTGTTCGGCTCGGTGAAGACGGCGGTGGGCAGGATCTCGGCGCTGGCGATCTTGGGCAGCCAGTTGGCCTTCTGCTCGTCGGTGCCGCCTGCGATGATCAGCTCGGCCGCGATTTCGGAGCGGGTGCCAAGGCTGCCAACACCGATATAGCCACGCGACAGTTCTTCGGAGACCACGCACATCGATGCCTTGGAGAGGCCAAAGCCGCCAAATTCCTCGGGAATGGTCAGGCCGAAGACGCCCATCTCGGCCAGCTCGTTGATGATCTCGATCGGGATCAGCTCGTCCTTGAGGTGCCATTCGTGGGCGAAGGGTTCGACCTTTTCCAGCGCATAGCGGCGGAACTGGTCGCGGATCATCTCCAGCTCTTCATCGAGGCCCGAGGCGCCGAACATGACCGACCCGGCCTGTTCCTGCATCAGCTCGACCAGGCGGGTGCGGGCGGCGTTGGAGTTGCCGTCGCGGCTCAGCGCCTGCACCTCGGCGGTGTTCAGCGCCGCTTCGGCCTCTGCGCCCAGACCAAGATCCTGCAGGCGGATGATCTCGCCCTGGTTCATCTGGATGCCGCCACGGATCTGCGCCAGGTATTCGCCAAAGGCGATCTGGTGGATCAGCTGCTCCATCTCGTTGAACTTGCCTTCGCCGTCCATGCGGGTGGCCCAGTTCTGCATCTGGCGCAGGCTGTAGACATAGGTGGCCAGCCAGGACAGCCCGTGGGCCGCCGTCTGATGCTGTTCCACCAGCGCGCCGGAGACGCGGCCATCCGCCGTCACCAGATCGCGCACCGCGGTCTTGGCAGCCTCCAGAAGCTGGTCCAGAGGGGCAATCGTCGCTGCGGTCAATGTCAGCAGGTCGGGGAGTACAGTGGGCTTCATTTGCAAGTCCTGTCCGTCATGGGCCATGAATCACATCCTTCTTCGGTCGCTTGGTGGTAATCATTTCGCAGTTGCAGCGCAATAAAAATACGCCGCGATGCGGCATTTGGACCAAAAGTTTCGCGTTTATTTTGCCCGTGCAGCGGTTTGAAGCTGAGGCTATGAAGGGCCATGATGGATTTCTTTGCTGCATTTACACCTGAAGAACTGGTGGCCGCCTTTGGCGTTGCCCTTGTGGCGGGCACGGTCAAGGGGCTGGTCGGTTTTGCCATGCCGATGATTCTGGTCTCCGGGCTCAGCATGTTCATGTCGCCCGAGATCGCCCTTGCCGGCCTCATCCTGCCAACGCTTGTGACCAATGGCATGCAGGCGCTGCGCCAGGGGGTGGCGGCGGCGGTGCAATCGATGAAGCGGTTTCGGCTGTTCCTGCTGGTCGGTCTGGTCTTCCTCTTGGCCAGCGCCCAGATGGTGCGGGTGCTGCCGCAACAGGTGATGCTGCTGATCATCGGCGTGCCTGTGTCGCTGTTCGCGCTGACGCAGCTGATGGGCAAGCAGCTGACCCTGTCCAGACCCACCCGCCGTTCCGAGGCGCTGGTGGGTGGTTTTGCCGGGCTGATCGGCGGCATGTCGGGCATCTGGGGGCCGCCGACGGTGGCCTATCTCACCGCGCTTGGCACCGAAAAGAGCGAGCAGATCCGGGTGCAGGGGGTGATCTACGGCATGGGGGCGGTGGCGCTCTTGTTCGGGCATATCGCATCCGGCGTGATGCGGGCGGAAACGGCGCCCTTCTCGGTGGCGCTGATCCTGCCAGCCGTCTTGGGCATGTGGGTCGGAGGACGTCTGCATGACCGTATCGATCAGGTGGCCTTCAGGCGGGTGACCCTGGTGGTGCTGCTGGTTGCGGGGTTGAATTTGCTGCGCCGTGCCTTGATGCTGTAGGCACAGCCCGCAAAGCCGGGCAGGTTTGGGCCGGACTAGTCATGCGGGGCAGAAGAGCGACATGGGCAATCGCCTGACGGCACATCAGCTGGCTCTGGGGTCCATCCTGGTTTCCCTGATCGTTCTGGGGATGAAGGTCATTGCCTGGTGGCTGACCGGCTCCATTGCGCTGTTCTCCGATGCATTGGAATCGCTGGTGAACGTGGGCGGTGCGGTGCTGGCTTGGTTCGCGGTGCGCTATGCCAGCCGTCCGCCGGATGCGGATCACCCCTTCGGGCACCACAAGGCCGAGTATTTCTCGGCGGTGACCGAAGGCATCATGATCATCATCGCGGCTTTCCTGATCCTGGAGCAATCCATCTATGCGCTGATGCGCCCGGTGTCGCCAGCCGAATGGGGCATGGCGGGGCTTTGGATCAATGCGGGCGCCATGGTGGCCAATCTCCTGTGGGCGCGGGTCCTGATCGGGCGGGGCGGCGTGTTGAAATCTCCGGCCCTGGTTGCGGGTGGACGCCATCTGATGAGTGATGTCTGGACCTCTGCCGGGGTGCTGGTCGGCCTTGGCCTGGCGCTGTGGAGCGGCTGGAGCTGGCTGGATCCGGCACTGGCCCTGCTGGTGGCGCTCAATATCCTGCGCGAGGGCTACGCCGTGGTGGTGGCATCGGTGAACGGGTTGATGGATTCCGCTGCCCCGGCGGCAGAGCGCGAGGAGATCGAGGAGATCATCCACCGCTCGGCCGAAGGGGCGCTGCAGGTGCATGGGTTGAAGACCCGCCGCGCAGGCACGGCGCTGTTCGTGGAGTTCCACATGGTGGTTGCGGGCATGATGACGGTGCGCGCGGCGCATGACATCTGCGACCGGGTCGAGGATGCGATCCGCGCCGAGCTGCCCGAGGCGAAGGTGAATATCCATGTGGAGCCAGAGCACAAGCTGGAAAAGACCGGCATCTCCCCGCGCTGAGGCGATTGCAATTCCCGACGAGTTTCCGTTTAACCCCGGCCAAGACAGGCAGCAGGGCAGGAGCGCGGCACATGGCGATGGATTGGAACAGGCTTTTGCATCCGGGACGCCTGTGTCGGCCGGATTTCGAGGAAAAGCCGGGCCGCCCGGCCTATCTGCAGGACTATGATCGGATCCTGTTTTCCGAACCTTTCCGCAGGCTGGCGCAGAAAACCCAGGTGCACCCGCTGCACGACCATGACCATGTGCATCATCGGATGATCCACAGCATGGAAACCTCCAGCGTCGGGCGCTCCCTTGGCATCCAGGTGGGGCAGAGGCTGGTGGAGCGCGGCAGCCTCTCCGAGGGGCAGCAGCATGTGATGGCGCGCGTGGTGCAGGCGGCCTGCCTGGTACATGACATCGGCAACCCGCCCTTTGGTCATTCCGGTGAAGACAGTATCGGGGAGTGGTTCAAGGCACAGTTCGCATCAGGCACCGGTCTTGCCGCCGGGGTGCCTGATGCAGTGCGTCCCGAATTCGAGGCGTTTGAGGGCAACGCGCAGGGCTTTCGCATCGTTGCCCGGCTGGAGATGGGCCAGCGCGACGGCGGCATGCGCCTGTCCTATGCAACGCTTGGGGCCTTTTCCAAATACCCCTGCACGGCCGAGGCGAAGGCGCTGGCGGACAGCGATTATTTGGGGCTAAAGAAATTCGGCGTCTTCCAGTCTGAACGCGATCTCTTTGCCGAAACAGCCACGGCGCTGGGCCTGCCGTCTGAGGGCAGCGGCGCGGCGCAGGTCTGGCGGCGCCATCCGTTGGCCTTCCTGGTCGAGGCGGCGGATGACATCTGCTACCGGATCCTCGATATCGAGGATGCCGCCACCGTGGGCGATCTGGACAGCGATCTGGTCGCGGGCATTCTTGAGGATATCACCGGCAAGGCCAATCATCCGGGCGATGCCGCTATGCCCCTGCGCGACCGGGTTGGCATGCTGCGCGCCATGGCCATCGGTGCCGCCATCGAAAGCGCGGTCGAGGCCTTCATGGCCCACTACGATGCCATCATGATGGGGGAGTTCAGCGACGGGTTGATGGAGGTCTCCTCCAAGGCGGAGGCCTTTGCCAAGCTGAAAGAGATCTCGAACGCGCGGATCTTCACCGCGCAGCGCAAGACCGAGCTGGAGATTTCTGGCCGTCAGGTGCTGCACGGGCTGCTCGATCATTTTGCCGGTCTCTACGAGGATCTGAAGGCCTGCGGTTGGGACGCCGAGGAGCTGAAGGCGCGCCATGGCTACTGGGCAAAGCTGATCCGTGCCGTCGATCTGGATCTGCGCGGTGTGCAGGACGAATACACGGCGCTGCACTCGCTGGCCGATTTTGTTTCCGGCATGACCGACCGCTATGCGGTAAAGGTGCGCGACATGGTCGAGGGACGCATCGCGCAAGGCTGAGCGTCCTGTCCTACAGCAGGTCAAATGAAAAACCCCGGCACCAGGCCGGGGTTTATTTGTTTTGCGCAGGAGGTGAGGCCTTAGCCGATGGCGGCGGCTTTCACGTCTTCGTCGATATAGGGCAGGTACTGCTCGAAGTTGTCCGAGAACATCTGCACCAGCTTGGCTGCCTGCTTGTCATAGGCTTCCTGATCGTCCCAGGTGCGGCGCGGGTCCAGCAGAACCTCGGCAACGCCGGGCACGGCAACCGGCACGTCAAAGCCGAAGTTGCTGTCCTTGCGGAACTCGACCTCTGCCAGCGAACCGTCCAGGGCCGCAGTCAGCAGCGCGCGGGTGGCGCGGATCGGCATGCGCGAGCCGATGCCATAGGCGCCGCCGGTCCAGCCGGTGTTGACCAGCCAGCAGGTGGCACCGTGCTGGGCGATCTTGTCACGCAGAAGGTTGCCGTAGACCTCGGGGCGGCGCGGCATGAAGGGGGCGCCAAAGCAGGTGGAGAAGGTCGGCTCCGGCTCGGTCACGCCGCGCTCGGTTCCGGCCACCTTGGAGGTGAAGCCCGACAGGAAGTGATACATCGCCTGCGCCGGGGTCAGCCGCGCGATCGGAGGAAGCACGCCGAAGGCATCACAGGTCAGCATGATGATGTTCTTGGGGTGACCGCCGCGTGCCGTTTCAGAGGCGTTGGAGATGTAGTTCAGCGGGTAGGCGCAGCGCATGTTTGCGGTCAGGCTGTCGTCGTCGAAGTCGAGCTCAAAGGTCTCGGGGTCGAAGACCATGTTCTCGATCACGGTGCCGAACTTGGAGGTGGTGGCGTAGATTTCCGGCTCCGCCTCGGGGTTCAGGTTGATGGTCTTGGCATAGCAGCCGCCTTCGAAGTTGAAGGTGCCGTTGTCGGCCCAGCCATGTTCGTCATCGCCGATCAGCACGCGGTCGGGGTCTGCCGACAGGGTGGTCTTGCCGGTGCCCGAGAGGCCGAAGAAGACGGCGGCGTCCACCGGGTTGCCCTTGGCGTGGTTGGCCGAGCAGTGCATCGGCATGATGCCTTTTTCCGGCAAGAGGTAGTTCAGCAGGGTGAAGACGGATTTCTTGTTCTCGCCCGCATATTCGGTGCCGCCGATCAGGATCAGCTTCTTGTCGAAGTTCAGCGCGATCACGGTCTCGGAGCGGCAGTTGTGCTTGGCCGGGTCTGCCTGGAAGCTGGGGCAGTTGATGATGGTGAAATCGGCCAGGAATTCATCCAGGTCCTCGCGCTCGGGGCGGCGCAGCAGGTGGCGGATGAAGAGGTTGTGCCAGGCCAGCTCGGTCACCATGCGCACGTTGATGGCATGGGCCGGATCGGCGCCGCCGACCAGATCCTGCACGAAGTAGTCGCGACCCTTCATGTGCTCCAGCATATCGGCATAAAGCGCATCAAAGCCTTCCGGGCTCATCTCGGCGTTGTTTTCCCACCAGATGGTGTCGGCCACGCTGTCGGTTTTGACGACGTGTTTGTCCTGGGGGGAGCGACCGGTGAACTTGCCGGTGGTGACGAGGAACGCACCGCCATTGCCCAGGGTGCCTTCGCCCCGTTTCAGGGCCGCTTCGATCAGCGCGGGCTCCATCAGGTTGTAAGAGACATTGCCCAGACCCTCGATGCCTTGATCCTCGAGGCGGAAATTCGGGTTCACCCGTCCTGATGCCGTGCCTGATGTCATGTGTTCTTTCTCCTGTGGCGGCCAGATGACCGCATACATTTAAAGCCGCGCCCATGCGCAAATTCCCCGGTATCGACACCGGTAAGCGGGGTCTTAACATGACGTTTTAGGGGGTGAACAGGACGCTTTGGCGCAGTTAGCGCCATCAAGGCAAGGTTTAGCGCAACCATTCCGCCGGGGCCGAAATGACAGGCCGCTCTTTAGTCCGGGCTTAGACATTTTTGTCCAAAATAAGCTGCAACAGAGCCATGATTCGCCAATGGGGATTGATTCGCCGTGCCGAAACGGCGATTAAGGAAGGTAAAAGGCGAAAAGCTGAGCAGTGATTGAGGGGCGCTTTCAATGTCGAAGATTGCTTTGGTGGATGACGACAGGAATATCCTGACCTCTGTGGCGATGACGCTCGAGGCCGAAGGGTTCGAGGTCGAAACCTACAACGATGGCCAGGCCGCGCTGGATGCTTTCAACAAGAAGCTTCCGGATATGGCGGTGCTGGATATCAAGATGCCGCGCATGGACGGGATGGACCTGTTGCAGCGCCTGCGTCAGAAAACCCAGATGCCGGTAATCTTCCTCACCTCCAAGGACGATGAGATCGACGAGGTCCTGGGCCTGCGGATGGGGGCGGATGATTACGTCAAGAAACCCTTCTCGCAGCGGCTGCTGGTGGAACGGATCCGCGCCCTGTTGCGGCGTCAGGAGGCGATCAGCGGCGATGCGGGCGATGGCGCTGCCGCTGCTGAAACCAAGGTGATGGAGCGCGGCAACCTGCGCATGGATCCCCTGCGCCACGCGGTCAGCTGGAAGGGCAAGGATGTATCCCTGACGGTGACCGAGTTCCTGCTGTTGCAGGCTCTGGCGCAGCGGCCCGGCTTCGTCAAAAGCCGCGATCAGCTGATGGATGTCGCCTATGACGATCAGGTCTATGTGGACGATCGCACCATCGACAGCCACATCAAGCGCCTGCGCAAGAAGATGCGCAGCGCCGACTCCGATTTCGCGGCCATCGAGACGCTCTACGGCATCGGCTACCGCTACAATGAAGAATAAAGCCAATTCCGGCTTTGTTGGGGAGGCAAGCGCCTATGCGCGACACCGGCGGCACTGACAACCCATCCAAAGGGGATGTGGTCCTGGGCGACGATTGGGTCGCCCCGGAGCAGACGGTGACCGAAGACATGCAGGTGCGCCGGGCGCGTCGCGGGATGTTCTCGCTCAAGGGATCTCCGCTCACCCGCAAGATCATCACCTTCAACCTGATTGCCCTGATCATTCTGGTGGCGGGCATTCTCTACCTCAATTCCTCGCGCCAGAGCCTGGTGCGGCAGAAGGCCGGCGCCCTGGTTTCCGAGGCGAGCCTGATTGCCGATGTCTTCGAGGCGGAACTGCCCGCGGCCGGAAGCGTCAGCTTTGCCACCGGCGACGGGATCGACGCGGCGCGCACCCTGTCCGGTCTCAACCTGCGCGGCGGTGTCGAGGCGATGGTCTTCGATGCCGAAGGAACGCTGATCGCCAGCGTCAAGGGCGTGGCGCGCTCGGATGCCTTGAATGCCCTCAACGAAAGCGAAACCGGCCGCACACTGATTTCCGATGGCTTGTCGGCGCTTTGGTCCACCGTGGGTCGCCTGTTCAACACCGAAGGTGCAGCAGGCGCCGAAGCGCCGCCTCTGGAAGCGCAGCTGGGGGTTCTGGCAGAACGCACCCTGGGCGCCGGGGCCATTATTGATACCGCCGTTGATACCCGCGGCGGCACCGTCTTTTCGGCGGCGGCTCCGATCATTCACAATGGGCAGGCGGTGGGCGTCGTGGCACTGGCCTCTCCGATCGGTGAAATCGACGCCCTGGTGCGCAGTGAGCGCGAGCGGGTGCTGCAGATGTTCGTGGTGGCCCTGTTGGTCTCCATCGGCCTGAGCCTGGTCCTGGCCTCGACCATTGCCAATCCGCTGGCGGACCTGGCCGCGGCGGCAGAAAGCGGACGCGACCGCGATGCCCGCAAGAGCCATCCGGGCCGGGTGCGTATCCCGGACCTGTCTGCACGCCCTGACGAGATCGGGCGTCTCAGCCGGGCGCTGCGCGGAATGGTGAAAGCTTTATATAGTCGCATCGATAGTAACGAACAATTTGCAGCTGATGTGGCACATGAGATCAAGAACCCTTTGGCCAGCCTGCAATCGGCCGTCGGGACCCTGCGAATGGTAAAGCGGGATGATCAGCGGGAGAAGCTTATGGAAGTGATCGAACATGACGTGCGCCGCCTTGATCGGCTGGTGAGTGACATCTCCAACGCTTCCCGTCTGGACGCAGAATTGGTCAAGGAAGAGGAAGAGGAATTCGACCTCCTGACCATGCTTGGCAACCTCAACCAGTTCCTGGGCGAGGATGCCCGGGCCAAGGGCATCGACTATATTGCCGACCTGCCGCCGCAGCCGATCATGATCCATGGGCTTGAGGCCCGCCTGGCGCAGGTCTTTGTCAACCTGATCACCAATGCGATTTCCTTCTGCGAAGATGGCGATGCCATCCGGGTCTGGGCCCGCCGCCGCGCCAACCGCGTGCTGGTGGTGGTCGAAGACACCGGGCCCGGCATTCCCGAACAGGCGCTGTCCAATATCTTCAAGCGCTTCTACTCGCAGCGCCCGGCCGAGCATTTTGGCAATAATTCGGGCCTTGGCCTGGCGATCTCGAAGCAGATTGTCGAAGCCCACGGCGGGGTGATCTGGGCCGAGAATATCCGCCCGACCGAAGTGGATATCACCTCCGAACCCTGGGGGCACGCTTTGTGGTTGGTTTGCCGGTCTGACCCTGGTCCAGCATCCGCGCAGGCATGACCCAGCCGGACGCCATGCCAAAGCCGGACACGAACCAGTCGGACACCGGCCAGTCGGAGAGCTGCCTGTGCCTACACGCCTCCTGCGTCGCGCTGGAGGGGCGGGCCCTGCTGATCAGGGGCGCGGCGGGTCGTGGCAAGTCCGCGCTGTGTCTTCAACTGATGGCCTATGGCGCTCAGCTGGTGGCCGATGATCGGGTTCTGCTGCGCGTTGATGGCGCTGATCTTGTTGCATCCGCCCCCGAGGCGACAAAAGGCCTGATCGAGGCGCGCGGCCTGGGCATCCTGCGTGCGCAATCTGCCGCAGAGGCCCGCGTTGTGGCGATCGTGGACATGGACAGGGTTGAAGGTGACCGGCTCCCGGTTCAGATATGTGAGGAGATACTGGGGCGCACCCTTCCCGTGTTGAAACGGGTCGATGCCGCGCATTTCGCCCCGGCCCTGATGCAATATCTGAAATGCGGAGCCCTGGCCCCCGATGCCTAAGCCCTCTTGCGATGTGCAGCCGATTGTTCTGGTCACCGGCCCCTCCGGAGCCGGGCGCACCACGGCGATCAACGTTCTGGAGGATCTCGGCTTCGAGGCGATTGACAACCTGCCGCTGCGGCTTCTTCCCAAGCTGATAGACGTTCAGGACAGCGCAGCTCCAATGGCGCTGGGGCTCGACAGCCGCAACCGGGATTTCTCTCCGGCTGGACTCCTGGACATGATCGACATGCTGGCGGCCCGGCGCAGTGCGGAGCTGACGGTTCTCTATCTTGATGCCCGCGCCGAGATCCTGCTGCGCCGCTATTCCGAAACCCGCCGCCGCCACCCGCTGGCGCCTGCCGAAACGCCCGAGGTCGGCGTGGCGCGGGAATTGGATCTGATGGCTCCGATCCGCGAGCGGGCCGACATGCTGCTGGAAACATCGGAAATGAATGTCCACCAGTTGAAGGCCGAGATCGAACATTGGTTCGCTCCGGGCGGCCGCTCCCTGGCGCTGTCGATTCAGAGTTTTTCGTACAAACGCGGGGTGCCGCGCAGCGTCGATCTGGTGTTCGATTGCCGCTTCCTGGCCAATCCCTACTGGAAACAGGAGTTGCGTCATCTCAACGGGCGTGACGCTGCCGTGCAGGCCTATGTTCGGGAGGATCCCCTCTATGAGGGCTTTTTGTTGCGGGTGACGGATATGGTTCAATTCCTGCTGCCGGCCTTTCGCCGCGAGGGGAAATCGCATCTTTCCATCGCCTTTGGCTGTACCGGCGGGCAGCACAGGTCCGTAACACTGGCAGAAACCCTGGCAAAGGCCCTTGCGGAAGACGGACAGCAGGTGTCAATTAGGCATCGCGAGCTGCAGAGCTAGGCAGCAGAACGGAGAGACCGGTTGATCGGAATTGTGATTGTCGCACATGGGGGGCTTGCCAGAGAATATCTGGCGGCGGTCGAACATGTGGTGGGGGCGCAGCCGAACCTGCGTGCGATCACGATCGCGCCGGACGATGACCGCGACGAAAAACAGCGCGAAATCTGCCGTGTGGCCGATGAGGTCGACACCGGCGACGGTGTGGTGATCGTGACGGATCTGTTCGGAGGCTCGCCCTCCAACCTCAGCCTGCGCGCCTGCGTGCCGGTGGACCGACGGATCCTATATGGCGCGAATCTTCCGATGCTGATCAAACTGGCGAAGTCGCGCCATTTGCCGGTGGCTGATGCGGTGCGTCAGGCGATGGAAGCCGGTCGCAAGTACATCAACTCGCAGAACATAAACCCCGCAGGGGAGTAAGATATTTCAATGGTTGTGAAGACGCTTCAGATCGTGAACGAAAAAGGCCTGCATGCACGGGCTTCGGCAAAGCTCGTGGAGGTTGTCGAAGGCTTTGATGCCACCGCCGAAGTTTCCAAGGATGGAATGTCGGCGTCCGGCGACAGCATCATGGGGCTTTTGATGTTGGCAGCCTCGAAAGGAACGACTATTGACGTCGAAACCTCGGGGCCTGATGCAGGCGCTTTGGCTGAGGCATTGGAGGCCCTGGTCGCCGATAAATTCGGCGAAGGGTACTGAGCGGCAGAGCAGCTGTGAAAGACGGGAAGGGCACAGTGGCGGATACGGCGCATGACCATGACGGCGGCCTCACACCGGAAAGTGGGTCGCAAACGGGCGAGGTCTATGACCGGCGCACGCTGACCTATGCCAACTCCTTTGATGACCGCTGGACGGCACTGGCCATTCGCGCCCTCGAATGGTGCACCGGCAAGCTGTCCATCCTGCGGATGGTCAAGAAGTTCGAGAAACAGAACGCCCAGTATCGCGGTCAGAAGTTCTGGCGCGGCGCGCTGAACGTCATGGGGATCGATCTTTTGACCCCCGAAGAGCAGATCCGCAACATCCCGGCAGAAGGGCCGGTGGTGATCGTCGCCAACCACCCGCACGGCATGGTGGATGGCATGATCTTTGCCGATCTCATCGGCCGCACCCGGCTGGACTACCGGATCCTGACCCGCTCGGTACTGACCGGTCTGGACGAGGCCGCGACCTCTTTCATGATCCCGGTGCCGTTTCCCCACGATCCCGAAGCACAGCGCAAGATGGTCGAGATGCGCGCCAAGACCATGGCGCATCTGAAAGAGGGCGGCGTGGTGGCGCTGTTCCCGTCGGGCGTGGTGATGTCCTCTGACAGCTGGTTCGGACCTGCGGTGGAGCGGGAATGGAACGTCTTTACCGCGCAATTGATCCGGCGTTCAGGCGCGCGCGTGGTGCCGATGTTCTTCCCGGGCTCAAACTCGCGCTGGTATCAGATTGCCTGCCGGATCTCTCCGATCCTGCGGCAAGGGCTGTTGCTGCACGAGATCGTGCGCTCCTGCAACAAGCCGCAGGCGCCCGTCGTGGGCAAGCCGCTGACGGATGAGCAGATGGAACGGCTACACAGCGATCCGCGTGGCTTCATGGCCTGGCTGCGGGAACATACGCTGTCGCTTGGCCAGACAGACTGAATTCAGAAGGTCTGCTTTGTGGGGAAAGGCTGCTGGGGGCTTCAGAGTCACCAAAGCAGCAGCATCAGATCCCTCCTCTCCTGATCCCTGCTTGGCGAAAGCGACCCCATCCTGCAAGGCAAATAACGGTTTCCACGCCCCTTGGGGCGCGGAGCCTCCGCGATTTGTCTGGCAGGCTGTTGCCCCCTTCGCCCGTTGGTCCCCAGGCGAGGAGGGCTCCGAAGCAGCGGCTCAGCGGGTGGGGACCGGCGTTTCGCCGCGGTAGTCGTAAAAGCCGCGCTGGGTCTTGCGGCCCAGCCAGCCGGCCTCGACGTATTTCGTCAGCAGCGGGCAGGGGCGGTATTTGGTGTCGGCCAGCCCGTCATGCAGCACGTTCATGATGGCAAGGCAGGTGTCCAACCCGATGAAATCCGCCAGTTCCAGCGGCCCCATGGGATGATTGGCGCCCAGCTTCATCGATTCGTCGATGGATTTCACCGAACCGACCCCTTCGTAGAGCGTATAGACCGCCTCGTTGATCATCGGCATCAGAATGCGGTTGACGATAAAGGCCGGGAAATCCTCGGCGCTGGCGGCCGTCTTGCCCAGCCGTTCCACCACGGTTTGACAGGCGGCGAAGGTTTCTTCGTCGGTGGCGATGCCGCGGATCAGTTCGACCAGCTGCATCACCGGCACCGGGTTCATGAAGTGGAACCCCATGAAGCGCTCGGGGCGATCCGTCCGGCTTGCCAGGCGGGTGATGGAGATGGAGGAGGTATTCGAGGTGAGAATCGTTTGCGGCTGCAGATGCGGCTGCAGGTCTTCGAAGATCGCCTGTTTGATGGTTTCGCGTTCCGTGGCCGCTTCGATCACCAGATCCGTCGCGCCGATATCGGCCAGCGACAGGGTCGGTACAATCCTGGCGAGCGCGGCCTGCACTTCTTCTTCGCTGATCTTGCCACGGCTGGCCTGCCGGGCCAGGTTTTTCTGGATCGTGCCGATTGCGCCATCCAGGGCACTTTGATTTACGTCATTAATAACAACATCATAGCCCGCTACGGCCATCACGTGGGCAATCCCGTTGCCCATTTGCCCCGCACCGATCACACCGATCTTTTTGACTTCCATGCCCCTGGCTCCCTGGCTGCCTGCCGGAGGATCTTATCGGGCGGTTCGGGGGAGGCACAAGGCCGCACCAGTGCTATTTTAACCGAATTTGAACTTTAGGGAATTTGCAAGCTTTGAGCCTCAGATTGGTTATTGGGTGAAAAATTTGGTGGGACTATGAGCTACGAACTCAAAAGCGTTACGGCGCTTTCGGGCGGAACATGTTGCTATGCGGGATCAAGGCTGCAAGTGCGTGGACCCGTGCGTGATCTAGATGACCCGTATATTGCATTCCTGGGCGGAACCGAAGTCTTCGGACGCTTTGTCGCGGAGCCCTTCCCGGCCGTGACGGAAACGCTAGTGGAGCAGCCGTGCGTCAACCTGGGTGGGGTGAACGCGGGGCTGGAAAGCTTCCTGTGCGATACCAGCCTGATGAAGATCGCGCGCGATGCGGATCTTGCGGTGGTGCAATTGCTTGGGGCGCAGAATCTGTCAAATCGCTATTACAAGGTCCATCCGCGGCGCAACGATCGCTTTCTGAAGGCCCGTTCTGAGCTGACCTCGCTGTATCCGGAAGTGGATTTCACCGAGTTTCATTTCAGCAAGCACCTTCTGAGCCGATTGAAGCAGGTGTCCGAAGAGCGTTTCGAAACCCTGCGCCTGCATCTGCAGTCGGACTGGGTCAGCCGCATGGGGGATCTTATCGCGATGATGGAGGGGCGCGTGGTGCTGCTGTGGCTGCGCTACACGCTTGGCGGTCCCGGGCTGCTCGGGCGGGAGCCGGTTCTGATCGACCAGGGCATGGTGGATTCGCTGCGGCCCCTGGTAAAGGGGGTGGTGGAGCTGCCCGTCTCTACCGCAGGGCTGGCCAATGATGTGTTTGGGATGGACATGGGGCCGCTCGACATGCCCACGGCCAAACACATGCTGGGGCCGAAGGAGCATAATCGGATCGGCTGCGCCACGGCCGAGCAGTTGCAGACGGTTCTGAACCCGCGCTAGGCGTCAGGAAACTGCATCTGACAATGAAAAAGGCCCGCATCCTGTGCGGGCCTCTATGGTGTGCGCCCCGGTCAGAGCCGGGGCACTCCGGGGGTCAGCCCAGTTTTTCTGTCAGTTCCGGCACTGCCTGGAACAGGTCGGCCACCAGGCCGAAGTCGGCAACCTGGAAGATCGGGGCCTCTTCGTCCTTGTTGATGGCGACGATGATCTTGGAGTCCTTCATGCCCGCCAGGTGCTGGATCGCACCGGAGATGCCGACTGCGATGTAAAGCTCGGGCGCGACGACCTTGCCGGTCTGACCCACCTGCCAGTCGTTCGGCGCATAGCCCGAATCGACCGCGGCACGGGAGGCACCAACTGCGGCGCCCAGCTTGTCCGCCAGGCCTTCGATCAGTTTGAAGTCCTCTTCGGAACCGACACCGCGACCACCGGAGACAACGACGCCAGCCGAGGTCAGCTCGGGGCGGTCGCTTTCGGCAACCTTGTCTTCGACCCATTCGGACAGGCCGGGGTTTTCGGCAGCACCGGCGGTTTCCACCGAGGCAGATCCACCTTCACCCGCCGCATCAAAGGTCGAGGTCCGGAAGGAGATGACCTTCTTGGCGTCTTTCGACTTCACGGTCTGGATCGCGTTACCGGCGTAGATCGGGCGCTCGAAGGTTTCGCCGTCAACCACTGCGGTCACGTCGGAGATCACCATCACGTCCAGCAGCGCGGCCACGCGGGGCAGCACGTTCTTGGCGTCGGTGGTGGCCGGGGCCACGATATGCTCGTAGTCGCCCGCCAGCGAAACGATCAGTGCTGCGGTCGGCTCGGCCAGGCGGTGACCCAGCGAGGCGTCCTCGGCGACCAGAACCTTGGCAACGCCATCGATCTTGGCGGCGGCGTCACCTGCGGCGGCAGCGGATGCACCGGCGCACAGAACGGTCACGTCACCCAGTGCCTTGGCGGCGGTGACGGCCTTGGCGGTGGCGTCCAGCGCCAGTTCGCCGTTGTTCACTTCGGCAAGGAGAAGAACAGCCATTACACAGCCCCCGCTTCTTTGAGTTTTGCAACCAGCTCGTCGACCGAACCCACGATGATACCGGCCGAGCGCGCTTCGGGCTCCTTGGTGGAGACCACTTCCAGGCGCGGCGAGACATCGACGCCGTAGTCGGCGGCGGTCTTCTCATCCAGCGGCTTTTTCTTGGCCTTCATGATGTTGGGCAGCGAGGCATAGCGCGGCTCGTTGAGGCGCAGGTCCACGGTGACGATGGCAGGCATCTTCACGCTGATGGTCTGCAGGCCGCCGTCGACTTCGCGGGTGACCTTGGCGTTGTCGCCGTCGATGTCGATCTCGGAGGCAAAGGTGCCCTGCGACCAGCCCAGCAGTGCGGACAGCATCTGGCCGGTGGCGTTCATGTCGTTGTCGATCGCCTGCTTGCCGGCGAGAACCAGACCGGGCTGCTCTTCCTCGACGATCTTGGCGAGGATCTTGGCAACGGCCAGGGGTTCGATGTCGGTGTGCACGTCATCGGCGGCAACAACCAGGATCGCGCGGTCGGCCCCCATGGCGAGCGCGGTGCGCAGGGTTTCCTGAGCCTGTTTCACGCCGATCGAGACCGCAACGACCTCGTCTGCCTTGCCGGCTTCCTTCAGGCGGATGGCCTCTTCGACGGCAATCTCGTCAAAGGGGTTCATCGACATCTTGACGTTGGCGAGATCGACACCGCTGCCGTCCGCTTTGACACGGACCTTCACGTTGTAGTCGATCACGCGTTTGACAGGCACGAGTACCTTCATTTTGCGTTCTCTCCTTAACAAATGGCCTGCCGCATGGGCGGCTGGCCTTCATGCTCTCGCGCCGTTGATACCGGGTCAGCCATGCGGGCAACAGCGAAAAATCGTCACGTTGGCGGCCCCGGACGTCGCGTCTGCATGTTTGGGGCATCATTTTTGCAAGAATGTTTCGTAACGGAAAGCCGACTGCCGCCACGGCAGCTTTCCGGGGCGGGGATCACGCCGGGGCAGCGTGGCCCCGGGCGATTCGCCAGATCCGCCCTTGGCTCAGCGATTGGCGCCGGGCACCCATAGAACGTCCCGGGTGCCATTTTCGTTGGCGATCCGGGAGGCGACGAAGAACCAGTCGGACAGGCGGTTGAGGTAGCGCACCGCCGCCGGGTTCACCTCTTCCTCTGTGGCCAGTTCGGTGGCCAGCCGTTCGGCGCGGCGCGCCACGGTGCGGCAGACATGCAGATGCGCCGAGAGTTTCGAGCCGCCCGGCAGCACGAAACTGCGCAGCGGCTGCAGATCCTTGTTCATGGCATCGATTTCGGCCTCAAGCCGCTCGACCTGAACATCCGCAATCCGCAGCGGCGGGTATTCGGCCTCGGCGTCCTTGGCCATATCGGGGCGGCACATGTCGGCGCCAAGATCGAACAGGTCGTTCTGAATGCGGGCAAGGGCTGCGTCCATCTCGCCCGAGGCCTCAAGCCGGGCCACGCCGACAAAGGCATTGAGCTCGTCCGAGGTGCCATAGGCGCTGACCCGCGCGGAATGTTTTGCAACCCGCTGCCCATCGCCAAGGGCGGTGTCGCCCTTGTCGCCGGTGCGGGTGTAGATCTTGCTCAGAACAACCATGCTTCCTTAGCCCCCTTGCGTGCGCAGATAGACAAAGCCCGCGATCAGCACCACGGCGATGAACTGGAACAGCAGCCGCAGCCGCATCATCTTGTTGCCGTACTTGTGGTTGAAGGCGCCGCCCTTGCCGAAGCCGCCCATGCCGATCACCAGAACGATCACCACCGCCGCCATGGCGACGACGGCCAGAATGTATAGCGGGTCACCACCCATTGCGCTTGCTCCTTCGCATTAGCCTTGTGTCGGTCTACCGCCTGGACGAGCCGATGGCGACCGCGAATCCGCTATCTAAGGCGGGTCAGGATGCGGTCAATTGACCGGGTCGACAAAATCCGGCGCAGGACGCCCGCGACATGGGTGGGGGTGGTCACATAGTAGCGCGGGCGTGGGCGCGGCGATTCGCAGGCATGGATCAGCTTGGCCGTCACCGCCGAGGCGGGTAGTTCAAAGGTGTCTGGTCCCTTGCTCTCGTATAGCCGCTTCAGCAGGCTTTTCTCGTAGAGGTCCCGCAAGGGGGATGCCTGCCAATTCACGTAGCGTTCGAAATGGGGAATGGAGTTCTCGCGGATCTTCGAGGTCACCGGGCCGGGTTCGATCAGGATCACGTGGATGTCGGTGTCGATCAGCTCGATCCTGAGCGTGTCGGTCAGCCCCTCCACCGCGTATTTTGTCGCCACATAGGCGCCGCGCCAGGGGAAGGAGACCAGCCCCAGGATCGAGGAATTCTGCACGATGCGCCCATGGCCTTGCGCCCGCATCACCGGAATGACCTGGCGGGTCAGCTCGTGCCAGCCGAAGAAATTGCTTTCGAAGATATCCCGCAGGGCCTCGGTCGGCAGATCCTCCACCGCGCCGGGCAGCCCGTGGGCGCCATTGTTGAACAGCACATCTAGGGTGCCGCCGGTGGCCTTGAGCACCTGTTGCAGACCGGACGAGATCGTTTCGGCGTCGGTATAGTCGATCAGCGGGCTGTCAAACCCCTCGGCGCGCATCCGGTCGCAGTCATGCTGCTGGCGGCAGGAGGCAAAGACCCGCCAGCCGCGGGTCCGCATGCCGCGTGCCGCATCAAGGCCGATCCCGGAGGAACAGCCGGTGATCAGGATGGATTTCTGCATGAGACCCCCTTTGGATTTGCGCGGCTGCGCGCCACGCCAGCGCCGTTATGGGGTCTTTTTGCTTACCAGTGAAGCGGCGATCCAGCCGAAATGCGCATTGTCGGTGGTGCGCAGGTGCAGCCACCCGGCACTATTGTCATCGATGACGATCACCTCGTCCCCGGCCAGAAGGCGGGTGATGATCGGATAGGCAGTACCCGGTCCCTGCCGCATGTTGACCCGCGAGGCGCGAATGCTGCGCAGGTCCAGATCGACTTCGGCGTCTTGAGCCTGCGGCACGTTGGGCAGTGTCTGGGCAGGGGCTGCGCGTTCGGGCGCCTCGCTCTGTAAACCACCGCCAAGCCCCGCCTCAAGCGAGGCAAGCTGTAGCCCACCCGATCCCAGGCCGGCGTTGAACAGGCTGGCGGATGCCGCTGCCGAGACGTCGCGCGCTCCTCGATCCTGGGCCTGCGGGGCAAGCACGGTGGCGGCTTGCCGCTCTTCGATGCGGGCGCGTACCAGGCTCTTGTGGCGCGTCTCGATCGTGGTGTGCGTCACCAGAGAGGCGGCGGAGACGGTGATCCCCTCTTGGGTTTCACGGCTCGATTTGGGAGCAGGCGCCGTGGCGACCTCGGTGACAGGGCGTTCGGGCGGGGTGAAATCGCCGCCGCCGCTCAATTCGTAAAACCCCCATCCGAGGAATGCAAAAGACACCAGAACAAAGCGCGACATGGCGCACCCCCCGAAACAAATCAACGACAAGCCGCCGGTGGCAGCTGGACCCGGTGCCCGCGTTCGGCCCTTGAAAACAAACGGGACGGAGCAGGCGGGGGGACCATAGGCGGCGCGGGCTTAATCTTAGGTGAAAGAGGGCTTTGGGCACAGGGGGAGAGTCAGTTTTCTTCTCCCCCGCCGCATTGCGGTAATTCGGCAGTCGGCAACGCGCCGCTTTACCACGGCAGACGGGGGCAGTATTACCACGGAATGAGCGACTTGGTAGAAGACCCCGACCTCCCCTCCGCGCCGCAGAATGGCGAAGTGCTGGAACCCCTGCGCCGCGCCATTGGCGAGCGTTACCTGACCTATGCGCTGAGCACGATCATGCACCGGGCGCTGCCCGATGCGCGCGACGGGTTGAAGCCGGTGCACCGGCGGATTCTCTACGCGATGAACCGTCTGCGGCTGAGTTCGACCGGCGGGTTCCTGAAATCGGCCAAGATTTCCGGCGATACCATGGGGGATTTCCACCCCCACGGCGATGCGGCGATCTATGATGCCATGGCCCGCCTCGCGCAGGAGTTCAACGTCCGCTATCCGCTGGTGGACGGCCAGGGCAACTTCGGCAATATCGACGGCGATAACCCGGCGGCCTCGCGCTATACCGAGGCGCGGATGACCTTCGTCGCCGAGGCGATGCTGGAGGGGCTGAGCGAAGACGCGGTCGATTTTCGCGACAACTACGATGGGCGCCTGACCGAACCGGCTGTCTTGCCCGCGACCTTCCCGAATATCCTGGCCAATGGCGCCAGCGGCATCGCGGTGGGCATGGCGACCAACATCCCGCCCCATAACATCGCCGAGCTGATCGACGCCTGTATCCACCTGATCAAGGCGCCCGGCGCCGATGACGACACGCTCCTGAAATACGTGCCCGGCCCCGATTTTCCCACCGGGGGGATTATCGTCGAGCCGAAAGAGAATATCGCCAAGGCCTATCGCACGGGTCGGGGATCCTTCCGTCTGCGCGCCACCCATGAGGTCGAGGATCTGGGCCGCGGCCAGTGGCAGATCGTGGTCACGGAAATTCCGTACCAGGTGCAGAAGTCCAAGCTGATCGAGAAGATCGCCGAGCTGATCCAGACCAAGAAGGTGCCGATCCTGGCTGATGTACGCGACGAGTCCGCTGACGACATCCGCATCGTGCTGGAGCCGAAATCCAAGAACGTCGATCCCGAGATCCTGATGGGGCTGATGTTCCGCAACTCCGATCTTGAGGTGCGCTTCTCGCTCAACATGAACGTGCTGATCGACGGGGTGACGCCCAAGGTCTGCTCGATGAAGGAGGTGCTGCGCGCCTTCCTCGATCACCGCCGCGACGTGCTGCAGCGCCGCTCGCGCCACCGGATGGCAAAGATCGACCACCGGCTGGAGGTGCTGGACGGTTTCATCATCGCCTTCCTGAACCTTGATCGGGTGATCGACATCATCCGCTATGACGAGGATCCCAAGGCCGCCTTGATGCGCGAGGATTGGTCCAAGGATCACCCTCGCGCCCATGACGAGGCCGATTATGTGACGCCCGCCAAAGGGGCAGGGGAACTCTCTGAAGTACAGGCCGAGGCGATCCTCAACATGCGCCTGCGCTCCCTGCGCAAGCTGGAAGAGATCGAGCTGGTGCGCGAACGCGACGCCCTGCGGGAAGAACGCGCTGGGCTGGTCGAACTGCTGGGATCGGAAGAACTGCAGTGGACCCGGATCACCGAACAGCTGCGCGAGACCAAAAAGACCTTTGGCAAGGATTACGAAGGCGGCGCCCGCCGCACCCGCTTTGCCGAGGCGGGAGAGGTCGAGGATGTGCCGCTAGAGGCGATGATCGACCGCGAACCGATCACCGTGGTCTGCTCCCAGATGGGCTGGATCCGGGCAATGACCGGCCATATCGACCTCAGCCGCGAGCTGAAGTTCAAGGACGGCGACGGGCCGCGCTTCATCTTCCATGCGGAAACTACCGACCGTTTGCTGGTCTTTGGCAGCAACGGGCGATTCTATACCCTGTCGGCGGCGAACCTGCCCGGCGGGCGCGGCATGGGGGAACCCGTCCGCCTGATGGTGGATCTGCCCAACGAGGTGGAGATCGTCGATATCCTGATCCACAACCCCGAAGGGCGGCTCCTGGTGGCCTCCTCCGCGGGCAACGGCTTCATCTGCGCTGAAAAGGACATCGTCGCCCAGACCCGCGGCGGCAAGCAGGTCTTGAACGTCAAGGATGACGAAAAGGCGAAGATCTGCGTACCGGTTCAGGGCGATCACGTCGCCGTGGTGTCGGAGAATGGCAAGTTCCTGGTCTTCTCGGTCGAGGAAATGCCGGAGCTGACCCGCGGCAAGGGCGTGCGCCTGCAGAAATACAACATGGCGCGCGGCAAGCAGGGGTCGCTCGAACTGGACGGCGGCCTCAGCGATGTCACCACCTTCAATTGGGACGATGGGCTCACCTGGGAAATGGGCGGCGGCAAGACACGTCACGAGACCGATCTTGGCCAATGGCTGGGCAAGCGGGCCGGCGTCGGCAAACGTCCGCCCTATGGCTTCCCGCGCAACTACAAGTTCAAATAATCCACACCGGGGTTTACCGGCGCTGCCCGCTCTGGCTATCTGGCGGCGACCGGCATCCTGCCCGGTGTGATCAAGGGAACAAGACATGATCCGACTTCTCGCCTTTCTGGGCCTGTTTGCCCTGGTCGCGGCCTGCGGTGAAACGCAACTGAACGAGCCGCCCGAGGATCTGGGTGCGTTCAAGGTACGCGTGGCCCATGTTTATACCGAGAAGGCGCTGAAATGGCCGATGTCCCGCGATGCGGAGCAATCCGAATGGCTGGAACCGATGAAAACCGCGCTGGAGGCGCGTCTGCGTCGCTACGACGGGGCGCAGGAATACGATGTGGCGGTCACGCTTGAAGGCTTCATGCTGGCCCCGGCGGGGGTGCCGATTCTGTTCAGCCCCAAAAGCGTCGCGGTGGTGAATGTCTTTGTCTATGACGTCGCCAAGAAGGAATTCCTGGCCGACAAGCACCAGATGGAGATCTTTGAGAGCACCACCGGCGAAAGCGCCATTGTCGGCTCGGGGCATAGCCGCACCCGGGAAGAGCAGATCGCCGGTCTGTCCCTGAATATCGCCGATGCGGTCGAGGAATTCCTGGCCGAGCAGCACAAGAAAAACGGCTGGTTCGCCCCGCGCGAAGCGGCAGCTGAAAAGGCCAGCGAAGAGGGCTAACCCCCTGCCGGGGGGCTGAAACCCGAACAATCCGGCTGAACTTGGCCAAATCCACCTCTGTCAAGCAGGAACGGGTTGATTTTTGCGCGTAAACCAAATAATCGGCGCGCGCAGAGGAAACCGGGTCGCAGATGGACCCCACATTTCAAAAGGGCGCCAAGAGAATGGCTAAGGAAAAGTTTGAGCGTAATAAACCGCACGTCAACATCGGCACCGTTGGCCACGTTGACCACGGCAAGACCACGCTGACCGCAGCGATCACCAAATACTTCGGTGACTTCAAGGCATACGACCAGATCGATGGCGCGCCGGAAGA
>NZ_JARCJD010000008.1 GCF_028890115.1 Phaeobacter sp. QD34_24
ACCCATAAAATGCCTCCGCACCGAATGCAGAAATCATACCATCATTCAGATCAGCAAGGGAGTTTTCACACAGCCTCTCCGGAAAGCGGACTTAAGCGGTTCGCGGAAATCTCCGTATTCAAAAATACTTCGGCTTTGGCGCGCTCGAACAGGCCGAATCGTCAGGCCAATTCAAAGAACAAGCGCCAGCAGCCCCACACACAGTCCACCGACACCCGCTCCGATCAGGGCCGGGGCAAGCCATCCCCATGAGGCGCGTTTCTGCGTTTCGCCGCCTTGCACCTGGGCAATCAGGGCGCGCTCCACCAGCGCTGGCAGGCGGGGGCCGAAGCGGGCCATGACCTGTGCGGTGCTGATCAGGTCCGAGGCCACGGCACGCGGGCCGATGGATTTCTTGATGTAATCCTCGACCACGGGGCGGGCGGCTTCCCAGATGTTGATATGGGGATCCAGCGAGCGCGCGACGCCTTCGACCACCACCATGGTGCGCTGCAACAGGATCAGCTCGGTCCGCGTTTCCATGCCAAAGCGTTCTGTCACCTCGAACAGGTAATTCAGCAGCCGCCCCATCGAGATATGGCTGGCGTCCATGCCAAAGATCGGCTCCCCTACCGCGCGCAGGGCGCGGGCGAATTCGTCCACATCACGGTTGGCGGGCACATATCCGGCCTCGAAATGCACCTCGGCCACGCGTTTGTAATCGCGGCGGATGAAGCCGAACAGGATCTCGGCATAGACCCGGCGGGTGTATTCGTCGATATGGCCCATGATCCCGAAATCATAGGCGATGATGTCGCCATTGGCGGCGACCTTGAGGTTGCCCTGATGCATGTCCGCGTGGAAATAGCCATCACGCAGGGCGTGGCGCAGGAACAGGGTCAGCACCCGCGCGCCGAGTTCCTGGCGGTTGTGGCCTGCGGCATCGATGGCGTCATTGTCGCCCAGTGGCACCCCGTCGGCCCAGCCCAGCGTCATCACCCGGCGCGCCGAATGGTTCCACTGCACCTGCGGCAGGGTGAAGCCTTCGTCCTGGCCGGTATTGGCGGCAAATTCCGAGGCGGCGGCGCTTTCCAGGCGCAGGTCCAACTCGCCCTGAACGACGCCGTCGAAATGTTCGATCACGTCGATGGGGCGCAGGCGCCGTGCGCCGGGGGCAAAAAGATCCACGATCCGGGCCGCGAAATAGAAGGCATCCACGTCCTTCTTGAAGGCGCGCTCAATGCCGGGGCGCAGCACCTTTACGGCGACATATTCGCCGGTATCGGCAAGGCGTGCCCGGTGCACCTGCGCGATGGAGGCCGCGGCGATGGGTTCGCTGAATTCCGAGAAGATTTCGTCCACCGGGCGACCCAACTCCTTTGCCACTTCTGCCATGGCGGCTTCGCGCGGGAAGGGGGGCAGCTTGTCCTGCAGCACGCGCAGCTGCTGGGCCAGATCGTCGCCCACCACATCGGGGCGGGTGGACAGCACCTGTCCGAACTTGATGTAGGCTGGTCCCAGCGCGGTGAGGGCGCGGGTGGCGGGCGGCATCTTGGGGTCGCCCTTGTAGCCCAGCCATTTGAACGGCCAGCCAAGGGTATGGGCCAGAATGCGCAGGGATTTGGGGGCCTCGAAGGCATCCAGCACCACGTTCATGGCGCCGGTGCGCTCCAGCGTGGCGCCGGTGCGGATCAGGCGGATGATGTTATGGGGGCCGCGCATGGCTCAGATCTTCCAGCCGGAGTGCAGCGCCGCGATGCCCATCGACAGGTTGCGATACTTGGCATTGGCAAAGCCTGCGTCCTTTACCATCTGCAGGAAGGTCTCCTGATCGGGGAACTTGCGGATCGATTCCACCAGATACTGGTAGCTGTCATAGTCATTGGCGATCAGCTTGCCCATGCGCGGGATCACGTTGAAACTGTAAAGGTCATAGAGCTTCTGCATCCCGTCGTTCGGGAGCTGTGAGAACTCCAGCACCATCAGCCGGCCACCCGGTTTCAGCACGCGGTAGGCCTCTTCCAGCGCCTTTTGCGGGCGGGTGACGTTCCGAATGCCAAAGGAGATCGTGTAGACGTCGAAGGTATTGTCCTTGAACGGCAGCGCCATGGCATCGCCGGTGACCCAATCCAGGCTGTCGGCCATCTGGGCGGCTTCGGCGCGCAGGCGGCCTTCTTCCAGCATCGGCCGGGTCAGGTCCAGCACGGTCGAATGGCCGGATCCGGCACGTTTCAGGAACCGAAAGGAGATATCGCCGGTGCCGCCCGCCACATCCAGAAGGCGCTGACCGGGGCGCGGCGCCAGCCAGTCCATCATCGCATCTTTCCAGATGCGGTGGATGCCGACGCTCATCACATCGTTCATCACGTCGTATTTCGAGGCAACAGAGTTGAATACACCCTGCACGCGACCCGCCTTTTCCCGCTCGGGAACGGTTTCGAACCCGAAATGGGTGGTTCTATCCTGTGTATCGCTCATGCGGCTTGCCGTTTTCGTTGCTTCGCCCCAGTTATAGGGCGCTTAAGGGTGGGCACAATGCGGCCCATGGGCCAAACATGCGTCTATAGGGTGTCAGGAGCGATGTAATGCCAGAATTGCCAGAGGTCGAGACGGTACGCCGCGGTTTGGTGCCTGCGATGGAGGGCGCGGTGATCGCGCGGGCCGCGGTGAACCGGCCGGATCTGCGCTGGCCCTTCCCCGATCGCATGGCCGAGCGGCTGAGCGGCGCGCGGGTCAATGCGCTCAGGCGGCGGTCGAAATACATCCTGGCGGATCTCGATACGGGGGAAACCCTGCTGGTGCATCTTGGCATGTCGGGGCGGATGACGGTCTCGGGCGATCCCCTGGGGCAGTTCGTGCACGACCACCCGCAGGCACAGAAACATGACCATGTGGTGCTGGACATGGACAATGGCGCCCGCATCACCTTCAACGACCCGCGCCGCTTCGGGGCGATGGATCTCTTGGAGACGGCGACGGCCGAACAGCACAAGCTCTTATCGGTGCTGGGGCCGGAACCCCTGGGCAACGATTTCCACGAAGACCACCTGATCGCCGCCTTCAAGGGGCGCAACACGCCGGTGAAATCGGCGCTGCTGGATCAGGGAATCATCGCGGGTCTTGGCAATATCTACGTCTGCGAGGCCCTGTTCCGGGCCGGGATTTCGCCCAAAAGGAAGGCAGGGCAGATTGCCGCGCCACGGGTGGCTGCTTTGGTGCCGATCATCCGCACCGTGCTGGAGGATGCCATCCGGGCAGGCGGCTCCTCGCTCAAGGATTTTCGCCAAGCCAATGGAGAACTTGGATATTTCCAGCACACATTTGATGCCTACGGCCGCGAGGGGGAGCCGTGCAGGCGCGAGGGATGCAACGGAACCATTGCGAGAATCACCCAATCGGGGCGATCGTCTTTCTACTGTGGCAAGTGCCAAAGATAGCTTGAACGAGATGTGTCTCGTGATAATGACTCGTTTCTGAACGGAACAACTGAAAGCGATACCCATGGCCTATGAGACGATCAACGTCGAAGTGAAGGACCACGTTTGCCTCATCAAGCTGAACCGACCCGAAGCGTTGAACGCGCTCAATCAAGAGCTGCTGACCGAACTCTGCGCCGCCCTGGATGAAGCCGACGCCAGCGACAAGGTGCGCTGCATCGTTCTGACCGGATCCGAAAAGGCATTTGCCGCGGGCGCCGACATCAAGGAGATGTCGGAGATGAGCTTCACTGAGGTGTTCTCGACCAATCTCTTCGCCTTCGTGAATGATCGCATCGAGGCCATCCGCAAGCCGATCATCGCGGCCGTGTCCGGCTATGCGTTGGGCGGTGGTTGCGAGTTGGCGATGCTCTGCGATTTCATCATCGCGGCGGATAGCGCCAAGTTCGGCCAGCCCGAGATCAATCTGGGCGTCATCGCCGGGATCGGCGGCACCCAGCGTCTGACCCGTTTCGTGGGCAAATCCAAATCCATGGACATGAACCTCACCGGTCGCTTCATGAGCGCCGAAGAGGCTGAGCGCGCCGGGCTGGTGTCGCGCGTGGTTCCGGCCAAGAAGCTGATGGAAGAGGCCATGGGCGCGGCGCAGAAGATCGCCGAGAAATCCCTGCTGACCGCGATGGCCGTCAAGGAAACCGTGAACCGCTCTTACGAGATGCCGCTGAGCGAAGGCATGCTGTTTGAGCGTCGGGTGTTTCACTCGATGTTTGCCACCGAAGACCAGAAGGAAGGCATGGCCGCCTTCCTGGAAAAGCGCGAAGCGCAGTTCCGCGACAAGTAATCCGCACGCGGGCATATCGAATAGGAAAGGGCAGGCCGGACCTGCCCTTTTTCGTGACGGGATGCCGTTTCCATTGGCCTTGCCAAGGAGGAGCCATCTCTGTATAGACCGCCGTCATACATGCGCGTGCAGCCCGCCTAGGCTAGAATCACACCGGTGAACTGATCCGGGTCCGGCTGGCATTGCGCCCATTGAACAACACGAACCCGATACAAAGGTCAGACATCATGGCAAATTCGCCCCAGGCAAAAAAGCGCGCCCGTCAGAACGAGAAACGCTTTGCCGTCAACAAAGCCCGTCGTTCGCGCATCCGCACCTTCCTGCGTAAAGTCGAAGAAGCAATCGCATCCGGCGACAAGGAAGCCGCAACCGCAGCCCTGCGCGCCGCTCAGCCGGAACTGATGCGCGGTGTGACCAAAGGCGTTTACCACAAGAACACCGCCTCGCGCAAAATCTCGCGCCTGGCGGCCCGCGTCAAAGCGCTGGGCTGATTCTTAAGAATATTGGGAATTTCCCGCTTTGGGTTTCCTGCAAAGGCGTCGCGTTTCGCGGCGCCTTTCTTTTTTGATCTCATGTTGAGCCAGTGCTGCAGTTGCGAGAGATTCTTTGCGATGAAAGCGCGAGTCAATATCATAGTTTCGTTGCCGCTTCCCCTCACAAGTTGCTATCACTGTTTCAGCGATTCACTCGCTGGGGGACAGGCTGCTCGCGATGATCTTAACGGGCATTAAGATCATTCCTGAGTGTTCGGAAAACTGCGCCAAATGGCAGCGTGATCCGATCCTAGAGCTGTGCCGGATAGTCCGGCACGTAGTCCTGTTTTGACATTGGTGCATATCGACTAAACGCGTGTGGTGCGGCGGTCGAAGGATGTTGCGTTGCGACGCGATCTCTACCGCCCGCTTCGGGTTCTGCGGCTGGTTCTGCTGGTACGCACCAATATGCCTGTGTGTGAACGTGCCTCCTAAAAGGGGGCTTGATGAAATGATAGGTCGAACAAGGGCCGCTGCTATTGGGGATGCACGAGGCGCAGCATGACGGAAGAAAAATGGGGACAGCTCAGAAAACGACTGCTCAAGACGGTCGGCCAAAACAACTTCACCACCTGGATCGAACCGCTTGAATTCAGCGTTGTCGAGGAAGGTGTCGCGGTATTCCATGTGCCGACAAATTTCATGGGAAATTACGTCAGCCAGAACTTTGCCGATCTTATCCTGCATGAGCTGACCCTGTCAGGGGAACCGGTGCAGCGGCTTGCCTTCAAGGTGCCTGCCAATTCGCCCGTGCGCCCGGTTCGCCAGGTCGAACACGTGGCCGAACCCTTTGCGGAACTGGCCGACAGGGATGAGGCAGTAGAGCAGGGCGCGGCTGCGCGTGCTGCTTCCGATGCGCCTGCGATGGTGTCGCCTTCTGCTGGTTCGCGCGACGGGTCGGATATGATCCAGGCTGCACCGCTGGACCCGCGCTTCACCTTTGACAGCTTTGTGGTCGGCAAGCCGAACGAACTGGCCCATGCCGCCGCGCGGCGCGTGGCCGAAGGCGGCCCGGTCACCTTCAACCCGCTGGTGCTGTATGGCGGTGTCGGCCTGGGTAAGACCCACCTAATGCATGCCATCGCCTGGGAGTTGAAAGAGCAGAATCCGCATCTGAACGTGCTGTACCTGTCGGCGGAACAGTTCATGTACCGCTTCGTGCAGGCCCTGCGCGAGCGCAAGATGATGGACTTCAAGCACCTGTTCCGTTCGGTCGATGTGCTGATGGTGGATGACGTCCAGTTCATCGCCGGCAAGGACTCCACACAGGAAGAATTCTTCCACACCTTCAACGCCTTGGTGGATCAGAACAAGCAGATCATCATCTCTGCGGATCGCGCTCCGGGTGAAATCAAGGATCTCGAGGACCGGGTGAAATCACGCCTGCAGTGCGGTCTGGTGGTCGATCTGCACCCCACCGATTACGAGCTGCGTCTCGGCATCCTGCAGACCAAGGTGCAGCAGCACCGCGAAACCTATCCCGATCTGGAAATCGCCGATGGCGTGCTGGAATTCCTGGCCCATCGCATTTCCACCAACGTGCGCGTTCTCGAAGGCGCCCTGACGCGGCTCTTTGCCTTCGCCTCGCTCGTGGGGCGCGAGATCGACATGGATCTGACCCAGGATTGTCTGGCGGATGTTCTGCGTGCCTCCGAGCGCAAGATCACCGTCGAGGAGATCCAGCGCAAGGTATCGGAATACTACAACATCCGCATGTCCGACATCATCGGCCCGAAACGCCTGCGCTCCTATGCGCGTCCGCGTCAGGTGGCGATGTATCTGTGCAAGCAGCTGACCAGCCGATCGCTGCCGGAAATCGGCCGCCGGTTCGGCGGGCGTGACCACACCACCGTTATGCATGGTGTCAAGCGGATCGAAGAGCTAAAGACCACCGACGGGCAGATCGCCGAGGACGTGGAAATGCTGCGCCGGGCGCTGGAAGCGTAAGCCTCTGCAGCATTGGAAACAGCGATAAGGCCTCGGATCGACCGGGGCCTTTTTGCATGCGCGGGGCAATCTTCGCGTGTCTGCAGGCAACGCTGCCCCCCGTTTTGCGGCGCTTGGGCCAATGGCCCCTTGACGCTACCGGCTTTCCCTTGGAGAACTCGATAAAAAGCCTTGTATGGCAGGGGTAACACGCTAATTTGCTGGTCCCGGCCATTGCCTGAGGCAAGACAAAGAGGACAAGGGACATGAAGATCAGCATCGAACGTGGCACGCTTCTCAAGGCTGTGGCGCAGGCACAGTCGGTTGTGGAGCGTCGCAACACCATTCCGATCCTCGCCAATGTGCTGATCGAGGCTGAGGGTGACACCGCCCAGTTCCGCGCCACGGACCTTGATATCGAAGTCGTGGATAAAGCCCCCGCGCAGGTGGAACGTGCCGGCGCCACCACGGTTGCCGCCACCACCCTGCATGAAATCGTGCGCAAGCTGCCCGATGGCGCGCTGGTCACGCTGACCGCCGATGCCGCAACTGGCCGCCTGACGGTCGAGGCGGGCCGCTCGAACTTCTCGCTGGCGACCCTGCCGCGCGAGGATTTCCCGGTGATGGCCTCCTCCGAGTATCACTCGAATTTCACCGCCAATGCAGCCATGCTGCGGCGCCTGTTCGACAAGTCGAAATTTGCGATTTCGACCGAGGAAACCCGCTATTACCTCAACGGTGTCTACATGCATGTGGCCGACAGCCCCGAGGGCGGCAAGGCGCTGCGCTGTGTGGCGACCGACGGTCACCGCCTGGCGCGGATCGATGCGCCGCTGCCGATGGGCGCCGAGGATATGCCGGGCGTGATCGTGCCGCGCAAGACCGTGGGCGAGCTGCGCAAGCTGCTGGACGATGACGAGATGGACATCGCGGTCTCGGTCTCGGAAACCAAGGTGCGCTTTGCCACGCCGAATATCACCCTCACCTCCAAGGTGATCGACGGCACCTTCCCCGACTACACACGCGTCATTCCCATGGGCAACACCCGCCGCCTGGAAGTGGATGCGGCAGAATTCGCCAAGGCGGTGGACCGGGTTGCAACCGTGTCCTCGGAACGTTCGCGCGCGGTGAAGCTGCAGCTGGAAGAAGACCGTCTGACCCTGTCGGTCAACGCGCCCGACAGCGGTGCCGCCGAGGAAGAGCTGGCCGTGGCCTATAGTGATGAACGTCTCGAGATCGGCTTTAACGCCAAGTATCTCTTGGAGATCGCCAGCCAGGTGGACCGTGAAAACGCTGTCTTCATGTTCAACTCCTCCGGCGATCCGACCCTGATGCGTGAAGGCAGTGACGAAAGCGCCGTCTATGTCGTCATGCCGATGCGGGTCTGACGCGCGCAGCGACTCACTCAACACCAGGAAAGGGGCGCCCTAAGTGCTTGCCCTGACAGAGTTGACCATGTCCCACTTCCGCTCGCATCTGCGGGCGGAATTGCATTTGGACGGGCGGCCGGTGGCGCTGTTCGGTCCCAATGGGGCGGGCAAGACCAATATCCTGGAGGCGGTGTCGCTATTTTCCCCGGGTCGTGGCCTGCGCCGTGCCAGTGCCGCCGAGATGACCCGCCGCCCCGAGGCGCTGGGGTGGAAGCTGAAGGCGGTGCTGCGGGCGCCGGATCAGGCCTATGAGGTGGAAACCTGGTCCGAGGGCGGCAATGCCCGGCAGGTCAGGATCGACAACAAGGCTTCCAATCAGATCGTGCTGGGGCAGATCTGCCGGGTGGTCTGGCTGATCCCGGCGATGGACCGGCTCTGGATCGAGGCGGCGGAGGGGCGCCGCCGGTTTCTGGACCGCATCGTGCTCAGCTTTGATCCCGGCCATGCCGAGGCGACGCTCTCTTACGAAAAGGCGATGCGCGAACGCAACCGCCTGCTAAAGGATCAGAACCGCGATCCGGCCTGGTACAAGGTGCTGGAGCGCCAGATGGCCGAGGCAGGACACCGGATCAATGCGGCCCGTATCGCCGCGGTCGGATTGCTACAAGAGGCGCAGGGACAGGCCGAAACCGCCTTTCCCGTGGCAGAACTGGAGCTGATCCAGAGCGAAGGCAGCATGCCCGATACCGAGGATGACCTGCGCGAGGCACTGGCGGAAAGCCGGTTCCGCGATCTGGCGGCGGGGCGCACGCTGGTTGGGCCGCATCGCACCGATCTGATCGGCACCTATGCCGCCAAGGGGGTTCCGGCCCGCGATTGTTCCACCGGCGAGCAGAAGGCGCTGCTGGTCTCGTTGATCCTGGCCAATGCCCGTGCCCTGTCCGCCCGCGAGGGGGCGCCGCCCATCGTGCTGCTGGACGAGGTCGCCGCCCATCTGGATGCTGCCCGCCGCGCGGCCCTTTACGACGAGATCTGCGCCCTTGGCGCACAGGCCTGGATGACCGGCACCGAGGCAGAGCTGTTTGCAGAGATGGATGCCCGCGCCCAGATGTTTGAAATCACCGATACGGGCGATGGCTCGGTCATCGAGAGCCGCTCATGAGCCTCACGCCCTGGGATCTGGTGCTTTATGCAGGCGCGCTGTTCGTGCTGTTTCTGACGCCGGGACCGGTCTGGCTTGCGCTATTGGCGCGGGCGGTGTCGGGCGGTTTTCACGCGGCGTGGCCGCTGGCGCTGGGGGTGGCCTGTGGCGATATCCTATGGCCGCTGGTGGCGGTGGCGGGCATGTCCTGGCTGGTCTCGGAATTTGCAGGGATCATGACCGCGCTGCGCTGGATTGCCTGCCTGATGTTTCTGTTCATGGGGATCACCCTGATCCGGCACGCGGGCGTGCGTATCCGGGAGAACAGCGCCCTGTTGCGGCCTGGCACCTGGGCGGGCTTCATGGCCGGGATCGCGGTGATCCTGGGCAATCCCAAGGCGATCCTGTTCTACATGGGGCTGTTGCCGGGGTTCTTTGATCTTTCGGCGGTCACCTGGATCGATGTGCTGGCGATTGTCACCCTGTCGTTCATGGTGCCGCTAATTGGCAACCTGGCGCTGGCCGCACTGGTACATCGTGTGCGCGCGCTTCTGTCGTCGCCCCGGGCGCTCAAACGCGTCAATACGATCTCTGGCGTCTTGCTGATCTGTGTCGGGCTGATCATCCCCTTCTCGTGACGGCGGCGATCAGGCAGGGGGTGCCAGCCAGGCATCAAGGAACGGTCGCAATGCCTCAAGCGGGGTCGCGGTGTTGGGGCTGGACATGCAGAACCAGATGGCGATCACCTGATTGAGGAAGGCCTGAATGCCCTCGGCGAGGAAATCTGGCGCACAATCGCGGCGCACCTCTCCGGCCTTTTGCAGTGCCTCGATCCATGCCGCCCAGATCCCGATCTGCCGGTAGAAGCTTTCGGTGATGACCTCATCCGTTTCGGTGCCGGTCGAGCCCGAATAGCGCAGCAAGAGGTCAAAAATCACCCGATCGCCGGCGACATAGTCCAGAAGCGGCGCAAGTCGCTGCAACAGCGCTTCGCGGCTGTCCGGGGTGCCTTCCGCCTCCATTTCGTCGAGAAAGCGCATCACCTCGGCGCCGATCAGAACCGCGAGCAACCCGTCCTTGTCACGGAAGTGGGAGAACAAGGTCCCCTTGGCCACGCCTGCACGTTTCACCACGTCTTCGACCTTGAGACCGCTGTAGCCTTCTGAGGCGACCAGAGCTGAGGTGACCTCCAGGAGTTTGGCGCGGGTTTCGAGGCGTCGTTTCTGCGGTTGTCGTGACATCAGCCGTCCTTGCAAAATTATTTTGACCTCGGTCAATTTAAATATTGACCAGGGTCATTTTGTGAGTCATTAAAGTGACCAGGGTCAATTTAGTTGTAGGAAGCGTCAAATGTCCACCAAGAAAATCATCATCCTGAACGGTCACCCCGGCGACAGCTCGCTGTCGAAATCCCTGTGCGATGCCTATGCGTCCTCGGCAAAGGCCAAGGGTCACGCGGTGCGCTATCACGATATCTCTGCCATGGATTTTGACATGGACTACGGGCAGGGCGGTTACAGCAATCCCAAGCCGCTGGAGCCCGATCTGGAGGCCTTCCTTGCAGATCTGGAGTGGGCCGATCATGTGGTGGTGGCGACGCCGTTGTGGTGGGGCGCGATCCCGGCAAAGCTGAAGGGCATCTTTGATCGTGCCCTTTTGCCCGGGCGGACCTTTGACACCCGAAACCCCAATATGTTCGGTGTTCCGGCACCCATGCTGACCGGCAAGACGGCCCGCGTGCTGCTCACCTCGGATACGCCGCCGCTGTTGCTGCGACTGATGTACAGCAATGCGATCAAGAAGATCATCAGCCGCCAGATCCTGGGTTTTGTAGGGGTGAAGCCCACCCGGTTCTCCTCCTTTGCACCGGCCACGGATGCGGGCGGCAAGAAGGTTGAAGGCTGGTTGCAAAAAGTCGCCGGTCTGGGTGCAAAAGCGGCTTGAATCGTCAAAGAAAAAAAGGCGCCCGCGCGTGACATTCCCCCCCGGACTGCGTATAAAATCCGAAAGCAAAAACAGGAACGCGCGAATGTCCGGAAACGAGCACGCCCCCAACGAATATGGTGCGGATTCCATCAAGGTTCTCAAAGGCTTGGAGGCGGTTCGCAAGCGCCCCGGCATGTATATCGGGGATACCGATGATGGATCTGGCCTGCACCATATGGTCTATGAGGTCGTCGATAACGGCATCGACGAGGCGCTGGCGGGCCATGCCGATGCCGTGACCGTGAAAATCCACCCGGATTCCAGCGTCTCTGTCAGCGACAACGGGCGCGGAATTCCGGTCGACATCCACCCCGAAGAAGGCGTCTCGGCGGCCGAGGTCATCATGACCCAGCTGCACGCGGGCGGCAAATTCGACAGCAACTCCTACAAGGTGTCCGGCGGTTTGCACGGGGTGGGGGTTTCCGTTGTGAACGCCCTGTCCGACTGGCTGGAACTGCGCATCTGGCGCAACGGCAAGGAACATATCGCCCGGTTCGAGCGTGGCGACACGGCGAAACATCTGGAGGTCGTGGGCGATTGCGGCGATCGCACCGGTACCGAAGTGCGCTTCCTGGCCTCGACCGACACCTTTTCCAACCTCGAGTATTCATTCGAAACGCTGGAAAAACGCCTGCGGGAACTGGCTTTCCTGAATTCCGGCGTGCGGATCATCCTGGTCGATGAGCGTCCGGCAGAACGGCTTGAGACCGAGCTGTTCTACGAGGGCGGCGTCAAGGAGTTCGTCAAGTATCTCGACCGTTCCAAAAGCCCGGTCATGGATGCGCCGATCTACATCACCGGCGAAAAGGACGATATCGGGGTCGAGGTGGCGATGTGGTGGAACGACAGCTACCACGAAACCGTACTGCCCTTTACCAACAACATTCCCCAGCGCGATGGCGGCACCCATGTGGCGGGCTTCCGCGGGGCGTTGACGCGGACCATCAACAACTACGCGCAGTCTTCGGGCATCGCCAAGAAAGAGAAGGTCTCCTTCACCGGGGATGATGCGCGCGAAGGCCTGACCTGCGTGCTTTCGGTCAAGGTGCCGGATCCGAAGTTCTCCTCCCAGACCAAGGACAAGCTGGTCTCCTCCGAGGTGCGCCCGGTGGTGGAAAGCCTGGTGAACGAGAAACTGGCCGAATGGTTCGAGGAAAACCCGAACCAGGCCAAAGAAATCGTCGGCAAGATCATCGAGGCCGCCCTGGCCCGCGAGGCCGCCCGCAAGGCGCGCGAACTGACCCGGCGCAAGACGGCGATGGATGTGAACTTCCTGGCCGGTAAGCTGAAGGACTGCTCGGAAAAGGATCCTTCCAAGACCGAAGTCTTCCTGGTGGAGGGTGACTCGGCGGGCGGGTCCGCGCAGACCGGCCGTGACCGCCAAACCCAGGCCATCCTGCCCCTGCGCGGCAAGATCCTGAACGTGGAGCGCGCGCGCTTTGACCGGATGCTGGGAAGCCAGGAGATCGGCAACCTTGTGATGGCGCTTGGCACCGGCATTGGCCGGGATGAGTTCGACATCTCCAAGCTGCGCTACCACAAGATCGTCATCATGACAGATGCGGACGTGGATGGTGCGCATATCCGGACGCTGCTGCTCACCTTCTTCTACCGGCAGATGCCGGAACTGATCGAAGGCGGGTATCTCTACATCGCCCAGCCGCCGCTTTACAAAGTGGCGCGCGGCAAATCCGAGGTCTACCTGAAAGACCAGGCGGCGCTGGATGACTACCTGATCCATCAGGGCGTCGAAGGCGCGGTGCTGCGGCTGGGATCCGGTGAGGAAATCACTGGCCAGGATCTGACCCGCGTGGTCGATGAGGCGCGCCAGCTGAAACGTGTGCTGGATGCCTTCCCGACCCATTATCCCCGCCACATTCTGGAACAGGCGGCCGTGGCAGGCGCCTTTGTCCCCGGTGCGGTGGATGCGGATCTTCAAGGTGTTGCAGATCGCGTGGCCGCCCGTCTGGATCTGATCGCGCTGGAGTATGAACGCGGCTGGCAGGGTCGGATCACCCAGGATCACGGCATTCGCCTGGCCCGCATCCTGCGCGGCGTCGAAGAGGTGCGCACGCTGGATGGGCCGATGCTGCGTTCGGGCGAGGCACGCAAGACCGGCAGCTTCACCAAAAGCCTGCAGGACATCTACGGGCAGACCGCGACCTTGGTGCGCAAGGACCGCAGCCAGTTGATCCACGGGCCGCTGGGGCTCTTGCAGGCGATCTTGGAAGAGGGCGAAAAGGGCCTGTCGCTGCAGCGCTACAAGGGGCTGGGTGAAATGAACCCCGATCAGCTGTGGGAAACCACCCTGGACCCGGATGCCCGCACCCTGCTGCAGGTGCATGTGGATGACATGGCTGAAGCCGATGATCTGTTCACCAAGCTGATGGGCGACGTGGTCGAACCGCGCCGCGAATTCATCCAGAAGAACGCGCTGAGCGTCGAAAACCTCGACTTCTGAGCTGTTCTGGAGCTGCGCAGCCCCGGGTGTTTGATCTCGGGGTTGCGGAACCACGGTGTGGGCCTTGGTGGGGGCCTAAGTGGCTGGTGTTTCCCGGTGCCCTGCGGGTGCGCGCTGATCTGCCGTTCGAACGCCTTGGCCGAACGACTTTGGCCTGGCTGCGTTATCCGTGTCGGCGGCGGTTGGAACAGCTGCCAAAAGGTGGCGCAAAGGCTCTCGGGCAAGGATCAGGTGGTGTAGCTGGGGCTGCCTGTCCCCGGCGCTTCTGTTACGACAGATCCGGCAGACCGTTGATTTCCTTTTCAATGCTCAATTGCTGGGAAATCCAGGCCGCGAACATCTTGATCAGTTCCAAGTCGCTGTTTTCAAACGGTGCCCTTGTTTCGGATGAGGTGAAATTCACCGTTCCGAACAATGTGCCGTCCACGATCAGCGGCACCCCGATGTAGGTTTCCAGCACAAACAGACTGTAGCAGGGATGGGGGCCACATGCATTGTCTTGAGAAGAGTTGCAGGCAACCGGTCCGTTGGTTTCCAGCGCCCTGGCGCAACAGCAATCCGCAATCTTGAAAACGCTGCCACGTTCGATTTCGGCAATCTCAGAATGGCTGTATAGCACGGTATAGGTGTCGCCCCGCACCCAGCTCACCAGCGCGGAATCGGTCTGGAAATGGGCGCAGCCCATCTTCAGGATCTCATCGATCTTCTGTGCGGTATCCAGGCTTTGATCGGAAGAGACGCGATAGAGGTTCGCCAGCAGTTCCTCGAACGCGCGGGTTTTCGAAATGTCGCGGGTGATCCCGAAATAGCCCAGCACCTCCCCGTTGGCACCCCGCATCGGGCCGCCAGTGGTTTCGCCCAGAAACACCTTGCCGTTGGCCCGTAGGTAGTTGGCTTCGTAGTTGTGATCTGTCGCCGAGCCGGTCTTGTTGAAATGAGCGGTGCCGGCCTCCTGAAAGGCGTCTTTGTTCGGGTAGAGGATTTCGGTGCTCTGTCCAATCAGCTGATCGACCGTATAGCCAAACATGGCCAGTGCCGCATTGTTCGCCCAGACGATTTCGCGCTCCTCGTCGGCCACGATAACCGCCTCGGGCAGGTCGCGAAACAGACCGGGAATGGACACTCTTCCAAGTCTGATGTTGGCGGCTTCTTCCGGGCGGTTCTGTAGCTCGGTCGCGCTGTCAGGCATAAATGGCACCTCTATCAAAGGCAAAAACTAAACGCGCCACAATGGCGCCCTCTCCAGCGTTAGACCTAAATATGTCGTGTGCTGGCCTTCGTACGTCACTCAATGAAAGAAAATGAAAAAGAAGAGCGGAAAATGCAAGTTCAAATTTCCACCTTTAGGTGTCAAGGTGAAACTAAAATCCCCTTATTGGCGGAAGTTTCCGCAGGGGCAGCCTTGGGTGCTAAAGGGCTATTGCGCCGAGGTGATCTTCTCCCCGCGCGCGGGCGAGCTTCATCTGTTTCTGCCGTTCGCGGAAACGGGCCTTGTCTGCTTCGGATGTTTCGGAAATGCAAAGGTGGCAAGAGACACCTGCCTCGTATTCCTCTCGCAGCTTGTCTTCGGGCACAAGCGGGCGCCTGCATCCGTGGCACAGTTCGTGCGGACCTTCCTTCAGCCCATGTCCAACGGAGACGCGGTTGTCGAAGACAAAGCATTCCCCCTGCCAACTGCTGTCTTCCTGCGGCACCTCTTCAAGGTAGCGCAGGATCCCGCCCTTGAGGTGGTAGACCTCCGGAACGCCCTGCCCCAGAAGGTAGTTGGTCGATTTCTCGCAACGGATGCCGCCGGTGCAGAACATGGCGATACGCTTGTTGTGAAACCGCTCCTTGTTGGCTTCCCACCAGGCGGGGAATTCGCGGAAACTTTCGGTCTTGGGATCCACCGCGCCCTCAAAGGTGCCGATGGCCACCTCGTAGTCGTTGCGGGTGTCGATCACCACCACATCGTCGGCACGGATCAGGTCGTTCCAGTCCTCGGGTTCGACGTAGTTGCCGACGCGGGCCTTCGGGTCCACGTCCGGCTGGCCCATGGTGACGATCTCTTTTTTCAGGCGCACTTTCATGCGGCCAAAGGGAGCCTCCTCGGCAGTGGCCTCTTTCCATTCCAGCTCGCTGCATCCGGGCAGGTTGCGGATATGGGCCAGAACCGCATCGATCCCGGCGCGGGGGCCGGCGATCGTGCCGTTGATGCCTTCTCGCGCCAGCAGCAAAGATCCTTTGACATCCTGCGCGCGGCACAGCGCCAGCAGCGGCTCCCGCAGGGCGGCAGGGTCGGGGAATTGGGTGAAGTGATACAGGGCAGCGATCGTGTACATGGTCAGCCCTTTACACCAGGTTGGGAAATTCCCGCAAGGTCGCGCCTTGCGTCTTCCTGGCTTTGCTGCGCGCAAATTTGTCGCGCTGGGACCGTGACAACTCTGCCCGGCAGGCGCGTTCTTGTCATTGACCCCGCGACAGCTGCATCCTACCCGTTGAAAAGATGGAACAGGAGGTTCTTATGGCCACGGCCCTGATCGTAATTGATGTGCAAAACGATTTCTGTGCAGGCGGGGCGCTTGCCGTCCCAGGCGGAGAAGAGGTCGTGCAGCCGATCAACGCCATGATGGAGCACCACGATGCGGTGATCCTGACCCAGGACTGGCATCCGGCGGGGCATTCCTCTTTTGCGACAAGCCATCCGGGAAAGGCGCCCTTCGATCTTGTGGACATGGCCTATGGGGCGCAGGTGTTGTGGCCGGATCACTGCGTGCAGGGCACGACGGGCGCCGCCTTTCGCGATGATCTGCGACAGGATGGCGATCTCATCATCCGTAAGGGGTTTCGCGCCGCGGTGGACAGCTATTCGGCCTTTTTCGAGAATGACAAGGTGACCCCGACCGCGCTGGAAGGTTACCTGCGCAACCGGGGTATCACGGATCTGACCCTGGTTGGTTTGGCCACGGATTTCTGCGTCGCCTATTCGGCGCTGGATGCGGCGCAACTGGGGTTTGATGTGCGCGTTGATCTTGCCGCCTGTCGCGCGATCGACATGGATGGATCTCTGGCATCGGCATTGCAGCAGATGCAGGCCAAGGGTGTGAAACTGATTCAGGCCTGAGATTTAGTGTTTCATAAAGGGGCATTCGTCTATCACTAGGGCGAAGTGCACGTGCAGGGATAGACGATGAACGAGCAGCGCATGTCTGGCAACGGGCCGCTGACCAGCCATTACCGAAGATTCAGTTCGGCAGGATTGTTTGATCGCTATTCCAGAGGGCGCATCAAGGGTTTCCGCACGCGGCTGGTGTTTTGCTGTGCGGTTTCCCTGACACTGGCAGTGCTGATCTCTCCGCTTGTTGGGGTTCTGAGCCTGCTGGCTGTGACCGCGACGGATCTGGCGGATTGTCTGTATCTGCGTCGCGCGCGCTGGCAATTGCGCCGTGATGCCACAGTCGAAGCCCGGGTGCGCCGGATCAGCACGTTTACGGCGGTTCTTCATGCCATCGGCATCGGGATTGGGGCGACGGCACCGATTTGGGCGCCTCTTGTTCCCTTTGGGCAATCGCAGGCACCGGAGGAATACGACCAGCTGTTCTCGATGGCCTTGCTGACCGGTGCGGCCATCAATGTCGGCCTGCTGTTCCCCTTCCACCGGATCGCCGTGTCGCTCAGGCTGATCATCTACATGGCAACGCCCGTTGTGGTGATTCTGATCCGTGGACCGGTCTTGGGCGCAAGCCCGGCGGATACCCAGCTTCATATCGCCGGGCTCTGCGTCTTCTTTGGCTCGCTTGTCTGGCTGCTGACCTTTTCCACCCGCAACTTTCACCGCACGCGCAGCAGTCTTCTGGCTCAGGCTTTGCAGCGGCAGGAACTGGAGACAGCATACCAGCGTCTCTATGCGCAGCAGTTGGAAACACAGCGATTGGCGCTGGTGGCGCGGCATGCCAATGACAGTGTGATGCTGCTCGAAAACTCGGGCAAGATCATCTGGGTGAATGATGCCTTCACACGTATCACCGGCTGGCGGGCAGACGAGGCGATCGGACGCGAACCCGGCGATCTTCTGAACCATCCGGACACGGACCCCGAAAGCCTGAACGCCATCGTCGATGGCCGCACGAAGAAAGTTCCCTTCAGGGTGCAGGTCCTGAACAGGCACAAGGATGGCAAGGAAATCTGGTTGGAAACCAACCAGGTCCCGATGCTTGACGATGCCGGCGAGGTCACCACCTATATCGCGGTGGAGCGTGACATTACCGAGGCCAAGGCATATGCGGCCACCTTGGAGCAAGCGCGTCGCGCCGCCGAGGATGGCGCCCGGGCGAAGTCGGAATTCCTGGCCACAATGAGTCATGAAATCCGCACGCCGATGAATGGCGTCATCGGGATGGCGCAACTTTTGGAAGAAACCGAACTGGACGGCGACCAACGGCTTTATGCCGAGACAATTCTCAGTTCAGCACGCACGCTTCTGGATCTGATCAATGACGTTCTGGACCTCTCCAAGCTGAATTCCGGCGAGGTCTCCATCGATGCGAGCGATTTCAATCCCCGGCAGTGTTTCGAGACCACGATGCTTCTGTTGCAGTCACAGGCCGATGCCAAGGGGCTGAAACTGGCCTTTGAATGCGACAGCGCGGTGCCGGATCTGCTGAGCGGCGATGATCGCAAGCTCGGTCAGATCCTGACCAACCTGATCGGCAATGCGATCAAGTTCACCGAAGCCGGGCAGGTGACGGTCACGCTAGAGGCACAGCAGCGCGATGATGGCGCCGATCTGACCTTCCATGTCACAGACACCGGGATCGGGATCTGCAAGGAGATGCAGGGCAAGATTTTCGAGCGCTTCTCCCAGGCGGATGCGGCGATCAGCCGCCGGTTCGGGGGCACCGGGCTGGGACTTGCCATCTGCCGCCGCCTGGCCACGGCCATGGGCGGCAAGATCTGGGTGGTTTCCGAACCCGGAAAGGGATCCTGTTTTTCCGTCTGCCTGCCCTTTGCCGAGGCGGAACAGGACGCGGGATCGGTCCTGCCCGACACTGCGGGCGCAGCGGCCAAGGGCGCGGTTGCAGAGGCCTTGACCGGCATGCGCCTGTTGGTGGCAGAGGACAACCGGGTCAACCAGATCCTGGTTCAGAAGTTTCTCAAGGAGGCGCCGATCAGGATCGAGTTCGCCGCCGACGGGGCCCTTGCGGTTGACCGTGTCCAGTCCTTTGACCCTGACATCATCCTGATGGATATGAGCATGCCGGTGATGGACGGCCTGGAGGCCACCCGCGCGATCCGAGCCTTGCCGATCCGACAGCCGGTGATCATTGCCTTGACCGCCAATGCCTTTGACACCGACAAGGCCGACTGCCTGGAGGCAGGCATGGACGCATTTCTGACCAAACCCATAGATCGCCCCAAGCTGATCGAAGCTCTGCTGACGCACGGGCAGGGCGCGCGCCGGTTGCGGGCGGGCTGATTTTCTTTGCGCCCCGGGCGGCCCTGTCCTATCACCATGTGAAACAACGGAACGAGGCTGCCGGTGGATATTGCAACCCGCGTCTACAATCACAAATGGAAGATCGATCCGATCATCCGGTCCCTGATCGATACGGATTTCTACAAGCTATTGATGTGTCAGTCGGTGTTTCGCAGCAAGCCGGACACGCAAGTGACCTTTTCCCTGATCAACCGATCGTCCCATGTGCCGCTTGCCCGTCTGATCGACGAGGGCGAGCTGCGCGAACAGCTGGATCATATCCGGTCTCTGTCGCTGTCGCGCGGTGAAAGCACCTTTTTGCGCGGCAATACCTTCTATGGCAAACGCCAGATGTTCCGCCCGGACTTCATGGAGTGGTTCGAGGGCATGCGCCTGCCGCCCTATCACCTGGAACGCCGGGGCGACCAGTATGAGCTGACCTTCGAAGGCAAATGGCACGAGGTCATGCTATGGGAAATCCCCGCGTTGGCGGTTCTGATGGAGTTGCGCAGCCGGGCGGTTCTCAATGATATGGGACGGTTCGAGTTGCAGGTCCTCTATGCCCGCGCCATGACGCGGGTCTGGGAAAAGATCGAGGCCCTGCGCAAGATCGACGGTCTGTCCATCGCGGATTTCGGCACACGGCGACGGCACGGGTTTCTCTGGCAGGACTGGTGCGTACAGGCGATGATCGAGGGGCTCGGGACAAAGTTCACCGGCACCTCCAACTGCCTCATCGCCATGCGGCGCGAGGTCGAGGCGATCGGCACCAATGCCCATGAGTTGCCCATGGTCTATTCCGCCCTGGCCGAAACGGACGAAGACCTTGCCCGCGCGCCCTATGATGTGCTGTCGGACTGGCACGAGGAGCATGAGGGCAACCTGCGCATCATTCTACCCGACACCTATGGCACCAAGGGCTTCCTGGAGCATGCGCCGGACTGGCTCGCGGGCTGGACGGGTATCCGCATCGACAGTGGCGATCCGGCGGCGGGGGCCGAGGTTGCGATCAACTGGTGGCAGGAGCGCGGTGAAGATCCCACACAGAAGCGGGTGATCTTCTCCGATGGTCTTGATGTGGACAAGATCGCCGAGCTGCACGCGCAGTTCGCCGGGCGCGTGAAGGTCTCCTTCGGCTGGGGCACCTTGCTCACCAATGATTTCCGCGGACTTGTGCCAGGTGACAGGCTGGCGCCGTTCTCGCTGGTCTGCAAGGCGATCAGCGCCAATGGCCGCCCGACTGTGAAGCTCTCGGACAATCCTGAAAAGGCGATGGGCCCAGCAGATGAGGTCGCGCGCTATAAGCGTGTCTTTGGTGTCGGCGCGCAGGACCGGATGGAAGTCATCGTCTAGCCTGTCAAGGCCCGGGGGCTCCCGCGCGGATCACCTGCATGGAACATGCACGCTCTCCCCTTGGGCCCGGCAGGCCGCGCCGAAGGCGCGGCCTGCCCCCTCGCGATGCGCAGGGCGCAGCGCAAAACCTCATGCCGTGGCGGCCACTGGCGGGTCAGCCGTGATAGGCCGCAACGGTTTTCAGCTGTGAAAACCCGTAAAGCGCCTCAAAGCCCTTTTCGCGGCCATGGCCGGATTTGCCGACCCCGCCAAAGGGCAGTTCCACCCCGCCGCCTGCGCCATAATTGTTGAGAAAGACCTGACCGGCGCGCAGCTTTTTCGCGAGCCGCATCTGACGTGCGCCATCCCGGCTCCAGACGCTGGCGACCAGCCCGTACTCGGTGGAATTGGCGATTTCGACGGCTTCTTCTTCGGTATCAAAGGGGATCAGCACCTGCACCGGGCCAAAGATCTCGTCCCGGGCCAGCAGGTGATCGGGCGGCACATCGGCAAACAGCGTGGGGCGCACATAGGCGCCCGCCTCCGGCGCGCCTTTCACGATCTGACCCGTGGCAGCAATCGGAAGATCCCCGCCCTTTGCCAGGAAGGTTTCGACGACCTCCTTCTGTCGGGCCGAGATCAGCGGGCCAAGGCGCAGATCGTCGGCTGCCGGGCCAACCGTCAGGCCCTCATAGGCGGTGGACATGCGCGCCTTCACCTCGTCATAGACACCGCGTTGCACCAGAATACGGGAAGAGGCCGAGCAGGTTTGCCCTGCATTCTGGATCCCCGCATTGACGAGGAAGGGCAGGGCGGCCTCTAGGTCGGCGTCGTCAAAGACCAGCTGCGGAGATTTCCCGCCCAGCTCCAGCGTCACCGGTACCACGTTCTTCCCTGCGGCCTGCTGAACAAGGGCACCGGTGGCAACCGATCCGGTGAAGGAGATGTGATCGATGCCCGGATGCGAAGACAGAGCGGCGCCCGCTTCGGCCCCCAGCCCCGGCACCACGTTCAAGGCCCCCTTCGGCAGACCCGCATCCTGTGCCAGCTGGGCAAAGGTCAGCGCCGTGAGGCAGGCCTCTTCGGCGGGTTTCAGCACACAGGCATTGCCCATGGCCAGAGCCGCCCCAACCGAGCGGCCGATGATCTGCATCGGATAGTTCCAGGGCACGATATGGCCGGTTACCCCATGGGGTTCGCGCAGGGTGTAGACCGTGTAGCCGTCCAGATAGGGAATGGTCTCCCCATGCACCTTGTCTGCGGCGCCGCCATAGAACTCGCAATAGCGCGCCAGCGCCACCACATCGGCCCGTGCCTGGGTGAGCGGCTTGCCCACATCCATGGCCTCGAGCGCGGCCAACTCGTCGACGCAGTCCAGGACCAGCTGGCCAAGGCGGCTGAGAATGCGGCCGCGCTCCAGGGCACTCATGGCGCCCCACTCGCCATCCAGCGCCGTCCTGGCCGCCGCGACGGCGGCATCCACATCGACCGCCCCGCCCCGTGCGATCTGGCAGATTTCTTCACCATTGGACGGGTTGATCAGCGGCAGGGTGGAGCCAGAGGCCGCCGGTTGCCAGAGGCCGCCAATGAGACAAAGGCTGGGGTCGAAACGGGGGGGCTTATTCTGTGTCATGTTCGGATCCTGTGGTCTGCTCAGTCGTTGGGCCAATCGTCGGGTCGGCGATCTGGAAAGAGTAGCTTCTGCTTTGAAACTCTGTGAAAGGCGCGCCTTGGCGCAGGTCGATGATCCCCGGCAGAATGCTGAGGCAGGTGCCCCAGAATGCAAGGGCCGATTGCGATTGCGCCGAAATGCCCATGCGCCAGTAGCCGGGAAATTCCTGCAGCAACACCCGGGCGGCCTCCTGCCCATGGCCCTGGCGGCGGTGCGGCGCAAAGATCGAAAACTCCGACAGCTCGCGCCGGTCGTCTGGCAGGTTCAGCACCAGGGCAAAGCCGATCCTCTTGCTGTCCTTCACGACCCAGAAGGCGGTGACATCCTTGCGGTGCAGCATCTGCCGCGCCCTGTCACCGGGATCGACGCGGGCCTTGCTGGCGGTTTCCTCGAAATAGGACGCGAGGACACTGGTCAGAACCGCGTGCTCTTTCGGCAGGATCAGGGAGAGTGTCAGGCTCATGCGGCCCCCTGGTCCAGTTCCGGCAGCACGGGGGCTGCAGCGATCAGGGACTGCGTATAGGGATGGCTTGGAGCGCTAAAGACCTCCTCTGTGGCGCCAGCCTCCACGATTTGCCCTTTCTGCATCACCAGGCAGCGGTCGGTGATGGTGCGCACCACCGACAGGTCATGGCTGATGAACAGGTAGGTGAGCGCATAGGCCTCGCAGAGTTCTGCCAGCAGGTCGAGGATCTGCGCGCGCACCGAGACATCCAGCGCCGAGACCGCCTCGTCAAACAGGATCAGCTCGGGGCGGGTGATCAGGGCGCGGGCGATGGCGATGCGCTGGCGCTGTCCGCCGGAAAACTGGTGGATATACTTGCCTGCATCATCGGGTGTCAGCCCCACGGCAGACAGGGTTTCGGCAATGAGATCTGCGCGGGCGCTGCCACTGGGCGGATCGGGCAGGCTGTAGAAGGGTTCGGTGATCAGCCGCTCGACCCGGTGGCGCGGGTTGAAACTGCCAAAGGGATCCTGAAACACCACCTGCATCTTGCGGCGCTGGTCCGGGGTGCGGTCGGTGGTGACCGCTTCGCCGTCCAGCAGGATCTGCCCGCCCTGCAAGGGTTCCAGTCCCAGAATGGCCCGTGTCAGGGTCGATTTCCCGCAGCCGGACTCGCCCACCAGACCCAGCCGTTCGCCCCGGTTCAGGGTAAAGGAAACCTCATTGACGGCCCGGAAGTGCTCTTGCGGTGCAAACAGCGAAGCGCGTGGCAAGCGATAGTCCCGTATCGCGCCCTGAACCTGCAGCAGCGGTTGCGGCGGCGGGGCTTCTGGCAGGGCGACCTTGTGGTTCGAAGCGGCGAACAGCATCTTCGTGTAGGGATGGCTCATGTTCTTCAGCAGCCAATCCGTTGCGCCGGTTTCCACCACTTCGCCATGGCGCATGACGGTGATCCGGTCGGCCAGGTCCGCCACCACTGCAAGATCGTGGGTGATGATCAGCAGGCCCATGCCGAATTCTTGTACCAGGTCCTTCAACAGATCGAGGATCTGCGCCTGGGTGGTCACGTCCAGCGCGGTGGTCGGCTCATCCGCGATCAACAGCTTGGGCCGCAGGGCGATGGCCATGGCGATCACCACCCGTTGGCGCTGACCGCCCGACAGCTCATGCGGAAAGCGGCTGAGCGGGAAGCGGTCCGCAGGCAGGCCGACCCGTTCCAGCATTTCTGCCGCGCGCGCCCTTGCCTCGGGCCTTGGCATGGCCTCATGGATCAGGATGGTCTCCATCACCTGATCGCCAATGGTTTTCACCGGGTTGAGTGCGGTCATCGGTTCCTGAAAGACCATGCCGATGGAGCGGCCGCGCAGGGCGCACATCTGAGCCTCGGACTGTGCCAGAAGGTCGGTGCCTTCCAGCAGGATCTGGCCCTTGACCGTGGTCTGTTCCGGCAACAGCTGCATCACCGAGAAGGCGGTCATCGACTTGCCGGACCCGCTTTCGCCGGTGACGGCGACGATTTCTCCGGCGGCGACCGACAGGGAGACACCCTTCAGGATCGGATGGCTGCCGATCGACAGCGACAGGTCGTTGATCTGAAGAAGGCTCATGCGCGGTGCCCTTCCGATCCATCGTGGCGAGGGGCGCGCCCGAGCCTGGGTGGGTGCGAAGCGCCCTCCCGGGGGGAGGGTCGAGCGCGGCCCGGCGATGCTGAGCCAGTGCAAACATCAGCAAGACAGGAAAGCCGGCTCATGTGCGCCCCTCGCGTAGCTTGGGATCCAGCCAGTCGCGCAACCCGTCGCCCATCAGGTTGAGGCCGAGCACCGTCAGCACGATGGCCGAACCGGGAATGATCGCCAGATGCGGTGCCAGGCTCACCATGGTCTGCGCATCCGCCAGCATCCGTCCCCAGCTGGGGGTGGGCGGCTGGGCGCCAAGGCCCACGTAGCTGAGGCCGGCTTCGGCCAGGATACCAAGGCTGAACTGGATGGTGCCCTGCACGATCAGCAGGTTGGCCACATTGGGCAGGATATGCTCGGCCGAAATCCGCGCGGCGCCCTTGCCCGCCACCTGGGCGGCCAGGATGAACTCGCGCTGCCACAGAGGCAGGGCGGCGCCGCGGGTGACACGGGCAAAGACGGGGATGTTGAAGATGCCGATGGCGATGATCGCATTGATCGCACCGGGACCGAAGATCGCGGTGATCAGGATCGCAATCACCAGGGAGGGGAAGGCAAAGACCAGATCGTTGCCGCGCATGATCAACTCATCGAGCCAGGACCCCTTGCGGGCGGCTGCGGTCAGGCCCAGCGGAATGCCGATGGCCATGCCGATACCGACGGCCACCAGCGCAACGGCCAAGGATGTCCGCGCGCCGACCATGATCATGGAAAAGATATCCCGCCCGAAATGATCGGTGCCCAACCAATGCAAGGCGCCGGGACGCTGCAGCTTCTCGGGGATGTTCATTGCCGTGTGGTCAAAGGGCGTCCAGAGGAACGACAGCAGCGCCGCCAGGATCACCAGCGAGGATAGGATCGCGCCAAGAAACAGGGTGCGGCTCATGTGCGGCTCCTCAGCCGGGGATCGACCAGCGCATAGGCCAGATCGACAAGGAAGTTTACCGTGATCACCGCAAAGACCAGGAGCATCACCACCGATTCCACCACGATCAGATCGCGCGAGGAAATCGCCTGAAACACCAGCCGCCCCAGACCGGGCAGGTAGAAGACCTGTTCGATGATGATGGCGCCGGCCAAGAGAAAGGAGAACTGCAACCCAATGATGGTCAGCACCGGGATCAGCGCATTGCGCAGCCCGTGCCGCCACAGGGCCTGCCTGCGGCTGAGCCCCTTGGCGCGGGCGGTGCGCATGAAGTCCTCACCCAGGATATCCAACAGGGCCGAGCGCATCACCCGTGCCAGGATCGCCGCCTGCGGCAAAGCCAGGGCGATGGCGGGCAGGGTCAGGGATTTCAAGCCGGTGCCAAGACCACCCTCCCAGCCCGCAAAGCCACCGGCGCTGAACCAGCGCAGGTTGATGGCAAAGACCAGCACCAGCAGCATGGCGAACCAGAAATTCGGGATCGCGACCCCCAGCTGGGTGGCGCCCATCACCGCCATGTCGCCGGGCTTGCCACGGCGGGCGGCGGCATAGATCCCGGCGGGAAAGGCAATCAGCGTCGACAGGGCCAGCGCGTAAAGGGCCAGCGGCAGTGACACCCAGAGCCGATCCGCGATCATCTCGGACACCGGGGTGCGATAGGTATAGGAGGTGCCGAAATCCCCGCTCAGCATGCCGCCGATCCAGGTCAGGTAGCGCTGCAGCTTCGATTGATCGAGACCCAGCTCACTGCGCAGGGCGGCGACTGTATCGGGCTGGGCGTTGATTCCCAGCATGAAAGAGGCGGGATCGCCGGGGGCGATCTCGATCACGGAAAAAATCACGACAGAAGCCACGGCCAAGCTGAGGCAGAGCGAAAGCAGCCGTTTCAGGGAGTAACGTATCATCGGGTGTCAGGCTAGAAGCGGGAACCTTCAGGGTCCAGCCCGGGCGATGTTTCAGCCGGGCTGGACCTATCGGTTTTGGCAACTGGGCAGGCTTACTTGGCCCAGCTGACAGCGGTCAGGTCCGTGGCCTGCGTCGGTGCATTGGCCCAAAGCCCCTGCAGGTCCGCCTTGGCGACGCTGAGGGCGGCCAGCTGGAACAGGTAACCGTTCACATAGTCATCGGCGATGATCTTTTGCGCCTGCTGCAGCATGGCGGTGCGCTGATCCGGGTCGGTGGTGCCGTTGAGGTCGGTCATCAGCGCCTGGAAGGCGGCGTTGTCATACTGGAAATAGTATTCGGGGCGGGCATAGATGCCGATGTCCATCGGCTCGGTATGGCTGACGATGGTCAGGCCAAAGGTCTTGCCGCGGAACACGGTTTCCAGCCACTGGGCCCATTCCACGTTGATGATCTCGGCCTTGATGCCGACGTTTGCCAGCTGGGCGGCGATGATCTCCCCGCCGCGGCGGGCATAAGACGGCGGCGGCAGGTGCAGCGTGGTCTCGAACCCGTCGGGCAGGCCCGCCTCGGCGAGCAGAGCCTTGGCCTTGTCGGGATCAAAGGCGGACTGGCCGGTCAGATCCACATAGGCCGGGTTGTGCGGTGCGAAATGGGTGCCGATCGGGGTGCCATAGCCGAACATGGCGCCATCGATGATGGCCTGGCGATCAATGGCATGGGCCAGCGCCTCGCGCACCTTCACGTTGTCAAATGGGGCCTGCTTGTTGTTGGTGGAGAGGATGGTTTCACCCTCGGTCGAGCCGACCAGTACCTGAAAGCGCGGATCGGCCTCGAACTGGGGCAGGTTTTCCGGCGCCGGGAAGCCTGCGAAAGCGTCCAGATCCTCGGCCATCATCGCGGCGAATGCGGCGGTGGGGTCCGAGATGAACTTGAAGGTGGCCTTTTCCAGCATGGCGGGCGTGCCCCAGTAGTCGGGGTTCTTTTCCAGGTCGATGCGGTCGCCCTGTACCCAGCCTGCAAATTTGAAGGCGCCGGTGCCGACGGGCGCGGTCTTGATGTCCGCAATGCTTTCGGGCGCGACGATCACCGCATCGCCCCAGGCGAGGTTGAACAGCATGTTGCCGTTGGGCTTGCTGAGCGTCAGCTGGACGGTCATCGGATCGACCACCGTGACCTCGGCGATATCGGCAAACAGCGCCTTTTGCGCGTTGGTGCTGTCTTCGGCACGGGCGCGATCCAGGCTGAATTTGACGTCCTCGGCATCCATCGTGGTGCCATCATGGAAGGTGACGCCTTCGTTCAGGTGGAAGGTATAGGTGAGCCCGTCTGCGGAGATATCCCAGCTTTTGGCCAGCCCCGGCACCACGGATCCGTCGCCCATGAAGCGGGTGAGCCCCTCAAAGACATTGGAATAGAGCACCTGGTCGATGGCACCGGCAGCGGCGCTGGTGGGATCCAGATGCGGCGGCTCCAGCTGCATGCCGACGGTGACACTGTCCTTGGCCCATGCGGCTGCGGTGCTCAGCGCCAGGGCGGATCCCGCAGCGAATAGGATGGATCTGAAAGACATATTGAAACTCCCTGTGTTGGAAAGACGCCCTTGGAACCTGGGCTTTTCCGTAACTCTGTCCTGATTTTGCCATGCTAATCAAGAGCGCTCGGGCTTTCGCGTCGCGGCACAACCCAGGTCAGAGCGGCGCAAGAGGGACATTTCGCGCACTGGATGCTGCGCTTGCGAAATGATAGGCACGCGCAACCCGAACGGAACATGGGACGAAAATGAGCGCGAACATCCAGACCAAGGCCATCACGGCCGAAGACATCCGTGCCCAAAAGGGCAAGGATCCGATTGTCAGCCTGACGGCCTACACCACGCCGATGGCAGCGCTGATGGATGACACCTGCGATTTTGTCCTGGTCGGCGATAGCGTCGGCATGGTGCTGCACGGGCTACCCTCGACGCTGGGGGTCACCATGGAGATGATGATTCTGCACGGCCAGGCGGTTGCACGCGGGCTGAAGCGTGCGCTGATGGTGGTCGATATGCCGTTTGGGTCATATGAGGAAGGACCGGCGCAGGCATTCGGAAATGCCGCACGGCTGATGCGCGAAACCGGCGCCGGCGCGGTCAAGCTGGAGGGCGGCGTCGAGATGGCCGAGACCATCCGCTTCCTGGTGAAACGCGGCATTCCGGTGATGGCGCATATCGGCCTCACGCCGCAGTCGGTGAACACGCTTGGCGGCTACAAGGTGCAGGGGCGTGATGCGCAGGCCGACGCGGTGATCGCAGATGCCTGCGCCGTGGCAGAGGCAGGCGCCTTTGCCGTGGTGCTGGAGAAGGTGCCTCAGGGGCTGGCCGACCGGATTACCGCGGATGTCGCGATCCCGACCATCGGCATCGGTGCTTCGGCGGGCTGCGACGGGCAGGTGCTGGTGCTGGACGACATGCTGGGCATGTTCGCCGCCTTCAAGCCGAAATTCGTCAAACGCTACGCCGATCTCGGCCCTGCCGCCGAGGCCGCGATCAAGGACTACGCCGCCGAGGTGCGCGCGCGCAGCTTTCCGGCGCCCGAACACGTCTTTGCCGATACGGCGCCTGCCGCCAAGAAGGACTGACCCTAGCGATGACTGCTCCCATCCTGCGCCGCCTTGCGGACCTGCGCGCAAAACACGCCACCTGGATCCGCGCCGGAGAGGTCGTTGGCGTCGTTCCCACCATGGGCGCGCTCCATGCCGGTCACCTGTCGCTGGTCGAGGCGGCCAAGGCGGCCTGCGATCGGGTGATCGTGACGATCTTCGTGAATCCCAAACAGTTCAACAGCGCCGAGGATCTGGCCAAGTATCCCCGCACCGAAGAGGCGGATGCCGAGAAGCTGGCGTCCTTTGGTGTGGACGCCATCTATGTCCCGGATCCCGACCAGATCTATCCCGATGGCTATGCCACCTCGGTTTCGGTCGAGGGGGTCACCGATGTGCTGGAGGGCACCTTCCGGCCCGGCCATTTCGACGGGGTTGCCACGGTGGTTGCCAAGTTGTTCCTGCAGACCGGCGCCCATAAGGCGTTCTTCGGCGAAAAGGACTTTCAGCAGCTGATGGTGGTGCGCCGGATGGCGCGTGATCTCGATATCTCGATCGAGGTGATAGGCTGCCCCACCGTGCGTGAATCTTCGGGCCTTGCCATGTCCTCGCGCAATATGCGCCTCTCGGCCGAGGCCTTGGAAAAAGCCAGCCAGCTTTACCCGGTGATGACAACCTGCGCTGCGCGGCTGGCGGCGGGGGAAGGCTTTGCTCAGATCGAACCCGATGCGCGTGCGGCGCTGCATGCCGCGGGATTTGGCGAGATCGAATATCTGGACCTGCGCTGCGCCGAGACGCTGGCGCCGCTGCAGGCGCCAACCGGTCCGGCCCGGCTTTTGGCGGCGGCCTGGCTGGATGGGGTGCGGCTGATCGACAATATCGCGGTTCACCCACTAAGTGATTAGTAAGGTCTGGTCGCGCTAACAGTTTTGCGTCTAAAGTCCGCCCTCAGGAAGACAGGAGAGAGGGCAGGAGATGACGTATATTCTGGCGATCGACCAGGGCACCACCTCGACACGGGCGATTCTGTTCGACCGCGACATGCAGGTTGCGGGCACGGCCCAGCAGGAGTTTCCGCAGTATTTCCCGCAAGCGGGTTGGGTCGAACACGATCCTGAGGAGATCTGGTCCTCGACGCTGGAGGTCTGCCGCCGGGTGATGGCTGATCGGGGCGCCACGGCGGCGGATATCGCGGCCATCGGGATCACCAACCAGCGCGAAACCACGGTTGTCTGGGACCGCGACACGGGCAAGGCAATCCACAAGGCCATCGTCTGGCAGGACCGGCGCACCGCCGCAATCTGCGAGGATCTGCGCGCGGCGGGTCATGGCGATCTGGTGCATCGGGCGACGGGGCTTCTGCTGGATCCCTATTTCTCGGGAACCAAGGTCAAGTGGATCCTCGATACGGTGCCGGGCGCGCGCGCCCGCGCGGCTGAAGGCGGGCTGATGTTCGGCACCGTCGACAGCTTCCTGATCTGGCGACTGACCGGCGGGGCGTCTCACGTGACCGATGCCACCAATGCCGCGCGCACGCTGATGTATGACATCCGCAATGGCGGCTGGAGCGCCGAGATCTGCAAGATCCTGGATGTGCCGATGGACATGCTGCCCGAGGTCAAGGACTGCGCGGCGGAGTTCGGCACCGTGCAGGCCGAGCTTTTGGGAGGGGAGATCCCGATCCTGGGCGTGGCCGGGGATCAGCAGGCGGCCACCATCGGCCAGGCCTGTTTTGAGCCAGGCATGATGAAGTCCACCTATGGCACCGGGTGTTTTGCCCTGCTGAACACGGGCGATACGCCGGTAGACTCCCGCAACCGCATGCTCACCACCATCGCCTACCAGCTAGACGGCAAGCCGACCTATGCGCTGGAAGGCTCGATCTTCATCGCAGGTGCCGCGGTGCAATGGCTGCGCGACGGTCTTGGTATCATCGTCTCGGCGCAGGAAACCGGTGGCCTTGCGGCCTCTGCGGATCCCGGACAGGATGTGATCCTGGTGCCTGCCTTCACCGGCCTTGGCGCGCCCTATTGGGAGCCGGACTGTCGTGGCGGCATGTTTGGTCTCACCCGCAGTTCCGGTCCGGCGGAGTTCGCCCGTGCCGCCCTGCAAAGCGTTGCCTACCAGACCCGCGATCTGTGGGAGGCGATGCGCGCCGACTGGCAGGAGGCGGCAGGCGACACCGTCACCCTACGCGTCGACGGCGGGATGAGCGCCAGCGATTGGACCATGCAGAGCCTGTCGGACATCCTGGGCGCAGCGGTGGACCGCCCGGTGATGCAGGAAACCACGGCCCTGGGCGCAGCCTGGCTGGCGGGCATGAAGGCAGGCCTCTATCCGGATCAGGCGGGGTTTGCCGCGACCTGGGCACGGGATCGGCAGTTCACTCCGGCGATGGAGGCGGTCCAACGCGATGCCGCCTATGCCCGCTGGAAGCGCGCGGTGCAGGCGGTGATCGGCGTCTGAGACGCACAGGTGGTGCTCCCGCGCCCGCAGGTGTCTTGCCTGCGGCAAGACACCTTGGCGGCCTTGGGCCCGGCGCCGTGCTGATGCACGGCGCGGTCGCCCCCGCCGATCCCGAGCCGATTCGGGTCAAGGGCCGCATCTGCGGCCACGCCACAGGCGTGGTTTACCCTTGAGGCGACTCGGCTCATATCTCAGGCTGGTTGTCGCGCTTTCAGGGCAGACCTGCCCCTGAAACGCTTCTCAGCAGGCCTCGCTGCGCTGCACATCGTGCAGCGCCCGGCCCAACCCTGCGGGCGTCATCTTTGATGATGCACCAAAGGGGTGGGAGCCCCCCGGACCGTCAAGCGATGCGCATGCCTTCGGCAATGGTACGCGGGCGGGCGTTCAGCTCTTCTATGCTGAAGCCGGCGATGGACTTGTACTTGGCTGCATGGGCCGCCAGATCTGCCATGGGGATCACATCCTCCACCGTTTCGAAATCGCCACCGCAGAGATCTTCCAGCATCTGCAGCACGGCATCCGGGCCGCCTGCACTGCGATTTGCGCGGCCCACATTGGTGGTGAGCGGGCGCACGGCTGCCTCGTAGGCCTCAAGGGCTGCGGCTGTCACACCATGCTGCAACAGCGCGGAGCCGATCAGCCGGGCATCCAGAATGGCCTGGCTCGCCCCGTTGGAGCCGACGGGATAGGTCGGATGAGCCGCATCCCCCATCAGCGTCACCGCGCCATCGGTCCACTTGGGCAGCGGATCACGGTCCACCATCGGGTATTCATAGACCACATCCGCGCCGCGAATGAGGCCGGGTACATCGATCCAGTCGAACTGCCACTCTTCAAAGTCGCCGACAAAATCATTGATATCTGCCGCGCGGTTCCAGTCTTCCTTCTTCCAGGCGGCAGAGGGGTCAAAGCTCTTCTCGGCGATCCAGTTGATCGTTGCCAGACCGTTCTCATCCGGGTCCGAGATCGGATAGGCCACCATGCGCAGGGCGTTGTGTCCGATCATGCACATGGCGCCGCCGCCGTTCCAGACCCGGCCACGGGTGGTGGCGCGCCACAGGATGCGACCGTTCCAGATCGGCTCCCCTTCGGTCGGGTACATCTGCTTGCGCAGGGCCGAGTGGATGCCATCGGCGGCAACCACCAGGCGCCCCTCCAGGCGGCCACCATCAGCGAGGATCAGCGCCGCGCCGCTGTCTGTGTTTTCAAAGCCGACAGCACGGGCATCGGTGGAAATGCACTCGGGTCCGGCGCGCGCAACCAGCGCCTCATAGAGCATCATCTGCAGGGCGCCGCGATGTACCGAGTACTGTGGCCAGGCATAGCCTGCCTCCGTGCCGCGCGGCTCTTCCCAGGTGGTCTTGCCCAGTTTGGTATAGAACCCCAGCTGCCGGGTGCGCACGCCGATGGCGTCAAGCTCCTCGGCAAGCCCCAGGTCGATCAGCTCGCGCACCGCATTGGGCTGCAGGTTGATGCCCACCCCCATCGGTTTCAGCTCGGGCGCGGATTCGCAGATATGAAAGGGAACGCCGATCTGGTGCAGCGTCAGCCCCAGCGTCAGCCCGGCGATGCCGCCGCCTGCGATAAGAATGGTCATTGCGAGCTCCCCCTCGTGCTTTGTGTTGCTGGTAAAAAACATGCTTGGCCGCAGGAGAGCAAGAGGCGCCCCATGATAATACGGCGTGCCGTTCGTATCGTCGGGTCAGCCCGAGGCGGCAATGATCAGGTCGGGACCAAAGATAATGTCGGCATATTTGCCAAGATAGATCTTCAGCCAGGGGGTGAAGCGTTCCGGGTGGCGCTGCACCTCGGCGATCAGGTCGTGATAGTCGACCCAGCGGGTCTCCATCACCTCTTCGGGATTCGGCGCAAGGGTGACCGGCCTGTGGGCATGGGCCAGGAAGACATCCACCACCTCGTGTTCGATCATGTCGTGCCCGACATCGGCGCGGTATTCCAACTGGTGGCGGAACTCGGGGTAAAGGCCGGAAATGCCCAGTTCCTCTTCCATGCGGCGCACCGCGCAGGTGGAGGAGGCTTCGTCCCACATCGGGTGCGTACAGCAGGTATTCGCCCAAAGCCCGGGCGTGTGATACTTGCCCATGGCCCGCTGCTGCATCAGGATTTCGGTGCCTTTTACCACAAAGACTGACACGGCCTTGTGCTTCAGGCCCTGCTCATGCGCGGCCATCTTGTCCACGGGTATCAAATCGCCGTTCACCCAGGCCGGGATCGGATGCGTCATGTCCGGTTCAATTCCGTTTCAAACCACAGGTTCATTTTACAATGGTAGCATTGGGCAGGTGGCATCGGGCGCATGCCCTGCGGCCGTGTCCAGAAAGGGTTAGTCTCAATTTCGATCCAGAGCAATTACGCGAAAGGCCGCGCCCCCGGGGGTGCGGCCTCTGCTGCTGAAAGAATGAGCCTTGGCGGTTATTCCGAGGCAGCGGGTCCGTGCTGTGCCAGGAAGGCATAGATGTCTTCGCCACCCTTCTTCAGCTTGAAGGACATTTTCGACTTGGCTTTGCTGTCGCCCAGGTGCTCCTGCAGGAAACCGCGCGGATCATTGGTGAAGGCCACGAAGTTTGCTTCGTCCCAGACCAGGCCCGCTTCGCCGGCTGCGACCATATCGTTGCCGTATTTGAACCCTTCAGCGGTACCTGCGGTGCGGCCTGCCACACCCCAGAGGTTCGGGCCGGTCTTGCCGCCCTTGACGATGGTTTCGCCGCTGTCCGAGACGACCATGTGACAAGATTTGCACTTCTTGAAACCGCTTTCCCCTTTCGCGGCATCGCCTTCGGCAAAGGCGGGGGCGGCGAGAAGGCCGATAACAGCGGCGGACATCAGACGTTTCATATGCTTGCTCCAGTTTGAGTTGGCTGTTGGAAATACGAGTGCTTTGGGGGGTATAGTCAATGGACGTTTTGACGCGTCGTGGTTTTTCGCCAAGTTTTGCCGGTCTGTCTGTCGGCTGTCATCCGTCGTTCCAGCAGGGCAGAAGGTCGCCAGGGGCCGGGCGGGCTTCGTAAATGGCGCGAGCAATGGCCCGGCTGAGGCACAGCGCCGCAGCATGGCAGATCTGCCCCAGTTCCGCTTCGGGCGCCGATAGCGCCCGGGCGCCGGTACTGGCGGAGAACACCAGGTCGCCGTCACCCGGCGCGTGGGCCGGAACGGTTGCGCGGCCAATGCCGTCATGGGCGGCGGTGGCCAGGCGTTGGCATTGCGCCTTGGTCAGATCCGCATCGGTGGCGACGATGGCGATGGTGGTATTGCCGCGCTCGTCCGGCAGGGGCAGACCGGCAGCCTGCTGCAGCATGCTCTGGACCTTGCGGCTAGTCTCTGGCTGTCCGAGCCCGCCCCTGGGATCCGGTCCCAGCCCGCCGAATTCGCCCTCCACCTCAAACGGGGCGGCCCAGAAATGGCGATCCCCCGGCGTGGTCACGGCCCCCATCGGATTGGCGGCCACCAGCGCGCCGACCGTAATGCCACTCTCCAGCACGAAGGAGGCAGAGCCAAGCCCGCCCTTCACCATTGCCGTCAGCGCACCGGTGCCCGCACCTGCGGTGCCGATGGCAAAATCCTGGCCAGCCGCCTCGAATGCGGCGCGACCCAGGGCGCGATAGGGGTTGTCCTGCCAGTCTTTCTCGCCGCCGTTCAGAAGGTCGAAGATGATTGCGCCGGGCACCAGCGGAATCACCGCCGGTCCCAGGCGAAATCCCCGCCCCGCAGCCCGGAGCGCATCGACCGCGCCCGAACAGGCATCCAATCCGAAGGCAGAGCCACCCGACAGCATCAGCGCATCGATCTGCGCCACCGATTTGTCAGGCGCCAGCAGGTCGGTTTCCCGCGTGCCCGGCGCGCCGCCCATCACATGGACCGAGGCGGTGAAGGGGCTGTCGGCGGTCAGAACCGTCGCACCGGATTTCAGGGTATCATCTTGTGCGTTGCCGACCAGAATGCCGGGAACATCGGTGATCAGATTGCGGGGTCCGGGACGCATGCTAGGTCTCCTGAATTAGGTCTACCGGTCGGTAGGGCAGTGGGAGGGGGAGTCAGATGCAGCGGCCGCCGTCCACTTCCATGGCGACGCCGGTGATCATCGACGCCTCGTCCGAACATAAGAAACAGGCGGCATTGCCCATGTCCTCGGGCGTGGAGAAGCGCCCCAGCGGGATGGTCGACAGGAACTTGGCGCGCATTTCGGGCGTGTCCTCACCCATGAAGGATTTCAGAAGCGGCGTTTCCCCGGCCACCGGGTTGATGGCATTGACCCTTATGCCCGTGGGGGCCAGCTCTACCGCCATGGTGCGGGTCGCGGTGATCATCCAGCCCTTGGAGGCATTGTACCAGTTGAGGTTCGGGCGCGGCGACACGCCTGCGGTGGAGGCGACGTTGAGGATGGCGCCGGTTTCGCGGGATTTCATATGCGGCACCAGGGCGCGGGCGGTCAGGTAGACCGACTTCATGTTCACATTGAACACCCGGTCGAAATCCTCTTCGCTGACCTGATCCAGCGGTGTGGGCAGATGGGTGACGCCTGCGTTGTTGACCAGGATGTCCACATGACCAAAGGCGGTCAGCGCCGCTTCGGCCATGGTGTTGACCGAGGCACCATCAGAAACATCGACGGCCTGTGCGATGGCTGCACTGCCCTTTTCGGCGGCCAGGGTAGCGGCGGCCTCGGCGTTGATGTCGGCAATCATCACCCGCGCGCCTTCGGTCAGGAACTTTTCAACAATGCCTGCGCCAAATCCCGAGGCACCCCCGGTCACGATCGCCGTTTTTCCTGCAAGCCGCATCAATCATCCTCCAAAATGTCTTTTTGATAGCTTTAACAGCGATCCCTGCGGGTGCAATCACAGATCAATCCGGATCGACCTTGCCGCGTCCGGCCTTGATCTGGCTGCGCTGTTTCTTGGCGTCCAGGCGGCGGCGCACCGATCCGCGCGTGGGTTTGGTGGCGATCCGCCGTTTCGGCGCCACCAGCGCCTGCCGCACCAGATCGGCAAGGCGTTCGCGGGCGATGTCGCGGTTGCGCTGCTGCGAGCGGGTCTCGTCGCACTGCAGGATGATGGCACCTTCCTTGGTCCAGCGCCGCCCCGCCAACCGTTTGAGCCGCGCCTTCACGGCCGGAGTGAGGGAGGGCGATCGCGCGGCCTCGAAGCGCAGCTCAACTGCCGTCGCGACCTTGTTCACATTCTGCCCGCCGGGCCCCGAGGCGCGGATGAAGCTTTCGGTGAATTCCCAGTCCTGCAGGGTGATATCGTCGGTGATCCTTATCATCTTGGGCGGAGCCTACAGTGGGATGCGGCAAGGTAAAAGGGCCGCCCCACGGGGGGACGGCCCTTCGAAAGTTTTCAGGAGGTCGGGTCGGTTAGATCTGCACGGGGCAGCTCAGCCGAGGGGACCACACAGCAAAGGGCTGCCTCAGCAGGCGGACCCTCCGGTTGTTCCAACACCTTGCTCCAATACCTTTCTTGACACTGGATCACCTCCTTTACATTTCTGTTTCCGTTGAATTCAGCGTTGCACGGAATTCCGGATCCGCCAAACAAAAAACGCGGCCCCCGAAAATCGGAGGCCGCGGCTGTTGCATTCTTCAGCAGATTGCAGAGAGGTGGGATCAGGCCGGTTGCGCGGTCAGGCGGTTGACGATTACCCGGAAGGGGATCAGCGCCACCAGGGCCAGCGAGAGTTTCACCATCCAGTCCGCAACCGCCAGGGAGACCCAGAGCGGGGCAACGGGACCGGCGCCCAGGAGCGGCAGCATCTCACCGGCCCAGGAGACATCGTTGGCAGGCTCGATCCAGGACAGCGCACCGGAAAAGGCGATGGTGAAGAAGAGGGCGGTATCGACGCTGGACCCCACTAGGGTCGAGGCCAGCGGCGCACGCCACCATTTGCCTCCGCGCAGGGCGGAGAAGACCGAGATGTCCAGAAGCTGAGCGGTCAGGAAGGCTAGGCCCGAGCCGATGGCGATGCGCAGGGTCACCAGCGGGCCGAATTCGCCGATGATCTGCGTGCCGATGAGCGAGCAGATCACGCCCACGACAAAGCCGATAAAGACAACGCGGCGGGCCGGGCCTTCACCGTAGACACGGTTCATCACATCGGTGACGAGGAAGGCGATCGGATAGGTAAAGGCGCCCCAGGTCAGCCATTGGCCGAACAGGAATTGCACCAGGATGTTGGAGGCCACAACGACGGCGGCCATGGCAAGAATGCCGGGAAGATGGGAACGTGTCATAGATCTGGTCCGTTTTGACAAGGTAGCGGAGACTTGTTGACTTGCCCGGCGCGCACTCGGCGCCCCGGGGATCGGGCCAGTTAGGCCCTTTTGCGGCTTTTGGCAAGGCCGCGTGTGACAATTGCAGTGGGCTCCCGCCCGCCGAGCGGGCCATCGCAGATGACCCATCGGCCGTTGGGCCGGGCAGCGTGCTGTCGCACGCTGCGGGCGCGTTCCTGCCAATCGGGCGGGATCAGTCGGGCAGGCTGTATTCCACCAGCTCGGTGCGCTGCAGGGCGCTGAAATTGTCGTCGGAGATCATCGTTGCGCGCAAGGCTCCGGCCTCGTCGCGCCAGACCGAGACGCCTTCGAGATTGTCATGGGTTCCAAGGGCGGTTTCAAAGAGGGTGATCTCCTGCATCGCGCCGACATCGGTGATGTCCCAGCGGCGCAGGCGGCTGCGAAAGCCGATCAGCATGAATTTCCGCTCCAGCAGATAGAACCGGCCATCGGGGCCGAAATCCGCACCCACCGGCATGAACCCATTGCGGCGCGGCAGGCTGAAGGGCTGGCTCCAGCGCGCACCGTCCCAGCGCCAGACCGGGATTTCGTCATTCTGGTCCGGGGCGTTTTCCGGCAGCGTATAGAGACGGCCCCTGTCATCCATCGCCAGGGCTTCGAGGGATTTGTTCAACGGCAGTTGGCGAAAGGCCTGCGGGCGCGGCAGAACCTTGGCGCGGCTGCTGCCGTTCTTGTGGTGGGCAATGCGCGAGACCCCCTCGAAGGAGATATAGAGGCTGCCGTCAGGCGCGCGAACAAGCCCCTCGCTGTCGACGACCCGTCCTTGCAGCAGGTTCCCGGTCGAGGCCCGCAGGTGGCGCCTTTTGGTGATATGGGCGGCAGTGATCAGACCGGCCTCACGCGTGATCCTGGCGCGGGCCAGCGTGGCCCGGTCGCTGAGCACCACAAGGCGGCGGCCGTTGTCCTGCACCTCGATCCCGGAAAAGCCGCCAAACCACGTGGCGTCCTGACCGGCAGGCGCAGTCCAGGTGAAGGAGGCAAGATGGCGGGCCTGACCTGTTGACTGTCCGCCGCCCGCGCAGGCATAGGCCGCAAGGGTCAGCGCCAGGGCAGGCAACAGCAAGAGGGTCAGTCGGATTGAAGTACGGCGGCGCATTGCCGGGGCAGATCCTTGAGCGTGTAGTCGCGGCGCGGCTTGGGTTTCGGCGCATTGGGATCGCGCGGCTTGGGAGGCGGCGGGTTCAGGATGTCATCTACCCACTTCTGCGCATCGGCGCAGCCATCGCCACGTGGCGGGGGATCTTGATCCACGCAACCTCGGGCGCCGCGCGGACAGTTGAGCCGGACATGGAAATGGTAGTGATGGCCCCACCAGGGGCGGATCTTGCGCAGCCAGCGCCGGTCTCCCTTGGCGTCCTTGCACATCTGCACCTTGGCTCCGGGAAAGACGAAGATCCGCGCCACGCGCTTGTCGCTGGCGGCGGCTTTCAGGATTTCGTGGTGCTGGCGGCTCCAGCTGCCATTCACATAGGCGCCCTTGGCCCGGCGAAGGGAGATCGAGGAGATCTTTTCGCGCTGGGCATGGCTCAGGGTCAGGCGATCCGGCGGCAGCATCCAGATGTCGATATCAAGACCGATCTGGTGGCTGCGATGCCCCGACAGCATCGGCCCGCCGCGCGGCTGGCTGATGTCGCCGATATATAGGCCCTTCCATCCCGGTAGGGTCGCGGCAAACGCGCTGAGGTCGCGGATATAGTCGATGGTCTCCGGATGTCCCCAGTTGCGGTTGCGCGACAGGCGCATGGCCTGCCAGGTGGGGCCGGTTTCCGGCAGCTCGACCGCACCCGCAACGCAGCCCTTGGCATAAGATCCCAGTGGTGCGGGCTTTTGCTGGGATCCGGTTGCCTTGGCGCCGAACAGTTGCTTTGCGGGCGTTTCAGCCGTTGCGGGACCCAGAAGGCCGATCAGGGCAAAACACGTCGCAATCAGCAGTCTCACTTCTGGTCTCCTTCGGCACTCACCCATTTCAACAGAATCAAGCCTAGTACAAAGAGACCGATAACGGGAGTGATCCCGAGGCGCGCGCTGCCGGTCACGGTGGTGGCAACACCGATCAAGGCCGGTGCGAGGAAGGCTGTCGCGCGCCCCGAAAGCCCATAAAGACCAAAGCTTTCCGTGGCTTTGGCCAGATCCGTATGGCGTACCATCAGGCTGCGGCTGGCGGCTTGCAAGATTCCGCCGAAGCCGCCGATCAGCACCCCGCAGCCAAAGAAAACGGCATCCGGCAGGGTGGAGCCCTCGGGTAGGGGTAGTCCGAAGAATTGCTCACGCGACATGGAGACGACGGTGATGCAGACCAGCGTGAGCACCAGGATGGCGACGATGATCACGGGTTTCGGGCCATGGCGCCGGTCCGCCTTGCCGCCCAGCCAGCTGAACAGCGTGGCCGAGATCGCGGCGATGATCCCGAAGATTCCGATCGAGGTGATCGACCAGTCCAGCACCAGGCTCGCATAGACGCCGCCAAAGGCATAAAGCCCGTTGAGCGCATCCCGGTAGAGCATGGAAGAGACCAGGTAGCTGGTCAGGCTGGCGCGATGGCGCAGACCCGAAACCAGATCGATGACCATGCCGACGGCACGACGCAGGCTTGCCCGCTGGCCGGTCGCCTTGTCATCGCGCACCCATAGGAAATAGGGCACCATGAAGACGGCGAACCAGAGGGCCGTCAGAGGACCGACGGATCGGGTGCCTTCCTTTGCCTCTGCATTCAGGCCCAGAATGGGGTCCAGCCCGATCAGGGTCTTGCCGCTCTCCTGTTCCACGAACAACAGGAGCATGATGAAAAGCGCGATCACCCCGCCCAGATAGCCAAAGGCAAAGCCGGAACCGGAGATCGCGCCGACCTCCTCCTTGCTTCCGAGGGAGGGAAGTTGCGAATTGATGAAGATCAGGGCGAATTCGGCGCCGATGAAACCAATGCCGAAGCTGACCAGCATCCACCACAGGTTGCTGCCCGCCGGATCCATATACCAAAGCCCCCAGGCGCCGATCACGTACATCAGGGAAAAGGCCATGATCCAGGGCATCTTGCGCCCCGATATATCCGCCAGCGCCCCCAGGAAAGGCGCGCCGAAGCCGATGAACAGGCCGGTGATGGTCATGCCCAGCGACCAGACGGTCTGCGCCTGTGCCTTGGCGGCCTCTTCTGCCAGCCCCAGGCCAAGGAAATGCTCGGCTGCGACAGCGGCAAAGAAGGGACCAAACACGAAGGTCACCAAGAGCGTGTGATAGGGTTGGCTGGCCCAGTCGAAGAACCACCATCCCCAAATGCGCTTCTTCTGTGAAATCTCTGCCATGTCGCCCATCCCCCGCTGCGGTGTTGCCGCCGATAAGACAGATGCGGGGCGCGCTAGGCAAGCCCCTCTTGCGTCTCTGACATCGGCGGCCAGGGGCGCGTGGCATCCGCCTGGCACCAGCCCTTGATCCAATCGGGCATGGCGGGGCTTTCGTCTCCGTCCTGTCCAACGGCCTGCAGAACCTTGGCCGGGGGCACGATGCCGTTGGCATCCGTCACGGCAGTGCGCAGCATCACGTGGCTGGCGCAGTCTCCGTTTGCTTTCCACATGGACTGTTCCAGGTAGATGAACTTCTCGTCCCAGGCCACGGCGCGGCTGCGCATCTCGAAACGTTCAAAGCCCCGGATGCGGCGGCGAAACCGGACCGAGGTGCCTGCGACGGTCATCCCCCACCGGTTTTGTCGCAAGGCGCCGATCAGCCCGACGCGCTGCGCCAGCATGGTGCGCCCCAGATCATAAAGGGTCATGGCGCGGCCATTGTTCAACTCCAGCCAGATATCCAGATCCCAGGGCCAGCAGATATGGCTGGAGCGATGCACCGCCGTCAGCGGCAGCGGCTCCATGCGGCTGGCCACATAAAGATCCTTCAGAAGGCGCACGATGGGGAACATGGGGCGGGTACTCCGGCTGTTTCGTGATCCTCTTGCCACCCATTTACCGCCCGTCAACCGCAACCTCGCGGAAGGCTTGCGCATCGGGCCGGGGCTGCTTACCTGTTACGCGGCTAACAAAGGGGAATAGGATGCTCTCGCTGTTTCAAATCCTGCTTTTGATCCTGGACATCGTCTGGTTCTTCATCATCGCCCATGTGATCATGAGCTGGCTGATCAATTTCCAGGTGCTGAACCTGCAGCAGCAGTTCGTGGCGCAGATCTGGTATGGTGTGAACCGCCTCCTTGAGCCCCTGTACGCCCCCGTGCGCCGTATCCTGCCCAATATGCAGGGGATCGATCTGGCGCCGCTGGTGGTACTGATCGCGGTCTATGCGCTGCGGATCATCATTCAGAACAACATGGTGATGTTCTACTGATCCCAATGCGCTGCGGGCCGATTGAGGCCCTGACGAAGCGAATTTGACCGGGCGCCTCTTGCCGCCCGAATCGTCCTGTGGGATTGTGTGCGGCGAACCCGAGCAGACACTCCCTTGAGGCCCTCCTTTCGATGACGCAGACGACAGACCTGTCCCGGGCGACCCCGCTGCTGCGCGACATCTTCGGCTTTGATGCCTTTCGCCCCGGCCAGGAAGAGATCGTCGATGCAGTGACCGCAGGCGAGAATGTCTTGGCGATCATGCCGACGGGGGGCGGGAAATCCCTGTGCTACCAACTGCCTGCGCTGCTGCGCGAGGGGATCACAGTGGTGATCTCGCCGTTGATTGCCCTGATGCGCGACCAGGTGCGGGCGCTTGAGGAGGCGGGCGTCTGCGCAGGCGCACTGACCTCGGGCAATACCGAGGAAGAGACCGAAGCCGTCTGGGAGGCGATCGAGGCGGGGCGCTTGAAGCTATTGTACATGGCGCCGGAACGTCTGGCCTCGGGGGCGGCGATGGGCATGCTGCGGCGGATCGGGGTCAGCCTGATTGCCGTGGACGAGGCCCATTGCGTCAGCCAGTGGGGCCATGATTTCCGCCCCGACTACCTGCGCATTGGGGAACTCCGCCGCGCGCTGGGCGTGCCCTTGGCGGCCTTTACCGCGACGGCGGATCAGGAAACCCAGGAAGAGATCGTTCAGAAACTGTTCGATGGGGAGGCGCCGCGGGCCTTCCTGCGCGGCTTTGACCGGCCCAATATCCACCTGGCCTTTGGCGCCAAGGACGGGCCGCGCCGCCAGATCCTCGACTTTGCCGCGGCGCGCAAGGGGCAGTCCGGGATTGTCTACTGCGGCACCCGCGCCAAGACCGAGGCGCTTGCTGCCGCCCTGCGCGAGGCGGGCCATGTGGCCTGCCACTATCATGGCGGCATGGAGGCCGAGGACCGGCGCATCGTGGAGACGCGGTTCGCGCGCGAGGATGGGCTGATCGTGGTGGCGACGGTGGCCTTTGGCATGGGAATCGACAAGCCAGATATCCGCTGGGTCGCCCATGCGGATCTGCCCAAGAGCATCGAGGCCTATTACCAGGAAATCGGCCGCGCGGGGCGGGATGGGGCACCGGCTGAGACGCTTACCCTGTTCGGCCCCGAGGACATTCGCCTGCGCCGCAGCCAGATCGACGAAGGCATGGCGCCGCCCGAACGGCGGGCGGCGGATCATGCGCGGCTCAATGCGCTTCTGGGGCTGGCCGAGGCGCTGACATGCCGTCGCCAGACGCTGCTCTCCTATTTCGGCGAAGAGACCGCGCCTTGCGGCAATTGCGATCTTTGCGACAGCCCGGTTGAGGTCTTTGACGGCACCACGGCGGTGCGCAAGGCGCTGTCGGCGATTCTGCGCACGCAGGAGACCTATGGCACGGGCCACCTGATCGACATCCTGCGCGGCACCGAGACAGACCGGGTGCGGGCCAAGCGTCATGACGAGCTGTCGGTCTTTGGCTGTGGCAAGGAATACGGCAAGCCCCAGTGGCAGGCGGTGTTCCGGCAGATGATGGGCCACGACCTGGTGCGCCCGGACCCCGAACGCCACGGCGCCTTGCGCATGACCGAGGCGGCCCTGCCGGTGCTGCGCGGCGAGGCGGAGATTGCCTTGCGCAGGGATACGATCAAGTCCGCCGCGCGCCGCCCGGCGGTGAAGGCGCTGGTCTCGGATGAGGATGCGCCGCTCCTGTCGGCGCTGAAGGCGAAACGCCGCGCGCTGGCCGAGGCGCAGAAGGTGCCCGCCTATGTGATCTTCCCGGATCGCACCCTGATCGAGATGGCCGAGCAGCGCCCCGAGAGCCTGGATCAGATGGCCCGGATCAGCGGCGTCGGAGCCAAGAAGCTGGAGCGCTATGGAGAGGCCTTCCTTTCGGTGATCACCGGTGCGGTGGAGCAACTCCATCCGCAGCGGCGCAAGCTGGCAGCGCGGGCCGGGGCCGGCTCGGTCTATGATGCGCTGTTGGAGGCGCAGGGACAGCTTGCGCGCGGGGAGTGCGGCACCTTGAAGCCTCTCAGCTGTTCGGCGTCACTTTTGGCGAAGGTGGCACAGTTGCGCCCCGAGGATGAGGCCGGGCTTGAACGGCTCTTGGGGGAGCGCCGCGCGCAACGTTTCGCGGCGGCGTTTCTGGACGTCTTGCGCGGCGCGGGCTAAGTCTGGCCCAGAACAGAGCGAGGATCAGAGATGCTGGTAGTGGTTTCCCCTGCAAAGAAGCTGGACTGGGCAGAGCGCGGCATGGAGATGACCGCGCCCGTATTCCAGGAGGACGCGGCGCGTCTGAACGCGGTCGCGCGGGAGCTCACGGTGGCTGACCTCATGAAGCTGATGCATATCAGCGAGGATCTGGCCAAGCTGAACTACGACCGGTTCCGCAGTTTCGAAGACGCGCCTGCATCCGAGGCGCTGCGCCCTGCGGCGCTGGCCTTTGCGGGAGACACCTACCAGGGGCTGGAAGCCGCATCCCTGGATGACGAGGAGATGACCTGGGCGCAGGATCACTTCCGCATCCTGTCTGGCCTTTATGGCGTCCTGCGGCCCATGGACGGGATGCAGCCCTACCGGCTGGAGATGGGATCGCGGCTGAAGAACGAACGCGGCAAGAACCTTTATGACTACTGGGGCAGCCAGATCGCAGAGGCGCTGAACGCCCAGGCCGAGGAGACCGGCAGCGATATCCTGGTGAACTGTGCCAGCCAGGAGTATTTTGGCGCCGTGGATCTCAAGGCGCTGAAGCCAAAGGTGATCACGCCGGTTTTCATGGAGATGAAGAACGGCACCCCCAAGGTGGTCAGCTTCTATGCCAAACGGGCGCGGGGGGCGATGGCACGCTATATCATCCAGCACCGATTGGAAGATGCAGAGTCCCTGACGGATTTCGACACTGGCGGCTATGCCTATCAACCGGACATGTCGGAGCCGGACAAACCGGTCTTCCTGCGCGGCTGATGGCTGCCGCTACGCCGCGGGACTGATGTCGATCGGCTGAACATCCTGCGGCATGTTTTCCTCGATCCGTTCGAGAATCAGAGCCTTGCGCAGAGGTTTGGTGAGGTAGTGATCCAGGCCTGCCGCCAGGATGCCCTCGGAATCTCCGGTCATGGCATGGGCGGTCAGGGCAACGATGGGAACGTGCTGCCCGGTGCTTTCTTCCAGCTTGCGGATCTCGCCAGTGGCCTGTTTTCCGTCCATGATCGGCATGGAGATATCCATGAAGATAAGGTCAGGCTGGAAGGTCTGATATGCCTCGACGGCTTCGACGCCATTGTTGGCGAATTGCAGGTCGATATTGATGTTTTTGAGCATCTTGCGGAAGACCAACTGGTTGGTCTTGTTGTCTTCCGCAGCCAGCACCCGCATCTGCCGTGGCCCGGCAGGAATGACGGCACTGTCATCTGCGGCAGCCTCCTCGGTGTTCGGTGTCACCGCCTTGGCGTTGTCCGCCGCATAGGCTTCCTCAAGGGTCAACTCACCCGGCGCTTCGGCGAGCGGAGCCGCCTCTGGAGCCGCCTCGGGGGGCGACAGGCGTGTTCCGATTTCAGCCAGTTTTTCGAAAAGCTCGTCGCGGGGGGTCGGCTTTTGCAGGATATCGAAATGCAGGTCCTCGATATCGGCATCCTGAACCGTATGCGGATTCGAACTGAGCAACAGGAAGGGGACTTGGTTCCAGCCCCCCGCCCGTAGGTTTCGGACCATCTGAACGCCACCACCACCGGGTACGTTGTGTTCGCAGATGACCAGGTCGATGTCTGCGCTCATCACATCCATGGCGCTTGCGATGCTCTGGGCGGCGACCACATCAATGCCGCGCAGCATGAACTGACGCTGCAGGATTTCGCAGTTCAGCTGCAGGTCGTCCACCAGCAGAACGCGTTTCAGGCTATTGGGCACCTCTGGCACCGAGGATTGCGCCCCTTGCGGCGTGGGCATGGGCAGGCGGAAACCGAAACAGGATCCCTCGCCTTCCTCGCTTTCGACCCAGATTTCGCCGCCCATCATGTCGATCAGCCGTTTCGAGATCGCCAGGCCCAGGCCGGTCCCCTCGAATTTGCGGTTGCGCTCATCCTCGACCTGATTGAATTCGCCGAAGATGTGATCGATCTTCTCGGCGGGAATGCCGATCCCCGTGTCCTCGATGGTGACGTGAACGGAGCTTTGATTGCTTTCCTTCTCGGCCAGCCCGGTGACGCGCAGGGTGACATGCCCCTCCTTGGTGAATTTCACCGCGTTGCCCACAAGGTTGGTCAGAACCTGCCGGATGCGGCCCGGGTCACCGACAAACCGGGTCGGCAGGAAAATGTCGTAATCCACCAATAGAGCCAGGCCCTTGTCCCGCGCGGTGGGCTGCAGAAGCATGACCACCTCGTGAATGCAGCGCTCCAGGTCAAAGGGTTCGGGGTGCAGCGCCATCTTGTCGGCTTCGATCTTGGAGTAATCGAGCACATCGTTGATGATCACCAGCAGCGCTTCGCCGGAGTTCTTGATGGTGTTGGCGTAGAGGCGCTGCTCTTCGCTCAGTTCGGTATCGCTCAGGAGTTCCGCCATGCCGATCACGCCGTTCATGGGCGTGCGGATCTCGTGGGACATATTGGCAAGGAAGGCGGATTTGGCGCGGTTGGCGCTTTCGGCCCGTTCGCGTGCGGTGCGCAGTTCCTCTTCGTAGCGCACCGATGCGGTGATATCGAGCGCCAGGCTCACCACGTCGCCCCCCTGTCCGCGCTGGTCAAGCAGGCGCAGGAAGCGATCGTCCCACATTTGGATGATCACCGGTTCCGGCTTCAGGGACATCCAGCGGTCGGTCATCATGGCGCGCCAATCGGACGGCTTCATTTCGCCGGTGTTGACCAATCCTTCGTCGGTCAGGATCTGCAGGATCCGCACATAAGAGACACCGGGGCTGATCTCCTCCAGCCCGTCAAAGATATTGAGGTAGGCGGTATTCGCGCCGATCAACCGGCTGTCGGCATCAAAGAAGGCAAAGCCGTCCTGGAAGGCCTGGATCGAATGCCACAGACGGCGTTCCGCCTGTTCGATCTTCTCGTTCGCCATGCTGAGGTCGGATTTGACCTTGGCGTTCTCGTCGCGGGTCTTGGCCACTTCGGCCTGGGTTTCGCCGATCTGGCGGGTCAGAGCGAGCGCGTGTCGGCCGAGCTTGCGATTCGCAGCGGTCAGTTCGGCCTGCTTGAGTTCAAGCAGCCGTTCTGCCGCCAGGCGCGCCCGGCGTTCCTCAGCGAGTTTTTCGGCAAGGTTCATCCCTGCGTGCTCCAACCACTTCCTATCGGCATGCAACGCCGTGGCCTGAAATACGGCGACGGGTATGCCTGCCTTCGGTGTTACGATGGGAAACCTTGCTATGGCGTTAAGCCCGTGCCAGCTTAGCCCTATTAGGAGGGTGCCATGTTGCGTCGATTTATTGCTGTTTTGCTACCGCTATTGGGGATTTTTTCAGGGGCTGTAGAGGCCGGGTCAGACCGGGTTTTGCCACAGGTCAGGTACCAGTCCTTTGCCGATACCGATTACTACGGCTCGGATCTGCAGGCCCTGTTCGACACGGATCTGAATTCCTGCATCAGGGCCTGTACGGCGCAGGATGCCTGTGTGGGGTTTGCCTATAACAGGAAGGCCAACGCGTGTTTTCCGAAGTCGGATATGAAAGAGCCGACCCCCTATGAGGGCGCCATTTCCGCGCTGAAACATGCGGTTCCCGAAGTCCTGCAGGCGGCGGCGCGCCAACGGGCCGATGCGCTGCAGGTCCTGCGGGAACAGGATTTTCGGGCGGCCTTGCAGCAGGCCTCCGATATCGGGCTGCGATATCCCGCGCGGGGCGGCAGCCTTGAGGATATGATCCGGGCTGGCCGCGCCCAGGCGCGCGCAGGCAATGTCCAAAGCGCGCTTGGCTGGCTCAGTGCCGCGGTGGCGATCAGTGACGACCCTGCCCTGTGGGGCGAGACTTCGGCCCTGTGGTTGCGATTCGCAGCGCAAAGCAACCGTGAAACGCGCAGCAAGCGGCAACAGGCGCTGTCGGCGGCCTTGAACGGCTATCTTCGTGCCGAAAGGTCGGTGTCCCAGGCCGAAGCCCTGGTCCAGGCGGCGCGGGCGCTCGAAACGCTTGGCCGGGGGCGCGATATGTTGTCCGTCTTGCGTCTGGCGCAGGATCTGGCGCCGCGCCCGCAAACGGCTGCGCTGCTTGATGAGGCAATCGGCAAATACGGGTTTCGCGTCACCGACAGCACTGTCGAAAGCGACACCGCCGCCCCGCGCATCTGCGTGGAGTTTTCCGAGGATCTGGCGCGCAATGGTGTGAATTACGGCGATTACGTCAAGGGGATGGAGCCGGGCCTTGCGGTGGAGGCCAGCGGCCGTCAGCTGTGCTTGGACGGTATCGAACATGGGCAGCGTTATCGCATTGCCCTGCGGCGCGGTCTGCCCGCCGCCAGCGGCGAGGCGCTGATCCGCGAGGTGGAACTCAGCCACTATGTGCGCGACCGTGCCCCGGTGGTGCGTTTTCCGGGCCGCGCCTACGTCTTGGCAAAATCCGATCAGGTGGCCCTGCCGGTGGAGACCGTCAACCTGCGTGAGGTCGACCTACAACTGCGCCGGGTCAGCGACCGCAACCTGCTGCGCACCCTGCAGGAGGGGTATTTCGGACGTCCGCTGTCGCATTGGCAGGACGAATACTTCGCCTCCGACATCGGGGAGGAGGTCTGGAGCGGCACGGCCCGCGTTCAGGACGATCTGAACCGCGATATGACCACCAGGCTCCCCTTGGCCGACGTGTTGGCTGATCGACCGGTAGGGATCTATGCGCTGACCGCCCGCGTTCCGGGGGCGGATCCCTATGACGACCCCGGAGCCACCCAGTGGTTTGTGCTCACCGACCTTGGGCTTTCCACCATGTCCGGTGCCGATGGGCTGCATGTACAGGTCCAGGGACTGTCGGATGCCAAACCTCGCGCCGGGGTGGAAGTGACGCTGATTTCCAACGCCAATGCGGTGCTGGCGACGGCTGAAAGCGATGCGACAGGCTATGCCAGATTTGCGCCTGGTCTGTCCCGTGGGCGCGGTGCCTCGGCCCCGGCCATGGTCGTGGCGAAACAGGGTGACGCTGATTTTTCCTTTCTATCTCTGAAGGATGCGGCATTTGACCTGTCAGATCGTGGCGTGGAAGGACGCCCGGCCCCGGGGCCGGTGGATGTCTTCCTGGCCACAGACCGGGGCGCCTACCGGGCCGGGGAGGTGATCCATGTCACCGCCCTGACCCGTGACAGCCGCGCCCAGGCCATAGAGGATCTGCCTCTGACCGCGATCCTGCATCGCCCCGATGGGGTGGAGTACAGCCGCCATGTCTCTGAGGGCGGTCGGGTTGGTGGGCATGTGCTGGCCCTACCGATCGGTCAGTCTGCACCACGCGGCACCTGGCGTCTGGATCTGAAAACCGATCCCAAGGGGCCCGCGCTGGCCACGCGCCAGATCCTGGTCGAAGATTTCCTGCCCGAGCGGATCGATTTTGAACAGGATGTGGCAAACGCCGATGCTCTGGTGCCGGGAGAGGCGGCGCAGCTGACGATCTCGGCCCGCTATCTGTTTGGTGCGCCGGGCAGCGGATTGACCATCGACGGCGATCTGCGCCTTGCCGCCCGCGACACGGTCGAAGGCTGGCCCGGCTACCGCTTTGGCCGCTATGACGCGCAATCGAACCCGCAGCGCGCCTACTTTGGCGGTCAACAGACCGATGCCTCCGGAGAGGCCTCCTTTGTGGTCTCCCTGCCCGCGGCGGCGGCCGAGGGCAAACCGATGCAGGCCACATTCGTCACCCGGCTGATGGATGGCGCCGCGCGCCCGGTGGAGCGCGAGCTGACCCTGCCCGTGCGCCCCGCCACTCCGGTGATTGGCATCCGCCCCCTGTTTGAGGATGTGGTGGGCGAAGGCAGCGCGGCTGGGTTCGAGGTGATTGCCCTCGGCCCCGACCTTGTGCCGCAGCCGATGCATGTGAAATGGACCCTGAACCGGGTCGAGACGCACTATCAGTGGTATCAGCTTTATGGCAACTGGAACTGGGAGCCGACCACCCGCCGCAGCCGCATCGCAACGGGCGAGGCAACGCTAGGCAGCACGCCGCTGCAGATTTCGGAACCGGTGGACTGGGGCCGCTATGAACTGGTGATCGAACGGCTGGATGGCGCGCCTGTTTCGGCTGCGCTGGATTTCTACGCGGGCTGGCATGCCCCTGCCGATGCCGCCGCCACGCCCGACCGGCTGGACCTGTCGCTGGATGCAGACAGCTATCAGCCCGGCGATACCGCGCGGCTGCGCATCGTGCCACGCGCCGCTGGAACGGCACTGATCTCGGTGGTGTCCAACCGGCTGATCGAACGCAGGGCGGTCGAAGTGCCCGAAGGCGAGACGACGATCCCCCTGAGTGTGACCGAAGACTGGGGCAGCGGCGCCTATGTGACCGCAACCGTGCTGCAACCGGTGACTGGCAAGCAGAGCCGCACGCCCGCTCGCGCATTGGGGCTTGCCCATGCCAAGGTGGCCCAGCCGGGACAGGAGCTGTCGGTGACGATCGAGGTTCCCGAAGTTGCACGGCCACGTGGCAGTGAAATGGCGCGGGTGCGCGTGGACGGGGCCGAAGCGGGCGAAGAGGTCTGGCTGACCGTCGCTGCTGTCGATCTGGGTATCCTGAACCTGACCGGTTTCCAAAGCCCCGATCCCGCTGCGCATTACCACGGGCAGCGGCGGCTGGGGATGGAGCTGCGCGATCTTTACGGGCGGCTGATCGATCCTGGCAATGGCGCCATGGGACAGGTGCGCTCGGGCGGGGATGCGGACAGGGGCATGCGCATGCAATCACCGCCGCCGACGCAGGATCTGGTGGCACTCTTCTCCGGACCCTTGCAGCTGGGCGCCGATGGCACGGCGCTGTTCAAGGTGGATCTGCCCGCCTTCAACGGAACCGTGCGGCTGATGGCAGTGGCCTGGTCGGGCCGGGCGGTTGGGCAGGCAGAGGCAGACATGCTGGTGCGCGATCCGGTGGTGGTCACGGCATCCGTGCCGCGCTTCCTGGCACCGGGAGATCAAAGTCGCGCCCGTATCGAGGTGGTGCATGCGGATGGCCCTGCCGGTGTCATGCCCCTGTCGGTCCGCGCGATCGGAGAGGGGCTGGCTCTTGGCAGCCTGCCCGCTTCGGTCACCCTGGCCGATCAGGGCAAGGCGGTGCTGGAACTGCCACTCAGCGGGTTGAGCGTTGGCGATCCTGAAATCGAGCTGACGCTCACCACGCCCGCCGGGCTGCCGCTGACCCAGCGGTTGCGTCTGCCGGTGCGGGCCAATGACCCTGCCGTGGCGCAAACCCGGCGCTTCCGTCTGGCGGCTGGCGACAGTTTCCAGTTCAGCGAGGATGTCTTTGCAGGTCTCAGACCTGGGACAGCCCGGGCGGTTCTGTCTGGCGGACCCTTGGCGAAGCTCAATGTGCCGGGGCTTCTGGCGCAGCTGGATCGCTACCCCTATGGCTGCACCGAGCAGGTGACCTCCACCGCCATGCCCCTGCTTTATCTGTCTTCGGTGGCAGAGGCCGCGGGACTGGGCAATGGTCCCGCCGTAAACGCGCGTATCGATGCGGCCATTCGCAAGGTGCTGACGCGGCAGGCCAGCAATGGCGCCTTTGGCCTGTGGCGCGCCGAAAGCGGCGATTTCTGGCTCGATGCCTATGCCAGCGATTTCCTGTCCCGCGCCCGCGCGCAGGGCCATGAAGTGCCGGATCAGGCCTTTGCCCAGGCGATGGACAATCTGCGCAACCGCATCAACTACGCTCCGGATTTCGATGATGGTGGCGAGGACGTGGCCTATGCGCTGTTTGTGCTGGCCCGCGAAGGCGCCGCCGCCATGGGAGACCTGCGCTATTATGTCGATGTGAAGGCAGGCGATTTCGCCACTCCGCTGGCCGCGGCTCAGCTTGGGGCTGCCCTTGCGGCCTATGGCGACCAGCCGCGCGCGGATCGGATGTTTGCCCGCGCCGCACAGATGCTGGGTCGCAGCGGGGCAGAGACGCCGATCTGGCGGGTCGATTATGGCACCCATCGCCGCGACGCTGCCGCCGTTCTGGCCCTGGCCAGCGAAGCGGGCAGTGCTGCCGTCAGCCGCGACTACCTGCTGGCCCGCGTGACAGAAGACGGCTCCACCATGTCCACACAGGAGGCCGCCTGGACTCTTCTTGCGGCGCAGGCGCTGGTGTCAAATCCCGAGGACAGTGGACTGTTGGTCAATGGGCAAAGCGTCAGCGGTGCTTTCGTGGAGATCCTGGATAGCGGCAGCGGAGCCGTTCCCAAGTCGATCTCTGCGGCTTCGGGGCGCAGCGCCGAGATCACCCTCACCACCATGGGAGTGCCAGAACTGTCTCCGCAGGCAGGCGGCTATGGCTACACCCTGCGGCGTGAGTATTACACACTGGAGGGCGCGCCGATCGAGAGCCTGAGCTTTGAAACCGGCGCGCGCTTCGTCACGGTACTGACCGTCATCCCGCATGAGCAGACCGGTGCCCGGTTGATGGTAGATGATCCGCTGCCCGCCGGGGTGGAGATCGACAACCCGAACCTGTTGCGCTCGGGCGATCTGCGGGATCTGGACTGGCTGAAGCTGAGTGAGGCGAGGCATGCCGAGTTCCGCTCCGACCGGTTCCTGGCGGCGGTGGATATCGGCGGCAGCCGGACTGTGACCCTGGCCTATGTGGCGCGCGCGGTGACGCCGGGCAGCTTCCATCATCCGGCGGCCTCGGTCGAGGATATGTACCGCCCGGCCTATCGTGCCCATACTGCGGCGGGCCGGGTCGAGGTCCGGTGAGACGCAGGCGCGCCTTCGCCTCGGCATTTACCGGCCGGTCAGCATGGGCGCACCTGTCGTTGCTGTGCCTGGCCCTGGCCGTGGTTCTGGGGATTGGCTGGCGACAGTTTGATGCCTGGGTTGCCCGCACCGAATTGCCGCTGACCCTGGCAGAGATCTCGGTTGAGGTGGTGGATCGTGAGGGCCAGCTCTTGCGTGTCTATCCGGTGGAGGATGGCATCTGGCGCATGGGGGTGCGCCTTGACCGGGTGGATCCGGGCTTCATCGAGATGCTGATCGCCTATGAGGATCACCGGTTCCGGTCTCATTCCGGCGTCGATGCCCTGGCGCTGATGCGCGCTGCGGGGCAGGCCCTGCGCCATGGCCGGGTGATCTCGGGCGGGTCGACCCTGACGATGCAATTGGCGCGGTTGCTGGAGGATGGCCCCACCGGGCGCTGGTCCGGCAAGCTGCGGCAGATCCGCCTGGCGCTGGCGCTGGAGCGGCGCCTCAGCAAAGACGAGATCCTGACGCTCTACCTCACCCATGCGCCCTATGGTGGCAATATCGAGGGGCTGCGGGCGGCAACTCATGTCTGGTTCGGCAAGGAGCCGCGGCGCCTGACCCCGGCAGAGGCGGCGCTGCTGGTGGCCCTGCCGCAGTCGCCCGAGGGCCGCCGCCCGGATCGTGCACCAGAGGCGGCAAGGGCCGCGCGGGCACAGGTTCTGTCCCGCATGGCATCGCGCGGGGTTCTGGATCAGGAAGAACGCGCAACGGCTGCCCGGGCGCGCCTGCCTCACCAGATGGCCCCGATGCCCCGGCTTGCGCCGCATCTGGCGGATCGTGTTCTGTCTGAAACGCCCGGTGCGCAGCGGGTTTCGCTGACCATAAGGGCCGATCTGCAGGCTCGAATGGAGCAGTTGATTGAGGCTGCCGCCCGGCGCGCCGGGGAGCGGTTGTCAGCGGCGCTGATCGTGGCGGATCATCACAGCGGCGAGATCCTCGCCTCGGTCGGATCGCCCGGATACCGGGATGAGGGGCGGCAGGGGTTTGTCGATATGACGCAGGCGCTGCGCTCTCCTGGGTCGACCCTGAAACCGCTGATCTACGGGCTGGCCTTTGATCAGGGGTTGGTTCACCCGGAGACCCTGATTCATGACGGGCCGGTGGATTTTGACGGCTACGCGCCGCAGAATTTTGACGGGGCCTTTCGCGGCGACCTGAGGGTGCGGGAGGCCCTGCAGCTGTCGTTGAACATCCCGGTGGTGAAGCTGACGCGCGAGCTGGGTCCGGCCCAGGTAATGGCAGCGCTGCGTCGTGGCGGCACCGATCCCCGGCTGCCGGGCGGTGCACCGGGGCTGGCGATTTCGCTTGGCGGCGCGGGCCTCACCTTGCAGGATCTGGTGCAGCTCTATGTCGGCTTCGCCGCGGGGGGGCAGGGGCCTGACTTGCGGGGCCAGACCAATGGGGCGCGGGATGAACGCCCGCGCATGATCTCCGATGTGGCGGCCTGGCATTTGGGGGATATCCTGCGCGACCTGGCGCCGCCGCCGGGCGCGCGGGCGGGGGTGCTGGCCTATAAGACCGGCACATCCTATGGCCACCGCGATGCCTGGGCGCTGGGCTGGGACGGGCGCCATGTGATCGGTGTCTGGCTGGGGCGGGCCGATGGTACTCCCGTGCCCGGCGCCTTTGGGGGCGACCTGGCCGCCCCCATCCTGTTCGAGGCCTTCGGCCTGCTGAAACCCGCATTCGACCCGCTGCCGCCGCCACCTGCCGCGACGTTGATCCTGTCCGCTGCCGAACTGCCCGCGCCCCTGCGCCGGTTTAGATCCCGGGATGCGGTATTCGCACCTGCGGCCGATGCACCGCAACTGCTGTTCCCGCCGGATGGCGCCCGGCTTGCGCTCGACGGGCAGACCCTGCCGCTCAAACTGCGCGGCGGGCAGGCGCCCTTTGTCGTGCTGGCGGATGGCAAGCCGGTCCTGAGCGGGGCCCAGCTTCGCGAGTTTGAAATTCCCAGTCCCGGTCAGGGGTTTTCCGATGTGGTTGTGGTCGATGCGCAGGGCCGCGCAGCCCGCGCGACAGTTCAAATCGATCAGTAGTCTTGCAGGGTGTCCCCGCCGGGTTGGCGCGGCCGACTTGCGATACAGTCAGCGCCGTGCTTGCACGGCGCCGGGCCCAACTGGAGAGGGCCTCCGGCAGGAGGCCCGATACGGGCGGGAGCTTCCCGGCCCCGGGTTCGGGTCTGATGAAAATAGCAATGCAGATGGTCTTGGTCAGGTGGCGGCGGGCAGGTGGCAGTGGGTCAGGCGCTGACCGACTGGTTAGCTGCGTCCCTCCCGCAGCCAACCCAGGGTGATCAGCGTAGCGGTGATCAACAGGATCAGCCAGGCGGGAAGCAGCGGATGCTGTGACACCGAAAGGGTTTCATGGGCCTCGCGCGGGGTCAGCCCGATCCAGCCACGCCCCGCAGCGGGGCGCCCCTGGCGCACGTCACGCAGGCGCGGCAGCCCGTCCTCTAGCCGCAGGATACCGCCCCGCGCCGGGGCAATGACCGGGCGCAGCAGCTCTGCGGTGGCGATGGTCTGGGCAAATTCCTTCGGGGCCGCGGGGCCAAGGCCGATCACCGCTTCTGTCTCGCCTTCCTCCAGCCGGTAGAGCCCGATCTCGGCGCCGGTATATGTGCCCTGCCAGAGACCCGGCGCGGCCTGGCTCAGCTCCAGCACTGTCTCGCTGCCGTCGGGCGCGGTGATCGTGACCGCCCCGATACTGTCCTGAAGGCTGCGCCGGATGATCTGCATCACCTGTCCCGTCGCCTCGGCAGTCAGCACTTCCTCTTCCAGCTCCGGCTCCTTCATCATCCAATGGGCCAGGCGTCGCAACAGCTCCAGCTGCGGCCCGCCGCCCTCGTAGCCACGGCTCCAAAGCCAGGCATGATCCGAGGCCAGAAGCGCCACGCGCCCCTCGCCTTCGCGATTGAGGATCAACAGGGGGCGTTGATCCACGCCCTGCATCAGGACATCACCTTCAGGGGCTTCCAGATCGATCTGCCGCAGCCAGCGTCCCCAGTCGCCATCAGCGCCAAGACCCGAGGTTACCGGATGGCGCGCGCCCAGATCGGTGACCTCGGGCAGATAGGGTTGCTCGAATACCCGCGCGGTGGGGCTGGCGGGCAGCACCGCGGACAGAGGGCTGCGATAGATACTGGCGGCACTTGCAAAATCGGGCCCTGCCGCGATCAGCACCGCGCCGCCCTTGGCGACGTAATTCGCCACATTGTCGAGGTAGATCGCGGGCAGGATCCCGCGCCGCTTGTAGCGGTCGAAGATGATCAGGTCGAAATCGTCTATCTTTTCCAGAAACAGCTCCCGCGTCGGAAAGGCGATCAGGCTCAGCTCATCCACCGGCACGCCGTCCTGCTTCTCCGGCGGTCTCAGAATCGTGAAATGCACCAGGTCGACCGAGCTGTCGGATTTCAACAGGTTGCGCCAGGTGCGCCCGCCCGGATGCGGCTCGCCCGAGACCAGCAGCACCCGTAGCCGGTCCCGCACCCCGTTGATCTGGATCAGGGCCGTATTGTTGCGCGCGGTCAGCTCTCCTGCCGCTTCTGGGGTTGAGAATTCGATCACGTTGCGGCCACCGTGCGGCAGGGCAAGGGGCAGGTCGAAATCGATCCCGATCGGCAGGACGAAACGTTTCGGCTCATCCCCGTCGATGGCGATGTCCAGAGGCGCCGTCGCGGCCCCTGCGGGTGCTGCGCCCTGATCCTCGATCCGGAGCGTCAGGGTGACGGGTTCACCGATAATGCCAAAGGCCGGGGCGTTCTGCACCACCAGGCGGCGGTCCCAGTCATCCTCCCGGCCGGTCAGCAACAGGTGCAGGGGGGCGGGCAGATCCGGTGCCTGGTCGATGTCATGAACCTGCCCATCCGACAGAGCGATGATCCCCGCGATGCGGCCCCGGGGGGCATCCGCCAGCGCGTCCGAGACGGCCTGCATCAGCGCGGTGCCGCTGTCATCGGTAGCGTCGGGCAGGGTGATCCAGCGGGTCTCGGTATTGGGGCGTGCGGCCAGGGCGCGGGCCAGCTCTTCTTCGGCCTGTGCCATCTGCGCGGGACGCTCGGGCAGGTTCTGGCTGGCGGTCTGATCGCTGGCCACGATCACGATATCGCTCAGCGGCGCGGTATCCTCGTTCTGGACCACGGGTCCGGCCAAGATGGCCAATAGCGCGAGCGATGCACCGGCGCGCAACAGCCATCCCCGCAGCCGGGTCCAGATGGCGATACCCAGGGTCACACAGGTCAGCGCCCCCAGGGCCCAGATCACGGGCCAGGGCAAAAGCGGGTCAAACAGGATCGACTGTGCCATCTCGTGCCCCTATTGCCCCAGCCGTTCCAGCAAGGCCGGAACATGGACCTGGTCGGATTTGTAGTTGCCGGTCAGCACATGCATCACCAGGTTGACGCCGAACCGTCGGGACAGTTCGCGCTGCCGCTCTCCGGCGAAACCGCGTCCGATCGGCAGCAGGGGCCGCCCGTTTGCATCCACCGCCCAGGCCGAGGCCCAGTCGTTACCGCCGATCACCACCGGCGTCACCCCGTCATTGAGATTGCGAAAGGGAATGCCTTCGGTCTGCTGCGCATCCGCAGGCGCCGCCTCGACCCAGAGCGGGCCACGGGGGTGGCGGCCGGGGAAGTCCTGCAAGAGGTAGAAGGTGCGGGTCAGAACATGGTCCGAGGGCAGCGGCTCCAGCGGCGGAATATCCAGCGCCAGCGCCAGCTGCTGCAAGCGGCGCGCTTCGGGGCTGGTGGCGCCGACGGCGGCCATATCCGCGTCGCGGGTGTCGAACAGGATCATGCCGCCGCTGCGCAGGTAGGCGTTGAGCCTGTCATAGGCGGCTGGCGAGGGCAGTCTTTGATCGGCAGTCACCGGCCAGTACAGCAGCGGGAAGAAGGCCAGCTCATCGCGTTCCAGATCGACCCCAACCGGATCCGACGGCTCGATCGAGGTGCGGAAGAACAGCGTATCTGACAGGCCTTGCAGGCCGGCGCGGGCAATCCGGTCGACTTCGGCATTGCCGGTCAGGACATGGGCAAGGGTCAGTTCGGCCGCCAGGGCGATCGGATCATTGGCACCGGCCTCCTGGGCGGAGGTACGTTCCGGCGTCACGGCCATGGCAGCGACGGCCAACAGGCCAATCAGCGGCAGCAGTGCCGTTCTGCGCCGCAGTTGCGACAGCTGGCCGGACACCAGCAGCGTGGCCAGGATATCCAAGGCCAGCAATCCGACCGCCAGGCCAAGCAGCAGCCCGGCCAGCGGGCGTTCCTGCGCGGTGCTGTAGCCCGCAACGGTCACCGAAGAAGGCCAGGTGGCCGCCGTCAGGCTGTCGCCGGGGCGCAGCACGTTGCGCGCAAGTGTCTGGCTGCCGCTGTCGTATAGACCGGGTCTGAGCGCCGGACCCGCAGGATCGGTGACAAGGGCGGGGCCCTGCACGCCCGGCAGGGTGCCCGCATCCAGCGCCCGGCCAAACCCGTCCAGCACCGAGACAGGCCGCCAGACGGTGCCTTCAAGGCTGCTGGCCTCGGGGGTGCCGGTCGAAGAGGAAACCGCCAGCCGCTCCAGCATCTGCACGAATAGGCCCGAGAGCGGCAGGCTGCTCCATTCCGCATTGGCGGTGACATGGAACAGCACCACCTGCCCCTGTCCCAGGGGTTTGCGCGTCACCAGCGGCGTGCCATCGGCCAATGTGGCGATGGAGCGCGCCGCAAGGGTGGGATCCGGCTGTGCCACAACCTGGGCCGTGACCGTGACCTCATCCGGGGCGACCAGCCCGACAAAGGGAGAGCCTTCGACAAAGGGCGCCAGGGTCTTGGGTTCACCCCAGCTCATGGCGCCACCGATGCTGCGCCCGCCCAGGCGCAGGCGCACGGGCATCAGCGGTTCTTCCTCGCTGCGGGCGGTATCGCTTGCGGCCAGGCGGGGTCCGGCAAAGCGCACCAGAAGGCCACCCGCTTCGACCCATTCGATCATCGCCTCTTCCTGCGCGGGCGGCAGGCGGGCCACATCGGCCAGGATGATCACATCCGGGTTGGCGGGCATGAGGTCGCTGAGGGCGCCCTCTAACAGATCGGCAGAGGGCAGCAAGGCCTGTCGCAGGTAGTGGAGCGGCGACAGCAGGGCGAGGCCCTCGTCCTCGCTGTCGGAGGCGATCAAGGCCACCTCGCGGCGGCGCAGCCCATCGTCGGCCAGGGCTACGGCACCGGCGCTGCGCAGGCCGCTGAGTTCGAACCGGGTGATGCGCGCACGCAGCTCCGACGGCAGGGCAAGGCGCACCGTGGCGCGGCTTTCGCCGTCTTCAAACCGCAGCGTGGCCCGCGCGAGGCTGCGCAGGGTGCCACCGGGATCACGGCCACGGGCCTGCAGGGGCAATTCTTCTGCAGGGCCTGCAAGGCTGCGTTCGGCGGTCAGCTCCAGCGCGCCATCCGCGATTGCAGGCGGGGCAAGGGCATAGACAGGACCGGGGTGCTCAAAGACGGAGACAGCGCCGCGTGCCTCCAGTGCGGTGATCAGGCGGTCACGGCCCGGATAATCCAGCGCATCGCTGAACCAGTGGGTTTCAAACTGTTCCGCGGCCTTGGCGAAATGCGCCAGCGCCTGCTCGATCTGATCTGCAGAAGGCTGCCAGGGCTGCGGGTTCAGACCGGGCAGTTGCTGCAGCCAGTCAGTGGCGGCGCGAAATTGCAGCTCTTGCGGATCGCTGAGGCGCATCAGGGCAACGGTACGACCTGCCCGCCCGGCTTCTTCCAGGCGCAGGGCGATTTGCTCGCGGGTTTCCTCCCAACCCTCGGCGCCCGCCCAGGTCGCATCCATGACCACCAACAGCGGCCCGCTGCCGGTCTGGCGTGTCTCGGGGTTCAGCACTGGACCGGCAAGACCGATGATCGCCGCTGCCAGCGCCAGCATGCGCAGCAGCAACAGCCACCAGGGCGTGCGGTCCGACAGGCTTTCGTCATCGCCCAGGCCCAAGAGCAGCGTCACCGCCGGGAAGGCCTGGCGCCGGGGCGCTGGCGGCACGGCGCGCAGCAGCAGCCACAGGATCGGCAGGGCCAGTAGACCGAGCAGAAGCCATGGATAGGCAAATCCGATACCGGCGATCAGGGTCATGCGGCGGACCTTTCCAGCGCGTGATAGAGCCACATCAGCGCCGATTGCGCTGAATCGCCAGTGTGGTGCAGGCCCAGCCGCCAGCCTGCCGCACGGCAGAGCGTTTCAAGCGCGTCGCGCCTCTCGGCCAGCCGGTCCAGATAGCGATCCCGCAGGGCCGAGGCCTTCAGCGTTTCATGCACTAACCCGCCGGTGATGCTGTGAAACCGGGTGCGCCCGGAGAAGGGAAAACTCTCCTCGCTGGGGTCCAGCACCTGCAACAGCACCCCGCGCACACCCCGGTCGGCAGCCTTGGTCAGGGCCAGCTGCAATTCGTCAAAGGGACCCAGGAAGTCCGAGATGAACAGGGCGCGGGCATGGGGCACCATGGCGCGGTGTTCGGGCGGGGCGTAGTCGGCCTCATCCTCGGCGCTCAGCGCTTCGGCCAGACGCAGGACCTGCGCCTTGCCGCTGCGGGGCGGCAGCTTGCCGCCCGTCAGACCCACCCGTTCGCCGCCGCGCAGCATCAGCACCGAAGTCGCCAGCGCCAGCAGGCGGGCGCGGTCGATCTTCTGCGGTAGATCGGGGGAAGAGGAAAACCGCATCGAGGCGCCAAGGTCCGTCCACAGGTGCACGGTCTGGGCGATCTGCCATTCCCGTTCGCGCACGAACTGCACATCGCCGCGCGCTGAGCGGCGGTGGTCGATCATGCGGCGGCTGTCGCCCTGTTGCAGGGGGCGGTATTGCCAGAAATCATCGCCGGTTCCGGCGCGCCTGCGCCCGTGCTCTCCGAGCAGGACCGAGCCCGCCAGCATCTGCGCCTGCACCAAAAGGGGCGGCAGGGCGCTGGCCTCGGCCTCGGAGCGGTGGCGCAGATCGGCTGCGCCCGGCGCGGAAGAGGCAGCGGCCTGGTTCACGCGGCGGCCCCGGTGCGAGCGAGGCTTGCCGCGGTCTCGTCGATCAGATCGGCGAGGCTTTCGCCGCGGGCGCGGGCGGCAAAGTTCAACTGCATCCGGTGGGTCAGCACCGGGCGGGCCATCTCGATCACATCCTCGGCGCTGGGCGCAAGGCGCGCCTGCAACAGCGCGCGGGCGCGCACCGCCAGCATCAGCGCCTGTGCGGCGCGGGGCCCCGGCCCCCAGGCCACGGTCTGGGCCACACGGTCCGAGACACCGGGCTCATCCGGGCGGAAGGCACGTACCAGATCAAGGATCATCTCCACCACCGACTCCCCGACCGGCATGCGGCGCAAGAGGGTCTGGGCCGCGATCAGTTCCTCGGCGGTGAAGACCTGATGGGCCTCGGCCTCTTCCACGCCGGTGGTGGCCAGAAGGATATCGCGCTCGGTGCCGCGGTCAGGGTAATGCACGTCGATCTGGAACAGGAAGCGGTCCAGCTGCGCTTCGGGCAGGGGGTAGGTGCCTTCCTGCTCGATCGGGTTCTGGGTCGCCAGCACATGGAAGGGCGTGCCAAGCGGGCGATCTTCGCCGGCGACGGTCACGGTGCGCTCCTGCATCGCCTGCAACAGCGCCGACTGGGTGCGCGGGCTGGCGCGGTTGATCTCATCCGCCATCAAGAGCTGGCAGAAGATCGGTCCGGAGACAAAGCGGAAAGAGCGGCTGCCATCGGCGGCCTTGTCGAGCACCTCGGAGCCGAGGATGTCGGCGGGCATCAGGTCGGGGGTGAACTGGATGCGGTTGCCGTCAAGCCCCATCACGGTCGAGAGCGTTTCCACCAGCCGCGTCTTGCCGAGGCCGGGCAGGCCGACCAGCAATCCATGCCCGCCGCACAGAAGGGTGGCAAGGGTCAGGTCCACGACCCGCTCCTGGCCGATAAAACGGCGGGTAATCGACGCGCGTGCCTGTTGCAGCTTGGTTTCGAGCGCTTCGATCTCGGCCAGCAGATCATCGGGTTCGGACATGACTTTCCTTTCACAGCGCGTATGTGCATGTAGTGTATAGCGCCCAGCGGAAATGGCAAAAACAATGAGTGGACAAAACATCGTGACACCAACGGCCGACGGGCTGGCAGCCTCGGCCAAGGCGGCCCGCAAAGGCGGCGGATTGCCGCCCGTTCACCTGTGGAACCCGCCCTTTTGCGGCGATCTGGATATGCGCATCGCCCGCGATGGCAGCTGGTTTTATCTTGGCACACCCATTGGCCGCTTCGAACTGGTGCGGCTTTTTTCATCGATCCTGAAACGGGAAGGGGACCGGTATTTCCTGGTAACGCCGGTCGAGAAGGTTGGGATCACGGTCGATGATGCGCCCTTTGTTGCGGTGGACTTCGAGGGGACTGGAACGGGAGTGGATCAGGTCCTGAGGTTCACCACCCATGTGGGGGACACGGCCGTTGCGGGGGCGGATCACCCGATCCGCGTGGTGCGCGATCCCGAAACCGGTGAACCTTCGCCCTATGTGATGATCCGCGCGGGTCTTGAGGCGCTGATCGACCGCAAGAGCTTTTACCGGCTGGTGGAGCTTGGCAGCCATCACGAGGGCTGGTTCGGGCTGTGGTCGTCGGGTCAGTTCTTCCCGTTGCTGCCGTCTTCAGAGCTGGAAGAGGGTTGAGCGCCGAGCGGAGCGTTCAAAGGGCTATCACGGGCGACATCTCACAGGCGCTCTGAAATCGAGGGTGCTTCATTGGGCGGCAGCGCGTCGAAATTGTGGCAATAATGTGGGGATTGCTTCCAATCTATCGTTTCCCATCCTTGGCGCTCATCCATACAGCGAGTAGACCTGCGGAAAACGACAGGACCCGCGATGCCACGCTTTGCTGCCAATATTTCACTACTTTTTGCTGAACTGCCCTATCTGGATCGCTTTGCGGCGGCGGCGCGCGCCGGGTTTGATGCGGTAGAGATCCTTTTTCCCTACGAACTAGCGGCCAAGGAAACTCAAAGAGCCCTGGTGTCCAACGGTTTGGAACTCTTGCTGATCAATGCGCCGCCGCCCAATTACACCGGCGGCATGCCCGGCTATGCGGCCCTTGCGGGTGGCAAGGAGCGGTTCCAGCGCGACATCCGCCGGGTGCTGCGCTACGCGGATATCCTGCGGCCCGGCGCCCTTCACATCATGGCAGGCTATGCCTCGGGCGACCTGGCGAAACAGACCTTCATCGAAAACCTGCAATGGGCCGCGGATCGCGCGCCCGCGCAGCAGTTCACCATCGAGCCGCTGAATGCCGGGGATCAGCCGAATTACTTCCTCAATGACTACAATCTGGCGGCCGAGGTTCTAGATGCGGTGAACCGGCCCAACGTCGGCCTGCAATATGACGCCTATCACGCCCAGCTGATCCATGGTGACGCCCTGAAAGTCTGGGAAGAGTTCGGCAACCGGGCCGTGCACATCCAGATCGGCGCCGCGCCCGGGCGTTGCGAGCCGGGCACCGGCCCGGTGGATTTTGAAGAGCTGTTCGCCGCCATCGATGACAGCGGCTACAAGGGCTGGGTCAGCGCCGAATACACGCCCTCTACCTTACGCACCGAAGACAGTTTGGGCTGGATGATCTGAGGCCTGCCTTCACGCGGACTTGTTTTGACGTGTGGTGGGCGCAGACTGGCATTCCCTTGGGAGGTATCACATAAAGACCTCAGAAATGCGACGTCAGGATCAATCCCAAGGAGGTGCCCCATGCTGCCTGCCCGCTTTGCGCCAGTTTTGTTCGGGTTTTTATTGTCGGGGATCATGTCCGGCATCGTGACCCTGGTGGCTGCCGTCAGGAATGTCGGGCTGGCAATCCAGGCTGTTGACGCCTGGCTCAATGCCTGGCTGTTCGGCTGGCCCGTCGCCTTTTGCGGCATCATGGTGGTTGCGCCCGTGGTGCGCGGCTTTGTGAACCGGTTGGTGAAGCAGGGGACATAAACCGGGTCGGGCTCAATATCCGGTAAGGCTCAGACCTCTGGACGGCGGCGGCAAAATCCTTCAGGTCATGGGGCGACTGCCCCCCTGACGCAAGGCGCCCGAGTGATGACTGCCAAGATCCCTGCCGATATCTCTGCCTTCCTGGCCGCCCAGGGAGAGGCTGATGCGACGCTTCTCCCCTTGCCCGGCGATGCCTCGGCGCGCCGCTATCTGCGGCTTGAGGGGCGCGGCAAGATGCTGATGGAGGACCGCCATGATCCGAAGGGGTTCGCGGGTTTTGTCAAAATCGCCAGGCACCTCTCTGACCTTGGCCTCAGCGCGCCGCGCATCTATGGCGCCGACCCCGAGACGGGTCTGGCCCTGATCGAGGATTTCGGCAGCCGTACATACAGCGTGCAACTGGCCGCAGGGCGGGATGAGGCGGATCTCTATGCGCTGGCGGTGGAGGCGTTGCTGCATCTGCACCACCACCCAGAGGCGGTCAGGGTCGCGGTGCCGGACTACGAGCTGACCACCCTGCTGGACGAACTGTCGATCTTCTCGCAGTGGTATGCATCCACCCTGCGCCCCGAGATCGACACGGCAGCGTTTGATGCGGCGTTTCGCGCACTCTGGCAGGATCCGCTGGCATCACTGGCAGGAGGTCCGCGCAGGCTGGTTTTGCGGGATTTCCACGTGGACAACCTGATGGAGCTGGACGGGCGCGAGGGGGTGCGCCGTTGCGGGCTTTTGGATTTTCAGGACGGGGTGATCGGCCCTGCGGAATACGATCTGGTCTCTTTGCTGCAGGATGCGCGCCGCGATCTGGCGCCGGGATTGGAGCAGGCGATGCTGGAGCGCTATATCGCGGCGGCCCCGGACGGAGCTGGTGGCCCGGATGACATACTGCGCCGCTATCACCTGTTGGGGGCGCAGCGCCACACGCGCATCGCGGGGGTATTCCAGCGTCTGGCCCTGCGTGACGGCAAACCGGGATATCTGCGCTTCCTGTCGCGCGTGCTGCGCCAGATGGAGGCGGCGCTGGAGGCCGCCGGGCTGTCCGAGGTGTCCGCCTTCCTGAACCGGGAGCTGCCGGGCTGGCAGCAAGTCTGAGAATTGTCATCTTGCCATGCGCGGGACATTGCCGCCGGAGGGGCTGCATGAAAGACACTGCATTCACGGGGATTGCCCTGCGCATCCTGTCGGGGCTCTTGTTCACCGGCATGGCGCTGTGCGTGAAAAAGGCAAGCGGGCATGCGCCCTTGGGGCAGATTGTCTTTGCACGCTCCTTCTTTGCGCTCTTGCCGCTGGTCCTGTTCCTGTGGCTGCGGGGCGAATGGCCGCATGGGTTGGCAACGCGGCGTCCCTTCGGCCACCTGTTGCGCTCGGGGCTGGGGGCGGCGGGGATGTTTGCCTCATTCGCCACTCTGGCGCGCCTGCCGGTGGCCGAGGCGACGATGCTGGCCTATCTGTCGCCGCTGTTCACGGCAGTGATTGCTGCGGTCTTCCTGTCCGAGCGGCTGACTCAGGCGCGGGTCTTGGGCATTGGCCTGGGGCTGCTGGGGGTTGCCTTGGCGACCGGACCCACCATCCTCGAGGGGGAGGGGCTCGCCGATGGGCAGCTTGTCGGCTATGGCCTTGGCGTTCTGACCGCCCTTCTAATTGCCCTGGCGCTGATCATGGTGCGGCGGCTCAGCCAGACCGAAACCGCCGGTTCCATTGCTTTCTATTTCATCCTGACCTCAATGGCGGGCGGGCTGGCGACACTGCCCTTTGGCTGGGTCTGGACCGACGGGCAAACGCTGCTGTTCCTGGTGCTGTCCGGCCTGTTCGGCGGTGGCGCCCATATCGCGATGACGCTGGCATTCCGCTACGCCGAGGCCTCGCGGCTGGCGCCGTTTGAGTATCTGGCGCTGATCTGGGCGGTTCTGGCCGATCAGATCCTCTTTGCGACCGCCCTGCCGCTGACCACCCTTGCAGCGATTGGCGTGATCCTCCTGGCTTCGGTTCTCGCCGCCTCCGAAGGGCGTCGGGCGAGGAAGCCGTCTTAAGCCTTCGCCAGCGTCTGCGCCACAGTGCGCAGGTGGTCGGCCATCGCCGCCTCGGCCCCCTCAGCGTTGCCCTTGATGATCGTCTCTGCCAGGGTCTGATGCTGGTGCGCAAGCTGGGAAAAGACCGCATCCGAATAGGTTTCGGCGCGTTGCCGTGTCCAGATGGCCTCGCGCCGGACGCTGCGGATTGCCTCGTACATGCTCAGAAACAGGGCGTTATGGGCCATCTCGGCGATCTTGTAGTGAAAGACATCGTCTGCCGTGTCATAGGCCGCCTGATCCGCAGCTGCCTGGGTGGCGGCGGCGATCTGGGCGAATTGATCCCGCTCCTGCGCCGTGGCGCGACGGGCGGCGAGCGCGGCCAGGGTCGGCTCCAGCCCCAGGCGCACCTCCATCACCTCGGCGGGGGTGATGCGCCGGGCCAGTGGTTTCAGCCGCGCGGCATCGGTGGCCGGGGGCGGCAGGGCAAAGGTGCCCTGACCGCGGCGGCGGAAGATCGTCCCCTCGGTGGCCAGAAGATCCAGCACCCGGCGCAGATGCGCGCGGCTGATCTCCAGCCGCTGGGCCAGCTCCCGTTCAGGTGGAAGGCGGCCGTCCGCGTCCAGCAGATCTCCTTCGGCGATCTGACGGCGCAGGCGGCTGGCGATATCTTCGTCGCTGAGCATGGGAGCAGTCATAATGGTCTAGCCGAAGAACAGATCCTTGAACATGCGCGCGGCGGTGAACAACAGGAACAGGCCGAAGGACAGCCGCAGCGCCCGGCGTGGGATGCTATGGGCCAGCTTCACCCCAACTGGCGCAAATGTGGTGCTGAGCGGGATGATCACGGCGGCCAGGAACAGGTTCACATAGCCAAACGAGAAGGGCGGCAGCCCCTCGGCGCCAAACCCCGTCGTCATGTAGATCAGCGCGCCGGGCACTGCGATGATGAAGCCGATGGCGGCCGAGGTGCCCACGGCCTTGCGGATGTCATAGCCAAGGAAGTTCAGCATCGGCACGCAGACGGTGCCGCCGCCGATCCCCATCATGGCGGAAATCGCGCCTGCCACCACGCCCAGCCCGGCCCAGACAGGCTTCGAGAAACTGCGCGGGTTGTCGCTGTCCTGGGCCTTGCGCAGGATCATGTCGAGCGCAACCAGCACGGCCACCGTGGCAAAGACCGCGATCAGAACCTGCCCCGATACCACCCCGCCCAGGATGCCGCCGATCGCCACGCCAACCAGGATCGATGGCGCCCAGAGCTTGAGCAGATCCATGTCGATGGCGCCCTTCTTGTAGTGGCCATAGCCGGAGGAGATCGAGGTAAAGATGATGGTCGAAAGCGAGGTGCCCACCGCCACCTGCATGGTCAGCGCGGGCTCCATGCCGGTGAGCGACAGTGCAAAGTAAAGCGCGGGCACGATGACGATGCCACCGCCGACGCCCAGAAGACCGGCAAGGATGCCGCCCACGATACCGGATCCCGCGGCAACGGCGGCCAGGGTCAGAAGTGTGTTCATATCAAGCATGCAGTGTTTCCTTGTGGGGCTGTGTGGGGTGCTGTTTATCGACCGATGGCATAGGCCTGCATCAGGCGCGGCGTGGCGGCGGCCTGAAGCGTGCCATCGGCGTGGCGCAACGCGGCGGTCAGGCGGCCCACGGTCCAGGGGTCGGCGACGGTCACGATATGGCCACGGGCGCGCAGGGCGGCGATGGTGGCGGCGTCATAGCTTGCCTCGATCATAATCTCGCCGGGCAGCGCCTCGCGCGGGAAGAAACTGCCCTGGAAATGCATGGTATGGAACAGCGGCGCGTCCAGCCCCTGTTGCAGGTCGAACCCGTGGTGCACGAAACGCAGGAACCAGATCAGCTGCCACTGGTCCTGCTGATCGCCGCCGGGCGTGCCAAAGACCAGCCTTTGTCCGTCCTTTTCGGCGAGGCTGGGCGTCAGGGTGGTGCGGGGGCGGCGTCCCGGCGCCAGCGAGGTGGGCAGGCCGTCTTCCAGCCAGAACATCTGCGCGCGGGAATTGAGCGGAAAGCCAAGGCCGGGAATGACCGGATTGGATTGCAGCCAGCCACCCGAGGGCGTGGCCGAAACCATGTTGCCCCAGCGATCAATGATATCCAGATGCACTGTATCGCCGCGTTTCTCAGTCAGATGGGCCATGGTGGGTTCTTGCGGGGCGGCATGCGCAACACCAAAGTCGCGGGCGGCGCGCTCGATATAGGCATCGGCCAGATGTTCGAAGCCTGGAACCCGACCCGGGCGCTGCTCCATTGAGGCTTCGCGCGTGATCAGCTTTGCGCGCTCTGCGTTATAGGCATCGGACAGCAGCACCCCCATCGGCACCTCGCTCTGTGCCGGGTCGCCGTAATAGGCTTCGCGGTCGGCATAGGCGAGCTTCATCGCCTCGACCACCGTGTGGGTGAATTCATCCCCGAGCGGGTCCATCGCGCCAAGGTCGAAGTGTTTCAGGATCGCCAGCCCCTGCAGCAGCACCGGCCCCTGCGACCAGGCATGGGTCTTGTGGACCGTCCAGCCGTGATAGTCATAGGTCAGAGTCGGCTCATAGCCCGCGCGCCAGCCTGCCATGTCGGCGGGGGCCATCACCGCGCGGTTCTTCTGCTCGGAGACATCATGCACGCTGGCCTCCGACAGGTAGTCAAAAATCGCATCGGCCACGAAACCTTCGGCCCAGGCAGAGCGGGCGGCGTCGATCTGGGTGGTACGCTCCTCACCAGCTGCCTCACCGATCTCCACAAGCCGCTGATAGGTGGCGGCAAGATCGGGGTTGCGGAACATGGCATTGGGTTCCGGCGCCGCGCCGCCCGGAGTCCAGACCTCGGCAGAAGAAGGCCATTCGCAGGCAAAGTAGTCGGCAAGGCCCGCAATGGTATGGGCAACGCGCGGCAGCACCGGGTGGCCGTCGCGGGCATAGTCGATGGCGGGGTTCATCACCTCGCGCAGGGTCAGGCTGCCATGATCGCGCAGCATCAGCATCCAGCCGTCAAAGGCGCCGGGCACCACGGTGGACAAGAGCCCCGAGCCAGGGATCAGCGACAGGCCTTGCGCCTTGTAGTGTTCGATGGTGGCCCCGGCGGGCGCGGGGCCCTGGGCGGCCAGAACCTCGGTCTTGCCGGTTTTGGCGGAGTGGAAGATCGCGGGCAGGTCCCCCGCCGGGCCGTTCAGATGCGGCTCAACCACCTGCAGGACCAGCCCCGTCGCCACGGCGGCGTCAAAGGCATTGCCGCCCTTTTCCAGGATGCCGAACCCCACGGCCGAGGCGATCCAGTGGGTCGAGGTAGCGACGCCAAAGCTGCCGCGGATCTCGGGGCGGGTGGTAAAGGCGGACATGGGCGATCTCCACTGCCGATGGGTGCAACCGGGGTGGGTTGCAACCAATTTCGAATTGGTTTCGGTACATCGTGGAAGCCATGCCTGCTGTCAAGTCATCCTGCGGTGTGGTTCAGCCTGCTGTCAGTTCCCGCGCGGCCTTGGCCAGTGCGGTGATCCCGGCCCAGTCGCCTGCGGCCACCAGATCCGCCGGGGCGACCCAACTGCCGCCCGCGCAGATGACATTTGGCAGCGACAGGTAGGATTTCGCGTTTCCGGGGCTGACCCCGCCGGTGGGGCAGAAGGAGATCTGCGGCAGCGGCGCGCCGATGGCTTTCAGCGCCGGTGCACCGCCCGAGGCTTCGGCCGGGAAGAATTTCAGCATGTCATAGCCGCGCTCCAACAGACGCATCGCCTCGGATGCGGTGGCAGCACCGGGCAGCATCGGCAGGCCCGCAGCCTCACAGGCGTCCAGCAGAGCGTCAGTCGCACCGGGAGAGACGCCGAACTGCGCGCCCGCTTCGACGGCGGCTTTCACATCCTCGGGAGTGACCAGCGTGCCCGCGCCGACCACGCCGCCGGGCACCAGGGCCATCTCGCGGATCACATCCAGGGCCGCTGGCGTGCGGAGGGTCACCTCAAGCGCGGGCAACCCACCTGCCACCAATGCCTCGGCCAGGGGGCGGGCATGGGCGACGTCATGGACCACCAGCACCGGAACGATGGGCGCCATCTGGCAGATCTCGCGGGTGCGGGCACTGGCGTCTTGGGGGGTGATGCTCATGGGGTCAGTCTCCGAAGATGCTGGCGCCGGTGTCGGCAGAGGTCACGGCGCGGCGGAACAGGGAAAACAGCTCGCGGCCGGTGCCATGCTGATAGGCGGAAAGGTCCGCCGTGGCAGGCGCACGGTCGAGCGCGCCGGGGGTGAGCACATCGAGCGTGCCGCTGGTGGCATCAAGCCGCAGCATGTCGCCATCGCGGATCCGGGCGATGGGGCCACCGTCCAGCGCTTCAGGCACCACATGGATGGCGGCGGGCACCTTGCCCGAAGCCCCCGACATACGCCCGTCGGTGACCAGCGCGACCTTGTGCCCCTTGCCCTGCAGGATGCCCAGCATTGGCGTCAGGCTGTGCAGTTCGGGCATGCCGTTCGCCTGTGGTCCCTGGAAGCGGACCACAAGGATCACATCGCCGGTGAACTCGCCTGCCTTGAAGGCGGCTTTGGCTTCTTCCTGGTCGTGAAAGACGCGGGCGGGGGCCTCGATCACATGGTGTTCTTCGGCGACGGCAGAGACCTTGATCACCGCAGTGCCGAGGCTGCCGGTCAGCCGTTTCAGCCCGCCGGTTTTCTGGAAAGGCTCCGCGGCAGGGCGCAAGACACCCTCGTTCAGCGATTTCGTGGTGCCGGGGCGGAAGGTCAGGCCCTCTCCGGTCAGGAAGGGTTCCTGCGTGTAGTGGTCCAGTCCGGTGCCCGCGACCGTTTTGGTATCGGGATGCAGGAAGCCCGCGTTCAACAACTCGCCGATCATAAAGCCAAGCCCGCCCGCGGCGTGGAAATGGTTCACGTCGGCCAGACCGTTGGGGTAGACCCGCGCCAGCAGCGGCACCACCTCCGACAGGTCCGCGAAATCCTGCCAGTCGAGGATCACGCCCCCGGCGCGCGCCATGGCGATGAGGTGGATCAAGAGGTTGGTCGACCCGCCCGTGGCCATCAGCCCGACGATACCATTGGCATAGGCCTTTTCATCCAGCACATCACAGACTGGCGTGTAGCTGTTGCCAAGCGCCGAGAGCGACAACGCCCGCTTGGCGCCCTCGATGGTCAGCGCGTCGCGCAGGGGCGTGCCGGGGTTGACGAAAGAGGCGCCGGGCAGGTGCAGCCCCATGAACTCCATCAGCATCTGGTTGGTATTGGCGGTGCCATAGAACGTACAGGTGCCGGGGCCGTGGTAAGCGGCCATCTCGGCCTTCAAGAGTTCCTCCCGGCCGATTTCTCCGGCGGCGAACTTCTGGCGGATCTTGGCCTTGTCGTCATTTGCCAAGCCGCTGGTCATTGGCCCTGCAGGCAGGAACACCGCGGGCAGATGGCCGAAGGTCTGCGCCCCGATCACCAGGCCCGGCACGATCTTGTCGCAGACGCCAAGGAAGACCGCCGCGTCAAAGACGTTGTGGCTGAGCGCAACCCCGGTGGCCAGAGCGATGGTGTCGCGGGAAAACAGGCTCAGCTCCATGCCTGCCTCGCCCTGGGTGACGCCATCGCACATGGCGGGCACGCCACCTGCGACCTGCGCGGTGCCGCCATTGGCGCGGACCGCATCGCGGATCAGGGTGGGGTAGGTTTCGAACGGCTGATGCGCCGAGAGCATGTCGTTATAGGCGGTGACGATCCCCAGATGGCCTGCGCTGCCGGTGGCAAGGGTTTCCTGGTCTGCGCCGGTCGCGGCATAGGCATGCGCCTGTCCCGAGCAGGAGAGATGCGCCCGCGCCGGTCCTTTTCCTTTCGCCGCGCGCATGCGGGCGAGATAGGCGCTGCGGCTCTGGGCGCTGCGGGCGATGATCCGTTCGGTGACCTCTGCGAGTCTCTGGTTCAAGCGCATGGGAGATGCCTTTCGGGTGTCTTGCACGGGCGGGCTGGAGGCGAAGGGTGAAAGATGCGTCAGTCTCCGATGCTGCGCCATCGGCGCCCGTCGCGGTGCATCAGCAAAAGCGAATCCTCGGGCCCCGAACTACCGCGATCATAGCGTTGCGGTACGGATCCGGCGTCGGTCCAGCTGGCGATGATCGGATCGGCCCAGGCCCAGGCGGCCTCGACCTCGTCGCCGCGCATGAACAGGGTCTGATTGCCCCGGATCACATCCATGATCAGCCGCTCGTAAGCGTCCTGGGGGCGTCCAGAATCGGGCAGGGATTCGGCAAAGGTCATGTCCAAGTTGGCGCCGGTCAGGCGCATGCCGCCGGGACCGGGATCCTTGATCGTGGTGCGCAGGGTAATGCCCTCATCCGGTTGCAGGCGGATGACCAGCACGTTGCCATGCACCCCGGCGGCGCCCTCAAAGATGTTGTGCGGCGGGTCGCGGAAGTAGACGGCGATCTCGGACACCCGCTCGCGCAGGCATTTGCCGGTGCGCAGGTAGAAGGGCGTTCCGGCCCAGCGCCAGTTCGCCACCTGCACCTTCATGGCGATGAAGCTTTCGGTGGTGCTGTCCGGGTTGCCTGCGTGATCGCGGTAGCTGTCGCCGTTCTGGCCGCGATACTGGCCGCGGGCGATATCGTCGGGGGCGACGGGATCCAGCGCCTCGATCACCTTGACCTTTTCATCGCGCACCGCGCTGGGAGTGAACCGGGCGGGCGGCTCCATCGCGGTGAGGCACAGCAGCTGCATCAGGTGGTTCTGCACCATGTCCCGCATGGCGCCGGAACGGTCGTAATACTCGCCGCGCCCCGCGACCCCGATGCTTTCGGCGACGGTGATCTGCACGTGGTCGATATGGGAGGAGTTCCACAGCGGCTCGAACAGCGAATTGGCAAAGCGCAGCGCCATCAGGTTCTGCACGGTTTCCTTGCCGAGGTAATGATCGATCCGGTAGATCTGACCCTCCTGGAAATGCGCCCGTAGCGCTTGGTTCAGCGCCTGCGCCGAGGCCAGATCATGCCCGAAGGGTTTTTCCAGCACGATGCGGCTCTCGGGTGTGGCGATGCCGCTGGCGCTCAGCCGATCCGCGATATCGGTGAACAGGCTGGGGCCGACCGACAGGTAGAAGGCGCGGATCACATCCGGGCGCAGGTGCTTGGTCAGCTCATCCCAGCCTGTGTCGCCACGGGCATCGACCGGCACGTAGTCCAGAAGCGCGGCAAAGGAGGCGATGTCTTCTTCGGTGGTTTCGCCGGGTTGACCGAATTCGCGAATGGCATCGGCGGTCAGGTCGCGAAATCCCTGCCGGTCGAGATCGGCGCGCGAGGTGCCGATGATACGGCTTTGGGCGTCGAACTGGCCGATCTGGAACCGGTGAAACAGGCTGGGCAGGATCTTGCGGCGGGCCAGATCCCCTGTGGCGCCAAAGAGGAGCAGATCAAAAGGGTCTACGGGGATAACGCGGGAAACCATGTGTCTGTCAGATCCTCGATGAAGGCCGTTTTGCGGTCAGCCCGTTTTGCGGGTGAGTTGCGACAAGAGACCCCGGGTAGAGCCATCCTTGCCAGCACTGTCTGCGCCCTCGACCATCGGCAGCAGGCTCAGAGCCAGCTCCTTGCCCAGCTCCACCCCCCATTGGTCGAAGGAGTTGATCCCCCAGATCACCCCTTCGGTGAACACCCGGTGCTCATAAAGCGCAATGATCTGCCCCAGAACGAATGGCGTCAGCTTGTCATAGACGATGGTGACAGAGGGACGGTTGCCTGGGAAGGTCAAATGGCCCGCCATCCGCTCCAGTTCCGCGCCCGCAAAGCCGCGTTGCGCTGCCAGGGCGCGGGCGTCTTCAGGGCTGCGGCCCCGCATCAGCGCTTCGGATTGCGCCAGGCAATTGGCCATCAGCATGCGGTGTTGATGGGCCAGATTTGGTTCATGTCCTTCGGCACCGATCAGGAATTCTGTCGGCACCACGTGGCTGCCCTGGTGCAACAGTTGATAGAAGGCGTGCTGACCATTGGTGCCCGGCTCCCCCCAGACGATCGGGCCGGAGTTGCGGGTGAGCGCCTCACCCTCCAGGGTGACGCCCTTGCCGTTGCTTTCCATGTCCAGCTGCTGGAGATAGGCGGGCAGGCGGGCGAGGCGCTGTTCGTAGGGCAGCACCGCGCGGCTGTCATAGCCGCAGATGTTGGTGTGCCAGATCCCGGTCAGCCCCAGCAGCACCGGCAGGTTCTGCGCAAGCGGCGCCGAGCGGAAATGCGCATCCATGGCCGCAGCGCCGCTGAGAAGGGCGCGAAAGTTCCGAGGTCCAACGGCGATCAGGATCGGTAGCCCGATTGGCCCCCACATGGAGTAGCGCCCCCCCACCCAATCGGCAAAGCCGAAAACGCGTTCGGGCAGGACGCCAAAGGCGGCGGTCTTGTCCTGGGCGGTTGAGACAGCCGCCAGATGTTTCTGTGCCCCGTCACCCACCGCGGCCTGCAGCCAGGTCATGGCGGCGGCGGCGTTGGCCATGGTCTCGACCGTTGTGAAGGTCTTGGAGGCGATGACGATCAGCGTGGTTTCGGGCTTCAGGTCTTTCAGCGTATCGCGGATATGGGCGCCATCGACGTTGGAGACGAAATGGCAGCGCGGCCCGTCGTGATAGGGAGCCAGCGCTAGGGTGGCCATCACCGGTCCCAGGTTAGAGCCGCCAATGCCGATATTGACCACATCGGTGAACTGCGCGCCGGTAGCGGAGGTGAGGCTGCCGTTGCGCAGCGCTTCGGCAAACTCTTCCATTCGGGCCAGGGTCTGCCGGACTGCAGGCATGACGTCCTGACCATCGACCATGATCGCCGCGTCGCCCTGGGCGCGCAGGGCCGTGTGCAGCACGGCGCGGTTTTCGGTTTGATTGATCCGGTCCCCCCGGAACATCGCCGCGATCCGGTCGGTCAGGTCGGAATGTTCCGCCAGTTGGACCAGCAGTTCAAGCGCGGTACGATCCAGGCTGGTCTTTGAATAGTCCAGCAGGAGACCGTCGCTTTCGGCAGAGAAGTCTTCGAAACGTGTATCGTCATCGAACAGGGACAACAGAGCTGTGTCGGCTGTCTCGGCTCGGTGTCGGGCCAGGTGTGCCCAGATATCGCTCATTCCAACGGTTTCCTTACAATTGGCTGGCCAGGATATTGCGGCATGTTCCGAACCGGGCTTGTTAGCGCTAACTTTGGTAGTCTTAAATCCGGGAACGCGCAATAGATTTAGCCGAGTTATTTCAGGACGTCGTACGTGCGTCAATTCGGTGAGGCAGAAAGCAGCGGTCTTGCACAGCAGGCCAGGGCTCCCGCCCGTTGCGGGGTATCCAATGGGATACCTCCTCACGGTTGGGCCCGGCGCCGCGCGAAGCGCGGCGCCGGGCCCAAGTCGGAAGGCAGCTTTTCAAAGCTGGGTTCAGGCGCGGGAGCATCTGCCGGATGCACCTCGGTCATGCGGTGGCTTGCAAAACAGCCGGGGAATCGACGCCGCCGATGTTGCACAGATGGGTGACGACTTCCGGGACGCCCTTGCCGTGGCGCAGGCTGGTGAAGACAAAGGGAAGCGCCCCCCGCATCCGGGCAGCGTCCCGTTCCATCACGTCAAGCGAGGCGCCCACATGAGGCGCAAGGTCGGTCTTGTTGATGATCAGAAGGTCCGATCGTGTGATCGCCGGGCCACCCTTGCGTGGGATCTCCTCGCCCGCCGCCACATCGATCACATAGAGCGTCACATCGGCCAGTTCCGGGCTGAAGGTGGCCGACAGGTTGTCACCACCGCTTTCGATCAGCACGATCTCAAGATCCGCATGGCGCGCCTGCATCTCGGCCACGGCAGCCAGGTTGATCGAGGCATCCTCGCGGATGGCCGTGTGGGGACAACCGCCGGTTTCGACCCCGATCACCCGGTCCTGCGGCAGCACCTGCATTCGCATCAGCGCCTCGGCGTCTTCCTGGGTGTAGATGTCATTGGTGATCACCCCGATCGAGTGATGCCGCGACAGCGCGCGTGCCAGCTGCGCCGTCAGGGTGGTTTTCCCGGCGCCGACCGGCCCGCCGATGCCAACGCGAAGGGGTCCGTTGAAACTGCTCATGAGCGAAAGATCCTCGAATACTGGGTTTCATGATGCATCGATGCAATGTCCGAGGCAAAGCTTGCTCCGGCCAGCGCTGTCAGATCTCTATCCAGCGCGTTCTGCGCCGCCTCTCGAATGAGCGGAGCCAGATCCGTCAGCACTCGCTGCCCCTCAAGCTGACCGACCGGTAAAAGACGTTGCGCCGCAGCCACCAGGTTCGACACGAAAGCATGGACATACATCTGCAGGGTCAGGTCAAGCGACAGCCCATGCAGCCGTGCGGCCCGCCCCACCGCCACCGGATAGGTCAGATCCGGAAGGTCATGCCCCCAGACCCCGGCGGTGGTCTGGCAGAAGGCCCGGCCTTGATTCACGGTTTCGGCCAGCCGTTCGCGCGAGGGCGCAAAGGCACGCGATCTTGCGTCCACCTGCGCCACCGTGGCCTCATCCCCGGCCCGATAGGCGCAGGCCAGCAGGATCGGATCTGTGCGTCCCGCGCCATAAAGCAGGAGATCGCCCAGCCAATCGCTCAGCGTCCTCCCATCGGTGACCTGACCTGCAGCGCAGGCCGCCTCCAGCCCGTGGGAATAGGCAAAGGCGCCCACAGGATAGGCCGGTGACAGCCACTGCATCAAAAGGACGGCGCCAGGTTCAATGCTCATGGCCGTGCCCCGCCGCATGGTCGTGATTATGGTCGTGATCGTGTGAATGCCCGTGCCCGTGATCATGCCCGTGCTCAGGACTGTGCGTATGGCCGTGATCGTGCGAATGGGTGCGCCCGTGACCATAGGCTCCGCCTTCAGGCGTGAAGGGCTCGGTGACCTCGGTCACCCTGGCGCCAAGCTGTTCCAACATGGCGCGGATCACGTGATCGCGCTGGATCAGCAGCCGCTGCGGCGAAATCTGGCAGGGGGTGTGGCGGTTGCCGATATGCCAGGCCAGGCGCACCAGCTCTCCCTCTTCATCCGAGGTGATTTCAAGCAGTTCTTCGGGGGCGGCGACGACAGCGATTTCGCCACCGTCTTCCAGCACCAGAACGCCATTGTGGTCGAGCGAGGTCGTCTGTGGCAGATCCACCAGCAGGCGGGCGCCGCCTTGGGTGGTCAGCACCTTGCGGCGCAGAAAGCGCGCCTCGTAATCCAGCAGAACCCAGTCTTGCGGTTCTGGCTTATGAGCGTGCCCGTGATAGTGCCGGGCAATCAGGCGATGAAGCTGCGTGGGGGCGGTCATGACAGCCCCCCGCGTAGCATTGTTCGGTCCGCGGCTGTGCGGCTCAGATGTAGTAGACGTCCGAGAAGACGTGCTGGACGATCTCGTCGCGCTTGAGACCGCGCTCTGCCAGTTCGGCGTCGCTCAGGGCCATCAGGGTTCGTACCTTGCGGCTGCGGTCGTTGGCTTCGCCCATGGCGATCAATCCGTTGCCGATCACCACAAAGGGTTTCGCCAGGATCTTCAGGACGGAGACTGCGCTGGCTGATGCGGCCGGTGCGGTGTGATGTGTTGTATATGCCATTGGAGGTCACTCCTGTTTCAGTTGTGAACTCCTCCCATTGACCTTGAAGATAGGACACAAATGCTGACCCAGCTAGGTCGCTGTTGGAATGGCTGCCATGCATCTGGTGCAACTTTCTGAAAATGCTCATTATTTGTGCTCCTCAGTATAAAAAGTAGCGCTGCGCCATCGGCAGTTCCTGGGCAGGCTGGCAGGTGAGCAATTCGCCATCCGCGCGTACCTCGTAGGTCTCCGGGTTGACCTCGATCTCGGGGGTCGCACTGTTCAGTTGCAGATCGGATTTGCCGATGTCGCGAGTGCCTTTGACGGCGACGGTCTGTTTCGCCAGCCCCAGCTTGTCGCGCAATCCGCTGGCCTGGGCCGCCTCAGATACAAAGGTCACGGCAGAGTTTTCCACGGATCGACCATAGGCCCCCCACATGGGCCGCGAATAGACTGGTTGCGGGGTGGGGATCGAGGCATTGGGATCACCCATCTGGGCGCAGACGATGGTGCCCGCCATCAGCACCATCTCGGGCTTCACCCCGAAAAATGCCGGGTTCCACAACACCAGATCGGCGCGTTTGCCTTCCTCGATGCTGCCGATCTCGTGAGAGATGCCATGGGCGATGGCCGGGTTGATGGTGTATTTTGCGATATAGCGGCGGACGCGGAAGTTGTCGTTCTCGCCGGTCTCCTCGGCCAGGCGGCCGCGCTGTTTCTTCATCTTGTCGGCGGTCTGCCAGGTGCGGATCAGCACCTCGCCGACCCGGCCCATGGCCTGGCTGTCGGATGCGATGATCGAAAAGGCGCCCATGTCGTGCAGGATATCCTCGGCGGCGATGGTCTCGCGGCGGATCCGGCTTTCGGCAAAGGCGACATCCTCGGGGATGGATTTGTCGAGGTGGTGACAGACCATCAGCATGTCGAGGTGTTCCTCGATAGTGTTGACGGTAAAGGGCCGCGTCGGGTTGGTGGAGGAGGGCAGCACGTGCTGCTCGCCGCAGATCTTGATGATGTCGGGGGCATGGCCGCCGCCGGCGCCCTCGGTGTGGAAGGCGTGGATCGTGCGGCCCTTCATCGCCGCGACGGTATGTTCGACAAAGCCGCTCTCGTTCAGGGTATCGGTGTGGATCATCACCTGCACGTCCATCGCATCCGCCACCCCAAGACAGCAGTCGATGGCGGCAGGCGTAGTGCCCCAATCCTCGTGCAGTTTCAGAGCGCAGGCGCCGCCAAGGATCTGTTCCTCGAGGGCTGCGGGCAGCGAGGCGTTGCCCTTGCCCGCAAAGGCCAGGTTCATCGGGAAGGCATCTGCCGCCTGCATCATGCGGCCAAGGTGCCAGGCACCGGGGGTGCAGGTGGTGGCCAATGTCCCATGGGCCGGCCCGGTGCCGCCGCCCAGCATGGTGGTGAGGCCCGAATGAAGCGCATCCTCGATCTGCTGCGGGCAGATGTAATGGATGTGGCTGTCAAAGCCGCCCGCTGTCAGGATCCGCCCCTCGCCCGCGATGGCCTCGGTTCCGGGGCCGACGATGATATCGACGCCGGGCTGGGTGTCCGGGTTGCCCGCCTTGCCGATCTTCGCGATGCGCCCGTCCTTCAGGCCCACATCCGCCTTGTAGATGCCGGTGTGATCGACGATCAGCGCATTGGTGATCACCGTATCCACGGCGCCTGCGGCGCGGGTGGCCTGGGATTGCCCCATGCCGTCGCGGATCACCTTGCCGCCGCCGAATTTCACCTCTTCCCCGTAAAGGGGCGCGTTTTCACCTGCGCGCTCGGCGATGAGGTCGCGCTCTACCTCGATGATCAGATCGGTATCGGCCAGCCGCAGCCGGTCCCCGGTGGTGGGGCCATACATGGCGGCATAATCGGCGCGGGAGATGGTCTTAGGCATTAGTTGGTCTCCGCAAATGAACGAAGTTGATGGGTACGCTGCACGGTCAGATCAGTGAAGCAGCCCGAATAGAGCAGTGGTTGCAGGGATCCGCCGAAGGCGATGTCGCTTTCCGCAAGGCATGCATTGTCGCGAAACGTGATCCAGGCTCGTTGCGCCTGTCGCAAAGCATCTTCGGTGCTCAGGTTCTCTGTTTGGCCACCAACGCGACGCTGCATGGTCAGCCCATGGCGCGACGTGTCCAGCATCCTCGCGTTCTCAATGGCAGCCCGATAGGCGAGGTTCAGATCTTGATCTGCCCTTTGCCATTCTTCGTAGGCGCAGATGTTCATATCCGTCTGAGTCTGGGGATTCGAGCAGTCGCGCTGCTCGGCGCTGGCACTGCCAGATGCAACACTCACGACCACTGCAACAACGAAAGGTTTTCTCACAAATCACCCATGATCTGCTGGTTGAAGCCATAGACTTTGCGGGCGCCGCCGATGGGGATCAGTTGCACCTCGCGGCGCTGGCCGGGTTCGAACCGCACGGCGGTGCCGGCGGCGATATCAAGACGCATGCCGCGCGCCGCCTCCCGATCGAAATCAAGCGCGGAGTTGGTTTCGGCGAAATGGTAGTGGCTGCCGACCTGCACCGGACGGTCGCCGGTATTGGCCACCATCAGGGTGATCGCCGCCGAGCTGTCGTTCAGGGACAAATCACCTGCGGCTGGGAAAATCTCTCCGGGGATCATTTGCGCGACCGCACGTAGACCAGTGCCGCAGCACCACCGACGGTCAGCGCCGCAAGGATCACGGGCAGCCAGTTTTCCGCCCCGTGCGGATGCAGGTGTGCCCCGCCATGGGCCAGGGCCGGACCAGCGGTGAGCGTGATGGCGGATGCGAGAGCGGGCAGGTGTTTCATGTCATGTCTCCTGTCGGGGGGTTATCGAATGGGGTTGTGGACGGTCACCAGCTTGGTGCCATCGGGAAAGGTCGCCTCGACCTGAACCTCGTGGATCATCTCGGGCACGCCCGCCATGCATTGGTCACGGCTGACGACAGCGGCGCCTGCCTCCATCATCTCGGCGACCGAGCGCCCGTCGCGGGCACCTTCCACCACCGCATCGGTAATGAGGGCGATCGCCTCTGGGTGATTGAGCTTCACGCCGCGGGCCAGGCGCTTGCGCGCAACCTCGGCGGCCATGGCGACCAGCAGCTTGTCTTTTTCACGGGGGGTCAGGTTCATCTCGTCATAGTCTCCAGCAGCGCGGCAGACCGTGTTTGGTCAGCCGGTCAAGAATGGGAACAAGGCTCTGGCGCATTTCGAAACTGTCTGTCGCCAGCAGGCGCAGCACCAAAAGGCCATCGGCAACAAGCGACACGCCGCCGGTGGCGGGCAGCATGTCACGCAAGGGTTTGATCCAGGCTTCGGCATCGGGGGCGGCCAGCACCAGGGCGGCCATGGCACGCGCGCCTGCGGCGACGGCGGGGCGGTCCAGGGTGGCGGCAATGTCGCCCGCCAGGTCCACCCCGTCATAATAGATGAGGTGCCCATCCCGGCGTATCTCGACCCGGTCGCTAAAGGCGGCATCCTGCAGCTCTTCCCCCATGGCCATGCGGCCAAAGACGATCGGCTCCACCATCAGGAACCGGGAATCGGCGGCCATCTCGACCTTTAGGGAGCGGGCAAAGCGGCATCCCTCGAACAGGATGGTCTCTTGTGGCAGCCAGTTGAGCTGTGCACCGCTGGCAAGCTCAAGGCAGGTTTCCATGCGGCCCGTCTCGCCCGGTTGCGCCCGATAGGCGCGCTCGGCGGCCTGGGTGGTCATGGTGAGCTTACCCCCGGCCAGCGACGCCGCCGCGATATCGAAGCGATCACCGCCGGTTATGCCGCCGGCGGTATTGACCATCACAGCTTCCGGGTGGGGGCGGCCCTGCGGGAACAACAGTTTCATCGCACCCGCCTGGTGCAACTCCTTCAACCGCACGGCGCCGTCCTTATAGTGAACGCAGACGCGCGCGCGGCCCCGGGCACGCGGCTGGGCAGCCGAAACCGGCCGTGCGTCTTGCTGCGATATGATGGTGGCGTCGGTGATCTTTTGCACTCCCCTGGCGCTATGCGACTCTCGCCTTTGCCTAAGAGGGTGCGCTTTGCGGGGTGGAATGACCATTTTGCAGGCGCTTGATGGGCGTCTCGCCAGCAAGACTGCCTGAAAATTGACCTCAACCCAAAAAGATCGCCCGCTTTTTCAGCAATCGAGGATTCCGCCCCCCGGGATCGGTGCAAGGGTTTGCCAACCTTGCCGCGCTGCAGAAACCTGACTGCGGGCCGTGTGACCTCATCTGAGTGAGAGCAAGCGCGGGCCTTGGGAGTGTGGCGGCCACACGAATTGGACCTCGATCAGACCGCCACACGTTTTGCAACAACAGTTGCAGGGCTGACCTAGTACCGCCGCTCTTGGCTGACAAGAGAAGAGACGGAACAGGAATGCCCTGCTTGGAGGGAATAATGAGCTTTTTCAAGAAAACCGCTGCCAGCGTGCTGGCCCTGGGCCTGACTGCCGGTGCCGGTCTTGCTGCCGATTGCACCATCAAGGTGGGTGTTCTGCACTCGCTGTCGGGCACCATGGCGATTTCCGAAACCACGCTGAAGGACACCATGCTGATGCTGGTGGCCGATCAGAACGAAAAGGGCGGCCTGCTGGGCTGCGAGCTGGAAGCGGTCGTGGTCGACCCGGCTTCCGACTGGCCGCTGTTTGCCGAAAAGGCGCGCGAGCTGCTGACCGTGCATGAAGTCGACGTGATCTTCGGCAACTGGACCTCCGTCAGCCGCAAATCCGTGCTGCCCGTCATCGAAGAGCTGAACGGCCTTCTGTTCTACCCCGTCCAGTATGAGGGCGAGGAAAGCTCCAAGAACGTCTTCTACACCGGTGCCGCGCCCAACCAGCAGGCGATCCCCGCGACGGATTACTTCCTTGAGGAACTGGGCGTCGAGAAATTCGCGCTGCTGGGCACCGACTATGTCTATCCGCGCACGACCAACAACATCCTGGAAAGCTATCTCAAGGGCAAAGGCATCGCCGAAAGCGATATCTTCGTGAACTACACGCCCTTTGGTCATTCCGACTGGTCCAAGATCGTTGCCGACGTGGTGGCGCTGGGCGCGGATGGCAAGAAGGTCGGCGTGATCTCCACCATCAACGGCGACGCCAACATCGGCTTCTACAAGGAACTGGCGGCGGCAGGTATCTCCGCCGATGACATCCCGGTCGTGGCCTTCTCGGTCGGCGAAGAGGAACTGTCGGGTCTGGATACGTCGAACTTGGTTGGCCACCTGGCGGCCTGGAACTACTTCCAGTCGGCTGACACCGAAGCCAACGAGGCCTTCGTTGCCAAGTGGAAAGAGGTCATGGGCGAAGAGCGTGTGACCAATGACCCGATGGAAGCGCATTACATCGGCTTCAACATGTGGGCCAATGCGGTGACCGCCGCCGGTACGGCTGACGTGGATGCGGTGCGTAGCGCCATGTACGGTCAGGAGTTCCCGAACCTCACCGGTGGCACCGCCGTGATGCTGCCGAACCACCACCTGGCCAAGCCGGTGCTGATCGGCGAGATCCAGGAAGACGGCCAGTTCGACATCATCTCCGCAACCGAGCCGGTGCCGGGCGATGCATGGACCGACTTCCTGCCGGAATCGGCGGTTCTGATGTCCGACTGGAAGGATCTGGGCTGCGGTATGTACAACACCGAGACCAAGACCTGCGTGCAGACGCTTTCGAACTACTGATCTTCTGAACCGAGAAGACCAAGGTCGCGGCGGGGGCTTTCATAGCCTCCGCCCCGGCTGACGCCCTCGACCGGACGCCGGAGCGGAGTCTTTGGGGGCATCACTTTCAGGGCGGATCTCAACGACATGAAACGACTATTCCTTGCCTGCCTCGCGCTGATCTGCGCGTGCCAGGTCAGCCTTGCCCAGACCCCGGCGGGCAGCGGCCCCCTGCAGCAGCTCTTGCAGGACAACCGCGCGCTGATCGAGAAAAGCTCGCGCAAGACCATCGGGCCGGTGATCGACAGTATCGCCTCCAGCGGTCTGCCGCAGGCGCGGAGCTTCCTGGAGGCCTGGCAGGCCAAGGAGATCTGGCAACGCAAGGAGGACGGTCTGTTCTTCATCGGCGCGGAAGTTGCCAAACGCAGCTATGCCCTCAGCGACCCGGACGATGGCGCCGTGGTCGGAGATTATGACAAGGGTGATCTGAAACAGCTGAAACCCAATAGCGGCGTGCGGGCGATGATCGCCACCGCGCTGGTGCAGTTCCAGCTGAGTGATCCGGATCCCGCCACCCGGGCCGAGGCCCTGCTGGCCATTGAACGTGCACCCGGTGCCGAACTGCTGGCACCTCTGCGTGCCTCGATCGACGGCGAGAAAGACCCGGCGCTGAAGGCCCGCAAGACGCGGCTCGCCCTGCTGTTGACCATCGCCTATGGCGCGGATGAGGCAAAGCGGATCGCCGCCATCGAAGGTCTGTCCGGGGACCTCAGCGTCGATGTGCGCGCGGCGCTCAATCCGCTGGTGGCCGTCACCGTAGAGCTGGCCAAGGAAGTGCCACAGGGCCGCAATATCGCCCGCACCCTGACCCCCGGCGAAGAGGGCCTGTCCCGCAATGATGCCTATGACATGCTGGTTGCTGCAGGTCATGTGCCCAAACGCACCACCCCGGATGCGCTGCGTCAGGCCCTTGCAGCAAATATCGAGGGCGGCCGGGTGGCAGGTGTTCCGGTGGCGCAGCTTTCCAACGAACTGGTCCGGGAGAAGGTATACGAGGGCCTTGCCTCGGACGGAAAGGTGCCGCCTTTCGTGGGTGAGGATGCCATCACCATTGCCCTGAACCGCTATGTATTCTTCGAAACCTACGCCGAGCCATCTGGTGCCGTGACCGATGCCGCGCGGCAGGCGCTGGAGCGTATCGGCACCAAGGTTGCACTCAACCAGGCGGTGGATCTGGGTCTGGATGCTATCTCGCTCGCCTCGATCTATTTCCTGGCGGCGATCGGCCTTGCCATCACCTTCGGCCTGATGGGGGTCATCAACATGGCCCATGGCGAGTTCATCATGATGGGCGCCTACACAGGCTACGTGGTGCAGCAGGTGATCCCGAACCACACGGTGTCGATCCTTGTCGCCATTCCACTGGCCTTTGGCGTCACATTCGCGGCTGGTGTCGCGATGGAGCGGCTGGTGATCCGGCATCTCTACAACCGCCCGCTGGAGACCCTCTTGGCGACCTTCGGGATCTCCATCGCGCTACAGCAGCTCGCGAAGAACATCTTCGGAACGCAGGCGCGCCCGCTGACGGCGCCGGGCTGGCTGGATGGCGCCTGGGTGATCAACGATGTGGTCTCGATCAGCTATATCCGGATCGCGATTTTCGTGCTGGCGCTGATCTTCCTGGCGCTGTTCCTCTTCATCATGCGGCGCACGCGGCTGGGGCTTGAGACCCGCGCGGTGACGCAGAACCCGCGCATGGCGTCCTCCATGGGGATCAATCCGGGGCGGGTGAACATGCTGACCTTTGGTCTGGGATCGGGCATTGCCGGGATCGCGGGCGTTGCCATCGGTCTCTTCGCCAAAGTCACCTCGGAGCTGGGGCAAGACTATATCGTGCAAAGCTTCATGACCGTGGTTGTGGGCGGTGTCGGCAATATCTTCGGCACCCTTGCCGGTGCGGCGATGATCGGCTCCCTGCAAAAGGGGATCGAATGGCTGAACCCGTCCAACACGCTGGCGGCGCAGACCTATATGATCATCTTCATCATCATCTTCATTCAGTTCCGCCCCAGAGGGATCATCGCCCTCAAGGGCCGTGCGGCGGGGGATTGATCCATGCGACAGTCATTCATTGCAAAGAACCCATCGGTTCTGGTCTTCCTTTCGATCCTCGCGCTGTTCACCCTCTTGGTGACCGTGTTTGCCGAGGGACCGGGGGCCGGGCTGATCCCCACGAGTTTTGTGAAAACGCTGGGCAAGACCCTGTGCCTGTGCCTGATCGCCATCGCCATGGATCTGATCTGGGGCTACACCGGTATCCTGTCGCTGGGCCATTTCGCCTTCTTTGGCTTGGGCGGTTACATGATCGGCATGTGGCTGATGTATGAGCGCACCCGCCTGATCGTGAGTGACGCGCTGGCGCAGGGCGACATCCCCCCGACCGAGGCAGAGGTGGTCGATGCCATCGGCACGCAGATCTTCGGCGTGGTGGGCAGCAGCGAATTCCCGGTGGTTTGGATGTTTGCCGACAGTCTGGTGCTGCAGCTGATGCTGGTGGTGCTGGTGCCGGGCGTTCTGGCGGCCATCTTTGGCTGGCTGGCCTTCCGCAGCCGGGTGACGGGCGTGTATCTCTCGATCCTGACGCAGGCGATGACACTGGCGCTGGCGCTTTACCTGTTCCAGAACGATTCCGGCCTGCGCGGCAACAACGGTCTGTCGGGCCTGCAGAACCTGCCGGGGGTGGAGGCGCCGCAGTCCGAGGTTTCCATGTGGTTCTTCTGGGCCTCGGCGCTGGCCTTGGGCCTTGGCTATATGCTGGCGGCCTGGGTGGTTTCGGGCAAGTTCGGCTCGGTCATCCGCGGCATCCGCGACAACGAGGCCCGCGTGCGTTTCCTTGGCTACCCGGTCGAGACCTTCAAGCTCGCGGTCTTCACCCTCACCGCCTGTATCGCCGCCATCGCGGGCGCGCTCTATTATCCGCAGGCGGGCATCATCAACCCGGCCGAAATGGCGCCGGTCGCCTCGATCTATCTGGCGGTCTGGGTCGCCATTGGCGGGCGCGGGCGGCTTTACGGCGCGGTGATCGGCGCGGCCTTTGTCTCGCTGGTCTCCACCTGGTTCACCGGCGGGCAGGCGCCTGACATTCCCTTGGGGTTCTACACCATCAAATGGGTGGACTGGTGGCAGGTGATCCTGGGTCTGTCCTTCGTCCTGGTGACGCTCTTTGCGCCGAAAGGCATCGGCGGCCTCTTTGACCTCCTGCCGCGAAAGGACCGCACATGAGCACGCTTCTGGAAGTCTCCGGTGTCTCCGTCAGCTTTGACGGGTTCAAGGCGATCAACAACCTGTCGTTCCAGATCGCCGAGGCCGAGCTGCGCGCGGTGATTGGCCCCAATGGGGCGGGCAAGACCACCTTCATGGATATCGTCACCGGCAAGACACGGCCCGACGAGGGCCGGGTGATCTGGGGTGAGAAATCCGTGTCTCTCCTGGACATGGACGAGGCGCAGATCGCGCGGCAGGGGATCGGTCGCAAGTTCCAGAAACCCACGGTGTTCGAGGACCAGACCGTGCGCGACAACCTGATGATGGCCCTGAAAAAGGACCGCTGGGTGATTGCGGTGCTGCTGTTTCGTGCTTCAAGCGCGGATAATGCGCGGGTCGAGGAACTGGCGGCAGAGGTCGGTCTTTCGGATCAGCTTGACCGCATCGCGGGAGAGCTGTCCCACGGGCAGAAACAGTGGCTCGAGATCGGCATGCTTCTGGCGCAGGAGCCGCGGCTTTTGCTGGTCGATGAACCGGCGGCGGGCATGACGCCCGAGGAGCGCGAGCATACCACCGACCTGCTGGTCGAGGCCGCCAAGACCCGCGCGGTGGTGGTGGTTGAGCACGATATGGAGTTCGTGCGCCGTCTCAACTGCAAGGTCACGGTGCTGCACGAGGGCGCGGTGCTGGCCGAAGGCGGATTGGACCATGTGACCTCCAATCCCGAAGTCATCGATGTTTACCTGGGGCGCTGAGCGATGCTGGATCTGAAAGATATCACCCTCCACTATGGCCGCAGCCGGATCCTGAACGGGATCTCCATGCAGGCGGATCTGGGCGAGGTCACCTGCGTGATGGGCTGCAACGGAGTTGGCAAGACCAGCCTGATGAAGGCGGTCACCGGCACCCATCCACGATCGGGCGGAACCATGCAGTTCGACGGGCAGGAGATCGGCGTGGTGCCCGCGCATCAGCTGGCCCGCGCAGGCATCGCCTATGTGCCGCAGGGGCGCGATATCTTCCCGCTCTTGACGGTGAAGGAGAACCTTGAGACCGGCTTTGCCTGCCTGCCCAAGGAAGAACATTACATCCCCGATCACATCTATGATCTGTTCCCGATCCTGAAGGACTTCCTGGCCCGGCGGGGGGGCGATCTGTCCGGCGGACAGCAACAGCAGCTGGCCATCGCCCGTGCCCTGATCACCAAGCCGAAACTCTTGGTGCTGGACGAGCCGACCGAGGGCATCCAGCCCAATATCATCAAGCAGATCGGCGAGGTCATCAAACTCTTGCGCACGCAGGGTGACATGGCGATCATCCTGGTCGAACAGTTCTTCGATTTCGCCTATGAGCTGGCCGACCGTTTCGTGGTCCTGCGCCGGGGCGAGGTGGTGCTGGAGGGCCGCAAGGGCGAAGTGGAACGCGATGCGCTGCTGGAGGGCGTTTCGGTCTAACCCCGTTCAGAATAAACGCTATTGGGGAAATTCCCCCTTGATCCGCTCGCCCCATTGGGGAACTTGGGGCCATGAGCGATTTCAACTGTCCCAATTGCGGCAGCGGCATCAGCCCTGCGATCAAGTCGATCAAGATGCTGAGCTGCCCCTCCTGCGGCACCAGCCTGTTTCTTGAGGACGAGGGTGCAAGGCTCGCTGGCGAAGCAGGCGTGATGCATGACGTGCCGATGCTCTTTGGCCTTGGCGATTGGCTACGGATCGACAATTGGAGATTCGCGGTTCTGGGCCATGCGCGGTTTTCCTACGGGCGCGGCACCTGGGACGAGTTCTTTTGCCGCCGCGAAGACGGCCCCCTGCGCTGGATCTCGGTCGATGAAGGCGACGTGGTGATCCAACAGGAACTGACGCGGGCGGACTGGCCCCGTTACGACGGAACGCTGCATCTGGGGCGGCAGATCGAATACGATCATGAAGACTTCACCGTGATCGAAATGGACGAGGCGACCTGCGTGGCCCTGCGTGGCAGTTTCGATCATCCGCTCAGCGTCGGGGAGCGCTACAGCTTCGTGAACCTTCAGGATCGTCACGGGCGGCTGTTGTCCGGTGAGTTCCAGGGCGACTTTCGCGACTGGTACAGTGGTGTCTGGGTCGATCCCTTTGATATCCGGGTCGAAACTGCGGGCAGGGCCGCGCAATGAGCCTCAATCCCGGTCTGAAATCCGTCGATTGCACCGCCTGCGGCGCGGGGCTGGATGTTCTGGGCGGCGGACGCGTCACCGTCCATATCTGCCCCTATTGCGGCACCGAGCTGGACGCGCTCGACAGCTACCGCGCCCTGCGCCGCTTCAACGATGTGGAGCGGCCCAAGACTCCCTTTCCCATTGGCACCACAGGGCGGCTATATGGCGTGGAGTTCACCGTCATCGGTCTCCTGCAGCACCGGGAGTTTTGGCAAGGGGTGGCCTACACCTGGCTCGATCATCAGCTCTATTCCCCGACCCACGGCTATGCCTGGCTGACGATTGAAGATGGTCACCTGGTCTTTTCCCGTCGCCATCGCGGCGGTGGCGGCTGGATGTCGGAGCGGCAGGTGGACACCTCGGAGTATCAGCCTGAGGTCAGTATCGGCGGGGAGCGGTTCCGCTACTACGAGACCTCCACCAGTACGATCACCTATGCCGAGGGCGAATTCACCTGGGCGCCGCAAAAGGACGAGCGCACCACCGAGGTGACCGCCATCTCCGATGGTGCGGGGATGGGGTTTTCCCAGACCGGAACCGAGCGCGAGACCTACCGCATGACCTATCTCACCCCGGAAGAGGCCGAGGACGCCTTCGGAGTTGCAACCGGCCTCATGCCACGCGGCGTGCACGCCCTGCAGCCTTTCCGGGAGGGGCCGAACCACAACTTTTTGACCATGGCGGGCATTGCCTTTGCGGTTCTGTGCCTCCTGATCGGCGGCATTCTGGCAGCGCGCCCCGGTGAGAGGGTGCTGTCGGACAAGCTGATCTCGTACGGGCAATTGCCCGTGGAAATCCCCTTTACCATCGAGACACCGGGGCGGCTGACGCGGATCTACCTCGAAGGAGACACCCGCAACAGCTGGGCCTATTTCGCGCTGGAACTGGAGGACCCTGAAGGCGAGCCGCTGTTCGAGGCGGGGCGCACGGTGGAATACTACTTTGGCAAGGATGCAGACGGTCGTTGGACCGAGGGGAACAACCGTGCCAGTCTGAGCTTCCGACCCGAAGTCGAGGGCGAATACACGCTCGCGCTTTCACTGGAGGAAGGCGGCCATTGGCAGCCAGTCTATCCCAAGAACAACACGCCCGCCGGACCTGTGTTCCGGCAATTGAAGATGAATATCCGCAACGATCTCTCGAGCGGGCGCTGGATGGTTGTACTGGCGGTGGTCTTTGGCCTGATCGGGGGCTATCCGCTGTTCCGGAAATACTGGCACGAAAAACGCCGCTGGAGCGGCAGCGACTGGATCGATGAGGACTGAGTGATGATAACCCCGTTCCGACTTGTTTTCCTGCTGCTGGCCGGGCTTGCCGTCGCCGGAACCTCCTATGTCGCCTACATGGGATACGGCAGCGAAAGCACGGATCTTGACCGATCGGTCAGGGTGGTGGGCGCCGGGCGCGGCCTGAATGGACATGTGAAATAACAAGAGGATCCCATGGAGTACTTTGCTGCAATTCAATTGGCTGAACTGATCAGCACCGTCTTTTACACCTTTGTCGGCGTGGCGCTGATGTGGGTGGTCTGGAAGGTGCTGGATGTGATGACGCCCTTTTCCATCGTGAAGGAGATCGAGGAGGATCAGAACATGGCGCTGGCCGTGCTGATCGGCCTGTTGTTCGTCTCCATCGCCATCATCATCGCCGCCGTCATCCTGTCATGACCGGGGCCGTCCCCGAGGCCGGGGAACCCCGAACCAACCTGCGCGAGACCTGGCTCTTGGCGGCGACCTTTCTGGTGGCTGTCTCGGGGCTGATCTACGAGCTGATCGCCGCCACATTGTCGAGCTACCTTCTGGGCGACAGCGTGCGGCAGTTCTCGCTGGTGATCGGGGTGTTCCTGTCTTCGATGGGGCTGGGTGCCTGGCTGTCACGCTATGTGACCCGCGCCATGGAGGGCTTCATCTGGGCGCAGATCCTTCTGGGGGTGGCGGGCGGTTTCATGGCGCCTCTGGTCTTCTACCTCTACGCCTGGAGCGGCGCCGTGATGCTGCCGCTTTATGGGTTGTTGATCCTGATCGGGGTGCTGTCGGGGATGGAGATCCCGTTGATTGCCCGCGCCCTGAAGGAGATCGGCGCGCCCGAGTTCCGGTTCGAGAATGTGCTCAGCGTCGATTACGTCGGCGCGCTGGCGGCCTCGGTCGCCTTTCCGCTGCTCATTGTGCCGCATCTGGGGCTGATGCCCGCAAGCCTCACCTTTGGAGCCTTGAACCTGCTGGTCGCGGGGCTGTCGCTCTGGGTGTTTCGCGCGGTGGCCAGTCGCACGGCCGTTGTGATCTGGGCGGCGGCGCTTTTTCTGACGCTGGCAGGGCTGGTGCAGGCGGAACGGCTTGTCTCGGTCGCCGAGGCGAACCTCTTTGAGGACGACATCATCCTTAGCGAGGCGACGCCCTATCAGCAGATCACCGTCACCCGCTACCGCGACCGCACGCGGCTGTTTCTCGACTATTCCATCCAGTTCGACAGCCTGGACGAGCATCGCTATCACGAAAGCCTGGTGCATCCGGCCATGGCCCTGGCGCCGCGCCGCCGCGATGTGCTGATCCTGGGCGGCGGCGATGGCATGGCCGCGCGCGAGGTGCTGAAATGGCAGGAGGTCGCGCATGTGACGCTGGTGGACCTCGACCCGCGTGTCACAGCGCTGTTCCGCGATCACCCGGATCTGTCGGCGCTGAATGATCACGCCCTGTCGGACCCGCGCGTGACCATCCACAACATGGATGCCTGGCAGTTCGCCGACAGCAGCGATCAGGTCTTTGATGTGATCCTCATCGACCTGCCCGATCCCAAGAACCTGGCGCTGTCGAAACTCTATTCGCGCCAGTTCTACGGCGCGCTGGTGGAGCGGCTGAGCGCGCAAGGGCTGATGGTGACGCAAGCCGGATCGCCGCTGTTCGCGCGAGAGGCCTTCTGGTCCATCGCCGCCACGCTTGAGGCAACCCGTAATCCGCTTGCTCCTGTACAGGGGGCGGGGCTGCATGTGCGCCCCTATCACGCCTATGTGCCCAGCTTTGGCGACTGGGGGTTTGTCATGGCGGCGCCGCAGGTCCTGACAGCGCAAAGTCTGCGTGACCTACCGCAGGACCTGCGCTTTCTGGATCAGCAGGTCTGGCAGGCAGCGCAGGTCTTTGGCGGTGATACCGAGCCGGTCGCGGTTGAGGAGAACTCGATCCAGTCCCATGCGCTGGTGGGCTATTACCTGGATGGCTGGTCGCGCTGGTTCGAGTGATCAGGCGGGCACCGGCACCTGCCGCGCCTGCGGCAGCAGGAAGGGCATATCGCCGGGGGGCGTGGTGTTGACCGGCACCGGGCAGCCATAGACCTCGGCCAGGGTGCGGTCTGTCAGCACCTCTGCCGGGGAGCCTTGTGCTGCGACACGGCCCGATTGCATCAGCACCACCTGGTCGGCGAACATGGCGGTGAGATTGAGATCATGCATCACCGCCACCACGCCGCCGCCCGCCGCCGCATAGCGTCGCGCCAGATCCATCACCGTGAACTGGTGGCCTATATCGAGGCTGGCGACCGGCTCATCCAGGATCAGCCAGCGCGGGGTGCCATCCACCACCGGCTCCCAGACCTGGGTGAGGACACGGGCGAGCTGCACCCGCTGCTGCTCTCCGCCCGACAGATCCTGGTAGTAGCGCCCGGCAAACCCATGCAGGTCCACGGCATCCAGGGCGTTCAGCGGCAGGTCGGTGCTTGCGGCGGAAAGGCCCGCGCTGAGGCCAAGCCGCACGATTTCCAGCACGGTAAAGGGAAAGGCGATGGTGGTGCTTTGCGGTTGCACCGCACGCAGGGCCGCCAGCTCCCAGGGTTGCAGCGTGGCGGTATCGAGACCATTCAGCAGCACCCGGCCCGAATGGGGGATTTCTCCGGTCATGGCCCGCAGAAGCGTTGTCTTGCCCGATCCGTTGGGCCCGACGATGGCGGTGACGCGACCCGCATCGGCGCTGAAATCCACCCCGTGCAGGATGGGGCGCTTTCCCAGATCAACTGTGATGTCAAAGGCTTGCATGTGTTTTCCGTTCAAAGTCCCAGGCCTGCGCGGCGCTTCAGCAGGATCCACAGGAAGACCGGCGCGCCCAGGACTGCGGTGACGATGCCGATCGGCAGCTCTGCGGGGGCGATGATGACCCGCGCGATCATGTCGGCGGCAAGCAGCAGCGTGGCCCCCAGAAGCGCCGCATTGGGCAGCAGCGGATGGTGATCCGGCCCGGTGGCAAGGCGCAGCAGATGCGGCACCACGATGCCGATGAAACCGATGCCGCCCGATACGGCAACGGCGGCGCCGGTGGCTCCGGCCACGGCCATGATGGCGATGTTCTTCATCCGCTGCACCGGGATGCCGATGTGACCGGCGGCGGCCTCTCCCAGGGCCAGCCCATTGAGGCCGCGCGCCAGGAACGGCGCGGCGCACAGCGCCAGCGCGATCACCGGCAGGGCGGCCAGCACCTTGGTCCAGGTGGCCCCCGCCAGCGATCCCATGCCCCAGAAGGTAAGATCACGCAGCTGGTTGTCGTCGGCCATGTAGACAAGGATGCCCGACAGCGCTCCGGCCAGGGCACCCAGGGCGATGCCGGCCAGCAGCATTGTCGCAACCGAGGTCTGCCCGCCGCGCGTGGCGGTGCGATAGAGGATCAAGGTCGATCCCCAGCCGCCAAAGAAGGCGGCAACCGGCACCAGGCCAGTGCCAAGCGTGTCGCGCCAGGCAACGGGCAGGAGGCTGCCCAGAACGATGGCGGTAATGGCGGCAAGCCCCGCACCGGCGCTGACGCCGACAATGCCGGGGTCGGCCAGGGGGTTGCGGAACAGCCCCTGCATCACCGCGCCCGAGACCGCCAGTGCGGCCCCGACAAGGATGCCCAGGCACAGGCGCGGCAGGCGGATGTCAAACAGGATGATCCGGTCCAGCTGCGACAGCTCGCGCCCGGCCAGGAGATCTCCAAGCGCCGACCAGACAGAGGTGCCCGCCGCCCCGAAGGTCAGCGATGTCACCGAGGTCACCACGAGCAGCGCCGCCAGCACCACCGTCAGGCGCCGGGCCTGGTGTCGGCGGTCCACCGGCGCCCCGGTGGAGCCGCCCCGAGCCTGATCTCCGGCCCCCTGAGGAGTGTCGGCGGCCAGGCTCATTCCGCGTGCCCCTCGTAGAAGGCCTTGGACAGGGTTTCGACCGTCTTGGCCGTGCGTGGACCAAAGCCCAGCAGCGACAGCCCATCCATGCGCACCAGGCGCCCGTTCTGCGCCGCCGGGGTTGGGATCAGCGCGGGCAGGCTGGCCAGCTGCTCCAGTGCGATGCCGTGATCGCCGCCCCGGTCCATTGCCAGAATGACGTCCGGCGCGGTGGCCGAGACGGCCTCATCGGTCATCGGCTTATAGCCCTCGAAACTGTCGACCGCATTGATGCCGCCGGCCATGCGGATGATACCATCCGCCGCCGTTCCGCGTCCGCTTGCCATGATGCGCCCACCTTGCGTCGACAGGATGAACAGCACCCTGACCGGCGCATCGCCCGCCTGCTCCCTGGCCCGGGCCTGAGCGGCCTCGAGGCTGGGCTTGATCTCGGCGATCAGCTCGGCCGCCTTTGCTTCGACACCAAGGGCGGTGGCGACGGTCTCGATCTTGGTGATCACGCCATCGGCGGTGTAGATCTCAGGCACTTCGGTATAGGCGACATCGGCCTTCTTCAGCACCTCGATGGTCTCGAGCGGACCGGAACCCGAGGTCGCGACGATCAGATCCGGCGCCACCGACAGGACCCCTTCGGGGGACAGGGCGCGGGCATAGCCCACGTTTGGCAGCGCCTGCGCCTCTGCCGGGTAACTGGAGGTGGTGTCACGGGCCACCAGCCGGTGTTCTTCGCCAAGCGCATAGACGACTTCGGTCACCGATCCGCCAATGCTGACAATCCGCTCGGCCGGGGCGGCCGCCGCCAGGGTGCCCGTGAACAGGGCCAGGGCAATACCCTTGGTGAGATGGGAGAGGGCCTTCATCACGCGGTCTCCAGCTCTGTCGTCAGCGAGGGCAGGGCGGCAACGATGGCATTCCACGCGGGGCGACTGTCGCTATCGTCGGTGCGACGCCCGAAGACCTGGAACAGGATGGTGCCTTCTGCGTCGAAGGCCTCGAATGAAATCGCATCGCCGCGCTTGGTGGGCTTGTTGACGGCCCAGACCTCGGCCACGTGATCAAGCCGCAGGTGCAGGTCGAAGCCGGGATCCAGGATGTTTTGCCAGGGCCCCATTTCGCGCAGGGTCTTGATCGGGCCGCCGTGAATCTGGATGCAGCCACGGTTGCCAACGAAGAGCATCACCTCGATGCCCTGATCGCGCACCGCCTCCAGCATCGGGTTGACCGTGTCCGGCGACAGCTTGCGGGCCATCGGCTCACCGACGATGCGGTAGGCGCCAAGGCGGTTCATCTTCAGCTTGGAACACAGGCGCTGGAACTGGTGGGTGTCGGTCATCTCGGCCCATTCGCGGCGCAGGATGTCGACCTTTTCGGGGTTCTCCCTGGCGCCTTCCGCAGCGGTGCGGGGAGCGACGTCCAGCGTGTCGGATTGCTCGGCCAGGGCCAGATCCGCAACCAGCGTTTCCCAGGCTTCCAGGTTGGAGGCCTCGCGCAGGTGCACCTTGTGGACGGCATCGCCCGCGGCATCGAAGAACTGGATCGAGCGGGCCAGCCCCTTCTTGCCCTCGCGCTCGACCGCGAAGGCATAGGCGAAATGCTGCAGGAACAGGCGCAGGTCGATCTCTGGCGTCAGCACCAGGCTGGTGCGCTCACCGCTGCGGTAGTGGCTGTAGGTGCCGACCTTTTCGATCACGCAGGATTCGTTGCGGGTCAGCGCCATGACCTCGCCCAAGGCCTCCAGCCGCGGGAAGACGTCATCGGGGCGCGCGGAGATCTGCGTCACGCCCGCGCCGCAGTAGGCGGCGACCAGCTGGGCTTCGGTGATGTTCAGCTTGGCGGCAAAGTCGCGGTCACGCATCTGCGCATTTTCGGCGCGCGCGCTGCGGATCTCCGCTGCGGAGGGGGAAGTCTGGGTGGTCATTTCGAGCCCTTTCGAAGACGGCCAATTGGCTGTTTTTGGCGACTGGAGAGGGCTGGCATGTGGCTGTGCGGCTCGGCAATTCGAGCGAGACAGCGAAGCTGGCGGTCAACGGATCAGCTGTGCTGAATTTTGTTGACTGTTTTTATCAGCTTTACTATCAGGCTCAAGTGGAAATTTGGCTTCCGCGATAGCAAATACTCATATGAATATGCGAACTCCGTGCCAGCCCCGCCGCAAGCCTTCGGTTCGAACGCAAGAAAGATGCGAAGGGAAAAGTGATGGGGAAATACCCTATTGGCATGCGGCTTCTGGGGACCGTTTCGGTTCTCGGGATGACAATTGGTACGGGCCTGCAGGCGCAAGAGCTGCCGCTGGACACCCAGGGAGAGGGGTTCCTGGGCACCGTTGAACTGGGTCAGGGCAAGCGCGAGGTGCAGACCGAAACGGCAACGCCCGAGACCGTGATCACCCAGGAGGAGCTGGACGACCGGCAGGCCGGCTCGGTGGCCGAGCTGATCGATTCGGTGCCGGGGGTGACCCTGGTGAACGGCAGTCGTCCGCAAGGCTCGGGCCTGAATATCCGCGGTTTTGGCGCGACCAGCAGCTATGGCACCGACCAGAAGGTGGCCATCGTCATCGACGGCGCCACTACCGGATCGGAAGAGCTCTATCGCATCGGCACGCAGCTGTTCACCGACCCTGAACTCTACCGGCAGGTCTCGGTCATTCGTGGCACCATCGGCAGCTTTGAGTTCGGGTCCGGCATCATCGGCGGTGTGGTCAAGATGGAGACCAAGGATGCCGCGGATTTCACGGGCGGTGAGGTCGGGTTGCGGTTCCGCCAGACCGTCGGCGCCAGCTCCAATGCCGAAGGTTTCGTGACCTCGTCGATCCTGGCCTGGCAGCCGACCAAGAACCTGGACGTTCTGTTGAACTACACCCTGCGGGACGTGGACCCCTACAAGGACGGCGACGGTCAGGTGGTCGCCAATACCGAAAGCCGGATGCCGTCATATCTCGGCAAGGTGAGATACCGCTTTGGCGACAGTATGGAGCATTCCATCACCGCCTCCTACAACTACTCGGAAACCGACGAGAAGGACGTTCCCTACGATACCTTCGGCACCACCGGAGGCTCCTTCGGCAATGTGGACCGCAAGGTCACCAACGAGATCGCGGGTCTGCGCTATCGCTGGAATCCGGTCGGCAACGACCTGATCGATCTGGATGTGAACCTGACCCGGTCCACCCAGCACATGGAATCGGACTATGTGTCGGGCTCAAGCCCGTTGGAGGGCACCCCCTCCGGGCCCATCGTCATCGGGTTGGCGGACGCGGATCAGGACTATGAGATCACCAAGCTCACTGCCAAGAACAGCATGTATTTTGCAACCGGCATGGCGACCCATGATCTGCGTGTGGGGATCGAGTTCATTCGCAGGGAACGCCTGGATGCGCCCTCGGCCCCCGGTGGCACCGATGACCGCATCGCCCTCTTTGCGGTGGATGACATCAGCATCGGCGATCATTGGACCGTGACGCCGGCCCTGCGCTACGAGACCCAGGACATCGAGGCGCACGACAAATCCGTCGCCTATGACAATTCGGCTCTGATGGGCGGTGTGTCGGCGCGCTATGCCTTCGACAATGGCTGGGCGGTCTTTGGTAGCGGTGCCTATACGGAGAACCTGCCGATCATCGATGACATGGGCAATCCCACCTTCATGACGCAGCCGGAACGCTCTCATACCTACGAGCTTGGCGCTTCCTATACCACGACCGGGTTGTTCCTGGATGGCGATGCCCTGCAGACCAAGGTGAACCTGTTCAAGACCAAGCTCTGGGATGTCACCTCCTATTCGGGGTTCAGCGGAGTGGAGAGCGAAGGTGTGGAGATCGAAGCGACATACAGCATGGAGAGCGGCTTTTACGCCGACTTCAACGCGTCGGTCGGCGATTACACCGGGATTTCGACCGCCGGTGTCAGCACCGTCTGGAGCAACGCTCCGGCTGACAGTGCACGTCTGACCCTGGGCAAGCGGATTGGCGAAGCCTGGGATCTGAGCTGGGAGCTGGTCGGCAGCAAGTCCTTTACCGACAGCACCGGCGCAAAGATCAACGGCTACGGAATCAGCAACCTGCGTGCGACCTACCGCGTGCAGACCGGCGCCCTGAGCGGTGCAGAGGTGCGTCTGGGCGTCGAGAACGCCTTTGACAAATCCTACACCGCCGCACTGGCAACTCGTAAATCCCCGGGTCGCAACGTCAAGCTGACCCTGGCCAAGACCTTCTGATCCAACTGCAATCGAAGAGGTACCACATGCAACGCGTGAACATGAAATGGGTGGCCCCGGCAGCGGTGCTGCTGGCGGGGCTGGCAGGCGCAGCTCAGGCCGATGATCCTGCCCTGTCGATCGAGCTGAGCACGGCAGAGCAGGTCGGCGAGGCCTGTCTGCTGTCCTTCGTGGCCCAGAATAGTCACGCGCAGGACATCGCCAAGGCGGTGTTCGAAACCGTGCTCTTCGATGAAAACGGACAGGTCGCCCGGCTGACGCTGCTGGACTTTCAGGATCTGCCCGCCGGGCGGATGCGGGTTCGCCAGTTCCAGTTCCCCTATGCCTGCACGGGGATCAGCCGGGTCTTGATCAACGGGGCCACCACCTGCGAGGGTGGTGGTCTCCCCGAAGGGGCGTGCAGCCGCGCCCTGACCCTGACCAGCCGCACCGATCAGGAGCTGATCGGATGATCTGGGTTCAGGAGGCGATCAATCGCATTTTGGACCTGGGCGGTCCGGTGGTGTTGCTGCTGCTGGTGGTGTCGATCCTGACCGCGGCCTTGGTGCTCTACAAGATCTGGCAGTACCGGGCGGCGCGGGTGGGGCGGCATGCGCATCTGTCCGCAGCCGTGACGGCCTGGGACCAGGGGGATCGCGACGGCGCCCTGCGCCATCTCGAAAGCAGCCGCTCCTATCTGGTGCCGGTCCTGCGCCTGGCCCTGTCCAGGGATATGGCACAGGACGGGGAGGCCGCCCTGTCGGATCGCGCCGATGCGGAGGCAGAAGAGAGCTTTGCCCGGCTCGAGCGCGGTCTGGGTGCCTTGGATATGGTGTCGCAGCTGGCGCCCCTGATGGGGCTGTTCGGCACCGTGATCGGCATGATCGAAGCCTTCCAGAAGTTGCAATCGGCGGGATCTTCCGTCGATCCGGCGCTTCTGGCCGGTGGGATCTGGGTGGCGCTTCTGACCACGGCGGCCGGGCTTGCGGTGGCGATGCCCACATCGCTGGTGCTGAGCTGGCTTTCGGCGCGGATGCAGCGCGAACGTGTCTTTGCCAACCGGGCCCTGCGCACCCTGTTCTGTCCGACCGAACGGTCAGCCGCAGCTCTCAGGTTGCATTCCGTCGGGGCGCCCCATGGCGGTTAAGCTGCAGGGCCAGGCCCGCAGGCGGCTGTCGATGACCTCGCTCATCGACGTGATCTTCCTGCTCTTGCTGTTTTTCATGCTGACCTCGACCTTCTCCAAATACGGAGAGGTCGAGCTGATGGCCGCCGGTCAGGGCACCAAGGTTCAGGAGCGGCAAAAGCTCTTCGTGACCCTGGGTGCCGATCGCGTCACCCTGAATGGGCAGCCCGCCGATCTGGACCGTATCGCCGATCTGGTGCGTCTGCAGCCGCAGGATGGTGGCGGTCACCTGGTCCTGATCAGCCCTGACGAAAGCGCCAATGCGCAGCGTCTGGTCGATCTTCTGATGGTGCTGCGCCAGGTCGAGGGCTTGCAAACGGTGGTGCTGGGCTGATGCGGATCATGCGGCATATCCAAAGCGAGCGCGAGCCGACGATCGCGCTGATCAACATCGTCTTCCTGATGCTGGTCTTCTTCATGATCGCAGGCACCCTGGCGCCGCCGATGGACCGGGAGGTGAAGCTGATCAACACCGCCGACCTGGAGGGCAGCGCCCCCCCGGATACATTGGTGATCCATGCCGATGGCGCTCTTGCCTATCGCGGTGAAGCGGTGCTGGATGCGGAAGCCTATGTCGCGGGCCTGAGTGAAGAGCAACGCGCCGCGCTGCGGGTGGTGCCGGATCGCGCGCTCCCCGCAAAAGAACTGGTCAAGATCGGCAATGCCCTGCGCGCTGCCGGGGCGGAGCGTGTGATCCTTGTCTCGGAAAGGGCGTTGAAATGAGCCGGGTGCCGCAGTCCCGCCTGGTCGCTCTGGTCGCTTTGGCCCTGGCCGCCATGGTCCACGCAGGCGGCGTGGCGCTGACCAATACGCCCAAGATAAAGCAGGCCGGGGGCGAGACGGAACTGGCCGCTGTCGGGGGCTCCTTCGCCAATCTCGCCGTGGGGGTGGAAACTCCCGAGCCTGCGGAAGAGCTGACGGAACAGCCCCAGGAACCCGAACAGACGCCCGAGATCGCCGAGCCGGTAGAGACCGCAGAGGCGCCGCCCCCGCCACAGGCGGTCACGCCGGTGATCCCGGCCATGCAGATGCCGCCGGTGGAAGAGGCTGCACCGACCCCTGTGGTGACCGCTGCCCTGACGCCCGGGATCGAGATTGCGCCGCCACGGGCCCAGCCGACCGAGACCCCGCCGCCGTCAGAGACCGCTGTGGCGCCGCCCGCGACTTCGGTGACAGAGACAGCCGCCGTCCCGCCGCCAGAGCCGGTTACCCCGGATGCGGCAGCCCCCGTGGCCGAGACCACGACACCGCTGCCGGTGCAGACGGCCATGACGCCGCCACCGCAACAGGCCGTGCAGGAGCCGGTACCGCAAGCGCCTGAGGTCACGGTTTCTCTCAAGCCTGTCACGCGCCCAAGCCGCCCGCCTGAACCGATCAAGGCGCAGCCGAAACCGGACCCCGTGCAGCCGGTGGAACGGGTCACAAAGCGGCAGGAGCCACCCGCGAAACCGCGCGGCAATAGCGATGTGAACGCAACACGGGGGGTGGCCCAGGCCACGGCGAAACAACCTAGTGGCCAGTCCCGCAGCGGCGGTGGCACGGCCAAGGTGCAGGGCAATGCTGCCGCCAGCAACTATCCCGGCCTGGTCCTGCGGCGGATCGAGCGGGCCAAGCGGCGTGCGACGGTGCGCGGGGTGGCCACGGTGTCCTTCCGCATCGCGCCGAACGGCGGCCTGGCCGCTGTTGGCCTTGCGCGCAGCTCCGGATCGGGCAAGCTGGATCAGATCGCGGTGGCACAGGTGCGCCGGGCCGCGCCGTTTCCACCGCCGCCCCCCGGAGCCCGCACCAGCTTTACCGTGCGGATCAAGGGTAAGTGAGGCGCGGCTGAACGCGATTTGATCAAAGATTGCCGCCACTCGGGGGCTGGGCTACATAGGCGGCACAGCATCAAGAACAGGAGCCGCCATGACCCCGCTTTCAGGCCTCAAAGTGGTTGAACTCGCCCGTATTTTGGCCGGTCCCTGGATTGGCCAGTCGCTTGCGGACCTGGGCGCCGAGGTGGTCAAGGTCGAAGCCGAGGCGGGCGATGACACCCGCCATTGGGGGCCTCCCTTCATCGAGCGCGAGGGCGACAAGACGGCGGCCTATTATTACGCTGCCAATCGCGGCAAGGACTGCGTGACGGCGGATTTCCGCACCGAGGAAGGGCGCCAGATCGTCCTCGATCTGATCAGGGACGCCGACATCCTGATCGAGAACTTCAAGGTGGGTGGCCTGAAGAAATACGGGCTGGATTACGACAGCCTGAAAGAGGTGAACCCGCGGCTGATCTATTGCTCGGTCACGGGCTTTGGGCAGGATGGCCCCTATGCCAGTCGCGCGGGCTATGACTTCCTGCTTCAAGGCATGTCGGGACTGATGTCGATCACCGGCGATCCCGACGGCCAGCCGCAGAAGGTGGGCGTCGCCATCACCGATATCGTGACCGGGCTATACGGCACTATCGGTATCCTTGCGGCGGTGGAGCAGCGCCACACCACGGGCAGGGGGCAGCATCTGGATATGTCGCTCTTGGATTGCGCCACGGCGATGCTGGCCAATCAGGCGATGAATTATCTCGCCACCGGCACCAGCCCAACGCGGCTTGGCAACGATCATCCCAATATCGCGCCCTATCAGGTGATGGCGGTGCAGGATGGCCATATCATCCTGGCCGTTGGCAATGACGGCCAGTTCCAGCGCCTGTGTGGCGTCCTGCAGATGCCCGATCTCAAGGTGGATCCGCGGTTCCTGACCAACCAGACGCGCGTCGCCAACCGCAGGGATCTGACCGCGCTTCTGGAGGCGGCGCTCTTGCACTGGACGCAGGCCGATCTTCTGGCCGCACTTGAGGCCGCGACGGTCCCCGCCGGGCCGATCAACACCATCGGTCAGGCCTTTGACGATCCGCAGATCCGCCATCGCGGCATGCAGATTGCGCCCGAAGGCGTGCCGGGCGTGCGCGGCCCCTGGAAGTTTTCCGATGCGGAACTGGCGCTCGATAAATCCGCGCCAAAGCTTGCCAAATAGCGAGGCACGGGGGCAGGGTGGCACCATGGAATTTGACATTGGATGACCATGATGCGCCCCCCCTATACCCTGATTGAAAACACCTGGATCCCGATGCCCGACGGGCGCCGCCTGGCCGCGCGCATCTGGCTGCCCATGGGCGAGGCGCCCTTTCCTTCGATCCTGGAATACCTGCCCTATCGCAAGCGCGACGGCACCGCGCCGCGGGACGAGACCACTCACACCGTCTTTGCCGCCAAGGGATACGCCTGCATCCGTGTCGATATCGCAGGCAGTGGCGACAGCGAGGGGCTGTTTGACGATGAATACTCCGAACAGGAGTTGAGCGATGGCGAGGCGGTGCTGGCCTGGATCGCCGCGCAGCCCTGGAGCAACGGCAAGGTCGGCATGATCGGTATTTCCTGGGGTGGCTTCAACGGCTTGCAACTGGCCTACCGTCGCCCACCCGAATTGCAGGCCGTGGTCTCGGTCGCCTCAACCGCCGACCGCTATGCCGATGACATCCACTACATGGGGGGATGTCTGCTTAGCGACAATGCCAATTGGGGCAGCCAGATGTTCGCCTATATGACGCGACCGCTGGACCCTGACTTGCGCCCCGATTGGCGCGCGGCCTGGCTGGAGCGGATCGAAAAGCTGCCCTTCATGTCTGCGGACTGGCTGCGCCATCAGTCCCGCGATGACTTCTGGAAACACGGGTCGGTCTGCGAGGACTGGTCTGCGATCACGGCGCCGGTGCTGGCGATCACCGGCTGGGCCGATGCCTACCTCAACACGCCTGCAATGCTGGCCGCGAACCTCACCGCGCCCACCAAGGCGCTGATGGGGCCTTGGGAGCATCGCTATCCGCATATCTCGAAGCTGGATCCGGCGGATTTCCATGGCGAGGTGCTGCGCTGGTTCGATCACTGGCTAAAGGGCGAGGACACCGGCGCCGGAGCCCTGCCCGATTACCGCACCTATATGCAGGAACATTTCGGCCCCACCAAGGAGAACAAGCCCCGGCAAGGGCGCTGGGTGGCGGAACAGCACTGGCCCTCGCCCAATGTGACCGAGCGGGTGCTTCATCTTTCGACAGGCAGCCTGACAGATACTGCGGGTGCCGGGACTTGCACAGTCGCCAGCCCGGCAACCGTCGGTCAGGCGGGTGGGTATTTCTGCCCGGGCATGCGGATCGACAACGAACTGCCCGGCGATCAGGCGGGGGATGATGCGCTGTCGGCCTGTTTCGACACCGCGCCGCTGGACGGTGAGTTGCAGATCCTTGGCCGCCCCCGCGTTCGCATCGCCTTTACCGTGGATCGCCCGGTGGCGCAGATCGTCGGGCGGCTTTGCGACGTGACGCCGGATGGCAGCTCGCAGCGGATCAGCTATCGCGCCTTCAACCTGACGCATCTGAACGGCCATGACGCGCCAGAGAAGCTGGTGCCCGGTCAGCGCTACGAGGTGGAATTCCCTTTGGGTGAATGCGCTCATGCGCTGCGGGAGGGGCATGTGCTGCGGCTGGCGCTTTCGACCTCCTACTGGCCCATCGTCTGGCCCGCGCCCGAGGCGGCAGAGATCACGCTGGATCTTGCAGGCTGCGCCCTGATCCTGCCCGAGCGGAGCGTGACCGAAGAAATCCCGCCCCACGCGCCCGGTCCCGCGCAGCCCTATCCGACGCTGGGCGGCACCGAGCTGCGAAGCCCCTCTGGTACGTCGGAGACGAAAACGCTCGCGGACGGCACGCTGGTGCTGGATACCTTTGACGATTACGGCGAGGCGGTGAACCCGCATAACGGTTTGCAGGTGGGCAGCCATGTCACGATGCACTACGCGATCCATCCGGATGACCCGGCCACGGCCACCTTCAAATCCGACTGGCGGTTCACCTTTGAGCGCGGCGACTGGCAGGTGGCGATCGATACCGAAAACCGCATGACCTGCGATACGCAGAACTTCTACCTCTGGCGCCGCATTCACGCCTATGAGGGCGGCGCCTCAGAGCCGGTTCTGGTCAGGGAATGGAGCGAAACCGTGCCGCGCGGCTGCCTTTAGGCTCAGAAGTCGAGGCCCAGATCCAGCGTCGGCGCCGAATGGGTCAGCGCGCCTGAGGAGATATAGTCGACTCCGGTGGCGGCGACCTCGGCAATGCGGTCAAGCTTCATGTTGCCGGAGGCTTCGGTCACCAGATGGCCGCGCGCCATCTTGACGGCCTCTGCCAGCGTCGGCGTGTCCATGTTGTCCAGAAGCACCACATCCGCGCCGCCGGTCTGCAGCACCTCATCCAGCTGGGCCAGCGTGTCGACCTCGATCTCCACCTTCATCATGTGGCTGACGCTGGCCTTTGCGGCCTGCAGCACGGCGGTGATGCCGCCAGCCGCGGCGATATGGTTGTCCTTGATCAGGATCGCATCCGACAGGCCAAAGCGGTGGTTGAAGCCGCCCCCGTGCAGCACCGCCTGTTTTTCGGCGATGCGCAGGCCTGGCGTGGTCTTGCGGGTGCAGGTGATGCGGGTGTCGGTTCCAGCTGTTTCGCGCACGAAACAATGGGTCAGTGTTGCGATCCCGGTCAGACGGCCTGCGAAATTCAGCGCCACCCGCTCGCCCGACAGGATCGAGGCGGCAGAGCCTTCGATGGTCATCAGCGTGTCGCCGGGCTTGCAGGCGCTGCCATCGGGCAAGAGCGTTTCCACCTTCAGACCGGCATCCACCAGGTGAAAGGCGATACGGGCGATCTGCATACCTGAGACAATGCCCTCTTGCCGGGCATTCAGCCGGGCAGAGTAGGTCACATCGGCCGGGATCACCGCGCGGGTGGTGATATCGCCGTTCTGGCCCAGATCCTCGTGCAGGGCGGCGCGTACCATGGGCTCCAGGATCAGGTCGGGCAGGGTGGCAAAGGCGGTGCTCATGCGGACTCCTTTGTGGCCTCGCCCGCGATCCGGTCGCGCAGGGAGAGGGCCTCGGTCAGGGTGATATGGGTGCGGTGGGCCTGGGCCGGCTCGGCCTCGGGGAAGTCATCGCGGTAATGCCCGCCCCGGCTTTCGCGGCGCATCAGGGCGGCGGCGGCGATCAGGGTGGCGGTGGCGCACATGTTGACGAAGGCTTCATCCTGCGCGTTCTCGGCTTCCAGCCGCGCGATGGTGGCGAGCGCCGTTTCCAGGCCCTGTTCGGTGCGGCGGACTCCCACATGGGCGGTCATGGTGTCGCGCAGGACCTGCACGGCGGTCGCGTTGGTTTCGTGCCGATCCGGGGCGAAGCTGATCTGAACGTCCGACAGATCGCCCTCCTGGGTCAGATCCTTCATGTCGGCAGCGGCGGTGCGGGCATAGACCAGCGCTTCCAAAAGCCCGTTGGAGGCAAGCCGGTTGGCACCATGCAGCCCGGTGGAAGAGGCCTCGCCGCAGACCCAGAGACGGCCAAGGCTGGCGCGCCCCTGCATGTCGGTGTCCACCCCGCCCATATGGTAATGGGCAGCGACGGCCACGGGGATCGGCTCATGCACCGGGTCGATCCCGGCGCGGGCGCAGGTCTCGGCGACGGTGGGAAAGCGGGTCAGCACCTTGGACCCCAGCGCTTGCCGGGTGTCCAGCACCGGGCGGCGCCCGGCTTGGGTCTCGGCAAAGATCGCGCGGGCAACGATGTCACGCGGGGCCAGCTCGGCATCCGGGTGGACCGCCAGCATGAAGCGTTCACCCTTGTTATTCCACAGGGTCGCGCCATCGCCGCGCAGCGCCTCGGTCGCCAGGGGGGCAGGGTCTTCGCCGATGTCAAAGGCGGTGGGGTGGAACTGCACGAATTCGGGGTCGGCGATGCGCACGCCCGCGCGGGCGGCAAGGCCGATGACCTGCCCCCGGATACGGGGCGGGTTGGTGGTATGAGCATAAAGCCCGCCCGAGCCGCCCCCGGCCAGCAATACGCCGGGACAGCTGATCAGCACAGGGTCCGAAGGCGCATCGGCGCGGGCGATCCAGACGCCGGTGACGGTGCCATCTTGAACTTCCAGCCTGACGGCCTGGGTGTTCTCCAGCACCTGCACCGAAGGGGCGGCGCGGGCGGCGGCCACCAGGGTTTCCATGATCTGCGCCCCGGCCCGGTCGCCCTTTACCCGCACCACGCGGGCGGCGGAATGGGCGGCCTCGCGGCTCATCACGTAGTTGCCCATCTCGTCGCGGTCAAAGGGCGTGCCAAGGTCGGTGAGGTCGAGGATATGATCGCGCGCGACGCGGGTGACCATGGCGGCCACGTCGGGGTCGACCGTGCCTGCGCCCGCCGCCTGGGTGTCGGCGGCATGGGCCTCGGGGCTGTCGCTCTGGTCCATGGCGGCGGCGACGCCGCCCTGCGCCCAGGCGGAACTTGCCCCCAGGCCCAGAGTTTCCGGAGAGATCATCAGGACCGGGCGCGGTGCCAGCTCAAGGGCGGCATAGAGCGCGCCAAGCCCGGCGCCGACGATGACGATGCGGCCGGTCTCGACAGGCGCTGTACGGGCCGCTGCCACTGGTCAGATACCCAGTTTCTGGCTGAGATCGATCATCCGCTGCACCGCAAGACGCGCCTTGTCGGCCACTTTCGGATCCACTTCGACCGGGGTGGACATGGTGTGCAGCGACCAGAGGATCTTCTCCAGCGTGATCATCTTCATGTAGGGGCACATGTTGCAGGGGCCGACAAACTCCACCTCGGGCAGGGCATCCGCGATGTTCGAGGCCATCGAACACTCGGTAATCAGCATCGCCTTTTCGGGCTTTTCGTCGGTCACATATTTGAGGATGCCGCTGGTGGAGCCGGAGAAATCGGCCTCGGCTACCACGTCGGGGGGGCATTCGGGGTGTGCGATCAGCCGGGTGCCGGGGTTCCATTCGCGGAAATCGCGCAGATCCTTGGCGGTATATTGCTCGTGCACGATGCAGGCGCCATCCCACCAGACGATGTTCTTCTGCGGCACCTGATTGGCCACGTTCTGCGCCAGGTATTTGTCCGGCGTCATGATCACCGTGTCGCTCTCCATCGCGGCGACGATCTGCGCAGCATTGGAGGAGGTGCAGCAGATGTCGGAGGCGGCCTTCACCTCGGCGGTGGTGTTCACGTAGGTGACGACCGGCGCGCCGGGGTATTTGCGGCGCATCTCTTCGACACCTGTGGCGGTGATGCTTTCGGCCAGCGAGCAGCCCGCTGCCATATCCGGCATCAGGACGGTTTTCGCAGGCGAAAGGATCTTGGAGGTTTCGGCCATGAAGTGCACGCCGCATTGCACGATCACATCCGCCTCGACCCGCGCGGCTTCGATCGCCAGCTGCAGGCTGTCCCCGACCACATCGGAGACACCGTGGTAGATTTCCGGCGTCATGTAGTTGTGGGCCAGGATGACCGCGCCGCGCTCTTTCTTCAGGGCGTTGATCGCGGCCACGTAGGGCGCATAACGAGCCCAGTCGACCGGGTTCACCACGCGATCCATGCGGGCGTAGGTCTCTGACATTTCCTGCGCCAGGTCGGGATTGGGCGCCAGATCATAGATATCGGCGAGTTGATCGCGCATGGTTTGCAGATCGAACATGGCATTTCCTCGAAAACGCGTCCGCCGAGTCCTGTGGCGGGCACTTTGGGTGGGCCTTCTTTCACGTTCACTTGGCACGTGCAAGTAAGGGTGAGGGCTGACCACAGGGTCTGCGCTGTTTTGGCGCTGCTGCAGCTCGGCAGCGGTTACCCGGCCCCGCAGCTGTGGTCTGGTTGGGTGGCTTTCCGTCATTCATGTCACCCGGCGCAGGAGGTGCCGGGGGCGGCGCCTTTATGACCGCCGCCAGAGGGGCTGTCCATTATATGGTGGACAATTTGTCCTTTTTGAAGGTCCGCTGCATTTTTTTCTGTTTTGCCTCACGCGCTTGTGTTTTGAAATTGACGCAGCTAGGGGGAGCAACGCCTGTAACCCCAAGCCATCAGGGGGAAATTCACGCGTCATGTCTGATCTTTGGGGAGGGCTGAGCCAGGCGTTCTGGCTGGTGGTGATGCTGGATCCCGATCTGGTGGAAATCACCCTGCGCTCTCTCAGGGTCACTTTGACCGCGCTTGCCATAGCCTCTGCGATTGCCTTGCCGCTGGCTGCGCTTCTGGCCGTCAGACGCTTTCGCATGCGCCGCGCCACCATTGCCGTGCTGAACGCGCTGATGGGGCTGCCGCCGGTGGTGGTCGGGCTGATCGTTTATGTTTTCCTGTCGCGGGCCGGGCCGTTCGGGGTTCTGGGGCTGTTGTTCACCCCCAGTGCCATGGTGATTGCCCAGGTGATCATCATCGTGCCGCTGGTGGCCTCGATCGCGCATCAATCGCTGCGGGAGCTGTGGAGCGACTACCACGATCTCTTGATCTCGATGAACACCACGCAAGGGCAGCGTATCCGGGCGCTTCTGTGGGATGGGCGTCGGGCGCTCTTGACCGCGGCGCTGGCGGGATTTGGCCGTGCCATTGGCGAGGTCGGCGCCATCATGGTGGTGGGTGGCAATATCGATCACGCAACGCGGGTTCTGACCACGGCCATCGCGCTGGAGACCGGCAAGGGCGAATTCGCCATGGCGCTGGGCCTTGGTTTCGTGCTGATCGGCATGGCCATTGCGGTGAACCTGGCGATCCATTGGATCGGCCATACCGAACGCGGGGGGCGCTGGTGATGCAGATGTTTCCGCTGACCGTCGAGCAGGGCATGGTGCGCCGTCGCGGCAAGGTGCTGGTCGGCCCCGTGGATCTGAAGCTTGAAGGGCAGGGCACCACCATCGTGGTCGGGCCGAATGGGGCTGGCAAGACCTCGCTGCTCAAGATGCTGCACGGGGTCGTGCGGCTGAATGAAGGACGGTTGAACTGGGCCTGCCCGCGCGAAGAGGCGGAGAAGCGCCAAGCCTTCGTCTTTCAGATGCCGGTGATGATGCGCCGCTCGGTGGTGGAGAATATCGCCTATCCCCTGCGTCTGATCGGGGTGCCCCGCAAGGAGGCCCGCGCCCGTGCGGCGGACTGGGCGCGGCGGATCGATCTGGGCGACGCGCTGGAGCGGCAGGCGGTGCTCTTGTCCGGTGGTGAGCGGCAGAAGCTGGCCCTGGCCCGCGCCCTGATCCGCGAGCCGGACGTGTTGTTCCTGGATGAACCCTGCGCCTCGCTGGATGGGCGCGCAACGCGGGAAATCGAAGAGATCCTGACCGAGGCGGCCCGGGGCGGGACCCGCCTGATCATGTCGACCCACAACATGGGTCAAGCGCAGCGGCTGGCGGATGAGGTGATCCTCGTCATCGGTGGCCGCATTCACGAGTTTTCCCCGGCGGCAGATTTTTTTGCCGGACCACAGACCCCGCAAGGGGCCGCTTTCTTGAGAGGAGATATTGTAGAATGAAACATGTGTTGTTTGGCGCTGTTGCCGCCGCCGTTCTGGCCACGGCCTCGATTGCCGAGGAGATGAAGATGGCTGTGACCACCTCGTTCCACAACTCGGGTCTGGCCGAGATCCTGCTGCCCGAGATCAAGAAGGACCTGGATCTGGATGTGCAGCTTCTGGTCGTCGGCACCGGTCAGGCGATCCGTCTGGGCGAGGCGGGCGATGTGGATGCGATCCTGGTACACTCGAAAAAGGCCGAAGAGAAATTCCTGGCCGGGGGCAATGGCACCCATCGCCGCGAGATCATGTATAACGATTTCGTCTTTATCGGGCCGAAATCGGATGGTGCCGGTGTTGCGGGCGCAAAATCCGCCGTCGATGCCCTTCAAAAGGTTGCCAGTGCCGAGGCGCTGTTTGTCAGTCGCGGCGATGACAGCGGCACCCACAAGAAGGAGTTGAGCCTCTGGAAGGCCGCGGGGCTGGATGCCGAGGGCTTTGGCAGCTGGTACCGCGCGGTTGGCGCGGGCATGGGCGCGGCGCTTAACACCGCCTCGGGGATGGAAGCCTATATCATGGCCGATCGCGCCAGCTGGCTGAACTTTGGCAACAAGGGCGATCTGGCGCTCTTGTTCTCGGGCGATCCGGTGCTGTTCAACCAATATGCCTATCTGCCGGTGAACCCGGAGAAACATGCCCATGCCAAGAATGACCTGGCGATGAAGCTGGAAGCCTGGCTGGTGTCGGACAAGGCCAAGGGGTTGATCAACGGTTACACGATCAACGGTGAAACCCTGTTTGTCTTCAACGCCAAGCAGTAGACGCGCAAGGTGTCCATGGCGGGGTGGCTCCCGCCCGTGGCGCCGCATTTGAAAAATGCGTTGTCCCGGTTGGGCCTGGCGCCGCGCTATGCGCGGCGCTTTTCCTTTGCTGAGAGGCGCCTCAGGGGCAGGTCTGCCCTGACGCGCCATGTCGAGTGTTCGGTCCGTCAAATCCGCCTCAAGGGTGAACCGTGCATACGCACGGCCACTTCGTGGCCCTTGACCCGGATGTGGCGAATGGTTTGCGTTTGTACGGGCCCGCCTCGTTACGCATCGCCGCCAACAGTCAGGGTCACCCTGTCACCTGCAAACCAGGTGCGGCCGTATTCGATGGGCTGACCGTTCCCATCGACATTGATCCCGGTCGTGCGCAGAATCGGGGCGCCTTCGGGGATGCGCAGGTGCAGGGCCTGGGTGGCGGTCGCCTGGCGTGCCGTGATGCGGGTCTCGAGGCGGGTGTAATCCTCAATGCCACAGCGTTTCAGGGCGGCGGTGACGGATTGCGTCTCCTCCAGGGTCTCCAGCATGCCGGGGAATCGATCGCTTGGAAATATGCTTTGAAACAGGGCGATGGGCTGCCCGTCCGCCAGGGATAATCCGTCGTAGACATGCACCATATCACCGGCGGCAAGCCCCAGTGCAGCGGCTTCGCCTTCTGCTGCGGCGCGGGTTTCGGTGGTGAGGATCTGCTTGGCCGGCGTCTGCCCGCCCTTGGAGATGTTCTGGTGAAAGCGCACACGTTTGCCGATCGGGTAATCCGTTGGCCTTGCCGCCACAAAGACGCCGGCGCCGCGCCGTGAATGCACCAGCCCGCCTGCGGCCATCTCGGCCAGGGCGCGGCGCACCGTATGGCGGTTGACACCAAAACGCGCGGCCAGCTGCGCCTCGGCCGGCAGTTTGTCTCCGGTGTCATAGCGCGCTTGGGCGATGTCCTCGGTCAGGGCGGTGGCGATGGATTTCCAGACGGGGGTGCGGGCCATGTCATGAAACTTTCACAAGGTTTCGATTGCGCCTTTGGCAGCGAGTCAGTTAATATTTGTCTAGTTGTATAGTAAGTATAGACAACCCGGCCAAGAGGCTTTGAGACGATGAACACCACTTTTTCCGCAGAGGATCGGAAGTCCTGGATGGGCCTGCTGGCCTCGGCTGACGATGCCCGGCTTGCCGACCTTTGGCGCGCCTTTGATCATGAACCTGCCTTCGACTGGCTGCGCGCGCCCGAGGCGGGCGGCGTCATGGTCCGTGGCCGCATGGGCGGCAGCGGCGCGCCCTTCAATCTGGGTGAGATGACCGTCACCCGCTGCGCCCTGTCGCTGACCGATGGCACCGTCGGGCATGGCTATGTGCAGGGCCGCTCTAAGGCCAAGGCCGAGATGGCCGCCAAGATCGACGCCCTGATGCAGACCGACGCGGCAGACACCCTGCGCGCCATGATCCTGACCCCGCTGCAGGAAGAGCGCGCGGCGGCCAAGGAAGCCCGCGCCTCCAAGGCTGCGGCGACCAAGGTCGATTTCTTCACCATGGTGCGGGGAGAGGACTGATGAACCAGATGACGGACAATACGGTCTACGCAGGTGGGTTTGCCAATCCGCCGGTGGCCTCGGCCCATGCCTTTCGCGCGGCAATGAACGCCATGGCGCGCCCCGGCACGGTGCAAAAGATCACGGGTGCCACCCCGCCAGAGGGGATTTCCCCCGCGGCGGGCAGCCTGCTGCTGACGCTTTGCGATCCTGAAACCGGTGTTTTCCTCGCGCCGGACGTTGACAGTGACTCTTTGCGCGGCTGGCTGACCTTTCACACCGGCGCACCCATTGTGGCGGCCGAAGAGGCGGAATTCGCCCTCGGCGGCTGGGAGGCGCTGATGCCGCTGGACCGTTTTCGCATCGGTACGGCGGAATACCCGGATCGTTCGACCACCCTGATCGTCGAAGTCGCGGGGTTTGACGCCGCCAATGCCAGTCTCAGTGGGCCGGGCATCAAGGACACAGCGCAGATGGGCTTACCGGATCCGATGGCCTGCGCGAGCAATGCGATGCTCTATCCCTTGGGCGTCGATTTCTTTTTCACCTCTGGTTCTCAGGTGGCGGCGCTGCCGCGCTCGACCCAGATCCGTGCGGAGGCTTAAGGCATGTATGTTGCAGTAAAGGGCGGCGAGCGCGCCATTGACAACGCCCATGCCTGGCTGGCCGAAGAGCGCCGGGGCGATACCTCGGTGGCCGAGCTGTCACTGGCGCAGATCCGCGAACAGCTGGCGCTGGCGGTGAACCGGGTGATGGCCGAAGGCTCGCTGTTCGATCCCGACCTAGCGGCGCTGGCGATCAAACAGTCGCGCGGCGATCTGATCGAGGCGATCTTCCTCATCCGCGCCTATCGCACCACCCTGCCGCGCTTTGGCTATACGCTGCCGGTGGAGACTGGCGCGATGGCCTGCGACCGGCGCATCTCGGCGACCTTCAAGGATGCGCCGGGCGGGCAGGTGCTGGGGCCGACCTTCGACTACACGCACCGTTTGCTCGACTTCAAACTGGCCGCCGAAGGGGAAGCCGTGGAGGCGCCGACCTCTGCCCCCCGCACCGAACCCACACCCCATATCACTGAGTTCCTGCAGGGCGAGGATATCATAGAGCGCGAACCAAGCTCGGATGCTCAGCCCGGCGACCTCACGCGTGAGCCGATGGCCTTTCCCGCTGACCGATCGGTCAGACTGCAGTCGCTGACGCGCGGAGACGAGGGGTTCATCCTGGGCATGGCCTATTCCACCCAGCGTGGCTACGCGCGCAACCACGCCTTTGTGGGCGAATTGCGCATCGGCACCGTGGCGGTTGAGATGGAGATCCCCGAGCTGGGCTTTGCCATCGAGATCGGCGAGGTGGAGCTGACTGAATGCGAGACGGTGAACCAGTTCAAAGGCTCAAAAACCGTGCCGCCGCAATTCACCCGTGGCTATGGCCTGGTATTCGGCCAGTCAGAGCGCAAGTCCATCGCCATGGCGCTGGTGGACCGCGCGCTGCGCTGGAAGGAGTTGGGAGAGGACAACCTCGGCGCTGCCGCGCAGGACGAGGAATTCGTGCTCAGCCACTCGGACAATATCCAGGCGACCGGGTTCCTCGAACATATCAAGCTGCCCCATTACGTCGATTTCCAGTCCGAGCTGGAACTGGTGCGCAAGCTGCGCCGAGAAGCCGCCGAGGCGGTGGAGCAGATGGCGGCCAAGGAGGCTGCGGAATGAGCTTCACACAACACAGGGCCATTTTGAAGAAGGGTGCCCAGAATGTCTGACTATAACTTTGCCTATCTTGACGAGCAGACCAAGCGGATGATCCGGCGGGCGATCCTGAAAGGCCTTGCCGTGCCGGGCTATCAGGTGCCCTTTGCCAGCCGCGAAATGCCCATGCCCTACGGCTGGGGCACCGGCGGGGTGCAGGTCTCTGCCGCGACGTTGACGCCCGAGGATACCTTCAAGGTGATCGACCAGGGCGCCGATGACACCACCAACGCGGTGTCGATCCGCAAGTTCTTTGAACGCACCGCCGGTGTTGCCACCACCGAAGAGACGGAAAAGGCTAGCGTCATCCAGACCCGCCACCGCATTCCCGAGGCGGAGCTGACCGAAGATCAGATTCTCGTCTATCAGGTGCCGATCCCGGAGCCTCTGCGCTTTCTTGAGCCGCGCGAGACCGAGACCCGCAAGATGCACGCGCTTCAGGAATATGGCCTGATGCATGTGAAGCTTTACGAGGACATCAGCCAGCACGGCGCCATCGCGACCTCTTATGCCTATCCGGTAAAGGTATCGGACCGCTACGTGATGGATCCCTCGCCGATCCCCAAGTTCGACAACCCCAAGATGGAGATGGCAGCGATCCAGCTGTTCGGCGCAGGCCGTGAGCAGCGCATCTACGCGGTGCCGCCCTATACCAAGGTCGTCTCGCTTGATTTCGAGGATTATCCTTTCGAGGCCAGCAAGGCCGATCACCCGTGTGACCTGTGTGCGGCAGAGGACAGCTATCTGGATGAGGTGATCCTCGATGATGCGGGCAACCGGATGTTTGTCTGCTCGGACACCGATTACTGCCGTTCGCGGCGCGAGGCAGGCCATGTGGGCCGCCTGGGAGAGGAGGCCGCGGCATGACCCCTTTGCTGCAAGTGAAAGACGTCGCCAAGATGTATGGCGCGCGGATCGGCTGCACCGATGTGAGCTTTGACCTTTACCCCGGAGAGGTCATGGGCATCGTCGGCGAAAGCGGCTCGGGCAAGTCCACATTGCTGAACTGCCTGGCCGGGCATCTGGCGCCGGATCGGGGAGAGGTGGTGTTTGACACCCGCGCCGACGGGCCGGTGGATACGGTCACCATGTCCGAACCCGCCCGCCGCATGCTGGGGCGCACCGACTGGGCCTTTGTGCACCAACACGCCCGCGACGGGCTGCGCATGTCGGTCTCGGCCGGCGGCAACATTGGCGAGCGGCTGATGGCCGTGGGGGACCGTCACTATGGCGATATTCGCGCCCGCGCGGCCGATTGGCTGGGCCGGGTAGAGATTTCCGATGCGCGCATCGATGACCGCCCCTCGGCCTTTTCGGGGGGCATGCAGCAGCGGCTTCAGATCGCTCGCAATCTGGTAACCGGGCCACGGCTGGTGTTCATGGACGAACCCACCGGGGGCCTCGATGTTTCGGTGCAGGCACGGCTTCTGGATCTGTTGCGGGGCCTCGTGCGCGAGATGGGTCTCAGCGCCATTATCGTCACTCATGATCTGGCGGTGGTGCGCCTGCTGGCGGATCGGCTGATGGTGATGAAGGACGGCCATGTGGTGGAAACGGGTCTCACCGATCAGGTGCTGGACGATCCGCAACATGGCTATACGCAGCTGCTGGTCTCCAGCGTGTTGCAGGTGTGAGGGTTTAGGGATGATCGAACTTCAAAACGTCAGCAAAAGCTTCACCCTGCACAATCAGGGCAGCGCGGTGATCCCGGTGATGGAGGGTGCCACGCTCTCCGTCAAACCTGGCGAATGCGTCGGCCTGGTGGGCGCATCCGGCGCCGGTAAATCGACCCTGATGCGGCTGATCTATGGCAATTACCTCGCCGCCTCGGGCAGCATTCTGGTGGGCGGCGTGGATGTGGCAAAGGCCGAGCCGCGCGAGATCCTCGCGCTGCGCCGCAAGACGCTGGGCTATGTCAGCCAGTTCCTGCGCGTGGTGCCACGTGTGCCCGCGCTGGATGTGGTGGCCGAACCACTGCTATCGGTGGGCACCCCCATTGAAGAGGCACGCGAAAAGGCGGCGACCCTGCTGGCGGGGCTCAACATTCCCGAGCGGCTTTGGAGCCTCAGCCCCACGACCTTTTCCGGCGGGGAGCAGCAACGGGTGAATATCGCGCGGGGCTTTGCCTATGACTATCCGGCGCTTCTGCTGGATGAACCCACGGCGAGCCTTGATGCGCAGAACCGGGCGACCGTTCTGGACCTGATCGAAGGAGCCAAGGCGCGCGGCGCGGCCATTGTCGGCATCTTCCATGACGAGGCCGCACGCGAACAGGTCTGCGACCGGTTTGTCGATGTCTCGGGCTTTTCGCCAAAGGTTGCGGCATGAGCCTGACCATGAAAAAGGGGCCGGTGATTGCTGTTGTCGGCCCCTCGGGCGTCGGTAAGGACAGCCTGATGGGGGCGCTGCGGCAGGCCGATCCCGGCGTGCATCTGATGCGCCGGGTCATCACCCGCGCGCCTGAGGCAGGGGGTGAGGATTACACCCCGGTGACCGAAGCCGAATTTCTGGATCTTGCAGGCAAGGGCGCCTTTGCCCTGCACTGGCCTGCCCATGGGCTGCACTATGGCATTCCGAAAGAGATCGAGAGCCTTCGGGCCGGGGCCACGGCCGTTCTGGTGAACCTGTCACGTGGGGTGCTGCTGGAGGCACAAGGTGCCTTTGACGATTTTCGGGTGCTGTCCGTTACGGCCCGTCCCGAGGTGCTCGCCGCCCGTCTGGCGGCGCGCGGGCGCGAGGATGCCGCCGAGGTGCAGCGTCGACTTGCCCGCGCGGGTAAACCCCTGCCTGCGGGGCTGGCCAAGGTTCATGAGATCGACAACAGCGGCGATATGGGCGCGGCGGTCATGGCCGCGCGCGCTGCGATTCAGCCGGTCAGGGCGTAGCGGTGGATCAGGTGAAAGCGTCCCTCGGAATCTTCGCCCATCAGCGCCAGATCCTTGATCACGAAGGGCGCGGGCAAGAGCGGGATCAGATGCGCCTGCAGGGCCGCCTCGACGCCCGGCAGCTCGGGCTTGGGCCGCTTGCCAGTCAGGGTGATGTGAAAGCGGAACTGGTCCAGCACGTACGGATAGCCCCAGGTCACGAGGTTCTTCTCCTGCTCGGGGCTGAGGCCCGCAGCGCGGCGGCGCTCAAGCTCTGCCTCGGGGGCAGGGGCGCGAAAGGCGTCCAGTTCCGTGACACAAGCGGCGGCCAGCGCATTGAGAGCGCTTTCATCGCCAACCGGGCGCAGCGCCAGAAACCGGCCCAGCCGCGCCAGCTGCAAGCCGTCCAGCGTCACCGGCGCCTGCGTGGCGGCCAGTGCGGCGCAGGCGGCCTCCAGATCGGCCTGCGAAGACCCCTCGGCCAGCCGCATCGGCGGTTTCATGGTTGCATGCAGGCCATACTTGCGCGGCGTTGCGGTGATGGCGACCGCGTCCAGCCCCGGCAGATCCGGGTGCGGCAGCGCTTCCCCCGTCTCCATATCCCAGCCCAGCCAGCTGGCACCGAATTGGCTCCATTCCGCCCCGTGGGGCGGCGCAAAATAGATCGCGTATCGCGTGAATGTCACATTGGCCTCCTAAACGTGGCCTTTCCAATACCTCGAAAGATGTGAAATCCAGATGACACAAGAGATGATCCTTGCCAATGCCACCCTTGTCCTGCCTGGCGAAACCCGCACCGGTAGCATCAAGATCAAGGGTGGAGAGATCGCGGATATGGCCGAGGGCACGGGCGTGCCCACAGGTGCGGTGGATTGCGGCGGTGATTTTGTCAGTCCTGGCCTGATCGAGCTGCACACGGATAATCTGGAGCGTCACATCCAGCCCCGCCCCAAGGTGGACTGGCCCCATGCCGCTGCGATCATCGCTCATGATGCGGAGCTGGCGGGCACCGGGATCACCACGGTCTTTGACGCGATGCGCGTGGGTTCGATCAAGGCAAAGGAGGCGCGCTATGGCCAATATGCCCGCAGCCTTGCCAGTGAACTCTTGGAGCTGCGCGCCCAGGATGCGCTCAAGATCAGTCATTTCCTGCACCTGCGCGCCGAGGTTTGCTCGGAAACGCTGGTGGATGAGCTCAATGAGTTTGGCGATGAAGACCGCGTCGGGCTGGTCTCCCTGATGGATCACACGCCGGGGCAGCGCCAGTTCCGCGACATCTCGAAACTGGAGGCCTATGTGAAGGGCAAGCACGGCTTTGATGATGACGCCTTTTTGCAGCATATCGCGAACCTCAAGACCATGCGCGACACCTATGGCGATCTGCACGAGGTGGAGGCAGTGAAGGCAGCGCAGCGGTTCGGCGCGGTGCTGGCCAGCCATGACGACACCACCGAGGATCAGGTCGCCGTTTCGGCCGGTCACGGCATACGCCTGGCCGAGTTCCCCACCACCGTGGAGGCGGCCCGCGCCTGCCATGCTCATGACATCCAGGTGATGATGGGGGCACCGAACCTGATCCGCGGCGGCTCGCATTCGGGCAATGTGGCGGCGCAGGAACTGGCCGAGCTGGATCTTCTCGATATCGTCTCCTCCGACTATGTGCCGGCGGCGCTTTTGCTGGCAGCGGCGCGGCTGGGAGAAATCTGGGGCGATATGGCGCGGGGGCTGGCCACCGTCACCTGTGCCCCGGCCAAGGCGGTTGGCCTTGAGGATCGCGGGCGGCTGGAGATCGGCAAGCGTGCGGATCTGATCCGCTTTGGGCTGCGTGCCGGTGTGCCTGCCCTGCAGGGTGTGTTTGCTCGCGGTCAGCGGGTGGCATAATCTCGAACGACAGCAGCAGTCTGCCCGGAGCGCGCCCCATGGTTAAGATCATCTGGATGTCCGACCTTCATTTCGTGGCCGAAGGTGCCCCCCTTGGCCATGATCCCCGCGCACGGCTGGAGGCGGCGATCGCCCATATCAATGCACACCACGGGGACGCTGACTGTTGTGTCATCTCGGGCGATCTGCTGAATCACCCGAGCCTCGAAAACTATATGGCCTTGCGTCCCCTGCTGGACCGGCTGGACATGCCGTGGTTCCCGATGATGGGAAACCACGATGATCGCGCGCTTCTGCGCCAAACCCTGCCGGTACCGGACAGCTGCATGGAGGATTTCGTGCAATATGCCGTGCCTGTGTCGGGTGCCCTGGTCCTTGCGCTGGACACCCACAAGCCGACGTCCGGAGCCGGGGAATTCTGTGCAGCGCGGCGACTGTGGCTTCAAGAGGCACTGCAACAGGCCGGAGATCGGGCCGAAGGTCTGCCGGTGATCCTGTTCCTCCACCACCCACCGATGGAGCTGGGATTGCCGATGCTGGATGCGATCAGGATGGAGGAGGGGAACAGTTTCCTTGAGCTGGTGAATCGGCACATCAGCGGGCCGTGTCAGCTGTGCATTGGCCACGTCCACCGCAGTGTCAGCGGCGTGGCGGCGGGCCTGCCCTTTGCCACCCAGCGATCTGTCCTGTTTCAGGCCCCACCTCCGGTGCCCGCTTGGGACTGGGACAGTTTTGCCCCGACACAGGAGGATCCCGGTCTGGGCATCATCCTGATCGACGGCTCCCGGATCACCATCCAGAACGAGAGTTTCTGCTCCTATGAGGTCGGCACGCAGGGGCGCTGACGCCCGAGTGTCTCTTTTCAGGCGCGGTAGAACATGTAGCGCCCCTCGGGGATGCCTTCTGGGCCGCTGAGTTCCTCGAACCCCACGAGCGGCTGACCCGAGACCACGATGCCACCCGGTGCCATGACTGAGGCGATGACCGGCGACATGGCAGCGGCCTCGGCGACGTCCTTTTCCTTGACGCCAAAGCCGAAATCATAGTGCGCCAGCACGATCTTGTGGCCCTCGGAGGCAAGGCGCTGCAGCATCGGTTCGGCTTCGCCTTGCAGGAAATCCTGTTCCGGTGGCACGCAGGAAGGGTGGCACTGCAGCACCCGGTCGATCACCCAGATGCGGCGGTCGGGCAGGATCTCGCGCAGGTGGTCATAGGTGCGCCCGTTGCCCAGCCCCATGTCCAGCGCATCGCCGGGCACATTCGCGATCTGCTCTGCGGCCCAGTTCAGTCCATCGCGCTGGGCGGTCAGGCGGCGCAGCATCGAATCCAGTCGGCTCATTCAGGAAGTCCTTTCGTCATAGGTCCAGGCCACGGCAGGCCCTGCCAGAAGGTGGGCAATCAGCGCCTCGGTGAAGGTCCAGATCGCGGCATCATGCACCAGGTGGTGGGTCAGGATGCCATAGGGTTCATCCGCGTCCGCCTGGCCAAGGCGCCGATCCTGCAATTGCTGCGTCACCTGGTGGATCAGCCGATCTTCGGGCAGCAAAGAGCGGCTGCCCTTCCAGTCGATCGGATCAAGATGTGTGTTGATCTGCACAAGGCCCGGCGCCGGTTTCACCTGGCTGCGGGGCGTGAAGGTCGAGAGCGCGCCATAGCCAAGGCCCGCCATCCAAGGCAGCATGTCCGGCGCGATGCGGTTCCAGGGCGGCACGAACATCGGGCGCAGGGCGGGGCCGAACAGCTCTTTGAGGCGGCAGAGCCCGGCCTCGGCCTCTTCCAGCCTGTCATCCACCGGGCGATGGGCGCCGAACTCGGCTTTCTTCTCGGTCGCCGGGGCGTGGCTGATGTGGGCCCATCCGTGGACCACCGGGATCAGCTGCGAGGCATCTTGCAGGTGATCGGCAAGGCTGTCTTGCGCGTCCTTGGGGATAATGGCGAGATGCACCGGAAGGCCCAGCCTGCCTGAGAGGTCGGCCAGCCGCTCAAGCTCGGGGGTGTGCTTGACGGCATCGTCGTCGCGCCACCACAGGGGCAGGGTCATGCCTGCGTCTTGCCAGGCCTTCAGCTCCCGATCCAGGGCGCGCCACTGTGCCGTCATTCCCGTTTCCCCACCAGTTCGGCGGCAATCTCTACCGTTCTGGCGGCGCCGTCAAACCGGAAGCTGTCGGTGGCGCGGGCGGGGGCTGCCATCGCGGCGCGCACCGCCTGTGACAGCCCTTCTGGGGTAAGATCGGCGGTCTTCACAACCTCGATGCCGTTCAAGGGGGCAAGGCTGCCCGCGCGCAGGGATTGCTCCACCTCCTTGCCCGCATCAAAGGGCACCAGCACCGCGGGCGTGCCCGCCTGCAGCAGGTCCAGCGCGGTGTTGTAGCCGCACATGCTGACCGAGGCCGCGGCATGGCGCAGCATCTGCCGGAAATCGGGGCGCGCCGCTTCGATCACGGCGGGAGAGCCAAGGCTGGCAAACTGCGCGATCCGCTCTGGCGCATCACCGCCACCCACCAGAAGGCGCCATGTCGTTCCGGGCATCTGCCGGGCAGCCTGCAATGCGCAGCGATAAAGCGCATCGCCGACACTGCCGCCACCGGCGCTGACCAGCACCTCGCCCGTGCCTGCCTGTTCGGGGTGCGGGGCTGCGGCCGGGGGCGCCACGTAACCGGTGTAGCGCAGCTTGCCCGCCAGCATGTCCGAGACCGGCCAGCTGATGTCGAGCCGGGTGGCAGCGGGGTCGGAATGCACCAGCACGGCGTCGTAGAACTCCGCGATCACGGCATCGGCCTCCACCGCCTTCTTGGGTTTGGAGGGTGGCGCCAGGATATCGCGGATCGAAGCCAGCACCACGGGCCGCCGGGGCAAGTCATGGGCCGCCTGCAAAAGCGCGAGGAACTCCGCCTTCAGGCTGCGGCGGCCAAAGGGGTAAAGCTCGGTGATCAACAGGTCTGGCTGCATGTGTGCAAGCGCATCGCACAAGACCTGTTGCCGCGTGGCAAAATAGGGGTCATCGGCCACCGTTCCTGTGGGTGTCAACAGCCGGGTGAAGTCCACGCCATCAGATCGCAAGGGCGGCAGTTGCAGAAGGTCGAGACCCTCATGCCGCAATTGCGCGGCCGGAAAACCACCCGAGGCGATGCAGACCTGGTGTCCCGCCGTGGCAAAGGCCCGTCCCAGGGTCAGCGCCCGCGACAGATGCCCGGTACCCAGCAAATGCGTGACGGCGATCAGGACCTTCATGGCGCTTCCTTCGGGATCAGGCGGATCGGATCGGGCAGGGGCGTCAGGCTGCCCTGGTCGATCTCCACCACAAACAGCCGGTTGCGCTTGATGCGAAACGGCGCGGGGCCGTTGAAATCCCAGCCATGGGCGCGGGCGAGGATCATCCGCATAATGCCGATATGGCAGACGGCGACGGTATCTCGGGTAAGCCGCTCCAGCCAGGGGGCGATGCGCGCCCAGACCTCGGCCGGGGTCTCGCCGCCGGGGGGGCGATAGCCCCAGCCCCAATGTTCGATGTCGCGAAAGCCGCTGTCTGGATCGGCCTTCAGGTCGAGCCCATGCAGACCTTCCCAGTCGCCCCAGTCCATTTCAATCAGTTCAGGCGCGGTTCGGGGATCACGTCCTGCCACCAGTTTCGCGGTTTCGGCGGCCCTTAACAGGGGGCTGGACCAGAGTTCCGCCGCGTCCCAGGGCGCGGGCAGGGACTGGGCGGCCAACTCGCTGCGGGCGGTCTCATCCAGGGCAATGTCGCTGCGCCCCTGGATGCGGCCCGCGCGGTTCCACTCGGTATGGCCATGGCGCAACAGGGCAAGGCGGATCATGTGCGGTCCTCCATGAGCGGTGCCACAGCGGCCCAGAACCGGGAGGTTGCGGCGGGGGCAAGGTGGTTGGTCGCGATCATCTCGCGCGCTTCAGCGCTGCGCCGGGCGCGCAGACCGGGATCTTCCAGCAGCGCCTTGATCTGGCGCGCCAGGGCTTCTGGCCCCTGTTCCGGGGCGGGATAGGCTCCCGACGCCAGAACATCTCGCATCCCCGGACGGTCCTGCGCCACCACCGGCAGGCCATGCGCCTGGGCCTCGAGGTAGGCCATGCCGAAGGCCTCGTTGACGCCGGGCCAGAGGAACAGGGCGGCGCGGCCATAAGCTCCAGACAGGCCCTCACGGTCCAACTGGCCGAGAAAGCGCACGCGGGACCCAAACGGCGCCATCAATGCCTCCACCTCAGCCCGCGCCGGGCCATCGCCTGCGATTTCCAGCTGCCAGTCTCTGTCGAGGCACGAAAGCGTCTCGGCGATGATCTGGTAGGAGGCGAGTTTATCGCCCGCGCGCATCATGCCGACGCTGAGCATCGGTCCCTTGAGCGGCGAAGGAGGCGGCAATTCGGCCTGCGGCAGGAAGGGCGGCAGATGTACCAGCGCCTGCGTCCCGTAGCGCTCGCGCTCCAGGGTGATGAGGTCATTGGCGGTGAAATAGAAGATGGCATCGGCGGCATCGGCGGCTTCATGGGCCGCCTTGGCAAACCCCGCCCATGGCCCGGTCAGTCGGCTGGTGGCGCGGGTGCTTTCGATCTGCACGTAGGGAATGGCGCGGGCGCGGGCGACCTCGGGGCCGATCAGGTCCGGCGCCTTATAGTAGTTGTGATAGGTAACCCAGAGATCCACGGGCGGCATCTCGGTCAGCAGGCGCTGGACCTCCTGCCGGGCCATCTGGCGCAGGCTTTCCTGCCGATCGGCATCGCCTGCCTTGTCGTAGATGCGCGCTTCACTGACCAGATCGACCTTTGCGCCGCCTGCCGCGATCACATCGATCAGATTGCGTGCGACTTCCCTATCGCCCGAGGGCACCGGGCTGTGCGGCGATTTCATCGGCGCATAGAATGCGATGCGTTTGCCGCTGCCGCTCGTCATGCGCCGTTCAGCATGGCATTGAGCCGCTCTGACAGGCGGGCAATGCCGGGGTCCATGCCGAAATCCTGACGCAGGCGCATCAGCGCCGCCTCGGCCATGGTGGCGGCCTTGCCCGGATCGTTTGCTAGATCGCAGATCGCGGCGGCCAGCGCTTCGGGCGCGTCGGCACTCAAGGTGCCGTGGGTGCCGCTGTCGATGAACTCGGGAATGGCGGAGACGGGGGTGGACAGGATCGGCAGCCGCTGCGAGGCGGCCTCCATCAGCACGTTCGGCAGCCCGTCGCGGTCGCCATCGGCAGCCACACGGCTGGGCAGCACGAAGATATCGCTTGCGCGCATGGCCTCGATCACCTCGGGCTGATCGCAGGCGCCGCGCCAGGTGATGCGATGCGCAACGCCCGCATCCTCAGCCATGCCTTGCAACAGATCCCCCAGACCGCCGCCGCCGATATGGGTCCAGTGCCAGTCCAGATCCTGGGGCAACAGCGTCAGCGCGGCAATGAGCCGGTCAAAACCCTTCTTTTCCACCAGGCGGCCCACGGACATCAGGCGCAGCGGATCGCCGACCTTGCGCCAGCTGCGATCGGGAGGGGCGGGAAAGCGGCTGAGGTCCAGCCCGTGGTAGATCAGATCGATGCGCGCCGGGTCGTCCGACATCTCGCGCAGGTGCTGCGCGCCGAAGGCGGTGCAGGTGGCCCCAAAGGCGGCGCCGTGCTGCGTGGTGGAGAGTTTTTCCTCAATCTCCCAGTCAGGAGAAGTCCAGATGTCCTTGGCGTGCGCCGAAAAGCTCCAGGGCAGGCCGCGCATCACCGCTGCATAGCGCGCCACGGATGACGGCGTGTGCAGGAAATGTGCGTAAAGCCCCAGAACGCTGTCCGGCATCTCGGCGGCCAGCACGCAGGCCTGGCCAAAGCGGCGGATGCGGTTGCGGCTGGGATCGCGGCGCAGGTCGGCGCGCCAGATCCGCCATGCCTCGGTATAACCAGGAAGTTGTTGTGCAATCTCGCGGGCGCGCCAGACGCGGTCTGGTTCCTGATAGAGGTATTCGGGCAGGTAGTTCACCTGCGCCTGCAGGCGTTCGTGCAGGGGATGGCGTTTCACATCCGTCGGATGACGCAGAGACCAGATTTCAAAGCTGTGACCGGCGGCCTCCAGCGCGACCAGTTCCTGGGCGATGAAGGTTTCGGACAACCGTGGCCAGCCCTTGACCAGAACGGCAAGCGGTGGTCGGGGGTCACTCATTTGGCGGCCTTTCGCGGTTCGGTCTGCAACAGGGCCGCGACCCGGTGGGTGACATAATCAAGCCCCTCCAGCAGCCCGTCGGTAAAGGCGGCAGAGGGGGGCTGCTGATCCTGCAGCGCGCGAATGGCGCGGATCATCGCTTCGGGTGTCCAGCCGTCGCGGTTCTCGTCCAGCATGGCGACGAGGCCCAGTTCCTCGGCCCGGCTGGCGCGGATCCATTGTTCCAGGCGCGGGGTGGTGCGCGGCACGATCACGGCGGGCCTGTCAAAGGACAGCACTTCGCAGAAGGTGTTGTAGCCGCCCATGCAGACCACGCCGCAGGCCCCGGCAAACAGCGTTTCGATACGGCTTTCAAATCCCACCGAGGTCACCCGCCCATCGAGCGCGGCGACTCGGGACTCGAAGGCTTCGCGGGTTTCACCGGACAGGAAGGGGCCATAGACCAGGACGGCGCGCGGGCTGAGATCAGGATCGCGTTCATAGGCAGAAAGAACCAGATCCACCATCATCGCCCCATCCCCGCCGCCACCGGGGGTGATCAGCACATAGGGTTGCGCGGGCGGCTCACCGATCTGGCCCAGGTCGCGGCGCAGGTAGCCGGTCCAATGCATGCGGGCGCGGGTGTCGGCGGACAGATCCAGCCCCTGGGTGGGATCGTAAACCGAGCTGAGCCCATAGACCCAGATCTCGTCATAGTAGTTTTCGGTGACCGGCACGGCACCCTTGCGGGCCCATTCGGCGGCCAGAACCTCGGGTTCGTCCAGCACATCGCGCAGGCCCAGCACCAGCTTGCAGCGGCCCCGGCTACGCAGGCAATCAAGCGCGGGCATCAGCTCACCGCGGAACCCCGTGGGTTCCTTGTCGACGATCAGCACATCGGGATCATATTGCTGCGCCATCGAGCGGATCAGCCCGGCGCGCATCTCGGTGGTTTCCTCGATGCTCATCCCCATGGTGCGCGAGGCATAGCTGCCATCGGCGCGTTTGATGACCCCGGGCAGGCGCATGTGATCGACCCGGCTGGGAAAGGCAAAGCGCCCCGCCACCGGGGAACCGGTCAGGATCAGCGCCGAGGCGGACGGATCCGCTGCGGTGATGGCGCCCGCCAGTGCCCGGGAACGGCGCAGATGGCCTAGGCCAAAGGTGTCGTGGCTATATAGCATCACCCTTGGGCCACGTGTGCCGTTTTCCCTGTCGGCTGTGGAGCTGGTCTGGTCTTTCATCTGGCTGCCTGAACAGGTGGAACAGAGCGGTGGTGCAATAGGCAGGCGCCGAAATCAAGGGTGATCGGCCCCCGGTCTGCCGATTGCGCAAAAATTGGCATGGAATTGAGAGGCTTTACGGGCAGCTTCGCAAACTGTGATCGCCTGTTGCGCCCTGGCGATTGCACCCGTCCTGGGGGCTGGCTAACCTGACCCAACCTGTACGAGGATTTCCAGACCATGATTTTCGGTGTCTTCCGGCGTTCTGCCCAAGTGATTGCGGCCTTTCTGTTTCTTGTTGTTCTGCTGGTGTCGGTCGCGGGGCCTGTCCAGGCGCAGGTCAGCCTCTATGGCCAGTTGGAAGGCGAGGCAGAGGCGCAGTCGGTCCCTGATGGGGAAGGCAATGCGCAGGCAGATCCTTTTGCCCGGGCCATCGAACTGGCTGCCGAAAAGGGCGTCGGGGTGATCATCGTCGATGGCACCGGGGCGCGATTGGGCGGTGGCGCCTCGGGCGAAGAGGCCGCAGGGACCCCTGACAAGATGGAAGGGGCCTCGATGTTGATGAAGGCCCAGTCGGAAATGGACATCTTCCGCGACGAGTTGCGCAGCCGGTTGGAGGCCTTGCCCTATTCGGTCTTCGAGATGAAATACATCCTGCGCCAGACCAGCCCGGATGGGCGCATCATGACCTATGTGGAGCTGCTGTTCTGGAGCCTGTTGTTCCTGTTCTTCGGGCGTTGGGTCACGGTCGAGATCTATGGCAAGAGGTTCGCTCTGAAGCATGTCGTTGCCCGGACCAAGGATCAACCCGAGGGCTATCTCGAGAAGATGCCCTTCCTGGTGTTCCGCTTCCTGCTGGGCGTCGGCGGGACGATCTTCACGATGGCAGTGGCGCTGTTCGGATCCTACCTGATCTTCGGCGCGTCTGAGGATGCTTCGGTGCGGTTGACGGTTCTGGCCATCTATACGGCGTTCTTCCTGTCGCGCACGGTATCGGACCTGTGGCGGATGGTGCTGTCGCCCTATCTCAGCCAGTACCGGATCCCGGTTTTTTCCGACCGCGATGCCAAGCGGCTCTATCTTTGGGCGTCGATCCTGGCGACCTATGATATCTCGAGCCTGGTCTTTGCCTCCTGGGTGGGGGATTTTGGCCTCACCTACAATGTCTACGCGGTTGTCTACGGCGGGCTGGCGCTGATCGGGCTGGTGGGAAATCTGGCGCTTGTGGCCTTCAACGCCCGTGCCATCACCGGGGCGATCCGGGCAGGCTGCCCGCCGGAGGACTGCTCCTGGCTGCTGCGCGTGCTGTCAGTGGCCTGGGCGCCGGCGGTTGTGGCCTATATCATCTTTGGCTGGCTGGAACTCGCCTTTGACCTGGTGCTGGAGCGGAACGTGTCCATCCCGCTGATGATGGGCACCTATCTGGCACTGACCTCGATCCTGGTGGTCTACGGCGTCATCAACTACGGCATCGAGGCCTACGCAGGCAGGCGGCGTCTGCCGCAGCGGGAGGCCGGTGAAGACGAGCCGGAGCCAGGAGAAGGCGAGGAGGCAGCTGCCGCCCCGGCCCGCAGGCGCCATCCCATTGCATCCTTCGAAGACCTGGCGCGCCGGGTGGCGGGGATCCTGGCCTTCGTGATGGGGGCGGTGGCGCTGTTTTACGTCTGGAACCCGGATCTGGACTGGATCGAGGATTCCGCCATCGACCGTCTGTACGATGTCGTGGTGATCCTGTTCATCGGCTATATCGTCTACAACGCGGCGCGCATCTGGATCGATGGAAAGATCGACGAGGAGGTCGGCGACCTGCCCGAGGCCGAGCTGGGCGACGAGGGTGGCGCCGGTGGTGCCAGCCGCCTGGCAACCCTTCTGCCGCTGTTCCGGGGCGCTATCCTTGCGGTGGTGCTGGTGTCGATCATCCTGATCGTGCTGCTGGAACTGGGCATCAACGTCAGCCCCTTGTTCGCGGGTGCCGGTGTGGTTGGTCTGGCGGTGGGCTTTGGCTCGCAGGCCTTGGTGCGGGACATCTTTTCAGGGGCCTTCTTCCTGGTCGATGACGCGTTTCGCAAGGGCGAGTATATCGACATCGGCGATGTGAAGGGTACGGTCGAGAAGATCTCGGTTCGCTCCTTCCAGCTGCGTCATCACCTGGGCGCCCTGCACACCATCCCCTTTGGTGAAATCCGGGTTCTGACCAATTACTCCCGCGATTGGGTGATGATGAAACTGCCGCTGCGGGTGACCTATGACACCGACGTGGAAAAGGTGCGCAAGCTGATCAAGAAGCTGGGGCAGGAGCTGCTCAGCGACCCGGTCATCGGTGACAACTTCATCCAGCCGCTGAAATCGCAGGGTGTGATCGAGATGCAGGATTCCGCGATGATCATCCGGGTGAAGTTCATGACCAAGCCGGGCGACCAGTGGCTGGTGCGCAAGAAGGTCTATGAGGAAATCCGCCAGCTGTTCGAGCGTGAAGGCATCAAGTTTGCCCACCGCGAGGTCACCGTGCGCCTGGCAGAAGATCAGAGCGAGGCCCTGACGCCGCAGAAAAAGGAAGCACTGGCAGGTGCGGTACAGGCGGCGATCGATGAGGACCTGCTGGATGTGAACGAGGGCGGGGGCGACCGTTAGATCCGCTCCGGGCGTGCTCCCGCCCCCGCGCCGGTGCGCATGCGCGCTCCGCTTGGGGTTGGGCCGGGCGCCGCGCAGATGCGCGGCGCGGCAGCGTCAGATATCAAGCGGTCCACTGTGCAGGGGACGATCCGGTTTTCCCGGCAGGCCGCGGCCAGTGCATGCGCGTGTCAGCCAGGGACAGCGGCGGTTTCAGCCGCAGTCCCGGACCCCAGCCCGACTGTTCGATTGCCGCAGCATAGTCACCGGTTTCGGCTGCCGTGATCTGAGGCCCGCTGTTCGAGCCTTGCAGGCTGGCCATGAGTTCAGCGGTGCGGGCCAGCGACAGGCGGGCCTGTGGCGCATTGTCCTGCCGTGTCGCCGCATTGAGGGCCGAGATCACGGCGGCGGCCATCAGGTAGCCGGTGGCATGATCCAGCGCTTGCACCGGGAGCGGTACGGGCTTGTCGGCGGCGGCCCAGCTGCGGCCCGTATCGGCGATCCCGGCGCTCATCTGCACCAGGCTGTCAAAGCCGCGCCGTGCGGCCCAGGGGCCGGTCCAGCCATAGGCGTTGAGCGTCACTTCCACCCGGTTCGGCGCGATCCGGTCGCGGATCTCCTGGCCGTAGCCAAGTGCGGCCAGGGCACCGGGGCGATAGCCGTGCACCAGCACGTCGGCGCGGGACAGCAGCGCTTCGGAGCGGCTGCGATCCTGTGCGGTCTTGAGATCCAGCATGGCCATGCGTTTGCCCATGGAAATATCCGGGATCACGCCCGGTTCATCCCAGCCGGGCGGGTCGATCCGCAGCACATCGGCGCCGAAACCGGCCAGCGTGCGCGTCGCAATCGGCCCGGCCAGAACGCGGGTGAGATCCAGCACCTTGAGCCCCGCCAGAGGCCGGGAGGCCGTCGCCCGGGGCAGGGCGCGGGGGGCAATGGCGCGGGGCTGGCCCCATTGCACCAGCGGTTCCGAGGCCACGGCCTGCCCCTGCGGATGGGCCAGCCATTGATCGCGGCTGCGCATGGCGGCGGCGGCTCCGCCCTTGGTGACGATGGCCTGTTCCAGATCATCGCCCTGCCAGGTGGCGACTGCGGCGCGCACCGCCTCTGGCTTTGCGGCGCAGCCCAGCACCGACAGGGCCGCGGCGCGGTGACGGGGCAGGTTGGTGTGCAGCCGGATCCAGCCGTCGGCCGACGGGTAGTTGCCGGCGATTGGATCCCAGAGCGAGGGCATCTCCCAGCCTTCGGGGCGGAAGCTGTAGCCGAACCAGAGCGCGGCAAGGCGCTGATCCACCGTGACCGCAGGGGCTTGCGTCACCAAACCTGCCGCTTGCATATAGTCGGCAAGCTCCACCCCCACTGCGGCGATGCTTGCGGTGGCGAGCTCGCTGACCGCAAAGGCGCTTGGCCAGTGGCCGGTGCCCGTCAGGTCATAGGTGGCGGGGTCGGGGAGGGCATCGATCAGGCTCATTGCTGGTATGGATCCAGACTGTCGCGCAAGCCGTCACCGAGGAAGTTGAAGGCCAGAACCACAACCACGATGGGCAGCATCGGGATGGCGGTCCACCAGTAGATCTCGATATTGGCGAGGTTCTGGGCATCGTTCAACATGACACCCCAGCTGACCGCAGGCGCGCGCAGGCCAAGGCCAAGGAAGGACAACGCGGTTTCGCCCAGGATCATCGCCGGGATCGACAGGGTGGCCGAGGCGATGAGGTGGCTCATGAAGTTCGGCAGCAGATGCTTGCGGATCACCCGCCCTGAGGAGGCCCCCATCATTTCCGCCGCGCGCACGTATTCCTCTTCGCGCAAGGAGAGGAACTTGGCCCTGACCGATCGTGCAAGCCCCGGCCAATCGAGGATGCCGAGGATCACCGAGATGATGAAGAAGACCGCCACCGGCGACCAGTTGGAGGGTACGGCGGCCGAGAGCGCCAGCCACAGGGGCAGTTCGGGCAGGCTGCGCAGGATCTCGATCACCCGGTTGATGACCCAGTCGATCCTGCCGCCGAAATAGCCCGCGACTGAGCCGAAGAAGATCCCCAGCACAAAGGAAACGGTAATGCCGATCAGACCGACGGTCAGCGACAGCTGCGCCCCGTATAGGATACGGCTGAAGACATCGCGCCCCAACCGGTCAGAGCCCCAGAGGAAGAAGGGCACCTCTGCCGAAGGCGCGCAGAACAGATGGGTATCGGCCTCGATCAACCCGGCGATGCGGTAGGATTTGCCCTCGCAGAAGAACCGCAGTGGCATCGGGTTCTCATAGTCCGGCTCGAACTCCCACTGGAAGGTCTCCAGGTTCGCTTCCGAGGTCATCGGATAGATGAAGGGGCCGAGGAATTCGCCCTCGTGGAAGAGGTTGATGCCTTGCGGCGGGGAGTAGAGATGCTCGCTCTGGCGTTCGTTCGGCCCATAGGGGGCGATGAAGCCGACGAAGGGCAGCATCAGGTAGCAGAACAGTAGGAAGGCGCCCGATATCAGCCCCAGCCTATGCGTCTTGAACTTGCGCCAGATCAGCACCCAGTTGGGAGCATCGAGATCCTTGCGCTCCAGCTCGCGGATCGATTGCTGCGGATCATAGGGGGCATCGTCGACAAAGCGACCGTCGGGAAGCTGGCTCATGCGTCACGCCCCTCGTAGCGGATGCGCGGATCCAGAAGGACCAGCAGCACATCGGAAATCATCGTGCCGATCAGGGTCAGAAGGGCGACGAACATCAGGATGAAGGCCGACAGGAACATGTCCTGCGATTTCAGCGCTTGCAGCAGGTCCGGCCCGATGGTCTGCAGCCCCAAGACGACCGAGACCAGAACCGAGCCCGATACCATCGAGGGCAGCAGGTTGCCGATATCGGCAACAAACGGGTTGAAGGCCACCCGCAGCGGGTATTTCGCCAGCATCCGCGACGGCGCCATGCCCTTGGCGATGGCGGTCTCCACATAAGGCTTGCCCAGCTCGTCCAGCATGTTGGCGCGCAAGCGCTGCATCATCGCCGAGGCGCCCGAGGTGCCGATCACGAAGGTGGGCACGATCAGGTGGATGAGGATCGATTTCACCTTCTCCCAGCTCATTGGCTCGCCTTCATAGATCGGATCCATCAGCCCGCCGATGGGCAGGCCGAACCAGCGGTGACCGTAGTAAAAGAGGATCAGCGCCAGAAGGAAGTTCGGCGTGGCAAGGCCCAGGTAGCCGACAAAGGCCGATGTGTAATCGACCCAGGTGCGCGAGCGCGCCGCCGCCAGCACCCCCAGCGGCAGGGCCACCAGGTAGACGAACAGCACGGCAGCGAGGTTCACAAGCACGGTCAGCCACAGGCTGTCTCCGACGATTTCCGCCACCGGGCGGTCGAACTCGAAGGACCAGCCGAAATTGCCCTGGATCAGACCGGAAAACCCATGCGGGCCGGGCATGAACCCGATCCAGATGGAGTACTGCTGCCACAAGGGTTTATCGAGAGCGTATTCGCGCCGCAGGAATTCGGCCTTTTCCACGCCCGCAGTCTGTCCGCTGGCGCGCAGCTCGGCGATCTGGTTCGACAGGTAGTCGCCGGGGGGCAGGTTGATGATCACGAAGACCAGCACCGACACCACCCAGAGCGTGAGCAGCATGGTGCCGAACCGGTATATGGCGTAGCGCAGGATTTCCATCAGCCCTCACCATCCACAAAGAAGAATTCATCCATTCGATGCACGCCGAAATGCGCACCGGGATCCCAGGCCCAGATGCCGCGTTCCGGCACGTTGCGCAACCTGTTGGACACCACCACCGGCTGTGGAGCGCCTGCGACGATGCCGATGCCATAGACCTGATCGGCGTGGATCTTCAGCATCTGGCGCCAGGCAGCAGAGCGCTCTTCGTCCGTGGTGGCGGTCTCCCAGTCATGCAGCAGGTCCAGCAGGTGCTGGGCGGGCTCCATGTCGGGGGCTTCGCCAGCCGCGCCGCCGGTCTGGTAATACTGCCCCCATTTCGGCCAGGCCAGGAAGACCTGATCGGTGGGCGCGAGATAGGCCGGAGAGGTATAGGGCTGCGGCAGACCGTTGTCCCAGCCGTACCAGACCGAGGCGGTGGTGGTGCCGGAAAACACCCGGTTGCGCAGAATGTCGCGGTCGAGCGGGCGCATCACCAGCTTGACGCCCACATCGCGCCAGTCGTCGGTGATGATCTGCAGGGCGTTTTCCACCTCCTGCCGTTCACCGGCGGTCTCGATGATCAGCTCCATCCGGCGTCCGTCGGGCAGCTTGCGGATGCCATAGCCGTCCTTTTCGGTCAGCCCGACCTTGTCCAGCAGCTGATTGGCCAGATCGGGATCGAACTGAGCCCAGGCCGCGCGCAGGGCGGGGTCGAAAAACGGGCTTTGCTCCAGCACCGTCATGGCGCCGGCTTTGGCCAGGTTGAAATAGAGCGCCCGGTTGATGGCGGCACGGTTGATGGCGACCGACAGGGCGCGGCGCACCCGTACATCGCGCAGCAACGCGCGCCAGACCGGATCGTTTGCGTTCAGGTTCGGATAGATCGCGATCTGCGAGGCGGTGCCGGTGCCCCAGAGGTGGGTCTTGTAGGTGCCGCCGTCCTTCTCGCCCTTGCGCAGGATCGGAATGTCGCGAAAGCCCAGGCCGCGCGCCTGCAGATCCGCCTCTCCGGCGTTGGACTTCGCGGCCACCAGCCCGCCCGAGACGATCTCCATCTCGACGGTGTCGATGTAGGGCAGCTGCACGCCCTTGGCGTCCAGGCGGTGATAATAGGGATTGCGCACGAAGAGCTGGCGGATTTTCTTGCCGACTGTGGCATTCATCCAGGGCTGCAGGGTCGGCAGTTCGAAATTGTCGAACTGGTACATGTTGTCGTATTTGTTGTGCAGCGCGGCCCAGCTTTTGACGCGGGCGTAATCCACTTCATCGGCCAGCGCCGCCGGGTCGGCGTAATCGGCGTGGAACTGTTTCAGATAGGCCGAGGGGCGATAGATGAAGGGCGGGCGGGCCTGCGCCAGATGATGCAGGAAGCCGGGATTGGGATGGGTCCACTCAAAGACCACGGTGGTGGCATCGGGGAATGAGACCTCCGGCAATTCACCCTCGACGCGCATGAAATCGGGCGGGCCTGCGGGGCTCAGCTGCGGGTGGTTGGCAACGTCCTTCCACCAGTATTCGAAATCGGCCGAGGTGAAGGGGGAGCCATCCGACCAGTGGTGGCCGGGGCGCAGCTGCAGGGTAAAGCGCCGGTTGTTCTCGACTTCGTAACCCAACAGGATGTCGGGCTGCAGCTTGTAATCGGCGTCATAACCCACAAGCCGGGCATAGCCGTAGACCACCATCTGGCGGATGTCCTTGGAACGCGTCACCATGGTGTTGAGCGCGCCACCCTGCACGCCGTATGCGCGCCCCTTGGCCTCCAGATCGACCACCAGCGGGGTCTCGGGGATGCGTTCTGCCACCGGGGGCAGGTCACCCGCGTCCACCTCCTGCTGCCAGAAGGCGCTTTCCTTCAGCTGCGGCAGGGCCTCTGCCAGGGCGGAAAACGGCAGAAGGGCCACAGCAAGGGCGAGGGCCAGAACGGGTTTCTTGGCGTCAAACATAGCATCGTACCTTGTGTCCGGGCTCCAGCATCACCAGCGGCGGGGCTTCGGCGCCCGTGAATCTGAAGTGCTCGGGCCAGCTGTCCGGGGCACCGGCGCCCTGCGCCACCAGATCCAGATTGATCGGGCGGTCGATATCGGGTTCGGGCTGCGCCGCGATCAGCGCCTTGGTGTAGGGATGCTGGGGATTGTGGAACAGCGTCTCGGGCGGGGCCTGTTCGACGATCAGCCCGCGCCGCATCACCGCGACCTCATCCGCGATACGGGCGACCACGGCCAGATCATGGCTGATAAACAGATAGGAAAGTCCCTGGTGCTCCTGGATCTTCTCCAGCAGGCGCAGGATCTGTTCCTGCACCGAGACATCCAGCGCCGAGGTTGGCTCGTCACAGACGATCAGAGCAGGATCCAGCATCAGGGCGCGGGCAATCGACAGGCGCTGGCGCTGGCCGCCGGAAAAGGCATGCGGGTAGCGTTGCAGCATTTCGGGGCCAAGACCCACTGTCTGCAACATCTTGGCCGCCTTGTCGCGGCGCTCAGCCGCGGTGCCGATACCGTGGATTTCCAGCGGTTCCACCATGGTATCCAGAATGCGCATGCGCGGGCTGAGCGAGGAATAGGGGTCCTGGAACACCATCTGCGCCTCGCGTTGAAAGGCGGTGCGGGCGGCGCGGTCCATCTGGTGCACCTTGACGGTCTCGCCTTCCGGGGTGGGGCGGAACAGAACCTCGCCGCCGGGATCGGGTGGCTCGGCCCCCAGCGCAATGCGGGCGGCGGTGGTCTTGCCCGATCCGCTTTCGCCGACGATGGCCAGTGTCTTGCCGCGCGGCAGTTTGAAATCCACCCCCCGGCAGGCGTGGATATAGGTGGGCGGCGCCCAGCCCTTTCCGGCGCGCAGGGTGTAGGTTTTCGAGACGGATTTCAGCTCGAGGATCAGGTCTTCCTTGGCTTGCGGCGGCGCGTTGTGGCTTGCGGCGGGGATCTTGGGCGCGGCCTCGATCAGGGCACGGGTATAGGCGTGCGCCGGGTCCGACAGGATCGGCGCGGCGGGGCCTGCCTCCATCACGCGGCCCTTGTGCATCACCACCACATCCTCGGCCATATTGGCGACGACGCCCAGATCGTGGGTCACCAGGATCATCGCCATGCCGGTGTCGCGCTGCAGTTCCTTCATCAGCCCCAGAACCTGCGCCTGCGTCGTCACATCCAGCGCGGTCGTCGGCTCGTCCGCGATCAGCAGGTCGGGCTTGGCCACCATCGCCATGGCGATCATCGCCCGCTGGCGCATGCCTCCCGACAGTTCGAACGGGTAGGAGTGATAGGTGCGCTCCGGTTCCGGGAAACCGACGCGCTCGAAGCACTCCAGCACCTCCTTGCGCGCTTCGGCCTCGCTCTTGCGGCCATGCAGCCACAGCACCTCGGAGACCTGGTTGCCGATCCGGTGCAGCGGCGACAGGGAGCGCATCGGCTCCTGGAAAATCATCGCGATCCGGTTGCCGCGCACATTGCGCATCTGCCGTTCGGACAGGGACAGCAATTCAAGCGGCGCCTTGCCGCCATTGAGCGTGATCTTCCCAGAGCGGATCTGTGCCGCACGCGGCAGGATACGCAGGGCGGCGCGGCAGGTGATGGTCTTGCCCGATCCGCTTTCGCCGACCAGGGCCAGGGTGCCACCGGGCGCCACGTCAAAGCTGACGTCCCGCACGACGGGTTCATCCCGGCCAAAGCCGATGCTGAGACCTTCGACTGACAACAGAGGCGTCATTCAGTCCTCCCCGTCCGTGACCGGCGATATCGCGTCATTGTCTTCCCATGTCCCCGTTTTTCTCCCACCATCGCGCGGGCCATGCGCTCTAGTCAAACCCCCATTCACCGATAGCTGGCTGAGGTGCGGGAATTTTGACGCGGCGGATGGTCACCCGGCGGGCTGTGCGGCCCAGTTTTCTGTAATCACTACACATTTGCCGCAAACTCTGACACATCTGCATCACACCGGCCGTATCGCGGCCATGCACCGCAAGGAGAGCCCCCTCATGACCACCCGCCTTGACCTGTTCATTGATCGCATGGTGTCCCAGCGTGCCTGTCTGGATCACGCGATTGCACAGACCGCGGACATGAGCGGGCCGGTGTTCGAACTGGGGCTTGGCAACGGGCGCACCTATCACCACATGAAGCACAATATCAGCGGGCGCGACATCTATGTGTTCGAGCGCGCGGTGGCTTCGCACCCCGACAGCACCCCGCCGGAAGAGCTGACGATCCTGGGCGATGTGCGCGAGACCCTTCCGGCCGCGCTGGAGCGGTTCGGCGCCACGGCCAGCCTGATCCATGCGGATCTGGGCGGGCACAACCGCGCGAAAAACGATGCCTTCGCCCGGCTGGTCTCGCCGCTGATCGAACCCTTGCTGGCAGTGGGTGGCCTTATGGTGTCCTCGGACCGGATGTATTTCGAGACCTTGCGCGAAATGCCGCTGCCGGACGGCGCTGTCGAGGGGCGTTGCTTCATCTACCGTCGCGACGCCTGATCTGTCTGCGACGTATCGTCATGCTGGCCTGACGCGATACTCTGCTCCTAGGCTGGGGGGAGAAAAGGGAGGCTGCCATGATTTTCTACGATTGCTCCACCGCGCCCAACCCGCGCCGGGCGCGCATGTTCATTGCCGAAAAGGGGCTGACGCCCGAAACGCATGATGTCTCCATCGCCAAGGGCGAACAGCTGGATGCGGCCTTTCTGGCGGTGAACCCGCGGGCCACGATCCCGGTGCTGATCACCGACGCGGGCACCGCCCTGACCGAGAACCTGGGTATCGCCGCCTATCTGGAGGCCGCCTATCCCGAACCGCCGCTGATGGGGAGAAACGCGGATGAAAAGGGGCTGGTGCTGATGTGGAACTCCATCGTCGAACAGCAGGGCGGCGCGCCGATTGCCGAGGTGCTGCGCAACACCCATCCCGCCTTTGAAAACCGTGCCATTCCCGGCCCCGATCACTACGCCCAGATCCCGGCATTGGCGGAACGCGGGCAGCTGCGCACCGCGCGGTTCTTTGATCTCCTGGAGGAACGACTTCGGGAAAGCCCCTATCTGGCGACCGATCATTTCACCCTGGCGGATATCTCGGCCTTCGTTTTTGTGGACTTTGCCCGCGTGATCAAGATCCGCGTGCCCGAAGCCAACAGCGCGACCCTGGCCTGGCAAGAGGCGATCCGCGAACGTCCCAGCGCGCAGCTGTAGGATCAAGGGGCAAAGTTGCTGCGCGCCGGGGCAAGGGCGTGGTCCGGTCATGTGCCCGTGTATGCAGGTCTCCGGCGTGCGATCCAGGCGTCCAGCCCTTCGTGGATGTCGGTGGTGGCGGCCATGCGGCCGAATTGCTCGCTTTCGATCTCAAGACCTTCTGTGATTGAGGCGTTGATCCCGCGCGTCACTGCCGTGATGATCCGTGCCGCCGCAATTGGCGAATGGCGCAGAATACGGTCCGCCAGATCGAAGGTGGCAGGCATGAGATCCTCATGGGGAACGACACGGTTCACCAAGCCAAGCTCATAGGCGCGCGCGGCGTCGAATTCGTCGCCGGTCAACAGAAGCTCAAGCGCGCGTTTTCGGCCCGCCAACCTGGGGAGCCGCTGTGTCCCGCCAAAGGTCGGCGGAATGCCGATGTTGATTTCCGGCTTGGCAAATCGCGCCCGGTCGGATGCTACGGCCAGGTGAACCGCTTCGGTGATTTCACAGCCACCCCCAAAGGCAATGCCGTTCACTGCCGCGATGATGGGTTTGGGAAAGGCCTCCAGGCGACGTGTCATGGCCTGCCCCCGGCGCACGAAGGCCTTGATCGCCACATCCGGCCCCTCTTTCACGCTTTGCGAAAATTCGTGGATGTCGCCGCCTGCGGAAAACGCGCGATCCCCGGCACCGGTCAAGACAACCAGGCGCAGGCTGGCGTCGTCCTCGATCCGGTTCAGCAGCTCGAGTATCCGGTCGTTGGTCTGGTAGTTCAGCGCGTTCAGCTTTTCCGGCCGATTGAGCGTGAGAATTGCAATCGGTCCCTCGCGTGTCATCAAAACAGTGTCGGTCATCTTCGATACTCCGTCGTTGTGTTGACCCGAGTGTGGGAAGGGGGCAAATTCAAGTAAACTCACTAGGTAGTATACATGGCGAAACCCTCTTCCCTAGAAACCCGGGACCGCATCCTGACGGCGGCGAACAAGCTATTTTACGGCGAAGGAATCCGCGCTGTGAGCGTCGATGCGATTGCCGAAAAGGCCGGGCTGACCAAACGGACGCTCTACTATCATTTCAAAAGCAAGGATGACCTGATCGAGGCCTATCTGATCTCGCGGGACCAGCCCAACCTGGCGGCATTCGCACAATGGTTCGATGAGGCGGAAGGACCGGTCTCCGCAAAGACCCAGGTCATTTTTCAAAGGGTTGCCGAGAATGCGCGCCACCCGAAATGGAAGGGCTGCGGGTTTCTGAGGACCGTCGCGGAGCTGGCAAACATGCCCGGACACCCTGCGGTGGCAGTCGGTGCGCGGCACAAAAAGAAATTCGAACTCTGGCTGGCCGAGGCGTATGCGAAGGCGGGGATTCAGCAGGCACAGGATCTCGCCCGGGCGGTGACCCTGCTGATGGATGGCGCCTTTTCTGCGATGCTGACCCATCGCGATCCGCAATATGCAGAGGATGCAGGGGCTGCGGCTTACCGTCTTGTCGAATTGGCCTGTGCATCGTCTTGAACCCGGGATCGCAGGGCGCCTTGCCTTCCGCCTGAGACAAATAGCGCACCGCTGCCGAATGCGGTGGACATGGCCGGGTACCCGCCGCAGGATATTTGCTGCGCCGCTTGGCGTCTGTGACAAGGTATTCTGCCCATGCCCGCCAAACCGATCCTTCACCGCGACGATCCCACTGCCGCGCCGCTGACCGGGAACGTAAAAGTCACCCGCGCAGATTGGCTGAACGTGGCCATGGATGTGCTGATCAGCGACGGGGTGGAGCGGGTCAAGGTGCTGGCCCTGGCCGAGCGGATGAATGTCTCGCGCTCTTCCTTCTACTGGTACTTCAAGTCGCGTCAGGATCTGCTGGATGCGCTGCTGAAGGAATGGGAGCAGACCAATACCGCCGCCATGGTGGCCCAGGCCGAAGCCACGGCCGAGACGATCACCGGGGCGGTGCTGAATGTCTTTCACTGCATCGAGAACCCGGATCTCTTCAACACGGCGCTGGATTTTGCGGTGCGCGACTGGGCGCGGCGTTCTGGCAAGGTGCGCAGCCTGCTGGACCGCTCGGATGCGCGCCGGGTGGCGGCGCTGACCGACATGTTTGCCCGCTTCGGCTATCCCGAGATGGAGGCGCAGGCACGGGCCAAGGTGCTCTATTACATGCAGCTCGGCTATGACATGGCCGAGCCGAACGAAAGCTACGAATTGCGCATGAAGATGACGCCGGAATACCTGCTGGTGTTTACCGGTAAGGAGGCACAGCCCGAAGAGCTGGAGGCGTTCCGGCGTTACACCCGGGACGTCTGGGATATCTGACCGCGCCTGCAGATGCGGCCAGACCCATCGTTGATGCGCGCGCCCTGCGTTGCGCGGGTGGGATCAGAGCCGTTTCAACCGCGCCTCGGTTTCGGCCCGGAAGCGCTGGGCCGCCTCCAGGCGGACCGGGCCGTAGCCGCGGATTTCCTGTGGGGCCGATAGAATTTCAGCACAGACCTCGTGGGTCGCTGGGCTGTATCCATCTGCGACCTTGTCCAGGGCAGCCTCATACCAGGCCAGAAGGTCGCGGTGCAGGCGGGCTTCTTCGTGATAGCCAAAGGGGTTGAAGGCCGTGCCACGCAGGCCCTTTGCCCTGGCCAGCACTGACAGCGCCGGGCGCAGCCAGGGTCCGAAGGCGCGTTTCTTCGGACGTCCCCGGCTGTCCTTGCTACGCGTCAGCAACGGCGGGGCGAGGTGGTATTTGACCGAGTAGTCACCGTCGAATTCGGCCGCGATCTGATGCTTGAAGGTATCAGAGGTCAAAAGGCGCGCGACCTCGAATTCATCCTTATAGGCCATCAGCTTGAACAGGGATTTCGCTGCGCGTGTCGTCAGGTCGTCCTGCACGTTCGCAGGCAGGGCGCTGCGCAGCCGGTCCAGCGTGGCGCGATAGCGGGCCGCATAATCTGCATCCTGATAGCCGGTCAGGAAGGTGGCGCGGCGGGTGATCATCTGCTCCAGCGTTTCTGCCTGTTCCGGGGCCTCGTCGTAGAACTGGCGCACAAGGCCGGGATCCACAGCCATGGCACGCCCGATGGCAAAGGCCAAGTGGTTCTCGTTGATCGCCACGCCATTGAGTTCGATCGCTTGTGACAGCGCCGCGCCGCTGACTGGCACCAGCCCCTTTTGCCAGGCAAATCCCAGCATCATCACATTGGCCAGCACCGCATCACCCAGCAGCGCCTCTGCCGCCTCATTGGCGTTGAAGCCCGACAGGTTCTCTGCCCCAACCACATTGGCGATCTCCTGCTCGCGCAGGCCCGCCATCAGGTCGGCGTCGCGGCGCAAGACCAGATCACCCGTGGGCATTTCGGCGCGATTCAGCACAACCTTGGTGCCCGGGCGATAATGGGCCGAGGCCTTGGGGGCGGAGGAGACCACCACGTCGCAGCCAATCACCGCATCTGCGGTCCCCTGATCAATGCGCACCTGGTTCAGGGTGTCGGGCGCGTTCGACAGGCGGATATAGCTCAGGACGGTGCCGAACTTTTGTGCAAATCCGGTGAAATCCAGTACGCTGGATCCCTTGCCTTCCAGATGGGCGGCCATGGTGATCAGCGCACCAACGGTCACAACGCCTGTGCCGCCCACCCCGGTGACGAGCAGATCGAACGGCTCGGCGAGGGAGGGAAGGTCCGGGGCGGGCAGGCGGGCCGCCAGCTGGTCTGCGTCGAGACCGGCAGGCTGCTTCTTGCGCCGCTCGCCACCCTCAACGGTGACAAAGCTGGGGCAAAACCCGTTGAGACAGGAGAAGTCCTTGTTGCAGGAGGAGAGGTTGACCTTGCGCTTGCGTCCGAACGGGGTCTCCTTCGGCTCCACGCTGAGGCAGTTGGACTCCACCGAACAATCGCCACAGCCTTCGCAGACCAGATCGTTGATGAAGGCGAACCTCTTCGGGTCCTCCATCTTGCCGCGCTTGCGGCGGCGGCGTTTTTCGGTGGCGCAGGTCTGCTCGTAGATCAGCACGGTGACGCCGGGGATCTCGCGCAGCTCGCGCTGTACCGCGTCCATGTCGCCGCGGTCATGGAAGGAGGTTCCAGCGGGGAAGGTGGCGCGGTTGAACTTGCCAATATCGTCGGAGACCAGCGCGATGCGCTCCACCCCTTCGGCGCGGCAGGTCTGGGCGATGCCTGATACGCTGACCGGCCCGTCCACCGGCTGACCGCCGGTCATGGCGACCGCGTCATTGTAAAGGATCTTGTAGGTGATATTGGTCCTTGCGGCGACCGCTTGCCGGATCGCCAGACTGCCGGAATGATACCAGGTGCCTTCGCCCAGGTTCTGGAACACGTGCTTGTTCCCGTTGAACTGCGAGGCAACCGCCCAGGGCACGCCTTCGCCGCCCATCTGGGCATAGCCTGCGGTGTCGCGGTCCATCCAGCTGGCCATGACGTGACAGCCGATGCCGGAAAACGCCTTGGAGCCTTCGGGCAGCTTGGTCGAGGTGTTGTGCGGGCAACCCGAGCAGAAATAGGGCGTGCGGGTGGCGCCCGGCACGTTGATCAGCTTGGGCGGCTCAGCGGTCAGCGCGGCGGCCTTGGCGGGCAGGTTCTCATCCGGGAAGAAGGCATCAAGTCGCGCCGCCACGATGGGCACCAGTTGCAACGGGCTGAGTTCCCCGGTCCAGGGGATCAGCGGTTCGCCCGCGCTGTCGTATTTGCCGACCATCTGTTTCGGCTTGGCGCCGGGCCAGTCGTAGAAATACTCCTTGAACTGGCTTTCGATGATGCCGCGTTTCTCCTCAACGACCAGCACCTCTTCCTTGCCGTTCACGAAGCGCAGCGCCTCGGGGCGCGCCAGCGGCCAGACAAAGCCGACCTTGTAGATGTCGATCCCCAGCCGACGGCAGGCGGCCTCGTCCAGCCCCAGAAGGCGCAGCGCCTCCATCAGGTCGAGATGCCCCTTGCCGGTGGTCACGAAACCGAACTTGGCGTCCTCAACGTCATAGATGCGGCGGTCGATCGGGTTGGCCTCGGCAAAGGCGCGCACGGCCTTGATCTTGGCATGGATGCGGGTTTCGATCTCGGGCGAGGGCAGGTCGGCACGGCGGATGTGCAGCCCGCCGGGGTACTCGGGCAGCTCGGGGAGGATGAAATCACGATCCGGGCGCAATTCGACCGAGCGCGCGCTTTCGACGGTTTCCGACACCGCCTTGAAGCCGACCCAGGTGCCGGAATAGCGCGACAGGGCAAAGCCGTATTCGCCAAAACTCAGGAATTCGGAAACATCCGCCGGGTTCAGCACCGGCATGAACCAGGCCATGAAGGCCACATCCGACTGGTGCGGCATCGAAGAACTGACGCAGCCGTGGTCATCGCCTGCCACCACCAGCACGCCGCCCTTCTCAGAAGATCCATAGGCGTTGCCGTGCTTCAGCGCATCGCCGGAACGATCCACGCCCGGCCCCTTGCCGTACCACATGGAAAAGACGCCCTCGACCTCGCAGTGAGGGTCAAGGATGGCCTGCTGCGCGCCCAGAACCGCGGTGGCGCCCAGATCCTCGTTCACGGCGGGCATGAACTTGATCTTGGCCTCTTCCATGCGCTTGCGCGAGCGCCAGAATTCCAGGTCGACCGCGCCCAGCGGCGATCCACGGTAGCCCGAAACGAACCCGGCGGTGTTGAGCCCCGCGTCACGATCCCGGCGCGCCTGGTCCAGCATGACGCGTGCAAGTGCCTGGGTGCCGGTGAGGAACACGCGACCCTTGGTCATCTCGTAGCGGTCATCCAGCTGGTAGCTTCGAAATTCGTGGCTCAGCTCGGTCATGGGGTGTCCTCGCGCGGGGGTGTCCTGATCGCGGAAGGATAATCCATCGGGTGCGGAATAATTTGCCGGATCTACTGTCATTTTATGATTTTGTGGATAATTTATCCGTCAATACCACCTATTGTGAGAAGGGGTACCGATTTCATGAAGCTAGACGATCGCGACCGCAGTATCCTGACACTCTTGCAGGAGGATTCCCGGATTTCGAACGCGGACCTGGCCGAGGCCGTGGGCATGTCGCCTTCCGCCCTGTGGCGGCGGGTGCGGAGCTTGGAAGAGGCAGGCGTGATCGAACGCTATGGCGCTGTGGTCAATGCGGGGGCCATGGGGTTGGGGTTCCATGCCATGGTGCATGTGCAACTGACGCGGCATGACCCTGACAAGCTGAAGCAGTTCATTCGCGCGGTGGAGACGAATACGCTGGTACAGGAGTGTTATGCCACCACCGGCCAGTCCGATTATCACCTGCGGGTACTGGCGCCCGATCTTGATGCCTACAACCGGTTCCTGGAAGAGTTCCTGTTCCGACTGCCTGCCGTGGCCAGTGCCCAGACCAATGTGGTCTTGCGCACGATCAAGCGGGACAGGCCGGTGATGTCCTGAGACCCTGCCGTCAGGCGGCGCATTTCACCCAGGCGGCGACCATGGCGATATAGGTGAGCTGGTGCAGTGCCTGATCGGTGCCCACGGCACGCCAGAACACCGCTTGCTGTGGTGTCAGCTGCTTGCTGTCGGAATAGCGCGCCTTGCAGTAGTCGATGTTGAAATGCACCAGCCATTCCAGCGCGCAGATGGTCAGAATGAAGGGCACGGATGCGCCCATTATGACAAAGACGATCACCGACCCCAGCGCATGCACGCCCGCATGCTGGGCGCGGCCGCCGTGGAAATACTCGCCCCGTCCCGACAGCATTTTCGGGGTCTGCAGATAGAAATCCGCAAACATATGCTTCACCTGCATCAGGCAGAGCAGCAGCAGTATCGCTCCGGCGAGGTCCGGCAAGGCAATCCCCTATCGTGGCTTACACCCCGGAACCTTACGTGTTTTTCGCGCCATGGCAAATGCCGCGTCCATTGCTGCCGTTAGGGCAGGTTGAAGGCGCGCATGATGTTCTTGCCATTGCCTGCCATGGGCAAACCGCGCTAGGCATGAAGATATCGAATTTCAGACGCCAAGCCGGAGCTCACTCATAGAACGTTCCCTGTTCCGCTTTATCTGGAAGTACTCCAAACGTGATCAGCTTGTTCTTCTGGTGGTCACGGCTTGTCTGTTTCCGCTGCTGTATCTGACGCTGGAATTGCCCAAGCGGATCATCAACGATGCCATCGGTGCCCAGACCGAGATCATTGATGTGTTTGGCTATTCGGTGGATCAGCTGACCTTCCTGTGGCTGCTCTGCGGGGCATTCCTGATTTCGGTGCTGGCGCATGGGTTGATGAAGATGCGCATCAACACCATGAAGGGCATTCTGGCCGAACGGATGCTGCGCCGGTTTCGCTACCAGCTGATTGCCCGCGTGTTGCGGTTTCCCCAGCCCTATTTCGAGCGGGTCAGCCAGGGTGAGCTGGTCTCGATGGTGACCTCCGAGTCCGAGCCGATGGGCGGCTTGATGGGGGATGCGGTCAGCCAGCCGGTGCTGCAGGCCGGGCAGATGCTGACCATCCTCTATTTCCTGTTCATGCAAAGCCTCTGGTTCGGGCTGGCGGCGATTGCCCTGATCCCGCTTCAGGGCTGGCTCATCCCGATGCTGCAGCGCCGGATCAACCTCTTGAACAAGGACCGCATCAAAGAGGTTCGCGCGCTGGCGTCAGAGATCGGGGAAAGCGCCGCCGGCGCCGCCACCCTGCGCATCAATGGTGGCTGGCGCTACCGGATGGCGGTGATCACGGACCGGCTGGGGCGGCTTTACGATATCCGCTTCGATATCTACCAGAAGAAGTTCTTCATGAAGTTTCTCAACAACTTCATCACCCAGCTGACGCCTTTCTTCTTCTACGCCGTGGGCGGTTTCCTGGTGCTGCAGGGCAAAGTCTCGCTGGGGGCGCTGGTGGCGGCACTGGCGGCCTATAAGGACATCGCCTCGCCTTGGAAGGAACTGCTGGACTATTACAACCAGACCCAGGACATGTCTCTGCGCTGGGAGGTGATCCTGGAGCGTTTCGCGCCTGCGGGCATGGTGGATGAGGCGCTGATGACCGGAGAGCCGGAGGAAATCCCGCGCCTTGAAGGGGACATCGCCCTGAACCAGGTCAGCGTGCGCGATGCCGATGGCAATCTGGTGCTGGAGGATCTGAGCGCAACCCTACCGGCGGGGCAGGTCATCGGCATTGCCGCCCCCTCCGAAGAGGACCGCCGCGCCCTTGCCGAACTGCTGACGCGCGAGGTTTTGCCGGCTTCGGGCAGTGTCACCGTTGCGGGGCATGACCTGCGCAACATGCATCAGGCCATCGTTGCCTCGCGCATCGGTCATGCGACCTCGCGGCCGGTGCTGTTCCGGGGTTCCTTCGGGGATAACGTGATGATGCCGATGCGCCAGCGTCCGCAGGGCGAAGCGCGGGACATGCTACAGTTCAATGCCGCCCTGCGGGCGGGTAACAGTTCCGATCCCTACGATGCGGCCTGGCTGGATCCGTCCCTTGCGGGATTTTCCACCGAGGAGGAACTGCGCGATTGGTGGGTGCAGCTGGTGGCCGGTATCGGCACGGATACGGCGCTGTTTAGGCGCGGCATGGATCAGAAGTTCGACAGCCGTGCCCATCCCCGGCTGAGCGCAAGCCTGATTGCCCTGCGCCCCAAGGTGCAGGCGGCGGTGGAGGCGGCGGGGCTGGCGATTCAGGCACATATCTTCCGTCCCGATGCCTACAACCCGGCGCTGCCGGTGGCTGAAAACTTGCTCTATGCCACCCTGCGCGAGCCGATCACCGAACAGGTGCTGAAGCGGCATGTGAACTTCCTGGACCGTTTGCAGGAGCTGCGGCTGGACCGGGACCTGGTGGTTCTGACGCAGGATGTCGTCGATATGCTGCGCCAGATCTTCGGGATCGATGGCACCGGCCATCCGCTGTTCCGCAAGCTGGGGTTGGAGCCCTCTGCCTATGAAGCGGCCCTGTCGCTGGTCGACAAGACCCGCAGCAAGGGTGCGCATGCGCTGGAGCGTGACGAGCTGGCGCAGATGCTGATCGTTCCCTTCAGCATCTCGGCCGAGCAGATCGGGCCTGCCTTCAGCGACGCCATGAAAGAGCGCATCCTGGAGTTCCGCCGCAGCCATGCCGGGGAATTGCTGGAGACGCTGGAGGATATCTTTGTTCCCTTGGCTCCTGATGCCATTGCTCCCGGCCTGACGGTTCTGGAAAACGCCCTGTTCGGCAAGATCTCCGACAGTTCCGGCGCTCGCGGGGATGAGCTGCGCAAGCTGGTTTCGGATGTTCTGGTCGAGAATGGCGCCCGCGACATGGTGGTCGAACTGATCTTCGATCTCCCCGTCGCGCTGGGCGGTCAGGGGCTGCCTGCCAGTTTTGCGGAACCCTTGGCCTTTGCCCGTGCCACGATCAAGCGGCCGGATATCCTGATCATGGATTCCGCGCTCGCCAGCTATGACCTGGAGACTCGCGTGTCGGTCCACAAGAACCTGCGCAGGTTGCTGCCACAGACGACGCTGGTTTATCTCGACAGCGATTTTGAGCGCTCCGAGGTTTTTGATGTCTACTACCAGCTGCGCCAGGGGCGATTGGTCACCGATCAGATGCAGGAGGCGGCCGTGACAGACAGTGCGGCGAGCCAGGATCTGGCGCGCAAGCTGCGCGCCCTGGAGCAATCCGAACTGTTCTCGAGCCTCAATCGGAGGCAATTGCGACTGCTGGCATTCGGGGCGCGCTGGTATGAGGCCAAGGCGGGCGATGTGGTCTTCCTGAAGGACGATGATGCCAGCGATGGCGCCTATATGATCACCGAAGGCGAAGCAGGCTTGTTCCTGCCACAGGAGGGGCAGCAGGACCGGTTGATCGCCAGGGTTGGCCCGGGGCGTCTTGTTGGGGAGTTGGGACTTATCCGCAAGGAACCGCGGGCGCTCAGCATGGTGGCAGAGACCAACCTCACCTGCCTGCGCATCGGCGAGGAGGAATTCCTCGCGGTGGTGGAGAACGATGCGGCGACCGCCTTCAAATTGCTGCAGGTGGTGGCGGGTTACGTGTCGAGCTAGGTTGCCAAAGCTGATAGAGCAGCGAGAGAACACTCACAGATGGAATGGGGGAGAAACAGGTATGAAACTGTTGCGATACCGGGTGGGCACAGAGGTGCGCCCGGGCATGATGGATGCGGATGGCGTGGTACGTGATCTGTCGGGGCAGGTGGCGGATATCACCGGCGCCATGTTGGGGGACACGGAACTGGCGCGGCTTGCGGCGCTGGACCCGGCCTCTTTGCCCGCGGTCGAGGGGGACGTGGATATCGCTCCCTGTGTTGGCGATGTGGGCAAGTTTCTCTGCATCGGGCTCAATTACTCCGACCACGCCGAAGAGGCGGGCATGGCAATCCCCGAGCATCCGATCCTGTTCATGAAGGCGACCTCGGCCATTGTCGGCGCCAATGACGACGTGGTGCTGCCGCGCGGCTCGGTTGCGGGCGATTGGGAGGTCGAACTGGGCGTGGTGATCGGCAAGACCGCGAAATACGTCAGCGAGGAAGAGGCGCTGGATCACGTGGCGGGCTATTGCGTGGTCAACGATGTTTCCGAGCGGGATTTCCAGATCAAGCTGACCGGCCAGTGGACCAAGGGCAAGAGCTGCGACACCTTTGGCCCCATCGGCCCCTGGCTGGTGACCCGGGACGAGGTGGCCGATCCGCAGAACCTTGCGCTCAGCTGCGATGTGAACGGAAAGCGCATGCAGACGGGCACCACCGGCAAGATGATCTTCTCCGTGGCCGAGATCATTTCCCACCTCAGTCAGCTGATGACCCTGCACCCGGGCGATGTGATTGCCACTGGCACACCGCCGGGCGTCGGCATGGGGATCAAGCCCGATCCCGTCTACCTCAAGCCCGGCGATGTGATGGAGCTGGAGATCGAAGGTCTGGGCCGTCAGCGTCAGAGCGTGCGCAGCGATAGCTGATTCACAGTGACGCCACTCAAACGGCGGGCGGGGCTCTCCCGCCCGTCTCGGGGCATTCAAAGAATACCCCTTGCCGGTTGGGCGTGGCGCGGCGAAGCCGCGCCACGCCCAAGGCTGCTTTCGGGGATTTGCCGTAGGCAAAGGACCGGACAGGCGCGGGAGCGCCCCCACCTGCATAGGGCCGGAGCTGACCGCCGGGCCAAGTCCGGATCAACAAGGGATTGGCTGGATCTAGGCCGGGCCGCAGAACTGGCGGTAGAGGAGAGAGATGACCTCTTCGGTGTTGCGGTCTTTCAGCGAGTAAAAGATCGTCTTTCCCTCACGGCGGGTTGCCACCAGACCTTCGTCGCGCAGACGGGCCAGCATCTGACTTACAGCTGCTTGCCGCATCCCCAGCAGCGCCTCCAATTCGCCGACAGATTTCTCTCCGGTGCCAAGATGGCACAGGATCATCAGCCGCCCCTCATGCGCCAGGGTCTTGAGGAAGGCAGCCGCCTCGGTCGCGCGCTGCGCCATGTCGACGGGCGCATCCGGGGAAATCGTATCAGGGGTTTGAATCGTCACGTGTCCAGAATCCTGCGGTGGAGCTTGCAAGAGGGATAAATCTTGCGCCACATACTGCACCAGATTGCCCCGGCAGCACAAGTCACGCGGCCATTGGTCTCACTCTGTCAGCGGAGGTGCGCCTCCGGCAAAGGCATTGCCGTTCACATAATCGCAGGGGGCCTCCTGCATGTTGAGGTGCAGATCGTCGCCCGTAAACGGATGTGCGCGGGCAAGAGCCTCGTCCACCTCGATGCCAAGACCGGGGGCCTCGGGCGGGGTGATAAAGCCCTCCTCGACCCGGATGGCGCCCTTGATCAGCGCGTCATGGAAGGGCGTTTCGATGCTTTCAGCCATCAGGATATTGGGGATCGAGGCCGCCAGATGAATGTTCGCTGCCCATTCCACCGGGCCTGCATACAGATGCGGCGCCATCTGCGCGTTATAGACCTCGGCCATGGCGGCGATCTTCTTGGCCTCCCAGATGCCGCCGACGCGCCCCAGCGCCGGTTGCAGGATGCTGGCAGCCCCTTCCCGCAGGATCGGAGCGAACTCGGCCTTGGTGGTCAGCCTCTCGCCGGTGGCGACCGGCACGGGTTGTCCCGAGGCGACGCGCGCCATCTGGCCTACGGAATCTGGGGGGACCGGCTCTTCGAACCACAGGGGCTGGTAGGGGGCGATGGCCTGACCCAGGCGGATGGCGCCGGCCGTGGTGAACTGCCCGTGGGTGCCGAATAGAAGATCGGCGCGATCCCCGACCGCTTCGCGGATGGCCTCGCAGAAGGCAACGGACTGGCTGATGTCACTCATCGCAGGCATGTGGCCGCCGCGCAGCGTATAGGGGCCGGCGGGGTCGAATTTCACTGCCGTGTAGCCTTGGCGGACCATTTCGGCCGCACTTTCGGCGGCCATCTCGGGCGAGACCCAGAAGGCGGAGATCTCGTGCTGGGGCAGTGGATAGAGATAGGTATAGGCGCGGATGCGATCATTCATCCGCCCGCCAATGAGCGCATGCACCGGGCGGTCGCGGTGCTTGCCGAGGATATCCCAGCAGGCGATCTCAAGCCCCGAAAAGGCGCCCATCACCGTCAGGTCGGGCCGCTGGGTAAAGCCGGAGGAATAGGCGCGGCGGAACATCAGCTCGATGTTTTCGGGGTTCTCCCCCTCCATGTGGCGCGCAAAGACATCGCGGATCACGTGGGTCATGGCCTCGGGTCCGACCGAGGCCGCGTAGCATTCGCCCCAGCCGGTGATGCCGGTGTCGGTGGTCACTTTCACCAGGATCCAGTAGCGCCCGCCCCATCCCGGTGCGGGCGGGGCGGTCACGATGATGTCGAGGTCCTGCAGCTTCATCGGCGTCTCCTTGCGGATGGCGGTCTATCGGCTGCGGACAGCCTCTTAACGGTTGAACAGGATCACGTTGCGCCGCGCCGAGCCGGTCTTGGTGTCGGCAATCGCCTCGTTGATCTGATCAAGGCTCCAGCGACCGGAGATCAGTTCGTCCAGCTTCAGGCGCCCCTGTTGATAAAGATCGATCATCCAGGGAATATCGCGCTGGATCACGACATCTCCCATCTTGGAGCCGACAAGCCCCTGACCGATGGCGGCCATGACGACGGGTTCATATTCCGCCTTGGCGCCGGAATGGGGCATGCCGATCATCACCGCCTTGCCGCCCCGGCCCAGGTAACGCACCGCTTGCTCATAGGCGGGAATGGCGCCCACGGTGACCAGAACCGCATCGGCGCCCCGCCCACCCAGCGCCTTGTAGGAGGCGCGCCAGGGCGATTTCTCGGTGCCGAGAACGCCATGGGTGGCGCCGAATTCCTTGGCAACCTCCAGCTTTTCCTCGCTCATGTCGACAGCAACGATGCGGCGGGCACCGGCGATACGCGCGCCCTGGATGGCGTTGAGACCGACGCCGCCCGCGCCGATCACGACGACATCCTGCCCGGCCCGCAGACCCGCGGCATTGACGGCAGCGCCCACGCCGGTGATCACACCGCAGGAGATCAGCGAAGCGACATCCTTGGCCATGGTTTCCGGGATTTTCACGATCTGGCGCTGATCCACCACAACCTTTTCGGCAAAGGCGCCGCAGGCCATGGCCTGTTCCAGCGGGCCGCCGTCGGCGGTGGTCAGCGGGCCGTTCTTCACCCCATCATAGGGGGTTTCGCAGATCGTCGGCTTGCCGCCCGCGCAGCTGGGGCAGGTGCCGCAGGAGCGGATCAGGGTGACGACAACGCTGTCGCCTGCCGCAAAGCCGTTCACGCCGACGCCGACCTTAGTGATGGTGCCTGCTGCCTCGTGGCCATAGACGGCCGGCAGGTGCCCGCCCCAGGCGCCTTCGGCATAGGAGATGTCGCTGTGGCAGATCGCGACCGCATCCAGGGTCACCTCGACTTCGCCCATGCGCGGGTCGGCGATCTGGATGTCTTCGATGACGAGCGGTTGACCGAATTCACGACAGACGGCGGCTTTGATGGTTTGCATGGCTGTTTCTCCCGGTTGCCAGGCGCGTTTGCCGCACGGTGGCGTGGTCTGGACCATGCTGCAAGTGGGAAATTGTCAAATCGTAATGTGGAAGACAGTTTTACGTAGCGGAATTGCTTTACCCGGCGGAATTGCCCAGTGTCTCGGAACGGGTGGTGCGCAGAAAGACAACACATCCGGCGATCATCAGCACCAGCGCCACCAGGAAGGGCGCGCCGGGCATGTAGATCGCAGCGCCCTCGCGCGTGAAATGGGCAAAGGTTGCGGTCATCATCAGCGGGGAAATGATCATCGACAGCGCGTGCACCGCCGTCATCACACCCTGCAGCTCACCTTGCTGATTGTCCGCGACCCGGCGGGACATGATTCCCTGCAATGCGGGTTGAACCAATGCCCCCAGGGCGGAAATGGGGATCAGCGCCAGGGCGAGGCTACCACTGGCGATAAAGGCGAGCACACCGAAGGCGATGAAATCGAACACCTGTCCCCAAAGGACCGAGCCGCGCTCTCCGACCCAGCGGACGCTGTGGCGCAGCAGCCAGCCCTGCACCAGCGCCATGCAGATGCCGTAAATCCCCAGCGACAGGCCGATCACCTGCGGCTGCCAGCCGAACCGCTCGGCGGTGAAATAGGACCAGATCGCCGGATAGACGTATATCGCCACCGAATAGAGGAAATAGACCCACAGAAGCGGCGTGATGCCCGGAATGCGCGCCATGGCGCGAAAAGCGCCAAAGGGATTGGCTCGGCGCCAGTCAAAGGCGCGGCGGGTCTTGTCGGTGACTGTCTCGCGCATCACGAACCAGCCGAGGGCAAAGTTCAGCGCCGCAAGCGCTGCAGCGGCATAGAATGGCGCCCGGGTGCCCATCTCTCCCAAGAGGCCGCCCACCAACGGGCCAAGCACAAAACCGGCACCAAAGGCCGCGCCCAGAAGACCAAAATTCGCGGCCTTTTCCTGCGGTTTCGAGATATCGGCGATATAGGCGCCCGCGGTGGAATGGGTCGCGGCGGTGATGCCGCCCACGATGCGGCCCGCCAGCAACAGCCAGAGCGAACCGGCCAGCGCCATCACCAGATAGTCCAGCGCCATGACAAACAGCGAGACCAGCAGAACCGGGCGCCGCCCGATCGCGTCGGAAAGGGAGCCCAGAACCGGGCTGAACAGGAACTGCATCACCGCAAAGGCGGTGCTGAGGATGCCGCCCCAGATCGCCGCATCGGCCAGCGAGCCGCCCTGCACCTCGACGATCAGGCTGGGCATGATCGGCATGATGAGACCGATGCCCATGGCGTCGATCATCACCGTGGTCAGCACAAAGACCAGCGGCAGGCGCATCAGAAGCCACCCGCCGCATCTGTCATCGGGCGGGGCAAGCCTGTTGCCAAATCCTCTGTCCCGCGCCGCATGTCACTGTCCCCTGGCCGGTTAGTCCGTGCGGCCGACTTCGGCGGCTTTTTCGGCAAAACGCAAGGCTTCCGCCGGGGCATGGCCCAGTTGCCGGGCCGGATCGAACAGCGCCTTGGTGTCCAGGTCGGGGAAGTCCCGTGCCGCCAGTGTGCCAAGGGGCGTCGCGCTCTCGTTGGCCTCAAGGCAGAGCCGTTTCACGGCCGCCTGTGCCTCGGGGCGGGGCAGGGTCTCGGTCAGGGCAAAGCTCAGCGCCTCGGCGTGGATCATGTCGAGCCCGCTGTCCAGGGCTGCGGCCATGGCATCCGCGTTGGGGGTGATCCCGGCAGCAAGCGCCTTTGCCGTGGTGGCAGCACTTGCGGCGCCCAGCACGATCTGCGGCAGGCACATCCATTCGGTGAACCAGGCGGCGCCATCGCGCTGATGCTGCTGCATGGCGGCGCCGTGCAGCACCGACACCAGCCCCGATCCCTGCCGCGCCAGTGCCACCAGCGCCGAGGGCGCGACCGGGTTCTGTTTCTGCGGCATGGTGGAGGAGGCGCCGGCACCGCCAAGGCGGATCTCCTGGATGCCGGTCTGCACCAGCGCGATGCAATCCTCGCCCATCTTGCCCAGAGCGATGTTCACCCGCACCATCCAGTCGGCAATGCGCGTCACCGGGCTGCGATCGGTGTGCCAGCTGCGTTCGGGATCGCCCAGGGACAGCCCCTCGGCGAGGGCCGCGCGCACCTCTGGCGCTTTTGCTCCCAGTGCTCCGGCGGTTCCGGCCGCGCCCGAAAGGGAGACCAGAAGGCAGGACCGGCGCAGAGCGGGCAGTTCTTCCAGCAGTGCGATCAGCGGCGCGCCCCAGGCGGCGACCACGGCGCCGAAACTGGTGGGGGTGGCGTGCTGTCCATAAGTGCGGGCGGGCATCGGCAGTTCGGCATGGGCGCGGGCGAGTGCTGCCAACGCGCCAAGAACGGACTTCAGATCGGCCTCAATCGCGGCGAGGGCCTGGCGCAGGCGCAGCATCAACCCTGTGTCCATGATGTCCTGCGAGGTGGCACCCCAATGGACATATTGCGCATGTTCCGGAGCGTTCATCTCGCCACGCAGCGCGGCGACCAGCGCGGGCACCGGCACGCCGTTCTGACCCGTGGCCTTGCGCAGGGCGCCAGGGTCGAGGGCCACCTCCATGGTGGCACGCTGGATGGCGGCGGCGCTGATCTCGGGGATCACGCCTGCGGCGCCTTGTGCCTTGGCCAAGGCGCCCTCGACCAGAAGCATGGCGCGGATTTCTGCGCTGTCGCTGAACAGGCGACCCACATCGCCCGCCGGGAAGAGATCGCCATAAAGCTGGCTGTCGAAAACCGATCCGGCCATGTCAGAGATCCTTTTCGATCTGGGTGAGTAGATCCGCCAGATCATCCGGCGCGGCGAAGAAGGGAGAGTGGGAAGTCTCCATCACGTGGACGCGCTCCGCAGGCCAGTCCTTCACCATATCGGCCTGGTACTCCGGCGGAATGGTCTGGTCACCCGCGCAGCGGATATAGGCCTTGGGGGTGACGTCCCAGTTGGCGCCAAGGGTCAGCGGCGTGTCCTGCGGGCGGATCGCTTGCGGGCAAAGGTGTTGCAGCGCGAAAGCCACCGCTTCGTCCGGGCAGTCATGGTAGAACAGGCGCGGCACCTCGGCGGGGTCGATTGTGTAGCTGTTGCTGTCCTCGTCCTTGATCACCGCATGGGCCAGGGTCTGGCGCGGTCCGCGCTTGCGCATGTCGATCATCGACAGGCCCGAGATCGGAACATAGGCACAGAGGTAGATCAGCGCGCGCAGGCGGCTGGGGTCCTTTTCGGCGGCGGCGGAGATCGGGAAGCCGGCCCAGGAATGACCCAGCACGATGGTCTCCGCCCCGGCCGCCATCAGGATCGCCTCGGCGGTTTCCTCCAGCGTGACGCTGGTCAGGTCGCGCCCATCGTTGTGGCCGGGCAGGTCGATGGCGCGGGCGGTGTGTCCGCGCGCCTCCAGCGCGGGGATAAGGTCGCGCCAGCACCAGGCGCCATGGCAGGATCCGTGGATCAGCAGAAAGTCAGCCAATGTGTCCGATCTCCTTGAGGAAGCTTGTCAGCCGTTCGGTGTATTCATCGGGTTTCTCGACGCAAGGGATGTGGCCCGCGCGGCGGATCAGGTGGAACTGCGAGCCAGGGATCAGATCGACGGTTTCGCGCACCAGATCCGGCGGGGTGGAGCCATCCTCGGCCCCGGCAAAGCCAAGGCAGGGCAGGCGCAAGCCACTGGTGGGGGTGTAGAAATCGGTGCCCGCAATGGCGGCGCAGCAGCCCGCGTAGCCCGCGCGCGATTGCTGCACCAGCATGTTGCGCCAGAGGGTCAGTTCGGGCGTTGCACGGAAGTCCTTGCCGAACCAGCGCTCCATGACGTTGTCCGCCAGCGCCTCGATGCCCTGTTCCTCGACCGCCTTGATCCGCTCCTGCCACATCTCGGCGGTGCCGATCTTGGCGGCGGTGTTCGACAGCACCAGCGCGCGCACCTGATCGAGCCGTTTCACAGCCAGGCCTTGCGCAATCATGCCACCGATGGAGAGACCCACGAAGACGCAGTCGCGGACTTCCAGCAGATCCAGGAGCCGCTCGGCATCGCGCACCAGTGCGCCCATGGAATAGGGGGCAGGGGGCACGGTGGACAGACCATGGCCCCGCTTGTCATAGCGGATCACCTTCAGGCCCGCAGGCAGGCGTTCGACCACCGCGTCCCAGACCCTGAGGTCGGTGCCCAATGAGTTGGCAAAAACGATGGGTGCGCCATTCGGGTCACCGTCGACACGGTAGTGCAACTGGACATCGCCCAGATCCGCGATTTGCATGATATCTCTCCCCGTCACGTATCCGGCGCACCATATCCGCGAAGGCAAGGGAAGGTAAAGCAGAGGCCCGGTCGCAGGGGCGCGTGCCTCAGGCGAGTTTGTCCAGCGCGCGGGAGAACATGGCCGGATCCACGTTGCCGCCCGTGGCCACGGCGATCACCGCGTCGCCTTCGATCTCATCCCCATGAAACAGCGCCGCCGCAAGGGCCGCGGCACCGCCTGGCTCCACCACGATCTTCAGTCGCAGGAAGGCCAGCGCCATGGCCTGCAGGGCTTCGTCCTCGGTGATGATAATGCCGGGGCCGCAAAGGCGGGACAGGATCGGGAAGGTGATCTCCCCTGGCGCGGGGGTCAGGATCGCATCGCAGATCGACCCGGAGGTGGCAGGATTGCTTTCGATTTGCCCACTGGCCAGCGACCGGGCCACATCATCAAAGCCTTCGGGTTCGGCAGGGCGCACTCGCAGACCCGGCGCGCGGGCCTCCAGCGCCAGGGCGACCCCGCCGGTGAGGCCGCCGCCACCGCAACAGACCAACACATCGCCCGAGGTGACGCCCTCTGCGGCGGCCTGCTCGGCGATCTCAAGCCCGACCGTGCCCTGACCGGCGATCACCTGAGGCTCATCATAGGGTTTGATCAACGTTAGGCTGCGCGTCTGGGCGTAGTGGGTGCCGATCTCTTCGCGGCTTTCGCCGCCGACCCGATCATAAAGGACCACCTCGGCCCCCAGCGCGCGGGTATTGTCGATCTTCAGCTGCGGCGCATCGGCGGGCATGATGATCACCGCGGGTGCGCCATGGGCCTTTGCCGCCGCAGCGACGCCTTGGGCATGGTTGCCACTGGAATAGGCGATCACGCCGCGTTTGCGGGCTTCCTCCTCCATCGCCGACAGCGCCGCCCAGCCGCCGCGAAACTTGAAGGATCCGGTGTGTTGCAGGCACTCGGGCTTTACCAGCAGGCGACGTCCCGCGATCTCGTCCAGGAAGGGGGAGGACAGCAGCGGCGTCTTGCGGGCGTGGCCCTTCAGCCGCGCGGCGGCGGCTTCTATCATGGCAATGGAGGTCATGAAATCTGGTCCAATAGGGAATGAATAAGGGTGAGGGCAGCGGGTTCATCGAGAAAGGGCACATGGCCGCGATTGTCCAGCTCCACCGCCTTCAATGACGGCAGGCGGCGCTGCATCTCGAGATAGGTCGCATGGCTCAGCACGTCCGAGTTCGCGCCCCGGATCACCCCGCAGGGCAACCCGTCCAGCGCCATGAACAGCGGCCATAGATCGGGGAGCGGGCCCGCCTGGGCTTGCGCCAGCAGCGCATCGCGCAGGTGGGGGTCATAGCGCAAGGAAAGGCCATCCGGCGTTTCGTCGTAAAAGACCGCTACATCTTCGCGCCAGCGGGCGGGCGGCACATCGGGAAAGGCGGGTGCCATCAGGGCGGCCAGCGTTTCGGCGGCCTTGTCGTGCGTCTTGGCGGCGGGGCGGCGGCCGACGTATTCCATGATGCGGGCAATGCCATCCTGCGGGATCTCGGGCCCGACATCGTTCAGCACCACGGCCAATAGGCGGTCCTTGGCGGTGGCGGCCAGCACCATGGCCACCATCCCGCCGCGCGAGGTGCCGAGGATCGCCGCCTGTTCCAGGCTCAGGTGATCCATCAGCTCGGTCACATCCTGCGCTTCGCGCATGACGTTGTAATTGGCGATGTCCGGGTCATGCTCCGACCGCCCGCGACCGCGCGCATCCAGCGTGATCATCCGGTAACGCGCGGCATGAGGCGCGAAATAGCGAAAATCCTGCCCGTCGCGGGTGAGGCCGGGCAGGCAGACCAGAGGCAGGGCACCCGCCTGCCCGGTATCGGTGAAGTGGAGCGACAGCCCGTCTGAGGTTTTGAAGTGCGGCATCTGTGTGACGTGCTCCTTTGGAGGCGCGGAAGATCAGCCCTTGGCGATGTCCGGGATCGTGGTCAGGTCGCTGAGGACATGTTTCGGGGTCCAGGGCAGGCGGTCCATCGGCTCGCCCACGCGGTTGACCCAGGCGGTCTCGAACCCGTATCCCGTGGCCGCTGCGGCATCCCAGCCGTTGGAGGAGACAAACAGCACCTCGGAAGGCGCACAGGAAAACCGTTTGCCGACCAGATCGTAGACGCTGGAGTGGGGTTTGAAGACGCCGACGCTTTCGACCGACAGCACGTCGTCCAGAACCGCGCCCACCCCGGCCGATTGCACGCAGCCCTCCAGCATGCCGGGCGATCCGTTGGAGAGGATCGCGGTGTTGAAACCGGCCTCTTTCAGCTGGGTGAGCATCTGGGGCACCTCGGGATAAGCCTGAAGCTCCCAGTAGAGCGCCAGGAGGCGTTCGCGCAGGGGGGCATCTCCGGCAAGGCCCACGGCCTCCAGCGCCCAGTCCAGACCGTTTTGCGTCACTTCCCAGAAATCCGTATGGGCGCCTGTTATGGCCCGTAGCCAGGTGTATTGCAGCTGCTTCAGGCGCCAGTGGTTGGCCAGTTCGGCCCATTTGTCGGCAAGCTGCGGGAAGTCGGGTTCGCTTGCCGCCTGGCGCGCGGCAGCGGCGACATCGAATAGGGTGCCATAGGCATCGAATACACAGGTTGTGATGGGCATTGGGTCCTCCGTTGCGGCAACACTGTCACAGGAAGAAGCCGGAGAGAAAGTGCGAACTTGTATGGGTCACAATCATGTCAGCGATGTGCAGGAGCTGTCATGGAGTGGCGTAACAGCTACGAGGAGGGCTGTGACCTGCGGGTTTACATCACGGGCTGAGCCTGTAGGCTCGGCCCCTTCACAAGCAAGCAGGAACTGGAGGTCTCATGACCGAGGTAAAGAACGGCGATACCGTGCGCATCCACTACACGGGCAGATTGACGGATGGCACCGTCTTCGACAGCTCGGACGGGCGCGATCCGCTGGAATTCACGGTGGGCGCCGGTCATGTGATTGCCGGGATGGATGCCGGGTTGCCGGGCATGGTGGCTGGCGACAAGAAGGTGCTGGAGATCGCTTGCGAGGACGCCTATGGCCCCTCCAACCCGGACGCGCGCCAGGCGATCCCGCGGGAGGGTATCCCCGATGACATTCCGCTGGAGCCGGGCACCCAGCTGCAGATGCAGACGCCGGAAGGGCAGATCCTGCCGGTAACGGTAGTCGAAGCGGATGAGGCGACGGTGACGCTGGATGCCAACCATCCCCTGGCAGGCCAGGATCTGATTTTCGATATCGAGTTGGTGTCGATCAACTGACCGATCAGCAAATAATGGCGGGCGTGCTCCCGTCCGAAACGGCCGGATCAAAGATCCATCCATTTCCGTTGGGCATGGCGCCGCTGCGCGGCACAGGTGCCCGCTGAGAGGCACCAAAGGGGCGATATGCCCCTTCGGCGCCACTAGAAGTGTGTTTCCTGCCAAGACCGCCTCAAGGGCAAGCCGCACCTTTGGTGCGGCGGCTGCGCCGCCCTTGACCCGGTTTTGGCAATCCCAATCTTGGCCAGTGGGGCAGCGCGCAGGGCGCGCTGCCGGGCCCAACGGGAGCGGATCCATCTCTGATGGTTTCGCGACGGGCGGGAGGGGCTGCTTCGGTTTCCTACTTGCATCGCAGGGAAACTGTGGTTTCTCTGGCTCCGGGGTTTGGGGTCAGGGAGGGAAGGCAAGGTGGCTGTGGATCTGGTTGACAGACTGGGGCTGGAGGTTCCGATCTTTCAGGCGCCGATGGCGGGGGTCAGTTCTCCGGCCATGGCGGCAAGCGTCAGCACTGCAGGCGGTTTGGGTGCTTTGGGGGTTGGTGCCTCCGGCGTGGAACAGGCCCGCAACATGATCCGTCAGACGCGTGCGCTGACGGACCGTCCTTACAACGTCAATCTCTTCTGCCATCGTCCCGCCCGGCCGGATCCGGTGCGCGAAGCGGCCTGGCTGCAGGCGCTGTCGCCGCTCTTTGCGCGTTTCAATGCGGTGCCCCCTGCGGATCTGGGTGAGATCTATACCAGCTTTGTCGTGGATGGTGCGATGCAGCAGATGCTGCTGGAGGAGTGCCCCGCGGTTGTCAGTTTCCACTTCGGTCTGCCTGCCCGCACGGTGATCGCGGATTTGAAAGAGGCCGGGATTTTCCTGATGGCGACGGCGACGTCCGTGGCGGAAGGGCGCGCCATTCAGGATGCAGGCATCGATGCGGTGGTGGCACAGGGCTGGGAGGCGGGCGGCCATCGTGGCCTCTTTGACCCTGAGGCAGAAGATGCGCGGCTTGGGGCCTATGAGCTGACAGAGGCCTTGCTGGCCGAACTGGACCTGCCGGTTGTCACCGCAGGTGGGCTGATGGAGGGGGCAGATATTGCCAGGGCGCTGCGTCTTGGGGCTGCGGCGGCGCAGCTTGGAACCGCCTTCATCGACAGTGACGAAAGCCTGGCAGATGCGGGTTATCGCGCGGCCCTGCAGTCAAAGGCGGCAGAGGAAACCACGATGACGGCTGCCATCTCCGGTCGGCCCGCGCGCTGCCTGGCCAACGGGTTCACGGCCTGGGCGGCAGAGCGCGGGGCGAGCGAGATCCCCGACTATCCGATCGCCTATGATGCGGGAAAGGCCTTGAATGCTGCCGCCAAATCCGCTGGGGTGTCTGAATTCGGCGCTCAATGGGCAGGTCAGGGCGCTCCGCGTGCGCGATCCGGTTCGGCAGGGCAGATCATGCAGATGCTCAGAGCCGAGTTACAGGCGGCCATGGCCTAGGCCTGCAACGCCTGCGGGGGCAATCCGCGCGATGGGGAGGAGATGACGACATGAGCACGCGAATGGACGATCTTCTGGCGCGCATGCGCACCCTTCAGGATGAGCTGGAACAGGAAATCGCCGAGAAACGCGCAGCCTTCCAGTACCGGCTGGAAAACGGTCGCATCGTCTGGGAGGAAGAGGCCCGTCGTCGCCATCGCGAACTGCGGGTGCGCTGGTTGCGGTTTCTGGCCTACACCCGCCCCATGGTGCTGCTGACGGCGCCGGTGATCTACAGCCTGATCCTGCCCTTCGCGCTGCTGCATCTATTCGTGACCCTCTACCAGGCGGTGTGTTTCCCGGTCTATGGCATCCCGAAGGTGCCACAGGGCGACTACATCCGGCTGGATCGCCACCACCTGGCCTATCTCAACTGGGTACAGAAGCTGAACTGTGTCTACTGCGGCTATTGCAACGGGGTCATTGCCTGGGTGCGCGAGGTCGCCAGCCGGACAGAGGCCTATTGGTGCCCGATCAAACATGCGGCGCGGGTCGAAGGCGCGCATGCGCGTTATGCCGAGTTCTCCGAATTCGGAGATGGCGAGAGGTTCGAGGCGAGCCTTGCCCGCTCTCGCCGACAGGTGCAGGAACAGGAACAGGATCAGGATACGACAGCGGATACGGGGCAGGGTCAGGCTTGATCTGACGATTGAGCGCCGCAAAAGAAAAGGGCGCCCTGCTGAGGCGCCCATAATCCTGCTCGTCTGGCACTGCAGCCCTAGAGGTTTTCCTGCTGCGGCATGCCCAAGACATGGAAGCCGCCATCAACGCGGATGATTTCACCGGTGGTATAGGCGCCTGCATCCGAGGCCAGGTAGACAGCCGTGCCGCCCACTGCCTCGAGCGTTGCGTTTGATCGCATCGGGGCGTTCTGCTCGGTGTGCTTGTAGGTCTTGCGCGCCCCGCCAATGGCCGCGCCTGCCAGCGTCTTCATCGGGCCGGGAGAGATCGCGTTGACACGGATGCCATCGGGGCCAAGGTCATCGGCGAGATAGCGCGTCGCGCTTTCCAGTGCGGCCTTGGCGACGCCCATGACGTTGTAGTTCGGCGTCACCCGGTTGGAGCCGCCATAGGTCAGCGTCAGCAGGGTGCCGCCGCTTTCCTTCATCATCGGATAGGCGCGGCGCGCCACCTCGATGAAGGAATAGGCCGAGATATCCAGCGAGTTCTTGAAGTTCGCGCGGCTGGTATTGATGAAGCGCCCGGTCAGCTCGGATTTGTCGGAATAGGCAATCGCGTGGACCAGGAAGTCGATCGTCGGCCAGCGTGCGCCCAGCTGTTCGAAAGCCGCATCGAGCGAGGCATCGTCGGTCACATCCACATCGACCATGAAATCGCTGCCGACGCTGGCCGCCAGCGGTTCCAGCCGCTTGCCGAATGCCTCACCCTGGTAGGTGAAGGCCAGCTCGGCGCCCGCATCGGCCATCGCCTTGGCAATGCCCCAGGCGATGGAGCGTTCATTGGCAACGCCCATGATCAGGCCCCGTTTGCCGGTCAATTGTCCTGACATGGTGCGCTTATCCCTTGTACTTGCTCAGGACCATGGAGCCATTGGTGCCCCCAAAGCCAAAGCTGTTTGTCATCACACTGTCCAGCCCTGCATTTTCGACGCAAGCGGTGGCAACCTCGCTGGGGTCGATCCCCTCGGCAAGAGTTTCGACGTTGATCGAGGGGGTGATGAAATCATTGTCCAGCATCAACAGGCAGAAGATCGCCTCCAGCGCGCCGGCAGCGCCCTGCGCGTGGCCGGTCATCGACTTGGTCGAGGAGATCGGCGGCACGTTGCCTGCGCCAAAGACGCGGCGGGCGGCTTCGACCTCTCCCACATCACCAACGGGCGTCGAGGTGCCGTGGGCGTTGATATAGGAGACTTTGCGCCCCTCGGGCAGGGTCGACAGCGCCAGGCGCATGGCGCGTTCGCCGCCTTCGCCACTCGGGGCGACCATGTCATGCCCGTCGGATGTGGCGGCGAAACCCGTCACCTCGGCATAGATCTTGGCGCCGCGTGCCAGCGCGTGATCGAGATCCTCCAGCACCACGATGCCGCCGCCGCCGGAAATCACAAAACCGTCGCGGTTCTGGTCAAAGGCGCGGGAGGCCTTTTCAGGGGTGTCGTTGTACTTCGAGGACATGGCGCCCATGGCGTCGAACAGGCAGGAGAGGGTCCAGTCCAGTTCCTCGCCGCCGCCTGCGAACATCACGTCCTGCTTGCCCATCATGATCTGCTCGGCCGCGTTGCCAATGCAATGCAGCGAGGTGGAGCAGGCCGAGGTGATCGAATAGTTGATCCCCTTGATCTTGAAGGCGGTGGCAAGGTTCGCCGAAATCGTCGAGGACATGCATTTCGGCACCGCAAAGGGCCCGATCCGCTTGGTTGCGCCGGTTTTCAGCACGGTCTGATGTGCCGTCAGCATGGCCGAGGTCGAGGGGCCGCCAGAACCAGCCACCAGACCGGTGCGCTCGTTGACGATCTGATCCTCGGTGAGGCCCGCATCGGCGATGGCCTGGCTCATGGCGATATGGGCATAGGCTGCACCAGGCCCCATGAACCGCAGGGTGCGCTTGTCGACGTGTTCGGCGACATCGATCTTCAGCGTGCCGGCCACCTGGCTGCGAAAGCCGTGCTCGGCCATCTCGGGGCTGGCGACGATGCCGGATTTTCCGGCTTTGAGCGAGGCAAGAACCTCTTCGGCAGTGTTGCCGATCGAGGAGACGATCCCCAGACCGGTGACGACAACGCGACGCATAGATGCACTCCCTTGATACCTTGTGCCTTACTAGGCTGTGCAGGGCATGGGTGCAAGATGGGTTGGCTTGGGGCAAAGGCTGCCGTGGCGCGAGAATCAGTGAATACGGCCTCGCCCTGGATGCGAACCGGGTAACAGCCGCGGGGTGGGTGCAGTCGCCGCCAATCGCGCAGGGCGGGAAAATTACTCTATCTTTATGCGGGAATTGCGTAGGCTTTATGATTTCGCCGAATAAATGGGCGCGCCGGGCGATATTGACTTAATATTGTGCATAACCCGCTGAACTCTCTGCCATAAACGCTTCTTCAATCCGGCCATTTTACCCTTCTCAACAACGCAAGTCCGCTCTGCAATCGAAATGGATAAAGGGATTGAGTGATGAACCTACGTCTTCGTGTTGTCATGTTGTTGGTTATTGCCCCGCTGGCTGCATTGGCAGGCTTTTTTATCTACTTTGAAATCTCCAATGCCAAATCAGTGATGCTGGATGCAGCCCAGACCGCAGCTCAGGTTGATGACGGGGTTATCGTCAGTGATCTGGTACATGAACTTCAGAAAGAGCGCGGCTATTCTGCAGGTTTCATCGCGTCTGGTGGAAAGAACTTCCCAGCCGAATTACGGAAACAGCGACAAGACACAGAAGCGGCTCTGCAAGCCTTCCTTGCGCAAACGCCAACCCTAAAGACGGCCAAGAGCGAGAGCTTTGCGCAGGCTGAAGAGCTGTTGGCGGAACTCGCAGACCAACGCGGACGCGTCGATAGTTTTGACTCCACGGTTCCCGTCATGGCCCGCTACTACACCGGAACCATAGCCGTGTTGCTCAAACTGGCCCGGGCTGAGGTGGCGTCGAGTGCCGACAAATCCGTGTTCAAACTTCTTGAAAGCACCGCACTCCTTGCGCTTGCCAAGGAACGAGCCGGGCTGGAGCGTGCCATGGGGGCGACTGGCCTGGGTGGCGGTTTCAAATTGTCGGTGTACGAGCGCTATATCTCGCTTGGGGCCATACAGCGCGAACTCTTGAACGAGACGACATATGTTCTGCATGAGCCGAATTGGCTGGACGAGCTATATCAGCAGGAAGCCTACAAGGCGTTGAGCGCTGCCCGCGACGTGATCTCTGCGGGCTACGAAAGCGGAGATTTCCAGAACCTGACCGCCCCGAAATGGTTCGGCATCTCGACCGACTGGATCGATTTGTTGCGTGCCGAAGAGATCGCGCTGGGCGATCGGATCGTTGAATTGTCGCATGCGGAACTAGATGCCGCGAACGCCACGTTCAATCAGTTCTTGATGGTCGGTGCTGCTGTCGGTGTCCTTGTCCTTGCCTTCGCCGTGGTTGCGTTCGAAACAATGATCCGCCGGATCAAGGTGTTGATCGAAGTTGTCAACGGCTTCACCCGTGGAGAGTTCGATGTCTACATCAAAGGCATCGATGGGAAGGACGAGTTGAGCCGAATGGCCAATGCGATCTACCACTTCAAGCAGGAAACCCTGGCCATGCGGCGGAACGCGGAGGAGCTGGAAAATGAGCAGCTGACTCTGAAAGAGCAGCAGGACATTGTTGTGACGGAATTGCGCAGCGGATTGGAGCGGCTGTCAAAAGGCGATCTCACCGTCGAATTCGCGCAAGCCTTCCCGGGCGAATACGAAGGTCTGCGCCATGACTTCAATACGACGGCGCAGAAATTGAATGACACGCTGTCCCACATCCGTGACGCCGCCCGGCGGATCCTGCAAAGCGCCTCTGAGATCCGCAGCGGATCTGACGACCTGTCCCACCGGACCGAAGGCCAGGCGGCCACCCTGGAGGAAACCGCCGCGGCGCTGGAGGAGTTGACCGGCAGCGTGCGGGCGGCAGCGGAAGGGGCGCGCAACGCCGAGGCCACCACGGCAGAAGCCGGGCGCGATGCCACGGCCAGCGGCGCGGTGGTGAAAAAGGCGGTCGATGCCATGGCTTCGATCGAACAGTCTTCGGGCCAGATTGCGCAGATCATCTCGGTGATCGACGACATCGCCTTCCAGACCAACCTCCTGGCGCTGAACGCCGGGGTAGAGGCGGCGCGGGCCGGCGAGGCGGGCCGGGGCTTTGCCGTGGTCGCCGCCGAGGTCCGCAGCCTGGCCCTGCGGTCCTCCGATGCGGCCTTGGAGATCAAGACTCTGATCGAGGAAAGCTCGTCTCATGTGGACAGCGGCGTCCAACTGGTGAACGAGGCGGGCAGCGCGCTGGAGACGATCGTGGGCCGTGTGGAGGATATCTCAAAGCTGGTGTCGGGCATCGCCCGGGGCGCCTCGGAGCAGGCGACCGGACTGGGAGAGATCAACATCGGCGTGTCGCAACTGGACACCGTCACCCAGCAGAACGCCGCCATGGTGCAGGAGAGCAATACGACCAGCCACCGGTTGAGCACCGATGCGGCAAACCTGGAAGAGATGGTCGCCCGTTTCGACCTGCGCGACGGGGATGTAGGCCACGCGGGCTTGAAAGCGGCCTGATCCCAACCCCGCCCCGCGCCCCGGCCTGCACTCTGAGGGGGTGTTGGCGCATGCAATCCAACCAGCGGCCTTGCGGATCATAGAGGTGATCCCGAGGCCGTTGTGTTTTGTGTGAAGGGTGCGTCGATACCGTGTGCCAGATCAGATCGTGCAGGGCATGAGTGTGAGGTGGGTTGGGGCGCCGAACGGCGTAAGTAGCGCGCAGCGCAATCCTTCGGTGTTATGTTTCTGCTGGTTGCTATGATTACGTGCATGATATATGAGTGAAATCATGCAATTGAGAGAAATACCTTTGAATGATTTGCGCGTTAATCGCGCGAACGATAGGCATGGCGAGTTGGAAAACGAGACAGCTGCGATTGCTTGGCTGTTCAACATGCGAGAAGCTCATATGCGTAACCTCGCCAAAGACATCGTTGAACAAGGTGCAATCTATGAGCCGCCACTTGTATCTGCCGACAATGGAGTGTTCACAGTTTTCGACGGCAATAGGCGGGTCACTTGCCTCAAACTGCTGTGTGAGCCGACGCGTGCGCCGACAACTCAGCTCCAAGATTTCTTTTCCGAACTTAGGAAGAAATGGGTAGGCCCATTCCCTGAGAAAGTGACCTGCCATGTAGAAAATGACCGTGACAGACTGGATAGTATTCTTTTCAGGCGACACACGGGATCACAAAACGGTGTCGGGCAGTCTACGTAGGACGACCGCATGAAGAACAACTTTGTCCAGAGAACCGGACAAGGCGGGGGGTTCAACGTAGCTGATGAAATAGAACAAAGGCTGTCGATTGCCGATTTGCTCCCCGAACGCCGCCCAATTCCACGCTCCACTATGAACCGCCTCCTCTCAGCCGAAGCATTTAGAAACAGGCTGGGATTCAGCGTTCGAAAGAAAAAGTTCGAGTATACGCACAATGAAGAAAAGGTGCTGTCTGCACTGGCTCGTGTCGCGGAGGATTTGGCTAATAGAAAGGTTGTTTTAGGTGATCTTTGGGATGTGGATGGGAAAAGGGCGTATTTGGATAAGCTTGAGGCGGAGGGAGTTCTGCCCACGGTCGCTGATGCGTTGTCGGCAGAAAGCAAAAAGCCCCCGCTACCCCCTAAGTCCCCTAGGGTCAGGACTCATAGCCAGTAAATGACGAGCGCTGCGAGTGCGATGGCTGACAGGAAGACCTTTGGGCACCT
>NZ_JARCJD010000009.1 GCF_028890115.1 Phaeobacter sp. QD34_24
AGGTGCCCAAAGGTCTTCCTGTCAGCCATCGCACTCGCAGCGCTCGTCATTTACTGGCTATGAGTCCTGACCCTAGTAGCCATGCAAATGCAGCGCGATCAATCGAACTGGTCCTTCGTGATGGTGCGGAAAATGATCTGTACGCTCGCGATGAAGCGCGGGGTTCGTTATCCTTATTTATGAAGCGTTTGTAGGCTCAAATCCAACAAAGGGTGATAATATGACGAATGCCGCTGATCTGCAGCCATTGGTAGACTCTCCAAGAGAAGATTTGGGAGCGGAATACAAGGCGTGGCTCGACCTATCACAGAATGATGGTCGGGCAACGCTGGCGAAAGCAGCGATTGCACTTGCTAATCATGGTGGAGGCTTTGTGGTTTTGGGCTTTGAGGAACAAGGCGAAAATCTTATCTCCACGGAAAGACCCGAAGGAACTCCTGAAGTTACCCAGGACGTGGTGAACGGAGTAATTCGCCGCTTTGCGACCCCCGAGTTTCACTGCGAAGTCCATTTTGTTCAAAGCGCAGCCAGTGGTGCCGAACATCCAGTTGTCTGCGTGCCGGGCGATCAAACGGAACCGGTGATGAGCAAACGGGATTGTGACGGAGTAATAATGCGCAATCGTTGCTACATACGAAAGCCAGGTCCCCGTAGCGAAGAGCCACAATCCAGCGAAGAATGGCGTGCTCTAATAAACCGGTGTGTCCGTGCGAGCCGAGAAGATATGCTTGAGGCTATTCGTTCGATAGTGTCCGGGCGGGTTGACGCGGTTGAACCTCCACCGGACGTACAGGAAGCGTTAGACCAATTCTCTGCAGCGGCAAATGGTAGATGGCAAGAGCTTTCTGCCTCACTCCCAGAAAACTCTCCCTCGCGGTTTCCCAATGGATTTTACGAGATGGGGTTTGCGCTAATAGGGAACGATCCCGCACAAAATCTTGCGAAAATTCAGGAACGGCTGCAGCAAGCTAGGCGCATTCGGATGACGGGTTGGGGGCCTTTTTTGGAGCTGAACCGGAATGAGTGGCAACCATACCCCCATGACGGCATGGTTGAAGCGTGGGTAGGGTGACCGGTTGCGGAACGGACATTGGCAGAGAATCCCTCACATTCCGACTTCTGGCGTGTTGACCGTTTCGGAAAGCTCTACACAATTCGTGGGTACACCGAAGACGGTCTCGAAACCACGCCAGCTGGGCAAGTCATTGATGTGACACTGCCGGTCTGGCGAGTAGGAGAAGCAATGTACTTTGCACTGCGGTATGCGGAACAGTTCGAGGATGTCGAGGCGATAGCAATTCGAGTTCGATTCACAGGACTGAATGAAAGAAGGCTCACCAGCATAACAGGACAGCGGATGATGATGGACTATCGGATCAGTCGAACTGATGAGGTTCTGTTGGAAACCACCGCCAGTCTCGTTCAGCTTCGCGACAATATGGTCGAGGTGATTCATTCCTTACTCATCCCTCTGTACGAGGTATTCAATTTCTTTCCCCTGTCACAGGCGCTTGTCGAAGAAGAATTGGAGCGTATGAAGCAAGGGCGCTTTTAAACGTTGACCTTGACGGCTTTGGTATTGTCGGAACGGATGTAGTTAGTTTTTATCTAAGCTGCCGACGCCGATGCGAAGTTTTCTCGCTTTGCTTGAGTTCCTGTGATCGTCCACGGGCGAGCCTCTCGTCCGCCTCGAGCTGGGGCCGGTCATGCGCAGCACTAGGTATGAAGGTCGGCTCTGAGCCGTTCGTCGTGTCGGGCCACGCCCTGCGGCCCGAACTTCGCAAATGTCGCTATCTGGGCAAAGCTGACAGCCGAACCCGCCGTCAGAACCACCAGAAATCCGTTCCCAGTTCGGAATGCTTCATCATGGGCGCTGTTTCTGCCTATCTTGATGTTTTTGCGCCATGTTTCGCATTCTTGGAAGCGTCCGCAGATTTTCCAGCCTATTTCCGAGATCCGGGCATGTTCGCAACACGGAGTTGGCCACCTTGGGGGCCAAAAAGCACGATTTTTTACGTTTCAAAGTGAAACTTGCCCATCAAAGTAACGGATGCTTCACCGGATCTGGCTAACGTGACCGCCTAGTTAGCATCCCAATCCTGCATTAGAATAGATAGGCAGCAATCATGCATCGGTTCTCAATCCGCACCCAAGTCTTCGCACTGGGAGGAACATTTGTTGCCATGCTTTTGGCAATCGCGATGACCTCCTGGTTCGTCAGCAATCGTCTGACAGACAGCATTCAGCAATCCCGTGAGGTGGTTGCCCAGCTGAAAAGCCTCGACGACATGAAGGAAGATATCGAGCAGGGCCTGGCCGATCTTTACTCCTATGCCTTGGGGGATGACCGTGGCCTGGACGGGCTGCGTGGCAACATTGAAGAGGTCGCCGTAGAGCTTGCCGCTGCGAAGGCACGTTTTGTCGATGTCGAGATGGACAATGCCCGGCAAGCAGATGTCTACGAGATCCTGATGGAACTGGTGCCAGCGGTGGAGGGTTTTCAGGGGGCGTTCGCCGGTCTGGCGAAAGCGGCTCCAGAGGCCCGCAAAGACCTGGCCTATAGCGATGTTGTTCCCAGAATTGTCCATCTGCGCGACACCATCAACGGTTTGCAGGATACCATTGGCGAACGCAGCCAGCTTGTCGAGCAGCAGATTTCCGATCAGAGCGCGAGCAGCGAAACACTCCTCTTCGTTGCCAATGTCGTCGCCATGGGCGCGGCCTTGGTTATGGCAATGGTGTTCGGCTATCTTCTGAGCCGTCCCATCGTGCAATCCGCCGATGCCGTGAACCGGCTGGTCGAGGAAGACTACGACAGCCCGATCGCAGGCACCTACCGGGGCGACGAGGTCGGAGAGATCGCGCGCAATCTGGAAAGCCTGCGCGACCGCCTGGCAAGTGCCAAGGAGGCCGAGGAAAAAACCCAACAGGAAAACGGCGCGCGGGTCGAACTGTTCCACGATTTGAGCATCGCCATGAGCAGTCTCAAGGCCGGGAACATGCAGCACCGGATTGAAACCGCCAAATGGGCAAGCCTGGGCGACAGCTACGAGCTGCTGTGCATCGACTTCAATGATCTGGCCACTGGACTGGCCGATCTGGTGGATCAGCTGCGCGGCAGCGCTGGCGCAGTGGAGCAAAGCGCCGAGGATCTCTCGGGCATGTCCGATGAGATGTCCCAACGGGCTGAAACACAGGCTGCAACCCTGGAGCAATCGGCGGCAGCGCTGGAACAGCTGTCCGCCAGCGTGAATTCCGCAGCGGAACAGGCCCAGTCGGCAGATGCCCTGGCTGCGGAAGGACGCGATCGGGCCCAGCAGGGCGGCCAGGTGATGGAGCAGGCCTTGCAGGCGATGACCTCGATCTCGGCGGCGTCGGAGAAGATCAGCCAGATTACCACCGTGATCGACGATATCGCCTTTCAGACCAGCCTTCTGGCCCTGAACGCAGGCGTCGAAGCGGCGCGCGCAGGCGAAGCCGGGCGCGGCTTTGCTGTCGTGGCCTCCGAAGTGCGCAACCTTGCTCTTCTTGCGGCGAAGTCTGCGAATGAAATCAAGGATCTGGTCGGCATCAGCGCGAAAGAGATCTCAGATGGCGAGCTTCTGGTTCAGGCCACCGGCAAGACGCTTGCGGAGATCGTCGAAAGCGTCACCAGCGTCTCGGAACTGGTGTCCGCCATCGCCGCCTCGGCCACGGAGCAGGCGTCGGGGCTGCAGGAAATCAACGTCGGTGTGTCGCAACTGGACCAGGTCACACAGCAGAATGCGGCAATGGTGCAGGAAACCAGTTCCGCCAGCCAGAAGATGAAGAGCGAGGCTTCGCGTCTTGCGGAACTGCTGCAGCGCTTTTCCGATACGAAGAACGATCAGAAACGGGTGGCTTGACTGTGGTAGCGTCACAGCCAGCAAGGGGGCCTCGGCCATCTACTGCCACGCTGTGACGTTTTCCCGCTCCCTGTTTCAAACCTGTTTCAACGCCCCCGGGCCGCCGCACCCGGGGGCGTTTTTGACTGCCGTCGAGAGCGGCTTTTCAGCATTCGCCTTCGGATCTGCCACCCCATTTAATCGGGGGCAGGGCCGCCATTGGGCCTGCAATGGGGCGTGTCCCAAGCAACCGGTTGCGGGTGCGGCTTGCGCAGGCTCTAACGCTCCCGCGCGGGGCTGCGCAGGGGCGCGCGGCTGCGGTCGTTGCCGGCATCTGTCGCCTTTTGCAGAAGCCGCATGAACTGCTCCTTTTCCTCGGCATTCAGCCCGGTCAGAATCTCGCCCTGAACCGCATCGACCAAGGGTTGGACCTGGGCCAGCACCTGCAGGCCCACCTCGGTGACCTCAAGCTGGCGGGCACGGCGGTCCGTGGGGCTGATGCTGCGGTCAATCAAGCCTTTGCTCTCCAACCGGTCGATGACCTTGCCCAATGTTGCCCGGTCATAGGCGATCAGCCCCGCAACCGAGGCCTGGTCAATACCGGGATTGGAGCAAATGGCCCGGAGCGCGGCATATTGCACAGGGGTGAGATCGATCTTATGGGCAGCAACCGTTTCGGCGAACTGTGCCACTGAAATCTGGTGCAGGCGGCGGATCAGGTGGCCGGGGAACCGGTGCAACTCCAACGTGTGGGGGTCATCGTCTGGCATGGTCATAGAGGAATTTCGGCTCTTTTGGATCTTATCCTGCGCTTTGAGAATAAAGCAGAAAAGGCGGCAAATGGCCACAATTACTGTGGCCGATGCCCGGTTCCGCCACTTGATGTTGAAAAGCCACTTTTCCTGGCGCGTGGGCCGGGATAGATCTGTCCAATGGCTTTGAGTTTCTCTTCCCTGCAGGACATGTTCGACCACGGTCATGACAGCGTGATCGATGTGCGCAGCCCTGCGGAATTCGCCGAAGATCATGTGCCGGGTGCCATCAACTTGCCGGTTCTCAGCAATGAGGAACGCGCGGAGGTCGGGACGATCTACGTGCAGCAAAGCCCTTTCCTGGCGCGCAAGATCGGCGCCGCCATGGTGTTTCGCAATGCGGCCCGTCACATCGAAGAGACCCTGAGCCAGCAGGAAGGTGGCTGGCGTCCGCTGGTCTATTGCTGGCGCGGCGGCCAGCGGTCGGGCAGCTTCACCTATCTGTTGCAGCAGATCGGCTGGCGGGCCGAGATGATCAAGGGCGGGTATCAATCCTATCGGCGGCTGGTCCACGCCATGCTCTATGAGACCGATCTGCCTCATCGGCTGGTGCTGCTGGATGGCTACACCGGCACCGCGAAGACCGACCTCTTACAGCACGTGGCGGAGGCGGGCGGTCAGGTCCTGGATCTGGAAGCCATGGCCAATCACCGGGGATCGCTCCTGGGGGATATGCCCGGGGATCAACCCAGCCAGAAGGCCTTTGAATCCGCCCTTGCCGGGGCCCTGGTGCGGCTTGATCCTGCGCGCCCGGTGCTGGTAGAGGCGGAATCGAACAAGATCGGTGCGCGCATCATTCCGCCCGCGCTGTGGTCGCTGATGAAACAGGCCCCCCGCATCGAGCTGAGCGCCCCGGTCGAAGAACGCTGCCGCTACCTGATGCGCAGCTACCGCGACAGCCTGCCGGAGCCAGAGGCCCTGTCGGAAACGCTGGATCGGCTGCGCGCGCATCGCTCCAACGCGGTTGTCGATGGCTGGCAGGAGTTACTGGCAACCGGGGATATGGCCGGTTTGGCAAGCTCCCTGATGGTGCAACATTACGATCCAGCCTATCAAAGTTCCCGCCGTCACATCGGTGCGGGAGTGATGGCGGAGGTTGCGCTGGACAGCCTGGAGCCGACGGCGCTTTGCGCGGCGGCTGGCACGGTGCTGAAGCATCTTGATGCCGTGCAGGGGCTGCGGCCAGACATGGAGCCTAGCGCAGAATGATCTGACCGGCGCCCGCCACGACCTGGCCGATGATCGCGGCCTGATGGCCCGCCTTTTGCAGCTGTGCAACCGCATCTGCGGCCTTGTCCCGGGGCAAGGCCGCCAGCAGGCCACCGGCGGTCTGCGGATCAAACAGCAGATCCTGGGCACCGCTGGTGCTCCAGTCGGGCAACAGAGCTGCATTTTCCGGGAACAGCGACGAGCGGATACCCCTTTCAGCCAGGACAGCCGCGCCCTCCATCAGCGGGATCGCATCGAAGCTGAGTTCCGCGCTGACGCCGGAGGCTTCGCAGATCCCAAGCAGATGCCCGGCGAGGCCAAAACCGGTGACATCGGTCATCGCATTGGCATCGGGTGACAGGACCTGAGAGGGTACAGCCTGTGACAGTTGCATCTGGGCAAGTGCTGCCGCGATCCAGGCGCCCTCGGCCTGGGTGGCCATCTCGGCCGCCATGATCACTCCGGATCCAATCGGTTTCGTCAGCACCAGCGCATCGCCGGGCCGTGCGCCCGCCAGCGTCACCGGATCGCGCGTAGACAGCCCGGTGACGGTGAAACCCACGGTCAGCTCATCCCCAAGCGAGGTATGCCCGCCGATGATTTCGGCTCCGGCGTCGCGCATCACGCTGCGGGCGGCCGCCATGATTTCTACCAGGGTACGCTGTTGCAGGGCGGGCGCCAGGCGCGGCAGGATCAGGTTTGCGGTGGCCGCCTGGGGGGCTGTCCCCATGGCCCAGATATCGCCAAGCGCATGCACTGCCGCAATGCGGGCCATCACGTAGGGGTCGTTGGTAAAGGCGCGCAGATGGTCGGTGCTGATCACCTGGCGGGTGGATCCCATGGTCAGAAGGGCGGCGTCATCGCCGGGCAGCGGCGTGATGTCGTCGCGTGTGCTGCTGCCGGTCGTGTTGCCCAATGCGGCGCGCAAGGCCCCCCGTCCGGCCTTGGCGCCACAGCCGCCGCACATGGGCTTATCACCAAGCACAAAGGGCAGGTCCTCGGTGTGTTCTGCAGGCAGCTCGGGCGCTTCCATCTGCGGCAGGCTGCGGAATTGCTCCATGAAACTCTGGTCGATCCGATCCTTCCAGCGCCAGACATATTTCCCGGCAAAGAGCGTGCCAAATCGTTCCCCCAGGGCCTCTTTCTGCCCCATGGAGATCAGCTTGAGATAATCCTTTTGCGGTCGGTAGCTGCGCATGGGGTCGCCGGTTGCGGCAGCCCGCAGGTTGTGCAGCAGGATCGGTGCCTGGCGCACCGCATAGACGCCGGCCTTGGGGCGCGGGGCATAGGCCAGATGGGCGCAATCCCCGGCGGCAAACACCGCCGGATCCGAGGTCTGCAGGGTGTCAGAGACCGTGAGGAACCCCTGGTGGTGATCCAAGCCACTGTCTGCCAGCCAATCATGGGGGCGTGCTCCTGCGGCTCCGGTGGTGAAATCCGACAGGATTTCACGGCCACTGTCGAGTTCGATACGGTCGGGGTGAATGCGGGCAACCCGGGCGTTTTCGATCAGGGTGACACCCTGTTCGGCAAAGGCGCGGCGCAGACGGCCACGGATGCCGTCGCTGGCGGTGCCCAGGACCTCTCCGCTGTCGATCAGGGTCGCCTGCGCCAGGCGGTCCCGGACCCGCAGGGCATGGGCCATGGCCAGCACCAGCTCCGCCCCGGCAACACCCCCTCCGATCACCGAAATGCGCGCCGGGCCGTCACCCTCCCTAAAGGCGGCCCATTTCTGGGCAAAGACACCCAGCGGTTTTGCCGGAACGGCGTGGTCCTGGAAACCGGCCAGATCCGGCATTTCCGAGGTGATCCCCACATCGACCGAGGCCAGATCGAAGGCGATATCTGGGCGCCCCGACACCTGTACTGTGCGGGCGACGGGATCCAAGCCTACGGCGCTCCCCAGCACCAAACGCGCGCCTGCAAAGCGCGCCAGACGCACCAGATCGATGTCGAGATCAGCCCGGTCGTAATGGCCTGCGACGAAGCCGGGCAGCATGCCCGAATAGGGGGCGGTGGGGCCGGGGTTGATCAGGGTGAGCCGGGCGCCGGGCAGCGGGCGCATGCCCCATTTCAGGAGTACCAGCGCATGGGCGTGGCCGCCGCCGATCAGCACCACATCCTTGGTCTGGGGCAGGCGGGGCGTATCCATGGCGTGGTCTTTCGAAACTATTTGGCCGACAGGTCGCTCAGGTCCCCGTCGGGGTGTCGTCCTGCGGTGTGTTATGCGTGGACCAGATTGCGTCTTTTCCGGCCGGAGGCAAGGTGCCTGTCTGCTCGCGCCGGTGAATGTGAACCTTGGCGATGAAATGCGCGGTGACCGGGGCGGTCAGGAACAAGAACAGGGTGATCATCAGCTCGTGCAGGGACAGGTGTCCCTCAATGGCGATGGCATGGGCAATCGAGGCCAGAAGAACGCCGCCCACACCCAGCGTTGTCAATTTGGTGGGGGCATGCAGGCGCGACATCGGATCGTTCAGCTTCAAAAGCCCGTAGGATCCCAGCAGGCCGAAGAAGCCGGCCATCAGCAGAAAGGCTGTGATCAGTATCTCAATGAACATGTCGATGCACCTCACTCGATGATATTGCCGCGCAGGATGAAGCGCGCATAGGCCACGGTGGAGACAAAGCCGAGCATGGCAATCAGCATCGCCGCCTCGAAAAAGATCTCGGTTCCCAGCGCCAGACCGTAAAGAACCATCAGCGCGATGGCATTGATGAACATGGTATCCAGCGCCAGGATGCGGTCGGCCACGGTGGTGCCGAACATCACCTTCCAGAGGTTCATCAAAAGGGCCATCGCAAAGCAGAGAAAGGCAAACAGGGCCGCAGCTTCAATCATTCGAAAATCTCCATCAGGCGGCGCTCGTAACGCTGTTTGATCGCGTCCCGCTGGGCATCGGTGTCGTCGCAATCCAGGCAATGAACCAACAGGGCATGCCCCTCGGCCGACAGATCCGCCGAGACGGTGCCCGGTGTCATGGTGATGGTGCCCGCCAGAACGGTGATCGCCTCAGGCGTGCGCAGATCCAGCGGGATGGCGATCCAGGCTGGGCGCCGGTCCGCGTTTGATTTGAACAGGACAATCCGCGCCACGGTGATATTGGCAATCACGATGTCCCACAGCACCAGAAGGATATAGGCGGCGATCTTCATCGGGTGTTTGATGCGCACTTGCTTCTGCCAGAAGGGCTGGGTCAGGAAGGGGATCAACAGGCCCAGCAGGAAGCCGAAGACCAGCGAGTTCAGCGTGAAACTGTTGACGGTCAGAACCCAGGTCAGCGTCAGCACCAGGGTCAGGATCGGATGAGGAAGCAGTCGGTGCAGCAGTTTCATTTTCCAGCCCTCTCCAACACGGTTTCAAGGTAGGCATCCGGTGCAAATAGCTGCGCCGCCGTGGCCTCGGCATAGCTCATCATCGGCCCGGCAAGGATCGTCAGCAGGATCAGCGCGGCAAGGAGGCCGAAACAGGCCACGAAGGGCAGGGCCGAGTTGGAGCTTGTCGCTTGGACCGGCGGGGGCGTTGCGCCTTTGTCCACGGTGTGTGTCTGCGGGGACAGCCCATGGCTTTTCCAGAAGATCAGACTGCCTGCACGCGCCAGGCCGATGATGGTGACCAGCGAGGAGACCAGGATCACACCCCAGATCCACCAGACCAGATCATGGCCGCGCGCGGCATCCATCACCAGAAGCTTGCCGATGAAGCCCGACAGCGGCGGCATCCCGGCCAGGGCAATGGCACCGGCAAAGAACAGCGCGGCGATCAGCCCGCTTTGCGCCATCACGGGTTTGGCGGCAATCTCGCCGCCCTGACGTTCCATCACCATGTCGGCGATTAGGAACAGCAGCGCTGCGGCCAGAGTCGAATGCACGGTGTAGTAAAGCGCGGCGGCCACCGCTTCGGGGGTGAACAGCGCGACAGCGGTCAGAAGCGTCCCCATCGAGGAGATGGCGCCAAAGGCCATCAGCCGGCCGATCTCACGCGCGCCCAGGATCCCGATGGCACCCACGGCCAGGGTAATCAGCGCGGCAGGCAGCAGCCAGTCTCCGGCAAGGCCCGCGGTCACTTCCACCTCGGGACCAAAGACCAATGTGTAGACGCGCAGGATCGCGTAGGCGCCGACCTTGGTCATGATCGCAAACAGCGCTGCGACCGGCAGCGGCGCATTGGCATAGGAGGCAGGTAGCCAGAAATGCAGCGGCAGAACCGCAGCCTTGATCGCAAAGACCAACAAGAGCAGCATGGCGCCAACGCGCAGCAATGCGGTATCCTCGGCCGGTAGCTCGGCCACGCGCACTGCAAGGTCCGCCATGTTGAGTGTGCCGGTCACCGCATAAAGCGTTCCCAGGGCAAACAGGAACAGGGTCGAGCCGAGGAGATTATAGACCACATATTGCACTCCGGCCTGGAACCGCCGGGCGCCGCCTGCATGGATCATCAGCCCGTAGGAGGCGATCAGCAGCACTTCGAAGAAGACAAAAAGGTTGAAGGCATCGCCGGTCAGAAAGGCGCCGATGATGCCCATCAGCTGGAACTGGAACAGGGCGTGGAAATTGGCGCCCCGCGCATCCCAGCCGGTGCCGATGGCATAGAGCAGCACGGCCAGCGCCAGAACCGCGGTCAGCACGATCATCATCGCCGACAGGCGGTCCAGGACCAGAACGATGCCAAAGGGCGCAGGCCAGTTGCCCAGCTCATAGACCTGCACGGTGCCGTCAGCGGCCTGGATCGCCAGCGCCAGGCTGATCAGGGCAATGCCGACCGTGCTGGCAGTCGAGAAGATGCGTTTCAGGTCGATATGGTAGCGCAGCACCATGATGATGAAGGGGGCAACAATCGCCGGCAGGAGAATGGGCGCGATCAGCAGATGATTCATGCGTCCTCTCCCGTCTTGGCAGCATCGTCGTCCAGCATGTCGATCCGGTCATCCTGCGCCGAGAGATAGGCCGCAAGCGCGATCATCACCACTACGGCCGTCATCCCGAAGGAGATCACGATCGCGGTCAGAACCAGCGCCTGGGGCAGCGGATCGGTATAGGCGACCTCTGCGTATTTGTTGAGGATGGGCGGGGCATTGACCATCAGACGACCGGTGGCGAACAAGAAGACATTCACCGCATAGGTGACCAGCGACAGCCCCAGGATCACCGGGAAGGTGCGTCTGCGCAGGATCAGATAGACCCCGGCAGCGGTCAGCAGGCCAACAGCGGAAGCAACCAGAAGTTCCATGCTCAGACCTCGTTTTCTTTCTTGGGCTCGTCATCACGGGCCGGGTTGATATCCATGGCGTGTTCCGAAGAAATCCCCGGTTGCCAGGCAAAGCGTGACAGGCTTTCAAGCGCCAGCAGCACGGCACCGACCACGGCGAGGAAGACGCCAAGGTCGAACAGGGCGGCGGTGGCCCATTCGAACTCGTTCAGCGGCGGCCAGTGGAGATAGCCAAAGGCGGATGTCAGGAAGGGCAGGTCGTTGAACCAGGCGCCGATCCCGGTCGCGGCGGCAATCAAAACGCCGGAGCCGATGATGCCATGGTAGTAGAAACGCTGCCGTTCGGAGGTCCAGGAAAAGCCCGATGCCATATATTGCATGATCACCGCAATCGCCGCGATCAGGCCGGCGATGAAGCCGCCTCCGGGCAGGTTGTGGCCGCGGAAGAAGATATAGGCCGCGATCATCAGGGCCAGCGGCATCATCACCCGGGTGGCAACCACCATCATCATCGGGTGGGCATCGCCCGCCTGTGGCAGATCCGGTTTGCGGTTCAGCAGGTAGGCGCGCACCCGGCTGCCGAGAACCGCCTCGGTCAGGGCGTAGATCACCATTGCCGCGATACCCAGCACGATGATCTCGCCAAAGGTGTCAAAGCCACGGAAATCGACCAGGATCACATTCACCACATTGGTGCCACCGCCGCCCTTGTAGGAATTGGCGAGGTGGAATTCCGAGATCGGGGGGGCTGCGAAATCGCGCATCATCAGCGCATAGATCAGCCCGCCGGAGCCAATCCCTGCCACCACCGCGATGGCGCCGTCGCGCAGGCGGGTCAGGGCCGGGGTCTCGACCGGAGTTTCCTTGGGCATGAAGTTCAGCGCCAGGAGCATCAACACGATGGTCACCACCTCGACCGACAGCTGGGTCAGGGCCAGGTCGGGGGCCGAGAGGTAGTTGAACGACATCGACACCACGAGGCCGACAACACCGACCAGGATCAGCGCCAATAGGCGATTGCGGTGGCGGGCGACGATCATCAGGGTCGCCAGAACCAGGCTCAGCCAGCCGAGGGCTGGAATGGGCTCAATGGCTTGCAGCGCACGGGTGGCCGGTCCGGTTGTGCCACTTTCATAGGCGTACCAGCCCAGGGCCAGGGTGAAGGCAACCATGATGGCGCCATAGCGCGTGATCGCACCATTGTGCAGCCCGTCTGTGATCCCCTTGGCCAGCCGTGCCAGCGCCTCCATCACGGCATCGAAAATCACCTTTGCCTCAGGCCGCGGCGCCGCGTTCCAGGCGCGCATTACCGGGCCGTGGGCGGCCAGCAACAGCGCGCCGCCCGCAACGGCGACGATCGACATGTAAAGCGCGGGCGTGAACCCGTGCCAGAGTTTCAGCGAATAGTACGGAAGTTCTCCGCCGCCGATCACCGCACCGGCCGCGACCGCCACCAAGGGCCCCGCGAGTTTGGCCGAGAACAGCCCGATCAGGATGACCAGCGTGATCAGAGCGGCAGGCGCCAGCCACAGGCCCGCTCCGGGATCATGGGGATGGCCCGGGTAGTCGTCGCGTTTGGGGCCAAAGAAGACATGTACGATGAAGCGGAAGGAATAGGCGGCAGAGAACAGGGCCGCAATCAGTGCAAGGCCGGGCACAAAGTAGTGAGAGCCAGCCCAAACGGTGTGAACGGTTTCCTCCAGCATCATCTCTTTCGACAGGAAGCCGTTGAAGGGGGGAATGCCCGCCATCGACAGGGCTGCGACCAGCGCGATGGTAAAGGTCACCGGCATCAGGTGGCGCAGACCGCCCAGGCGCTTGATATCGCGGGTATGCGCCTCGTGATCGACGATCCCGGCCGACATGAACAGCGCCGCCTTGAAGGTGGCATGGTTGATGATGTGGAAGACGGCGATCACCGCCGCGAGTTTGGTGCCGAACCCCAGGAGCATGGTGATTAGCCCCAGGTGGCTGACGGTAGAAAAGGCCAGAAGACCCTTCAGATCATCCTTGAAGAGGGCAATCACCGCACCCAGGGCCATGGTTACAAGGCCGGTGGTCGCCACGATGTAGAACCACTCGGGCGTGCCCGCCAGAACCGGCCACATCCGCGCCATCAGGAACAGGCCTGCCTTCACCATGGTGGCCGAGTGCAGATAGGCCGAGACCGGCGTCGGTGCGGCCATGGCATGGGGCAGCCAGAAATGGAACGGGAACTGCGCCGATTTGGTGAAACAGCCGATCAGGATCAGGATCAGCGCGGGCAGATACAGGGGGGAGGCCTGGATCAGATCCTTGTTCTGCAAAATGACGCTCAGGTCATAGGACCCCGCGATATGGCCCAGGATCAGCATGCCCCCGATCATGGCAAGGCCGCCCGATCCGGTAATGGTCAGTGCCATGCGCGCGCCCTGGCGCCCTTCGGGCAGGTGTTTCCAATAGCCGATCAACAGGAAGGACGACAGCGATGTCAGCTCCCAGAAAATCAGCAACAGCAGGATGTTGTCAGACAGAACGATCCCCACCATCGCGCCCTGGAACAGCAAGAGATAGGTGTAGAACTGCCCCATCGGATCCTCGCGCGACAGGTAGAACCGCGCATAGAGGATGATCAGCAGGCCGATACCAAGGATCAGCGTGGCAAAGAGGAAGCCCAGCCCATCCAGGAAGAAGTTCGCATTCAGTCCCAATCCCGGCAGCCAGTCGAAACGGGCGGTGATGACCTCTCCGCTGAACACCGCCGGAGCGTGCAACAACAGCCCGGCAAAGGCCAGGAATGTGGTCAGACCGGCAGCGGAGGCCGACGCGTTGCGGCCCGCTCTGATCAAGAGAGCAGGGAATACGGCGCCAAGAAAGGGCAGGGCCGCAATCAGAAACAGGGACACGTGCAGTTCTCCCGAGTTGGCGCTAGGCGCATTTTACTTTGCCTAAGCAATTTTTCATTTTTTTGCCAGTCCGCAGGCGCCATTCTGTCGGTAAACGTGCATTTCGGACTGGAGATATTGGGTGTCGCCATCAGATGGGGCCGGAGGGGCGAGTTGACAAGATTTTGAATAGTCAAAATTCCTCTGGTGTGCAGAAGGGTCACGCAAATGCCGGAAATGGGCTAAGATAGGCGCCATGTCGGCAGTGTGGAGCGCACAGTCTGACAGAGCGGATGGGGAGAGATGCCGATGCAGTCACCACGGGTAAAAGCGACCGGTCGGGCGGAGGGGCGCGGCACAGTCCTGTCGCGCCGAAACTTCATCGTTTTGGCGGGTCTTGCTGTCACTGGCGCAACTGCGGGCGCCCTGATCTGGCGCTTCCAGCCTGCACCCGATCACGACCAGCCGCGTCTGTCGGTGGCAGAGGCCTTTGCCGGTGCGGGATCGGGCCAGATCACCCTGGTGGACATCCGCACGCCGCGCGAGTGGCGCAGCACCGGGGTTCCGGTGGGCAGCATCCAGATCGACATGCGGCGTGACGATTTCACCGAGGCCCTGTCCGCGGCGCTGCAGGGGGATCGCTCGGCGCCGGTGGCATTGATATGTGCCCGCGGCGTGCGCTCTGCGCGAATGGTGCGGCAGCTGGCAGAGGCGGGGTTTTCGCAGATTATCGATGTGCCCGAAGGCATGCTGGGCTCGCGAGCCGGTCCCGGCTGGATCGCGGGCAACCTGCCCGTGGCCCGCTGGCAGGGATAGGGCCACAGCCCATATATCACTCCGCGGCGGAGTGTTCAGCGGATTGCCCAGAGAAATAGGCTGCCATTGCCCTGCGATACCCTTGGGCTGTTTCGATGATCTGCGGCCTCACAAAGGTCTCGCGCGAGCCCATCCAGAGGGCAAGGGACGCGGGCGGATGCAGGCCAGAGAGCGCCGACAGGGGGATCGCAAGGGCAAGCGAGATCGCAATGGGCACCAGCCATAGCGACACCAGCCCCGCCACAATCCCGGCGCTCAGCAGCAGACCGCACAGGGTTTCCAGCACATGGGTGAGTGCCACGGTCCTCAGGCGATAGTGACCACCATCCCTTGCCTGGGGCGCCCAGCCTCGTTGCAGCCGCAAGGCGCTGCGGAAGACCGCGATCATCTGCTGCACCATCAGGATCGGCGCATAGAGGATGGCCAGCAGGATTTCCGAGAGGAACGACAGGGTGAATTGCACTGCGCCGCCAAAATCCGAAAGCCGCCTGCCGCTCATGCGTACCGCGACGATGGCCAGGATCTTTGGCGCCAGAAGCATGGCATAGATCACCAGGATCACCGCCACATGGCGAGGTTCCGACATGTCCGGCCAGGAGGGGCGCAGCGGATTGGCCGGGCTGAAATACTCAAGCGCCGAGGTCTCCTTGCCCTTGCCGATCAAGGCCCAGATCACCAGCAGTGCAAACCAGATCGGCGCCATCAGATAGCCGATGGCCCCATGCAGCAGATGAAAGCGCGACACCGCCTTGAACCCCCGGGCCGCCAGCAGGTTCAGGTGCTGCAGGTTGCCCTGGCACCAGCGCCGATCCCGCAGGATATGGTCGATCAGGGTTTGTGGCGTCTCCTCGTAGGAGCCTTCGATCCAGGGCATGAAACGCACGCTCCACCCGGCCCGGCCTCAACGAAATCATGGCTCATGATCTGGGTGGCACCGCCGAACAGGCGCCGCAGCGGCGGCAGGCCGGCACAGGCCGCAAAGGCGCGGGTGCGCAGGATCGCGTTGTGTCCCCAGTAGTTGCCGTCGCTGCCGACCCAGGCTGCCAGCCCTTCGGCCATGGCGAGACCATAGACCCCATTGGCAAATTGCTGCATGCGCCCAAAGACGGATCTGGCTTCGATCAGTTGCGGAAAGCTCTGGATCAGCCCGGCGCCGGGGTCGCGCGCCAGGGCATCGGCCAGCTCGGCAATGGCGCGCCCGGTCATCAGGCTGTCGGCATCCAGCACCAGCATGGCCTCGTATCCCGCGCCCCAGCGCCGCACCCAATCGGCAATGTTGCCCGCCTTCCGACCCGTGTTCTGCGCCCGACGCCGATAATAGAGCCGGATGCCGGGGGGCAGGGTGGTTTGCAGGACTTCCACATGATGTTGCTCCAGCGCGCCGATCCGATCGTCGCGCGTGTCGGAGAGGATGAACATCGCATAGTCGTGCTGGCCGCCCCAGGCGTATAGATCGTCCAGCATGGTGCGGGCATTGGCGCAGACGCTGGCGGGGTCTTCGTTGTGGACGGGCACCAATAGCGCAACCTTCATCGCCTCTGCCGTATCCGGACCGCTGATGTGCTGCCCAAGCTGACGGCGCCACAGGCGGAAAAGACCCAGCAACACGGTCGAGACCGAAAAGGAGATCCAGAAGAAGTTGAAGGCAATCAGGACCAGCAGCAGCACTTCCAGGCCCATGAAACCGTCCTTGGCGAACCAGCCGTGCATGACAAGGCTCAAGCCTGCCGTCGCGATCATCGCAGGCGAAAAGGCGATCAGCCGCCAGAGCGCCACCTGCCGTTGCGGTTTTGCCTGCGGTGCGGTGTGGTCTCGAAAGGCGGTGGCAAAATCCTGGTCCGGCATCTCCAGCGGTTGCTCGGGGGGGATCAGGGTATCGCCCGCGTTCGGGCGCGGAAGCAGGGCGATATCCTTCATGCGGTCCACCTGTATAGCCAGACCTCGGAGGCGGGCGCACCATCGCGGCGCAACTGGGCGCGCAGCTCCACATGATCGCGCGATCCGGGATCAAAACTGAAGGCAAGGCGCAGACCGCCGGTGGCCGGGTTGCGCTGCAGGACGCCCTGGCTCAGCTCCACATGCGCGGACGTGAGCGTGACGTCCAGCGCATCGGGGTCGCCTGCAAGCAGTGGGTGCTCCTCAAAATCCACGGTCATGATGCGCCCCGGCGTGCCAAAGATTCTTGCACCCGATGCGGTATCGATCACACGGGGCAGGGGAAGGTCGGGGCCGGTGCCCCAGGTCAGACGATAGTCGAGCCGCAGCTCGGAGCCCGCCGGGTAGGGCGTCTGGGGGCGCCAATAGGCGACGATATTGTCGTAGATTTCCTTGTCGGCGGGGATTTCGACCAGGGTGACGGCGCCCTTGCCCCAATCGCCCTTCGGTTCCACCCACAGGCTGGGGCGGCTTTCGTAATGCGCTTCCAGATCGGCGAAATCCGCAAGATCTCGGCTGCGCTGCATCAGGCCAAAGCCGCGCGGGTTCTCATCCACGAATGAGGAGACCTGGAGTCGGGTCGGGTTGGCCAGCGGGCGCCACAGGGTCTCGCCCTGGCCGTTCTGGATCAGCAAGCCATCGCTGTCGTGCACGGCGGGGCGGAAATCGTCGAACCGGCTGCGGTTGGTGCGATCAAACAGGAACATCGAGGTGAGCGGCGCAAGGCCCGCATGGGACAGCTCCTTGCGCGCAAAGAGCCGCGCCTCCACCTCCATCACGCAGGGGCTGCCGGGCTGGATGAAAAAGCGATAGGCGCCGGTGACGGAGGGGGAGTCCATCAGCGCATGGACCACCATCTCCCGCTGGCCCGGTGCCGGGGCCTCCAGCCAGAATTCGGTGAACTCAGGGAATTCCTCGCCCTCGGGATCGGCAGTCTTCAGGGCCAGGCCGCGCGCCGACAGGCCGTAGGTCTGCCCAATGCCGATGGCGCGGAAATAGCTGGCCCCCTGGAAGACGCAGAATTCGTTCTTTTTGCCCGGCTCGCTCAGTTCGGTGCGCAGGCGGAACCCGGAATATCCCAGCGCGCCTTCTGTGCTCAGCTCGGGGGCCTTGTCGGTCTTGTCAAACAGCGACAGGTCAAAGGCAATCGGCTGCGACAGCCCCTGCGCCACACTGTGCATCTGCACCGCATGCGGGAAGTAGAGACCGGGGAGGAAGAAATCCACGTTGTAGCTGCGAGCGGTTGTGCTCCACAGGGCGTCCCGACTGCGGAACCAGCGGGTCTGATAGTCCTCATAGGTCAGATCCAGCCAATCCTGCGGCACCTTGGGGCGCTGCTGGTAGCGCATCTGCGCCAGCAGGCGCGCGCGCTCGACCACGTGATCGGGGTGGAACGGGACGGCGCCCCCCATGGCAAGGCCAGGACCGGCCAGGGCGCTGAGCGCCAGGGCGGAGACGCCGCCCAGCACGCTGCGACGGGACAGCAAGGGCAGAGCGGGCAGGGTCATTGCTTTCCTCTCCAGGGGTGGGATTTGAACCAGGCGGCGCCATAGGCGCAGGTGATGATCAGGGCAAAGCCCGCGATATTGGCGGCGGCGGTGATCAGGATGCCGCGATCCGTCTGATCCAGGGCAAAGCCGATGAGCCGGGCCAGCGCCATGGAGAAGACAAAGACCGCGAGGGATTGCTGGCCCACCTTGGTGATGATCCTCAGTACCCGTGCCCAGAGGCGTGCGGCCGCAGAGTGACCCGTGGCAATCAGGCGCCGACCGCCGGTGCCCGCGATGGCCCAGCCCAGATAGGCAAGCGCCAGGAAATGGGCATAGCGCAAGAGGCCGAAATCGGTTTTCTCTCGCCACTCTTCCGTGATCTGCCAGCTGGGGCGGATGAGATCGGCCAGATCCCTGTTCCAGGCCTCCAGCCACAGGAAGACCTTCCACGACCCGAAGGGAGCTGACAGGATCACGAAGGCGGCAGAGAGCAGGATCAGGATGCGCGACAGGGGGGGGACGGGCAGCCAGCCCTTCATGAAGGCAAAACCGGTGAAGAACAGCAATTGCCAGCCAAAGGGGTTGAAGAACCATTCCCGCGTAGACCACGGCTCTGCGGGCAGCGACAGCCCATCGGGGCCAAGCCCGATCATATAGGGGTTGGCGGCCAGCCAGATTGTGGCGCTGGTCGCGGCAATGGCCCACAGCCCGAGGCGCTCCAGCCCCATCATCAGGGGCATCAGTGCCAAAACGACCAGATACATCGGCAGGATGTCAAAGTAGTTCGGCACATAGGTCAGTGTAAACAGCCCCAGCAGCTGCGGCATGGGATCGTCGAAGAAGGGCATGAGGTTCAGGGACGCCGCGTAGCTCGTATCAAAGGCGCCGCTCAGATCCAGCGCCGCCATGGTCATGGCGACGAAGAAGAACAACCCGATATGGGCCCAGAAGACCTGCCAGCAGCGAAACACCACCCGCGCCGTTCCCAGGAGCCAGCCGCGCCGCGCGAAGGATCCGCCAAAGGCGATCGCCGAGGCCATGCCTGAGCAGAACACGAAGATTTCGGTTGCATCGGAAAACCCGAAGCGCGCCGGGATCCAGCCGGTCCAGCGGTTTTCGGGGATATGGGCCACCAGGATGATGAACATGGCGATCCCGCGGTAGAAATCGAGCCGCGGATCGCGCAGTCGCCCCGGCGCTGCAGCAGCGGATGCGGGCGGGTGCAGGCTATTGGCGACCCGGGTTTCGGGCGGGCTCTGAGACGTGTCTGCGGGGTCGGGAAACTTGGAAATACGCGCCATCTGAAAAGGCTCATTCTAAAGGACGATCAAGATAGGGACAGGTGCTGCGTCATTCGGCGGGCAGGCTTTGCGCGCCGGAGCCGTCAAGCGCTGCGGAAATCAGGCTGCGGCGGGCCAGTGCGTAGGTGTCCTCGGCGCCGCCGCGCTGGGCGCGACGGGCATCCAGGATTGCGGTGACCTCGGTCAGGCGACCGGCCCGGATCCCGGCATCGATGGTCATGCGCTCAAAGACATCGCGCTGGGCGTGGCTGCCTCCGGCCAGCTGCATCGTGCCCCGTGCCTGCGCCAGGTGATCGAAGGCGAGGCCATAGTTGCCCTCGCCAAAGGCCTCCAGCCCGCTGGCGGCGGCCCGGCCCGGATCGGCCATGCGCTGCATCGCCTCGTTTCGGCCTGCGGTCGCGGCATCGGCATGAATGCGCTGCACCATGCGGCGGGTGTCACCCGCGCGGCCGCGTCCGGCCAGTGCCAAGAGGTAATGCAGATCGGCAAAGATCAGGCTGCCGTCCTCGGTGCGGGCGGCGCAAAGCTCCGACAGCTCCTCCCAACGGGTACCCACCGCGATCCCTTCCAGCTCCAGCCGCATCAAGAGCGACGTGGCATTGGAGATATCGCGGTAATCGTCAGTCCTGTCCTTGCGGATCTCGCGGTCGTAGAGATCCAGAACCAGTTCGGTCTGGCCCAGGTCCAGATGCATCAGCGCCTTGTGCCACCAGACGTGGTAGCGGAAGTTGTTGCAATGGCTCCAGGCGTCTTCGCGGCCGGTCAGCCAGTCGAGGCCCGCCCTGGCGTTGCCGGTCATGTCATGAACATGGGCCACCGCATGCAGCCCCCAGGCATCGTCCGGTGCCATCCAGAGTGCCTGCCGACCGGCGGTCTCGGCCTTGGTGTAGTCGCCGGTTTCCTCCAGCGCGAAGGCATGACAGCCCAAGAGGTAGCCGCGTCCGGGATGATCCGGGGCATAGGCAGACAAAACCCGCTCCACCGAGCGGCGCATGCCTTGGTTGTCTCCCAGCACAAAGCGGATCGCCTGGCTCATCTTCATCGCCAGACTGTCGGCGGGATGCGCGCGCAGGATCTGTTCGAGCAGTTGAACGGCCTGGCTAGGGCGCCCCGCAAGCCACAGTTTCAAAGCATCGGCATATAGTCTTTCCCGGGGCAGGGCGCTTTCATAGCCGATCTGCGCCGCCTTCAGCGCCTCCATGGCGCCATCGCGCATTTCCGAGCGGCCCAGCAGCATCAGGAACAGCCCCTTGGCGGATTGTGCAAGGGTGAAGCCCGGTTCAGCCTCCAGCAGTTTGCCCAGGTGCACCGGCGCATCGGCGCCATGGGCCAGAACCCCAAGCTGCACCTTGTTCCACAGATCGAGACTGGCCGGATCGCTCAGGCTGGTTTCCTGTCCAAAGATATCGTCCGTCATGATGTTCCATCCTCGCCGCCGGTGTTTTGCTGTTGAAGCAAGGGTAGAACAGGGCAATTTCCCAAGCGACTGGCGCTCGCGCTTTGGTGATGGCGCGTGTGTGGGGTGGGGGGAATGACGCTGAAACAGGCTGCAAAAGCAGGCGTATTCCTGCCATTTGAGGCCACAGGAAACAAAACGCCCGCCAAAATGGCGGGCGTTTGCCGGTTTTTGTAACATTCGGCGGGCCTTTGCCCGGCGGGATGCTTCTCAAGAGGCCGAAAACGGGTCTTCGGCGCCGAGAATCCCGTCGCCGTCAGCACCGCAACCGGGCGGGGCATGGCGGTAGGTCACCGGTGTGCGGGAGAAGTTCAGCGGGTTGCCCAGCAGTTTGACGGGGATATCTCCGGCCTGCATATCAATCGCCATGCCGCGGGCGGCGACCTGATCCGAGGCAAAGACCCGGTCCAGCGTCTGCACCGGCCCTGCGGTGACCTTGCGCGCCTCCATGGCGGCGATCACCTCGTCCATGGTGAAGCGTTTGAGCGCCGGGATCATGATGTCATTCAGCGCCGCGCGATGTTCCAGCCGGGCCGGATTGTTGGCAAAGCGCGGATCCTCGGCCAGGCCTTCAAGGCCCAGAAATTCCATCACCCGGCGGAATTGCGCGTCATTGCCGATTGCAAGGATCACATGGGAATCCGAGGTTTCGTAGACCCCGTAAGGCATGATCGAGGGGTGCTCGTTGCCGCGCCGGGAGGGCAGGTTGCCGGTGTTGAGATAGGCAACGCCCTCGTTGATCAGCCAGGCGATGGTGCTGTCCACCAGGGCCAGATCGATCTGCTGTCCCTCGCCGGTTTGCTCCTGATGGCGCAGGGCGGCAAGGATGCCGATACAGGCATACATGCCGCACATCACATCGGCGATGCCGGTGCCGACCTTCACCGGTTGTCCCTCGGGATCGCCGGTCAGCGACATGATCCCGGCAAACCCCTGTGCCACCAGATCATAGCCGGGACGGTGGCTGTTGGGGCCGGTCTGCCCGTAGCCCGAGATCGAGCAATAGACCAGCCGGGGGAAGTCATCCTTGAGGCTGGCGTAGTCCAGACCGTATTTCGCAAGGCCTCCGGGTTTGAAATTCTCGATCAGGATATCGGCCTTGGCCGCCAGCCTGTGGATCTCGGCCTGACCTTCGGGGGTGGTGATGTCGATGGCCACCGAACGCTTGTTGCGGTTGGCGGCCATGTAATAGGCCGACAGATCCGTGGGATTGCCATCTTCGTCCATCGCATAGGGCGGCCCCCATTGGCGGGTATCATCGCCGCCGGATTTGGGGTTTTCCACCTTGATCACGGTGGCGCCCAGATCGCCCAACATCTGGGTGCAGGTGGGACCCGCCAGAATGCGCGACAGGTCCAGAACCTTGACGCCCTTGAGGGCGCCGTGCGGCAGCAAGTCAGATGCGTCCATCATATCCTCCCGGTTCGATTTCGGCAGAGATGACAGTGAAACGATCCGAAGCCAAGGCCCCTGCCAGGGCTTTGCGCAGTTCCGTTCGGTCACGAACCGTCACGCCGTTGCCCCCAAGGGCGCGGCCCATGGCGGCAAAATCGTGGCGCGCGAAATCGACACCCCGGTTTGGCAATTGGCGCTGGCGCTGTTTGAGCTCGATCAGGGCCAGGCTGGCATCGGCAAAGACGACGAAGATCGGCGCGACGCCCAGCTCCGCTGCGGAGGCAAGTTCTCCGGTCACCATCAGGAAGCCCGCATCGCCGGAAAAGCTGACCACGGGGCGGTCCGGCTGTACCAGCTTGCGCCCGATCGCCATCGGCACGGCGCAGCCCATGGTGCAGAGACCCGAGGACTGGATCAGCCCGCGCGGCTCTGTGCACTGCCACATCTGGCTCAGCAGGATGCGATGGGCGCCGCTGTCTGCGGTGGCAAGGGTGTTTTCCGGCAGGGTTGCCCGACATTCGGCGATGACAGCCGAAGGTCCCCAAGTATCGTCTTGCGGGAAGGCCGTGGCAAGTCCTGCCCGTGTTGCCTCGATCTCGCCGCCGGTCCAGGTGTCGGCTGCGGCGCCCGCTGGTGTCAGCGCGGTCAACATGGGGGTAAGCGGCGCCACGATGCTGAGGCTGGCGTGATGCATGTAATGGGTGTTGGCCTCGGCGGCGACTTCGATCACCCTTTGCCGGTTTGGGTCCCAGGCGTTGCGCCAGCCGGGGCGCATCTCGATGGGATCATAGCCAAGCGGCAGGATCAGATCCGCCTGTTTGACCAAGGGCAAGAGGTGACGGTCCGCGAGCGGAGACAATCCTGCGCCACCCAAGCACAGGGGGTGATCTTCCGGCAGGATGCCCTTGGCCTTGTAGGTGGTGACAAAGGGGATCTGGTATGCCTCCAGGAAAGCGCTGAGGGCAGGGCCTGCCTGCTCGCCCACCGCATCCAGGCCGATGATCGCCAGGGGGCGTTTTGCCTCGCTCAGCCAGGATTGCGCCTGCGCCAGTGTTGCGTCCTCTGGCACCGTGGGGGCTGCAGGCGCGCGGCGGGTGTTGCGATCCCTGGCGGGCGCATCCGCGACCGAGATCGGCACGTCGATATGCACCGGTCCGGAGCGCGGCTCTGTCGCGATGGAAACGGCCTTGTCGGCGATGATATCGGCAGCCTCGGCGTTTAGCCGGAAGGTGGCCTTGGTGATCGGGGCAAAGACCGCGCGGTGATCCAGCACCTGATGGGTATAGGTCTGCTCTTCGGCAGCATCGACGCAGCCGGTCAGCACCAGCATCGGCACCCGGTCCTGATGGGCATTGGCCACCACGTTGACGCCATTGAGGGCACCGGGGCCAAGCGTCGCCACCAGGATCACCGGCGCGCCATCGCCGTGATGCACCCCTTCGCCCATGAAGCCGGCTGCGTTTTCATGCTTGGCGAGATGAAAGGTGATGCCCGCGGCCTCCAGCGCATCCACCAGGGTCAGCACCTCGCCGCCGGGCATGCCAAAGGCGTGGCGGCACCCGGCCTCATACAGCCGACGGGCCAGAACATCGGCTGCGCGAATATCTTGTGTCATGACAATCCGTTCCTCACTGATCCACGCCAGATTGCCCGTCCCACCGTCGGGTGCAAGGACCCTCACGGCTCTGTGACCCTAGTTCACCGCCTCCCGCGCGATCTTTGCGAAACGCCTGTCCAACTCCTCGGCAAGGGCCGATAGCCTGTCTCCGCCTTCATCGCGGTAGGGAGCAAAGACATGACTTGGGCGTTTGTAGGAGAGCTGCGCCGTGCCATCGGGGGATTCGGTGACATAAAGACGGATCGGGGCTTCGATCATGGCGGCGGTGGACGTGGCAAGGATCTTCACCGCAAAGTGGTTGTTGAAGACGCCGATCACCCGGTTGCCCGGAATGGTGATGCCACGGGCGGCTGCGGCGGCGGTGGGGCCTGCCTGGGTGACCACGGCCATCCCATTGGCGCGCACCGCCGCCAGCGTATCTTGCACGAGTTGCTGGTAGGATTTCTGTGTTGCATGCACCTCCCAGCCGGGACGGGGGGAGATATCACCGGCGAGGGCTACAGAGGTCGCGAGGATGACGGAGAGGAGAACCGCCGACAGGCGCGCGTGAAGGGACATTGAAGGCTCCGTGAGTTGCATGTCTCGACAAGACTACATCGCCTCTTGATCACATGGTCTTACAACTGGGTGTCATACACCTTTCGGTTGGGCGGCGGTGCGCAGAACAAAGAACGCGCCCCGGATCGGGGCGCGTTCGCGTGGGTTCGGGCTGAAGCCGCCGTCAGACGGCGATCTTGCCGCCGCCCTTCTTGGTGACCACCACGACCGAGGGGCGCGGGGGCATCTTGGGGTCGAAATCGGGCCAGCGGGTGGCCGGATCTTCAAAGGTCGAGGCGCGCTCGAACCCTTTCAGCGACTTGGTGCCATCGGTGCCGGGGTGCTGGACCGCCAGGAACAGGGTCTCGCCATTGTCGGTGAAATAGGGGCCACAGAGTTCCCCGCCGACGGGGCAGCGGAAGAACAGCTTGGAGGTGCCGCGCAACCCGCCTTCGGTTTCCACACCATAAAGACCATCGGACTTGCCGGTCTTGCCCCATTTGCTGCCCTGGTCGGTGGAGACCCAGAGGCGGCCATCGGCGTCAAAGGCGCAGTTGTCCGGAGAGCCGAACCAGCCGTTTACGCTGGTTTCGGGGTTCCACTGGGCGCCGACTTCGGCCAGCTCGGGATCGCCGCATTTCACCAGGATCGACCAGCTGCCACGGGTGGCCGCGTGATCGCCGCCCTCTTCCTTCACCTCGATGATGTGGCCGAAGTTGGATTTGGCACGCGGGTTCGCCGCGTTGACCTGCTCTTCCTTCCGCTTGGAGTTGTTGGTCAGCATGATGTAGGCGGTGCCGTCTCCACGCGGCTGGGCGTCCTCGGGGCGGTCCATCGGGGTGGCGCCCAGGGCATCGGCAGCCAGGCGGGTGTCGATCAGCACGTCGGCCTGGCTGGCAAAGCCGTTCTCGGCGGTCAGCGGGCCGGTGCCGTGAACCAGCGGCATCCATTCCACGCTGCCGTCCTCGTCAAAGCGGGCCACATAGAGGATACCGTCGCTCAGCAGTTTGCTGTTGGCGGCCGCATCATCCGAGACCACACCGTTCGACACATATTTGTACTGGTAGTCAAAACGGTTGTCGTCGCCCATGTAGACCACCAGCTTGCCCGAGGAGGAGACCACGGTTTCGGCGCCTTCATGACGGAAGCGGCCAAGGGCGGTATGTTTCACCGGCTTTGCATCGGGGTTGCGCGGATCGACTTCGACCACCCAGCCGAAACGGTTCGGCTCATTGGGTTCCTTGTCGATGTTGAACCGGTCATAGAACTTGCCCCAGGCGTACCAGCGACCGGGCACGCCGTAGCGTTTCATATTCTTGGCTTCGGGCTGGCCCGAGATAACGGGCTTGCCGTCGCCGTCGACCACATCGGTCCAGAAATAGCCGTGGAAGTTTTCTTCGGCCATCAGGTAGGTGCCCCAGGGGGTCATGCCGCCGGCGCAGTTGTTGAGCGTGCCGATGACCGACAGACCCGAGGGGTCGGCATTGGTCTTCATCCGGTCATGACCGGCGGCGGGGCCGTCGATGGTCATCTCGGTGTTGAGCGGGGAAATCCGGCGGTTCATCTTGCCATCGCGCACCACGGCCCATTTGCCGTTCGCACCCTTGGCAATCTCGACCACGCTGCCGCCATGGGCGGCCATCTCGATCTCGACCAGCTCCTTGGTCATGCCTTCAAAACCAGCCTTGTCCTGGCGGCCAAGGCCGGGGAACATGACTTCCTCGTTGGTGTATTCGTGGTTCACGCAGAGCAGGCCGCGGGTGCCTTCGGCGTTCAGCGGGGTGAAGCCGACATAATCGTTGTTGTAGCCGAATTGCTGCATCTGGGCTTCGGCAGTCTGGTTCATCACGTCGAATTCCGGCGCGTCTGCGGTGATCGGATCGCCCCAGCGCAGCAGCACGTCGGCGTCATAGCCTTCGGCGATATGGTGGGTTTCGTCGTTGCCCCAGGTCAGTTCTTCGAAGTTGTAGCGACCCGCGCCGTGGCCATCGGCAGCCGCTTCATTCGGAGCAATCAGCGCGGAGGTGCCGAACAGGGCGGTGGTGGCCGAAACACCCAGCATGCCCTTCAAGAGATCGCGGCGACCGTAGCGGGCATTGATCACGTCACCGATGGTGCGCTCAAGTCGCGGATTGGTGGGGATATCGTCAAAGGCCTCAAAGGCTTCGGCCTTATTTCCGATTTCGGGGTCATTGATGATTTGCTTGCGATCCATGGCGTGCTCCAGATTGTCTTGGTGCCAACACAGTGTCAGCCCAGGGCTCTGTGGCGTGGCGCTGTAACACATGCGTGACGCAGGCCGATGTTTATTCAAACTGTTACATGGGCCTGCGGTTTTGAATGTGCGGGCCATTTGGGCTTGCGCGTGGTCTGGCCCGCTGTCCTGCGACAGTCGCTCCCAATGCGGCTACTCGGCGGCGCTGAACCCTTCGATTAGCTGTCGCAAGCCAAGGGCCGCGCCTGCAAAGATCGCAAGGAAGGTCACCGGGGCTGAAACCGCCAGGAGCGAGAAGGCGCTCAAGCCCTGGCCGACTGTGCAGCCAAGCGCGATGACCGCCCCTGCGCCCATGATCCCTGCGCCCAGGATCTGGCGGCGCAATTCGCGCGGATCCTCGCAGGCCTCCCAGCGGAAATGCCCCTTGATCAAGGAGCCGATGAAAGCCCCGGCCCAGACCCCGGCGATGGAGCCCACGGCAAAGGACAGCGGGCGCAGGCTGCCGGTCATGGTCCAGAGGATGGTCTCGCCCAGGGGGGCGGAGAAGGAATGCGACACAACCGGCAAGGCTTCGAACCCGGCGGTGTTGACCTTGCTGGTGAAGCCCCAGCCAGACACGATGGCAAGGCCGACAACCACCGACCAGAATATGGCCTTCTTGTCATCGCGCAATTCACGCCCGCACAGGGCGGCCAGGATGATCAGCACGCCGACGCTCATGCCGATGCTGTGCACCGACAGCCCGGTGAGGGCGGCGCCGTGATGGGCCAGCCCCGGCGGGATCTCGGTGGTGACCAGGACCTGTTCGAAGAAGAAGTTGCGCAGCGGGGCGAGCGGGCCGCTCAGCACCACATAGGTGGAAACGCCCATGACCAGAACGATCACGAAACTGCGCAGGTCGCCGCCGCCCAGTCGGGCGATGGCGCCATAGCCGCAATTGCCGCTAAGCGCCATGCCGTAGCCGAACATCAGCCCGCCCAGGATCGAGGCGATGGGCATCCAGCGAATGCTGAGGTAGTAGCTTTCGGTTTCGCCCAGAAGCCCCAGCGCCACAAGCGAAAAGCTGCCCAGAACAGCGACGCCGATGGCCAGGATCCACATGCGCATCCGCAGGGAGGATCCGCCGTAGAGGATGTCCTCGATGGCGCCCAGGGTGCAAAACCGACCGAGGCGCGCAGCCAGCCCCAAGAGGATGCCTCCGCCCAGCCCTGCGATGGCGGCCCAGTGGTGTTCTGTCAGCACGTCAAACATGTGGCTCCCCTCCCGGCAGCTGCAGTTTATTGACCATGCAGAAATGACCTCTGGGATGCAAGGGCCGCGCGTTCCTCAACCCCGACAGGGGATGGGCGGCACAGGGGGATGAGACGGGGAAGTGAGACGTGGGTGCGGTAAGGTGCTGTGACAAGGGCAGGAGGGCGGCCGGGGGGCAGGCAGGGTCACACGCCAAGAGCTCACGCGCCGACTTTGCGCGGGAACCATTGCGGCCTGAGGCTGGAGTTGTCAGGTTAGCCGTCGTCAAATTGCCGTCGTCAAGTTGGCGATCGCGTAGTTGGAGGCCAAGGGCCAGGCTTTGCCTAGGCTGTGGCATCCTCGTTGCAGAAGAGGTCGTAGACCACCTCCAGGATGCGGCGCGGACGATCATCGGCAAGACGGTAGTAGATCGCCTTGCCATCGCGACGCGGCACCACCAGACCTTCGAGCCGCAGGCGCGACAATTGCTGGGAAACCGCCGCCTGGCGCGCCGAGAGCAGTTCTTCCAGTTCTGTCACGGATTTCTCACCGGTGACCAGGTGACAGAGGATCATCAGCCGCCCTTCGTGGCTGATGGCCTTCAGGAAATTGGAGGCCGTGGTGGCGCTGTCCACCAGTTTCTCCAGCTCGTCTTCCGCCATGTCGACCGAGAATTTCGGCAACCCCATTTCGAAATCTCCTATACGGCAGCGCTCGTTGGCCTGCGCATCGTTCCTGTCACCGCCGGTGGCAAATCGGTCCCCCGACCATATCAGCTGCCGCTCGCCAGTTCTTCATATCGTTCACCCGGCTCAAATCCTGCGTGGTCGCGCAGCAGCGCCTCCAGCAGGGGCCAGAAAAAATCCGCTCCCGGATAACCTTCAAGACGGGCCATCTCATGACCGTCGCTCACAATCAAGAAGGTCGGAGTAAAAACAACGCGACGTGCCGGGACAAGATCGTCCGGAAGATCGCGCAGATTGACCCGCCGCAGCGGCGCAAAGCGGCCTTCTGCGGTCTTGGGATAGATCGGTCCGATTTCTTCGTTCCACCGGGCACACCATTCGCAGCCGGGCTGTTCGACCATCACCAGTTCCACGGCCCGTACAGGCGTAGAGGTCAGGATCGCCGCCATCAGACCCAGGCCAAACAGCGCCACGACCCGATGGCCCAGCCGGGTGGCGCCCCTCAGCAGGGCCACAAAGAAAGCATCGAGAACCATGACAAAGCCCTATGAAGCCGTTGACGATCGAAGGGCAAACTGCTTGTCTGCCAAATACAACATAATTTGAATATGTGAATGAAACAAGCCATGGCCCTGCGTTAAGGGGCCGATAACTGCATCAAAAGGGGCGAATATGCTCGAAATATCCTACTTTGGGGCGCTATTTGCCGGGCTTTTGAGCTTTTTCACCCCCTGTATCCTGCCAATGGTGCCGTTCTACCTCTCTTACATGGGGGGGCTGTCGATGTCGGAGCTGCGCAGCGATGGCGCGATTGCGCCGGGGGCGCAGCGGCGGCTGGTGATTTCCGCCCTGTGTTTTGCCGCCGGGGTGACCACGGTCTTCATGCTCATGGGGATGGGGGCGACCGCCCTGGGGCAGTTGTTCGGGCAATATATGGATATCCTTGCCTATGGGGCGGCAGCGCTGTTGATGCTGTTCGGCCTGCATTTCCTGGGTATTCTGCGCATTCCGCTGCTCTATCGAGAGGCGCGGATGGAGAGTTCGGCCGAGCCGTCAACAATGGTTGGCGCCTATCTGATGGGGCTGGCCTTCGGGTTTGGCTGGACGCCCTGCGTCGGGCCGGCGCTGGCCTCGATTTTGATGATCGCCTCGGGCATGGGGGAGGTCTGGCGCGGCGGCCTGCTGCTGCTGGTCTATGGAATCGGCATGACCGCGCCCTTCGTTGTCGCGGCCCTGTTTGCAAAACCGTTTCTGGCCTGGGTTGCGCGCCATCGCGCTGCTTTTGCTTGGGTGGAAAAGGCGATGGGTGCTATGCTGATCCTGTTCGCGGTGCTGATCGTGACGGGGGGCGTCAGCTATATCGCCGATGCCATGATTCGCTGGATGCCGGGACTGTCCACGATCGGTTGAGCCCGCGCCTGGACCGCATGCGCAAGAGGCTGGGCCACTGATGTTTCACTTGCATAGGGAGAGAGAAGACCATGAATCGGCTGAAGAACCTGATGACGGTGCCGTTTGCGGCACTGGCGCTTTCGCTGCTGTTCACCCTACCGGCTGCAGCGGCTGAGCTGGGCGATGACGGGCTGCACAAGACCGCCTGGATGCGGGATACTTTCAAGGATCTCCGCGAGGACCTGGAAGAAGCTAATGCCGAAGGCAAGCGCCTGGTGCTGTTCTTTGAACAACGCGGCTGCATCTACTGTACGAAAATGCACGCAGAGGTATTTCCGCGCCCGGAGGTCAGCGACTATATCGCCGAGAATTATTTCGTGGTGCAGTTGAACCTGCATGGGTCCACCGAGGTGACCGATTTTGACGGCGAAACCCTGCCGGAGCGGGACATGGCGCGAAAGTGGAACGTGTTGTTCACCCCAACGATTCTTTTCCTGCCCGAAGAGGTCGCCGAGGATCAGACCGCCGTTCAGGCCGCGGTTTCGGTGATGCCGGGGGCTTTTGGTCCGGGGACCACGCTTGATATGTTCACCTGGGTCAAGGAAAAGCGGTACACGCTTGATAACGGGGAAGATTTCCAGCGCTATCATGCGCGTAGGATCCAGGAGCGCAACAATGGATCAACTGATTGATCAAATGCGCAATAAGATAAAAATTCACATTAATGAATTTGTTGTTGCGTGTCGGGGGCTCGGTAGCCTACGGTATGCAATAGCTACGCAGGCCACTTTGCCGTGGCAGCCAACGGGAGGAACCATGAAGAGACTATCTCTGACTCTGGCCATTTGTCTGGCCGGGACCATGTCACAGGCGGGCGAAGTCGCGCCTAAGGATGTGAAGTTCGACGACAGCGGCGCCATCGCCGAATCGCTGACCGGCGTTGCAGGGGATGCTGCGAACGGTGCGATGATCGTCGGGAGCAAGAAAAAGGGTAACTGCGTGGCCTGTCATGCGGTGACCGCGCTGGCAGATATCCCGTTCCACGGCGAAATCGGCCCGATGCTGGACGGCGCGGGGGAGCGCTGGAGCGAAGCCGAGCTGCGTGGCCTGGTGGCCAACGCCAAGATGACCTTCGAAGGCACCTTGATGCCTGCGTTCTACAAGGTCGACGGCTTCATCCGCCCCGGCGATGCCTACACCGGCAAGGCAGGCACAGAGCCGCTGCCGCCGATTCTGACGGCCCAGGAAATTGAAGATGTCGTCGCGTTCCTCGCGACGCTGAAAGAAGAGTGAGACAGCGGCCCCTCTGCCGCCTGTCCAAGCGAAGTCAAAGGAGAAAAATGATGGAGTTCTCACGTCGCGAGACCTTGGCCATGGGCCTGGGCGCCGCCGTGCTGACGGCCCTGCCATTCCGCGTGATCGCGGCGGCGGAAGACAAGATCGCCGAGTTCACTGGCGGTGCTGATCTGGCCGATACCGGTGTTGAACTGACCGCGCCCGAGATTGCCGAGAACGGCAACACCGTGCCGATTTCGGTCAACGCCCCTGGCGCAACCGCAATCCTGGTTCTGGCAACCGGCAACCCGACGCCGGGCGTTGCAACCTTCAACTTCGGCCCCGGCGCCGCCAGCCAGTCCGCTTCGACCCGGATCCGCCTGGCAGGCACCCAGGACGTTGTTGCCGTTGCGAAACTGGCGGATGGCAGCTTTGCCAAGGCCAGTGCCGCCGTGAAAGTGACCATCGGAGGCTGCGGCGGCTGATCGGCCCCCGCGCACTCTTTCCGAACTCAAGGAGATAAGACATGGCATCCGGTGTAAAACCCCGCGTCAAGGTCCCGAAGAAAGCCGCAGCTGGCGAAGCCGTCACCATCAAGACGCTGATCAGCCACAAGATGGAAAGCGGCCAGCGCAAGGACAAGGAAGGCAACGTCATTCCGCGTTCGATCATCAACCGTTTCACCTGCGAGTTTAACGGTGCCATGGTGATCGACGTGACGATGGAACCTGCGATTTCCACCAACCCCTATGTTGAATTCGAGGCGACCGTGCCTGAAGCCGGTGATTTCAAATTCACCTGGTACGATGACGATGGCTCCGTCTACGACGAGTCCAAGTCGATCAAGATCGCCTGATCCCTTCCGGATCTCAAGGCAAGCGCCTCGTCCGCCACTCAAGGTGGGCGAGGTCGACACCCAAGGGAGGAAATGGAATGAAATATAAGGCACTTACTGCCATCGCTGTCGCGCTGAGCCTGCCGATGGCTGCCTTCGCGGATGCAGACGATGACACGCTGGTGGTCAACGATGAGATCACCATGGTGACCAAGGCTGCCGCGCCTGCTCATGTCGCTGACGTGTTGGACGAGGTGATGTCCGGTTGGCACTTCCGCTCGGATGAGACCCAGGCGTTGCAGAAGGACGACTTCGAGAACCCGGCAATGGTCTTTGTCGATCAGGCAATCGAAGCCTGGGAAACGGTCGACGGATCCGAGGGCAAGTCCTGCGCATCCTGTCATGACGACGTGGAAACCAGCATGAAGGGCGTGCGCGCCGTCTATCCCAAGTGGAACGAACAGGCGGGCGAGCTGCGCACCATGGCGATGCAGATCAACGACTGCCGTGAAAACCAGATGGGCGCCAAGAAGTGGAAGTACACCGGTGGCGACATGGCTGCGATGGAGGCTCTGATCTCGGTCCAGTCCCGTGGCATGCCGGTCAATGTGGCCATCGACGGTCCGGTCCAGGCGATCTGGGAAAAAGGCAAGGAAATGTACTATACGCGCACCGGTCAGCTGGAGCTGTCCTGTGCCAACTGTCACGAAGACAGCTATGGTATGATGATCCGCGCCGACCACCTGAGCCAGGGCCAGATCAACGGCTTCCCCACCTATCGTCTGAAGAACGCCAAGCTGAACACCGTGCATGCGCGTTTCAAGGGCTGTGTGCGTGATACCCGCGCCGAAACCTACAAGCCGGGTTCGGACGATTTCATCGCGCTGGAACTCTATGTCGCCTCGCGCGGCAACGGTCTGTCGGTCGAAGGACCGTCCGTCCGCAACTAAACCCGAAAGTACCCCGTGTCATCTGATGGCACGGGGTATTTCACTCCCTTAACATTCATACATGCGAATATGTTGCATGTTTAAACAGGATATCAGAGTAACATGATCTCGCGCCGTGATTTTCTGCAGGTTTCGATGGCCGCCTCTGCCCTGGTCGGGGCATCCGGTTTTGGCAATTGGGGGCGTCTTGCGGCGCAGCAAAGCCTGACCCAGGATCAATTGCTGGAGTTCGACACCTTCGGCAATATCAGCATCATCCATGTCACCGACATTCATGCGCAGCTGAAGCCGATCTATTTCCGCGAACCTTCGATCAACCTCGGGGTGGGAGCGAACAAGGGTCACGTGCCGCATATCACCGGTGCCGACTTCCGCAAGGCCTATGGCATTGCCGATGGCAGCCCCTCCGCTTACGCGCTCACCTATGACGATTTTTCCTCCCTCGCCAAAGGCTACGGGCGCGTAGGCGGTCTGGACCGCATGTCGACAGTGATCAACGCCATCCGCGCGGACCGGCCGGATGCGCTGCTGCTGGATGGCGGCGATACCTGGCACGGCTCCATGACCTGCTACAAGACCGAAGGTCAGGACATGGTCAATGTCATGAACGCTCTGAAGCCCGATGCGATGACCTTCCACTGGGAGTTCACCCTGGGCTCCGACCGGGTCAACGAGATCGTCGAGGGCCTGCCCTTTGCCGCGCTGGGTCAGAACATCTTTGACGCGGAATGGGATGAACCGGCCGAACTGTTCAAGCCCTACAAGTTCTTTGAACGCGGCGGTGCCAAGGTGGCCGTCATCGGTCAGGCCTTCCCCTATATGCCGATCGCCAACCCCGGCTGGATGTTCCCCGAATACTCCTTCGGGATCCGGGACGAGAACATGCAGGCCATGGTGGACGAGGTCCGTGCTGCGGGCGCCGATGTGGTGGTCTGCCTGTCGCACAACGGTTTCGATGTGGACAAGAAGATGGCCAGCGTCGTCACCGGCATCGACGTGATCCTGTCGGGTCACACCCATGATGCGCTGCCGGAACCGGTGCTGGTGGGCAAGACCCATATCATCGCCTCCGGCTCGAACGGCAAGTTCGTCTCCCGCGTGGACCTCGATGTGCGTGACGGTCAGATGATGGGGATCAAGCACAAGCTGATTCCGATCTTCTCGGATGTGATCGCCCCCGATCCGGTCGTGTCCAAGCTGATCGACGAGCAGCGCGCGCCCTACAAGGCCGAGCTGGAAGAGGTGATCGGCCAGACCGACTCGCTGCTCTATCGTCGTGGCAACTTCAACGGCACCTGGGATGATCTGATCTGCGATGCGCTGCTCAGCGAGCGCGAAGCCGATATCGCCATGTCGCCCGGGGTGCGCTGGGGGCCGTCGCTGGTGCCGGGTGATGACATCACCCGCGAGGACATCTGGAACGTCACTTCGATGAGCTATGGCGCTGCCTACCGGACCGAAATGACCGGTGAGTTCATCAAGGTGATCCTGGAAGACGTGGCCGACAACATCTTCAACCCGGATCCCTACTACCAGCAGGGCGGTGACATGGTGCGGATCGGTGGCATGGGCTACCGCATCGATATCACCAAGCCGCAGGGCGAGCGCATCACCGAGATGACGCTGCTGAAGAACGGCGAAGCGATCGACCCGGCCAAATCCTACGTGGTCGCAGGCTGGGCCAGCGTCAACGAAGGCACCGAAGGTCCGCAGATCTGGGATGTCGTGGAAAACCACATCAAGAAGATGGGCACCGTCTCGGTGACCCCGAATAACTCGGTGAAGGTGGTCGGGGCCTAAGGGTCTCACCGTCTTCCGAGCAAACTTTGCGCCGATGAGATCCCCGATCGGATTTCGTCTTTATACGGAGGCATGAACAAGATGAGCGATAATTCAAAGGGTTTCACCCCCTCGCGCCGTCAGTTTCTGGCAGGTGCGGCAGCAGCCGGGGTCGGCAGCGCGGTTGCGGGCGCGGCCCAGGCAGCGGGCCCTGACCCGCTGATCACCGAGGTCCAGGAATGGGCCAGCGGCCTTGGCGATGGCGTTGACGCCACCCCATACGGTCTGCCGATCAGCTATGAATCGGATGTGATCCGCCGCAACGTGGAATGGCTGACCGCCGATACGATCTCTTCGATCAACTTCACCCCGATCCACGCGCTGGACGGCACCATCACGCCGCAGGGCTGCGCCTTCGAGCGTCACCACTCGGGCGCGATTGATCTGAAGAAGGAAGACTACCGCCTGATGATCAACGGGTTGGTCGACACGCCGCTGGTCTTCTCCTACGCGGATCTGGAGCGGTTCCCGCGTGAAAACCGCGTCTACTTCTGCGAATGCGCGGCGAACTCGGGCATGGAATGGGCCGGTGCCCAGCTGAACGGTGCTCAGTTCACCCACGGCATGATCCACAACATGGAGTATTCGGGCGTTTCTCTGCGCACCCTGCTGGAAGAGGCGGGCCTGGATGCGGCGGGCGATCTCAAGGACAAGTGGGTCTATGTGGAAGGCGCGGATGCGTCGTCCAACGGCCGCTCGATCCCGATGGACAAGGCGCTGGACGATGTTCTGGTCGCCTTCAAGGCCAACGGCGAAGCCCTGCGCAAGGAGCACGGCTACCCGGTGCGCCTGGTTGTTCCCGGCTGGGAAGGCAACATGTGGGTCAAATGGCTGCGCCGCATCGAGGTGATGGATGGCCCGGTCGAATCCCGCGAGGAGACCTCGAAATACACCGACACGCTGGAAGACGGCACCAGCCGCAAGTGGACCTGGGAAATGGATGCAAAATCCGTTGTCACCAGCCCCAGCCCGCAGTCGCCGATCACCCATGGCACGGGTCCGCTGGTCATCACCGGCCTGGCCTGGTCCGGTCGCGGCACCATCACCGGTGTCGATGTCTCCATCGATGGCGGCAAGACCTGGAGCGAGGCACGCCTCGGCGCCCCCGGCACCGACAAGGCGCTGACGCGCTTCTATCTCGATATCAACTGGGACGGTCAGGAAATGTTCCTGCAAAGCCGCGCCCGCGACAGTTCCGGCTATGTGCAGCCGACCAAGGCGCAGCTGCGCGAGGTGCGCGGCCTGAACTCGATCTATCACAACAACTCCATCCAGACCTGGTGGGTGAAGGCAAACGGAGAGGCGGAAAATGTCGAAGTTTCCTAATCTGATCGCAGCAACCGCAATGGCAGCCGCGCTGGCGGCACCTGCCTATGCTGAGAAATTCGGTCTGGGCCGCCCGGCGCTGCCGGAAGAAATCGCCGCCTGGGATCTGGATGTCAGCCCCGATGGCACCGGCCTGCCCGAAGGCTCGGGCGATGTGTTCACCGGCGAAGAGGTCTTTGCCGATAAATGCGCCATCTGCCACGGCGACTTTGCCGAAGGTGTCGACAACTGGCCGAAACTGGCCGGTGGCGCGGGCACGCTGGACCACGAGGATCCGCTGAAAACGGTCGGCTCCTACTGGCCGCATCTGTCCACCACCTGGGACTATGTGAACCGCTCCATGCCCTTTGGCGCGGCGCAGACGCTGAGCGCGGATGAGGTCTACGCCATTGTGGCCTATATCCTCTACTCCAACGACCTGGTGGATGACGAGTTCACCCTGTCGCACGAGAATTTCGCAGAGGTGGCGCTGCCCAACGCTGATGGCTTCATCATCGATGATCGCCTGACCTCCGAGGCGCATTTCTGGACCGATACCCCTTGCATGGAAAACTGCAAGGACACGGTCGAGATCACCATGCGCGCCGCGGTTCTGGACGTGACCCCGGATGAAACCGGCCTGGTCCCGCGTGCGGAAACCGGCGAAGCCAGCGAAGAGGCCGCCGTCCAGGAGGCATCCGCTGAAGCCGCCCCTGCCGCCGAGCCGGTGGAAGAGGTTGCAGCCCTGGATCCCGAACTGGTCGCGGCCGGTGAAAAGGTCTTCAAGAAGTGCAAATCCTGCCACCAGGTGGGCGATGGCGCCAAGAACAAGACCGGTCCGATGCTGAATGGCATCGTCGGGTCTGCAGCAGGCGCGGTCGAGGGTTTCCGCTACTCCAAGGCGATGTCCGGCGCGGGTGCTGATGGTCTGGTCTGGAGCGAGGAAGAGCTTGCCGCCTTCCTTGCCAAGCCTAAGGCCTATATGAAGAAGACCAAGATGTCCTTTGCGGGTTTGAAAAAAGACGCGGATGTCGAAGCAGTCATTGCCTATCTGAAATCCTTCGACGGATGATGACATGAGGATCTGGATAACAACACTTGTTGCTGTTGTCGCGCTTTCGGGCGCGGCAGGGGCCGATGAGACAGCTGTTCAGATTGGTGATGCAGAGAGAGGCGCGGATATATTCCGCGCCTGTTCTATTTGTCACGATGTCGGGCAGGGGGCCAAACACCGGGTTGGCCCGCATCTGAACGGGATTTTCGATCGCCCGGCAGCGGGGTTTGACGATTTCAAGTATTCCAAGGGGATCATCCGGGCCCGGCGCGATGGGTTGATCTGGGATCTTGCACGGCTTGATGCCTATATCGAAAACCCCAAGGCCCTGGTCAGCGGCACGCGGATGAACTTCCGCGGCATCAAGGATCCGCAGGACCGCCACGATGTGCTGGCCTATCTGCGGCAGTTCTCGGCCAGTCCGCAGGATATCCCCGAAGCCGCACCGACGGCGCTGAAGCGGGAGATCGAACTGGATGACACTGTTCTTTCGATAGAGGGGGATGCCGATTATGGAGAGTATCTCTCCACCGAATGCACCACCTGTCATCAGATTGGCGGCGACTATGATGGTATACCGGTGATCACCGGATGGCCTCAGGAGGATTTCGTCATCGCCATGCATGCCTACAAGCAGAAGATCCGTCCACATCCGGTCATGCAGATGATGGCCGGACGGCTCGCGGACGAGGAAATCGCTGCATTGGCTGCCTATTTTGCCGCGCTGGAGTGATGCTCCGGCGCTTTGTTTTTTCAATGGGAGGAGAACTCAAATGACAATTGACAGACGTAGCCTTCTGGGCGCTGGCGTTGCGGCGGCAGCCGCGCTGCAGACCCCCATGGTGCTTGGTCAGACGCGTCCGCGTGTTGTGGTCGTGGGCGGCGGGGCAGGCGGTGCAACCGCGGCCCGCTACATCGCCAAGGGCGCCAAGGGGGCGATCGACGTCACATTGGTCGAGCCGAGCCGCAGCTACTACACCTGCTTCTTCTCGAACCTCTACATCGGGGGCTTTCGGGAACTCTCCAGCATCGCCCACAGCTATGGCACATTGGCCAGCGAATACGGCATCAACGTGGTGCATGACTGGGCAACCGGCATCGACCGGGATGCCCGCACCGTCAGCCTTGCCGGGGGCGCCTCGCTGCCCTACGACCGTTTGATCCTGTCGCCGGGCATCGATTTCATCGATGGCGCGGTCGAAGGCTGGGATGTCAGCGCCCAGAACAAGATGCCACATGCCTATAAGGCCGGGTCGCAGTCCGAACTGCTGAAGGCGCAGATCGAAGCCATGCCCGAGGGCGGTACCTTTGTCATGGTCGCGCCACCCAATCCCTATCGCTGCCCGCCGGGACCCTATGAGCGGGTGTCCATGGTGGCGCATGTGCTGAAAGAGCGGAACCCCACGGCCAAGATCATCGTGGCGGATCCCAAGCCGAAGTTCTCGAAAATGGCGCTGTTCCAGGAAGGCTGGGCCAACCACTATGACGGGATGGTCGAATGGATCGGTCCTGATTTCGGCGGTGGCAATGTCTCGGTGAACCCGGATGCCATGACGGTCAACATCGATGGCGAAGACGTGAAGGCGGATGCCTGCAACGTCATTCCGGCGATGAAGGCGGGCCGCATCTGCGAGATGGCCGGGATCACCGAGGGCAACTGGGCGCCGGTCGATGGCCGCACCATGCAAAGCCGCATCGACGAGAACATCCATGTGCTGGGCGATGCCTGCGCCCAAGGCGATATGCCGAAATCCGGCTTCTCCGCCAACAGCCAGGCCAAGGTGGCTGCGATGGCGGTGCGGGCGGCATTGACCGACTCCAAAATGTTCCCGGCCAAATTCTCCAACACCTGCTGGTCGCTGATCGGCACCAATGACGGGGTGAAGGTCGGCGCCACCTATGAGGCGACCGAGGAGAAGATCGCCAAGGTCGATGGTTTCATTTCTCAGACAGGTGAGGATGCCGAACTGCGCCAGGCCACCTATGAGGAAAGCATCGGCTGGTACGCGGGGATCACCAAGGACATGTTTGGCTGACCTTTAGCAGGCATTCCACACCACTGATTTGAACAAAGGGCGCTCGTTGCAGCGCCCTTTGTCTTGTGCGGCGCAGGGAGATCCTGATTGGCAGGAATGAGAGGTAATCTGATAGCCTTTGATTATATCTGCGATCAATAAAAATAACTTATATTTATTGGATGGGCTAGTTAGAATGTTTCTAGGTTTAAGGAGGGAGTGTTCTTCGGTTTCGATTCCATCCGGTCTGGCTTTTCTGGACAGCGCTGGGGGGAAATGTGCCGAACCAAGGGGGGATCTGGCATCGGCTATGCCTGCGCCAACCACCCGGCAGCACTTTGCTCTGAATGAAGACCAAGACCGGCGTCCCCCGCATGGGGCCCGGGCCACGACAGATACGAACGTAGCTTTGATCGGAGAGAGACATGGACGGAAATGATATCCCCAGCGGCGGCAAATGCCCTGTCATGCATGGTGGCACCACCACCTTTGGCGCGCGCGTCAACAGTGACTGGTGGCCGAACCAGCTGAACCTGCGCATCCTGCATCAGAACTCGGCCAAGTCCGACCCGATGGGCCAGGATTTTGACTATGCCGAGGAATTCAAGAAGCTCGACCTGAAGGCGCTGAAAGAAGACCTTTATGCGCTGATGACCGACAGCCAGGACTGGTGGCCGGCGGATTATGGCCACTATGGCGGCCTGTTCATCCGTATGGCATGGCATAGCGCAGGCACCTACCGGACCGGCGATGGCCGTGGGGGCGGCGGAACCGGTCAGCAGCGTTTCGCACCGCTTAACAGCTGGCCGGACAACGGCAACCTCGACAAGGCGCGCCGCCTGTTGTGGCCGATCAAGCAGAAGTATGGCAACCAGATCTCTTGGGCCGACCTGATGATCCTGGCAGGCAACTGCGCGCTGGAATCCATGGGCTTCAAGACCTTCGGATTTGCCGGTGGCCGTGCTGACGTCTGGGAGCCGGAAGAGGACATCTACTGGGGCGCCGAGGAAGAATGGCTGGCCACATCCGATAAGGACAACAGCCGCTATTCTGGTGATCGCGAGCTGGAAAACCCGCTGGCTGCCGTGCAGATGGGCCTGATCTACGTGAACCCCGAAGGCCCCGATGGCAACCCGGATCCGGTCGCCTCTGGCCGCGACGTGCGCGAGACCTTCGCTCGCATGGCGATGAACGACGAGGAAACCGTCGCGCTGACCGCCGGTGGTCACACATTCGGCAAGATGCACGGTGCCGGTGATGCGGCTCATGTCGGCGCCGAGCCGGAAGCCGCGCCGATGGAGGCGATGGGTTTTGGCTGGCTGAGCGACTACAAGTCCGGCAAGGGCCGCGACACCATCACCTCGGGCCTGGAAGGCGCCTGGACCTCGAACCCGATCAAGTGGGACAACGGCTATTTCGACGTCTTGTTCAAATACGAGTGGGAAAAGGTCAAAAGCCCCGCCGGTGCCTGGGTCTGGACTCCGAAGGACATCCAGGAAGAGGACATGGCGCCCGATGCGGAAGACCCCTCGAAGAAGGTGCCGATCTTCATGTCCACCGCCGACATGGCGATGCGCATGGATCCCGCCTATGAGAAGATCTCGCGTCGGTTCCACGAGAACCCGGAAGAGTTCGCCGATGCCTTTGCCCGCGCCTGGTTCAAGCTGACCCACCGCGACATGGGCCCCAAGGCCCGCTACCTTGGCGCCGAGGTTCCGGCCGAAGATCTGATCTGGCAGGATCCGATCCCGGCAGTCGATCACGCAGTGATCGAGGCGGCGGATATCGCCGAGCTGAAGGCGAAGATTGCCGAAAGCGATCTGAGCATCTCGGAACTGGTCTCCACCGCCTGGGCCTCGGCCTCCACCTTCCGTGGCTCGGACATGCGCGGCGGTGCAAATGGCGCCCGTATCCGTCTGGCACCGCAGAAGGACTGGGAAGCCAACCAGCCGGAACAACTGGCCCGCGTGCTGGGTGTTCTGGAAGGGATCCAGGGCTATTTCAACGCCGATCGCACCGACGGCAAGAAGGTGTCGCTGGCCGATCTGATCGTGCTGGGTGGTTCTGTCGGTATCGAACAGGCGGCCAAGGCGGCTGGTCAGGAGATCGAGGTGCCCTTCACCCCGGGCCGCATGGACGCAAGCGCCGAGCAGACCGATGTGGAGTCCTTTGAAGTGCTGGAGCCGGTTGCCGATGGCTTCCGCAACTACCAGAAGACCCGCTTCACCGTTGCGCCAGAGGAAATGATGCTGGACAAGGCGCAGCTTCTGACCCTGACCGCGCCGGAAATGACCGCCCTGGTCGGTGGTCTGCGGGTTCTGAACACCAACGTGGGTAAGACGGCCCATGGTGTGTTCACCGACAAGCCTGAAACCCTGACCAACGACTTCTTCGTCAATGTTCTGGACATGGCAACCGAATGGAAGCCGGTATCCGAGGATGCGCAGGAGTTCGAAGGCCGCGACCGCGCCAGCGGCGAGGTGAAATGGACCGCGACCCGTTGCGATCTGGTCTTTGGTTCCAACTCGCAGCTGCGCGCCCTGGCCGAGGTCTACGCCCAGTCCGACAACGGCGGTAAGTTCGTCAGCGACTTCGTCGCGGCCTGGACCAAGGTGATGAACGCGGATCGCTTCGATCTGAAGTGATCAACGCCATCTAAAACAAGAGCGCCCCGGTCCTGTGCCGGGGCGTTTTTCTTTGCAGGCATCGGATTTGCCAAGCCAGGTTCAGGACCAGCCCTTGCGGAAGAAATGTGGGCTGGCGCCGAACTTGCGTTTGAACTGACGCGAGAAATGCGTGGTGCTGTTGAAGCCCGAGGCCAGGGCGATCTCGGTCACCGACATTGAGGTTTCATTCATCAGCGCAAAGGCATGGCTGAGGCGCATGTCGCAATAGACCTGCATCGGGCTTTGATTGAGGTAGCGGGAAAACAACCGCTCCAGCTGGCGGCGCGAGATATCCAGCTGGGTGCAAAGATCGCCGATCTGCAAGGGTTCCTCGATCGATTCCTGCATCAGTTGCAGCGCGTTGAGCAGGCGCTGGTTACGGCTGCCGATGGCGACGGCAAAGTTGGATTTCTGCGGTGCGGCCTGGCCGCCCGACCGCACATGCAGGCACATGTCGGCCACGATGATGGCTAGCTGCTTGCCATGGCGCGCCTCGATGAGGTTCAGCATCAGGTCGGTCGCCGCATTGCCGCCGCCGCAGGTCATCAATGACCCTGAGATTTCAAAGGTATTGCCGGTGGGGGCAAGCCGGGGGAAACGCTCGATGAAGCCAGGCTGGTTTTCCCAGTGCAGGGTAAAGGCCTGGTCCTTGATCAGCCCCGCCTGGGCCAGGGCAAAGGCGCCGGTGCAGATGCCGCCGATGGCCCGGCCAAAGCGGTTTTCGCGACGCAGCCAGTTGAGCGTGGCCTCTCCGGCGCTGCTTTGCGGCTCCACCCCCGCACAGACAAAGCCAAGGCTGTCGGCGGGTAGGGGGCAAAGCGCCATATCGGGGGTGATGGTCATCCCGTTGGAGCATTTGATCGGTGCGCCGTCCTCGGTCATCACGAACCAGCGGTAGAGCCGGGTGTTGGTCACCTGGTTGGCAATCCGCAAGGGTTCGATGGCGGCGGCCACGGGCAGCATGGTGGCCTTGTTCAGCAACAGGAAATAGAAATCCTGTGGCGCCCCGTCAAAGGGCAGGTCCAGCTTGGCAGCCGCACCTTTCTGAACAAAGCTGTCATCTGTCATGGCGCGGATCCGTGGCCGGTCAGGTTTTTTGTTTGTTAGTTCAGACTGTGGCAGACAGGCCCGGAAATTACGACAGGCAAGCCCCGAATTGCGACGTGTCCCGGGCGCCGCAGGGAGGGCACGGCCTTCCGTAAATTCTATGTGCGCCCCTTGCAGCCCTTTTGGGGGAACACTAAGACTCAGGTAACACATGCTCCGCTATGATGCCGGGCATAATCCAACGCAGGCAGGTTCGAATGATTGATCCAACAGAAACATACATGAACACTCTGGTGCCCATGGTGGTCGAACAGACCAGCCGGGGTGAGCGCGCTTATGATATCTTCTCGCGCCTGCTGAAAGAGCGTATCATTTTCCTCAATGGTCCCGTGCATGACGGTATGAGCTCGCTGATCGTTGCGCAGCTTTTGCACCTTGAGGCCGAGAATCCCTCCAAGGAAATCTCGATGTACATCAACTCGCCGGGTGGCGTGGTGACCTCGGGCCTGTCGATCTATGACACCATGCAATACATCAAACCCAAGGTTTCGACCCTGGTGATCGGCCAGGCGGCCTCGATGGGGTCGCTTCTGCTGACCGCGGGTGAGCCGGGCATGCGGTTTTCGCTGCCGAACTCCCGCGTGATGGTGCACCAGCCCTCGGGCGGCTACCAGGGCCAGGCGACCGATATCATGATCCACGCCGAGGAGACGCTGAAGCTGAAGCGCCGCCTCAACGAGATCTACGTGAAGCACACCGGCCAGAAATACGAGAAGATCGAAAGCGCCCTGGAGCGCGACAACTTCATGTCGCCGGAAGAGGCGAAGGCCTTTGGCCTGATTGATGAAATTGTTGAAAATCGCGCCAAGGGTGACGAAGATATCAGCTGATCCCGGGTTTGACCGGGCGTTGTGTGCCCCAAATGGATAGGGGCACACTTTGACATTGTGACCGCTTGAGCAGTGTCTTAAGCTGTCAAAAAGGCGGGGTCAGGCGCGCAGCCAAGGCCCGCCGGAGCGGACTGAAAGGTAGATCATGGCAACGAACTCAAGCGGCGACAGCAAGAACACGCTTTACTGCAGCTTCTGCGGCAAGAGCCAGCATGAGGTGCGCAAGCTGATTGCAGGGCCGACCGTGTTCATTTGCGACGAATGCGTCGAGCTGTGCATGGACATCATCCGCGAAGAGACCAAGGCATCGGGCCTGAAGGCCACCGATGGCGTGCCCACCCCCAAGGATATCTGCGAAGTTCTGGACGATTACGTGATCGGTCAGGCCACCGCGAAACGCGTCCTGTCGGTGGCGGTGCACAACCACTACAAGCGGTTGAACCACGCGCAAAAGGCCTCCAACGATATCGAGCTGGCGAAATCCAACATCCTGCTGATCGGCCCCACCGGCTGCGGCAAGACCCTGCTGGCTCAGACCCTGGCGCGTATTCTGGATGTGCCCTTCACCATGGCTGACGCCACCACGCTGACCGAAGCCGGTTACGTCGGCGAAGACGTGGAGAACATCATCCTGAAGCTGCTGCAGGCGTCGGAATACAACGTCGAACGCGCGCAGCGCGGCATCGTCTATATCGACGAGGTCGACAAGATCACCCGCAAGTCGGAAAACCCCTCGATCACCCGCGATGTCTCGGGCGAGGGCGTGCAGCAGGCCCTGCTGAAGCTGATGGAAGGCACCGTGGCTTCCGTTCCACCGCAGGGCGGGCGCAAGCATCCGCAGCAGGAATTCCTGCAGGTGGACACCACGAATATCCTGTTCATCTGCGGCGGCGCCTTTGCCGGTCTGGACCGGATCATCGCGCAGCGCGGCAAGGGCTCGGCCATGGGTTTTGGCGCCGATGTGCGTGACAATGATGATCGCGGCGTGGGCGAAATCTTCCAGGACCTGGAACCCGAAGATCTGCTGAAATTCGGCCTGATCCCGGAATTCGTCGGCCGTCTGCCGGTTCTGGCAACGCTGGAAGATCTGGACGAGGATGCCCTGGTCACCATCCTGACCAAGCCCAAGAATGCGCTGATCAAGCAGTATCAGCGTCTGTTCGAGCTGGAAGACACCGAGCTGGACTTCACCGAAGAGGCCCTGAGCGCGATTGCCAAGAGGGCGATCGAACGCAAGACCGGCGCCCGTGGCCTGCGCTCGATCCTGGAAGACATCCTGCTGGATACGATGTTCGATCTGCCGGGCAAGGGCAATGTCACCAAGGTTGTGGTCAACGAAGAGGCCGTGGGCTCCGACGCCCAGCCCTTGATGATCTACGCCGATGAAAAGGAATCCGCCTCGGCTGGCTGATCCGCCGATCATCGTTCAAAGCTTTGGAAGGGCGAGCACCAGACCGGTGTTCGCCCTTTTTATTTCTCTACCGAGAACTCTTGAGAGTCCCTGTAAGCCGTGCTTTTCAATACGAGACTTCATCAAGGAGACGAGGCAATGATCAAACGCATTTCATCGGGCGGCGAATTCGAGAAGAAGGTCGGCTATTGCCGGGCCGTTGTGGCGGGCGGTTTCGTGCATGTGGCGGGCACCGTCGGCCAGGGAGAGGATGTTGTCTCCCAGTGCCGCTCTGCCCTGGCGATCATCGAAAAGGCCCTGGCGGAGGCAGGCGCCTCTTTTGCCGATGTGGTGCGGGTGAACTACTACCTGCCGCTGGCTGCCGAGTTCGAACCCTGCTGGCCGGTGCTGGCGGAAACCTTCGGCGCCAATCCGCCTGCGGCCACCATGATCGAATGCGGGTTGATCGACCCCAGGTACCGCATCGAGATTGAGGTGACCGCCGTGGCGCCCGCTGCCGGGTAGCCCCTGGTTGACAGGTCGGTTGCGCGGGCATAGCGTTCCGGCAGGCCGCCACGGCCTGCCGCTCGCGCCGGATCTCGGCTTGGTGAACGTGGCACGTTGACGACAGCCTTCCTGGTATGTTTTGGCGGAAGAATGGCAATGCGGGCACCGTTTCACGATCCGTCGATGCAAAAAGGACAGGCGCAATGCGCGATTTCACCGATTCCAAATCCATGGCCAAAACCCTGCGGTCGGGTCTTGCCGCACAGGGGATTGATATTCCCCATGCGCTGGCGCTTGAGCTGGTGGCCCAGCAGTTCGGCGCTGCCGACTGAAACACCCTTTCCGCCCGCATAGGCGCCTATCGAGCGCAGCCCCTGGTCAAGCCGGTGATCCCGGTGATCCGCAGTTTCGACGCGGACAAGGCCCGTGAGTTCTACCTTGGGTATCTCGGCTTTGCGGTCGACTGGGAACATCGGTTTGCGCCGGACCTTCCCCTATATATGCAGGTCTCACGCTCCGATTGCCTGTTGCACGTCAGCGGCCATCATGGCGATGCGACCCCAGGCGGGCGCAGCTTCATCCGCATCGAGGGGATCAAGGCCTTCCACGGCGAACTCAAGGCCAAGCACTACCCGAACCTCAATCCGGGGCTGGATCGCAAGCCCTGGGGGCTTGAGGTGAACCTCACCGATCCTTTTGGAAACCGCCTGACATTCTGCGAACAGCGCGGTCAGGACGGAAATTGAGGCCCCTGGGCGGCGGCTTGATACCGATGGTCAACCAATGACTGCGTTGTCACTGGACCTTGGCTGGAATTTGCGCCATATCAGGGTCAACATCTTCGGAGGCACCCATGGGAATCCTGAACACTCTTCTGCGCGCCGTGACCTGGTGGAACGGCCAGACGCTGAATACCGCGATCTATACCCGCCGCAAGGGGGTCAAGGTTGGCGAGGATGATCAGGGCAACGTGTTCTACCGCACGGCCGATGACAGCCGCCGCTGGGTGATCTTCAACGGCGAAGTCGAAGCTTCGCGGGTCAGCCCCGACTGGCACGGCTGGCTGCACCGCACCTTTGACGAGGTACCAAGCGAAAAGCCCCTGGCGCATAAATCCTGGGAAAAGCCGCATCAGGAAAACCTGACTGGTACTGCCATGGCCTATGCCCCGTCGGGCTCCATCCGCCGTGGTGGCGAGCCCAAGCAACGCAGCGATTACGAGGCCTGGGTGCCGGAATAAGCCGACGCACCCGACGGCGGCCCCACATCACTTCGAATTAGGCAGGCGATATGTCTCATAACACCACAGAGGTTCTTGCAGGTGGCGTTGTCGTCGCGGCGGCGCTGGCCTTTGCCATCTATGCCGGGCAGGCGGCAGGCCTCTCCGGCGGCGGCGCGGGATATCCGCTGACCGCGTCCTTCCGCTCGCTTGAAGGGGTGACGGTTGGCACCGATGTGCGCCTGGCCGGCGTGAAGATCGGCACAGTGACCGGGGTGGAACTGAACCCGGAGACCTTTCGCGCCGATACGCGCTTCAGCGTCAGCGAAGGGATCGTGATCCCCGATGACAGCTCTGCCGTGATCTCTTCCGAAGGGCTGCTGGGCGGTAACTTCGTCGAGATCATGCCCGGTGGCTCGCCCTATAACCTGGAGCCGGGTGAAGAGATTCTGGACACCCAAGGGGCCGTCAGCCTGATCTCCCTGTTGGTGAAATTCGTCGCCGGAGGGGACGACAGCACCGGAGAAGACCAGTGATCCTGAAGGGGCTGGCATCGCGGCTCTGCCTTGCGGCGGGCATCTGCGCTCTGGCCCCGTTTGCTGTGGCGCAGGAACAGGGGGCAGCCCCCGGGGCGGCGGCCTCTGGGTCTGCTGCACTGATGCGCGGGCTGGACAAGGTCAACGGTCGTACCGTCGATGTCGAGGTGCCGGTCGGCGGAACGGCTGAGATCCTGGGTCTTATGGTCACATTGGGCGAATGCCGCTATCCGGCCGACAACCCGACTGGCGATGCCTATGCCTATGTCACGGTGCGTAGCCCGCAGGATGCCCAGGTCCATTTCGAGGGGTGGATGATCGCCTCCAGCCCGGCGCTGAACGCGCTGGACCACAACCGTTATGATGTCTGGGTCATTCGCTGCAAAAGCAACTGAGGGCTGGGGATCTCAGGGGCTCTGAAATCGCCCTGTAGCTCCAGCGCATCGCGCAACCGGCGCTGATAGGCAGCCCGGCTGATCTCAATCGCCCCGAGCGAGGCCAGATGAGCGGTCAAAAACTGCGTGTCGCACAAGGCAAATTCCCCCTGACGCAGCCGATCCAGCAGATAGGCAAGCGCCACCTTTGACGCGTCTCGTGCGCGGGAGAACATGCTTTCGCCAAAAAAGGCACCACCCAGGGCGACGCCATAGACGCCGCCGACCAATTCACCCTCCTGCCGGATCTCCAGCGAATGGGCATGCCCCATGTGGTGCAGATCCAGATAGCGGTCAAAGATCTCGGCGTTGATCCAGGTGTCCGGGCGATCGGCACATCCGGTGACCACGCCGCCGAAATCCCGGTTGATGGTGACCTCGAAACCGCCATTGCGGATCCGTTTGGCCAGCGAGCGCGAGATATGGAACCCATCGAGGGGAAGAATGCCACGCCGTTTTGGATCGACCCAGAAGACTTCGGGATCGTCGCGGTGTTCGGACATCGGGAAGACGCCGACGGAATAGGCATGCAGCAGAAGTTCGGGGGAAAGGCTCATACGGTCGGCCCCGGTTGCCTCTGTTTGGTTCGCCGCGTCCGTGGCTGTTGCAGGAGGCGAGACGATAGGAAGGAAGCAGGGCGCGTCTGGAACGCGCCCTGCCGGGGCCTTAACCGGCCAAGTTTTCGTCCAGCCAGCGTTCCAGCCAGTGGATGTTGTAATCGCCTGTCAGCACATCGCGTTCCTGCAAGAGCGCGTGGAACAGGGGCACGGTGGTGTCCACACCGTCCACGATCAGCTCACCCAGGGCGCGGCTGAGACGCGCCAGCGCCTCGGGACGGTCACGTCCGTGCACGATCAGCTTGCCGATCAGGCTGTCGTAGTAGGGCGGGATCGAATAGCCGTCATAAAGCGCCGAATCCATCCGAACGCCCAGACCGCCCGGCGCGTGAAACGCGGTGATTTTACCCGGGCAGGGGGTAAAGTTCGGCAGTTTCTCGGCGTTGATGCGTACCTCGATGGCATGACCGTTGATCACCAGGTCGTTCTGCGTGAAGGACAGCGGTTGACCGGCGGCGACGCGGATCTGTTCGCGCACCAGGTCGACGCCGAAGATGCCTTCGGTGACCGGGTGTTCCACCTGCAGGCGGGTGTTCATCTCGATGAAATAGAACTCGCCGTCCTCATAAAGGAATTCGACGGTACCCGCCCCGGAATACCCCATCTTGCCGATGGCATCGGCGCAGATCTTTCCGATTTTTTCGCGTTCTTCAGGGGTGATGGAGGGGCCAGGCGCCTCCTCGAAGACCTTCTGGTGACGGCGCTGCAGCGAGCAGTCGCGCTCGGCCAGATGCAGGCCGGTGCCCTTGCCGTCGCCAAAGACCTGAACCTCGATGTGACGGGGCTTCTGGAGATATTTCTCCATATAGACTTCGTCATTGCCAAAGGCCGCCTTGGCCTCGGAGCGGGCGGTGGAGAAGGCAACTTCCAGCTCGGCCTCGGTGCGGGCGACCTTCATGCCGCGTCCGCCGCCGCCGGCGGTGGCCTTGATGATCACGGGGTAGCCCATGTCGCTGGCCGCCGCCTTGGCAGTTGCGAGATCCGGTACGCCACCGTCCGAACCGGGCACCACTGGAATGCCAAGCTCCTTGGCGGTTTCCTTGGCGGTGATCTTGTCACCCATGATACGGATATGGGCGGCGGAGGGGCCGATGAAGGTCAGCCCGTGATCCTCGACGATCTGCACGAAATTGGCGTTTTCCGACAGGAAGCCATAGCCGGGATGGATCGCCTGGGCGCCGGTGATTTCACAGGCCGAGATGATCGCGGGGATCGAAAGGTAGCTTTGGGCACCGGCGGGCGGGCCGATGCAGACCGATTCGTCTGCCATGCGTACATGCATCGCATCCGCATCGGCGGTGGAATGCACGGCGACCGACTGGATGCCCATCTCGCGGCAGGCCCGGATCACGCGCAGGGCGATCTCGCCACGGTTGGCAATCAGGATCTTGTCAAACATGGGCAGATCCTTACTCGACGATGACCAGGGGGGATCCGAACTCCACGGCGGCGCCGTCTTCGACCAGGATACGCTTGACGGTGCCGGATTTCGGCGCCGGGATGTGGTTCATGGTCTTCATGGCTTCGACGATCAGCAGGGTGTCGCCTTCACTGACGCTGTCGCCGACCTTGATGAAGGAGGGCGCGCCGGGTTCCGGCTGCAGGTAGACCGTGCCGACCATGGGCGAGGTCACGGCCCCGGGGTGGCTGGCGGGATCTTCGGCGGCCTCAGCAGCGGCGGGGGCGGCGGCAGGTGCCGCTGCGGGCGCGGCAGCCGCAGGGACAGCGGCGACGGTCTGAACCGGGGCCGCTGCGGCAACAACGGTCTGGCGCGAGACGCGCACATTCAGGCTGTCATCCTCGCCATAGTCCCGTTTGACCTGGAGTTCGGTCAGATCGTTTTCGCGCAGCAGCTCGGCCAGCGCCTTGATGAATGCCACGTCAGCTTCGTGCGTTTTTTCTGTCATTTTGTCCTCAGCCGGTTCCGCCAAGCCTGCGAAGATGTCGCAGGCGGCAAATCAGATGCGCTTATAGGCCAAGCTTTACCACAAGGAAAGCGCCGCCGTTCATGCGGTGTTGTCGTGCCTTCAACATGGGGGCGGCGGCAAGGATTCGCAATCATGGAACCGGAGATTGCGCGAGCTTTGTGCGCCGCCTATAGCGGCATGCCGGTCAGCTTTGCCACCAGTTCGGGCAGTTTGCGGGCGCCGAATTTCTCGAGCAGATGCGCCCGGTGGGTTTCGATCGTGCGGTAAGAGAGATCCAGCTTGGCGCCGATCTCCTTCGCGGACAAGCCCTTGCAGGTGAGGATCGCGACCTCCCGCTCGCGCGGGGTGAGGCTGACGACGGGGCGATCATCGGAGATATCGGCAAAGGACCAGACCCCGGTTTGAAAGGGCGCCTCGGGGGACACCGAACGCCCCCGCACCCGGCACCAGAACAATTCGCCCGAGCGCCGCCGCATGATGCGTTCGTCACTGTAGCTGCCGGTGCGGTGCTCTTCTTCCTGCAACAGGGCGCCGATGCGCTGAAACTCTTCCCGCGTGGGGTAGAGATCCGCGATGAGGAGATCCTCATATTCGCCGGGGGTGCCGCCAAAGGTGGCGGCAAATTGCAGGTTGCAGCGCTTGATCACACGGCTTTCCAGCACGGCGAGGCCCACGGGGGCATGGTCAAAGGCGATATCTGTCATGGCTCCTTTTAACCGGGTATTTTTGCGGAATTGAAGGGGGCAGGGCCGCGTGACAGGGTGAATGTGTCGTCAGAAGCACCGGCGGCATGGGAGGAATGAAATGAATATCGGTCTTTGGCTTTCGCGCCGGGCGGCAGCGGATGGCGCGCGCCCGGCCTTGTTTCTGGGGCAGGATCAGGTGGCGGATTATGCCGCCTTTCACGACCGCGCCGCGCGGGTTGCGGCCTGGCTGATCGGCAAGGGGATCCAGCCCGGTGACCGGGTTGCGATCTTCATGAAGAACTGCCCGGAGTACCTGATCACGCTTTATGGCATCTGGTATGCCGGCGCCGCCGCCGTGCCGATCAATGCCAAGCTGCACGGGCGCGAGGCGGCCTATATCCTGGCCGATTCCGGTGCAAGGCTGGTCTTTACCTCGCCGGGCCTCGATGCGGCTCTGGCCGAGGCAGAGGTGGCGGTTGAGGGTGTCGATCTCTCCGGCGATGCCTATGCGGCGGCTATGGCTACGGCTCCGCTCATCGAACCGCTGCGCCGGGCGCCAGAGGATCTGGCCTGGCTGTTCTACACCTCCGGCACCACTGGCAAACCCAAGGGGGTGATGATCACCCATCGGATGCTGGTTGCGGTGTCACTTGCCTATTTCACGGATGTGGATCAGGCCACGGGTGAGGATCAGATCCTCTACGCCGCCCCGATGAGCCATGGCGCCGGTCTTTACAACATGCTGCATGTGCTGGTGGGCGCGGCCCATGTCTGCCCGGTGTCAGGCGGCTTTGACGAGGCAGAGATCTTCGACCTGGCGGAGCATTTTGGCCGGGTTCAGATGTTTGCCGCTCCCACCATGGTGACGCGGATGACCTCGGTTGCGAAACAGACCGGGCGCACCGGCCGGGGCCTGCGCACCGTGGTCTACGCGGGCGGGCCGATGTATCTGGCCGATATCATCGAGGCGGTAGATCACTTCGGCCCCATCTTCGTGCAGATCTACGGGCAGGGGGAATGCCCGATGGGGATCACCGCGCTGCCGCGTCATGCCGTGATCGACCGCAGCCATCCGGACTGGCGCGCGCGCCTTGCCGGCGTAGGCCGCGCCCAAAGCCCGGTGGAGGTGCAGATCGGCACGGCTGAGGGCGAGATCCTGCCGCCGGGCAGCATCGGAGAGATCATGGTGCGTGGCGATGCGGTGATGCCGGGCTACTGGAACAACCCAAAGGCCAGCGCCGAGACCCTGAAGGACGGCTGGCTGATGACCGGCGACATGGGGGTGATGGATGCGGCGGGTTATCTGACGCTGCAGGACCGCTCCAAGGACATGATCATCACCGGCGGCTCCAACGTCTACCCGCGCGAGGTCGAGGAGGTGCTCCTGATGCATCCGGACGTGCAGGAGGTTTCCGTCGTGGGACGCAAGCATCCCGACTGGGGTGAAGAGGTGGTGGCCTTTATCGTCGGAGATGCGTCAAGTGCTGAGCTGGACGCGCTCTGCAACGATCAGATCGCGCGGTTCAAACGGCCCAAGGCCTATATCTCCGTGCCCGATCTGCCCAAGAACAACTACGGCAAGGTCTTGAAGACAGAGCTGCGCAAGAGACTGGAGGAAAAGGCATGACGGATCTGAATGGAAAGACGGCGCTGGTCACGGGATCGGTGCAGGGCATCGGCCTTGCCATCGCAAAGGAGCTGGCCGCGGCGGGTGCGCGTATCGCCGTCCACGGCATCGCGGATGCGGAAACGGCAGAGGCGGCAGTTCAAACCTTGCAGGAGGCCGGTTCGCCCGAGGCGCGGTTCTTTGCCGGAGATCTGAGCAACCCGGAAGAGATCGACAGTCTGATGCAGGCGGTCGACGCCTGGGGCGGCGCCGATATCGTTGTGAACAATGCCGGTATCCAGAAGACGGCGCCTCTGGCGGAAATGCCGCGCGAGACCTGGGATGCGATCCTTGCGGTGAACCTCTCGGCGGCGTTTCACATCATGCAGGCGGCGCTGCCGGGGATGGCATCACGCGGCTATGGCCGGGTGATCAATATCGCCTCGGTCCACGGGCTGGTCGCGAGCAAGGACAAGGCGCCCTATGTGGCGGCGAAATTCGGCCTTGTGGGCCTCAGTCGGGTGGCGGCGCTCGAATATGCCAGTCAGGGCGACCGCAGCAGCGGTGGCGTCACCGTGAACTGCATCTGTCCGGGCTGGACCGAAACCGCGATCATCGAGCCGCAGGTGGCGGCGCGGGCGGCGCAGATGGGCGGGGACCGGGCGGCGGGTATTGCCGATCTTCTGAGCGAGAAACAGCCCAGCCAGCGCCTGTCCGATCCTTCGGAAATCGGCGCATTGGCGCTGTGGCTGTGCGCGCCGGTGGCCCATAACGTAACAGGCACGGCAATCCCCGTGGATGGCGGCTGGACAGCGCAGTAGCCGGGTTAGCCCAGGGGAGGTTCATCTGGGCGCTGGCCCATCAGCGTGTCGATCAAGAGGCTCATCAGTTCGGCGCGGTTCGCACTGCCCGATTTGCGGTAGATCGCGTTGAGCTGTGCCTTCACCGTGCCCTCGGCGCTGCCGCGCATCTGGGCGATCTCGCCCGTGGAAAGCCCCTTGACCAGGAAGGTCGCCACATCCCGTTCGGCGGGTGTCAGGCTCCAGGCGGTGAATTCTGCGTCGATCACCTCCTGGATGGCGCCCTGGGCGCTGCGCAGGCTGTGTTCCAGGTGGGCCTTGCGCCGCAACAGCCACATCAGGATCCGCCCTTCCACCACGATGGCGGCGATCAGCCCGAAGGTGGCGATGGCTTCGAGAAAGGCATGGCGGCCCTCAGTTTCCATCGCGTCGGGCATCCAAAGGTCCGCCACGATATCGCCCAGGAAGATCGCCGCACAGATGGACTGCACGACGATCAGGGCGATCAGGACGGTGGGTTTGGCTGGATCGGTATTGAGGGGGATCACGGGCTGCGCTCCGTCTCGGGTGTCGGCATCTCCTTGTAGCCGGTGATCATCGCCCGCGCCAGATTGACCCTAGTGCGGCGGCTTTCGAAAATGACCGCGCCCACGTGCAGCAGCACAGAGATCTCGGCCCAGGTGACCAGAGCCTCATGCAGGTCTTCCGGCCATTCGGTGCCCCAGAACATGTCGGTGGTCATCAGGTAACCGCTCAACCCGATGCCGATGAGGCTGAGCAGCAGGTTGTAGATCATTAAGGCCCCAAGCGGGGAGTGCCCCTTGTGGGCATTGCCGCGCCCGGTTGCGATCTCAGTGAGCTGCGCCACGGCGCCGGCGGGGCTGGGCGGAAAGCTGGTGAACCGGGCATACCGGCTGCCGAAGAGCCCCCAGACCAGGCGCAACAGCACCAGCGCCACCACGAGGTAGCCAAGGTTTTCATGCAGCTTGGCCTCCGGATCGGTGATCACGGCGTTCAGCAGGAAGAGGACCACAAGCGACCAGTGAAACAGCCGCACCAGCGGATCCCAGACATAGAAACGTTGCATGGCAAGGCTCTCCGATTGAGGAAGGGGCAGGGCGACCGGTGCCGCGCCTGCCTGATTGCGTGTCGAAGGGATCAGTCTTCCTTGATGCGGATGATCTCCATCTTGTCGTTCATGTAGATCTCAAGTTTCTTGCCGTCCTTGATGGCATAGGCCTCGTAGAGCCCGTCTTCTGTCTCGATCTTGCGCACCTCATAGCCCTGTTCGGTGAGGGTGGCGCGGATCTGGGCCTCAACCTCGGCGCTGGGCTTGCCATCCGAGGCGAGGGCGGCCACCGGGATCATGAGGGTCAGGGCGAGGATCTGTGCGGAACGTGCGAACATCGGGTGTCTCCTTGATGTGGTTTCGGCGCGCAGCTGTGATGCTGGCCGTGACACCGATATCGGCAGCGAGGCAGGAATTCTGAAATAGGCGTGACGGTGGAAAACGGGAGAAATGGCCTTCGTATAACCCCGGTTTACGAGGCCGGGACGTCCTATGGGACAAAAAAAGGGCCGGTTCACATGGAACCGACCCTCAAGGGATCCGCACCAGCAGAACAGCCAGTGCGACGGGGAGTAATTCGATCAGATCGCCAGGTATTCGGCGCGCAGTTCGGCGTTTTCCAGAACCTCCGATGCGGTGCCGTCAAAGACGATTCCGCCGGTGTCCAGGATCACGGCACGATCCGCCAGTTCCAGCGCGCGCACGGCGTTCTGTTCCACCAGGATCGTGGTCATGCCCTGTTCCTTGATGTGGATGAGGGTCTTTTCGATCTCATCCACGATGACCGGCGCCAGGCCCTCGTAGGGTTCATCGAGCAAGAGCACCTTGATGTCACGCGCCAGGGCCCTGGCAATCGCAAGCATCTGCTGCTCACCACCCGACAGGGTGACGCCTTCCTGCTTGCGCCGCTCGCCCAGGCGCGGGAACAGGTCATAGAGGCGCTCGATCGACCAGCCGATGGGCGGCGCGATCTGGGCAAGCTGCAGGTTCTCCTCGACCGTGAGGCCGGGGATGATGCGGCGATCCTCGGGCACCAGGCCCAGACCGGCGGCGGCGGCTTCATGGCTCGACATGTTGTGCAGCGGCTGGTGGTCCAGCCAGATCTCGCCATGGGTCACCTGCGGATCACCGATGCGCGCGATCGAGCGCAGGGTCGAGGTCTTGCCCGCGCCGTTGCGGCCCAGGAGCGCGAGGATCTCGCCCTCGTGGACGTTGAAGTTGATGCCCTGCACGATGTAGCTCTCGCCATAATAGGCGTGCATGTCCCAGACCGACAGGAAGGCCGGAGCCGTGGTCGCCTGGTTGGCGTTCTTGGAGAAATCCGGTTTGACGTTCATCTGTCTCTCTCCTTATGCGCTTTCGCCCAGATACGCTTCGCGTACCTTGGGATTGCCGCGGATGTTCTGCGGGTCGTCCTCGACCAGGGGGGTGCCCTGGGCCAGAACTGTGATCCGGTTGGCAAGGCTGAACACCACGTGCATGTCGTGTTCGATGATGGCGATGGTGATGTCGCGCTCTTCCGAGATCTGTTTCAGCAGATCGATGGTGTTGTTGGTATCGGCCCGCGCCATGCCGGCGGTGGGTTCATCCAGCAACAGAAGACGCGGTTCCTGGGACAGGCACATGCCGATCTCAAGGCGCCGCTTGTCACCGCGCGACATGGCGGCGGCATGCATGTGCCGCTTGTCCGCCATGTTCATCTCAACCAGCATCTGTTCGGCCTTTTCCAGCACATCCTTCTGCTCCGAGATCGAGCGGATGGCATTCAACTCGAACGCACCGTCCCGTTTTGCAAAGCAGGGGATCAGCATGTTTTCCATCACCGTGAGATCGCCAAAGATCTCGGGCGTCTGGAACACGCGGGAAATGCCCATCTGGTTGATTTCATAAGGCGCACGCCCCAGCACGGACTGGCCGTCGAACATCACCGATCCGGTGTCGGGGATCAGCTTGCCGACGAGGCAGTTCAAGAGGGTCGACTTGCCCGCCCCGTTCGGGCCGATGATGGCATGAACGGAGTTTTCCTTGACGCTGAGGTTCACATCCGACAGCGCCTGAAGGCCGCCGAACCGCTTACCTACGTTTTTGACTTCTAGGATACCCATTGGTCAGTCTCCTTATTCCGCAGGTTCGGTTTTGTTGCCGGTCGAGCCCTGGCCGGACTTGCGCCGCTTGGCCCAGGCCGCGATGCGCTGACCACCTTCGACCAGACCACCCGGCAGGAAGATCACAACCATCATGAACAGGATGCCCAGGGTCAGGTGCCAGCCCTTGCCGATGAAGGGGTAGAGCACGGCGACGATGAAATCCTCAAGCCCATCGGGCAGGAAGGCAAACCATTCGTGCAGGATGGTGGCGTTGATCTTGGAGAAGATGTTCTCGAAGTACTTGATGAAGCCCGCGCCCAGAACCGGGCCGATCAGGGTGCCGGCACCGCCAAGGATGGTCATCAGAACAACCTCACCCGAAGCGGTCCACTGCATGCGCTCGGCGCCTGCCAGCGGGTCCATCGAGGCCATCAGGCCACCGGCGAGACCGGCATACATGCCCGAGATCACAAAGGCCGCAAGGGTATAGGGACGGGTATTCAGACCGGTGTAGTTCATCCGCTGCTGGTTCGACTTCACAGCCCGCAGCATCATGCCGAAGGGCGAACGGAAGATGCGGATGGCCAGGTAGAAGGCGGCGATCAGCACCAGCGCACAGAAGTAGTAGCCGATGTTGAAGGTGAAGACCCAGCTGCCGATGGCGAGATCAAAGCTGTCGCGCATCTCCAGGCCAAAGAGGCCCGGCACCGGGATGTTGCCTTCTGCCGTCTGGCTCTGGCCAAGGATCCGAGGATCGTCGAGCGCCAGCTGCAGGCCGGTTTCACCGCCGGTGATCGGCGTCAGCACCGAATAGGCCAGGGCGAACATCATCTGCGCAAAGGCCAGCGTCAGGATCGAAAAGTAGATGCCCGAGCGCCGCAGGCTGACAAAGCCGATGAGCAGCGAGAACAGGCCGGCCACGATCACCGACAGGATGATGGCGGGGATGACGTTCATGCTCAGCAGTTTGAACATCCAGACCGCCGCGTAGGAGCCGACCCCCAGGAAGGCCGCGTGTCCGAAGGACAGGTAGCCGGTGAGGCCGAACAGGATGTTGAAGCCGATGGCGAAGATCCCGAAGATCACGAAACGCTGCATCAGGTCGGGGTAGCCCGCGTTGAACTGCGCCATGGCGCTGTCGGCGGGGAAGGGGTTCAGGATGAAGGGTGCGAACAGTGTCAGCACCGCCACTGCGATCAGCAGGGTAAGATCGGATTTTTCCAGATTACGCATTGTCTTAGTCCTCCATCACGCCTTTACGGCCCATCAGGCCACGCGGACGGGTCAGCAGAATGATGATGGCGACCAGATAGATGATGACCTGGTTGATGCCCGGGATGATGTCGATCACTTCGCGCATGGAGGCAAAGCTTTCGAGGACCCCCAACAGGAAGCCGGCCAGAACCGCGCCGGGCAAAGAGCCCATGCCGCCGACAACCACCACCACGAAGGAGAGCACGAGGAAGTCCATCCCCATGTGATAGTTGGGGGAGTTGATCGGCGTGTACATGACACCGGCAAGCCCCGCCACGGCGGCGGCGATGCCGAACATGATGGTGAAACGGCGGTCGATGTTGATGCCCAGAAGGCCGACGGTTTCGCGGTCGGCCATGCCTGCGCGCACGACCATCCCGAAGGTGGTGAACTGCAGGAAGGCAAAGACGCCACCGATGATCACGGCTGCAAAGGCGAAGTAGATGATCCGCCAGTAGGGGTAGATGATGATATTGGGATCAAAGCCGATCATCGCGCCGAAATCGAGCGAGCCCTTGAAGGCCTCGGGGGCCGGGGTCGGGATCGGGTTTGCGCCGTAGAAGTATTTGATCACTTCCTGCAGCACGATGGCGAGGCCGAAGGTCACCAGGATCTGGTCCGCATGGGGGCGCTTGTAGAAGTGCTTGATCAGCCCGCGTTCCATGATGACCCCCACCAGGATCATGATCGGGATCGCAAACAGCACCGAAAGCGGTACCGCCCAGTCTATGATGGCATCGCCAGTGGATACTCCGAAGATGTCGTGCACGTAGGGTACGTCCACTTTCAGCGGATTGCCGAGGAAGTCTTTCTGGGTTTCGTCGATGATCGTGTGGCTCAGTGTCAGGATACGGCTCAGCGTCACGGCACAGAAGGCACCGATCATGAACAGGGCGCCATGGGCGAAGTTCACAACGCCCAATGTGCCGAAGATAAGTGTTAGCCCCAGCGCAATCAGCGCATAGGCCGAGCCCTTGTCGAGCCCGTTCAGGATTTGAAGGATTATGGCGTCCATTGTCCCACCCTTGGAAAGTGTGAGTGCATAAAGCGAAAATGCCCGGGGAGAGGGCGTCTTTGGGGGAAGTGGTCAAAGAGGGCGGGGGCCGTCAGAAAAGAGAGCCCGCCGCCCGTTTGTACACGTTCAGTTCAAGGCGCGGAGATTAGGCGCCGTTGTTGCAGGTACCCAGAGCACCGCCTGCGAACTGCGGGTGGTTCGGATCATAGGTGACCTGAGCCGCCGGGGTGACTTCCACGATCTCCAGAAGGTCGAATTCGGAGGTCGGGTTCTCTTTACCCTTCACGACCAGCACGTCCTTGAAGCACTGGTGGTCGGCGCCACGATAGAGCGTCTTGCCGTTGCCCAGACCGTCGAACTCGAAGTCTTCCAGTGCTTCGGCAACCGCGCAGGGTGCGAAGGAGCCGGCGCGTTCACAGGCGTCAGCATAGAGCAGGGTCTGCACATAGGTGGTGTGTGCGGCCTGGCTCGGCGGGAAGCCGTATTTGGTGCCGAAGGATTTCACGAAGGCCTTGGAGCCTTCATCCTGCAGCGACCAGTGCCAGTTGGTGGAGCCGAAGATGCCCTTCACGTTGGCGCCCGCACCCTTTGCCATCAGGCGGGAGTAGAGCGGAACCACGATCTCGAACTGCTTGCCGTTGACGATCTTGTCGCGCAGGCCGAACTGAACCGCGTTGGTCAGCGAGTTCACCATGTTGCCGCCATAGTGGTTCAGAACCAGAACGTCGGCGCCGGACTGCAGAACCGGTGCGATATAGGACGAGAAGTCGGTCTGCGTCAGCGGAGTCTTCACTGCTGCGACGGTTTCCCAGCCCATGGCCTCGGTCGAGGAGCGCACGGCTTCTTCGGTGGTGTAACCCCAGTTGTAGTCCGCGGTCAGGTGATAGGCCTTGCGGTCTGCGCCATAGGCGTTCTTCAGAACCGGTGCCAGTGCTGCGCCGGACATGTAGGAGTTGAAGAAGTGGCGGAAACCGTTGGCGCGCTTGTCCTTGCCGGTGGTGTCGTTGGAGTGGGTCAGACCCGCCATGAAGATCACGCCGGCTTCCTGGCACAGCGCCTGCACGGCCACGGCCACGCCGGAGCTGGAGCCGCCGGTGATCATGATGGCGCCGTCTTTTTCGATCATCGACTTGGCCGATGCGCGGGCGGCGTCGGATTTGGTCTGGGTGTCGCCGGTGACGTATTTGACTTCCTTGCCGAGGATGCCGTTCCCTTTCAGCGCCTTGGAGCTGAAGGTGTTCATCATGCCGCCGTCGCCGCCGCCGTTCAGGTGCTCAACCGCCAGCTGGTAGGCGCGCAGTTCGTCGGCGCCTTCGTCAGCATAGGGGCCGGTCTGCGGCACGTTGAAGCCGAGGGTTACGGTGCTGCCGGTCGGCTCGTTGGTGTAGGCATGCGCGCTTTGCGCGGTGAAGATCGTCGGCAGTGCCACGCCGGCACCCATCAGCGCACCGGACTTCAGTACCCCGCGACGCGAGACATCAGATTTGGACATATAATCCTCCCTTAAGATTTTAACGCCAGGCAGCTCCTCACTTCCGCGCGGCGTTGGCACGGTTTTCGTGCAAAATCAGTATGACGGCAGCTTGTAAAATCGCGCAATAAATCCCTTGTAAATCAGAGTTATTGTGTAAATAAATGAACAGTATTCCGTGGTGTGCTGTAAACTTTTTTATGCCGCGTCGCGGAAAGCCTTTGAAAAACGGTTGTTTTGGGAAAAGCCTGCAATGACACGGGATACGCTGACTGGCAGCAGAATTCGCGAGCGCCGACTCATCCTGGGGATGCGTCAGGCGGAACTGGCCCGCGCGGCAGGGATTTCCGCATCCTATCTCAATCTGATCGAACACAACCGCCGCAGAATCGGCGGCAAGCTTCTGGTGGATATCGCACAGGTGCTTGGGGTTGAACCTTCAATGCTGAGCGAAGGGGCGGAAGCGGCCCTGATCGCCAGCCTGCGCGAGGCGGCAGTGGACAGTGGCGTGCCGGTGGTCGAACTGGATCGGGCCGACGAACTGGCCGGTCGGTTCCCGGGCTGGGCCGAGGTCCTGTCCTCCAGTCACCGGCGGATCGCCACATTGGAGCGCACGGTGCAGACCCTGTCGGACCGGCTCACCCATGACCCCAATCTGGCGGCCTCGCTGCACGAGGTCCTGTCCACCGCGGCGGCGATCCGCTCTACCGCCTCCATCCTGGCGGAAACCGGCGAGTTGGAGCCGGAATGGCGCGACCGGTTCCACAAGAACCTCAACGAGGATTCGCTGCGCCTCGCCGAAAGCAGCCGCTCGCTGGTCAGTTTCCTGGATGAAAGCAACACCGGAGCCGACCGTCGTGGCGTGCCCCATGAGGAGGCTGAAGCCTATTTCCTGACCGAAGGCTATCATTTTCCGGAACTGGAAACCGGTGCGGCGACCCCCGAGGATCTGGTTGCCGGGGCGCCGGATCTGGTCAGCGATGCGGCACGTCTGATCGCGCGCGGCGCCTTGGAGCAGTATCAGCGCGACGCCCGGCTCTTGCCGCTGGAGCCGTTGCGGGTGGCCTTGCAGGAGCATGGCGTGCGGCCCGGGCTGCTGGCCCGTCAGTTCGGATGTGATCTGCCGACGGTGCTGCGCCGCATCGGGTTGCTGCCCTTTGATGTCTTGGGGCAAGAGGCCGGGCTGGTCATTTGCGATGCCTCGGGGTCGATCCTGGTGCGTAAACCCGTAACTGGCTTTGCGCTGCCGCGGTTCGGGGCCTCCTGTCCCCTTTGGCCGATCTACACGGCGCTGTCGCGGCCGCATGTGCCGGTGCGGCGCAATGTGGTGCAACAGGGGCGCTCGGCGCTGGCCTTTGAATGCCTGGCGGTGGCCTGGGAGCGCACGACACCGGATTTTGACAGCGATCCCCTCTATCATGCGGTGATGCTGATCCTGCCACAAAGCGAGGTGCCGGAGGGGGCGCAACCGGTCGGGGCAAGTTGCCGGATCTGCCCGCGGCGTGGCTGTTCGGCCCGCCGCGAGCCGTCGATCCTGAAGGAAGAGTTTTGACAGCCGGAGGGCTGCGAGGGTAGTCTGGCTCGAAGTTGACGTATGCGCTGGGGTCAAATTGGCCGGGGGAGCGGCGCAGGGAGGACATTCTGCCAATGAGCAGACACGTGATTCTGATTGAGGATGAGCCCAATATCACCGAGGCGATCCGGTTTCTCCTGACGCGCGACGGCTGGAGTGTGGATGCCCATGCAGATGGCACCGACGCCGTGCAGGTCATCGAGGCGGCGGCGCCGGATCTGGTGATTCTGGATCTGATGCTGCCGGGCAAGAGCGGCCTGGAAATCATCCGCGAGCTGCGGGACATCGACCGTTTGAAGACCCTGCCGGTGCTGATGCTCACTGCGCGGGGGCAGATGAAGGACCGGGAGATGGCCGAGCGGGCCGGTGTCACCCGCTTCATGACCAAACCTTTTTCCAACGCCGAGGTTCTGACGGCGGTGCGGGATCTGCATGCCCAGGCCAGCCGCGGATGACCCTGCCGTGGATGACACTGGAGGCGGTCTACACTGGATCTGCGCTGCCGATACGTCCCGCTCCGGCTGAATGGAGCGCCGCATGATCCGCGGGGACGGGGCCGGGCGGCAGGATGAGATCACCGCACCCTTCGTGGAGCGGCGCACCTATCGCCGACGCCGTCTCATGGATATTGCCAGGCTGTTGCCGATCCTGGGGGCTGTGCTTTTTGCGGTACCATTGATGTGGCCGGATCCCGATCCCTACCCGGCGCCGGGCAGCCAGGGGGGGATGCGGATGTCCTCGGCCATCACCTATGTGTTTCTGGTTTGGGCCGGGCTGATCGCCATCAGTCTCGCCTTCGGAGAGGCCGTGCGCCATTGGGCCGAGCATTGGACCGCCGGGGGCACGACCGAAGGCGAAACCGACCCCGCCGCGCTGGCAGAGGACCATGCACATCTGCCAGAGGCCTCCGACCCGGCGCCCGGGATGCGCCGCGACTGATGGCGTCGCTGAACGTTCTTGCGCTGGTCTGCTTGGCCTATGTGGCGCTCCTGTTCCTTGTCGCCTTCCTGGCCGACCGGATGGCCAGCCGGGGGATCAGCGCGTCCTGGATGCGCTCGCCGCTGACCTACACCCTGTCCTTGTCGATCTATTGCACCGCCTGGACCTTCTACGGTGCCGTCGGCTATGCGGCTCGCGCGGGCCTGGAATTCATCACCATCTATTTGGGGCCGACCCTGGTGATGATTGGCTGGTGGTGGGGGTTGCGCAAGCTGGTACGGGTCGGGCGCAGCCAGCGGGTGACCTCGATCGCCGACCTTTTGTCGGCGCGCTATGGCAAGTCCAATATGTTGGCCATCGGCGTGACCTTGCTCGCGGTGATCGGGGTGACGCCCTATATTTCCCTTCAGTTGCAATCGATTACACTGTCGTTTTCGATCTTCGCCGAAGCCGACCCTCTGCGCAGTTTCAACGAGACCACCACGGTTCTTTGGGTGGCGGTGGGGCTTGCGGTCTTTGCGATCCTGTTCGGGACACGCAACCTCAACGCAAACGAGCGCCACCATGGCGTGGTGACGGCCATCGCGCTGGAGGCGGTGGTGAAACTGGTGGCTCTTCTGGCGGTGGGGATCTTTGTGGTCTGGGGCATTGCCGGGGGCGTGACGGAGACCTTCACGCGCATCGATGCCTCGCGCATCGGCCAGTGGCAGGTGGACGGCGGGCGTTGGGCAACGATCACCTTTCTGTCCGCTGCAGCCTTTGTCTGCCTGCCGCGGATGTTCCAGGTCATGGTGGTGGAAAACGAGGACGAACGCCATCTGCGCGTCGCCGCCTGGGCCTTTCCCCTGTATCTCTTGCTGATGTCGCTGTTTGTGGTGCCCATCGCGGCCATCGGGCTAGAGCTGCTGCCGACCGGCGCCAATCCGGATCTTTTCGTTCTGACCCTGCCGCTGCATCAGGGCCAGCAAGGGCTGGCGATGCTGTCATTCCTGGGCGGGTTCTCTTCGGCGACCTCGATGGCGATTGTGGCGGCCATGGCCCTGTCGACCATGGTATCGAACCATATCGTGATGCCGATCTGGTTGCGGATGCAGGGGCCGGGGGCTTCGGTATCCGGCGATGTGCGCAACGTGGTGCTTTTTGCACGCCGGATCACCATCGCGGTGATCATGCTGCTGGGGTATTTCTACTACAAGCTCTCGGGCGGTGGTGCGGCGCTGGCGGCCATCGGGTTGATTTCCTTTGCCGGGGTGGCCCAGATCTTGCCGGCCTTGGTGGGCGGGCTGTTCTGGCGCGGCGCCACCCGCAGCGGTGCCCTGGCCGGGTTGAGCGTTGGCTTTGCGATCTGGGGCTATACGATGCTTCTACCGACGCTGGGGGGCGGGGTGCTTCCCGAAAGCGTCCTGGCAAACGGTCTGTTCGGGCTGTCCTGGCTGCGCCCGCACGCGCTGTTCGGGATAGAGGCGCTCGATCCCACCGTGCATGCGGTTCTCTGGTCGATGAGCCTGAATGCGCTGGTGTTCTGCGCGGTGTCCCTCGCCAGCTTCCCAAGCCCGATAGAGCGCCTGCAGGGGGCGCAGTTCGTCAATGTCTTTGACCATTCATCCGGGCCGCGCGGCTGGACCGGATCCGTGGCGCAAAGCGAGGACCTGATGGTGATGTCGCAGCGGATCCTGGGCGCGAGTGAGGCGCAGGCCTTTTTCCAGCGCGAATTGGCCAGGCAGGGTGGGCGCGGCAGCCTGCCGGAGCCGACGCCTGCCTTTCTGGAACGGCTGGAGCGGGAGCTGAGCGCCTCGATCGGGGCGGCGGCCGCCCATGCGATGATCGGGCAGATCGTTGGCGGCTCTTCGGTTTCGGTCGAGGATCTGCTGGCGGTGGCCGATGAGACGGCGCAGATGCTGGAGTATTCGAGCCGGTTGGAAATGCAATCGGCCGAACTCTCACGAACTGCTCGGAAGCTGCGAGAAACAAACGAAAAACTTACTCAGATTTCAGAGCAGAAGGATGCCTTCCTGAGCCAGGTCAGCCACGAGCTGCGCACGCCGATGACCTCGATCCGGGCCTTCTCGGAGATCCTGCGTGATGACGAGATGCTGGATCATGCAGGCAAGGCGCGCTACGCGAGCATCATCCATGATGAGGCCCTGCGCCTGACCCGCCTGTTGAACGATCTGCTGGATCTCAGTGTGCTGGAAAGCGGTCAGGTCAGTCTCAACGTGACCCGGACAACGCTGAAGGAGGTGCTGGATCACGCGGTCTCTACCGCCTTGGCGGGCTTTGATCGACCGATCCGGGTTCTGCGCGACTGCGAGATCGAGGAGGTGCAGATTTCATCCGACATGGACCGGCTGGCGCAGGTGTTCATCAACCTGATCGCCAATGCGCAGAAATACTGCGATGCGGCAGAGCCGGAGCTGCGCATCGATGTGACGCTTGGCACTGGTCAGCTGATGGTGGATTTCATCGACAATGGCAGCGGTATCGCACCGCAATACCAGCAGATGATATTCGAGAAGTTTTCGAGGGTTAGCCCGGAGCGGGCCGGCGGGGCCGGGCTGGGATTGGCGATTTGCCGCGAGATCATCCAGCGTCTGGACGGTGATATTTCCTATCTCGCCGGGGTTTCGGGCGGCGCCTTTCGGGTCACGCTGCCTGCATTGGGCGATAATGCCACCAAAGTCTCATAAGTAGTCGATAGATAAAGGTATTGGTAACCCTCTGCGGGCTACAACGGGTGCAAGAGGCGGCAAGGTTTCAGGTTCACCACGTATGTCTGATACGACAACACAGGATTCAGCAAGCGGCAAGGCAGGGGGCCTTGCGCGAAAGCTGGCAGCAAACAAGGAGGGGTCAGGTGCGCTCAACGGGTCGCTGACTCTGAAGGCCCTGCGCCGGTCCCTTGCGCGCGCGGCTGCGGAGCTGTGCGATTTGCCCTTGGCAGTCCTGGCGGCACGGCAGGCCAACCGATCTCCGGAAGAACTGCACGAACACCTGTCTGACAAGCATCTTCTGGTGATCCTGGATGGTCCGGGTGGCCGTATCGGGGCCGCCACCATGGATGCCGCGCTGGTCACCGCGCTGATCCAGAAGCAGACGATCGGCCAGGTGATGGGCAAGACTCCCACCGAGCGCCATTACACCCCAACCGATGCCGCGATGACGGCAGAGTTTCTTGAAACCGCGCTGAAGAAAGTCGTGGCGATGCTGGACGGGCAAAAGGACCAGTCCACATTCGCCGGCTATCGATTCGGTGCGCAGATCGAAGACGTGCGCAGTCTTGCCCTGGGGCTGGAGGCGGATGACTATCGCGTGCTGTCGCTGACCGTCGATCTGGCCATCGGTGCGATGCAGGGTGAATTGAACCTGATCCTGCCGGAACCGACCCTGGAAGAACTGGGGATGTCTGGCTCCTCCGGGCCGTCTTTGGGAAGCAACCTGGGGTCGATGCGCGCCGAACTCTCGGCCGTGCTGTGCAAGATGCGCGTGCCTTTGAATGAGTTCTCGGGATTGAAGATTGGCGACGTGCTGCCGCTCGATCAAGCCTTCCTCTATGAAACGGATTTGCAGGCGGTCAGTGGTCAATCCATTGCCCAGGGACGCCTTGGGCAATTGAACGGGGCGCGTGCCGTGCGTCTCAATCAACCCCGCACCCGGCTGGTCGGCGACGCGGATGCGGGCGAAATGGGCTTCTCCGACGGCGTCGGTGCCGATGCCTTGCCATCCCCGGATGAGATGCCGACCATTGATCTGGGCATCGCCGCCGAAGATTTGCAGGATCCGCTCGACAACAGCCTTGGCGGTGGTCTTGGTAGCGAATTTGGCACCGGCGGTCTTGGGGATATGGGCGGCGAACTTGGTGCCGGGCTTGGTGGTGACCTCGGGGGTGACCTGGGCGGCGATCTGGGCGGTGATTTCGGTGGTGGCCTGGGGGCGGACTTGGGTGGTGATCTGGGGGCCGGATTGGGCGGCGACCTGGGTGGCGACCTGGGCGGGGGGCTCGGTGCAGATCTCGGGGGCGACCTCGGTGCTGATCTGAGCGCGGGTCTGGGCGACCTGCCTGCACTGCCAGAGGCGAACCTGGACGGATTTGACCCGGATGATGCTGCTGCGGAAATCTCCAAACTTGCTGGTCTGGGGTCGGGCTGACCGTTTCCGGGCCGCAGGGTCCTGGCCGCGATGGGCGGCCAATGCTCACCAATAGAATCAGAAAACCTCGGGGCTGGCCCCGAGGTTTTTGATGTGGGGCAGGTGGGTTCTCAGTTTCCCTCGAACCCGGTGCCAGGAGGTTACTGGCTGGCCAGAGCCTCCAATGCCGGGCGCAACCCGTCCAGCGCGTAGCCTGCCGCTGCCGTCTTGGCGAGCACCTCGTCGGCGCCCAGGTCCGCGGCATGCCCCAGGGCCCAGACCACCGAACTGCGGGTGCCAGAGGCGCAATAGGCAAGCACCTGACCTTCGGCGCCTTCAAACAGCGCCTTTTGCCGGGCGACATTCTCGGGTGTCATGGTCTGATGGGTCAGCGGCAGTTCTTCGAAGGCCAGACCGGCCGCTTCGGCGGCGGCGCGAATGGTGGCGGCCTGATGGCTGGGCGGCACCTCGCCGTCGGGGCGGTTGCAGATCACCAGCTTGAAGCCGGCCTCTGCGATTGCGGGGATGTCCTCGACCGAAATCTGCGGCGAGACGGCGTAGCGGGGGGTGATTTCACGAGCTTGCATGGCCATCCTTTACGCTTTTGCGGCCAGTCGGTCTAGCTGTCTACCAACGGGCGCCGAGATCAACATGCCCGCGGACATGGCAGCCAGGAACAGAAGGCCTGCCCAGCCATTATAGGTCAGCGAGGCAAGCGCCGGTCCCGGGCAAAGCCCTGCCAGGCCCCAACCCATGCCGAACATCACCGATCCGGTGACCAGGCGGTGATCCAACTCCGGGCGCGCGGTGGGAAATTCACCGCCAACCAGCGGCTGGCGACCGCGGGTCAGGCGCCAGGCAAAGAACATCGGGATAACCGCGCCGCCCATGACAAAGGCCAGGGTCGGATCCCAATTGCCGAAGACATCAAGCCAGCCCTGCACCTTGGTGGTGTCGGTCATGCCGGAGATGAACAGGCCGCCGCCAAACAGGCTGCCCGCGATCAGAGAGAGAATAAGACGCATCAGATCAGCCCCAGAACGTGACGGAAGATGGCAAGGGTCAGACCACCGGCCAGGATGTAGAACACGGTTGCAACGATACCGCGCAGCGAAAAGCGGGAGATGCCGCAGACGCCGTGGCCCGAGGTGCAGCCATTGGCGATCCGGGTGCCCACACCCACCAGCAGACCGGCGGCGATGATGACCCAGACATCGGTGGTCATATGGGTGTCGATCTCGACATTGTAGAGCGGCCAGAGGATCAGCGGCGTGACGATCACGCCAACCAGGAAGGCAAGGCGCTCCCACAGGCTGTTCCAGCCGCTGCCGTCGATGAGGCCTCCGAAAATGCCGCTGGCGCCCATGACGCGGCCATTGCCGAGCAAATAAACGGCGCCGCCAAGGCCGATGATTCCGCCCCCGACGAGGCCCCAGATCCAGTCTGTTTCCATTCTTCGCGTTTCCTTGATGTGCGACGCTGCATCTCTTGACGTGCTGGCAGCGCCTGACCTGTCTTGGTGGCGCAGCGCCCTTCGCGGGGCGCTGCGCTGTGCTGTGTTAGATCTTGTTGACGGGGATCTTCAGGAAGACATCGCCCTGTTCATCCGGTTCCGGCATCTGGCCTGCGCGCATGTTGACCTGCAGCGAGGGCAGGATCAGCCGAGGCATGCCGAGCGTGGCATCACGGGCGTCGCGCATGGAGGTGAAGTCCTCGATGCTCTTGCCTGCGCCGATATGGATATTGAGCGCCTTCTGCTCGCCGACCGTGGTTTCCCAGGCATATTCGTCGCGGCCCGGCGCCTTGTAGTCGTGGCCGACAAAGATGCGGGTGTCATCGGGCAGGGCCAGGATCTTCTGGATCGACTGGTAGAGCGTCGTGGACGAGCCGCCTGGGAAATCGCAGCGTGCGGTGCCGAAATCGGGCATGAACAGCGTGTCGCCCACGAAGGCGGCATTGCCGACCACATAGGTGAGGCAGGCAGGCGTATGGCCGGGCGTGTGCAGCACTTCGCCGCGCAGCTGGCCGATCATGAAGGTATCGCCTTCCTTGAACAGTTGGTCGAACTGGCTGCCATCGCGCTGGAACTCGGTCCCTTCGTTGAAGACCTTGCCGAAGGTGTCCTGAACGATGGTGATATTCTCACCGATGCCGATCTTGCCGCCCAGGCGTTCCTGCAGATAGGGCGCGGCGGACAGGTGGTCGGCATGCACATGGCTTTCAAGGATCCACTCGGTCTTCAGACCTTCTTCCTTGATCCAGGCGATGATTTCATCCGCCGATTGGGTGTCGGTACGACCTGCCGCGTGATCGAAGTCCAGCACCGAATCGACAATCGCACAGGCGCTGCCGTTGGGGTCGCGGACGACGTAGGAGACGGTATTGGTGGCTTCGTCGAAGAAGGCTTTGACGATTGGATTCATGGTGGGACACTCCCTTGCGTTTCCTATTCATATGTTGAAATTGGAATGTGTTTCAAGTCTCGCCGCGCATTTTCCGCAAACATTCCTGTTTTCCGGCGCCATAGGGTGAGCATAGCAGGCTAAAGCGCGACAACGCTGGCAAATCGGTCTGCGCTGCGGGCGGATGGGCCGACTTTTGCGGAAAATATCGGCGCATTGACGCTCAACCGCGGTATCAAGGTGCGAATTTCGGGGCTTCTGCTTTATTTCTGTTTCAATTCCCTGCCACAGTGGCAGGGCAAAGGGGAGGACTTGCAATGAAGACTGCTAATCTGCTGCAAAATGCTGAGCGGATCGAAAAAGAGTTGCGCACGGTGTCCGGACCGACCCGTGACAAGCTGGAACGGGAGTTTCTCAGCATTCTGGCACAGCTGCGCCAGAGCGGTGCCAGGATTTCAGCGCATCTGCGCAGTGTCGAGCACGCGCTGGAAGAAGACGCCACCGAGCGACAGTTCGACAATATGCCGGTCTGAGATCTGAGCTCGTCTGAAATTTAGGCCTGCCTGAGAATTTGGGCGCCGTCGCCAAAGGGCGCGGGGATGGCTGCGGCGTGTCAGGACAGGAAGATGCCGAGCATCACCAGCATCAGCCCGATCACCGACAGGAACAGGGCGCCCAGATTGTAGGGCAGCACCGATTGCACCACGGCGCGCAGCGCCTCGTCGTCCAGTTTCTGACGGCGTGCCTTGGCGACGCGCAGAATGCACCAGATCAGGCCCAGTAGACCGGCGACGGACAGGGCCGCACCGACCCAGACGAGGATTTCAAACATGCCGGTCTCCCGCAGTTGACTGCCGCTGCGCCTAAAGGATTGGCGTAGATGATGCAAGGCCGCGAGGGCGGCCAGCGGGTGCAAATCAACGCGGTAGGCGGGCGGGGCAGCATTCCAACCTTGCGATGATCCCGCCGGGGCGCTATCCCCTCTCTTCGACTGCACTGACATGCCTTGCTGACGGAGCCGGATATGGATCTGACCGAAGACGAAAAAAGCGAAAACTACCGCGTAACCGCTGGAGAGCTGCGCCAGTTCATCGAGCGTTTCGAACGCCTGGACGCCGAAAAGAAGGACATCGCCGATCAGCAGAAAGAGGTGATGGCCGAGGCCAAGGCGCGCGGCTATGACACCAAGGTCATGCGCAAGGTCATCGCCCTGCGCAAGCGTGACAAGGACGACATTGCCGAGGAAGAGGCGGTGCTGGACATGTACAAAGAAGCGCTTGGTATGTAAGCGCCGCTGCGCCAGCACGAATGATCTGCACCAAAAGCATCGCCGCGTTTCCCGCTTCGGGGCGCGGCGTTTGTCTTTCCGGGCCCGTGCCGGTCATTGGGATGCTGAGGGCGCGATACGTTTCAGGTATGAAATTTTAAGCTTGAAGTATTTGACGCTCTGTCGGATATTGGCATGCAACTGTTGACCAGAACCGAGTGAGGAGACATCCCATGCCCGCAATCAACGTGCATCCCGAAGGCTGGAAACCGGCCAAGGGCTATGCCAATGGCATGGTGGCCGAAGGCAAGCTGCTGTTTGTCGGTGGCCAGATCGGCTGGAACGCGGACCAGGTGTTCGAGACGCAGGATTTCATCGGCCAGATGAGTCAGGCGCTGCGCAACATTCTGGACGTGGTGACAACGGCAGGCGGGCAGGCCAGCGACATCACCCGGCTCACCTGGTATGTGACCGACAAGGCGGAATACGTGGCCCATCAGGCGGAGGTGGGCAAAGCCTACCGCGATGTCATGGGCTATCACTTCCCGGCGATGACCATGGTTGTGGTCTCGGCCCTGGTCGAGGACGAGGCCAAGGTCGAAATCGAGGCCACCGCCGTTCTGCCCTCCTGACCCTCGCCAAGAGGCCTGCCGCGCGTGCGGCTCCTCAGAAATGCGTGAAGGCCATTTGAAAACCGCGAGGGATGCCCCACCTGTGTTGCAATCAGATGGAGGGTCTCATGCGGATCAATGCCGATTTCACCAAACGCGTCGCCGTACATTTCGACGACACTCCCTGGGTGCCAAGCCCCGCCGCCGGGGTCGAGCGCAAGATGCTGGATCGTATCGGTTCGGAGGTCGCGCGGGCGACAACCATCGTGCGCTTTGCGCCGGGCTCTTCCTTCACGGCGCATACCCATGACGGCGGTGAAGAGTATTTCGTTCTCGACGGTGTGTTTCAGGACGAGGATGGTGATTTCCCCGTTGGATCCTACGTCCGCAACCCGCCGACCTCTCGTCACACTCCGGCGGCCAGGGATGGCGCCACGATCCTGGTGAAGCTGCACCAGTTTGATCCCGAAGATCGTCAGCTGGTGCAGATCGATACGACCAAGGCAGGGGAAGAGCCACTGCACCTGTTCAGGGACGCGCGGGAAGAGGTGCGGCTGCTCACCTGGGGGCCCGGTGAGGAGGTTTCACTGGATGCACCGGGCGGGGCAGAGGTCTTCGTGCTTGAGGGCGCCTACCGCGAAAGTGGCGAGGATTTCGCCCGCTGGGACTGGTTGCGCCTGCCGCCAGGGGGCACATTCGAGGCGACCGCTGGTCCAGATGGGGCGCGCATCTGGATGAAAACAGGGCACCTCGCGGAAATGCTGAATATCTAAGCACGGCTCTTTATCTCTAAAGATCAAAGTCTTGTCGGTCGTTCTATCGGGGCGGCCGATTTTTTTGCCTGCTTCAAAAATTTTACCAGTTGATAAAAAATCAATCTGTGGCAGTCTGAATCGCAGAAAAAGAACAAACAGGGAGACACCCAATGGCGATGAGCCATCAGGCATCCGGTATCCAGGCTGGACGTTTGTCCGCCCCAGAGATCGCCGATAATTTCGGAGATCTGCATGCCCCATACGATCAGCACGAGGCCGCCGTGGCCGCTGATCGCTGCTATTTCTGCTATGACGCGCCGTGCATGACGGCCTGTCCGACCTCGATCGACATCCCGCAGTTCATCCGCGAGATTCAGGCGGGTCATCCGGTGTCGGCCGCTAAGACGATCCTGGAGCAGAACATCCTGGGCGGCATGTGCGCCCGCGTCTGCCCGACCGAGACGCTGTGTGAAGAGGTCTGCGTGCGCGAAACCGCGGAAGGCAAGCCGGTCGAGATTGGACGTTTGCAGCGCTATGCCACCGATACGCTGATGGCCCGGGGGGTGCACCCCTTCACCCGCGCCGAAGCGACGGGCAAGCGTGTTGCGGTTGTCGGTGCGGGGCCTGCGGGCCTGGCGGCAGCGCACCGGCTGGCGATGCTGGGCCACGACGTGGTGGTCTATGATGGCAAGGACAAGGCCGGCGGGCTCAACGAGTTCGGGATCGCCGCCTATAAATCCACCAATGATTTTGCCGCGCGCGAGGTCGAGTGGTTGCTGCAAATCGGCGGCATTTCAATGGAGTACGGCAAGAAGCTGGGGCAGGATCTGTCGCTTGATGCGCTGAAGGGTGACTTTGACGCGGTCTTCCTGTCGATCGGTCTGGGCGGCGTAAACGCGTTGCGCAGTGCAGGCGAAGACAAGGATGGCGTGCGCGATGCGGTGGACTTCATCGCCGAGCTGCGCCAGGCCGAGGATCTGAGCGCGCTGCCCGTTGGGCGCAACGTGGTCGTGATTGGTGGCGGCATGACAGCGGTGGACGCCGCGGTGCAGTCCAAGCTGCTTGGTGCCGAAAACGTCACCATCGCCTACCGTCGCGGCCGCGAGGCCATGGGCGCCAGCCGGTTCGAACAGGATCTGGCCGCCTCGAAAGGCGTCAAGCTGATGTTCAACGTGATGCCCAAGGCGATCCATGGCAACGGTGCCGCAGCCGAGATCGAGCTGGAATACACCGAGGTGAAGGGCGGCCGCGTGAGCGGCACCGGCGAGACGGTGCGTCTGGTGGCCGATCAGGTCTTCAAGGCCATCGGCCAGACCCTGGAAGGCCAGCCCGAGGGGCTTGAGATCGAGGGTGGCAAGATCAAGGTCTCCGAGACCGGGCAGACTTCGGTCGCCGGTGTCTGGGCCGGGGGCGACTGTGCCTCGGGCGGCGAGGACCTGACCGTGACCGCCGTGGCCGAAGGCCGCGATGCCGCAATGGACATTCATTCCAGCCTGATGGGCTAAGCCAGCCAGCTGTCCCTGAAACGGGGACGGCAGGCGAGCATGAAAAGGAACAGATAAATGGCTGATCTGACAACTGAATTTCTGGGGATCAAATCTCCGAACCCGTTCTGGCTGGCCTCGGCCCCGCCGACCGACAAGGAATACAACGTGCGCCGCGCCTTCGAGGCCGGCTGGGGCGGCGTGGTCTGGAAGACCTTGGGCTCCGAAGGGCCGCCGGTGGTCAATGTCAACGGGCCGCGTTACGGCGCGATCTGGGGCGCGGACCGGCGTCTCTTGGGCTTGAACAACATCGAGCTGATCACCGACCGCAGCCTTGAGACCAACCTCGAGGAAATTACCCGCGTCAAGAAGGACTATCCCGACCGCGCGGTGATCGTGTCGATCATGGTGCCCTGCGAGGAAGAGGCCTGGAAGGCGATCCTGCCCAAGGTCGAAGCCACCGGTGCCGACGGGATCGAGCTGAACTTCGGCTGCCCGCACGGCATGGCCGAACGGGGCATGGGCTCTGCCGTGGGGCAGGTGCCGGAATACATCCAGATGGTCACCGAGTGGTGCAAGAAATACTACTCCAAGCCGGTGATCGTGAAGCTGACCCCGAACATCACAGATGTGCGCTTCCCGGCCCGCGCGGCCAAGGCGGGCGGCGGCGATGCGGTCAGCCTGATCAACACCATCAATTCGATCGTGTCGGTCGATCTCGACAGCATGGCGCCCGAGCCGACCATCGGCGGCAAGGGCACCCATGGCGGCTATTGCGGCCCGGCGGTGAAGCCGATTGCCATGAACATGGTGGCCGAGATCGCCCGTGATCCGCAGACCCATGGCCTGCCGATTTCCGCCATCGGCGGCGTCACCACTTGGAAGGACGCCGCAGAATTCATGGCGCTGGGGGCTGGCAACGTGCAGGTCTGCACCGCGGCCATGACCTATGGTTTCAATGTGGTCAAAGAGATGATCTCTGGCCTGTCCAACTGGATGGATGAGAAGGGCTACACCTCGACCCAGGACTTCATCGGCATGGCGGTTCCCAATGTGACCGATTGGCAGTATCTGGATCTGAACTTTGTCACCAAGGCCAAGATCAGCCAGGACGATTGCATCAAATGCGGCCGTTGCTATGCGGCTTGCGAGGATACCTCGCACCAGGCCATCGCCATGAGCGAGGACCGCACCTTTACCGTGAAGGATGAGGAATGCGTGGCCTGTAACCTTTGCGTCAATGTCTGTCCGGTCGAAGGCTGTATCACCATGGAAGAGGTCCCCGTGGGCGAGGTGGATCTGCGCACCGGCAAGGTGGTGACCGGCGAATATGCCAATTGGACGACCCATCCTAACAATCCATCGGCAACCGCGGCTGAATAAGCTTCGCTCTGCAAGATGTTGATAAAATGTAAAAAGGCGCCCCGTTCGGGCGCCTTTTCTGGTTTGGGCTCTTGCTTAAGCGGGGGTCAGCATCCGCCGGTAGAATGTGTCCAGGAAATCCGGTGCGGCGTCGAACGGATCCTCTGATCCCATCAGCGTGCGCACCTGAACGTCGAAATCGGCGTAATGCTGGGTCAGCGACCAGATCGAAAAGATCAGATGCTTTGGATGCGACGGCTTCAGCCGACCTGCTGTCATCCAGCCTTCGATCACGGCGGCTTTTTCCTCGACCAGGTCTTTCAGGTCGGTGGACAGGGCCTCCAGCATACGGGGGGCGCCTTGGACAATTTCATTGGCAAAAAGGCGGCTTTCGCGCGGGAAATCCTGGCTCATCTGCAGCTTGCGCTGCACATAGGCGAGCATCTCTTCCAGGGGATCTCCTTCGGGATCAAGGGCGCGTAGGGGATCCAGCCAAGTGTCGAGAAGTTCGGACAAAAGTGCTGTGAAAATCGCCTCTTTCGAGGGGAAATAGTAGAGCAGGTTGGGCTTTGACAGCCCGGCCTCGCTGGCGATCTGATCTACCGTTGCGCCCCGGAACCCATGGGCAGAGAACACTTCCAACGCGGCCTCCAGGATGGCGGCGCGATTCTTTTTCTGGATACGGGTGGCGGGGCGATCCTTGGGCATGGGCGACTGTTGGGGTCCTTGACTGGCGCGGCATCTGCAGATCGCCTGTATTTCACACATTTCAACAGTAAACCAAGTGTTTTCGCCTATGATCTGACGCAATTTCTTGACTGACTGTGCCCGGATGGTAGCTTGAGTTTGACCAGTTGGTCAAATCCGGTCGGCACAAGATCGGGGCCAACCAATCAAAGCCACCGATAGGGCGCAAAGCCAAAATAACCCGCGCATAGACGGGATTGACAGGAAGGAAGCTGCGATGACGTCGCTTGGACAGAATTTGAAGATCAACGGCGATCGGCTGTGGGACAGTCTGATGGAGATGGCCAAGATCGGCCCCGGTGTTGCCGGCGGCAACAATCGCCAGACCCTGACCGATGAAGACGCCGAAGGGCGCGCCCTGTTCCAGAAATGGTGCGAGGATGCGGGCTGCACCATGGGGCTGGATCAGATGGGCAATATGTTCGCCCGTCGCGAAGGCACCGACCCGGATGCGCTGCCGGTCTACGTGGGCTCGCACCTGGATACCCAGCCGACCGGTGGCAAGTATGATGGTGTTCTTGGTGTGCTGGGCGGGCTTGAGCTCATTCGCTCGCTCAACGATATGAATATCAAGACAAAACACCCCATCGTGGTGACCAACTTCACCAATGAGGAGGGCACCCGCTATGCCCCGGCGATGCTGTCGTCGGGCGTGTTTGCTGGCATTCACACGCAGGACTGGGCCTATGATCGGGTCGATGCCGAGGGCAAGAAATTCGGCGATGAGCTGAAGCGGATCGGCTGGCGCGGCGAAGAGGAAGTCGGGGCGCGCAAGATGCATGCCTTCTTTGAGCTGCACATCGAGCAGGGTCCGATCCTGGAGGCCGAGGGCAAGGATATCGGCGTGGTCACGCACGGCCAGGGCTTGAGCTGGACGCAGGTCACCATCACCGGCAAGGATGCCCATACCGGATCGACCCCGATGCCGATGCGCCGCAATGCGGGTCTTGCCATGGCGCGGGTTCTGGAAACCGTGGATGAAATCGCCTGGTCCCATGCACCGCATGCGGTGGGGGCGGCCGGGCATATCGATGTCTATCCGAACTCTCGCAATGTGATCCCGGGCAAGGTTGTCTTTACCGTCGATTTCCGCAGCCCGGAACTGGCAGTGATCGAAGACATGGAAAACCGCCTGCGCCAAAAGGGCCAGGAGATCGCCGATGCCATGGGCGTTTCGATCGAATTCGAAAAGGTTGGCGGCTTTGATCCGGTGAAATTCGACGACGCCTGCGTCACCGCCGTGCGCAGCGCTGCCGAGCGACTGGGCTATTCCCATCTCGACATCATTTCCGGCGCGGGCCATGATGCGTGCTGGATCAACCGCGTGGCACCGACCGCCATGGTCATGTGCCCCTGTGTCGACGGGCTAAGCCACAATGAAGCCGAGGAAATCAGCAAGGAATGGGCCGAAGCCGGGGCGAATGTCCTGTTCCATGCCGTCGTCGAAACTGCTGAAATCGTTGAGTAACCCGGTGAAAGACGTGCTGTCGCAGCGGGCTGATCTCCAGTGATCGAATCCGGCCTCTCCATCCCCGATCGGATCAAGCATCTGATCGAGACGGAGATGGCCGAGTTCAATGTCACCAGCGAGGTCGGCCTTGCGACCCTCTATGCCTTTCGCGCGGCGCTGTGCGAGCCGGAAGCGGTGACGGTGAATTTTTCCGGCGGTCTGACGCAGGAGTGCTGGGCCGTCACCCATCCCAACGGCGACTACCGGGTCATCTATCTGCCACTGGCGGGGTATTTCTCGCTCTGTGTCGACTCGGTTTTCGGCCCGCTCGACATCGGCGTCCATGGACATGCAATCGGCTGTTTCAGCTCCGTCTGAGAAAGGCCGAATACAACAATAAAACAGGGAGTTAATAGACATGAGTAAAGTCATCAAGAACGGGACGATCGTCACGGCTGATCTCACCTACAAGGCGGATGTTCTGATCGAAGACGGCGTGATCACCCAGATCGGCGCCAACCTGAAAGGCGACGAGGAGTTGGACGCCACCGGCTGCTACGTGATGCCGGGCGGGATTGACCCGCATACCCACCTCGAGATGCCCTTCATGGGCACCTATTCCTCGGATGATTTTGAAAGCGGCACCCGGGCCGGCCTTGCGGGCGGCACCACCATGGTTGTCGATTTTGCCCTGCCGAACCCGGGCGAAAGCCTGCTGGATGCGCTGAAGCGCTGGGACAATAAATCCACCCGCGCCAACTGCGATTACTCCTTCCACATGGCCGTGACCTGGTGGGGCGAGCAGGTCTTTGACGATATGAAGACCGTGATCGAAACCCGCGGCATCAACACCTTCAAGCACTTCATGGCCTATAAGGGCGCGCTGATGGTCAATGATGACGAGCTTTACGCCAGCTTCCAGCGTCTGTCTGAACTTGGCGGTATTGCCATGGTCCACGCCGAAAACGGCGATGTGGTGGCGGAACTCAGCGCCAAGCTGCTGGCCGAGGGCAACAATGGCCCAGAGGCGCACGCCTATTCCCGCCCGCCGCAGGTCGAAGGCGAGGCCACCAACCGTGCCATCATGATTGCCGATATGGCGGGCGTGCCGCTTTACGTGGTGCATACCTCCTGCGAGGAAAGCCACGAGGCGATCCGCCGCGCCCGCATGCAGGGCAAACGCGTCTGGGGCGAGCCGCTGATCCAGCACCTGACCTTGGATGAAAGCGAGTATTTCAACCAGGATTGGGACCATGCCGCGCGCCGCGTGATGTCGCCGCCCTTCCGGAATAAGCAGCACCAGAACAGCCTGTGGAACGGTCTCCAGTCCGGTTCCCTGTCTGTGGTGGCGACCGACCACTGCGCCTTTACCACCGACCAGAAACGCTATGGCGTGGGTGATTTCACCAAGATCCCGAACGGCACCGGCGGCCTTGAGGACCGGATGCCCATGCTCTGGACACACGGGGTGAATACCGGCCGTCTGACGCCGAATGAATTCGTTGCCGTAACCTCAACAAACATCGCCAAGATCCTGAATTGCTATCCGAAAAAAGGTGCCGTTCTGGTCGGTGCCGATGCCGACCTGGTGGTCTGGGATCCCGAAAAGACCAAGACCATTTCGGCCGCGTCGCAGCAGTCCTCGATCGACTACAACGTCTTTGAAGGGCATGAGGTCAAGGGCCTGCCGCGCTTTACCCTGACCCGCGGCCATGTGGCGGTGCATGATGGTGAGATCCGCACCCAGGAAGGCCATGGTAAATTTGTCGAACGTGAGGCAAACACCACCGTGAACAAGGCGCTTTCGACCTGGAAGGAACTGACCGCCCCCCGCCCGGTGGAGCGGACCGGCATTCCGGCGACAGGCGTGTAATCTGGCTATAATCCGAAGGCGGGCCGCCCCAGGTGGCGGGCCGCACTTCCGTCCGACTAAGGCAATGACATGACAAATGAAACGACACCCCAGGCCAGTTCATCCCAGGCCGTCGTAGAGGCGCGCGATCTGAACCTCGTGTTCGAGACCAACGATGGTCCGGTGCAGGCGCTGAAGGATGTGAACCTCACCATCAACAAGGGCGATTTCGTCAGCTTCATCGGCCCTTCGGGCTGCGGCAAGACGACCTTTTTGCGGGTGATGGCGGCGCTGGAACACCCCACCAGCGGCTCGATCACCGTGAACGGCATGACGCCGGATGAGGCGCGTCAGAAGCGGGCCTATGGCTATGTGTTTCAGGCGGCGGGGCTGTACCCGTGGCGCAGCATTGCCAAGAACATCAAGCTGCCGCTCGAGATCATGGGCTATTCCAAGGAAGAACAGGATAAGCGCGTCGCACAAGTCCTTGACCTGGTGGAGCTTTCTGGATTTGGCGGCAAATACCCCTGGCAGCTGTCGGGCGGCATGCAGCAGCGGGCCAGCATTGCCCGCGCGCTGGCATTCGATGCCGATATCCTGTTGATGGACGAACCTTTCGGGGCGCTGGATGAGATCGTGCGCGATCACCTCAATGAGCAGCTCTTGAAGCTCTGGGCGCGCACGGACAAGACCATCGGTTTCGTCACCCACTCGATCCCCGAGGCGGTGTATCTGTCGACCAAGATCGTCGTGATGTCGCCGCGCCCGGGCCGGATTACCGATGTGATCGAAAGCACCCTGCCAAAGGAACGGCCGCTCGATATCCGTGACAGTCAGGAATTCATCGACATCGCGCACCGGGTGCGCGAGGGTCTGCGCGCGGGGCATAGCGATGATGCATAAGCGCGCGTTTATCCCGAACCGGGAGGGCAGGGCATGAAGAATATCCTCGCCGTTCTCACCGTTGTCGCCGCCATCATCGCCTTCTGGTATGCGGCTTGCGTACCGATGAACATCAAGGGCGTTCTGGATCAGGCCGAGCGGGCAGGGGCCACAGTCACCCCCGCCACCGCCAAAGAGCGCCGCGACATGGGCAGTTTTGGGCTGGTAGCCACGAACACCTTTGCCATTGCCGATACCTGGGCGCAGGACCGCCCGCGTCTGCCCGCGCCGCATCAGGTCGCGGTGGAGCTGTGGAAGACCACGGTGGAGAAGAAGATCACCTCCAAACGCAGCCTGATCTACCATGGGCAGGTGACGCTTTCGGCGACGCTCTTGGGCTTTGCCATCGGCACCGGGCTCGGCATCCTGCTGGCCGTCGGGATCGTGCATTCCAAGGTGATGGATATGTCGGTGATGCCCTGGGCCATCGTCAGCCAGACCATCCCGATCATCGCGCTGGCGCCCATGATCATCGTGGTTTTGTACTCCATCGGGGTGCAGGGGATTTTGCCCAAGGCGATCATCTCGGCCTATCTCAGCTTCTTCCCGGTGGTTGTGGGCATGGTGAAGGGGCTGCGCAGTCCCGATCACATGCAGCTGGATCTGTTGAAGACCTACAACGCCTCCACTTCGCAGGGGTTCTGGAAGCTGCGGCTGCCGTCCTCGCTGCCTTATCTTTTTGCCTCGCTCAAGATCGGTATCGCCGCTTCCTTGGTGGGTGCCATCGTGGGCGAGCTGCCAACCGGCGCGGTTGCGGGCCTTGGCGCGCGCCTGTTGGCGGGCAGCTACTACGGGCAGACGGTGCAGATCTGGTCGGCCCTGTTCGCAGCGGCCATCCTGGCGGCGCTACTGGTGGCGCTGCTGGGGCTGATTGAACGTCTGGTTCTCAAACGCATGGGGATGAGCGCATGATCGAAGTTCTCTTTGCCGTTATCGCCTGGCTTGTGGGCTGGTGGATCAACAGCCGCCTTGCCAATAGTCCCGCCGCCAAGACCAGGCCTGTGAAACTGGCAGTGCCGCTGATCTTTGGCGTCACCATCCTGATTGTCTGGGAGCTCTTGGTGCGGGGGCTTGAGGTCTCCATGGTGATCCTGCCGGCACCCACTGTGATTGCCGAACGCTTCGCCACCTCGATCCCGATCCTGTGGCAGGATTTTGCGCAGACCTTCATCAAGGGGGCGCTGTCGGGCTACCTGATGGGCTGCATTGCCGCCCTGGCCATGGCCGTGGCGGTGGATCGCAGCGATTTCCTGCGCCGGGGTCTGTTGCCGGTGGGCAATTTCGTGGCGGCCCTGCCCATCGTCGGCACCGCGCCCATCCTGGTGATGTGGTTCGGCTTTGACTGGCAGTCCAAGGCGGCCGTTGTGGTGGTTATGGTGTTCTTCCCGATGCTGGTGAACACGGTTGCGGGCCTGAGCGAGACCTCTGCCATGCAGCGGGACCTGATGCGCACCTATGCGGCCAGCTATTGGCAGAGCTTTTTCAAGCTGCGCCTGCCCGCCGCCTTGCCGTTTATCTTCAACGGGTTGAAGATCTCCACCACGCTGGCATTGGTTGGCGCGATCGTGGCCGAGTTCTTCGGCTCGCCCACCGTTGGCATGGGCTTTCGCATTTCAACCAGCGTTGGCCAGCTGGCGCTGGACATGGTCTGGGCCGAGATCCTGGTCGCCGCGCTTGCCGGATCGGCCTTCTATGGCGTGATCGCCCTGATCGAGAAATCACTGACCTTCTGGCACCCCTCGCAGCGGGGGTGACAGCCGCAATTTCATCGCTCCGGGCAGGGTGTTCGGGGCGATGAGACCACAGGGCAACGGCCCGGTCTTTCCCAGCCCGAAGGAGGCATAAGGGAGGCATCAGACCAGCGCCCAATGCTTGCGCAGACCGACAAAAAGCCAGGCAATGGCACAAGAAAAATCTTTGAACAAATGGTCAAATTCGCGCAAGCTGCAACCATAACCAACAGGGAGAACCTACCAATGAAACACATTCTGACAGCCGCCGCGCTGGCCCTTGGTGCCGCCGGAGCCGCTCAGGCAGCAGACGACGTCAAGCTGCAGTTGAAATGGGTGACACAGGCACAGTTCGCTGGCTACTACGTGGCGCTCGACAAGGGGTTTTACGAAGAAGAAGACCTGAACGTCACCATTCTGCCCGGCGGTCCGGACATTGCCCCGACCCAGGTGATCGCAGGTGGCGGTGCCGATGTGACCGTCGAATGGATGCCCGCCGCACTGGCTGCCCGCGAAAAGGGCCTGCCGCTGGTCAATATCGCCCAGCCGTTCAAATCCTCGGGCATGATGCTGACCTGCTGGAAGGACACCGGCATTGCCGAGCCCAAGGATCTGGCGGACCGCACCCTGGGTGTGTGGTTCTTCGGCAATGAATTCCCTTTCATGAGCTGGATGAGCAAGCTGGGCATCTCCACCGAAGGCAAGGGCGAGATGGGCGTCGAAGTCCTGAAGCAGGGCTTCAACGTGGACCCGCTGCTGCAGCGTCAGGCCGACTGTATCTCCACCATGACCTATAACGAATACTGGCAGGTGATCGATGCGGGCGTCTCCCCGGACGAACTGGTGACCTTCAAGTATGAAGACCAGGGCGTCGCGACCCTGGAAGATGGTCTTTACGTGCTGGAAGACAAGCTGAGCGATGCGGAATTCGCGGGCAAGATGGAGCGTTTCGTGCGTGCCTCGATGAAGGGCTGGAAATACGCCGAAGCCAACCTGGATGAAGCCGCCGAGATCGTTCTGGACAACGATGCCTCCGGTGCGCAGACCGAAGAGCACCAGAAGCGCATGATGAGCGAGATCGCCAAGCTGACCGCAGGCAGCAACGGCGCGCTGGATGTCGCCGATTATGAGCGGACCGTTGCGACCCTCTTGGGCGGTGGCTCCTCGCCGGTGATCACCAAGGCTCCGGAAGGCGCCTGGACCCATGCCATCACCGATGCCGCGCTGAAGTAAGCGGATCGTATATCGAAGAATTGGCCCGTCCCTGATGTCTTGGGGGCGGGCTTTTTCGTTTCAAAACTGTACTTTAGCTTTGTTCCAGGAAGCCGCCGTAAAGCCCCTGCTTGAAGATCAGACCCTTGCCCGGGCGGGTGGCGAAACGCTGGACTTCGCCCAGGATGATGGTGTGATCCCCGGCCGGGTGGCTGGCATGGGCATTGCAGTCGAACCGCGCCAGAACCCCGTCCAGATGCGGCGTGCCATCTTCGGCCTGCTGCCAGCGGACGGAGGTAAAATCATCACCGCAGCGGGCGAAATGGATGGCAAGATCCAGCTGGTCTTCGGCCATCACATGGATCGAAAAACGCTCTGCCGCGACAAAGGCATCATGCCGCAGAGAGGCATGGGCAGGGCACCACATCAAGAGCGGTGGATCCATCGATACCGACGAGAAACTATTGGCGGTAAAGGCCAGCGGTCCTTGCTCCGTCCCGGTGGTGATCACGGTGACGCCGGTCGCAAAGCAGCCCAAGGCATCGCGATAGGCCCGCTGTGTCTCGGGCCCAGGGGTGAAGCCCGGGGTCAAGGTGGTGTCTGGCATGGTTCGCGCCCTTTGTCAGAGTGATCCGTCAGATCTAAAGCGTGTTTCGAAGTCATTTCTACGCAACACGTTCTAGGCCCCGACCTGCCACGGGCCAGTCTATTTGTCCACCGGGTTCAGATCTTCCAGCAGGCGCCCATGGGCGCGGGTCTGTTCGATGACGTCGCCCAGGGTGGCAAAGCCGCGCGCCTCCAGCATCGGCAGCATTCGGCACAGCACCTCGGCGGTGGCACGGGCATCGCCCAGGGCGGTGTGGCGCAGGGCGGTAGGGATTGTCACATCCAGCCGGTCGCACAGCGCATCCAGCGTATGCGGCACCGAGGCGCCGAACAGGACCGCGCTCAACAGCACCGTATCCAGCACCGGGTGATCCCAGCTGAGGTCCAGCCGCTTGGCTTCGCGGTGCAGGAAGGCCATGTCAAAGGGCGCGTTATGGGCAACGATCACCGCATCGCGGGAAAAGTGGTGGAAGGTGCGGGACACCGTGGCGAAATCGGGCGCACCTTTCACCATCGCGTCGGTGATCCCATGCACCTTGGTAGAGGCCTGTGGGATCGGGGTGCCGGGATCAACCAGCAGATCCAAAGCCTCTCCATCCACGATCCGGCCTCGCAGCACCCTGAGGGCGCCCAGCTGCACCACGTGATCCTTATGCGGCAGCAGCCCGGTGGTTTCCGTGTCAAATACCGCAAATGACAGATCCGACAGGCTCCGCTCCTCGATCTTGCGGGCGACCGGATTCAACAGACCGAAATCATAGATCAAAGGCCGGGCCGCCTCGGGGGCGATCCGGGCCTCGGCGCTGTCGAAGATCAGCACATAGCCTGCCGCGTCCCCTAAGGGTTTCAGCCGCAAGCCATAGGTTTGCCGTCCGTCGCTGCCAGTGATGCGGGCGGCGATCTCCTGACCGCTGCGGACCATCTTTCCGTAAGCGGTCTCCAGGGCGCTTGCCTCCAGGTAGTCGCCAAGGGCTGCGCCCAGGCGGGCCGGGGCGATCTGCGACAAGACGCTTGCGGCCTGCGCATCGTAAAGAACGATACGGTGATCCGGCGACACCATGACCGTTGCCACCGGCACTTCGGACAGAAGGGTGGTCAGCCGTGCCTTTTCCGCCTCCAGCCTGGTGGTTTCACGGGCAATCGCCGCGGCGGTGGAGAGATTGGCCTCTCCCAGCTTGCCCAACAGGCTGGAGGCTGCCGGGGCCAGGTCACCCAGATAGCGCGCGGCCTCCGGATCCAGGGAAGAGGTCACCCCGCCATGGGCGCGGGCGCGCAGGCCAGCCGCCAGCCGCTCAATCGGCTTGGCGACGTTTTCATCGAACAACAGCCAGATCCCGGCCGTGATCCCGAGGATGGCAAATAGGCTGAGCGCGCCGGAAAACACGAAGGCATCAAACAGCTCAGGCTTTCCTGCGCGGCCGTAGCCGATCCAAAGCGCGCATTCGACCGCGCTGATCGAGGCGGCAGCGATGAGACAGAAGAACAGGAAGATGCGGATCCTGAGGCTTAACCGTGCCAACATCTAAAGACCTCCGCAGAATGTGGATAGTAGCCCGTCCCCCTCGGATGGGGAGACCCAGTCGATTGCCAGGCCATCCCCCGCGCCAAAGCTGCTGTCGGAGGTGACGACAGCGCGGCGCCAGCCGGTGCAGTCCAGCCGCACGCTCAAGGCGCTGACAGGGGCCCAGCGGCCGAAGAAATACACCTCTGTCAGATATTGGCCGGGCACGCCGGGATGGGTCTTGGCCGTTGATGTATCAATGGCGGCAAAGCGTTCCACGAAAGGCACCAAATAGGTCCAGGGACGGTAGAGACTGCGGTTTTCGCCGGTTTCGGCCACCACGACGCCCTCGGGCAAAGAGGCGCGGGTGCGCTCGTACCAGCCGTATTCCGAGGAGATGGTGACCGCGATCATCGCAAGGCCCGCAGCCACCGGCGCCAGCCATTTGGGGAGCCGCCCACCGCTGGCCCGCCCGATCAGCATCACGACGCCTGCGACGGCAAAGCCTGCAAAGATGGTGGCGATCAGTTCCAGAAACATGCCTTTGTCCTCTTGTGGTGCCGGGTCAGCCCAGCATGCCCTTGCCATGGCCAAGCGCGGATTGCATGGTTTTTACCACGACAAAGGCGTCGCGGAGATGACTTCGCTCAAAGTCCGACAGATCCGACGGGGCCAGGAAGTTGTCCGGAGCCACGCCAGTGCGAATCTGGTCGGCCTGATGTTGCAGGCGGCTCTGGGCAATCAGATCATAGGCATCCATCAGGTCCCGCGCGCCCGAGGGGCTGAGCACGGTTGTGTCTGCCGCAGCCTCCAGCCGGGCCCGGGTGTTCACCGGCGCAAGCCGCGCCTGCAGCGCGTAGATCCGCCCCAGGTCCACGATCGGCACCACCCCGTTGTGTTTCAGGTCCAGCGTGTTGCGATGCTCGCCCGAACGGATGGTGGCAATCCCGCGCAACAGCCCCAGCGGCGGCGTGTGTTTCAGCGAGTTCGAAATCATATGCGCCACAAAGATCGAATTGGCGCTGGCGGCCTGCAGCACTTCCTCTTGCAGCCCCGTAAACAGGGCGGTGGTGCCGCCGATGGGGCGCAGGTCGAACATCACCGAGGCCAGCATCTGCGCCATGGGATCGGGCGTCTTGATCCAGCCTTCGAAATACTGCCGCCAGGTGCTGAGCGGCTGGCGCCAGCGCGGGTTGCTCGCCATCATATCGCCGGGGCAATAGACATAGCCGCAGGTATCAAGACCATCGCAGACAAACCGGGCCAGATCCTCGAAATAGGCAGCGTCACCCATTTGCATCTCATCCGATATCATCAGGCAGTTGTCCTGATCGGACACCCCCGTCTGTTCCTGCCGCCCCTGCGATCCGCAGGCCAGCCAAAGGTAGGGGACGGGCGGCGGGCCAAGGCGCTCTTCGGCCAGCGCAAGCAGACGCCGGGTGGCGGCATCGGCGATATCGGTGATCAGGCGGGTCACCACCTCGTGCCGGTTGCCGCCGGCAACCAATTGCAGCAGCAATGCGGGAATGCGCGCGGTGACACGGGCCATGGCTGTGGCATCCGTGGCGCGGGCGATGTCCGCGATCATTTCGGCGGAGCTCATCGCCTGCAGGCGGGTCAGGTCGGTCTGGGTCACGATCCCCGACAGCCGTCCTGCATCCACCACCGGCACATGGCCGATCCGGTGTTCCATCATCGCATGCAGCACGTCCGATGCAATGGCGGAGGAGGGCAGCGTCAGGGGATCTCGGGTCATGATCTGCGCAACCGGGGTGGAGATCGGCAGTCCCTGGGCCAGCACCTTTTCGGTCAGGTCACGATTGGTGAGAATGCCCTCCAGGGCATCGCCCGAGGTGACGCAGACCGAGGAGATATGGTGGTCGCGCATCAGCTGCGCCGCCCCCTGGCAGGTGAGGCCGCTGGAGCAGGTCACCGGGGATTTGGCCATGAAATCCGCAACCCGCCGGGTGGCCAGGCTGTTCTGCGCTGCGCTGCCGGGGCGGCGGCGGTCAAAGAAGCGCGCGACCTTCGGTTCGCTTTGCATCAAGGCGTCGAAATCGGCGCGCGGCAGCAGCAGCAGGGCGCAATCGTCATTGGCGCGGGCCGTGGTAACGGCGATGCCGTCGCGGGTGAGACCGCGCTCGCCAAAGGAATTTCGCGGCCCCAGGATCGAGACCGTCATGCCGTTCTCGTCGAAAACTTCGACCTCACCGTGATGGACAAGGTAAAGCCCCTGCATCGGAGTCCCAAGCGTGTAGATCTCGTCTCCGGTTGCGGCGTGGATCACCTCGAACTTCGGGGCCAGTTCCGCAAGGCGTGCTGCATCAAGGCTGTCATAGGGGTGCACCGTCTTCAGGAACTGGATCAGACCATCGGGGGAAAGGGGCATGTCAAAAGCCTGTCTGCTAAGCCGGGATAAAAGTCATCCTGCCCGAGTGTGCCCGGACAGGATGGTGAGGAAAAGAGGGGCGGGCCAAGATGTCGAGGGAGGCGGCCCGCCCCGGGGGGAAACCCGTGATCAGTGATCCTGGGCGGCACCCGCACCGCGCGGGATGCGGACGCTTTCCACCAGCTCTTCGATCTCGGTCGGGATCGGGTCGCTGGATTTGGAGACCACATAGGCCACCGCGAAGTTCACCATCGCGCCGATCGCACCAAAGGAAGTGGACTTGATGGTGCCCAGCAGCGGATCCGCATCGGTGAAGCTGTTGGTGCCGGGGATGAAGAACCAGCCCTTGTGCAGGAAGATGTAGATCAGTGTCACCACCAGACCTGCGATCATGCCTGCAACCGCGCCCTTGTTGTTCACCTTGGTGAAGATGCCCATCATCAGCGCCGGGAAGATCGAGGCCGCCGCCAGACCAAAGGCCAGCGCCACGGTCTGCGCCGCAAAGCCCGGAGGGTTGAGGCCCAGATAGGTGGCAACCGCGATGGCAACCGCCATGGCAACACGGGCCGACAGAAGCTCGCCTTTTTCCGAGATATTCGGATTGATCGAGCCTTTGATCAGGTCGTGGCTCACAGCCGAGGAGATCGCCAGCAGCAGACCCGCCGCGGTGGACAGCGCCGCCGCCAGACCGCCCGCAGCCACCAGACCGATCACCCAGCCGGGCAGGTTGGCGATTTCGGGGTTGGCCAGAACCAGGATGTCACGGTTGAACTTGGTCAGCTCGTTGCCCTGCCAGCCGTTTTCAGCTGCCTTGGCCTGCATATCCGCATTCTTGTCGTTGTAATACTGGATCTTGCCGTCGCCGTTCTTGTCTTCCCAGTCCAGCAGACCGGTTTTCTGCCAGGTGGCCATCCAGTCATAGCGGGCGTCGTTTTCGATCTGCTCGACCGAGACCGCTTCGCCGTTTGTGCCATTGGGCCACATCATGTCGGTGATGTTGAGGCGGGCCATGGCGCCAACTGCCGGGGCAGTCAGGTACAAGAGCGCGATGAAGACCAGCGCCCAGCCGGCGGACCAGCGTGCGTCGGACACCTTGGGAACGGTGAAGAAGCGCATGATCACGTGGGGCAGGCCGGCGGTGCCGATCATCAGCGACAGGGTGAAGAGCACCATGTTCAGCGTGTCGGCGTGGTGGGCGGTGTATTCATTGAAGCCCAGCTCGCGCACGATGGCGTCGAGCTTCGCCAGAAGCGGCTCGCCCGAGGCGGCGTGATCACCAAACAGACCCAGCGCCGGGATCGGATTGCCGGTCAGTTGCAGCGAGATGAAGATGGCCGGGATGGTATAGGCCATGATCAGCACGACGTATTGTGCAACCTGGGTATAGGTCACGCCCTTCATGCCGCCGAACACGGCATAGGCGAAGACCACACAGGCGCCGATCAGCAGACCCGCGGTGTTGGAGACCTCAAGGAAGCGGCCAAAGGCCACGCCCACGCCGGTCATCTGACCGATCACGTAAGTTGTTGAGGCCACGATCAGGCAGATCACCGCCACGATGCGCGCGGTGGGGCTGTAGAAGCGGTCGCCGATGAACTCGGATACGGTGAACTTGCCGAACTTGCGCAGGTAGGGCGCCAGCAGCAGCGCCAGCAGCACGTAGCCGCCGGTCCAGCCCATCAGGAAGGAGGAGTTGTCATAGCCGGTAAAGGCGATCAGACCCGCCATCGAGATGAAGGAGGCCGCAGACATCCAGTCCGCCGCCGTGGCCATACCATTGGTGACGGGGTGAACACCCCGGCCAGCGGCGTAGAACTCCGAGGTGGAGCCGGCACGCGCCCAGATGGCGATACCGATATAGAGCGCGAAGGAGGCGCCCACGAAGAGCAGGTTGATGGTAAACTGATCCATGGCTTATTCCTCCTCGACGCCGAATTCACGGTCGAGACGGTTCATCCGCCAGGCGTAGAAAAAGATCAGGCCCAGGAAGACCAGGATCGATCCCTGCTGGGCAAACCAGAAGCCCAGATCGCTGCCGCCGACCGAGATGCCAGAGAGCATCGGGCGCAGCAGAATGCCAAATCCGAATGAAACGACAGCCCAGATCACCAGGCTGATGAGAATGATGCGCACATTGGCCTGCCAATAGCCCTTATCGGACTCGGCAGCCTTTGCGGCATTTGTTGTGTGGTCCGCCATGGCGGCTCCTCCTTGCTACGGGTTCTGCCTGCCCTGGCTTTGGACGCTGGGCAGACCTTCTCTGTTTGCCTGCGCAGCGCGATTGGACATCGGGCAGACATCAGGCATTACTCCTTTGGTCGCCAAAGCGGGGCTTTGGCGGTGCCATCGGGTATTTCGGGTCTTGAGGCGGGCGCCCGGCGGCAGCTAATGGCCGGGCGTCCGAAGTTTGGCCGGGCCTAGGGCGCGGCGGTCTTTACAATCGCGGCAAGGCCCTTGGCGACCTCGTCGATCTGGCCCATGGCGTCGATCTTTTGCAGCACGCCCTTGTCGCCGTAATAGGCGATCAGCGGGGCGGTCTGCTCGTGATAGGCCGCAAGACGGCTTGCCACGGTTTCAGCATTGTCATCGGCGCGGCGCTTCATCTCGGTGCCGCCGCATTTGTCGCAGGTGCCTGCCTTTTGCGGTTGCTTGAAGCTGTCGTGGTAGCCTTCGCCGCAGCCCGCGCAGGTGTAACGCCCGGCAACGCGGGTCACCATGGCATCGTCGTCCACCTCAAGGCTGATGGCGGCGTTGATCTTCTGGCCGGTTTCGGACAGGAGCGCATCCAGCGCCTCTGCCTGAACCGCGGTGCGGGGGAACCCATCAAGGATCACGCCCTTGGCGCAGTCGGGTTCGGCGAGGCGGTCGCGCAGGATGGCGATCACGATCTCGTCCGACACGAGGCCGCCCGATTCCATCACCGATTTCGCGGCCTTGCCGGCCTCGGTGCCCGCAGCCACGGCGGCGCGCAGAAGGTCGCCGGTCGAAAGCTGCACAAGACCAAAGCTTTCTTCCAGCATGCGGGCCTGGGTGCCCTTCCCGGCGCCCGGAGGGCCGAGAAGGATCAGAACGGCGGGGCGGGTCATCACGTCTGTCGTCATGGCCTTATCCCTTGTTCGCGCGGTTGGCGATCAGATCATCCACCACCGAAGGATCGGCGAGGGTGGAGGTGTCGCCGAGCGAGCCAAAGTCGTTCTCGGCGATCTTGCGCAGGATGCGGCGCATGATCTTGCCGGAACGGGTCTTGGGCAGGCCGGGGGCCCATTGGATCACATCGGGGCTGGCGATCGGGCCGATCTCGGTCCGCACCCAGGTGCGCAATTCCTTCATCAGCTCGTCCGAGGGCTCGCGGTCGTTCATCAGGGTGACATAGCAGTAGATGCCCTGGCCCTTGATCTCGTGCGGATAGCCCACCACGGCGGCCTCGGCCACGGCGGCGTGGGCGACCAGCGCGCTTTCCACCTCGGCAGTGCCCATGCGGTGACCGGAGACGTTGATCACGTCATCGACGCGGCCGGTGATCCAGTAGTCGCCGTCTGCATCGCGGCGGCAGCCGTCACCGGTGAAGTAATAGCCCTTGTAGTCCGAGAAATAGGTCTTCTCGAAGCGCTCATGATCGCCCCAGACGGTGCGCATCTGGCCGGGCCAGCTATCCTTGATGCACAGAACGCCCTCGACCCCGTTGCCGTCGATCTCTTCGCCGGACTGCGGATCCAGAACCACGGGCTTGACGCCAAAGAAGGGTTTCATCGCGGCGCCGGGCTTCAGCGCATGGGCGCCGGGCAGGGGGGTCATCAGGTGGCCGCCGGTCTCGGTCTGCCACCAGGTGTCGACGATGGGGCATTTGCCCTTGCCGACCACGTCATTGTACCAGTTCCAGGCCTCGGGGTTGATCGGCTCGCCGACGGTGCCAAGGAGGCGCAGATCCGACTGATCGCATTTCTCGACCCATTCATTGCCCTGCCCCATCAGCGCGCGCAGGGCGGTGGGGGCGGTGTAGAACTGGTTGACCTTGTGTTTCTCGCAGACCTGCCAGAAGCGCGAGGCATCCGGGTAGGTCGGCACGCCTTCAAACATCAGCGTGGTCGCACCATTGGCCAGCGGGCCGTAGACGATATAGCTGTGACCGGTGACCCAGCCCACGTCGGCGGTGCACCAGTAGATATCACCATCGTGATAGTCGAAGGTGATCTCATGGGTCATCGCCGCATAGGTGAGGTAACCACCCGAGGTGTGCACCACGCCCTTTGGTTGCCCGGTGGAGCCGGAGGTGTAGAGGATGAACAGCGGATCCTCGGCGTTCATCTCGGCGGGCTTGCAGTAGTCGTTCGCCTCCAGCGCCATTTCGTTATAGTCGTAGTCGCGTCCGTCGATCCAGGTGGTCTGACCGCCGGTGCGTTTCACCACCAGGCATTTCACCGTGTCCTGGCAATGCAGTAGCGCCGAGTCGGCGTTGGATTTCAGCGGGGTCTTGCGACCGCCGCGCGGGGCTTCGTCGGCGGTGATGACGACCTTGGCATCGCAACCGTTGATCCGGGCCGCCAGCGCGTCGGGGCTGAACCCGGCAAAGACGATCGAGTGGATGGCGCCGATGCGGGCACAGGCCAGCATGGCATAGGCGGCTTCGGGGATCATCGGCAGGTAGATCACCACCCGGTCGCCCTTGCGCACGCCCATCGATTCCAGGATGTTCGCCATCCGGCAGGTGCTGCGGTGCAGATCCTTGTAGGTGATGTGCTGGGCGGCCTCGTTTGGATCATCCGGTTCCCAGATGATGGCGGTCTGATCGCCGCGGGTCTCCAGATGGCGGTCGATACAGTTGGCCGAGACGTTCAGCGTGCCGTCCGCGTACCAGTTGATCGAGACCTCGCCGAAATTGTAGTTGACGTCCTTCACCTGCGTGAAGGGTTTGATCCAGTCGATCCGCTTGCCCTGTTCGCCCCAGAAGGCGTCGGGGTCGGCGATAGAGGCTGCGTACATGTCTTGGTATTTGGCCGCGTCCACATGGGCGCGAGCAATGACGTCGTCTGACGGCGGATACACTTTGCCTTCAGGCTGCGTGGTCATCTGGTGTCCTCCCTGACTTCTCCTCAGTTTGTCACCCGACAGCGCGGTGGCGCAGGTGTCAAACCGTTTCCTTCCTCGGCCGCCATAATAAGGAAAGTTGAAAATAAGTGAATAAAGGACGCAAAAACAGAGGTTTGTTTGTAAATGAATTTCCTGCTTGTGAATATCCTGTAAACAATCGCGGCGAAGCGGCTGAATAATGATTTTTTTTGCAGTGTCTTGCCTGTCAACGGCTTTGCGGCTGTTTCCGGTGGGCGGCGGCGCCAATGACGAGATTTTTCCGGATGCACGCGTCCGCAGGGCGATACAACCTGCGGCAAAACGCGCAGCTTGTGCGGCGCCGCGATCCTTTGGGTGGAGACAGGCGACTCTGCCTGTTGCCGGGAATTTGAGCGTGCCGGGGCTTGGCAGGCCCGTGCCTTACGGTTAGCTTGTCCGCCAAGCGCCCCTCGGGACGAGGTCCGAAAACTGCAAGGGCGCAAAATGGGAGAGAAAAACCATGAATAAACTTCTGACTGCCGCTGTCGCGGCTTCCGCTGGCTTTGCGATCGCCGGAGAGGCCGCAGCCACGGAATGGAATGTTTCGGTCTGGGGCAAGCGTCGCGCCTTTACCGAACATGTGGAAAAGCTGGCTGAGCTGGTCAGCGCCAAGACCGATGGCGCCTTCACCATCAACGTGAGCTACGGTGGCCTGTCCAAACCGCGCGAAAACCTGGATGGCATTTCCATCGGTGCCTTTGAAATGGCGCAGTTCTGCGCGGGTTACCACCGCGACAAGAACCCCTCGATCACCGTTCTGGAACTGCCTTTCCTGGGCGTGCAGAACCTGGAAGAGGAAGTCGCCGTCAGCCACGCGGTCTATGCGCACCCTTCGGCAGCCAAGGATCTGGCCCGCTGGAATGCGAAGCTGCTGATGACCTCTCCGATGCCGCAGTATAACCTGGTTGGCACCGGCGAGCCGCGCGATGAACTGTCCGAATTCGAAGGCATGCGCGTTCGCGCAACCGGCGGTCTGGGCAAGGCCTTCGAGGCCGTCGGCGGCGTGCCCACCTCGGTGCCTGCGACCGAAGCCTATAACGCCATGGAATCCGGCGTTGTCGACACCGTTGCCTTTGCCCAGCACGCGCATCTGTCCTTCGGCACCATCAACCGGGCCGAATGGTGGACCGCGAACCTGAACCCCGGCACCGTGAACTGCCCGGTGGTGGTCAACACAGATGCCTATGATGCGCTGAGCGATTCCGAGCGGGAAGCGCTTGACGGCTCCATCGACGAGGCAATCGCCTACTACCTCGAAAACTACGGCAAGCTGCTGACCAAATGGGACAGTGTTCTGGCCGAAAAAGGGGTCGAGAAGGTGATGATCTCCGAAGAGCAGCTGGCCGCGTTCCGCGCCAAGGCTGCCGATCCGATCCGCGAACAGTGGATCAAGGACATGGAAGCCCAGGGCATCCCCGGTCAGGAACTCTATGACCTGGTGGTGACCACCCTGGAGAAGACCCGCGCGGGCAACTAAACGCGCATGTCAGAAACAGGCCGGGATCACTCTCCCGGCCTGTTTTTGCTTTCTGGACACTCTAACGAAAGGTGGGGGCCATGGCGGGAAACGCCGCGGTAATAGAAGACGACAGCCTGGTCAGCCGATTGGACCTGGGGCTGTTGCGGATTGAGCAGGTGCTGGCGCTGGTCAGCGGCCTTGCGGTATTTTCGCTCATGGTGCTGGCGGTTGCCTCGGTCGGGGGACGCTCGGCCTTCAACGCGCCCTTGCCGGGCTATGTGGACTGGATCGAACAGGCGATGCCGCTGATTGCCTTCATGGGCATTGCCTATGTGCAGCGCGACGGCGGCCATATTCGCATGGACATCCTGATCGGTTCCCTGCGGGGACGCGCCCTGTGGCTGTTCGAACTGTTTTCGGTCCTGTTGATCCTGGCGCTGATGCTGCTTTTGGTCTGGGGCAGTTGGGCGCATTTCTCCCGCTCGTTCGATTTTGCAGCGCCACTGTGGAGCCGCGACAGTTCGATCGATATCGGTATTCCGCTTTGGCCGGCCAAATTGCTGGCGCCGGTGGCCTTTTCGGTGCTGTGCCTGCGGCTCCTGCTGCAGGTCTGGGCCTACGGGCGGGCGCTGGTGCTGGGGCTGGAGTCTCCGGCGGCCGTGCCACTGATCCAGGATGCCGCCGCCCAGGCCGCCCATGAGGCGGATGTGCTCACAGGTCATGACGATGGCCATGACGATAGCGCGACTGCGCGCAATCCCAAGGAATAGGACGCGCCGATGGAACCGATTGAAATTGGCCTTTGGGTCACCGGCTTTCTTCTTGTCCTCGTGGTGACCGGCATGCGGGTTGCCTTTGCCGCCGCCCTGGCGGGGTTGGTGGGGCTGACCTGGATCTTCTGGGCCAAATTCGGCTATGATCCGGCCCGCTTTACCAAGGCGCTGACCATTGCCGTGAAAACCGCGGGGCAGGTGCCCCATTCCAAAGTGTCGAGCCAGGCGCTGTCGCTGATCCCGACCTTCATCCTGATTGGCTATCTGGCCTATTATGCCGGCCTGACCAAGGCGCTGTTCGAGGCGGCCAAACGCTGGATCGCCTGGTTGCCCGGGGGGCTTGCGGTTTCGACCGTCTTTGCCACGGCGGGCTTTGCCGCGGTATCCGGCGCCTCGGTTGCGACCTCTGCCGTTTTTGCCCGTATCGCCATCCCGGAAATGCTGGCCATCGGCTATAACAAGAAGTTCGCCGCAGGTGTGGTGGCGGCCGGTGGCACGCTGGCCTCGCTGATCCCGCCCTCGGCGATCCTGGTGATCTATGCCATCATCGTGGAGCAGGACGTGGGCAAGCTCTTGTTGGCCGGCTTCATTCCCGGAGCCTTCTCGGCCATCATCTACGGCGGGCTGATCGTCGGTATCGCCATGGTCTTCAAGACCGTTGGCCCGCCGGTCAAGGGCTTCACCTGGGGGCAGCGGTTCGCCTCCTTGCCGGGGGCGCTGCCGATCATCCTGGTGGTGCTGATCATCATCTGCTTTGTCTACAACCCCTTTGGCGAGCAGGCCTGGGGCACCCCGACCGAGGGCGGTGCTATCGGCGCCTTCATCGTGTTCCTTTACGCGCTGAAGGAGGGCATGAAGTGGTCCGAGCTGAAATCCGCATTGTTGGAAACCGCGAAACTCTCGGTGATGATCTTCTCGATCATCTGGGGCGTTCTGATCTACGTGCGCTTCCTGGGGTTTGCGGATCTTCCGGGCGCGTTTTCGGACTGGATCACCTCGCTGGATATGTCGCCCATGGTGATCCTGATCTGCATCCTGCTGGCCTATGCGGTGCTGGGGATGTTCATGGATGCGATCGGCATGCTGCTGTTGACGCTGCCGGTGGTCTACCCGGCGGTGATGGCGCTCAATGGCGGCGAAGCGGTCTCGGCCGCGGACAGCGCCTTTGGCATGAATGGCACCATGTGCGCGATCTGGTTCGGGATCCTGGTGGTGAAGATGGCCGAGTTCTGCCTGATCACCCCGCCGATCGGTCTCAACTGCTTTGTTGTGGCCGGTGTGCGGGATGACCTGAGCGTGCAGGATGTCTTCAAGGGGGTCACCCCCTTCTTCATCGCCGATGCGGTGACCATCGCCCTGTTGGTCGCCTTCCCGGGGATCGTGCTCTACCTGCCGTCGCTGGCGGGCTAGGCGGACTGAAACCTTTGGGCTGCGCCTGTCCCTTGGGCGCAGCCGACACGCCTGGGTTCGGCCGTGCTGGCGGTTTTGGGCGCAGGTGCGGGCGTTGAGGCTGCACAGCCCGTCTTGAAACCGATTGGCTCAGCGGCGACTGCCCCTTGTAAATAAGGGTGATTCGCCTAAATAGACATATTCTGCACATGTTAAATGTTCGATAATTGTAAGTGCTCTTCGTAGTATTGGCCGCGCGTTTTGGGCGAATTGGGCGAAACAGACAATTATCAGGATGTTAATGCGTCATACGCACGATACCGTAAATTCTCCATAAATCTCATGTTGAGATCTGGAGGCGTGTATTGTTGCGAGGAACACTGATGACACGTGATACGCAGGACACCCTGACAAAATTTGGTCTGACCGGAGACGATCGTCAAAGGCTGGTCAAGGCGGGCAAGCTGGTTGAACCCATTCTGGACGACGCGCTGGAGTTCTTTTACGCCTTCGCCAAATCCGACCCCGAGATTGCCCAGTTTTTCCCGAACGAAAGCACCATGGCCCATGCGCGCGCGGCGCAGAAGGTTCACTGGCAGAAACTCATGTCGGGCAGCTTCAACGAGGAGTACCTCGCCTCGGCGCAACGTGTCGGAACCGTGCATTTCAACATCCAACTGCCCTTTTCCATGTATCTGTCCGGCTACGGCCGGGCGAGCGAGTATATTCAGAAACGGGTGCTGGAACGCTCTGGCGCCTTGGTCGGCAAATTCGCCAGACGCCGGGTGTGAGATACCCTTGGCGTTCTGACCCGTGCCTTTGCCTTTGATACCTATCAGGTGATCGCGGCCTATTTCGCGGCACAGAAGGAGGAGCAGGACAGGGCCTTCAAATATCTTAGCGAAGGGATCGACCGGGTCGTCGCGCGGGATCTGTCCACGCCGATCCCCGGTCCCGAGCAAAGCGATTTCCCCGAACGCTTCAACGAGGTGCGCCTGTCCTTCAACGATCTGATGTCCTCCACCCGCAATGTGATCATGACCATCCAGGAGTCGACCGACAATCTCAATCGGATCGCAAATGAGGTGAACCAGTCGGCCGAGGATCTGTCGCGCCGCACCGAAACCCAGGCGGCGACGCTGGAGGAAACCGCAGCGGCCGTGGAAGAGATCAACAGCTCGGTGCAGTCCTCGACCGAGTCCACCAACAAGACCGAGGCGGTTGTCCTGCAGACCCGCGACAATGCCGCCAAGGGCAACGATGTTGCGGATCAGGCGGTCGCGAAGATGCGCGAAATCTCAGAATCGTCGGCGCAGATCTCGCAGATCATCTCGGTGATCGACGATATCGCCTTCCAGACCAATCTCTTGGCGCTGAACGCGGGCGTCGAGGCGGCGCGTGCGGGCGACGCCGGTCGCGGCTTTGCCGTGGTCGCCTCCGAAGTGCGTGGCCTGGCCCAGCGGGCAGCCGCTTCCGCCAAGGAGATCAAGGCCCTGGTTACGACCAGTACACAGCATGTGGATACCGGCGTTGCCATGGTGGATCAGGCCGGTGCGACGCTGACCAGCATCGTGCGGGACATCGAGATGGTCTCGGATCTGACGGCCGATATCGTCAATTCGGCCCGCGAACAGTCCACCGGCCTGTCGGAAATCGCCGTTGGGGTCTCTCAGCTGGATACGGTGACACAGCAGAACGCCGCCATGGTCGAACAGACTGCCGCCGCCATCATGTCACTGCAGCAGGATACCCAGGTGCTGTCGGAATTGGTCGGAACCTTCACGGTGACGGCGGGCAGCAATGTGCGCAGTTTTGACCCCAGCCAGACCCGGGGCAGACAGCCTGAAGATCCGATGCAGGCCGCGGTCGGTTTCTAATCGCTTTGGCGTCAGTGCGTCGCTGGGTGTATCACAGGATTCTACCACTGGGCTGTCGGATCAATCCCTGATCCGGCAGCCCGTTCGTATCAGCGTATCGCCTGGGCGTCGCACAGAGCGTCCGCGCGATGTTCTGGGGCGCAGCGCTTGCGACAGTCTTGCAGACGTGCAGCGCGTCGCCGCGATAGGTGCTATTCATTTGTGGGGGTTATGGCGGAGAGACAGGGATTCGAACCCTGGAGACGGTTTCCCGCCTACACACTTTCCAGGCGTGCGCCTTCGACCACTCGGCCACCTCTCCGTGGGGCGGATATGTGACGGATCGCCGGGGAAATTGCAAGAGGCTAATCTGCAAAAAGTTCAGTCATTTTTCGACCGCGATCAGGGCGGTTTTCAGGGTGCGCAAATGGGAGAGGATAGCCCGGATTGCGGGGCATGATCGCCTCACGTCAGAGCTGTGCGACTGGCCAGGGGGCGCGTGTCGTGGCCTGCAGATCAGTCCTGATCCTTGGCAGGGATCAGCCTGATCCCTCCGCCGACACCCGGACGGCCCATGGGGAGGGCACGACCTTGCCGCCAGGCGCGGATCTGGCTTTGGGCGGCAGGATCCAGCGGCCAGCCTGATTGTCCGGGCGGTATCAGGTAGTGAAGCGGTCCAGAGGGACCACCGTGAAGCATCAGCCGCAGGGCAATGCCGGTGTCCGGTGTCGTGCGCCAGACCGCGCCTTCCGCGCCGGGAGATACGCCCTTCGGCCAGCGCAGTGCAGCACCCAGCAGGGGCAGGGCCGGTGACAGCGGATGCGCCGGGCGCGGAGCGTTGACAGCGCCCCAGCGTGGATCATGCCTGCCATGCCGGGCGCACAACGCCCTGCGGGCCTTGGTCAGCGCCTCGGCCAGCAGTGTCGGCCAATCGGCCTGTCCGCCGGGCACCGGATCGGGGCGGGCGGCAATCACAGCCAAGGCCGGGCTGTCCAGATCATTCAGCCGCAGGATGAAACCGGGATCTTCCGCCACACAGGGCCAGAGATAGGTGCCAAGGACGCGGGCCCTGGCCTGTTCGGCAAAGGCCGTGATCCAGGCCGTGGCCCGGTCGCCCGGATCCGCCGTTTTCGACCATGACCTCAGCAGATCTTGATCGCTCGGCGAGAGGCCCGCCTGCGCGGCGGCTTCCAGGCTCAGGCCATGCCAGGCCTCCAGCACCGGCAGGGTCAGATCGCGGGCGCTGGCCTCCAGCGTTTCGGGCGTCAGCGGGCGGTCCGCCCGCAGCAGCGCCTTGAACCGTTCACCGCGACCGGGGTGCGAGGGGCTGAGGGACAGGGGATGCGGCCCGTTGGCACAGACCAGTGGCCGGTTGGCCGTGGCCTTGGCCACCTCCTGCGGGGCAGCTGTGAAACGGGTGGCGCCGCGTCCGGCACGACCTTGGGCGTCGATCACGACAAGTTCCAGCGGCGGGGCTGCCGCCTGCGCGGCGTGGCTCAGCGCCCGGGACACCGAAGTGGCCCCAAGAACATCGGCAAGGCGCAGATCGATCCCGTCGGGTCTCAGTATGTCCAGCTGCAGCCGCCAGCGCCCTTCCGGGCCATCTGGCACCGGCCAGCCCGCGTCCAGCCACAGGGCCGCCTCCTGCGGGGCACCTCCCCGCTGCTGCAGCGTCACCGGGTGGCAGGTTGCCGGGCCATGGCGTGCGCTCGCGCGGCAGGTCACGGCAGCTAGGCTGGTGACACCAAAGGCAATCTGCTCGGATCGACCCGCGACCAGAACCGGCACCCCGGGGAACAGCGCTCCGGTCATCTGCTGGTCGGGCAGCTCGATCTGCAGCATGAACAGCGCCCCCGGCAGGGTCAGGGGCAAGTGCAGATCGTTGATCAGCGCCGATTTTCCATCCTGCATGGCGCCAGCGGGGAGTGCTGCGGCATTGGAGGCGGCTCCGGCTGGCGGCGCCGTTAGCGGCGCAGCGGGTGCGCCAGCGGGTTGGCGGGCCAGAAGTGCCGACAGGGCGGCCAGCGGCGGCTTGGCATCCTGGCCGCTGAGGAAGCGACGTATTTCGGCAGGCAGTGTCTGGTCCATGATCTGGTGCATACGCGCGGCCTCCGGCCCTTCGCCCAGGGCGACATGCAGCCCGATCAGGATCGAAAGCGAATCCGCAGGGGTCCAGGGGGCGGGCCTGCAGGCCAGGACGCGGTACTCAAAGGGCAGCGGTGCATCAGGGGCAGTCAGGTAGGCGTTCACCCCATCGCTGAAGGCCTGCAGCAGGGCGCGGTCTAATGGTGACAGGCGCGGCAGCATCGCCTCTGCAGCGGCAGACAGGCCGAGGCGCACCGTCTTTCGGTCACTGTCCAAGGCCAGAGGCCCCAGCAGTTCGGCCAAACGGGCAGAGGTGCGTCGCCGGGCGAGATCCATCTGAAACAACCGCTCGCTTGCCAGGACCAGACCGGCGGCGTGCCAGGCATCGGTTTCGGTTCGGGCGCGGATGGTGGGCAGGGCGTGGATGTCGAAGCGGACATCAACCGGCGCGCTGACACCGGCGCGGATCGTCGCGTTGCGGCGGCGCAGCGGGCGGCGGCGCATGGCGAGATAGGCCAAGAGCTGTACCCGCCCCGCCGGAGAGCGCCAGAGTCCAAGAACCGCAAGACCAAGGCCACAGGCCAGAAGGCCAGCCGCCACTGGGCCGGATGCAACCAGCGTGGCAAGGCCGATCGCCGCCAGGATCCATTCACCATGGCGCAGCAGGGCAAGATGCAGCCGGTCCTTCATCGTTGAGGTCCGGAGGGAACGCCAGTCCGGGCAAGGGTCACGAGCTGATCAATCTCCAGCGGGCCTGCCCCAGGCGTGGGAGCAGACAGATGACAGGCCGCAAGGCGCGCATCGGTGTCTTCTCCAATGCAGGTATCGACCTGGGACAGGGGCACGCCTTTTGCCTCCGTACCAAGCCCCAGACAGAACAGAGAAAGATCTGGCCGGTCCAACAGGGCGTCGATGCTCTGCGTCAGAGGCAGGGCGCTGTCCGGTGTTTCGAACCACACCTGTCCCTGCGCCATCCCGCCCGCCAAGATCCCGGCGCTCGCGAGCGCTGTCTGGATCGGGGCAAGACAGTGCGGCGCCTCGGCCGGATAGGCGAGGACCGGGACACGGACCGGGCCGGGAAACAGCGCCTCCAGAAGCGCATTGGCCAGGTCGGCTCCGCTACCAGGGGTTAGATCTTCGTGGATCGCAAAACCGGGGGCAGAGGTCACCTCGATCACGGCGGCAGGCGGCATGAGCGGTGCGCTGGGGGCCGGCAGCAGAAGATCCACACCCAGGGCGGGGCTGGGAAAACGTTCGGCGATGCGCTGCAGGGCGTGGCGGGTTTGCGGGTGCAGCCGATCTGCAACGTCTTCCGGTTGCCCGTCACTGGCATAGCCGACGGCAAAGATCTGCCCTGGGTCAGGCACTGAGTTGGGTGATAGCCCCTGCGGCGCCAGCACGTTGGCGATATGCTCTTGTCCCTCTGCCGGGCAGGCGTCGAAATCCGTTTCAAAACCCAGGGCGCGGGCACATAGCGCCCCCGCCGGGGTGGTCCCATCGCCCCGGGTCATCGGCACCTCCGAGGCGTAGGCCGCCAGCAGGCCGTTGATCAGCGTTGCTCGCAGATATGTGCCCTCGATATGGCGCTCGATCAGGAAACCGTCAGCCTCCGGGTTTTGCGCCAGAGCCCTGCGCCAGGCCGTGGCAAGTGCAGATGGCGCCCCGATCTTCACATGGACCGATTTCTGTGCCGCGCCTGCCCGGGGTTTCAACACCACCGGAAAGCCAAGCACGCGGGCGGCCTCCTGCGCTTTGGTGAGACACTGCGCCCAGTGACAGCCCGGGATCGGCAGCCCCATGTCTGCCAGGGCCCTGATGGTGGAAAGCTTGTCGTCGCTGTCCGGGCGGGCGGGATCATTGTCGGTGTAGCCTGCCCGGATGTGGCGGCGAAAACGACCGGTGCCGAGGGCCAGGTGGCTGCCGTCGCCGCTGGGCCAGCGCACAGGTATGCCCCTCGCCAGGGCAGCCTGTGCCACAAGCGTCGCTTCGCGCGGGTTCCACCATTGGGCCAGCAGCAGGCCCATTGCGCTTTGCGCCGCTTTCGGGCGCATGTCGGGTGATGCGCCAAGCACCGCGTTCAATCCAGCCTCGATGACAGGAGCGAGGTCGGGACGGGGGCAGGGCAGGACCAGGGCGCCCTTGTGCAGACGGGCCGCCAACCCAAGGTTCAGGGGAGAGAGAAGCCCATCTCCGATTGCCTGCAACATGTCCATGGGCCAGCTCTGATCCTGCGCTGCAAAGGCCGCAGCCGGGAAGGGGGCCAGCGCGGATGGGCCGTCGCTCAGGTGGTGCAGGGTCAGCCGCCCGGATGTCACCATGGTGTGGCCACCACGTCGAGATCCGGCAGATAGAAATCCTGTTGATCCAGATGCTGCGCCTGCAGCAGGGCGCCGCGACACTCCGGAGCAGCCAGTGCGTCGCCGAGGTCGTGCAGGGAGAGACGGAACCGGCGGGTTCCGTGCTGCGGTGTGGCGGCAGTCAGGTGCAGTGCTTCTGCGGCCTGTTCGATCCCATTCAGGTGCAGGGCCAGGGGAGCAACGGAATTCGTCGGCGCGGTTCCCGGTGGCACCGTCACATGATCCGGGACAGGCCAAGGCCCTGCGCTGCCCTCACCCAATCCGGGTGGTTGGGCTGGCAGGAATGTCAGGGCGCTGGGGCCAAGCCAGCCCAGAACCTGCGCCAAGACATGGGCGGACAGGCGGATGGCACCATGCCATGCCTGCGCCGGGCCATTGTCCGATAAATGCGCCAGATGTGGCGCCGCGGCCTTGAACAGATCCTCAATCGGCTCATCCCCCGGCCTGAGGTGGCGCCAGCTGAGGCCGCATTCGGCGGAAGATGTGCAGGGGGGCGCAAATTCAGCCCCGGTCAGCACCCGCTGACGTGCGCCTTGCCACGGGGGCGTGCCGCTCCAGGCCACGGTGATCTGCTGATTTTGGACGTGCCGCCACAGATCCAGGAGGCCCAAATCCCGCGCGGCCTCCGGATAGGCGTGATGCAACAGGGCCGCGATTTGGCGTTTGTCCGGCATCGGGGGGAGCGGGTGCGAACACCACCCGGCCTCTGCCGCGCGGCTCAGATCAGGGGGCGTGCCTCGGGGGCGGGCATATGTCGGATCGGGGCCGGATGGTGCTGCAGCCATTATTGAGGCCCGACCCGTTCTAGCCGCCTGACCCGCTCGGGGTATCCAGCCCTCTGCTGTCGTCCGATCCAATGTCGATGCCTGTATCTGGGCCTCTGACCGAGAGCGAGGAAACTTCTTCAGGCAGTCTTTGACAACAGCCTGTGCCTGCGCCTCATTTTCCGGTGCGGGGCGATTAAGACGCAGCGGTTGAATTGCGCCATTTTGCCCGTCACAGGGGAACTCCAAGGCCAAGGTTGCCACCCTACGGCTCGTAAAGGAGAGCTGGGCCTCGCCCATGGTCACACAGGATAAATCACCCTGGTACAACGCAGCGCCGTAAAGGAGGCCGTAGCGATCAAGCGCGGCCAGCAGATGGCTGAACGCGGTGTCGCAATCCGGCTGCCCCGCCGCAACGGCGGGCCCGCACAGCATCAAACCGGCGTTATTGACCGATGATCCGGGGATCGGTGGAGCGCAGGGTCGATGCCAGGTCGCGGAATTTGACCAGGGTTTGCAGGTCTACCAGCGACTGCAGGGCGTGTTTGCCCTTCATCGCACGGGCCTTCTGCATACCTTCGGCAGCAGAGGACAGGTCATCAAGAATGGACTCGAACTCGCGCTGCATGTCTTCGCTGGTGGTGAGTTTTTCAGTGTCTTTGTTTTTGGCCATTGGTTTCTCTTTGGGTTGAAAGTTCGGTTGTTTTAATGACCTCAAATATACCGCAAAGTTGCGCGAAAGCGAAGGGGTGATGCACGTTATGGGGGTGTTGCGCCGTTTTTTGCGGTCACAGGGAGCGGATTTGCGATGAGCGGATCGCTTGGCTAGCCGATCTGCAGCGCATTGAAACGCACCGCCGGGCCAGAGATGCCGGTGCGAAGGATGCCGCCCTTGCCGCAGGGGACCACCTGGTCGCACAGCTGTGCCTCGTCTCCGATGGCGGTGATCCCGCGCAAGGCAGCACTGACCGCGCCGGTGACACTGACGCCGCGGATCTGCTCGGCCAGCCGACCCTTGCGGATCATCCGCCCTGCTGCGATCTCGATGCCGAACCGGTCAGCGCCTGCATCCATCCAGGCTGGACCACATTGATCAAGCCACAGCCCGGTCTCGATCCCGTCGAGCAAGGCGTCTTGTGGTGTGGTGCCTGCGGCAACGGCAAGGTTGCGCATGCGTGGCTCTGGCGCGTGGCGATAATCCTGCCGTCTGCCGTTGCCGGTTGCGGGCAGGCCAGCGGCCTGCGCGGTGTCGCGATCAAAAAGGCTGTCCCTTAGCCTGCCTTCGGCGCAGAGGGTGACAGAACGGGGCGCTGTCCCCTCGTCATCCATCGGCAGGTGACCGGGCCCAAAGGCGAGATCCGGCAGATCCCGGATCACCAGGTCCGGCGGCAGCCCGTCGAGGCGCGACAGCTGGTCGGTGGCGCGGGCGCGTTGATCCGCTTCGCACAGATGGCCCACCAATTCGTGAAAGATCACAGCGCACTGGCCGGGGCCGCTGACCAGCGGCAGGCGGCCGATTGGGCCGGAGTTCTCTGGCGGATCGTCGCGCAGGATCTGCGACAGGCGCGCGGCCATTCGCATAAGGGTATTGTCATTGGCGGTTTCACTGTCGAACTGCCATTCGCGCACCATCACGCTGCCATCGCTGCGCACCGCCTGAAGGCGCAGGGCGCGATAGCGGAGGGGCCAGACTCCGCCCGCATCGGGCGCCGGGCAGCAGCCCCTGTAACCATCCAGCAGAACGGTTGACAGGGAGAGATGCATGACATGCGCGGGCCAAGGCGCCAGCCGGGACCAGAGCTCTTGCAACGCGGCGCGACTGTCGTCAGAGGGACGGGGCGCTGGCAGGTCGGCGTCAAGCCCGGCGGTACTGGCGTAGCCTGTGCCGGCAATCTCGCCCACGGCCTGCGCCAGCGCCTGCCCCGACAGGGTGCTCTGCTGCAGGCTTTGCCGCAACACGCCTGCCCGGTGGCTGAGGTCAAAGCCGGTGACCTCTTCATGGATCGTTGCTGTCTCGGGCCGGTTTCCCGGACGCGCTGAGATCTCATGCCGCAGCAATCGCTCGTTCATCCAAAACAGGGATGCGCTGCCGGATCTGCCATTGGCTGCGGCGACGGCCTCTTGGGCCGCGCGCGGCGCAGGCCGCAGTACTGCTGCGTGTTCGGGTTCGCCTTCAACGCGAGAATCGTGCATATTCGGAAGGTTACCACAGGATCCGAAGAGGAAAAGCCGGGATGCCGATCTCTGAAAACCCTGCGCATGGCCTGTACTATCCCTTTGGCGCCGAGGATTTTCTGCGCTTTGATCTGGCGGATCGGGACTTTACCCGTTTCAACACCGAACGCTCCCTGCGCGAGGCGGAGGGGGAATTCGTGACCCGCGATTTTGGTGCCGGGATCTGCGGCATGCGGGATCTCACCCGGGAGGCGTCCTATTACAATCGTGCAATCGGCCTGTCGTACGCCGGGTTGGAGCGGCTGGAGGAAGTCATCGCCTGGTATCACGAGGCGTGGCGCGACTGCCATCTGACGCTGACGCCGGAGCGGGCCACGCCCGAGGTGATGGAGGCCCTGGCCGGGCGCGGCTTTGCGCTGGTATCGCAGGATTGGTTCTTTGCTCAGGCCTGCATCATGGCAGAGCCGCCCAAGGCAAAGATTGCGATCCGGCGCGCCGGGGAGGAGGATCTTGATACGGTGTTCGATCTTTGGGAAACGCCGGATGATCCCATTGAACAGGTGGTGCGGGATCTGCGGCGTGCAGCGCATCTACATCCGGATTTTGCGCTCTATATTGCGGACCTTGATGGGCGGCCTGCGGCCATGGCCAGCAGTTTCATCTCCAACGGGATCGCCTGGATGGGAAATGCCAATACCCTGCCGGAGCTGCGTTGCCGGGGCGCCCAGCAGGCGCTGATGGCGCAGCGGATGTGGGACGCGCGCCAGGCGGGCTGTCTTTGGGCGCTGACCGATTGCGAATTCGGCAGCACCACCCATCGTAACGCGGAGCGTATGGGCATGCGGATGGCCTTTGCCACCCTGGAGCTGAGGCTGCCCGTACCATGACCGAGCATTCGCCTGGCACAGCCCGCGACACCAGCATGGATTTCCGCTATCGGCCCCGTGATGGCAGTGCGGTGCGGGCGATGCTCTGGCTGGCCAGTCCTGGCGACGAACCCCCCCTGCGCAGCTATGCGGAAAGCCATGGCATGCAGTCCGTGGTGACCGGCAGCGATGTGGCCGCGGTGTTGCGCGCCGCCAGGGCAGGGGAGATCAACCTGGTGCTCGTCTGGCGGGTTGAACGGTTGGGGGATCACCCGCTTTGTGCAGCGCTTGCCGATCTTCGGGACATGGGGGTTGAATTCATGAGCGTGCTGGAGCTGTAGGGCCACGAGGCCAAGGCTCACGCCTTCGGATGCGCTGCAATCCCCGCCGCAGCGTTGATTTCGGCCAGCGCCTTGGTCGGCAGCTGCAGACCGGCGGCGGCGGCGTTTTCCGCGATACGGCGGCGATTGCGGCTTTTGGGGATGGCGATCACCCCCGCAGGATTGTCAGACCGGTTCACGCACCAGGCCAGGGCGACCTGCGCAGCGGTCTTGTCCAGCCGATCGGCCCAATGCTGCAGCGCGCGACCGGCAGGTGATGCCAGCAAGGTCTCCATCCCCTGGGCCAGCGGGCTGTAGGCGATCAGGGACAGCTGGTGTGCCTGGCACCAGTCCTGCAGGCCGGTCTCCCAGAAGGGCTGCGCCGCGTTGTGTAGCAACTGGTTGCTTTGAATGCCGTGACGGCTGAGATCCCGTGCCTGTTGCAGCAGGGAAAGGGAAAAGTTGCAAACCCCGATGAAGCGCACCTTGCCCGCATCCACCAGCTCATCCATGGCACCGAGGGTGTCCGCCAGCGGCACGCTCTCCGAGGGCCAGTGCAACTGATAGAGATCGATATGGTCTGTCTTCAGCGCGCGCAGGCTGCGCTCGGCGGCGGCGGTCAGATCCTCGGGGCGGGCATTGGCGGCAGAGACCTTGGTGGCGACAAAAGCCTCGGCGCGGCGCTTGGCAATGGCGGGGGCGATCTGCTGCTCGGTGCCATAGCTTTCGGCGGTGTCGATCAATCGGATGCCTGCATCCAAGGCGGCACCGATTGTCCCGGCGCCGCCCAGGAATTCCGCAGTGCCAAGGCCAATGACGGGAAGATCGATGCCAGTGGAGCCGAACCGGGTGCAGCGCATCGCTCAGACGTCCCGCGCCGGGCGCAGGCCCAGATCGAAACAGCGGTAGTTGCGCGGCGCATAGACCCGGCAGGTGACATGGGTCCGCTCGGGCGGTTCGCAATTGGAATAGAAGGAGCCGCCCCGGATCACCCCGATATCCAGTTGATTGATCAATGCGCGAAAGGCCTGGGGGAGTTGGCCGGTCTCGCGCATCTCAGTGACCATGTCTTCCACCCCCGCATGAATAGCGAACTCCGCCATCATGTCGTCGATGAACTCCTCCGGGATCCGGCCCTCCTCTTCCGAGGCGGGGATGGGATAGGCAAGATAGCGCGACGAGGTCCACTCCCAGGCATTGCCCACCGCGTCCAGCAATCCAAAGGGGCTGGTGGCGGCTGGATAGGCGCCCACGGGTGTGGTGTCGCCAACCTGCATGGCGCAATTGCAGTCCCCAGACCCCGGTGGTGCATCGCCCCAGGGGTTGCGCTGCCCATCCGCACCACGGGCGGCAAGCTCCCATTCCGTCTCGGTCGGAAGACGGGCGCCGATCCAGTCGCAATAGGCTGTGGCATCCCGGTAGGACAGGTGGGTGACCGGGTGCAGCGCCTTGGCGCGCACATCGTCGTCGCCGCGCGGTCGGTGCCAGCAGGCGCCTTCCATCTGGACCCAGAGCGTATCGTTGTCGGGCCAGACGTCCTCGGGAATCTGCCCGGTCCAGACCTGGCTCCAGCCGTCCTGCTCGGCCTCTGTCCTGTAGCCCGTTGCCTTCACGAAACGGGCAAAACCGGCAACGGTCAGCGGCGATCGGGCGATCTGGAACGGGCCGGTTTCGGCCCGGTGTGCGGGGCGGACATTGGCCTCAAGCGCCGGATCATCGCTGCCCATGATGAAGGCGCCACCGGGAATGGTGATCCAGTCTATGTCAGCGCCAAATTCCCGCATAATGCGTTTGCCTATGAGGTGGTTCGTGTCATACGGTAGCTAAGAGAGATCATCATTTTAAGTCAAGCTCTGCGTTTTAAAGGGTTAGTCGATTGTCTGAACTGCGAAACCAGCAGGATGTGGCATGCTTGTCGCTGACACGGTTTCTATCCGAAGCGCCCGATCAAGATGCCTTCCTGTTCCTGGGGGCGGATGGCAGCCTGAGCCAGACCTTCAGCCGGGCGGGGCTGCTGGCGGCCGTGGCGGGATATGCCGCAGCCCTGGCCCCCTATCGTGGCGCGCGGGTGATCCTGATGGCGGCAACCGGGCCCGAGTTCGTGGCAGGCTTCCTGGGCTGCCTGCAGGCAGGCGCGATCGCGGTGCCGGTCCCGGCCGCGATCCGCCGGGCGCGTTTGCGCGCCATCGCCGAGGATTGCGCGGCCACCGGGCTGATCGGTCGTGTAACCGCAGGTCTGGTTGCCGCCGCCGGGTTGACGCGGATTTCCCCGGTCTCCGCGCCCGCCTATCAATGGGCTGACTCCCGCGCAGAGGATCTGGCCTTCCTGCAATACACCTCTGGCTCCACCGGCAGGCCCAAGGGGGTGCGCATCCGCCATGGCGACATCGCCCGCAATGCCGCCGCCATCACCGAACGGTTCGCCATGACAGATCGGGACACCATCGTGTCCTGGCTGCCGCTGTTTCATGACATGGGGTTGATGGGCAGCGTGCTGCAGGTGCTGTTCAGCGGTGGGCGCGCGGTGCTGATGCCGCCAGAGACCTTCCTCAGGCGTCCTGCGGCGTGGTTGGAGGCCATTTCCCGCTATGGCGGTACCGTCAGTGGGGCGCCGGATTTCGGCTATGACCTGGCCTGGCGCAATATCGGAGAGGCAGAGCTGGCCGGGTTGGACCTGTCCAGCTGGCGCGCGGCCTTCAACGGGGCAGAGCCGATCAGACCGGAAACCCTGAGCCGCTTTGCCGAGCGCTTCGCCCCGGTGGGATTTCACGCAGAGGCTTTCCTGCCCAGCTATGGCATGGCCGAGGCCACGCTATTGGTTGCAGCCGAGCGGGCCGGGCAGGGGGCGCATCAGATCACTGTTGATCCCACCGCGCTGGAGCAGGGGATCCTGCAGCTTGCGGCCGAGGGGCAGGAGCTCGTCTCCTCCGGCACCCCGGGCCTTGGCAGCGAGATCCGCATTCTTGATCCCGACAGCGGCGCCGTTTTGCCAGCCGGTCGGGTGGGGGAGATCGAACTCTCCAAGGGCAGCCTTGCCGGAGGATATTGGGGGCAGACAGAGCCGGGGTTTGCCGAGGGGCGGTTTGCCACCGGTGATCTTGGTGCGTTCCTTGGCGATCGGCTGTTTGTGCTGGGGCGACGGGACGACATGATCCAGCTGCGCGGCCGCAATGTTCTATTGGGAGAGGTCGAGGCTGCCCTGGCGGAGGTCGACCCTGATCTGGCGCGGCAGCAGGTGATGGTGATTGCGCCCGGGGACGGGGCGGACAGGCAGTTGGTGGCCTTGATCGAAACCGCTGACATGCCGCCGCCAGACATGCCCACGCGGCTGCGCTCGGCGGTGCTTGATCGCTTTGGCCTCACCTTGGATGAAATCCTCTGGCTGCAGAACGCCAGCCTGCCACGCACCACCAGCGGCAAACCCCGGCGGGCCGAGGCCGTGGAACGATACGAGGCAGGCGGTTTCAAGCTGCGTGCCCAAAGCGCCCTGGCCCAGGGGGATCTGACAGAGACCCTGACGGGCGCGGCGCCGCTGGTGGACCGTCTGTGCGGCGCACTGGCGATCTGGTGCGGCCTGGCGCCAGGGGCTGTCCGCCCGGATCATAGCTTTGCGGATCTGGGGATGGAGTCGCTGTCGGCGGTGCGGCTGCTGCATGAGATCGAGGCGGTTCTGGGGTTGCGATTGGGATTGGAGGCCGCCCTGGGGGCTGCGGATATCAACACGCTGGCAGAGCGTCTGGAGGGCGCAGCCCCCGCGACAGCGATCCCGCAGGACGGGGCAGCCCCCCGGCTGTCATCCAATCAAAAGGCGCTGTGGCTGTTTCAGGATCTGACCTCGCCAAATGCCGCCTATACGATTGCCGAGGCCCTGCGGCTGGACGGTTTATTGGCGCCCGAGGATCTGCGCACGGCGATCGAAACGCTGGTGGATCGGCACGAACAACTGCGCGTCAATCTGGAATTGACCGATGCAGGCGTGCAGCCCCGCCTGCAGCCGCAGGGGTGCGGATGCGATTTCGCTGTGCACGAGGCAACGGGCTGGACAGCGGCAGAGCTTCAGGCGGCCCTCGATCGACGTGCCCGGGTCCCTTTCGATCTGGGCCAGGACCGGCTGTTGCGGGCCGATCTGTTTCACTTGGGCACAGAAGAGCATGTGCTGCTCATCTCGGTGCATCACGCGGTCTGCGATCTGTGGTCCCTGGCCCTGCTGGTGAAAGAGCTGTCCCTGCTGCTGAACGGCAAGGCGCTGCCGCCGCTGCGGGCGGGATATCAGGACCATTTGCGGGCCGCAGCCGCCTGGTGCGCGGGCCCCGAGGCGCAACGGGCGCTGGACTGGTACCGGAACGAACTGGCCGGTGACCTGCCGCATCTTGGTCTGGGCCATGACCGTTTGCGCCCCGCGCGCCCGGCCTTCCGGGGCGCGCGGCTGCCATTCGGGCTGCCGCCAGAGGTTGGCCAGGCGCTGGGCGGGGTGGCGGCAGAGGCAGGCACCACGCTGCACAACCTGCTGCTGTGCGCCTGGGCGCTGTTCCTGCGCCGGGCCACGGATCAGGATGAGGTGCTTGTCGGCGTGCCATGCGCCAATCGCCGCCATGGGTTTGAGGCGGATGTGGTGGGCTATCTGGTCAACCTCGGCGTGCTGCGGGACCGCTCGGCTCTGACCCAGCCCTTCACGGAATACCTGGCCGAGACCACTTGCCGGATCGAGCGGCTTCTGGAGCACGCGGCGCTGCCACTGGCCGATATCGCCGCCGCCGTGGCCCCGGACCGCGGCGATGGTCACAGCGGCCTGTTTCAAAGCGTGTTCAATTACAATGGTTCAGGCCTCCCGGGAGAGGCGGCCCTGGCGACCTCTGGCTTGGCCGAGGGAAGAGCGCTGTCGCTTGGGCCCCTGCAGGCGCGCACCATGGCGGTGGAAACGGGGGCCACACAGTTTGATCTAAGTTGCACCATGGCCTCGGGCCAGGACGGAGCCCTTTTGGGGGCCATTCAATATGACTGCGCCCTGTTCGATCCGGAGACCGTCACGGGCTTTGCGCGCGCCTTCGAGGCGCTGTTGCGCGGCATTGCCCGTGACGCGAACCGCCTGGCGGCGGATCTGCCCCTGATGCGCGCCGACGAGGAACAGGCCTGGCGCCGTGCGGCACTGGGTGCGGAAACGGGCTGTGCCGTGGATTTCCGTCTACGTTTCGAAGATCGTGTGCAGAAAGATCCCGAGGCCATCGCGATCCGCGACAGCGCACAGGTCTGGAGCTATGGGGCGCTAAACCGCTATGCCAATGCCCTGGCCGAAACCCTGGCGGAGCTGGGCGCCGGTCCGGGGCGCATCGTGGCCCTGCGCGCGGCACGCGGCGCGCCTTACCTTGGGGCGATGCTGGCGATTGCCAAGACGGGCGCCTGCTACATGCCGCTCAGCCCACGCGATCCCGCGGCGCGGCTGAGCGGTATCCTGAAACAGGCCCGCCCTGCGGTGGTGCTGACCGATGGGGAAACGGCATTGCCCGATCCCATGCCGGAACCTGAGCGCGGCGAAAAGGCCGCCGTGGTCCTGCCTTTGCCCGATACGCCGCCGGAGGATGCGCCTGCCGATCCGCCCTCGTCGCTCAGGGCGCAGGATCCGTCTTATGTGATCTTCACCTCCGGCTCCACCGGGTTGCCCAAGGGCGCCGTTGTCCATGCCGAGGGCAACGGCAATCACCTGGAGGCCATGGTCGATCTGCTGCAGTTCGACGCTTCGGATGTGATGGCGCAGACCGCCTCGGTGGCCTCTGATATCTCGGTCTGGCAATTCCTGGTCATGGCAACCGTGGGGGGGCGGGTCGAGGTCTTCGAGGATGCGCTGATCGAACAGCCCGCCGAATTCCTGGCCGCGCTGGAGGCGCGTGGGGTCACGATGCTGCAGGTGGTGCCCGCGGTACTGGAGATGCTGGCGGTCGAACTGGAACGCCCCGGCGCGCCGCCGCCGCCCCGAAGTCTGCGCTGGGTGTCGTCCTGCGGCGAGGCGCTGGCCCCGAGCCTGGCGCGGCGCTGGATGGCGGCAGCTCCCCATGCGCGGCTAATCAATGCCTTTGGTCCGGCGGAATGTTCCGATGACACCAGCGTGGCGCTTTATGATACCCCGCCGCCTGCGGATGCGGTGACGGTATCCATCGGGCGCCCCTTGCGCAACCTCGCCTGCTATGTGCTGGACCGGCGCGAACATCCCTTGCCCCCTGGTATGACGGGGGAATTGTGGATTGGCGGGCGCGGCGTCGGGCTGGGCTATCTGGCAGACCCCTTGCGCACCGCCGAGGCCTTTCGCCCCGATCCCTTCTCGGCCACACCCGGCGCGCGGCTCTATCGCACCGGCGATCTGGCGCGGCGGCGTGCCGATGGCAGCCTCGATTACCTTGGGCGGCGCGATTCCCAGGTCCAGATCCGCGGCTTCCGGGTCGAGATTGGCGAGGTCGAGGCGGCCCTGCGCGCCTTGCCCGGCGTGCGCCATGCGGCGGTGGGCCTGCATGAGGGTGCGCGACCTGCCTTGGTGGCCTTGTATGCGCCAGCGGATCTGACGGGGGCAGAGCTGCGCCGAGCCTTGGGCAATCATCTTCCGGGCTTCATGGTCCCGGACCTTTGGGTGCCGATGTCGGCGCTGCCTTTCAACATGAGCGGCAAGATCGATCGCAAGGCGCTGCCAGCCCCGACGGCGCGTGCGCAAGACACCGTGGAGCCCCCGGTGAGCGAGGCGGAGCGCAGCCTTGCCGCGATCTGGCAGACCCGGCTTGGACATAAAGAAATCGGGCGTCACGATAGTTTCTTCGATCTGGGCGGGCATTCCCTGATGGCGATCCAGATGATCGCTGATATCCGCGCTCAGCTTGGCATGCGGCTCAGCCTGCGGGATGTGTTTGACACCCCCCGGCTCAGCGATCTGGCGTTGCGGCTGGTCGAGGCAGGGCGCGGTATCGGGAGCCTGCAAACGGATTGGCCCCCGGCGCGGCAGGCTTGCCCGGTGCCGCTCACGGCAGCCCAGCGGCGCATGTGGTTCCTGCATCAGCTGAACCCGCAGGATCGGTCCTACAGCATGACCGGGATGCTGCGGTTCAAGGGTGAATTGGACAAAGAGGCTTTGCGCGGCGCGCTGGGCGATGTGATGGCCCGCCACCGGGTGCTGCGCATGCGGGTAGAGAGTTCTTCTGATGGTCAGCCCCGGATGGCAGAGGGGCCGTGGCCCGAGGTGCGCGACAGCGATGAACCTGCCGCACGCATTGCCGCGCGCGAGGCCGAGACCGGTTTTGACCTGGCGGCGGCGCCCGTGCTGCGCTTGACCCTGACGCAGGCGAATGCGGAGCCGGCCCTGGTGGTTGCGGTGCATCACATCGTCTTTGATGGCTGGTCCATTGCCACCTTCCTGGAGGATATTTCCGCCCACTATCGCGCCCGCATCGGCCAGGGGGATGCGCCAGCAAAGCTGGCCTATGATTTCGTCGATTATGCCGCCTGGTGCGACCATCACTGGACGCCCGAGGCCTTGGATCGTTCCTTAAAGGCCCGCAAGGCGCGTTTCGGAACCGGTCTGACGCCGCTGGACCTGCCCTATGATGCCCCCGATCCCGGCCCCGGCGCGCGGGTCGCGGGGCAATATCGGTTCGAGATCCCGCAGGCGCTGAACGCGCAGTTGCAGGATCTGGCCGGGCGCAGCGGCGTGACACCTTTCCTGATCCTCCTGGCCGCCTTTCAGATGCTGCTGGCGCGTATCACCGGAGCACAGCGGTTCGATGTGGGGACGCTGATCGCGGGGCGCGCGCGTCCGGGCATGGAGCAGTTGATCGGCCTGCTGATCAACGTGCTGCCGGTGCCTGCCGATTTCTCCGGAAATCCGGATGGCTATGCTCTGTTGGCGCGGCTCAAACGCGATTGGCTGGACCTGCAGCGGGTCTCGGATCTGCCCTTCGATGCGCTGGTGGCCGCCGAGACGGGCGAGCAGGCGGATCCCGCCCAGGCGGGGCTCAATTGCTTCTTCGTGATGCAGAACCAGCCAATGGGGCCGCGTGATCTGGGCGGCGGTCTGCGCATGGTGCTGGAAGAGCTGCCCCCGGTTCATGCGCCCTATGATCTTCTGTTGGATATGGAGCCGCAGGCGCAGGGGTTCAACGCGTGTTTCCGCTACAGCGCTGCCCGTTTTGATGCCGCAACCGTGCGCTCCTTCGCGGATGCCTTCCTTGCCCTGCTCCAAGGGCTCTTGGAGACACCCGAGCGCGCCGTTGCGGATCTGCCCGCCCAAGGGGCGGCGGCGGGGCAGCAGCAGGCGCATGTCCTGACCGGAGCGGATCGGGCCCTGCCGGGAGAAGGCCGGCTTTTCCCGGCGCTGTTTGAGGATATGGCGCGAAGACATCCGCAGGCCCGCGCCGCAGCTGATGGGGAGGAGTGGCTCAGCTATGGCGACCTGCTGGCACAGGCGGACCGCATCGCGGCGGCGCTGCAGGCGCGGGGGATTGGCCCCGAGGATGTCGTCGGCGTGCATGGGCGGCGCTCGGTGGCGATGCTGGTGGCGCTCTTGGGGATCCTGCGCGCCGGGGCGGCCTATATGCCGCTGGATCCGGGTGATGCGCCCTCGCGCCTGGCGGAAATGCTGGAGGAAACCGGGGCCAAGGTGGTGCTGACCTGCGGGACCATGCCCGATCCTGCGCTGGGGGCGGGGCGGGACCTGCTGGAGGTCGATGCCCTGCGTCATGGTATCGGCCCGGCGTTACAGCCTGTGACGCTCAGGTCCGATACGCTGGCCTATGTGATCTATACCTCCGGCTCTACCGGGCGCCCCAAGGGGGCCATGGTCACGCATCATGGCATGTTGAACCATCTTTGGGCCAAGGTGGTGGATCTGGATCTGACGGCAAGGGACCGGGTGGCGGAAACCGCTCCGCAAAGCTTTGACGTCAGCATCTGGCAGTTCCTCTCGGCCCTCCTGGTGGGGGGGAGCATCCATGTCTTTGACGAGGAAACCGCCGTGGATCCTTCGGGCTTGCTGGCAGGGCTTGCACGCGCCCATGTGACCGTGGCCGAGACGGTGCCGGGCCTGCTGCGGGCGATGAACGATGTGCAGGAGGTTGGCGCGGTCACGCCGCTGCCCGCATTGCGCTGGATGCTGGTCACCGGAGAGGCGCTTTCGGCGGATGCGGCCCAGGCCTGGCGTCAGCGATATCCCGCGATACCGTTGATGAACGCCTATGGGCCGACCGAATGTTCCGATGATGTGACCCATCATGTGATCGATCGCTCCCTTGCGCCGGGGCGTTCGGTGCCCATTGGCAAGACTATCCTGAATACCCGGCTCTATGTGCTGGATGCCCGTCTGATGCCCGTGCCAAAGGGGGCGGCGGGGCGTCTCTGGGTGGGCGGTGTCGGTGTGGGGCGGGGCTATGTGGCGGCGCAGGGCAAGACGGCCATGGCCTTCCGCCCCGATCCCTTTGCCCGAACCCCGGGCGCCCGCATGTATGATACCGGCGATATCGTCCGGCTGAACGCGGCGGCAGAGCTGGTCTACCTGGGCCGCGCCGATCACCAGATCAAACTGGCCGGACAGCGGATCGAACCCGGAGAGATCGAGACCTGTCTGCGCAGGCTGCCCTTCGTGCGCGACTGCGTTGTGATGCTGCGGGGCGCGCGTCTGGTGGCCTATGCAGTGCTGCGCGATCCGCCGCCCAGGGCCGAGGCGCGCCTGCTGGCCGAGGCCGCCCAGCATCTGCCTCGCCATATGGTGCCCGCCGGGGTGATGACGCTGCCCGCCTTGCCGCGTACCGCCAATGGCAAGCTGGACCGGGCCGCTCTGCCGGACTGGCAGCCTGAGGTTCTGGCAACTGCCGATGGCGCTCCCGCGACCGAGACAGAGCGCCAATTGGCGGAACTTGCGCGCGATGTCCTTGCGATTGCCAAGGTGCCGGTGACGGCGGACTTCTTTGCCATTGGCGGCACCTCGCTGCAGGCGATGCAGCTGATCGCCCTGGCGCGCAGGCGCTTTGCCGTGGATCTGCCGCTGGCGGGATTTTATCGCAGCCCCAACCTCAGGGCGCTGGCCATTGCGATCGAGACCGGAGGGCCGATCATGGCCGATGGCGGCAAGCCCCTGCCGCAGGGCGAGCTGCCTTTGACACCCGCACAAGAGCGGCTTTGGATGCTGCAGCAACTGGAGGGGGAGCGGGAAACGGGGATCTACACCATCGTCTCCCCTCTGCGCCTGCACGGGCCCTTGGACCTGGACCGCTTGCAGGGGGCGCTGCAAGCGGTGCTGGCGGCCCATCCGGCGTTGCGCCTGACCTTTCACGACACACCCGACGGCCCGCGTCAGCGCATCGGAGATCGGTTTGCCGTCTCATTGGACATCGAAGAGGTCGCCGATCTGAGCGACGCGACACTCGATATGGCGGCAGGGCAGGAAGCCGGGCGCCCCTTTGATCTGAAGACCGGTCCGCTGTTGCGGGCGCGGCTTCTGCGCAAGGGCGCCGAAGAGGCGGCCCTGGTGATCGCCTTGCACCATATCATCGCCGATGGCGCCTCGATGGATATCCTTCTGCAGGATCTGGCCCGGGCTTATGGTGGAGAGCGCCTGGAGCCGGTGGATACGGCCCGCTGGATCACCGCAGCGCCGCTGCATCGGCATCCGGGTCGGGTGGTGCGGCGCTTGCAGGGGCTGCCGCCGTTTCTGGATCTGCCCGGCGACCGGGAGGGTCATGACCACCCGGACAGGAGCGCAGGCAATACCGGCTTCTGGCTGCAGCCCGAGCAGGTCGCGCGCCTGGATGAGCTGTGTCGGAATCACGGCGTGACGCGGTTCATGGCGATTTCCGGCGTGGTGGCGGCCGTCATGGGGCGCATTGCCGGGCGCAAGGACATGGTTTTCGGCACCGACACGGCGGGGCGCGACGGGCCGGGCAGCGACAGTGCCGTGGGCTTCCTGGTCAACCAGCTGCCGATCCGTCTGGATCTGTCGGGGGAGCCTGACCTTGCCGCCCTGTTGGCGCGCAGCCGGGCGGCGGCGCTTGCGGCTTTCGAGGATCAGGATGTACCCTTTCAGGAGGTGGTGCGCGCGGTGAAGGCGCCGCGCCAAAACGGACGAATGCCGGTCTTCCAGTTGAAGATCATCGACCGTGGCACACGGCCAGAGGCCTTGCGGGCCGCAGAGCTGGAGCTGCGCCCGCATTATGGCGCAGAGCCGCGTGTCGAAACCGATCTCATGGTGGAACTGGCCGAGATCGGCGGGGGGTTGAAGATCTGGCTCACCTATCGGGCGCATCTGTTTGACAGGGCGCGGGTCGAAAGCTGGCGCGATTGCCTCAAGGCGGCATTGTGTGGGGTTCTGGAGCAGGGCGAGCAATGGGATATCGGCCAGATCCTGCCACCTGCAGAGCCCGCAAAAGGCAATGCCTCGAAATCTCCGATGCGCCTCGCGTTTCGACGCCCAGCCGATCCGGGGCGTGGCGCTTGCCCCGAGGTGCTGATCCCGCCGGTGCGAGGTGCCAAGCTGGCTCATTGGCTGCGGGAAAACCGGGAAGAGATCGATCGCCACCTCTATCGCGCGGGCGCGGTGTTGCTGCGCGGGGCGGGGATCACGGATGCCGCCGAGTTCGAGGCCGCCGCCGCCAGCCTGTCGCGCGAGATGATCCACGAGAATGGCGAACACGAACCGGTGGCGGCCTCGGATGTGGTGCAGACACCGGTGCGATACCCTGCGGATGTGCCGCTGAGGGCGCATAACGAGAATACCTTCAACCGGATCTGGCCGGGCAGGATCATGTTTGCCTGCCTCACCCCGGCCGAAACCGGTGGGGAAACCACGGTGCTGGACGGGCGGCGGATCTATCAGGCCCTGCACGTGGATCTGCGTGATCGCTTTGCCCGTGAAGGCATCCGCTATCGCCGGGTCTATCAACCGGGGCTGGAGAAAAGCTGGCAGCAGGTCTATGGCACGACGGATCCTGCCGAACTCGCCCGCGCCTGCGCCAAAGAGGAAGCCGAACTCAGCTGGCAGGGGGATGTACCGGTGACCGAGGCCTGGCGCCCGGCCGTGGCCCGTCATCCGGTGACGAATGAGATGACATGGGTGGGGCAGGTGCCGATCTGGCATCCCGCCTGCCACGATCCGGAAACCACAGCGGCCCTGCGCAGCGTCTTTGCGCCAGAGGCCCTGCCGCGCACATGCTGGTTCGGCGGTGGCGGTGAGATTTCGGATGCGGATGCGCAGCTGATCGCCCGCCTGTGCGCCGAGGCAGAAACCCCCATCGCCTGGCAGCAGGGTGATATGGCCGTGGTGGACAACCTTCTGGCGGCCCATGGGCGCAGGCCCTACACGGGACAGCGCAGGATCCTGGTCGCGCTGAGCGATCCCGTGGAGGGAAAATCCCTGGCGGGTGCCCCATGACGGCGCCGCTCGATTGCCTGGTGATCGGCTATAACGAGCCCGCCACCGCCACCCATGCCGCGGCGCTGGCGCGGATGGGCAAGACCAGCCCGGCCTATAGGGATCTTGCGCTCTCGGTGATCGAGGGGGAAGGCGGCGCGCGCTCCTATATGGATCTGCTTGATCAGTTTCGCCCGGCGGGCAGCCCGCCGATGCGCTGTGGCGCAATTCCGAACCTGGCGGCGGTTTACCTCGTCAACATGCTGCAAAACTCAGGGCTCAGTGCCGATTGGATCAACCTCTTCCAGGATGAGAAGGATCGCCTTGCCATGCAGCTTGCGCAGGGTGTGCGCTGCGTGGCGATCACCACCACCTTCTATGTGACCAATGCTCCGGTGCATGAGATTGTCGCCTTCATCCGCGCCCGCTCGGATGCGCGGATCGTCTTGGGCGGTCCCCTGGTGACCAATCATCTGCGCAACAGCCAAACGCCCGAAGAGCTGGCCGTGGCGCTGGGCGATCTGGGTGCCGACATCTATGTGGCCGATCCAGAGGGAGAGAGCACCCTGTGCCGCCTGACCCGGACCCTGGCGGAGGCGGGCGATCTCTACCAGGTGCCCAATCTGATCTTTGCCGATGGCAGCAGAACCCTGATCGCGCCAGAGGAAAACCCGATGGATCAGCGGGTCATCGACTGGCGGCGGTTTGCGCCCGCCCGGCTGGGCCCGGTGGTGCAGACCCGCACCGCCCGCAGCTGCGCCTTCAACTGCTCCTTTTGCAGCTATCCCATTCGCGCAGGGGCTCTGGCCCTGACCAGCGTTGAGAGGGTGATCGAAGAGTTGCAGGCTTTGGCGGCGCTGGGCGTGCGGCAGCTGGTGTTCATCGACGATACCTTCAACGTGCCCTTGCCACGGTTCAAGGCGCTGTGCCGGGCGATGATCAAGCGGGATTGGGGGTTCGAGTGGTACTCGTACCTGCGCTGCTCCAACCTGGACGAGGAAGCCATCGCGCTGATGGTGGAGGCAGGCTGCGGTGGCGTCTTCCTGGGCATTGAATCCGGCAGCCCGGCGATCCTGAAGGCGATGAACAAGTCAGCCAGAACCAAACACTACCGGCGTGGGATCAAGGCGCTGAAACAGGCGGGCGTGCTGACCTTTGCCTCCTTCATCCTGGGCTTCCCCGGAGAGACCGAGGAGACGGTTGCCGAAACCCTGGCCTTCCTGGATGAAACCGCGCCGGATTACTATCGCATCCAGCCCTGGTATTCTGAACCCGGCGCCCCGATCGAGGCACAGCGCGAGCGCTACGGCATCACTGGCGGCGGTTTTGCCTGGCGCCATGCCACCATGGACAGCGCGACGGCGCTGGATCTCATCGAGGAGGCGTTTATGGAGGAGCGCAGCGCGCTGTGGCTGCCGCAATGGTCCTTCGATTTCTGGTCGATCCCCTATCTGCGCGGGCGCGGCATGTCCTTTGGCGATCTCAAAGGGTTCATGCGGCGCGCAAATGCGCTTCATCGCCAGCAGTTCCAGATGCAAAGCCAGGCGGCGGCGCAAAGGGCCCATCGCGATGCCCTGGCGGACCTGCGGCTGCACACTTCGGAGGTTCTTGCATGATGCAGTCTGACCGGCTTCACTCCTGGTTTGCAGCGCGCGGGGCTGCGCCCTCCTGCCTGAAGGCGCGGGTCGCCAAGGCCATATCGCCCGAGAGGCTCTGCCAGACGATAAGGGGATTGGCAGATTTTGGGGCGGATCTGCGTGTGGATCTGCAGGCGGAGGCACGCGGGGTGCGGGTCTCCCTTGAAGCACCGGCCGCACGCGCCGATCCGGCTTCATTGCTGTTGCTCCTTAAGGCCGCCTGTGAGGGCCAGACAGCCTGGCCTGCCGAGGTGCCATCGCACGAGGATTATCTGGCGTGGCAGCAGAGCCTTTTGGGCGATGGCAGGGCTGAGGAGGGGCAGCGCCATTGGCAGGCGGTCTTGCAGGATCGCTTGGTCGCGCCACCAAAGGTGCTGCGCGCAACCCCGGTTCTGGCCCTGTCGAATACCCCCGGCGAGGCCGAAGTGCTGAGCGCCTGGCGCGCGGTCCTGGATCGCTCCTTTGACGCAGCGCCGGATCTTGCCGTGCTCTGTGATCCGCGCGACGATCCGGGGCTTGCGGGGGCCATCGGTCCTTTTGCGCTGCCGCTGCCGCTATCTTGGGTGCCCAAACCGGGGCAAAGCGCCGCTGCCCGTTCGGCTGCGGCGGCAGAGGCGCTGGCGCTTACACGGGCGCATCAATCCACCTATGTGCCGCCAGAATCCGGAGCCTCGCCGGGCACGGCTGGGCTTCTGTGGCACCGGTTGCAGGCGGTGCCGGGGATCGAGGTGCTGGAGGCCTCGGCTCCGGCGCTGGCGACGGGCTGTGATCTGGAGCTGTTCGAAGCCGAAGCGCGCCTTCACATGCGGCTGCTGTTTGATCCCGAACGGCTGCAGGATCAGCAGGCCGCCTGGATGCTGGAGCGGCTGCAGACCTGGATTACCGCGCAGCAGGCGCCGGATCTGCGGCCGGTGCTTGGTAGCAGCGAGTTTGCTTGGCAGCGCCGCCATCTGGATGGGCCGCCGCTTGAAGAGCAATTCCAGCCGCTGTTCGACAGGCTTTCGGCATTGGCCGCAGCAGCGCCGGATGCCCTTGCGATCTCCGGACCGCAGACGGAAAGCCTGGCCGCGCTTCTGGTTCAGGCAGATGGTCTTGCCGGGGCGTTGATCCGCGCGGGTGCCGGGCCGGGCGCGCGCGTCGGGGTCGCCTTGGGAATGGGGCGCGACTGGCTGTGTGCGGTATTGGCGATCCTGCGGTCCGGCGCCGCCTTCGTGCCGTTGCCGCCCGATCTGCCCGCGCGTCGCCGTCAGATGATGGCCGAAGATGTCGGAATTTCACTGCTGGTTTCAGATGGCAGCGGGGAGGGCATTATCGCGGGGATCGCTATGATTCCACTGACCGCCCGGGCCGAGAGACCGACCGATGCCCCCAGCCCGCACTCCGCCGATCTGGCCTATGTGATCTTCACCTCCGGCTCCACCGGCAGGCCCAAGGGCGTGTGCATCTCCCATGGGGCCTTTGATCACTACCTGCACTGGGCCCGCTCTGCCTACCGCCTGTCCACTGAGGCATCCAGTCCGGTTCATGCCCGCACCGAAGCGGACATGGGGCTGACGTCACTCTTCGTACCATTGTTACAGGGCAAGGCGCTGCGCTTTCTGCCGCCCGATCCGCCGGGTGCCGCCCTGGTCGATGCCCTGACAGGGGCGGGGGATCTTGGATTGGTCAAGCTGACCCCGTCGCTCCTGGCGGCGGTGCCGTCATCAGAGGGGGAAGGCCCGCGGCTGGGCTGCCTGATCCTGGGCGGCGAAGCCTTGCGCGCGGAACAGCTGCGCCCCTGGCTTGGGGTCGCACGGATCGTGAACGAATACGGCCCGACCGAGGCCACGGTCGGTTGCGTTGCCCATGAGGTTCCTGCCGCCGCCCCGCTGCCTGACCTCATCCCGATTGGCCGCCCCATCGCAGGGGCGCGGCTTTATGTGCTGGATGACAGGGTCTGCCCGGTTCCGCAGGGCAAGGCCGGAGAGCTGTTCATCGCGGGGCCCATGCTGGCAGAGGGCTACCATGCCCGCCCGGGCGACACGGCCTGCGCCTTTGTGCCAAACCCCTTTTCTGAGATGCCGGGCGAGCGCATGTATCGCACCGGCGACCTGGTGCGGCTGGATCTGGACGGGGTGCTTCACTATCTGGGGCGCCGCGATGACGAGGTGAAGATCCGCGGCCATCGGCTGCACCCGGCCGAGGTGGAGCAGGCCTTGGAACAGCACGCAGCTGTCAGGGCTGCCGCAGTGGTTCCTGCGCCCGACCGACAAAGCCTAGCCGCCTGCGTCGTGCTGGATCAGCCGCTGCGCCCCCGCGCCCTGCAGCGGCACCTGGCCGAGCGTCTGCCCGAGGCCCTGATCCCGGCTCCGATCCTGCCCGTCGAGCAGTTGCCGCTAGGAGCCAGTGGCAAAGTGGACCGCAGGGCCATTGCCGCGCTGGCCTTCCCGGAGCCTGCCGCCCCGGCAGAGGTGCCGGGTGATCTGGATCCCAAGGTGGCGGAGGTCATCGCGATCTTCTCCGATCTTCTGGGCGGTGTCGCGGTGGGGCCTTCGGACAACTTCTTTGAACTGGGCGGTCATTCGCTGCTGGCGATCCGCATGGTGGCCGCGTTGCGCAAATCCGGGTTCCCCGACCTGCTGGTGCGCGACTTTTTTGATCACCCGACACCAGCGGGTCTGGTCGCAGCAGTGGGGCTGTCGCAGGGGGTGCCACGAGAGGAGGGCGTCTTGTGAATATCGCCGCCCCTGCCTCAGACCCTCTGGCAGAGCTGTTTCGGGATCTGGCCGCGCGGGATATTCATTTGCGGCTGGACGGGGGGGCATTGGCCTATTCCGCGCCGCCGGGGGGGCTGGATGCGGGGCTCAAGGCGCGGCTGCTGGCGTCCCGGGGGGCGGTTCTGGAGCGGCTCAGAGCCTGCCGATGGCCGCCGGATGAAAGCGCGGAAGGCCAGGCATCGGCCAACCAGGCACCCGACAATCTGGCACCTGACAATCTGGCACCCGCGAGCCTGGCACAGGAGCGGATCTGGGTCAGTGAGCGCCTGTTTGAGGCGGGTGCGGCCTTTCACATCACCGCCGGATTGCGCCTGCCAGCGCGGTTCGACCCGGGCCGGATCCGCGCGGAGCTGAGCACGGTTGCAGCACGGCATGCCACGCTGCGGACCCGGTTTCGCCAAAGCGATGGCGTCCTGTACCAAGTGAGCGATCCGGATTGCGACGTGCCGCTGCTCCGCTTGCAAGATGAAGACGAGGCGCGCCAGATCGCGCAGCGCCCCTTCGATCTGGCGCAGGACGCGCCCTGGAGGGCGGCGCTTGGCCCGCTGCAGAAGGGCAAGCGGTTCTTGGTGATCGTCTTGCATCATATCGCGGTGGATGGCGTCTCGCTGGATGTGCTGCTGTCCGAGTTCACGCAGGCTTTGGAGGGGGCCAAGGCACCTGAGGCACAATCCCCGGTGTCGCCGACAGGTTTTGCCCGCTGGCAGCGCGCCTGGCTCAAGAGCCCCGACGCCGCCCATGCCGAAACCTATTGGGCGCAGCAGCTTACCCCGCTGCCGCCGCCGCTGGATCTGTCCCTGGCTGGGCCCCGTCCCGTGGCGCGGAATTTTGCGGGCGCCACCGAACAGCGCCCGCTTGCCCCCGATCTTGCCGACGCATTGCGATCCCATGCCCGGGCGCGCGGCATGGGGATCTATACCGTGGTTCTGGCCGCCTGGGCGGCGCTATTGGCCCGGATGAGCGGGCAGCAGGATTTCTGCATCGGCGTGCCGATGGCGGATCGCTTCGATAGCGGGCTGGAGCGCGCGGTGGGGCTGTATCTCAACATGATGCCGCTGCCGGTGCGCGGGTGCTTGGGGCAGAGTTTTTTCGGGCTGAGTGATGCCCTGCGTGATGCTTTGGCCGGGGGGATCACCCATGCGCGGCTGCCTTTTGAACGGCTGGTAGAGCGGTTTGGCCGCGACACGCCGCAAGGCTATTCGCCGCTGTTCAACGTGGCCTGCACCGATGCGGGCGACACGCCCAGACCGCGCCTTTTGGATGGCGAACCGCTGGAGATGGTGGAGATTGCGCCCGCCGGTGCGAAATATGACCTGACGCTGTTCCTGCGCCGCGATGGCGACAGGCTGTGCCTTGCGTTGGAGTATCGCAGCGCTCTGTTCGACCGCGAGGGGGCAGGGCATATCCTGGATCTGCTGGAAGCCTTGCTGACGGACGCCCTGGAGCATCCGGACCGTGCGGTTGCCGATCTGCGCTTTCCCGGACTTGCACCGCGCGTTGCCGCCCCACCGGGGCCTGACCTGCCCCGGCAGAGCCTGCCTGCCCAGTTCCAGGCGATGGCCGCAAGGCTGCCGGATGCCACCGCGATCAGCGACGGCGCGCAGCGCCTCAGCTATGCAGAGTTGTTAGACCAGGTGCGCGCCATGGCTGCAGGGCTGCGCCGCGCCGGGGTGGGACGCGGCGATGTCGTCGCCATCGCCCTGCCGCGCTCGGTCGATATGGTGGCGGCGCTTCTTGCGGTGCTGGAGGTGGGGGGCTGCTATCTGCCGCTTGGCGATGCGCCCCCGCAGGAGCGCCTGTCGCGGATGCTGGCGCAGGCCGCTGTCAGGCTGGCCATTGCCCCGGCTGGCGCGGATCTCCCCTGCGCCAGCATCACGCCCGAGACCCTGCGTGGGGCTCAGGAGGATGGCCAGCGGTGCCCTGCAGGGCCGGGCGATCTGGCCTATCTCATCTTCACCTCCGGATCGACGGGGCTGCCCAAGCCGGTTGCAATCAGTCACGGCAATGTCGCGGCGCTGATCGCGGCCACGGCCGAAGGGTTCAGGTTTGCCGAAAAGGACGTCTGGACGTTGTTTCACTCCAGTGCGTTCGACTTTTCGGTCTGGGAGATATTCGGCGCGCTCCTGACCGGGGGGCGGCTGGTCGTGGTGCCTTACGAGGTCAGCCGCGCGCCCGAGCGGTTCGTGGCCCTGTTGGCGACAGAGCGGGTCACCGTGCTGAACCTGACCCCCTCGGCCTTTCGCATGCTGCAACCTGCGGCCATCGATCAGGCGGACCGGCTGGGGGCGCTGCGCCTGGTGATCTTTGGCGGAGAGGCGCTGGTGCCCGATCATCTGCGCGCCTGGATTGCGCGATTTGGCCTGGACCGCCCCCAGCTGGTGAACATGTACGGGATCACCGAAACCACGGTGCATGTGACCTGGCGCCGTCTCACCGCAGAGGATCTTTCGGGTGGGATCGGCGCACCGCTGCCGGGGGTGTCGCTGCGTATCTGCGATGCCCGGGGGCATGCGCTGCCGGCATGGGTCGTGGGCGAACTGGTGGTTGGCGGGTCCGGCGTGGCGCGGGGCTACCTGGGGCGACCTTCTTTGACGGCGGAGCGGTTCATTTGCGATCCCTGCCAGCCCGGCGCCCGTCTTTATCGGTCTGGTGACCTTGGGCGGGCGCGCCTGGGTGGGGATTTCGATCACTTGGGGCGCAACGACCGCCAGATCAAGCTGCGTGGCTTTCGGATCGAGTTGGGAGAGGTTGAAGCCGCCCTTGAAGATCATCCCGGTGTCGCCCAGGCGGTTGCCGCCGTGCAGCAGGACGGGCAGGCAGGCGCCCTTTGGGCTTGGGTGGTGCCCGCGGGCGGCGCAATTGACGAAGCGCAGCTTCGTGCGGCGCTTTCTGCGCGGTTGCCCGTCTATATGATCCCCGCCCGCATCCTGGCCCTCCAAGCGCTGCCGCTGACCGGCAACGGCAAGGTCGACCTGGATGCCCTGGCGGTGCGGCCTCTGCCACCGGAGCCGCAGCCCCGTCCCGAGGCAGAAGGGTTCGCCTCTGCGCTGGAGCGCCGCATCGCCGGGCATTTCGAAAAGGTGCTGGGGCGGGCAGTGCCGGACCGCAACGCGGATTTCTTCGTTCTGGGTGGCGATTCCATGCAGGTGGTGACACTGGCCGGGCATTTGACGGCAGCGGGGCTGCCGGTCGATCCCGGTACGCTTTACCGGATGCGCAGCGTTGCGGCCCTGGCCCAGGCGTTGGAGGGGCACGCGGCGGTCGGGCAGGGCAAAGAGCGGCCCGAGGCAGAAACCTCCCGCGAGGCTCCGGTGCGCTATCCCATGACGCTGCTACAGCGGGGGATGCACTATCACATGCAGATCACCCCCGAAGAGCCGGTCTACCACTGTGTCCTGGGGTACGGGCTGCAACTGGCCGCCGATCCCGTGGCCTTGCAGCGGGCCCTGGCGGATGTGACCGCGCGCCACGCCATTCTGCGCAGCCTGTTCGATCTGGCTAGCGACCCGCCGCAACAGGAGGTGCAGGCACGGATCGATATCCCCTTTGCCTCTGTGGATCTGCGCGGCCTTTCCGCCGACGAGCAGCAGCGGCAGGTGTCACAGTTCCTGAACGCCGAACGCGGGCGCCGCTTTGACATCGAGAGGGAGCCGCCCTGGCGTATTACGGCGCATCTTTTGCAGGTGGATCGCTTCTGGATCACCTTCACCCATCACCATGCCCTGTTGGACGGTTGGAGCGTCAACCTCTTCCTGGGCGAGCTGCTGGAGCGCTATCGGGCCTATCTTGCCGGGCAGCTGCCCGCGCTTGCGCCGCCACCCGCGACCCGGTTTGCAGATTACGTGGCGCGCGAACGGGCGGCCCTTGCCGACCCTGAGGCGGCTGCCTTTTGGCAGGCGCAACTGGCGCAAGGCGATGCGCGCCCGCTGCCAAGCCTCTTTGGTCCGGCAGGCGCGGGCGAGCGGATGCGCGAAATTCCCTTGCCGCCCGATCTGCTGGCCGGGCTTCGGGCGGCGGGCGACCAGCTGGATCTGCCGCTCAAAAGCCTGCTGCTGGCGGCGCATGTGGTGGCGGTGGGATATCTGACCGGGGCCAAGGTGGTGCGCACCGGGCTGACGGTCGGCGTACGCCCGCCGGGACCGGGGTCTGACGCGGTTCTGGGGCTTTTCGTCAACACCTTGCCCCTCTGTGTGTCCTGGCAGCGGGCGCGCCGCAGTTTCGCCGCCCTGGCGCAGGATGTCTGGCAGGCCGAGTGCAGGCTCATGGAGCATCGGTTTTTCCCCGGCTCCGAAATCCAACGGCAGGCGGGGGGCGCGGAACTGTTCCCCAGCACCTTCAACTTCACCGATTTCCGCACCACGCGGGCGCGCATTGCCGGGGGCGATCTGGCGCTTGAGGCGGTAGAGGAGGTGGAATACACCCATTACCCCTTTGGCACCAATTTCACCGTGGATGTGGCGCGCGGTCATCTGCGGCTGCTGATCGAGGCGGATCCGGCGCGCTATGGGGCTCGCGATATTGCCCGGTTTGCGCGCGTCTTGCGCCGGGTGCTGCTGGCGGTGGTGCGGGATCCCGCAGCCGGGCTGGATCTTGAGGCCTGTCTCGACCGCCGGGAACGGGACCTGATCCGTGGCGCCTCGGTCAGGGGGCGCGCGCCGCGCGCGCAGGTGCCGCGTCTGTTGCGGTTCTTCGAGCACGCGGCGCTTCACCCGGAGGCCCCGGCCCTGATTGACGAGGGGCAGAGCATCGCGGCCGGAAGGCTCGCACGAGAGGCCCGTGCCGTGGCCGGGGCGCTGGTTTCGCGCGGTATCGGCGCGGGCGATATCGTGGCGTTGGATCTGCCGCATGGGCGCGACCTAGTCACGGCGCTCTTGGGCGTGCTGGCGGCGGGGGCGGGGTTCATGCCGCTGGACCCGGGCGATCCACCGGCCCTGCGCCAGGAGCGGCTGTCGCTGGCCGGTGCCAGCCTGGTCCTGGTGCAGGGCGATCGCCCGCCTATGGCTGGCATCCCCGTGCTTGGCCTTGACGCGGCGCGGGCAGCCGACCCGATCCCCCCTCGCAGCGCAGCAGAGGCCGCCCCTGCCTATGTTTTGTTCACCTCGGGTTCCACTGGACGTCCAAAAGCGGTGCAGGTATCGCGCCGGGCCCTGGAGCTGCGGCTGCAAGCCGGGGCGGAGTGGCTGGCCCTGCGTCGCACGGATCGCCATTGCCTGACCACGGCTGCGGCCTTTGATCCCTTCGTGTCGCAGGTGCTGGATACGCTGACGGCCGGTGCGGCGCTGGTGGTGCCGCCCCTGGAGGCGCTCAGCGATATGGCGGCCCTGGCCCATATCCTGGTGCAGCAGCGCTGCAGCGTGCTGGATCTGCCTCCCTCACGGGCCGCACGGCTGGCCGAGGTGCCGGGGGTGGCTGAGGCGCCCCTGCGGCTGCTGCTGATCGGGGGAGAGGCGGTCACCCGCGATTTGGCGAACCGCTTGTTGCAGGTCTGGCCCAAGGGGCGCCTGTTCAATTGCTACGGGCTGACCGAAACCACGATCGATGCCTGCAACATGCCGGTCGAGCCGGGGGATGGGCCGCTGCCGGTCGGGTATCCGACGCCGGGGGCTGCGGTGTATCTGCTGGATGCCGCGGATGAACCGGTGCCGCTTGGCGTTGCCGGTGTTCTGCATGTGGGTGGCGGGATGTTGGCCGATGGCTACCTGGGTGCGCCGCGCAGGACGGCCAAGGCGTTTCGCCCGGATCCCTTTTCCGGGGTTCCCGGCGCGCGGCTCTATTGTAGCGGCGATCTTGCCAGGCGCGATGCGGCAGGCGCGCTGGTCTGGCTTGGCCGGGGAGATCGCCAGATCAAACTGCGTGGCATCCGGCTGGAGCCGGGACAGCTGGAGGCAGCGCTTCTGGCGCTGCCCGGGGTGACCGGTGCGCATGTGATGCTGACCGGCGGGCGCCTGATGGCCTATCTCACCGGCGCGCGGAGGACGGACAGTGAGATACGGGCGGCGCTGCGGGCGCGGGTGTCCCGCTCGGTACTGCCGCAGGGCTTTTTGTGGCTCGATGCCCTGCCTGTGACGGCGGCGGGCAAGATCGACGAACAGGCGCTGGCGCAGATGCAGGTGGCGGAGCAGGCCACAGGGTCCGAGCCACCCCGCACCCGGCAGGAGACCGCCCTGTGCCAGATCTGCGGCGAGGTGCTGAAACTCGACCCGCCGCCGGGGCGGGATGCGGGTTTTCTGGATCTTGGCGGCCATTCGCTGGCGGCGGCAGAGGTGGTGGCGCGGCTGCGGCTGCGCCATGGTCTGGCGCTGCCCCTGCGGGCGCTTTTGGAAGCCTCTGCCCTGTGGCGCGCGGCCGAGACCTGCCTGCCCGCCGCCCGGCCAGAGGCGCCTCGGGGCGGCGAAGAGGCACCGGCGACCCCGGGTCAGGAGAGTTTTGTCGCGGTGCAAGAGGCGCTGGGTGAGACGGCTTTTGCCAATATGGCCGGGGGTATGCGGCTCAGTGGCGCGCTTGACCCGGCGCGGTTGCAGGCTGCCCTGACCGCTCTGGTGGCGCGCCACAGCGCCCTGCGGAGCCGGTTCCTGCGGCGTGAGGGGCAGCTTCTGCAACAGGTTCTACCGCTGACAGAGGTGCCGCTTCCCATCGAAGAGATTCCCGCGCAGGATTGGCAGAAGCACACGCTTGTGGCGATCCGGCAGGAGGTGGAGACCGGCTTTGATCTGGGGGCGGGGCGGATGATGCGGGTCCGGCTGTTGCGGTTGGGGCCGGAGGACCACATTCTGGTCCTGGTGCTGCACCATGCGGTGTCGGATGGCATATCGGTGGGCATCCTGGCGTCGGACCTCTGGGCGCTTTATCGCGGCGAACGCCTGTCTCCGCCCGGATGGCAGATGATCGATGCGGCGCGCGCCCTGGCGGCCTGGCGGCAAGGCCCGGCGGCAAAGAAGAGCCTGTCGTTCTGGCAAGGGCGCCTGGCCGGGCCGCGTTACGTGCAACTGGGCACGCCAGAGGCCGAGCCCGCCGCGCCGCGCCGGATGGCGGTTTTGCCCTGGCATATCACAGATCTGCCAAGGCCATCGCAGCCCGGGCAGAGCACGCCCTTCGCCCGTGCCCTGACAGCGCTGGCCCTGGCCCTGCATCGGGTGTTCGGCAGTCGCGATATCCGCATTGGCACCATGGTGTCCGGTCGCGACCGGCCCGAGGCCATGGGCACCATCGGCCTGCTGGCCAATACCGTTGTCCTGCGCCTCGCGCTTGACGCGGGCCAGCGCGCCGCAGATCTGTTGCCGCGCGCCCAGCAGGCGGTGCTGGAGGCCCTGGCGGAAGGGGCATTGCCTTTCGAGGATGTCCTGGCGGGGCTGGATCTGTCGCAGGGGCCGCCGTTTGAGGTGATGCTGCTTTATCAGGATGCAGCCGCTCCGATTTCCTCTGGCACATTGCAGGCGACGCCCTTTCTGCCGGGAAGCCGGATCTGGGAGGTGGCGCCGGTGACCACCTGTCGGCTGGTGGTGATCCTGACCCCGCAGGGCGCGGGATACGCCTGCCATATCAAATACGACGCCGATTGGCGCGATGAAGCGGGGATCCGCCCCCTGGCCGAAGCGCTGCAGGAGACCATGAGCGAGGTCCGCCGTGTCTGAAGGGGGCGTAAAGGAAACGAGAAATCAGACGGAAAACGCCCGCCCAGGCTGATTTCGCAAATTGCTTATTCTTTAATTTCCAAAGGAGAAACACCATGTCCGATCCATTTGAAACCTACCTTGTGGTCGTGAACGACGAGGAACAGTATTCGATCTGGCCCGCCGAGCGTGAGCTGCCCGCAGGTTGGCAGCAGGTGGGGGAGCCGGGCAGCCGGGAGGCCTGTCTGGATCATATCGAGGAGGTCTGGACCGACATGCGGCCCAAGAGCCTGCGGGAGGCGATGACATGACCCGTCCGGCAGCCGGGCCATGCTGAGCCTGATCTCGCTGCCCTGGCGCTCGGTCCGGGTGCCGCCCATCGATATCGGCAGCCTCGCAGCCTATCTGCGGCAAGAGGAACCGGGCTGGGACGTCGATCTGCTCCCCGCATTTCTGGACGGGGCCGAGACCGTCGGAATGGCGCCTTATGAGGCGATCGCGGTAGAGGCGGAGAAGAACTGCCTGGGCGATTGTTTCTTCACGGGGCGGCTGTTTCCCGAGCGAGCAGAGGCGGCAAGGGTGCATTTTCTGGACGCGGTGGGCTGGATGCCCAATGTGGCGGCGGCTTTGCAGGATCTGCCGGTGCCGCTTGACCAGGCCTTTGATCATATCGGGGCTGCGTTGGAGCGGACCCTAATGCAGGTTCTGGACCGTCTGCAGGCGCTGTGGGCACCGCGGGGCAGGGCGCCCGTGGTGGGGTTGACGACCACCTATACGCAGTTGTTTTCCAGCCTATACTTTGCGCGGCTGTTGAAGTCCCGGTTTCCGGGCGCAGTGGTGATCCTGGGTGGCACCAACGTGGGTGCGAAGATGGGGCCGACGATCCTGGCCAGTTTTGAAGAGGTTGATTTCATCGTCCAGGGTGAAGGTGAAGCGGCGCTGCTGGCGCTTTTGCGGGGGCTGCAGCAGGGAAGGATCGCAGACATCCCGGGTGTTCTGTCACGGCAAACCGGCGGGAAACCGGGCCGGTTCACGCAACTGCCAGATCTCGACAGCCTGCCGGTGCCGGAATACGACAGCTACTACGCGCATCCCCTGATCCGCAGCGCGCCGCAATGGGCCAAGGCCATCGCGGTGGAAGCCAGCCGGGGCTGCGTGCACAAATGCAGCTTCTGCTCGGTGCCGACGGAATGGGCTGGCTACCGGTTCAAATCGCCTCAGCGCATCCGGGACGAACTGGCCGCACTTGCAGATCGCTATGGCGTGGCCTGGTTCTATTTCATGGACAACGATCTGCCCGGTCCCAAGATGCGTGCCTTTGCCGATGCCATCGAGGGCGCGCCGGGCAGCTTTCGCTTTGCCATTCCCTTTCGCGCGACGGTCACCCCTTATGAGATCCTGCGCATGCATGATGCCGGGTTGGAGACCGCGCAATTGGGGATCGAAGGCTTCAGCAACGCCTATCTCAAACGTCTCAATAAACGCACCACGGTGATCCATAACCTTCAGGCCATGAAGACCTTCTTTGAGCTGGAGATCGTGAACTACGGCAATCTGCTGGTGGGCTATCCCGGTACCACCCAGGAAGAAGTGGATGACAACCGCCGGATCATTGCCGACTACGCCTATGCCTATCAGACGCTGTTCCTGGCGGTGTTCCAGCTGCACCTTGGGTCAGGCGCCGACCAGCAGCGCGCGGCGCATGGCATCTACAACGTGCGCAATGACGATTATTACGCCACGCTGTTGCCCAATGAGATCAACGCGGGCCTGTGTCTCTACCAACTGAGCTGGGACGAGCGGCAAGAGGGCCCCGATTGGAGCGGTTTGGTGCAGACGTTGGAAACCTGGCGAGAGGTGTCCGAAGGTCGGATTGGCGAGCGCCCTTTCCTGCAATATCATGACCTTGGCCGCAGCCTGGTGATCGAGGATCAGCGCGGCCGCAAACCCCGTCAGCATCGTCTGCAGGGGGCCGAGCGGGATCTTTATCTCTGGTGTTGCCAGATCCGCCACCTGGCCGAATTGCGACGTGCCGGGTTCTTTGCAGAGCAGGAGGATTTGCGCAGCACCCTTTGCAGCCTGGTGGAGCGCAAGCTGATCTACCGCGAGGGGGACCGCTACCTCTCCCTGGCAGTGGCGCCGGATCCACGCGCCGCAGCGCGCCGCATCCGCGCCCAGGAGGTCGCACGTGGGAACAGGGGAACGCCCCAACCGCCGACGATAACGCTGGCCCGGGTTTGACCTAGACCACCGATCTTGAGGGTGCGCCTGTGATGGCTCTGTCCAGTGCAGGGCGGTTCCTACCCTCAACCGGTCACGCGGTCTCATCCACGGGGGCAGTTTGTCCGGGACGGAAGACGTATCGCTGGTAGATGCGGCCGATCCCGATCAAGGCCAGGCCCAGCCCCAGGAAGGAAGCGACCCGGAACAGACCCGTCAGATCGGACATGTCGAAAAGGAAGACCTTCGCCACGGTGATCAGCAGAACCGCCAGGGAGGCATAGCGCAGCGGGACCGACACCCGCAGGATGCCGATTGCCAACAGGCACAGGGCAAAGAGGATCCAGACGGCGGAATAGGCATAGAACTCCAGATTGCTGGGCTGTGTCGTATCGGTCAGGACAATCACCGATCCCCAGAAGGCGCGCCGGGTTTCCAGGGTGATGTAGAGGAACAGCAGCCCCCCGGCTGCCCCGGGAAGAAGCCGTCGCAACCTGTCGGTCAACTGAAATTGCCTGCTGCGGCCAATCACCAGCAGCAGAATGGCCGGGACCAGATAGGCCAGCGCCAGAAGGTTCAGCAGCGGCAGGCGCCCGACCGGTTCACCGGTGAGCAGCGGCGACAGGCTGAGGACCGCGCCAAAGACGATCGTGCCTAGCGCAAGTAGTAACAGCCCCATGCCCGCCGGATAGGGCCAGCGCCGCTGCCCGCGTCGGGCTTCAAAAAGCAGCAGACCGGCGGCCACCAGCCACCAGATCACCTGTACCGACTGGTCGAACAGGGCCCAGTTTGCCGGGGACAGATCACCCGAGGTCCAGAGCTTGAACTGCAGCGCGACCATAAGGAAGGCAAAGCCTGCGGCCGCGATCTCGCACAGGGTGCGGGTCAGATCCGTGGGGCTGCCGCCAAAGAGGCGCGCGGCGACAAGACTGGCCGCCGCCGGCAGCCCATAGCCGTAGATCACCCAGCCAAAGAGGCCAAAGACATCGCCCTCATAGTCCAGGATCATCGGGTTCAGCGCCAGTCGGGCGATCACCACCAGGGTGACCAGCGCGGCGATTGTGCGAAGGGGCTGCAGGCGCACGCGCGTCCAGATCCAGGCCAGCGCCAGCGTTTCAAAACCCAGCGCGACAGTGAGCCAGGCCTCTCGCAGCAGGCAGGTAAAGGCCAGCGCCAGCGCTGCGGTCGCACCTGCCGCAAAAAGGGCCGTGGCAAGGTCGCTGCCGGGGCCATGATCCGCCCATCGCCCCGTTCGCACGGCAGCGGCCACGGCCAGAAGGGCCAGGGCGCCGCCAATCAGGGCCCAGGCGACATCGGTCTCCAGCCCGCCGATCCGCCAATAGCCGATCACGAAGAACAGCAGTGGCATCAGGTTGGCAATCCCGGCCCAGACGGCCTTGCTGCGCCCCCAGCGCATGCCGATAAATCCGCCAACTCCAAACAGCGCGGCAAAGGTCCACAAGGCATGGGCATAGACCCGGTACTCAGGCGGGACCAGGAAGGGGCCGAAGCCGCGATCCGGCAGATCCTGTGCGGCGATGGCCGGGGTCACCTCCACTGGTGTCGGCCAGAGCAGGACCGCCGCCAGGGTGATGGTGGCCGAGGCCAGCAACAGGCTTTCCAGCGCCGCGCGGCGTGTCGCCATCAGGAGCGCGGCCGCCCCGTAGGCACCGATGAAGGCAAAACCCGCCCCGTTGAAGCCAGTCGCTGCCGCAACAGCTAATAGCAGCAGACCTGATAGCGCAAAGCCAAGCCCGGATGTATCGGCCAGCATCTTGACCGCCCATCGCCACAGGGGCGTTTCGGGCCGTTTGATCGGCAGTCCGGTCGAGAGCAGCGCAAACAGCAGCGCCAGGCCAAGGGCATAGCTGCTCAACACGCCCTGATCTCCAAGTGTCCAGCTGCCCTCCAGCCACAGAACCGGCCACACAAGGGCACCGGTCAAGGCCAGGTAAGAAAACCACCACCATTTGCGCCAGACCATCACCAGTAGGCATCCGGCAGTCAGCACAAAGAGGTAGAGAAACAGCGGCATCGCCTGCGGTACCGGCGTATCCACGAGGGCGGGCACCAGATACCCGGCAACTAGCCCCAGCAGCGCCACAAAAGGTCCCTGGCGCAGAGAGAGCAGCAAAGCGGCATAGGAGGTCAGCGCCAGGGCGACAAAGCCGGTGGTCGGCGTCAGCAGTCCGAAAATGCCATGGGCCGCATATAGCGACACAAACACCGCAAAGATGCCCGATCCGGACAGGGCCGGGGGCACGTAATCCGGGTTCACCGCCCGCTCTACCGCCTTGACCGGATTGCGCATGGCCCATTCGCCAGCCGCCAGCAATGCCCCCCCGAGCAGCAGGCCCAGGATCACCCGTGTCATCGGCGTCAGCCAGCCCTGATCGACCGCATAGCGGAACAGGAACACCGCGCTGAGCGCAACAGCGATGGCCCCCACCCAGATTAGCCATTGCGAGGCCAGGGTTTCCTCCAGGCTGCGGCCAGGAACATCCACGGGGTCTTCGGGGGGCTGTGACCGGGTGATGCCCCAAGGCGTATTGCCACCTGCCGGTGTCCGAGAAGTTTCTTCTGCTGCTGGACCTTCGGACTGTGCCTCTGCGGCAGGCACGGCCTCGCGCCTCTGTTCCTGCTGGTCCGACATTTCGGCGTCTTCTGTCGCAGCGTCGATGTGATCGGCAGCAGGCTTGACCACGGTCTGTTCTGTGTCTGGCTGCATCCTGGCGGGTGGGCTGCCTGTTCCAAGTGCGAGTTCGTCAAGCGCCTCTGAGAGCCGACGTTCCAGCGCGTCCAGTCGGTCTTCTTGTTTGCGTAGCAAAATACGCAGATAGATCGGGGCCGCGATAATGAAAACAATGATAAGGAGAATGATCAAAGGAAATACAGTCATGAAGACACCCTTTCACCTCATGCGCTTGCAGGCAATAGCTCTGCTGGGCGGCCAAATCGGTATGCTCTTGCCGCCAAGACCGTGCCGCGCGGATTTGCTCTTGCACATCCTGCGCAAGCGGTGTTTTGGCCTCTGCTTGTCAGCTTCTGCATGCTATTGGAGGGGCGGGGAAACAACCGGGGAAGCAACGAGGTGCGCCAAGTGTCTGACATTGCGAGAAACGACCTGAGACGGCACGCACGCCTTAGTGTCGCACCGATGATGGACTGGACCGATCGCCATTGTCGCTACCTGCATCGCCTGCTGAGCCAGGAGACCCTTCTATATACGGAAATGGTAACGGCCCCGGCGCTGGTGCGCGGGGGGGCGTTGCATCTGCTGGACCACAGCCCCGAGGAACATCCGGTGGCCCTGCAATTGGGCGGATCCGAACCGGGGGAGTTGGCCGAGGCTGCGCGGCTGGGGGCCGAGGCTGGCTATGATGAGATCAACCTCAACTGCGGCTGTCCCAGCGACCGGGTGCAATCGGGGGCCTTTGGCGCGGTGCTGATGAAGACGCCGGAGCTGGTGGCCGACTGCGTGGCGGCCATGGCAGAGGCGGTCGCGGTTGAAGTTACTGTCAAATGCCGTATCGGTGTGGACGATCAGCAACCCGAAGAGGTGTTGCCCGGTTTTCTGGAGAAGATCCGCGCGGCGGGTTGTCAGCGGGTGACGGTGCATGCGCGCAAGGCCTGGCTGCAGGGGCTGTCGCCCAAGGAAAATCGCGATATCCCGCCGCTGGATTACGACCTGGTGCACCGGATGAAGGTGGAATTCCCGGATCTGCATATCTCGATCAATGGCGGTATCGCCTCGCTGGAGGCCGCACAGGCGCATCTGGATCAGGGGTTGGATGGTGTGATGATCGGCCGTGCCGCCTATCATCAGCCTGCCGATATCCTATCTGCCGCCGACCCGGTGATCTATGGCTGTGGAGAGGTGCGCGATGCGGTGGCGGTGGTTCACCGGATGCTGCCCTATATCGAAGCTCATCTGAGTGCCGGTGCACGGCTGCACCAGATCACCCGGCACATGCTGGGGCTGTTTGCCGGGCGTCCCGGCGCGCGCGCCTGGCGGCGCATCCTGTCGGAAGGGGCCAACCGCCCCGGGGCGGGGCCGGACCTGGTGCTGGAGGCCTTGGCTCAGGTTTCGGACCGCTCTGCGGCCTGATCAGCTCTGTGTGTTTTTCTGCGCGTTTTGCTGTATCCGGGCCGCGCGCCCTCCGCGGCGTTTCTTGAGAAGAGAGGCGCGGTCCGGCAGCTCTTCCATCACTGTGGCGCGTGCCTCGGGTGACATCTTCGACCAGCGGGTGATTTCATCGATGGAGCGATAGCAGCCGGTGCAGATGCGGGCCTCCGGGTGGACCACGCAGAGTTTGATGCAGGGCGACTGGATTTCCTGCCGCATCCAGATCTTGTCCGTGGGGTGGTCAGCCATTGTTCAAATGCCTCATGCGGTCCAGCGCTCCCTGCAGGATATAGGAGGCTGCCACGTGATCGATCACCTCGGAACGGCGTTTGCGAGACGTATCCGCCTCGAGCAGCGCCTTTTCGGCGGCGACCGTGCTGAGGCGTTCGTCCCAGAACCCGATCGGCAGATCGGTCAGCCGGGCCATGTTACGGGCAAAGGCACGGGTGGATTGGCAACGCGGTCCTTCACTGCCGTCCATGTTGCGGGGCAGGCCCAAAAGGATGCCGCCCACATCGCGGTCCTTGATGATCTTCAGGAGCCGCGCGCTGTCGAGGGTGAATTTCTTGCGCCGCACGGTTTCCAGCGGGGTGGCAACCGCGCCGATACGATCGGAAACCGCAACGCCGATGGTCTTGTCCCCCAGATCCAGTCCGATCAGGGCCGTAAACCCGGGCAGGGCGGCGGCGAAATCTTCGAAACTCTCATGGATCATTCGGCGACCCCGGCCTGACGGGCAGCGGCGGTGATCAGCTCCAGCGCGGCGCTGTCCCCCGTGAAGGTCTGTTGCGCCTCCTGGTAGATGGCGCGGGCCTGTTCTGTATCGCCAAGAACCCCCAGCGCGCCGATGAGGCGAGCCCATTCCTGCACCGTGCCGCCTTCGGTCGCAAGCCGGTCCGACAGCCGCGCGACCATGCCGCGCACCATCTCGGCGCGGTCCTCATCACTCATGGCGGCGGCATTTTCCACGTCGGCCGCATCGGGGCCGGGCAGGGCACCGGCAAGGGGCGGTTTCCCTTGCGGCGTGATCGGTTGGTATTCGACCCCGGCGCGGAAGGCCATGTCCTCGATCTGCCGCTGGATGCCATCGACCCAAGGATCGCCTGGTGCGCTGGTCCGCAGGGTCTCGGCCCAGATCTGATAGGCGCGGTCCGGGCGGTCCAGCTGACCCTGCATCAGCCCGTAGTAATAACGCGCCGCCCCGTTTTCGGAGTCACGCTTCAGGGTCTGGACCAGCGCGGCCTCTGCCTCGGGGGAGACATAGCCACCGGTGGCCATGATCATCAGCTCGGCCAACTCGCCGAAATCGCTGGCCCCCACCGCGCCGGACATGAGCTCGATGAACCGGGCCTTGGCCTGATGGGCGGCGGTGAAATTGCCCAAGTTCGCCTCGTGCTGCGCCAGCAGCGCATGGCCCTGAGCGTCATCGGGGCGTTTGGCCACGGTCTGGCGCAGTTGTTCGACCAGTTGGCGGTAGCTGTCTTCCACTTCGGGCGCCGGGAACGGGGGCACCTGGGCTTCGGCCTCTGCCTGAGAGGGGCGGTTTTCGGCGCGTTCCTCTGCCATGGCGATACGGGTCTTGAGCGCCAGATCGCCATAGCCAGGCGCGCCGAGGTTGGCATAAAGCGCCAGGGTGCCGCCGCAGAGTGCCAGCACCAGGATCAGCGCCATGCCGCGGGACAGGCCCGCAGGCTGATTGGCGCCGCCGCCGTCCTTTTGCAATTGCGCATCGGCAGCCAGAATGCGGCGCGACACCTCGGTGCGGATGCGGCCCGCGTCGGCTTCATTGATGACACCGCGCGCCAGATCCTTGTCCACGTCGCGCAATTGCTGGCGATAGACGCGCAGGTCATAAGCCGCGGGCGGTTCACCCATATCGCGGCTGCGCAGCAGAACCAATGCCATCAATCCGGCAACGGCCAGGGCCATAAAGGCGGTCAGGATCCAGAAAACCATGCTCACTCCGATGTTTCACCCCCATCTATATCTCCAGTGCCCGCGAAAAAAGGCCTAACTGCTGCGTCACCCTGTCTGCACCCTGTCTGCGCCTGGATCTTGCCAGGATGTCTCTGGGGATTTCCGATGATCGGTGATGTCGCATCTATACAGAAATGCGACGATAAACGGCACCGCTCCGTGCCTGCCCTCGGGCATACCAAGAGAAGACGGGAACCAGTGGATTCGCTCATGAAACGCTATTCAGCCTTTGCTGTCGCGCGGGAGGCCCTGCGCTATCACACCGGATGGGAACGCGCCTGGCGCAATCCTGCGCCGAAACGCCAGTATGACGTGATCATCGTTGGCGCCGGCGGACACGGCCTTGCGACGGCCTATTACCTGGGCAAGAATTTTGGCATCACCAATGTGGCGGTGCTGGAAAAGGGCTGGCTGGGCGGCGGCAACACCGGGCGCAACACCACCATCATCCGCTCGAACTACCTGCAGGATCCGTCTGCGGCGATCTATGAAAAGGCGCGGTCCCTTTATGAGGATATGAGCCAGGATCTGAACTACAACGTGATGTTCTCCCCGCGCGGTGTCATCATGCTGGCCCAGACCGAGCACGAGGTGCGCGGCTACAAGCGCACCGCCCATGCCAATGCCCTGCAAGGGGTCTCGACCGAGTGGATCGAACCTGCCCGCGTCAAGGAGCTGGTGCCGATCATCAACCTGGCCGGTCCCCGCTATCCCGTGCTGGGCGGTCTTTGGCAGGAGCGCGGCGGCACCGCGCGCCATGATGCGGTGGCCTGGGGCTATGCGCGGGCCTGTTCGGCTATGGGGATGGACATCATCCAGCAATGCGAAGTCACCGGTGTGCGCAGCGAAGGCGGCCGCGTCATCGGTGTCGATACCACCAAGGGCGCCATCGATTGCGACAAGCTGGGCATGGTGGTTGCGGGCAACTGTTCGCACCTCAGCCAAATGGCCGGTTTCCGCCTGCCGGTGGAAAGCGTCGCGCTGCAGGCGCTGGTTTCCGAGCCGATCAAGCCTTGCATGGATGTGGTCGTCATGGCCAATACCGTGCACGGCTACATGAGCCAGTCCGACAAGGGCGAAATGGTGATCGGCGGCGGCACCGACGGGTTCAACAACTACACCCAGCGCGGATCCTTCCACCATATCGAGGAAACCGTGCGCGCCCTGATCGAGACCTTCCCGATGGTCTCGCGCCTCAAGATGCTGCGCCAATGGGGCGGGATCGTTGACGTGACCGGCGACCGTTCACCCATCATCTCGAAAACCCCGGTGCAGAACTGTTTTGTGAACGCAGGCTGGGGCACCGGCGGCTTCAAGGCCATTCCGGGGTCCGGCTGGGCCATGGCCGAGCTGATGGCGACCGGCCATTCACCACTGGCCGAAGAGTTCTCGATGATGCGTTTCAAGGAAGGCAAGTTCATTGATGAGAGCGTCGCTGCGGGGGTGGCGCATTGATGGCGTTGGCGATCCTTCCGACCAATGCGACGCAAAGCGTCGCATCGCGCCCGACCCGCCCCCATGGGCGGGCGCGTTCCGCCCCCGCCCTCGGTCCGGGCGCTGTAGACCAGATCAAACCGGAGCATGGCCCATGCTAATCCTTGAATGCCCCTATTGCGGCGTCAAAGCCGAGGAAACCGAACTCCACGCCGGTGGCGAGGCGCATCTGAAACGCTTTGGTCCCGGCTCCTCGGATGATGAGTTTCACGACTACCTCTTCATGCGGGAAAACCCCAAGGGCGTGCATTTCGAACGCTGGCGGCATGTGACCGGCTGCGGCAAGTGGTTCCACGCGGCCCGCTGTACCATGACGCTTGAGGTCTTCGGCACCTACACGGCGCAGACCAGCGCGCCGCCGCAGGAGATCCGCGATGCGATCACCGCCAAACGCCCCGGCTGGAGCTGGAGGGAGTTCGAATGATCCGCCGCCCAACCCCATCTGTCGCCGTCTTTTGCAAAAGGTCCGCAGCATGAGCACCCGTCTTGCCACTCAGGGGCGCCTGATCGACCGCTCCAAACCCATCGAGTTCACCTTCAACGGCACGCGCATGACGGGCTATGCCGGGGATACGCTGGCCTCGGCCCTTTTGGCCAATGATCAGCTCTTGGTGGGCCGCTCGTTCAAGTATCACCGTCCGCGTGGGCTGGTGGCTTCGGGCGCGGAAGAACCTAATGCGCTTGTTGGTCTTGGCACGGGCGACCGGTTTGAACCCAACCAGCGCGCCACCACGACCGAGCTGTTCTCGGGCCTCAGCGCCCAGTCGCAGAACCACTGGCCAAGCCTTGAATTCGACGTGGGCGTGGTCAACAACAAGCTGGCGCGCTTCCTGCCTGCCGGTTTCTACTACAAGATGTTCATCCACCCCAAACCCTTCTGGAAACACGTCTACGAGCCGATCATCCGCAAATCCGCGGGTCTGGGGCAGGCGCCGGACCGGGAGCTGAAGGATGCCGACACTTACGAGCATTTCTATTACTTCTGCGATGTGCTGGTGATTGGCGGCGGTGTGGCCGGCCTGCAGGCGGCGCTGGTGGCGGCAAAATCGGGCGCCAAGGTGCTGGTGCTGGAGCAGAACGCCCATTGGGGCGGGCGTGCGCCGGTCGACGGCGGCACCATTGATGGCGACTACCCCGAGGCCTGGGTGGAACAGACCCTGGCCGAACTGTCAGCGATGGAGAACGTCACCCTGCGCAACCGTTGCATGGGGGCGGGCGTCTACGATCACGGCTATGCGCTCGGGTACGAGCGGTTGACCGATCACGCGCCGGGGCAGGGTGGCCCGCGCCATCGTATGTGGCGGATCCGTGCAAAACAGATCGTCACCGCAACCGGCGCGATCGAACGGCCCCTGTCCTTTGCGGGCAATGATGTGCCGGGCGTGATGTTGGCTGCGGCCATGCGCGACTATGTGGTGAACTGGGGCGCAACGCCGGGTAAACGCGTGCTGGTCGCTACCAACAACGACGATGCCTATCGCACCGCGCTGACACTCCACGCAGCCGGGATCGAGGTCGTGCGGGTGCTGGACACCCGTGAAACCGGCGGCGGTGCTCTGATGGAAGAGGTGCGCGCCCTGGGGATCCGCGTCGAATGCGGACGCGGCATTGCCAAGGTCAAGGACGGCAAATGCGTCACCAGGGTCGCGATCTGCGCCCAGAACGGCCAGGGCGGCGCCCAGGAAGAGGTAGAGGCCGACGCCGTCGCCATGTCCGGCGGCTGGTCGCCGGTTGTGCACCTGTGGTCCCATTGCGGCGGCAAGCTGACCTGGGATGACGCTCAGGCGCATTTCCGCCCCGATCCCGCGCGTCCTCCGCTGGGGGCTGACGGGGCCGGTTTCGTGGTTGCAGCCGGGTCTGCGAATGGTCCGCTGGGGCTTGGCGCGGTCCTGAGCGACGCTGCCGAGGCAGGCGCAAAGGCCGCCGCGGCCGCAGGGTTCAAAGCCGAAGCCAAACCCGCAGCCGGCGTGGCGCAGGACGAGGCGCCGATGCAGCCGGTCTGGCTGATGCCCGCCCGCGCCGAGATAGACCTGCGCATGAAGGCCTGGCTGGATTTCCAGAATGACGTGAAGGTCTCGGACGTGCAACTGGCGGCGCGCGAAGGTTTTGAAAGTGTCGAGCACACCAAACGCTACACCACGCTGGGCATGGCGACGGATCAGGGGAAACTCAGCAATATCAACGGTCTTGCGGTGCTTGCCGATAGTCTGGGTTCCGAAATTCCGCAGGTGGGTACCACCACCTTCCGGCCGCCCTATCACCCCATTTCCATGGGCGCAATCGGCGGAGAGGCGCGGGGCGAGATCTTCCAGCCGCTGCGCAAGACCCCGATGCACGACTGGCACGATGCCAATGGTGCGGATTGGGAGCCGGTGGGCCACTGGCGCCGCCCCTATGCCTTTGTCCGCGCGGGCGAAAGCGTGAAGGAGGCGGTGAGCCGTGAAATCCTGAACACTCGCCAGAATGTGGGTCTCCTGGATGCCTCGACCCTGGGCAAGCTGATCGTCAAGGGGCCGGATGCCGGGCGTTTCCTCGACATGATGTACACCAACATGATGTCGACCCTGAAAGTGGGCAAATGCCGCTATGGTCTGATGTGCAGCGAGAATGGCTTCCTGTCCGACGATGGCGTTGTCGCCCGCATCGACGAGGAAACCTGGCTCTGCCACACCACCACCGGCGGTGCGGACCGTATCCACGCCCATATGGAGGAATGGCTGCAGACCGAATGGTGGGACTGGAAGGTCTATGTCGCCAATGTGACCGAGCAGCTGGCACAGGTCGCCGTGGTCGGCCCCAAGGCGCGGATGCTGCTGGAAAAGCTGAACGCTGAGGCGGGCGGCGGCATGGATGTCTCCAAAGAGGCGCTGCCCTTCATGGAATGGAAGGACGGAGAGATCGGCGGTTTCAAATGCCGCGCCTACCGGATCTCCTTCTCTGGTGAACTGTCCTATGAAATCGCGGTGCCTGCCTCGCAGGGTCAGGCCTTCTGGGATGCGCTGATGGCCGCTGGCGCGGAATTCGGCGTCATGCCCTATGGCACCGAATGTCTGCACGTGATGCGCGCCGAAAAGGGCTTCATCATGATCGGGGACGAAACCGATGGCACCGTGATCCCGCAGGATCTGGGGCTGAATTGGGCGATTTCCAAGAAGAAGGAAGACTTCATCGGCAAACGCGCGCAACAGCGCAGCCATATGGTCGATCCCGACCGCTGGCAGCTGGTGGGGCTGGAAACCTTGGATGGCGCCGTGCTGCCGGATGGTGCCTATGCGGTGGGCAGCGGTGTCAACGCCAATGGGCAGAAGAACACCATTGGCCGGGTGACCTCGACCTATCATTCGCCGACTCTGGGCAAGGGGATTGCCATGGGGCTGGTCAAACACGGACCAAAACGCATGGGCGAGGTGATCGAATTCCCCGGCACCGATGGCACCGTCTACAAGGCAAAGATCGTCGATCCGGTCTTCTACGACAAGGAAGGGGAGAAGCAGAATGTCTGATCCGTTGAGCGCCCTGCCGGGCGCCCGCTATGCCGGGCTTGCCACCATCGAGGAATCCGGGCTGCAGGGCATGATCACCCTGCGTGGCGATCTGTCCTCCAAGACCTTGCAAAAGGCGGTGAAGGCCGCAACCGGTGCCGATGTTCCGAGTCAACGCCAGATCGCAGTGGCCACAGGCGGCGCGGCCGCCTGGATGTCGCCGGATGAATTGTTGCTGCTGGTACCTTATGACGAGGTGGAGCAAACAACCTCCACGCTGGCCGAGGCGCTGTCAGGTGAACACGCGCTGGCGGTCAATGTCTCGGATGCGCGGGCTTTGTTTTCCCTGTCGGGCGCTGGCGCGCGTGAGGTTCTGGGCAAGATCTGTCCGGTGGATTTCGATCCTGCCGCCTTTGCCCCCGGTGATTTCCGCCGCACCCGCATGGCCCAGGTCGCCGCCGCCTTTTGGCTGGATGAGGCGGAGACCTTCCACATCGTCTGTTTCCGCTCGGTTTCCCAGTATGTCTTCAACCTTTTGAAGACTTCGGCGCATCCGCAATCAAGGGTTGGCGTCTACGGCTGAGGTGACTTTAGGGTTGTGTGAGTTGCCGTGATTTTATAGCGTGCCCGAACCTAAGGGCACGTCTTTGCTAGTTTTGTCGGTGTTCGTTGCCTGCTCTTGGAAGCTGGTATGTAATTGAACAGACAAGATATTCGAATGAGCAAGAAAATCCTGGCGGCCGCGATCGCGCTGATCGCGCTGCCCCTTGCAGCGAAAGCTGCGCCCATCGCCTATGAATGCGATTTCAAATCCTACACGGCTTATGGTGGTATTCCGCCGAAGTCGATCTTCGTGGTGGATGCTGTCGGGGGCACGGCCATGGTCTATGATGGCTATATCCACAAAGTCTTCAAAGCCCCGATCGCTGCGGATTTTGAAGAATTGGGGGCTCATAAGTACAGGCTGAAGTGGACCTTGAAGGGCTTTCCCTTGCGCGGAAACACATCGGACAGCGCCAGCTATTCCGTGCGCCTGGATACAGCGAGGACCACCGCAAATATCCAGATGAACCTTCACGGCGACGATGCCGACCGGCGCGGAACAGGGTCCTGCAAGCGGATCAAGTGAACGGTTCGGCAGCGCGGCGCATTATTTGAACAGGAAGGTCGGGAACTGGGTCAGGGCACGCGGTCTGGTGAGGGCGTCAAAGCCTGCCTCTGCGCCATTGTCCGGGTGGCACTCCCCATAAAATGACAGAAGATCCGCCAACTCGGCCATCCGGGCGTTGCGGGTCTCTTCGGGCAGGAAAGGCGCGTGGGTAGAGAGATAGAGCGCGGGGCGTTGCTCTTTCAGCCAGGAGATCATCTGCGGCAGCACATCGAATTCGGCGCCTTCGATATCGAGTTTCACCAGGGATACCCGTGACAGGTCGGCCTGAGCCTCGAAATCCTGCCAGCCGATGGTCATCACATCCGAGCCATGCGCCCCGTCATTGAGGAGGCTCGACATGCTGTCACCCGCCTCACCGCCGAAGGAAGCCATGCGCGCCAGGCCAAAGCCATCACTGATGGCCACTGAGAAGGCAGAGACGTTGTCGATGCGGTTCAGCTCAAGGTTCCAGGCCAGATGGCGAAAGGCGGTCGGGTCAGGCTCGAAACACATAACCCGACGTGCCTTATGCGCGCCGTATAGAACCGTGGGGCCGATCCAGGCGCCGATGTCCAGATAGTCATGATCCTTGTCCAGATGCGCATCCAGCACTGCAAAGGTCTCGGGCTCCCATTGCCCGGCGGAGGCCTTGCGCCAGAACTTGGAATGATAGGGATCCAGCCGGAAGGGCACACCGTTCAACTGGCCCGAATAATAGCCACGCAGGCGGTAGCAGGCTTTGCGTGCACGGATCCAGGCCTCTGCAATCATTTTGGTCTCCCCAATTGGCGCACATAGACCTTGCGGGCATTTGGCGCGGATTTGTTACCTTGGCCCTTGACCTGCCGGGGGCTGCGCCGCATGTATCTGCACAGGAACGCAACAAAATTTGACAGGGGTCCGATATGGCTTTTGAACTTCCCGATCTTCCTTATGCACATGATGCGCTGGCTTCCAAGGGCATGTCCGCGGAAACCCTGGAATACCACCACGACCTGCACCACAAGGCCTATGTGGACAACGGCAACAAGCTGATCGCCGGCACCGAGTGGGAGGGCAAGACCCTCGAAGAGATCATTGTCGGCACCTACGACAAATCCGCCGTGGCCCAGAACGGCATCTTCAACAACATCTCGCAGCTGTGGAACCACAACCAGTTCTGGGAGATGATGGGCCCGGGCGAGAGCGCAATGCCCGGCGAGCTGGAAAAGGCTCTGGCCGAAAGCTTCGGCTCGGTCGATGAGTTCAAATCGCAGTTCTCCGCCGCGGGCGCAGGTCAGTTCGGCTCTGGCTGGGCCTGGCTGGTGAAAAACGCTGATGGCTCGCTGGCCGTCACCAAGACCGAAAACGGCGTGAACCCCTTGTGCTTTGGCCAGACCGCACTTCTGGGTTGCGACGTGTGGGAACACTCCTACTACATCGACTTCCGCAACAAGCGCCCGGCCTACCTGACCAACTTCCTCGACAACCTGGTCAACTGGGAAAACGTCGCTTCGCGCATGTGAGCGCTGCACATCCCCAAGGGATGGAGAGATCAGAACCCGCGCCACAACCGGTGCGGGTTTTTTCTTGTGCATTTGATACGCATCAAGGCCCGGTGACCGCGTCTGAGTGTCTTCTGACAGGCAGAGGGAAAGGAGAGCCGATGTTGAGATTGCCAAAAGGACTTTGGATCCTGGTTGCAGATGGCCAGAAGGCCCTGTTCCTGGAGAATGTCAGTGACACCACCGATGCGGATTTGCGGGTGATGCGGGTCGATGAGATCGACAACCCCGCGACTGCGGCGCAGGGAAGCGATGCGCCGGGACGGTTCAGCGGCGACTCGGGGGCCGCGCGGGGGGCGGTGGAGCCAGCGGATTGGCACCAGATGGGTGAAGATCACTTTGCCGCCGGAGTAGCAGCGCTGGTGAACAAATGGGTGGCGGCGGGTGCCTGTTCGTCCCTTGCGGTCATCGCGCCGCCCAAGGCGCTGGGTGCGCTCCGCAGCGAACTGAGTGACAAGGCTCAGAAGCTTGTGATGCTGGAACTGGCGAAGGATCTGACCAACCATCCGGTGCCCGAGATCGCCGCTGCGCTGAAGTCAGCGCTTGCACCCGCCTGACCCGGCCAGGTTTGAAAGGCCACTGCGGACCTCTTTGAAAGAGGTCCGGCTGGACGTCTGGCGGCTCAGAGGGCGGTCAACTGCGCCAGGGCCTCTTCCGCCGTGTCGACCCAGGTCAGATAGTCCTGAACGGCGGCATCCGCGAATTCCTGCGCAACCACGTGATCCAGAAGATCGCGCAGCTTGTCCCAGTATCCATCGGTATTGATCACGAAGATGGGTTTCTGGTGCAGGCCCAACTGGCGCCAGGTCAGCACTTCGAACAATTCGTCCAGGGATCCCGGTCCGCCGGGCAGAACCACCACCGCATCGGCATTGTAGAGCATGACCTTCTTGCGCTCGTGCATGGTCTCGGTGACCACATAGGTGGTGAGATCCGATTTGCCGACCTCGCGCCGCTCCAGATGCACGGGGATCACGCCAAAGGTTTCACCCCCCGCGGCCTGCGCCGCACGTGCCACGGAGCCCATCAGGCCGACGTCTCCGGCACCGTAAACCAGCCGCAAACTGTGTTCTGCCAGCCCTTTTCCCAGACGCTCGGCGGCTGCGGCATAGCTGGGCATTGCCCCAAAACGGGATCCGCAATACACACAGACGGATTTTATGCTCATGGGATGACCTTTCATCAGGGTTTCATCGGCAAACAGCCATGCTGTTTTGACCCCAGATACCCCCATTGTTAGGTTGGCTCAACCAAGCGAGAGAGAACATCTCGTTCAAGGGAAGGAACACAATGGCGCAGACATCTGGAACTGGGGGCATCAGCTCTCTGGCAATAGGGGGTATTGCCGCTGTTGTCGTGATCGTTGGAGGTGTGGTCCTGGTGCAGCTTGGCGTGTTCGAGGGGGAGGATCCCTCCGAAGGTCAGGCGCTGCGTCCTAACAGCCAGGCGGAGGTCGCGCTTTCGCCTGCAACGGGACGGCCGGTGGTGGTGCCAGGAACGGATGCTGCTCAGGCCGAAGCGGCTGATGGGGAGCAAAGCTCCGGCGCAGCGACAAGTGCAGGGACAGATGGCGTATCCGACCCGGGCGAAGACAGTGCCGAGGCGCCCGATGTGGCACCCGCCGCGTCCGAGGCCGCTGAGCCGACAGAGGCCGCAAAGGCTGAGACCGCAGCGACTGAGACCGCCGCACCCGAACCTGAAGCTGAACCGTCGGCCGAGGCACCGCAAGAGGCGGGCGCGGATGTCCAGACTGCCGGGACCGCAGCAGAGCCTCAGGATACCGCCCAGGAGGGGCAGACCGACACGCAGGCCGCGGATCCTGAAGACAGCCAGCCCGTGACAGAGACCGTGACCGCGCTGGCGCCGCCGCAGCTGGACCTGGTGCGTGTTGATCCCGATGGCGCCGTGGTGATCGCCGGGCGGGCCGTGCCTGGTGCAGCGATCTCGGTGCTGCTGGACGGAACGGTACTGGAACAGGCTTCGGCTCAAGGCAGCGGTGAATTCGTGATCTTCGCCAGTATCCTGCCCAGCCAGCAACCGCGGGTGATTTCCCTCTTGGCCCGCCTGGGTGAGCAGGAGGCCGCATCGCTGGATCAGTTCATCCTTGCACCAGCCGCCCCCGTGCCTGCGCCAGCCCCTGTGCCGGATGTCGCCGAAGCGCCGGTCTCCCAGCCCGAAACCGTGGCAGAGACCAGCACGGAGCTTGCCTCGGCTGCCGTTGAGACCGCCGGGGAAGAGGGGGGGACCGTCTCTGCACCGGAGCAGGAAACGCAAGTCGAACCGGTCCAGACCGCACAGGCGAGCCCCGAGCAGACCTCCGATACGGGGGACGCACAGGAGACCGCACCACCGGTAGAGGCCGATGCCGACGGACCCGCGCAACCGTCAGAGGGAGCCACGGAACAGACCAGCACGGAACAGATCGCCCTCAATACCACCGAGAGCGATACGGCCGAGACAGCACCGGATGCAGAGCAGAATATGGGGTCGAATACAGCGCCGAATAAAGCGCCGACAACCAGCACCGCTCAGAGCCAGGGTGAAGAGGTGGTCCGGGCTGAAACCGAACCGGCTCCCGAACCGCAGGCCACATCCGTGGCCGTGCTGCGCGCCGGTGCGGATGGGGTCGAACTGGTCCAGCCTGCGGCCCCGGTCCTGGGCGGTAAGGTGGCGCTGGACACCATCAGCTATTCCGACAGTGGCGACGTGGTGCTGGCAGGCCGGGCGCGCGCGGGTGCGCTGGTGCGCGCCTATGTGAACAATGCTTTGGCGGGCGAAATGCCGGTGGGCGAAGACAGCCGCTGGGGAGGCGCCCTGGTCGGCATCGATCCGGGGATCTACACGCTGCGCCTGGATGAGGTGGACGCAGCGGATGGCGCGGTGCTCAGCCGCCTGGAAACCCCCTTCAAACGCGAGGCACCCGAGGTGCTGCAACCGCCAGCGCAGGCGCCGGGCACGGCTCCGGATCAGCCGGTGCCGCTGGTGCGGGCCGTCACCGTCCAGAAGGGCGATACGCTCTGGGCGATCTCGCAGGAACGCTATGGCAGCGGCTTCCTTTACGTGCGGGTGTTTGAGGCCAATCAGGACGCGATCCGCGATCCCGACCTGATTTATCCGGGGCAGGTGTTCAATCTGCCCGAGTAGATCGGAACGGCGCAAGCCACGACACACAGGGCCGCGCTCCTCTTGTGGGGGCGCGGTTTTTTCTTTTCCCACCTCGCATTCCCGCGATCACGGGGCTATCTGTGCCTCTAGCGCCAGTCACAGCTAGCGGTCAGGAACTTCATGAGACGCAATCCCACCACCATCGGCAGCATCTCCGCCGAAGAGCGGCGTTCCAGCCTGCGCACCCTGCGCAAGGTCACCCCCTACCTATGGCCCAGCGGCAAGACGGGCGTGAAAACCCGCGTCGTGGTGGCGCTTGCGGTGCTGGTGCTGGCCAAACTGGTCGCGGTCTACACCCCTGTCCTTTACAAGGGGGCAGTGGATGCGCTGGCGGGTGACGGTGTGTCGCCGCTGGCCTTGGGGGCGGTGGGGCTGACCGTGGCCTATGGCGTGGCGCGGGTTCTGACCATCGGCTTTCAACAGCTGCGCGATGCGGTCTTTGCTCCGGTGGCACAAGGGGCCTTGCGCTCCCTTGCGCTGGAGACCTTCCGTCATATCCATCACCTGTCGATGCGCTATCACATCACCCGCAAGACCGGCGGCCTGTCGCGGATCATCGAGCGGGGCGTCAAGGGGGTCGAGTTCCTCCTGCGCTTCTTGCTGTTCTCGATCGGGCCATTGGTGCTGGAACTGGCGCTGGTGGCCGTCATCCTGACGGTTCTCTTTGATGCGCGCTATCTGCTGGCGGTGGGGGTGACCATCGGGCTTTATGTCTGGTTCACCCTCGCGGTGACCGAATGGCGGGTGAAGCTGCGGCGCGAGATGAACACCCAGGATACCGACGCCAATCAAAAGGCGATCGACAGCCTGCTGAACTTTGAAACCGTGAAATACTTCGGTGCCGAAGAGCGCGAGGCCGCGCGTTACGATGTTGCCATGCGTGCCTATGCCCAAGCCGCGCTGAAGACGGCCTATTCGCTGGCCTTCCTGAACTTTGGCCAGAGCCTGATCATCACCGCCGGTCTGGTCGCAGTCATGGTCATGGCCGCCATTGGCGTGCAGGACGGCAGCCTCAGCGTTGGCGATTTTGTCATGGTCAACGCCTATATGATCCAGATTACCGTGCCCTTGAACTTCCTTGGGTCGGTCTACCGTGAAATCCGCCAGAGCCTGGTGGACATGGGAGAGATGTTCGATCTGCTGGAGCAGCCCGCCGACGTGACCGACCGCCCAGGCGCGCAGGATCTGAAGGTCAGCGCAGGGCATATCCAGCTCAAAGATCTGCGCTTTGGCTATGATCCGGCGCGGGAAATCCTGAAGGGGATCACCCTGGATGCACAGCCCGGGCAGACCGTTGCCATTGTCGGCTCTACCGGGTCGGGGAAATCCACCATCGGGCGGTTGTTGTTCCGCTTCTATGACGTCACCAGCGGCGCGCTGATGATCGACGGGCAGGACGTGCGGGATGTGACCCAGGCCAGCCTGCATGCGGCGATCGGCGTGGTGCCGCAGGATACGGTGCTGTTCAACGACACCATCCGCTACAACATTGCCTACGGGCGCGACGCGGCAACCCAGGAAGAGGTCGAGGAGGCCGCGCGCGCCGCGCAGATCCATGATTTCATCCTCAGCCTTCCCGAGGGCTATGACACCCAGGTGGGAGAGCGGGGGCTGAAACTCTCGGGCGGTGAAAAGCAGCGGGTCGGCATCGCCCGCACCCTGTTGAAGGACCCTCCGATCCTCTTGCTGGACGAGGCCACCTCGGCGCTGGATACCGATACCGAACGCGAGATCAAGGAGGCCCTGGCGCGGGCCGGGCAGGGGCGCACCGTGATCACCATCGCGCATCGCCTGTCCACCGTGGCCGAAGCCGATCAGATCGTGGTCCTGGAACAGGGCGAAATCTGCGAAGCGGGCACTCATGAGGAGCTGTTGCGCAACCAGGGCCGGTATGCCCACCTGTGGCAGGGGCAGCAGGCGGAACAGAACCTGGCCTAGGGCGCGGAGGCCGGGATAGCCCAGGGGAGGCAGCGACATGGATCTGAATGCGGCGCTCTACCTGCTGGCCTGTTTGGTGCCGCTATTGACCGTGCCGCCGCTCTTGCGGCACGAGGCCTGGTGGGTGCGAGGATTTGAGTTTCCCGCTGTGCAGATCGCAAGTCTCACCTTTGTCGTGCTGCTGCTGTTCATTTGGGGCATTGGCTGGCAGACAGGTTGGGACAGGGCGGTGATCCTGGCTCTGGCGGTCAGCCTCGCCATCCAGATGAGGCGCGTTCTGCCCTATTCCATGCTGTTTCCGCACCAGATCCAGACGGCGCGGCAATCCCGGCCCAAGGATCAGCTGAACCTCCTTGTGGCCAATGTTCTGATGACCAATCGCGATGCGCGGCCTTTGCTGGACCTTGTCGAAAGACAGGCGCCGGATCTGCTGTTGACGCTGGAGACGGACGACTGGTGGCAGCAGCAGCTTGCGGGGATCGAGGAGAGCTATCCGTTCGTCGTGAAATGCCCCTTGGACAATCTTTACGGCATGCATCTTTATTCCCGGCTGGAACTGGCCGGGGCGGATATCGCCTATCTGGTGGAAGAGGGCGTGCCGTCGATCCATGCCGATGTCATCCTGCGCTCCGGTGCGCGCGTGCGCCTGCATTGCCTGCACCCGGCGCCGCCCAGCCCGACGGAAAACGCAACCTCCGCCGAGCGCGACGGGGAGCTGCTGCGCGTGGCGCGGGATGTGGATCCGGGTGCCGGGCCGGTGGTGGTCATGGGCGATCTCAACGATGTGGCCTGGTCCCCCTCAACCCGGTTGTTTCAGAAGGTGAGCGGCCTTTTGGATCCGCGCATCGGGCGGGGTCTGTTCAGCACCTTTCACGCGGGCTATCCGCTGTTGCGCTGGCCTCTGGATCACGTCTTTTGTTCGGGAGACTTCACGCTGGTGCGGATCGCGCGGTTGGCGCACATCGGTTCGGATCATTTCCCGCTCCAGGTGGTGTTGCAGCACACCCCGGGCGCCCGCGCGTTGCAGCCGGAACCCGAAGCCAGCCCCCAGGAGGCCGAGCGCGCCGAGGAAAAGATCGCGCAGGTGGGGGCCGGACCAACACCCCTGTAAAGAAAAGGCCCCACCGTGGCGGGGCCTTGTTGAGGATATGGACGCGGATCTATTCAGCGGCCCGCAAGGGGGCGGTCTGATCCGTGCCGGGAAGGCTCTGTCTCGGCTCCAGAGGCGGCACGCTGTCCCACAACAGTTCGGTGGTTGGCAGCTTGCGGGCCTTTCTGGCCAGACGCATGTCTTTCGCGATCCGGCTGGAGCGACCCCCCGTGAGACGCGCCAGCAGGCGGCCCATCCAGGACATATAGGTCGAAAGCCACACTCGGATCGACAAGAGCGAGGGTGTCACCACAAGGGTCAGCACGGTTGCAATGCCAAGGCCAAAGACCACGGCGGTGGCAAGCTGCTTCCACCACAGGGCGGTGGGGCTGTCGATGGAATAGCCGCCGTTGATGAAATCGAGGCTGATGCCGAACATCATCGGCGCCAGGCCTGCCATGGTGGTGACCGTGGTCAAGAGCACCGGGCGGATGCGCGCCTCGGCGGTGCGGATGATCGCCTCGATCCGGGGCATGTGCTGGCTGAACTCCTGATAGGTGTCGATCAGCACGATATTGTTGTTCACCACGATCCCCGCCAAGGCCACGATGCCGGTGCCGGTCATGATGATCGAAAACGGCTGCTGCATCACCAGCATGCCGATCAGCACGCCCGTGGTGGAGAGAACCACCGCCAAAAGCACCAGCACCGAGTTGTAGAAGGAATTGAACTGAGCCAGCAGGATCACGAACATCAGCCCCAGGGCCCCGGCGAATGCCTTGGACAGGAAAGCACCGCTTTCCTCTTGTTCCTCCTGGTCACCGGTCCATTCCCAGGTGATGGTGCCGGGGAAGGGGCTCTCGTTTTCCAGCCAGGTGGTCAGTACCGCAATACGCTCGTTGGCATTGATCGGTACGATCCGACCTCCGTCGTCCAGTGCGGCCTGCACTGCCTCCACAGTCACGGCCTCGTCAACGGCAAAGAGGGTGAACTGCTTGCCATTCGGGGCGGTACTCTCACCCGTGGCACCTTCCGGCACGGATTTGATATGTGCCAGGGTTTTGTCTTTACCCGTTTCGGGATCGGCAATCACCACCTTGTTGAGGCCCGGCTCCACATCCGCCTTCACATCGTAATAGCGCTGCTGTTGCACGCGGGTGATCTGGGCGAGTTTGGGCACCGGCTTGCGGGTGATGAAATTGCTGAGCGGCACCAGGCCATCTGCGGTGCGCACCTTGAGCGTGTCCAGCGTTGACAGGACGCGGTCCTCGTCGGGCAGGCGCACGCGGATCTCGATCTCCTCGTCGGAACTATCGACCCGCATGGTGTCCAGAAGGATGCCGCGCGTCACCAGCTGCACCATGGCGCCCACGGTGGCCACATCGGCGCCGTAGCGGCCGGCCTTTTCCACATCCACATCGATCTGCCAGTCGATGCCGGGCAGGGGCAGGGTGTCTTCCACCAGCGTGAGGCCGGGCATGGCATTAAAATGCGCCCGCGCGGTTTCGGTGGCGGCTGTCAGATCCTCCCAGCCGTCGCCCTTGATGCGCAGGTGGATGGGTTTGCCCGATCCGGGACCCTGCTCCAGCGCGCTCAATTCGGTGATGAAGCCGGGAAGCTTGTCCAATTCGGCGCTGAGTTCATCCAGCACCGTGTTGCCGTCAAAGGCGGTGGCGGTGACCTCACGCGTCAAGAGGCCGAAGAACCAAGTCTCGGTCTGCTTGGGGCGGTCTTCCCAGGGGATGATCTCGAACTGGACCTGGCCGACGGTGTCCTGCGGCTTCTGCCCGCCGCCGGGGCCGCCGGTGTCCAATCCGCCTTCACCGGCGAAGGAGAAGACATTGACTACCGCCGGATGCGCCTTGATGACCTCTTCGGCCTGGCGCACCATCTCGTCCTTCTCATGCAGCGAGATATTGCCCCGCGCCCGCACATAGGCCGTGGCCTGCTCGGGTTCGGAGGCCACGAAGAATTCAACGCCGAGGTTGTTTTCGCCAAAGGTCTTGAACACCGTCGCGATGCAAAAGGCGACCGCCACCACGGTTACCAGCGGCATGATCGGATTGCCCGCGATGAACTTGATGAAATAGCCAAAGGGCGTGTGGCGGTAGCCTGCGGAGACCGATTTCGGCTTGCGCTGGATGCTGGTGGCTCCCAGCGTGATCGAGGCGGCAAAGGCCGACAGCACAAAAACCAGCGCGCCAAAGGTGGCTGTCAACGCGCCCGGCATGGTGTCGGCGGCAGCCTCCGGCAACAGGTAGGCCGGGTTCAGCATCTGCATCAGACCGGCGAACATGCCCCAGATCGCGGGCGGCACCAGAAGGGCACGCAGCCACCAGGGCAGCACCGCACGCAGACCTTTGGAGGTGCCGTCAAACACGCGGCTGATACGCCCCGAAACGCCGCCCATCACCGGCAGGTAGACCAGCGCCACCACCAATGATGCGGACAAGACGAAGATCAGCGTCACCGGCAGCATGCCCATGAATTCACCCGGGACACCCGGCCAGAACAGCATCGGCAGGAAGGCGCAGAGTGTGGTCGCGGTCGATGACACCACCGGCCAGAACATCCGCTGCGCGGCTTCGACATAGGCGTGCATCGGGCCGGAGCCTTCACTGATCCGCTTGTCGGCATATTCCACCACCACGATGGCGCCATCCACCAGCATGCCCACGGCCAGGATCAAACCGAACATGACGATGTTGGAGACGGAAATCCCCATCAGAGCCAGAAGCGCAAAGCAGAGCAGGAAGGATGTCGGGATGGCAAAGCCCACCAGCAAGGCGGCGCGGCTGCCAAGCGAGGACAGCACCACGATCATCACCAGCGCAATCGCGGTCAGCACGGAACCTTCCAGCTGGCTCACCATGGATCCCACCACGCGGCTCTGGTCGTTGGAGGTGCCAAGCGAGATCGCCGCGCGCAGTTCCGGCGGCCATTTCGCCTGGGCCTGCGCCAGGGTCGCCTTCACCTCGTCGACGGTGTCGATCAGGTTGTACCCTTTGCGTTTCACCACCTGCAGGGCGACGGTATCCTCGCCATCAAAGCGCGCGGTGCCTTCGCGATCCTCGAAGGTGTAGTTGATCTCGGCCAGCTCGCCGAGCTTAACCACCCGGTCGCCGTTGGTCTTGATCGGCAGGGCGTAGATATCGCGCACATCGTCAAAGGAGGACGGGATCTTGATCGAGAAGGTGCCCTGTTCGGTCTCCACCTCACCGGCGGCGATCAGCTGGTTGTTATTCTGCACCACGTTGATCAGCTCGATCGCGGTGACGTTGTAGGATTCCAGCCGCAGGGGATCGATCACCACCTCGACCATCTCGTCCCGGTTGCCCGCGATGGGCGCCTCAAGCACCGAATCCAGCGCCTCGATATCGTCCTGCAGCCGCTTGGCGATACGGGCCATGGTGCGTTCCGGCACATCGCCGGTGAGATTCACGATGACGATGGGGAATTCGGAAAAGTTGATCTCGTTGATCACATATTGTTCGGCGCCATCGGGAAAATCCGCCTGGGCCGTGTTCATCGCATCGCGCACATCGGCGATGGTGGCGCTCTTGTTCCAGCCAAAATCGAATTCCAGCAGCACCCCGGCATAGTTCTCCGCCGCGGTGGAGCTCATCTCCTTCAGCCCGTCGAGATCGACCAGCTCGGATTCCATCGGTTTGATCAGCAGGCTTTCGCTGTCTTCGGCGGAAATGCCGGGAAACTGCACGGAGACATGCAGCATCGGGATGTCGATATCCGGCTCGCCCTCTTTCGGCAGGCTCACATAGGCGAACCCGCCCACAAGGAGCGAGATCACGATGAAGGCGAGAATCATGCGGGCGCGGTCAGCCGCCCAGGAGACGACGCCGATCATTGGCTGGCCTCCCGGTAGGTGGGCCGTACCGGCACACCATCTGTGACGAAGTCCTGACCGACAACGATCACATCGGCCTCATCCGGCAGGCCACCAACCCAGATCCCGTCAGAGGTGTCCCGCAGGACATCGACACGTTCGAAACCGGCAGAGTGGTCGGCGCGCACAAGGCGCACGCCCAGACGGCCCTCATTGTCCAACGTCAGCGCCGATTGCGGCAGCTTGTGTGCCTTGCGGCCTTCGGCAGCGATGGCGATATCGGCGGTCTGGCCGTCGCGGATGCGCAGATCGGTGTTGTCGACGGCGATTTCGACCTCAAAGGTGCGGGTGTTGGGGTCGGCAGAGCGGCTGACGAAGGTTACAGTCCCTTGAACGCGCATGCCGTTGGCCAGTTCCGCTCCGGCCAGTGCGCCGACCTCGATCCGGTTGACCTCGGTTTCCGGCACGTAGCCCACCACTTTGATCGTATCCAGCTGGATCACCGTCGCACAGAGGCTGCCGGGCTGCATCAGGCTGCCGATCTCGGCGGTGTCGCTTTCCAGCAGCCCGTCAAAGGGAGCGGTGATCCGCAGGCGCTGGATTTCCTTTTCGGTGGAGGCGACGGCGGCCGCGGCCGATTCAATGCCCGCACGGGAGGTTTCCAGCCCGCCCTCTGCGGTGGCAATGCCTGCCACGGCAGAGCGTTCGGCGGCCCGCGCAGCGGCCAGGCGGGTTTCGGAGGCATAGCCATCGACCGAGAGCTTCTCGGCGGCGGTCAGGTTGATCTGGGCTTCGCGCAGCCGCGCCTTGGCCTCTTCCAGCCGGGCTGCGGCTTCCGGCGCCTGGGCGCGCGCCTCGATCAGCCGCGCCTGGGCTTCCTGGTGGGCGGCATGGCGCGTGCCAGCGTCCAATTCGCACAACAGGTCGCCAGTCTTCACGTGATGACCTTTGCGCAGCGGTTCGGAAATGATGGTCGAAGAGGTCTCGGCGCGTACCTCGACCTGACGGGCGGCTCTGGTCTGCCCGCGCAGGATCACAGCACTGTCAAGCGGGCGCGCCTGGCTGCGCAGGACGACGACGCCGATGCGGTTGTCCTGTGTCTCGGCGGCAGCCTCGGGCGAAGACGGATCAGCCGCGGGCGTTTCGGCCTTTTTGTCGGCATCACCTGTGGAAATGGTCTCGGCCTGGGCCTCGCCTCGGGCGAAGGCAAACAGATCTTCCCTTTGGAATACAAGGAAATAAAGCCCAACACTTACCGCAACGGCTGTCAGGAGGGGTATCAAACGCATTTCGGGCCTTTCTCAAAGCAACGATCAATCTCCGGCCAAAGCCGGGCTTTTCAAGAGGGTTCCGCCAGACACCCGTGGGAAGTCATAGTATTCATGTAGGCATTGTCCACACTAAACAAAGCAGTTCAGTTCATATTTTTTCGGTTTTTCCCCGACTTGCTGCGTCGATGATCGCAATTGTGGCACTTGGCTTGGCTTTGCCGGCGGGTTAAGAGAGGCATCAAAAGGCCACAACGTCGCGGCAGAGCCGGGCAGATCAGGGGTATTTTCATGAGCGATACCGACAGCTTTATCGATGAGGTGACAGAAGAGGTCCGCCGGGACCGGCTGTTCCTTATGCTCAAACGGTATGGTTGGATCGGTGGTCTTGCCGTGGTGCTGATCGTCGGCGGTGCAGCCTGGCGCGAGTATAGCAAGGCGCAGGAGCAGGCGGCGGCGCAGGCCTTGGGTGATGCCATGCTGGCGGCTCTGGAACCCGATGCAGCGGCCGAACGGGCTTCGGCCCTGGCCTCGGTGGCCGCGGGCAGCGGTGCGGGGGCGGCCCTGGCCAAGATGATGCAGGCCGGTGCACTGGCCGAGGCCGATCAGGCCGAGGCGGCGGTTGCCGTTCTCGATCAGATCGCCGCGGATGGCGACCTGCCGCTGATCTACCGGCATACCGCCACCTTCAAATCGTTGGGGCTGCAGGCGGATGTCCTGAGCGTGGACGAGCGTCGCCTGCGCTATGAGGCGCTGGCGCAGCCAGGCGCGCCCCTGTCGCTGCTGGCCGCTGAACAACTGGCCCTGCTGGATATCGAAGCGGGCGACAGTGCAGCCGCGATCACACGTCTGCGGGCCATCATTGCGGATGCAACGGTGCGCCAGGACTTGAAAGAACGGGCAACTCAAGTGATTGTGGCTCTTGGTGGAAACCCGGAAGAGGCAGAGGTCGCCTCCGAAGGTTGAGACCGGAAGGTTTAGACGGGTCGCGCAGAAGTGGCGCGGTTCAGGATTGTGACTTGCAGGGCAGGGTGCGGGGCAGGGTAATGACGTCAGCTATTTCCATTTCTAGCGCGGGGGCGCTGGTGAAGGCGCTTGTGTGCAGCACTGCGGTGATCACGCTCTTGTCCGCGTGTTCCGAACCGGAAGTTGTCCTGCAAGGAAAACGCGAAAACATCCGTGCGGATGCGCCGACGAAGGTTGTCAACCAATCGAGACCGATCTCGCTGCCGAAACAGACAGTCAATGCGGCCTGGGCACAGACCCATGGGCTGCAGGCGCACAGGGTTGCGCATCCGGCGCTTGGCGCGGCCCCTCAACTGGCGTGGTCGGTATCGATCGGTGAAGGCGACGGTCGCCGTCAGCGGATCACCGCCCGCCCCGTTGTGGCGGATGGCCGGATCTACACTCTGGACAGCGCAGCGCAGGTGTCTGCGGTGTCCCCGGGTGGGCAGCTCCTGTGGCAGACCGACCTGATCCCCTCGCGTGAAGGTGGCGGGCAGGCGACCGGTGGCGGCCTCGCCTACGATAAGGGCGTGCTCTATATTTCCTCCGGCTACGGGGTTCTGACCGCGTTGGAGGCCTCCAGTGGCAAGCAGATCTGGCGCCAGGAACTGGAGGCCACCGGATCCGGCGAACCCATCATCCAGGATGGTCTGGTCTATCTGGTCGCCGGGGATGATACCGGCTGGGCGGTCAACGCCTCGGATGGTCGCATCGCCTGGCAGGTGGAAGGCGTCGCCAGCCCCTCGAACGTCCTGGGCGCGCCTGCGCCGGTGGTTGCCGGGGCCTATGCAATCTTTGCCTTCGGGTCAGGCGATCTGGTCGCCAGTTTCAAGCGCGGCGGCGTGCGGCGCTGGAATGCCTCGGTCGCGGGGCAGCGGGTTGGCTCCACGCTGGCGCGGATCAGTGATGTGACCGGTGCCCCGGTCGTGGTCGGAAAGCGTGCCTTCGTGGGCAACCATTCGGGCCGCACCGTTGCCATCGATACCGACACGGGCGAACGGATCTGGACCACCCAGGAAGGCGCCATTGGCCCGGTCTGGCCGGTGGGCGGCAGCCTGTTCCAGCTGAGCGACCGCAACCAGCTGCTGCGTCTGGATGCGGCCAGTGGCGACGTGATCTGGGCGGTCGATCTGCCGGGATTCCTGAAGGATAAGCCGGGTAAACGAGGCGCTGTGGTGGCTCATTATGGCCCCGTTGTTGCCGGTGGGCAGGTCGTGGTTGCCTCCAATGATGGGGTCATCCGGCTGTTCGATCCCCGTGATGGGAGCCTCGCGCGCAGTGTCGTAGCCCCCGGTGGCGCCACCACGGCGCCGGTGGTTGCGGGCAGCACGCTTTATGTGGTTTCGACCAAGGGCGATCTGCTCGCCTTCCGCTAAAGAACCGATCAGCCCTTTCCCAAAGGCACCAGATGCGCTATGGGGCGCGTCTGAATCGCAAAAAGTTGGTCCGATGTCCTTTACCCTCGCTATCGTGGGCCGCCCGAACGTGGGCAAGTCCACCCTGTTCAACCGCCTCGTGGGCAAGAAGCTGGCCCTGGTCGATGACCAGCCGGGCGTGACGCGTGACCTGCGCGAGGGCGAGGCGCGTCTTGGCGACCTGCGGTTCACGGTGATCGACACCGCCGGCCTTGAGGATGCCACCGACAATTCGCTGGAAGGACGCATGCGCCGCCTGACCGAGCGTGCAGTGGATATGGCCGACATCTGCCTGTTCATGATCGATGCGCGCACCGGCGTTACCCCGGTGGACGAGATGTTCGCCGAGATCCTGCGCAAGAAATCCGCCCATGTGATCCTGGCCGCGAACAAGTCCGAAGGGGCCGCCGCCGATGCAGGCGTGCTGGAGGCCTATGGTCTGGGCCTGGGTGAGCCGATCCGCATGTCCGGTGAACATGGCGAGGGGATGAACGATCTCTATTCCGAGCTGTTGCCGATTGCGGAGAAGTTCGAAAAGACCGCCGAGGATCATGCGCCCAGCACCGATGTCTCCGTGGACGAAGACCTGACCGAGGAAGAGGCCGAAGAGGCCGCCCCGGTTCCGACCGTGGACAAACCCTTGCAGGTGGCCGTGGTGGGCCGTCCCAATGCGGGCAAATCCACCCTGATCAACAAGATCCTCGGTGAAGACCGCCTGCTGACGGGCCCCGAAGCCGGGATTACCCGTGATGCGATCTCCTTGCAGATCGATTGGTCCGGCACGCTGATGCGGATCTTTGACACTGCTGGAATGCGCAAAAAGGCCAAGGTGCAGGAAAAGCTGGAAAAGCTTTCCGTCTCGGATGGCCTTCGCGCGGTGAAGTTCGCCGAGGTCGTGGTCGTGCTGCTGGATGCAGAGATCCCCTTTGAGCAGCAGGACCTGCGCATCGCCGACCTGGCCGAGCGCGAGGGGCGCGCGGTGGTCGTTGCCGTCAACAAATGGGATGTCGAGGACAACAAGCAGGAAAAGCTGAAAGCCTTGAAAGAGGCCTTTGCCCGCCTGCTGCCGCAGCTGCGCGGCGCTCCTTTGGTGACGGTCTCCGCCAAGACCGGCAAGGGGCTGGATCGGCTGCATGATGCCATCCTGCGCGCCTATCAGGTGTGGAACCGCCGGGTGCCGACCGCGGCGCTGAACCGTTGGCTGACGGGCATGCTGGAGCAGCATCCGCCCCCGGCACCGCAGGGCAAGCGGATCAAGCTACGCTACATGACCCAGGCCAAGACCCGCCCGCCGGGGTTCGTCGTGATGTGTTCGCACCCGGACAAGATCCCGGCCAGCTACACGCGTTACCTGGTCAACGGCCTGCGCGAGGATTTCGACATGCCTGGCACGCCGATCCGCCTAACCATGCGCGGGCAGGGCGACAAGAACCCCTACAAGGGCAAGAAAAAGGCGGCACCGTCCAAGCTGCGCAAACATCTGCAAGGGCGCCGGGATTAGACCCTGCGCACGACCGGCGGTATTGCAGGCACATCCCCTACCGGTTTGCGGGCGGGTGCTGCGTTTTTACACGCCCTGCCTGTGCGGTTGTTGAAATTCGTTAGCAAGTCGTTAAATTTATAGCGGTCGGCCGTCCCCTTTGATGGGGTGCGGTGGCTATTGAACCTATTGAATGCATCCGCCTCACCGATTTCACAGGGGCGTCACAGAGCGTATTTAAGGGGGTCTCATGGACCTGAGAGCTTACACGCGTGATTATACCAAGAAGGACAACCGCCTGGCGTCCTTGAGTTATTTTGGCACCTTCGCAGTCTACTTCCTGTCGCTATACCTTGCCATCGCCTATGTGGAGCAGTGGTATGTGCTGCTGCCTGCGGGCATGGTCTTTGCCTTTGCGGCGGTGCGGCTTTACGTGCTGCAACATGACACCGGCCACCATTCCCTGTTCGAAACCCGCCGTCAGAACGAGATCGCCGGTCATGTTCTGTCGCCCTTCACCTTTGCGCCTTTCGAGGTGATGAAGCAGAACCACAATCTGCATCACGCCAATATCGGCAATCTGGAACATCGCGAAACCGGCGAGATCCACACCATGACCCTGCGTGAATGGCAGGAAGCGGGCTTTTGGGAGCGTTTGACCTATCGTCTTTATCGCAACCCGCTGATCCTGGTGCCGGTGGGATCGGCCTTTACCTATTTCATCCGCTATCGCTGGCCCAAGAATACGACGCAGTTCGGTATCATGGGCGTGATGCTGCACAACCTGGTGATCATCGCCCTGATCTCGCTTCTTTACTACGTGGCTGGAACAACCGGTGTGCTGGTCTGGTTCACCTTCTCTTTCCTCGGCGGCATGCTGGGGGTCTTCCTGGTCTACCTGCAGCATAATTTCGAAGACACCTATTGGGACCGCCGCCCGGATCTCAATCCGCAGGTGGCAGCGCTGCAGGGATCCTCCTGTCTTGATTTCGGCTGGTTCTTCGATTTCGCGGTGGCCAATATCACGTTGCATGACATTCACCACTTCAACGCGCGCATTCCCAGCTACCGCCTGCGCCAATGCCATTACAACCTGCCGCCCGAGGTGGCTCCGCGTCGTATTTCCTTTGGTGAAGCTTTGCGCGCCCTGTCACTGAAACTCTGGGATGAAGAGCAAAAGCGTCTTGTGCCCTTTCCGGCCTAGGGTCAGGACCCATTGATTTCCGTCCAGCGGCGTGATTCACGGTTCGAAAATCGAGCGGTAACATGTCTGATCTA